>CAVUUY010000001.1:0-65424 GCA_963744915.1 uncultured Alphaproteobacteria bacterium
CCCGAGGAAAGCTTCGCCCGCCTCAAAGGTATTTTGGAGCGGCCATAGCCGATAACTTCAACATCAACACGAGCCTCAGATGCCGTACATCTTTTACGACACAGAGACTACTGGCAAAAGCACAAGCTTTGACCAGATTCTTCAGTTTGCAGCAATTAAAGCTGACGACGGCCTCAATGTGATAGACACATTCGACGTCCGCTGTCGTTTGCTGCCGCATATTGTTCCCTCTCCTGAGGCACTCCTGATCACAGACGTCCACGTTCACCGACCTCACCAATGCGCCGATGTCGCACTTTGAGATGATGCGGCAGATCCACGCCAAAATGGATGAGTGGAGCTTGGGCGGAGCGGTGTTCCTGGGTTGGAATTCGATGCGTTTCGATGAAGCAATGCTGCGCCAAGCCTATTACCAGACGCTGCTGCCAATCTACCAGACCAACACAAATGGCAACGGGCGCGCCGATATGATGCGCATGGCGCAGCTGGCCTCTGCTTGCGTCCCCACCGCTCTCGCTATACCGCTCGATGCCAATGGCAAACGTAGTTTTAAGCTCGGACAATTGGCCAAAGCCAACGCTATTGTGCTGGATAACGCACACGAGGCCATGGCCGATACTAATACGACCCTCGCTATCGCGCAGATTATTAAACGACGCATGCCAGAACTGTGGGATGCTATGATCGCCAACGCCAGCAAAGCGGCGTCCTTAAATCTGATCAAACGAAATTCCGTCTTGCTGTTGAGTGAGACCTATGGTGGCGTCCCCTACAACCTCGTCATCGCTCCGATCATCCCTAACGCCACAAATGCGAACGAATGGGCGACGTTTGACTTACGGTTTGATCCGTTGCCTCTGTTGGACGCCGACGATACCGCCTTGCTGAACGCTATTGATGGCAAAGTGAAGCAGATCCGTCGCGTTTCCATAAATGCTCAACCGCCGCTTTTGCCGCTCGATTTTGCCCCGGAAAATATCCGTGGCGGACGATTACCCTTGGCGACTTATCAGGCCCGCGCTCAGGCTATTCGTGAACACGCGGATTTTCGCCAACGCGTCGCTCGGCTTCTTGCAGACCGTTACGCCGACCAAGAGCCCTCTCCCTACGTCGAAGAGAAGCTCTACGCAGGCTTTCCGACGGTTGCAGACAAAGCCCGTATGCATGATTTCCATGAGCAACGGCCTGCTCCGGACGTCGAGATATTGTTGAAGATCCTTGACGATGACCGCTTTCGGGAGCTTGGCAATCGTGTAATCGCCAGCGAACGCTCTGATCTATTGTCCGACCGGCAGCGCTGCCGCTGGCTTGCTTGGCGCCACGACCGCTTGTTCGCCGACGGTGACGTGCCTTGGCTGACCATTGAGGCGGCCTGGGCCCAAATCCTCGAGTTCGAGCATGAGTTCCTTGCCCCAACAGCATCATCAGTTAGCCGAGATTGAACAATACCTGGCGAACATAGAGGCATATTCGGGCGTGGAGGGTCCAACCTGCAGCCTGAAGGCCAATCTCTTCATAGTCTCCCCGTCGCTCATCGATGCCTCGCTCCACCTGAACAGCCGCCTACCGACTCAGCATTCGCGCGACATTCGCGATCGACCCTCCGCTGACTTACCGAGTGATGATCATTCCGGTCCAATCGGCGATCATGCCGGTGACCAGGCCAGTGATGCCCAGCCCCTGAGCTAACACGCGCCCGCGCCTGGACTCTCATCGGCAGACCGATTGCATCATACAACGCCACGACGCTGAAATTCATGGTTACCTAACCGTTGAGGCCTGCTCAGGCCGATCGACGCGCCGTTCGATCGCGATGAGCCTTTCGTCCTGCCGAGCCGTCATTACCAACATGTTCGCGAGCTGCTGGAGGCGGGCGCAGCGACGAAACCATTGACGCGAGGCGCGTACCTACCTCGCAGCTTCACGCAGCGGATGTCTTGTCTACGGGTGAGCGGACCCCGAGGAGATCGAGGCCGTTGCCCGTCGGTTGATGCGAGTACATGACTTCTCTCATAGAGACGAAGTCACTGGGCTTGCCCGTGTGAGACTGAGCAGTGACCGATGTTATGGTTGCCCTATGGACCTTAGCGATGAGTAGTTGACCAGTATCATCACGTGGGCGAAAAAGACCCCGGAGGTGCAAGCTATCTTCCTCTCCGGCAGTCGAGCGAAGGGCACAGCAACGCCTGTCAGCCGATGTGGACCTGGCGCTCTCGATCAAAGGCCAGGACCCGCTCTGGCGGCTCGCTACCTTCCTCAGCCGCCGTCGTGCCTGGAGAGCAGAGCTTGAGAAATCCCTCAGCCTTGCGGTGCAACTTGAGAGGGTGCGGGGTGAGCCCACCCCAGAGGCGGGCTACATAGAGCTATGGCGTCGCGGCGCGTGAAGGGGCTCATGGGAGGAAGCGAAGCAGCCGCCTGCGAACACACAAGGCACCGCCGTATCCTGGCCTATGTGAAACTGAGGTAGGGTATGATGAACCCTGTGACACCACTCCGCATCATGTTCGACAACAACATCTTCCACAGGCTAACCAGTGATGCTGAAGTCCTGGCCATGGTCACTGAGTTACAAGCGGGTGGGAAGATCAAGTTGATGATCACTCACGGGATAGCGGATCAGCTGGCCGAGGCTCCGCTCCACGTCCGAAAGACCGCGAGCGCCCTTAACCTCACTGTCGTCAGCACAAGCGGTGCGGTGTGGTGTGTGTCCAAATGGGATCAAGCTGACTGGTCGGACGAGAAGACAGAGAAGCGCCTGAACCAAGTGCAAGGAAAGAAGTCGAAGGGCAAGCAGCGGGACAAGCACTGGATCGACACCTTGATGTCAGTAACCGCCACGAACAAGGCGGAGATCTTCGTCTCGGACGACAAGACGGCCAGGAACGCGATCAGGCGTACAGTTGAGCAGGATCGTCTATCGCTATTGGTCTGGGACTACCCGCAGTTCCGCCAGCGAATTGTAGAGCTGCGGGCAGCACAAAAGAGGGTTCTCTAGTGGATAAGCGGCTGTCATGGACCGCCCGGTTGGGCAGATGCCCGGTCCGCCAGCGCCACGGCGTGCAAGGGCCAAGTGGTGGGCCGCCACCGAGACCAAAGCGCCAGCGGACTGTTCTGAAGCCTTCCTGGTCGCCGAGCCGAAGCTACGGATCCTCACGAAGGACCTTCATGCACTTCGAGGTGGTCGCCACGAGGTCTGGCATCGAGCGGGCCAGTCGGTCCAACTTGGGTCACGACCAGCACATCACCGCCCTCGCGGCAAAAACTCCAAGGCACCGCGGCGTGTGATGAAAGGAGGCTGGTGATGCAAGCGATAAGATGCGGGTCACTGGCTTTGCTACAGACGATGGCGCTGGCCGGCGCGGCCCAAGGCCAGGCGGCGTCGCCGGACGAGCGGGCGCGCGCGACCGAGCAGCAGATGACCGACGACGAGCGCTTCTCGCTCATCCTCAGTCTCCAGGCGCCCCTGCGTCCCGCGCGACAAGCGCATCCCGGCAGACGTCAAGAACACGAGCGCAGGCTATACGCCCGGCGTCCCGCGGCTTGGCATTCCGGCGCTCCAGAGCAGTGATGCCAGCATGGGCGTCACCAACCCAGGATATCGGCCTGACGACAAGGGCGCTACCGCATTCCCGGCGTCAATCGTCGTCGGGTCGAGCTTCAACCCACAACTCGCGCGCGAGGGGGGCGCGGCGATCGGCCGCGAGGCACGAATTCGGGGATTCAACGTCATGCTCGCCGGCGGGATCAATCTCACCCGCGACGTGCGCAACGGCCGGAACTTCGAGTACTACTCCGAAGACCCCTGGGTCAGCGCCGTCCTCGGCGCCGAGGCCGTCAACGGCATCCAGAGTCAAGGGGTCATCTCGACGCTCAAGCACTACACGCTCAACTGCAACGAGACCAACCGCCACTGGCTGGACGCGATCATCGACCCTGCGGCGCACCGCGAGTCCGACCTGCTCGCGTTCCAGATCGCGATCGAGCGCTCGCAGCCCGGCTCGATCATGAGCGGCTACAACAAGATCAACGGCGAGCTATGCCAGCGGCAATCCACATCTTCTCAATGAAGTGCTCAAGGAGCGCCTGGGGCTACAAGGGCTACGTGATGTCCGACTGGGGTGCGGTACCCGAGTGGGACTACGCGCTCGAAGGGGCTCGACCAGGAATCCGGCATCCAGCTGGACGTCAAGCAGTGGGGCGCGGAGGCATTCACCGACCGGCTTAGGAAGGCCTATGCGGAAGGCAAGCTGCCCGAAGGAGCGCCTCTCCGACATGGTGCGCCGCATCCTGCATTCGGTGTATGCCGTGGGTGTCGACAAATGGGGGCCGGCGCCCAAGGTCGACATGGCCAAGCACAACGAGATTGCGCTTGAAATCGCCCGGCAGGGTATCGTGCTCCTGAAGAACGACGGCGTCCTGCCGCTCGCGACAGACAAGCCGCTGAAGATCGCAGTGATCGGCGGCCACGCCCAGGAAGGGGTCATAAGCGGCACCGGTTCGGGCGCGGTCCTCCCGGTGGGCGGATATGCAGGCGAGATCAAGATCGGCGGCCCGGGCACTATGGGAGCCGCGCGCAAACTCTTCCTGTTCCCGTCGTCGCCGCTCGCGGAACTGAAGAAGGCTCCTGCCGAAGGCACAGATCGAGTTCGACCCCGGGTATACGCCGGCGGAGGCTGTCGTTGATGGCGAAGCGCTCGGACGTGGTGATCGCCTTCGGGATTCGCGTAGAGGGCGAAGGTTTCGACAGCGCCGACCTGTCGCTGCCCTGGGGCCAGGACGCCGTGATCGACGCCGTGGCGACGGCCAATCCCGAACACGATCGTCGTGCTGGAAACCGGCAACCCGGTGGCGATGCCGTGGCGCGACAAGGTGAAGGCGATCGTCCAGGCATGGTATCCCGGGACAGGCCGGGGCCAGGCGATCGCGGAGATCGCTCACCGGCAAGGTGAACCCGTCGGGCCGATCTGCCGATCACCTTCCCCGTCGACCTCGCGCAGACGCCGCGGCCTGAGCTGCCCGGACTCGGCACACCGTGGGGCACACCCGTGACCATCCGCTACGACGAGGGCGCGGATGTCGGCTACCGCTGGTACGCGCAGAAAGATCAGAAGCCGCTCTACTACTTCGGTCACGGCCTGAGCTACACGACGTTCGACTACAGCGACCTGAAGGTCCGTGGCGGCGAGACCGTGACCGCGACGTTCACGGTGACGAACACCGGCAAAGATCGGCGGCGCCGACGTGCCGCAGCTCTATCTGATCGACGCGCCGGACGAGCCGGCGCATGCGACTGCTCGGGTTCGAGCGTGTCGACCTGAAGCCGGGCGAATCGAAGACCGTGACGCTGACGGCGGATCCTCGTCTGCTGGCGCGCTTCGACGGCAAGAACGGCCCGGCCAATGGCGCATCGCCGAGGGCAGGTATCGCGTCGCGCTCGGCAAGTCCGCAGGTGATCTGGTGCTGACTGGCAGCGTTGACCTGGCAGAAAGGCTGTTCGGAAAGTGAGCTCTCCCGGAGCATACCAAGCCGCTCGTGAACTGTGCGCTCAGATCAAGCGACCGCCGATGTTCGCCGCCGCGTATCGGTCGCCCTCTACGTTATATGGGCGCCGCATCGCGTGCAGATTTCGCCGCCCCGACGAAGTGGCCGCCAACGGTGACCGACAATCCAACAAACCAGGCGCCTCATAGGAATGTGGCCCTCGCCCCGTGAACCAGATCAGACGGGTTTCGTAGCAGACTGCCGCCACGTTCGGATCTGCGACCTTTCGTCGGCGTCAACAAGGCGCTCCCCCTACTCGACGAATGGTCGGGAGGTCGACGCGATAATCACCAATCCACCCTTCCGGCTTGGCTGAGCGATTTGAAAGTACGGCAATTATAGGCGCGCCCAGGTCCTTGTCGCGCTCCTGGTCGCAATGGATTTCTCGAGAGCGTTGGCCCGAGCCTGGCGAGTTCCGCAGCAATCGCCCGCAGGGATTTCCGCTCACCGGTCTCGGGATTGCGTCGGCGCAGCCGCTTGGCCAAGGCGACAAGCTCGGGATTCATCTGCCGGTGTGACCGGCGGTCCTCGCATTTGCCGTCGCGAACCCCACTGGATAGCCATTCCAGCGCCGATGTGATTAAGAATGCCAGAGTTGTCGCCCCCAACTCCGTGCGCGCCCATTGCACTTTGTTCGCTCGTTGAAGCAAGCGCCGTTGGTGACCCGGTGGTGACCCGCCCCAAATTCAGTAGCCACCAATTTTCAGCTGAGTTATTGGCGCACCGGAAAAGGAATTCGAACCCCTGACCCCCAGATTCTTGTAGTCAGAGCAGTCAACCCGACCCCCACACAAAGGGCTTCGAAATAACTCACGAAGCGACAAGTGCAGCGTTACCTCACCCGTTACCTTAGGCGTGCTATCGATTTTGGCTTGTGGAGGTAACTTATTGATTTCACCGGTAGCGGAGGAGGGACTCGAACCCCCGACACGCGGATTATGATTCCGCTGATCTTGCGGGAGTGCTTGGGCCGTCTACCGAAATCGACTGCTAGGGCACACGCTAGGGCAGGCGTGAAGAACGGCTATTTTCGGCTTTTAGATCAAGATCTTACTTCTGAGGTGCGTCTGCCACCCTCTCCGCCACTTCCGATCCGAATGCTAGTCGGGGCTTGGGCTCGGCTGAGCAATGTTGCCCACTCTCGCGGTTGCTCCGCTACCAGCCCGGCGCAATCTTTTCTGTAGATCTTCCTTAAATGCGCAGCAATGCGATTACCACGCACCTCAGCCTCATCAGCCTCAATAGGACTTGGGCTCGGGATGGGGCGTGCCATCCTTGTGCACGAACCGGCCGTCGGCGTTGGAGCTCATCATGTCGATGTCGGAGCAGATGGTAACGTCGGAGGGCGAGCGCGTACCGACTTCAAGATAAACCGCCATCGCGCCCGATTTGTTGATCAGGTGATGGCCGTTGCCGGAGAGTTTCGGAAAGGCCGCGCAATCACCGGCGCGCAGCACCGTCTCTCCGCCATCTTCGATCAGTGTCAGTTCGCCTGCCAGCACATAGACGAATTCGTCTTCGGCCGAATGCCAGTGGCGCTGGCTCGACCAATTGCCCGGCGGAAGGCGCATGAGATTGACCCCGAAATCAGTGAGCCCGCCGGCGTTGCCCAGCCGCTGCCGCACGCGTTCAGCACAGGGTTCGTCGAATGGCGGCGGATAGCCCGAGCCTTTGCGTATCGGCACGGCGGCGATGTCGATCTTGGGCACCGCAGTCTTCCCAGCGATCAGCGACCGAGCGTATGCGCGGCCAGCGCATAGCCGACCTAGCACAATTCCCGAGGAGAGAACACCGGGGGCTCAAGGTCTCAAGAGTGCGTGATCTTAGACGTATGACGAATGAGCCAAATCTGCTTACTGGCTGCTTACTGCCGATCCCAACATGATTGAGCGATGGACCGGCGAGTGACTAAGGTGGTGATAGATTGGGATTTTTTGGTGGAGCCAGGCGGGATCGAACCGCCGACCTCTTGAATGCCATTCAAGCGCTCTCCCAACTGAGCTATGGCCCCTTGCCGGCACGAAGCGCGGGACATTAGGCCCCGCTCCTTGAGCGATCAAGCGAAACTTGGGTTTTCCATACGGCGCCGCGGCCCCCGTCAGGTATCCTCCTCGTCGCCGCCCTTGCCGCCGAGAATCCCCGACACATTGCCTTCTTCCTCCTCCTCCTCGAGAAAGGTGTCGTCTTCCTCGATCGGCGCCGGATCCTCGCCGATGTCGACATCCTCGATATCGGCCGCCTCGTCGCCCCCCTCCTCGACATCCTCGAGGCTCACAAGCTCGACGTCATCCGGCTCGACATGCTCCACCACCGCTTCCCGGACCTTGGCGATCGGCCCGGCATGCTCGCCCTTGGACGGCAGCAAAGCCTCGGCAACGAAGCTCACGCCGCAATTGGGGCAAATGATCGGATTCTTCAACAGATCATAGAAACGGGTCCCGCAACTGGGGCAGGACCGCTTCGTTCCGAGTTCCGCACTGACCACGCTGCCTCAACCTTCTCGCGAATGTCATCGGGGAAATGGCGCCTCCCATGCCATGTCCTGCCAGCCCTGTCAAAACCCAAAGCCGCAAGCCCGGTTGCGGCCTCGGGATGACACCCTGGACCGAGCTGTGTTAGGAGCTTCGGCCAGCAATCCATCGCTCGATCCATCGCTCGGCAACCACCCGCTCGCCATGCCGGAACCGCTCAGAGCCTGCCCCTCGCCCGGCCTCCACGGCCGATCCGCGGTCCCAGGCGACAAGTCGATCTCCCACCGCGCCCTGATGCTGGGGGCGCTCGCCATCGGCGAGACCACCATTTCCGGCCTTCTCGAAGCCGAGGACGTGGTCAACACCGCCCGCGCCATGGCCGCGCTCGGCGCCGCGGTCGAGCGCTGGCGCGACGGCAGCTGGCATGTCCGCGGCGTCGGCATCGGCGGCTTCCTCTCGCCCGACGACCCGATCGACTTCGGCAATTCCGGCACCGGCGCCAGGCTCACCGCCGGCCTGATCGCCACCGCGCCGGTGGTCGCCCGCCTGACCGGCGACGCCTCGCTGCGCAAGCGGCCGATGGGCCGGATCATCGCCCCGCTCGAACGCATGGGAGCACGCTTCGACAGCGCCGAGGGCGGCCGCCTTCCCCTCACCCTCACCGGCGCCCGCAACCCGGTGCCCATCATATACGAGCTGCCCGTGGCCTCGGCCCAGGTCAAGTCGGCCGTCCTGCTGGCCGGCCTCAACACCCCCGGCGCCACCACGGTCATCGAGCCGGTCGCCACCCGCGACCACACCGAGCGCATGCTGGCGGGCTTCGGAGCCACGCTCGACATCGCCCCGGCGGCGGACGGCGGGCGGCGCATCACCGTCATTGGCGAGCGCGAGCTCGAGGCCACCGCGCTGGCGGTTCCGGGCGACCCGAGCTCGGCCGCCTTTCCCCTGGTCGCGGCCCTGATCACCCGCGACAGCGATGTCGTGCTCGACAGCATCCTTCTCAACCCCACCCGCACCGGCCTCATCGAGACCCTCCGCCTCATGGGAGGCGACCTCACGATCCACGACCGGCGGCAATCGGGCGGCGAGCCTTTGGGCGACATCCGGGCGCGGAGCTCAGGGCTGCGCGGCGTTCTTGTCCCGGCCGCCCGCGCCCCCTCGATGATCGACGAGTTCCCGATCCTTGCGGTCGCCGCGAGCTTTGCCGAGGGCACCACCCGGATGGAGGGTCTCCATGAGCTCCGGGTGAAGGAAAGCGATCGCCTGTCCGCCATTGTCGGCGGGCTCGAGGCCAATGGCGTCGTGTGCCGCAGCGGCGAGGATTGGCTCGAGATCGATGGCGGTCCGGTCCGCGGTGGTGGCCTGGTCTCGACCTTCCTGGACCACCGGATCGCGATGGCCTTCCTGGTCATGGGCCTGGCTGCCGCCAACCCGGTCAGCGTCGACGACGCATCGATGATCGCCACGAGCTTCCCCGATTTCCAGGGCTTCATGGAGCGCTTCGGCGCCCAATTCGACAGCGGTCGGCCCCAATGATCATCGCCCTCGACGGCCCTGCCGCCTCCGGCAAGGGGACGCTTGCACGCCGGCTTGCCGCCCATTTCGGCTTCGACCACCTCGACACCGGCCTGATCTACCGCGCCGTCGGCCTGGCGGTGCGGGCCTCGGGCCATGATCTCGACGATGTCGCGGCCGCCACCCGCGCCGCCCGCGCCCTCGATTTGACCCAGTTTTCCGCCGCGGCGCTGCGTTCGACCGCCGCCGGCGAGGCTGCCTCGATGGTCGCCGCCATTCCCGACGTCCGTGCCGCGCTCCTGGAATACCAGCGCGCCTTTGCCCGCCGCGAGCCTGGCGCCGTCCTCGACGGGCGCGACATCGGCAGCGTCGTCTGCCCCGAGGCCGATTTGAAGCTGTTCGTCACCGCGACGCCGGAGGTTCGCGCCCGCCGCCGCTGGCAGGAGCTTGCCGCCCTCGGCGACCCGCTGAGCTACGAGGCGGTGCTCGCCGACATCCACCGCCGCGACGCCCGCGACAGCGAGCGCGCCGTGGCGCCGCTCAAGCCTGCCTCCGGCGCGCGCTTGCTCGATACCACGCTTTTGGATATAGAAGCCGCATTCCAGGCGGCTCTCGACATTGTCGAGAGCAGTTTCAATCAGGGGCTGCGTCGCGTCTGACGGGGCGTTCCCCAGCGGTTCTGAAGCGGGATGCATCGCGCCTGGTCGGTCGCTCCCTCGCTCCAGGAGCCACCCATCGAGAGCCCGACGCACCGGCGTTTCCCGGCCCACCGGCCGGGCGCGGAGCATCGGGAGGTCCTGCGGAGATAGCCGCGGGCCAACCATATTTGAGAAAGAAGAGGACTATGACGCAAACTGGCACCTATAACCCCTCGCGCGACGACTTCGCGGCGATGCTCGATGCCTCCTTCAACGAATTCGACGGCCACCGAAGGCTCGGTCGTGAAGGGCAAGGTGGTGGCGATCGAGAACGATCTGGCCATCATCGATGTCGGACTGAAGACCGAGGGGCGGGTGCCGCTGCGGGAGTTCCAGAGCCCCGGGCGCGACGGCAGGCTGCAGGTCGGCGACGAGGTCGAGGTCTATCTCGAGCGCATCGAGAATGCCATGGGCGAGGCCGTCATCTCCCGCGACAAGGCCCGCCGCGAAGAAGCCTGGATCCGTCTCGAAAAATCTTTCGAGAAGAACGAGCGCGTCGACGGGGTCATTTTCGGCCGCGTCAAGGGTGGCTTCACCGTCGATCTCGGCGGCGCCGTCGCCTTCCTGCCCGGCAGCCAGGTCGACATCCGGCCGATCCGCGATGTCGGTCCCCTGATGAACCTGTCGCAGCCCTTCCAGATCCTGAAGATGGACCGCCGCCGCGGCAACATCGTCGTGTCCCGCCGCGCCGTGATGGAGGAGACGCGGGCCGAGCAGCGCTCCGAGCTGGTGCAGAACCTGGTCGAGGGCCAGGTGGTGGACGGGGTGGTGAAGAACATCACCGATTACGGCGCTTTCGTCGACCTCGGCGGCATCGACGGCCTGCTGCACGTCACCGACATCTCCTGGAAGCGCGTCAACCACCCCTCGGACGTTCTCGGCGTGGGTCAGCAGGTCAAGGTGCAGATCGTCAAGATCAACCCCGAGACCCACCGCATCAGCCTCGGCATGAAGCAGCTGGAGAAGGATCCGTGGGAGGGCGTCGCCGCCAAATACCCGCCCGGCATCCGCATCAAGGGCCGGGTCACCAACATCACCGATTATGGCGCTTTCGTCGAGATCGAGGAGGGGATCGAGGGCCTCGTCCACGTCTCCGAGATGAGCTGGACCAAGAAGAACGTCCACCCGGGCAAGATCCTGTCCACGTCCGAGCAGATCACCGTCCAGGTCCTCGAGGTCGACCCGGTCAAGCGCCGCATCTCGCTCGGCCTCAAGCAGACCCTGGACAATCCCTGGGTGGTCTTCGCCGAGAAGTTTCCGCCCGGCAGCCAGGTCGAGGGCGAGGTCAAGAACATCACCGAATTCGGCCTGTTCATCGGCCTCGAGGGCGACGTCGACGGCATGGCCCACCTTTCCGACCTCGATTGGCGCCGCCCGGGCGAGGAAGCGATCAAGGACTACAAGAAGAGCGACCTGGTCAAGGCTGTCGTGCTCGACGTCGACACCGAGAAGGAGCGCATCTCGCTCGGCATCAAGCAGGTCACCGGCGACCCGATGGAGCAGATCCAGGGCATCAAGAAGGGCGACGCGGTCACCTGCGAGGTGGTGCAGGTTCAGGAGAACGGCGTCGAGGTCAAGATCGCCGGCACCGATGTCACCGCCTTCATCCGCCGCAGCGACCTCGCGCGCGACCGCTCCGAGCAGCGGCCGGAGCGCTTTGCCATCGGCGAAAAGGTCGATGCCAGGGTGATCCAGATCGACAAGGCCTCCCGCAAGATCCAGGTATCGATCAAGGCGCTGGAAATCGCCGAGGAGAAGGCCGCCGTGGCCCAATATGGCTCCTCCGACTCCGGCGCCTCGCTGGGCGACATCCTGGGCGCTGCCCTGTCCAAGGCCAAGGCCAAGGGCGAGACTTCCGGCCGCGAATGATCCGCCCCCGACGCCAGACCGGTGAGAAAAGATGACGCTCGACTTCTGATTCCATCGCTGCCCGCCGCCGGCTTCGTCGCTCTCTGAGCTTGTGGCGGATCGCTGCCGTTCTTGCCGCCGGCCTTGCCGTCCTCGCCCTGGCGTTCACGGTTGGCGGCGACGGCTTGAAGCGGCGCACGGACCACATTGCGCGGGTGCGGGTCGAAGGCCTGATCACCGGCGACCGGCCGTTCCTCAAAATGCTCGAAAAGCTGGAAAAGGCCGATCGGGTGAAGGCCGTGATCATCGACATCGACAGCCCCGGCGGCACCACCGCCGGGTCCGAGGCGATCTACGAGGCCATCCGCAAGATCGCCGCCAAGAAGCCGGTGGTCTCGGTCATGGGCACCATCGCCGCTTCCGGCGGCTACATCACCGCCATTGCCTCCGACTACATCGTCGCCCGCGGCAACACCATCACCGGCTCGATCGGCGTGATCTTCCAATGGGCGCAGCTCCAGAAGCTGCTCGACACCCTCGGCGTGCAGATGCAGGAGGTCAAGAGCGGCGACCTCAAGGCCGAGCCCAACTTCTTCAAGCCGCCATCCGAGAAGGCGCTCGCTGTCGCCAATGGGATGATCCAGGATTCGTTCCGCTGGTTCACCGGCCTCGTCACCGAGCGCCGCCACCTGGCGCCGGACCGGGTTCTCGTTCTCTCGGACGGACGCGTCTATACCGGCCGTCAGGCGCTCCAGGAGAAGCTCATCGATGCCTTGGGCGGCGAGGACCAGGCGCTCGACTGGCTGCGCAAGGAAAAGAAGATCCCCGACACCCTCAAGGTCGTCAATTGGAAGCCCGATGACGAGGGCTCCACCTTCGGTCTCGGACTCGTGAAGAGCATGCTCAGTCGCGATACGAGCGCTTTCGCGTCTCTTTTGCTCGGCGCAAAGGACGCTTTCGACGTCGCGCGGCTTGACGGTCTACTGTCTGTTTGGCAGGCTCGCCCGTGAGGACAAGTCAGGTGCAAGCGTCAAAGGCCTTGCCCTCGGGGTGGAATGATCAAGTCCGAGCTGATACAGCTGATCGCTCAGCAGAACCCGCATCTCTACCACCGTGACGTTGAGCGCATCATCAATACGATTTTCGACGAAATCATCGTCGCGCTGTCTCGCGGAGACCGCGTCGAGCTCCGCGGGTTCGGAGCCTTTTCCGTCAAGAGTCGCCACGCTCGCCAGGGCCGCAATCCGCGAACCGGCGATTCGGTCGCCGTCGACGCCAAGCGGATTCCCTTTTTCAAGACCGGCAAGGAACTGCGCGATCGGCTGAACGACGAGACTGGCTGATCGCTTGAGGCCGGCCCGGTCATCGACCAGGAGTGACTTCGACAGATGAAACGCTTCACCGCGCGGATCCTCGGCCTGATTGCCGCCTTCCTGCTGATCGTCTTTGCGGTCGCCAACCGCCATTTGGTGACGGTGTCGTTCGATCCGATCTCGCCCGGCGACCCCATTCTCTCGGCCAGCATCCCTCTGTGGATCGTCGTGTTCATCGCCATCTTTCTCGGCCTCATCGCCGGCTGGACCGCCGCCTGGGTCAATCAGGGGCGGTGGCGGCGGGCGGCGCGCCAGGCCCGTGCCCAATTGCGGCGCAATTTGGAGAGCCGGCCAGCCCCGCATCCGGGCGCCCTCCATTTGCCAAGCCCCCGGATTTGAGGCCGGAACTTCCGGCCAAAGCTTGAGGTCGTCGATCCGTGAAGACCATCTCTGCCGCCGACATTGCCCGCCTGGCCAGCCACCGCGACTTTGTCGAGGCGCTGCGCGCGGGCTTCGCCGGCGATATCGTCTCGCCGCTGCGCCACCATCACGAACTGCCGCGCGCCGGCACCGAGCCTTGCAAATTCCTGATGATGCCGTCTTGGACCGACATGTCCAAGCGCGGCCCCGATGGCGCCTTTGTCGGCCTCAAGACCGTGATGGTGGTGCCCGACAATGGCCGCCGCGACCTTCCCACGGTCCAGGCCGGCTATCAGCTCTTCTCCGGTGAGACCGGCGAGACCCTCGCCCTCATCGACGGCCGCGAGCTGACCGCGCGCCGGACCGCCTGCGCCTCGGCCCTCGCCGCCGACTACCTGGCGCGGCCCGATGCGGCACGCCTCACCTTGATCGGCGCCGGGGTGGTCGGCGCCCATCTCGTCTATGCCCACGCCGCCGTCCGCCCCATCCGGGCGGTGCGCATCTACAATCGCAGCCGCGACAAGGCGGAAGCACTTGCCGCATCCCTGGCCCGCGACGGCTTCGAGGTGACGGTGCCCTCCCTGCCGCTGGCCGACAGCATCGCCTGGGCCGACATCGTGTCCAGCGCCACCACCTCGAGCGAACCCGTCATCCATGGCCAATGGCTGAAGGGCGGCGTCCATGTCGACGTCATGGGCGCCTTCAAGCCCACCATGCGCGAGGTCGATGGCAACGCCATGGAGCGCGCCTCGGTGTTCGTCGACACCCGCGAAGGCGCCCTGTCCGAAGCCGGCGACGTCGTGCTGGCGATCGCCGAGGGGCGCCTCACCCCGGAGCGCATCGCCGCCGATCTCAAGGAGCTGTGCACCGGCCGGCACCGCGGCCGCGCCAGCGGGGAGGAAATCACGCTCTTCAAGTCGAGCGGCACGGCGCTCGAGGATCTCGCCTGCGCCATCATGCTCCATAAGCGTGCCTGAGGGGAGTTGGGGACGATGGCAACCGCGGTGAAGATCTGCGGGCTTTCGACGCCCGAAACCATGGCGGCGGCGCTCGCCGCCGGCGCCGACTATGTCGGCCTCGTGTTCCATCCGGCCAGCCCGCGCCACGTCGAGATCGAGGCTGCCCGCGACCTCGCCGATCAGGCCCGCGGCCGCGCCCTGAGCGTCGCCGTCACCGTCGATGCCTCCGACCGCGACATCGACCGGATTGCCGCCGCGATCGGCCCCGATTACATCCAGGCGCATGGTTCGGAAACGCCGGAGCGCGTTGCCGCCATTTCAACCAGGGCGGGCATTGCGGTCATCAAGGCGGTTGCGGTTGCCGACGCCGCCGACCTCGAACGCGCCGCCGACTACCGCGAGGCGGCCGCCATGATCCTGTTCGACACCAAGCCGCCGCCGGGCCTGGCCGGCAGCCTTGCCGGCGGCAACGGGCTCGCCTTCGACTGGGGGCTATGCCGGAATTTGGCCTTTTCCGGCCGATTTGCCCTTTCCGGCGGACTCGACCCCGCCAATGTCGGTCAAGCCATTGCCGTCACCGGCGCGGCAATGGTGGATGTTTCCTCCGGTGTCGAGCGCTCCCGCGGTGTCAAGGACGTGGAGCTGATCCGAAAATTCATTGAGGCGGTGCGCCGCGCCGGCTAAAACCCCCGCAAGTCGGCTTTCGGACGAGCAATGCAGGTCAACGCACCCAACTCCTTCAGGACGGGCCCCGACGAGCACGGCCATTTCGGCCAGTTCGGCGGCCGCTACGTGGCCGAAACCTTGATGCCGCTCATTCTCGAGCTCGAGCAGGCCTATGCGGCGGCCCGCGCCGACCCCGCCTACGCGGCCGAGCTTTCATCCTTTCTCGAGCACTATGTCGGCCGGCCCTCGCCGCTCTACTTCGCCGAGCGGCTCACCGCCCAACTCGGCGGCGCCAAGATCTATTTCAAGCGCGACGAGCTCAACCACACCGGTGCCCACAAGATCAACAACGTCATGGGCCAGGTCCTGCTCGCAAGGCGGATGGGCAAGACCCGCATCATCGCCGAGACCGGCGCCGGCCAGCATGGCGTGGCGACCGCCACCGCCTGCGCCCGCTTCGGCCTGCAATGCATCGTCTATATGGGCGAGGTCGATGTCGAGCGGCAGAAGCCGAACGTTTTCCGCATGAAGCTCCTCGGCGCCGAGGTGCGGCCCGTCAGCTCCGGCTCGCGCACCCTCAAGGACGCCCTGAACGAGGCCCTGCGCGACTGGGTGGCCAATGTCGAGGACACCTTCTACTGCATCGGCACCGTCGCCGGGCCCCACCCCTATCCCGCCATGGTGCGCGACTTTCAGTCGGTGATCGGCAATGAAACCAGGCGCCAGATGATGGCCCGCGAGGGGCGGCTGCCCGATTCGCTGGTGGCGGCGATTGGCGGCGGCTCCAACGCGATGGGCCTGTTCTTTCCCTTCCTTGATGACCCGGACGTGGCGATCTACGGCGTCGAGGCCGCCGGCCATGGCCTCGATTCGGGGCTCCATGCCGCCTCGATCAGCGGCGGCCGCCCCGGTGTTCTCCATGGCAACAAGACCTACCTGCTGATGGATGACGATGGCCAGATCATCGAGGCCCATTCCATCTCGGCCGGCCTCGACTACCCGGGAATTGGCCCGGAACACGCCTGGCTGCACGATCTCGGCCGCGTCACCTATCTGTCCGCGACCGATCAGGAGGCGCTCGCCGCCTTCAAGCTGTGCTGCGAGCTCGAGGGCATCATTCCGGCCCTCGAACCAGCCCATGCCCTTGCCAGGGTCATGGATATTGCGCCGCAGCGCCCGCGCGACCACCTCTTGGTCATGAATATGTGCGGTCGGGGCGACAAGGACATCTTCACCGTGGCCGAGCATCTCGGGGTGACCCTGTGACGGCGCCGGGCCGCATCGATCGGTGCTTCGGCGCACTCGGCACGGCGGGCCGCTCCGGCCTCGTCACCTTCATCACCGCCGGCGACCCCGATTATGCAACCTCGCTCGCCATCCTCGAGGCGCTTCCCGACAGCGGCGCCGACGTGATCGAGCTCGGCATGCCTTTCACCGATCCGATGGCCGACGGTCCCGCCATCCAGGCCGCCGGGCTGCGCGCCCTCAAGGCCGGCCAGACCATGGCCAGGACGCTGGGCATGGTGCGGCAGTTCCGTCAACGCAACGACCGGACCCCGCTGGTTCTCATGGGTTATTTCAACCCGATATACATCTATGGCGTCGATCGTTTCCTGGCCGACGCCAAAGCCGCCGGCGTCGACGGCCTGATCATCGTCGACCTCCCGCCGGAGGAGGATGGCGAGCTGTGCCTGCCCGCCATCCGGGCCGGCTTGAGCTTCATCCGCCTGGCCACGCCCACCACCGACGAGCGGCGGCTGCCGGCCGTGCTCGCCAACACCTCCGGCTTCCTCTATTACGTTTCGGTTCTCGGCATCACCGGCACCAAGACGCCGGAGATCGCCAAGGTGGCGCGCGAGGTGGCGCGGATCCGCCAGGCGACCACGCTGCCGATTGCGGTTGGTTTTGGTGTCAAGAGTGAGGACCAGGTGCGGGCGCTGGCGGGCCATTGCGACGCCGTTGTCGTCGGCTCCGCGCTCACCCGCCGGATCGGCGAGTCTCTCGATCCGGAAGGGCGGGCCACCGGCTTGACGGTGCCGGCGCTTCTGGAACTCGTGTCAACGCTTGCCCGTGGGCTTGCCCCTGCCGCAGGATCGGCAGGCGCGCGAGCCGCCCGAGGAGGGCTCGAGAGATGAACTGGATCAAGAATTTCGTCCGCCCGAAAATCCGCTCCTTCCTCGGCGTCAAGCGCGAGCTTCCCGACAATATGTGGGTCAAGTGCCCCGAGACCGGCGAGATGGTGTTCTACCGCGATCTCGAGGCCAACCAGTTCGTCATTCCCAATTCCGGCCACCATATGCGCATGCCGCCGCATGTCCGGCTCGGCGCCATGTTCGACGGCGGGGAATTCGAGGAGATCACCCTGCCCGAGGTCTCCCAGGACCCGCTCCGCTTCCGCGACGAGCGGCGCTATGCCGACCGCCTCAAGGAGGCCCGCACCAAGACCGAGCGCAATGACTGCGTTCTGGCGGCGCTCGGCGGCCTCGACGGCATCGAGGCGGTGATCACCGTCCAGGACTTCAGCTTCATGGGCGGCTCGCTCGGCATGGCCGCCGGCGAGGCGATCATCACCGCGATGATGACGGCCGTCGAGCGCCGCACGCCCTTCGTGCTGTTCGTCTCCTCCGGCGGTGCCCGCATGCAGGAGGGCATCCTCTCCCTGATGCAGCTGCCACGGACCACCGTGGCGGTCCAGGCGCTCCGCCGCGCCGGCCTGCCCTATATCGTGGTGCTGACCCATCCCACCACCGGCGGCGTCACCGCCTCCTACGCCATGCTCGGCGATGTTCAGCTGGCCGAGCCTGGCGCCCTGATCGGCTTCGCTGGTCCACGCGTCATCGAGCAGACCATCCGCGAGAAGCTTCCCGACGGGTTCCAGCGCGCCGAATACCTGCTCGAGCACGGCATGGTCGACATGGTCGTCCACCGCCACCGTCTGCGCGACACCGTGGTGCGGACCATCCGGTTGCTGATGAAGACGCCGCCCGAGCGGCGCGAGCCGCCGCTCGAGGAGGAGGAGCGGGCCGAGCCAGTGGAAAGCGAGGCGGCTGCCGAGTGAGGCCGCCGGCGAAGGATTTCGCACCATGGCGATGAGCGATGCGATACTCACCCGCCTTCTCGATCTTCATCCGAAAATCATCGATCTCAAGCTCGACCGCATGTGGCGGCTGCTCGACCGGCTCGGCAACCCGGAGCGCCGGGTGCCGCCGGTCGTCCACGTCGCCGGCACCAACGGCAAGGGCTCGGTGGTAGCCTATTGCCGGGCCATCATGGAGGCGGCCGGGCTCTCGGCCCATGTCTACACCTCGCCCCATCTCGTCAAGTTTCATGAACGCATCCGGCTCGGCCGGCCAGGTCACGGCACGCTCATCTCCGAACCGGACCTGATCGAGCTCCTTGCCGAATGCGAAGCGGCCAATGCCGGCGAGCCGATCACCTTTTTCGAGATCACCACCGCCGCCGCCTTTCTCGCCTTTGCCCGCAACCCGGCCGACTATCTGTTGCTCGAGGTGGGGCTCGGCGGCCGCCTCGACGCCACCAATGTGATTGCCCGGCCGCTCACCACCGTCATCACCACGGTCGATTACGACCATCAGCAGTTTCTCGGCACCACCCTTGCCGCCATCGCCGCCGAGAAGGCCGGCATCCTCAAGGAGGGCGTGCCGTGCATCGTGGCGCCCCAGCCCGAGCAGGCCCTCGACGCCATCATTGCCGAGGCCCGCCGGCGGGCGGTGCCGACCATGATATCCTCTCAGGACTGGCAGGCCTTCGAGCAGCACGGCCGTCTCGTCTATCAGGACGAGACCGGTCTGCTCGACCTTCCCCTGCCGGTGCTGCCGGGCCGCTTCCAGATCGACAATGCCGGCACCGCCGTGGCCACCATCCGCGTGCTAGGCGACCCCCGCATCGACGACAACGCCATCGCCCACGGTCTGCGCCATGCCGAATGGCCGGCCCGCATGCAGCGTCTCGGGCCAGGGCTGATCGCGAGGCTCGCCCCCTCCGGCACGGAAATCTGGCTCGATGGCGGCCATAATCCTTCGGCCGGACGGGCCGTGGCCGAGAGCCTGGCAGAACTCGACGAGCGGCTGTCGCGGCCGCTGGCGCTGGTCGCCGGCATGCTGAAGACCAAGGAGGCGGCCGGTTATTTCCGCCCCTTCAAGGGCCTGGCGCGGCGCGTCATCACCCTGACCATCCCCGGCGAGGCCAACGCCATCCCGGCCGACGAACTGGCCCGTATCGCCCGCGCCGAGGGGCTCGATGCCTCGCCCGCCGCCTCCATCGAGGAAGCGGTGCGCCATGCCTCGCAGATCCCCGGCGCCCCTGTCAGGCTGTTGATCGGCGGCTCGCTCTACCTCGCAGGCCGTGTCCTCGCCATCCACCTCGGCGAAACCGCCTCCGGCATCACCGGAACTGCCCGCAACTGAAAAGGATCAAACCGAGCGGTTGATCCATTCGGCAATCCGGGTCTTGGGTGCTGCGCCGGTGAAGGTCAATTCCACCTTGCCGGCCTTGAAAATCATGAGATGCGGGATGCTGCGGATGCCATAGCGGCTCGCCACCGACGGGTTCTCGTCGACATTGAGCTTCACGATCTTGACCTTGCCGTTCATCTCCGCCGACAGCTCCTCGAGCGACGGTCCGATCTGTCGGCACGGGCCGCACCATTCGGCCCAGAAGTCGACGACCACCGGTGTTTCGGCCTTCAGGACCTCGTTTTCGAAAGACGTATCGGACACTTTCGTCGTGCTCATCGAATCCTCGCTGTCAAATCTTCGTTAGGGAAAGTAGGAAGCGCTTCGAGCCCGGTCAAGGAGAGGGCCCGGCATGGCGGCTGCTGCCTGCGGTCATAGCGCCTTCAGGGCCGCCTCGGCGAGCGCTATCGCCCCGGGCGTTCCGACATGGAGCCATGGCCCGTCATGGCTGAGACCATGCAGCCGTCCGTTGGCGAGCGCCCTGTCCCAGGCGAAATTCATCGAGAATGGCCCCTCCGGCGCATTCGCCAGCAGCGCCGGATCGAGAATGTGGCAGCCGGCGAAGATGAACGGCGCCGTCGGATCCTCACCCCGCCGTTTCAGCCGGCCGAGCGCGTCCATGTGGAAATCGCCCGGACCCTCGAATCCCACCGCCCGATTATGGCTGCTGAGCAGCAGCAGCGCATCCATCCGCCCGGCATCGAAGGCCGACGCCAGGCGATCGAGCGCCGGCTGCGGCCCGTCGCGCCAGAAGCTGTCGCTGTTGATCACGAAGAACGGCCCGCCGCCGAGCAAAGGCAGCGCCTTGACCACGCCGCCGCCGGTGTCGAGCAGGAGATCGCTTTCGTCCGACAGCACAATCCCCTGATCGCTGCGGTTGCGCGCCCAGGCCGCCATCTGGTCGGGAAAATGATGGGTGTTGACCACCACCCGCTCGACGCCTGCCCGTTTCAGCGCATCGACCGCATAGTCGATGAGGAGCTTCCCCGCCACCGTCACCAGCGGCTTCGGCCGGTCGAGCGTCAATGGCCGCATCCTGACGCCGCGCCCGGCAGCGAGAACCATCGCGGATTTCACCTTCACGACGGCATTCCGCCATTGGCCGGCGGGCGCGGCAGATGGCGCTCGAACCAGCTTCGCAACCCCATGAGGGCCGGATTCTGGAGCCCCCGGTCGAGCTGCCGGCGCACCCGCGGCAGGTGCCGAAGATAGCTATGTTTCCCGTCCCGCAGCGACAAGCGGGAAAAGATCCCCAGGATCTTGGCCGCCCGCTGCACGCCGAGCACCGCATAGGCGATCCGGAACGCCGCCTCGTCGAAGCCCGCGGCCGCTTCCGCCCGCGCCGCGCAATAGAGGTCGAGGAGCTCGCCCGCCGTCTCCTCGGCCACGTCGACCCGCGCATCCTGCAGGATCGAGACGAGATCATAGGCGGGATGGCCGATCACGGCGTCCTGGGTGTCGATGAGGCCGACCCGCGCGATCCCCGCCCGCTCGGGCAGCCAGAACAGGTTGTCGACGTGAAAGTCGCGCAGCGACCACACGCGCCCTGCCGGCATTGCCAGCGGCAGCACCGCGGCCCACGCCTCGCGATAGGCCTCTTCGACCATCGGCTCGACCCGCCTGCCGCTGATCAGTGGCACGTACCAGGCTGTGAGGAGCTCCGCCTCGATCAGCAGGGCATTGCTGTCATAGGGATGAATGCGGTAGGGCCGCCCGGCGGCCGGTACCTCCGGCGGCCACCCCTGCCCGGCAATATCGGCCAGCAGCAGGACGGCATTGTGAAACGGTTCCGACATGTCCCGGCCCTCGGCGATCATGCGCCCGAAGATACGGTCGCCGAAATCCTCGATGATAAGGAAGCCATGGCGTTCATCGGCGGCAAAGATTTCCGGCGCTGAATAACCGCGCCGCAGCAATTCGCCCGACACGGCCAGCACTGCCCGCACATCCTCGGCCAGATGGGCGATGGCGCTGTACGACTTCCCGCCGCGCACCGGCGGCCCGTCCGGCCGCGCCGGCATGTCCATCAGCAGGGCTGGCCGCGGCCCGCCGGCCAGCCGCTCGTAGCGCCGCGTCGAGGCATCGCCGGGCAGCGCCAGCCGGCGGGCCCGCGCCCAATCTCCCGCCGTGATGAAGGCCTGCGCATTGTGCCAGCGCCGCAGCCGCTCGGCCCAGCCGCCGAAGCCGCGCAAGGTGACCGACCGGCTGTCGCCCGCCCCGGCAAGCTCGATATCGAGCCGGTCCGCCGCCAGCGTGCCGCTGCGCTCGGGCCATTCCAGCAGCACCACCCGATCGCCCAGCGCATCGCGGAAGCCGGTGTCCTCCACCTCGGCCGGGCCGCCGAGCCGGAAGAAATCGAAATGAGCGACCGGCGGCGTGAGATCATAGAGCTGGGCGATGGCGAAGCTCGGGCTCGGCACCTCCAGCGCCGCATCGCCGGCAATCGTCCGGATCACCGCCCGCGCCAGCGTGGTCTTGCCGGCACCGAGCCCCCCATTGAGGCATATGAGATCGCCCGGCCTGAGGATCGGCGCCAGCCCCGCGCCCAGCGCGACAGTCGCGTGCTCCCCCGCAAGCGTCTGTTCCAGCTCGTGATATTGCCCGATTGAATTCATGACGGAAGGACCATAGTCGATGCGACGGGTGGAATTGAAGCCTGCTTGTGGCGCTCGCCGGGTCATGCGCTTGCCACCGCCCGTTGCGCGCCGGGCCCGTCGATCGGGAACCGGCAGACCACCGTGGTACCGCGTCCGAGGCGCGAAATCAGCGAAACCTGCCCGTCATGCAGCTCGACGAAGCTCTTGACCAGCGACAGCCCGAGCCCCGGGCCGCGATGGCCGCCCGAGATCGGCCGCGCCTGGAAACGCTCGAACACCTTCTCCTGATAATCCGGGTCGATCCCCCGCCCGGTATCGCTGACCCACAGCAGCATCTGATGGCCCTCCCGCCGCGCCCCCATCTTGATCGTCGCCCCGGCATCCGAAAACCCGACGGCATTGGAGAGCAGGTTCGCCAGGATCTGGCGTACCCGCTTGAGGTCGCCGACAAAGCTCGCCGCATCCTCCGCCATCTCGATATTGAGGGTGAGGTCGCGCCGCTCGATCGCCTCGGCGGCGCCATCCGCCGTGGACTGCATCAGCTGGGCGACTTCGATCACCGCCAGCTTGAGCTCCATGGCTCCGGCATCGATGGTGGTGAGGTCGAGAATGGCATCGATGATCGCCAGCAGGTCGCGCGACGACGTCCTGACATGCTGCAGATATTCGAGCTGCTTCGGCGCCAGCTCGCCGGCGATGCCGAGCGCCAGCGCCTCGGAAAAACCGATGATGTTGGTGAGCGGCGTCCTGAGCTCGTAGGAGACGTTGGAGAGGAAATTGGTCTTGAGCCGGTCGGCGGCGACCAGCGCCTCATTGCGCTCGCGCAACGCCTTCTCGATGCCGGCGCTGGCGGTGACGTCGACGAAGGTCAGGAGCGTGTTGCCGTCCGGCAACGGCACCGTGGCGTAGTCGAGGACCACGCCGTCATTGCGGGCCAGCCGGCCCTGCAGCGAGCGCCGGCCGCTGTCGAGCGAGGTGGTGACGATCTTGATCTCGTCCCAATTCGCTCGTCCGCATGAAACTGCCGGCAATGCGCGACCACTTCGCGTATATGCGGCTCCTCGGCGAGCGCCGCCTCAGCGAGCCCCCAGACCCGCGAGAAGGTGGGATTGAACAGCTTGAGCTTGCCATCGGTGCCGAACAGCGCCACCCCTTCATGCAAATTGTCGACGGTTTCCCGCTGGACGCCGATGAGCTCGCGATACTGGCTCTCGAGCCGGATCAGCTCGCTGACGTCGTCATAGAGATAGGTGACGCCGCCGAACGGGTGCTGCTCGGCAATCACCCTGAGCGTCTGGCCGCTCGGCAGGTGCCACCAGGTCTCGCGCGTCTCGATCGTGTTGTAGTCGGCAAGCTGCCGGTTGCGCCAATCCTTGTAGTTCTCCTGCTCGGGCAGCCGCCGCAGCTCGCGCAGCCGGTCGAGGATCTCGCCATCCGCCGGCCGGGTCTCCAGCCATTGCGTCTCGAGACCCCACAGATCGGCATAGGCGGCGTTGAAGAACCGCAAGCGCTGGTCGGGGCCGAAAATCGCAATCGCCGTCTGGAGCTTGTCGAGCGTCGAGGCATGCGCCCGGATATGCCGGTTGAGCTCCTTCTGGGTCTCCTCGAGGAGGGTGATGTCGATGGCGAAGCTCGCATGGCCGTTGGCGAGCGGGATCTCATAGATCTCGAGCGCCCGTTTCTCGCCTCCGATCACGGCCGAGGCGGTGCCGCGCCGGCCCCACCGCCCATGCCCCTTCTCGACATCGAAACGGATGTTGGCCGGATTGGCCAGCAGGACCGGATCGGCGATGACCCGGTCGTAGTCCTGCGTGTCCACCGCCGACATATAGGAGCGGTTGACCCAGATCAGCTTCCCGCCTTCGTCGTTGAGCCAGATGGCGAAGGGCGCCGCATCGAGGATGCCCGACAGGCGTTCCACCTGCTTGCCGAGCTTGCGGCTGTCATAGGCAAGCTCGGTGCGGTCCCGCCGCTCGCCCGCGAGCGGCCTGAGCCTCAGCGTGGCAAGGCCGCCGGCCACCCGGCCCTCGGCCTCGAGCAGCTCGCCGGACCTGGTCCTGACCCCGATGTTGAACGGGCGCCCCGCCTCCCGCATGGCGACGAGCGCCTCGCCGAGGGTTGACGCCGAATTCGACCTCGAGCCAGCGCGGGAAATCGAGCAGCATCGCCGCGTCCTGCGGCACCGTCACGATGCCGCGCATGTCGCCGACGATCCGCTCCGCCTCGAGCGCCCGGCCGCGCCAGATCATCAGGATATTGGGTTCGGCCGTGAGCGCCGCTTCCGCCTCGTTCAGCTCGACCTCGAGCTCGGTGATCCGCCGCCGCGCCTGCGCCTCGTCGCGGCTCAGCTTGCGGACCACGAAGAGGGCCCAGATGAAGACGGCGATGGCGAACAGTATGGCGGCAAGGGCCAGCGAAGCATCGCCGGCCACTCTACCGACAGCGCCGACCACGCCACCCATGATGCCTGCCGTTCCCCTGACTGCTCGCCCGCCCCGACGAATCACCGCAACCGCGTATCGCCGAGATATACAGGCAAACAGGAATCCTGCCCACCATAGAGGACCGAAAGCCGTGAAGCGGCTGTGGAAAGGAGGGGCGGCGCGTCCCCTCAGTAACGATAATAATCCGGCTTGAACGGCCCGGTCTTGTCGACCCCGATATACGCCGCCTGATCGCCCGTCAGCTCGGTCAGGCGCGCCCCGAGCTTCGGCAGGTGCAGCCGCGCCACCTTCTCGTCGAGGTGCTTGGGCAGCACATAGACCTCGTTGCGGTACCGGCCGGCCTTGGCATTGGCGAACAGCTCGATCTGGGCCAGCACCTGGTTGGTGAAGGATGCCGACATCACGAAGCTCGGGTGCCCGGTGGCATTGCCGAGATTGACGAGCCGCCCCTGCGACAGGAGCACGACGCGGTTGCCGGCCGGGAACTCGACGATGTCGACCTGCGGCTTGACATTCGTCCAGCGGTAGTTGCGCAGGGCCGCCACCTGGATCTCATTGTCGAAATGCCCGATGTTGCAGACGATCGCCATGTCCTTCATCCGCCGCATGTGGTCGACGGTGATGACGTCGCGGTTGCCGGTGGCGCTGACGAAGATGTCGGCGTTCGGCAGCGCATCCTCGATGAGCTGCACCGAGAAACCGTCCATCGCCGCCTGCAGAGCGCAGATCGGGTCGATCTCGGTGACGATCACCCGCGCCCCCGCCCCCTTCAGCGACTGCGCCGAACCCTTGCCGACATCGCCATAGCCGCAGACCACCGCCACCTTGCCCGCCATCATCACGTCGGTGCCGCGCCGGATGGCGTCCACCAGCGATTCGCGGCAGCCATATTTGTTGTCGAACTTCGACTTGGTGACGCTGTCATTCACATTGAACGCCGGGAATGGCAGCGCGCCCTGCTTCTGCAGCTCGTAAAGCCGGTGCACCCCCGTCGTCGTCTCTTCCGACACCCCGAGCAGCGCTGCCTTGATCCGGCCGAACCAGCCCGGCTGCTCCGCCAGCCGCCGTTCGATTTCGGCGTAAAGGCACTCCTCCTCCTCGCTCTTCGGCTTGGCGATCACGCTGCGGTCGGTTTCCGCCTTGGAGCCGAGCAGCACGAACAGCGTCGCGTCCCCGCCATCGTCGAGGATGAGATTGCCGGGCTCGTTTGGCCAGTCGAAGATCCGCCCGGTGAACCGCCAATATTCCGCGAGCGACTCCCCCTTATAGGCGAACACCGGCACCCCGCTCGCGGCAACGGCCGCCGCGGCATGGTCCTGGGTGGAAAAGATGTTGCACGATGCCCAGCGCACCTCGGCCCCGAGCGCCCGCAGCGTCTCGATCAGCACCGCCGTCTGGATCGTCATGTGCAGCGAGCCGGAGATGCGCGCCCCCTTCAGCGGCTGGTCCGGCCCGAATTCCTCCCGGATCGCCATCAGCCCGGGCATCTCCACCTCGGCCATCGCCATCTCCTTGCGGCCCCAGTCGGCAAGGCTGAGATCGGCAACGTGGAAATCGCGGTCATGGCGCATCGGCTTTGGTCTCCGGACAAGGGTCGATCGGTGGTCGCTCGGGGCCTATAGCAGACGCCGCGGCCGGCCGCAATCTGCATATAAAGAATTCTTTATGTTTGATCGCTTGACGTTCTGTCACCGGTTTGTGACACAGGCGACATACCACGATTGGATGCGTCAATTCGGGAGCATGACCTCGATGGCCGAAGCAGCGGTCGAGAAGCTGCGGTCGCCGGTCTCGGACGAAGACGACGGTGTCGTATTCTCCTATTCCCGCCCCGAGCACAGCGGGCTCCGGCGCACCATCATCCAGACCATCGAGAAGCTGAGCGGCCAGCCTCGCCTCAAGGTCCTTTACGATGCCTGGCGGCGCGAGGACCGCGCCGAGCCGTTCTTCGATGCCGCGGTTCGCCTGATGGGCGTCAAGATCCGGCTCAGCAGCGATTCCGCGGAAATTCCCCGCACCGGGCCGGTGCTGTTCGTCGCCAACCATCCCTTCGGCGTCCTCGACGGCATTGCCCTGGGCTGGGTCACCCAGCGCGCTCGGCCCGAGACGCGCATCCTCACCCACAGCCTCCTGTGCCAGCCGCCCGAGCTCAAGCCGCATGTGCTGCCCATCGATTTCGGCGGCACCAAGCAAGCCCAGGCCAATTCCCTGGCCTCGCGCATCGAGGCCCAGCGGCTCTTGCGCCATGGCGGCGCCGTCGCGATCTTCCCGGCCGGCGGTGTCGCCACCTGCCAGACCCCGTTCGGCCGCGAGGCGGTGGATGCGCCTTGGCACCCCTTCACCGCCAAGCTGGCGAGGACCGGCCGCGCCACGGTGGTGCCGATCTATTTCCCCGGCCAGAATTCGCGAAGCTTCCAGCTTGCCAGCCACCTCAGCTATTCGCTGCGCATTGCCCTCCTGTTCCGGGAAACCGCCAACCGCCTCGGCAGCGATGTCGATGTCGCCATCGGTCGCCCCATCCCCTTCGAGGAGCTGGAGCGGTTCACCGATCGGCGAGCCATGACCATGGAGCTGCGCCGCCGCACCCTCGCGCTCGCCCGCGCCTTCCGACCGCCCGGCGCACCGCTTCCTGATTACCGGCAGGAATTCCATTTCCCGTTTCACATCACAGAATGAAATGATCGAGCCGCCGAGCACAGCAATCCCGCCGCGGGACCGGCTCATCCTCGCCCTCGACGTCGGCTCGCCCGAGGAGGCCAGGCGCCTCGTCGAGGAGCTCGGCGACCATGTCGGTTTCTTCAAGATCGGCCTCGCCCTGTTCATGTGCGAGGGCTATTTCGAGCTGCTGCGCTGGCTCACCGACCGCGGCAAGAAGGTCTTCGTCGACCTCAAATTCTTCGATGTGCCGCAGACCGTCGGCTCCGCCGTGGCCAATTTGCGCGGCCGGCAGGTGACCTTTGCCACTGTTCACGGCAATGAGGCCATCCTCAAGGCCGCCTGCGCCGAGAAGGGCGACATGCGGATTCTCGGCGTCACCGTTCTCACCAGCATGGATCGCAACGATCTGGTCGACCTCGGCTTCCCCGCCGCGGTCGACGTCCCCGCTTTGGTGCTGTCGCGCGCCCGCCGCGCCCTTGCCGCCGGCTGCGACGGTGTCGTCGCCTCCGGCCTCGAGGCCGTGGAGCTGCGCCGCGAGCTCGGCGCCCGGCTGCTCGTCGTCGTGCCCGGCATCCGCCCGTTCGACAATGTCGACGACCAGAAGCGCACCGTCGATGTCGAGCAGGCCTTCCGCAACGGCGCCGATTACATCGTGGTGGGCCGGCCCATCCTCAAGGCGCCATCGCCGACCGCCGCCGCCGGGCAGGTCCAGGAGCGCATCGCCGCCTTTTTCGCCGCCGGCTGATCAGGCGGCGGCTGCCGCCCGCATCGGCAACTCACCCCACGAACGCCCCTTCCAGCGCCCGGCGGATCAGCGCCCGCGTATTGTCGATGCCATAGAGTGCCGCGAAGGATCCGAAGCGCGGCCCCTTCTCCTCGCCGAGCAGCACCTGGTAGATGGCGTTGAACCACGCCAGCGACACCCCCGGCTTTTCCGGGGTTGCCCCCTTGGCGGTGATATCCTGATAGCGCGGGATCGCCCGACCGATGTCGTAGAGCAGCGCCTGGATCGCCTCCGGCCCCGCCTCCGGCGGCAGTTCGCCGAGTCGCCGTTCGAGCTCGCTCAGCGCCTCGCGCTCGACCGCATCGGCCGGCCGGTGACGCTTGTTCGGCTTCACGAAGTCGTGGAAATAGCGGATGGCATAGCCGACCAGCGCATCGAGCTCGGGATGGGTCTCCGGCGACACATCCTTGGCGTAGCGCTTGAGAAAGCCCCACAGCACCGACTTGGTCTCGGCATTGGCGACGCCCGCCAGGTTGAGCAGCAGCGCGAAGCTCACCGGCATGTCGACGCTTGGCGGATGACCGGCATGGATGTGCCACACCGGGTTGCCGAGCTTGAGCCGGTCCTCCTGGTTGGCATAAGCCGAGAGGAACGAGAAATACTCCTCGACATGCCGCGGGATGACGTCGAAATAAAGCCGCTTGGCCTCGCGCGGCTTGTTGAACATGAAGAGCTCCAGGCTCTCCGGCGAGGCATAGGTCAGCCATTCGTCGATCGACAGGCCGTTGCCCTTCGACTTCGAGATCTTCTGGCCCGTCTCGTCGAGGAACAGCTCATAGGTGAAGCCGACCGGCGGCGTGCCGCCCAGCGCCGTGGTGATGCGGCTGGCAAGCCGCACCGAGTTCGATGAGGTCCTTGCCCGACATCTCGTAGTCGACGCCGAGCGCATACCAGCGCATGGCCCAGTCCGGCTTCCATTGCAGCTTGCAGTGACCGCCGGTGACCGGGGTCTCGAAGCGCTCCCCGCTCTCCGGATCGCGCCAGATGATGCTGTGCGCCGCCGCATTGCGGTCCTCGATCGGGACCTGCATGACGACCCCGGTCCGCGGATGAATCGGCAGGAACGGCGAATAGGTCTGCGCCCGCTCCTCGCGCAGCGACGGCAGCATGATCTCCATCACGGTCTCGAAACGCTCGAACACGCGGACCAGCGCCTGGTCGAAGCGGCCGGAGCGGTAATAGTCGCTGGCCGAGGCGAATTCATACTGGAATCCGAAGCGATCGAGAAAGGCCCGCAGCATCGCATTGTTGTGGTGGCCGAAGCTCTCATATTGTCCGAACGGATCGGGAATTTGGGTCAGCGGCATGCCGAGATGCTGCGCCACCATCGCGCGATTGGGGATGTTGTCGGGCACCTTGCGCAAGCCGTCCATGTCGTCCGAGAAGCACAGGAGTCGGGTCTTGATCCCGGTCATGGTCTCGAAGGCATGCCGCACCATGGTGGTGCGCGCGACTTCGCCGAAGGTGCCGATATGCGGCAGCCCCGACGGGCCGTAGCCGGTCTCGAACAGCACCTCGCCGGTGCTCCGGCCCTGCTGCTTCAGCCGATCGATGATCTTGCGCGCCTCCTCGAATGGCCACGCCTTGGAGGCGAGCGCCGCCTCGCGCAATGCTGTGTCGGATGAATGTGAATTCATGGCCCTTAATGTCATGAATGCCCCGCCACCTCCAGAGCCCATGTTGACGGATCCATTTCGCGACGGGGCGCCTGCTCCCAACTCCTCCCATGAAGGACTTGCGCTTGACCCTCGGCGGCTTTGGGCGGCAGTTGTAGCCGATGACCCTCCCCGCCGCAGCGTTCGCCTCCCTGCCCTTTCCCGTTGCAGTGGCTGCCGGCACCGGCATCGCCGTCCGGGCCGGCGCCGCGCCGCGCCTCACCCATGATGCGGCAAGCGCCCTCGCCATCCTCGCCGCCGCGCCCCATGTCGTGTGCCACGCCGCCTATCTGATCGAGCGCCTGGGCCATGCTGCCGCCGCCCCCCGCTCGGCGATCCGCGCCGCCCGCGACCAGCGCCACCTCGACATTGCCGAGCTCTTCGCCTTCGTCGCCCCGGCCGTGCCCGCCGTGCCGCTGCCCGATGGCCTCGCCCGCGGCCTCGCCATCGCCCCCGATGCCGACGAATGCCTCACCATTGCCGCCGTGGCCGAGGCGCTGCTCGCCCGTCTCGCCGACCCTCGCTTCCCGCGGCGCCGCGAGACCGCCGAGCTCGGCCAGTTCCTGAGCCGCGCCCGCTGGCCATGGGCCGAGCCCGTGCTCGCTGCCCTGAAGCAGGGGGATCCCAACCTGAAGCTGCCGCCTTTTGCCACCGGCCTCAACGTTTGGGACCGCCTGCCGGAATGGGAGGAGGAAGGGCCCCGGCCGCCGTCGCGCCACGCCCCGGTCAGCGCCGATGAGGCCCGCATCTATTTGCGCGACCTGCTCGGTCCCGATTCCGAGGCCCGCCCGCAGCAGATGGACTATTGCGCCGAGGCGTCGGGCGCCTTTCAGCCGCGCTCCGAGCCGATCAGCAACCACATCGTCCTCGCCGAAGCCGGCACCGGCCTCGGCAAGACCCTCGGCTATCTTGCGCCGGCCGCCATGTGGGCCCGCCGCAATGCCGGCACCGTCTGGGTCTCCACCTATACCAAGAACCTGCAGCGCCAGCTCGAGCAGGAATCGGCACGGATCGTGCCCGCGCCGGAGGAGCGCCGCCGCCGGATCGTCATCCGCAAGGGCCGCGAGAACTATGCCTGCCTGCTCAACATGCAGGAGGCGTTCGGCCGCATGACCCATTCGCCGCGCACCGCCCTTCTCGCCGGGCTCATCGCCCGCTGGGCGCTGGCGAGCCGCGACGGCGACATGGTCGGTGGCGATTTCCCCGCCTGGATCATGGGCCTGACCAGCGATGTCACCGGCGATCCAGCGACCGCCTCGCCCGCCCGTCTCGGCCTCACCGACCGGCGCGGCGAGTGCATCTATGCCGCCTGCCCGCATTATCGCAAATGCTTCATCGAAAAAGCGGTCCGCGCCGCCCGCAAGGCCGACATCGTCATCGCCAATCATGCCCTGGTGCTGCGCCAGGCTGCCATCGACCAGGTCCTCGGGCCCGCCGAGACAAATGAAGAGCAGGAGCAGACCGGCGCCATGCGCCGGCTGATCTTCGACGAAGGCCACCACCTCTTCGACGCCGCCGACAGCGCCTTTTCGGGGCATTTGACCGGCGCCGAGACCGCCGAGCTCAGGCGCTGGATTCGCGGCCCCGAGGCTCAGGGCCGGCGCGGCCGCGGCCTTGCCGACCGCCTCGGCGCGCTCGCCTCCGACGACCGCAAGTCCGAGGAGCTTCTCGGCCTCGTGCTCGACGCCGTCCTGGCCTTGCCCGGACCGGGCTGGATGCGTCGCGTCCAGGCCGGCATGCCCGACGCCGCCGCCGAAACCTTCTTGTGGCTGGTGCGCCAGCAGGTGGAGGGCCGCAACGGCCCGTCGGCCGCGCCGGTGCTCGAGACCGACTGCCGGCCGCTGGTCGCCGGCTTGGCCGATGCCGCCGGACGGCTCGCCGCCGCCCTCATCGACCTCAAGCGGCCGATGTCGCTGCTCGCCCAGCGCCTGGTCAAGCGCCTTGACGAAGAGGCAAGCGAGCTCTCATCCGCCGATCGGGCGCGCATCGAGGCCATCGCCCGGTCGCTCCGTCGCCGCTCCGAGCTGATGGCGGCCGGGTGGATCGCCATGCTGGCGCGTCTGCTCGAGGAGCCCGACCCGCGCTTCGTCGAGTGGTTCGCCATCGACCAGGCCGAGGGCCGCGAGATCGATTGCGGTTTCCACTCCCACTGGGTCGACCCCACCGAGCCCTTGGCCGCCATCGTGCTGCGGCCGCCCGACGGCATCGTCATCACCTCGGCGACTTTGCGCGACCGGCCGCCGGAAGCACCGGAGGACTGGCGCAATGCCGAGATGCGCACCGGCGCCGCCCATCTGCCTTATGCGGCACGGCGGGCGAGCTTTCCCTCGCCCTTCGACTACCTCGCCAACAGCCGCATCATCGTCGTCAACGACGTCGCCCGCGACGACATGGACCAGCTCGCCGCCGCCTATCGCGAGCTGTTCCTCGCCGCCGGTGGCGGCGGGCTCGGCCTCTTCACCGCCATTGCGCGGCTGCGCGCCGTGCACCGCCGCCTCATCGTGCCGTTGGCCCGCGCCGGCCTGCCGCTCTATGCCCAGCATGTCGACCCGATCGATACCGGCACCCTGGTCGACATGTTCCGTGCCGAGCGCCAGTCCTGCCTGCTCGGCACCGACGCGGTGCGCGACGGCGTCGATGTCCCGGGCGATTCGCTGCGACTGATCGTGCTCGACCGCGTGCCATGGAGCCAGCCCACCATCCTCGAGCGGGCCCGCCGCGAGCAGTTCGGCGGCGGCCTCTGGCAGGACATGGGGGTGCGCCTCAGGCTGCGGCAGGCCTTCGGCCGGCTGATCCGGCGCGGCGATGACCGCGGCGTCTTCGTCGTGCTCGATCCGCGCCTCGCGACGCGTTTCTGCACGGCCTTTCCGCCGGGAATGACGGTGGCGCGCCTAGGCCTGGTGGAAGCGATCGAGGCGACCGCGGGCTTCCTCGGTCAGGCCGGCGGCTCGGGGAAGAACTTCCGGTAGATCCGGGCGAACTCGCCCGACGTCTGCAGCCGGTCGAGGCCGTAGTCGAGCGCATCGAGCAGCCGGCGATTGCCGCGTCTGACCGCAATCGAGATTCCGCCCGAGAAATAGCCGGGCTCGACGAACGCTCCCGGCAGCAGGCGGCAGCAATGGCGGGCGCCCTGGCCATGGATCCAGAAGATCAGCCGATAGGCATCGCCGAACAGCGCATCGACCGCCCCCGTGCGCAGCCCTTCGCCGGCCTGCTCTTCCGTCTGGTAGGATTTGAGCAGGGATCGCGGATAATAGGCCTTGACCCACGCCTCGTGCGCCGAGCCGGCGATCACCCCGATCCGCTTCCCGGCCAGGCTTTTGACATCGCTCGACGGCATCTGGTTCTGGATCCGCACCGCGAAGCGCCCGACGGTGCGCAGGAAGGGCGCCGTGAAGTCGAACCGCTCGAGCGCCGCCGGCGATATCTTGAGGCCCGACAGCATGGCATCGGCCTCGCCCTTCTCCACCGCGGCGACCGCCTCCTCCCAGGGCTTCACCACGAACTCGCATTTCAACTTGAGCTCGCGGCAGATTGCATCGGCCACCGCCACATTGAGCCCGGTCAGCGCCCCATCGCCGTCGCGATAGCTGAAAGGCGGGAAGGAATCGTCGGCGACGAACCGCACCAGGGCGATGTCGCGCACCGACGGCTCGCTGCGGGTTGGATCGATATGGCGGAATTGCGGCACCGGAAACACCGCCTCCGGCTCGGCCGCATGGTCGATATTGCTGCCGACCACCGCCGCGAGCGGCAGCAGCATGAGCATGATCAGGCGGCGCCGGTGACGATGCCTCACGACTTTCCCCAAACCTCCGGCCCTCGATCAGGCCGCCGAAACCTCGTCCGGCTGGAATTCATAACGCGCCGAACAGAACTGGCAGGTTACTCCGATCCGGCCGTCCTGCACCATGTGCTGGCGATCGGCCTCCGAGAAGCTCCCCAGCATGTCGGCAACCCGTTCCCGCGTGCAGCCGCAGCGCCGCTCGAGCGCAAGCGGCGGGTAGACCGTCACCCCGTCCTCGTGGAACAGTCGATAGAGCAGGAGCTCCGGCGCCAGCAGCGGGTCGAGCAGCTCATGATCCTCGACTGTCGCGGCAAGCAGCCGCGCCCTGATCCAGCGCTCGTCCTCCGCCACCTCTTCCTCGTGGCCGGCCGGCGCATCGCCCGCGCTCAGCCGCATCGGGCTTGCCCCGCCCTCGGCCGGCAGATGCTGGATCAGGATAGCCCCGGCCCGCCAGCGGTCCGCGCGCGCCCCCCGCCCCATCAGCGGACCGGCCGCCAGCCTGAGCCAGGTCGGGATCTGCTCCGACTGGTGGAAATAGTGATGCGCCGCCCCGACCAGGCCGCCCCGGTCGAGCTCGACGATCCCCTGGTAGCGATCCATCTTTCCGCCCTGGTCGACCGTCATCGCCAGGTGCCCCTTGCCGAGCAGGCTGTCGGACGCGACCCGGCCGGAGGCCGCGGCCGCGGCGACCGCCTCGGCATCGAACCGGGCATAGCCGCGCAGCCCCGCCGGCGTCGCGAACTGCGCCACCAGCATGTCGACCGCTCCGTCGGTGGCCGTCTGCAGGATGAATTTTCCCTCGAATTTCAACGTCGTTCCGAGCATCGCGGCCAGCGCCACGCCCTCGGCGAGGAGCGCCGACACGGGATCTGGATAAGCATGCTGGCGCACGATGCCGTCAATCACTGCGCCGAGCCGCAGGAGCCGGCCCCGCACGCCGAGCGGCTTGATCTCGAATGGTAGCACGATGTCGTCCGGCGTCGCCGCGGAGACGCCGCGGCTTGCATGGATCTCATTCATGTTTCACCGTCTTCCCGTCCGGAACCGCCGGACCGCGGGGGATGTGGATCAGACCGAAGCGCCGAGGCACCAGGCAAGGATGCCCTTCTGGGCATGCAGCCGATTTTCGGCCTCTTCGAACACCACCGAGCGCGGCCCGTCAATAACCTCGGCGGTCACTTCCTCGCCGCGGTGCGCCGGCAGGCAATGCATGAATATGGCATCCGGCCCGGCTGATTTCATCAGGGCGGCATTCACCTGATAGGGCATCAGGAGGTTGTGCTTGTCACCCTGCCGGCTCTCGTTCATCGAGAACCAGGTATCGGTGACGACGCAATGCGCGCCCTTCACCGCCGCCACCGGATCCTCCGTCACCGTCAGGGCGCCGCCATTGGCCGCCGCCCATTCGACCAGCAGCCGGGCGGGCTGCAATGGCTCCGGGCTCGCGATCCTGAGCTCGAAGCCGAACCGGACCGCGGCATGGATCCACGACGTCGTCACATTGGACGAGTCGCCGCACCAGGCGATGACCTGCCCGGCCACCGGCCCGAGCCTTTCCTCGAAGGTCAGGATGTCGGCCATCACCTGGCAGGGATGCGAGCGGTCCGTCAGGCCGTTGATCACCGGCACCGAGGCATGGCTGACCAATTCGTTCAGCCGCTCCTCGCCGAAGGTGCGGTACATGATGGCATCGACATAGCGCGACAGCACCCGGGCCGTGTCGCCAACGGTTTCGCCGCGATCGGTCTGCATGTCCGATGCCGCCAGGAACATCGTCTGGCCGCCGAGCTGCCGCATTGCCATGTCGAACGACACCCGGGTCCGCGTCGATGGCTTCTCGAAGATCATCGCCAGCATCCGCCCGGTGAGCGGTGCATCGGCATCGGCCTTGGCCATCGGCGCCCCGCGGCGCGCCGCCTTGCGGTCGGCGCTGACATTGAGGATCTGCCGGAGCGTCGGCGCATCGCATTGGGAAAGGTCGAGAAAATGTCTCATCAGACCGTCACTGCTGTCACTTGGCGGGAATGGCGGTCGGTTGCACCGCCTTGGCCAGCCGGGCCAGCGCCCGGTCGAGGCGCTCCATCCCCTCGCTCATTTCTTCATCGCTCAGCACCAGCGGCGGCAGCAGCCGCACGACATTGTCGCCGGCCGCGATGGTCAGGAGATTTTCCGCAATCGCCGCCTGCACCAGCTCGAGATTGGGAATGGAGCATTTGAGCCCGATCATCAGGCCTTCGCCGCGGATTTCCTCGATCAGCGCCGGATAGGCGTCGCGCAGGCGCGCCAGATGCTGGCGCAACCGCAGCGAGGAGCGCCGCACGCCCTCGAGAAACCCCTCGTCCAGCACCACGTCGAGCACCGCATTGCCCACCGCCATGGCGAGCGGGTTGCCGCCATAGGTCGAGCCGTGCGAGCCCGCCGGCATGGCCTGGGCGACCGCCGCCGTCGCCAGGCACGCACCGAGCGGAAAGCCGCCGCCGATCGCCTTGGCGATGGCCATGATGTCGGGCCTGATGCCCGCCGCCTCATGCGCGAACAGATGGCCCGTGCGGCCCATGCCGCACTGCACCTCGTCGAGCACCAGCAGCAGCCCGCGGCTGTCGCACAGCGCGCGCAGCGCTCGCAGCTCCCGGCCCGAGAATTTGCGCATCCCGCCTTCGCCTTGCACCGGCTCGAGCAGAATCCCGGCGGTTTCATCGCCGATTGCCGCTTCGACCGCGGCGAGATCGCCGAACGGCACCTGGTCGAAACCCTCGACCGGCGGACCAAACCCCTCGAGATACTTCGCCTGGCCGCCCGCCGCGATCGCCGCGAGGGTCCGGCCGTGAAAGGCCCCCTCGAAGGTGATCAGCCGAAAGCGCTGCCCCTCGCCGCGGGAATATTGATAACGCCTCGCCATCTTGAAGGCGCATTCCAGCGCCTCGACGCCGGAATTGGTGAAGAACACCGCATCGGCAAAGGTCGCTTCGGTGAGCCGCGCCGCCAGCCGCTCGCCCTCGGGGATCCGGTAGAGGTTGGAGGTATGCCACAGCCGCGCCGCCTGCTCGCTCAGCGCCTTGACGAGATGCGGATGGGCATGGCCCAGCGCATTGACCCCGACACCCGACCCGAAATCGAGATACTCGCTGCCATCTTCGGCAGTCAGTCGCGCACCCTTGCCAGCGACGAATGCCACCGGATGCCGGTTGTAGACCGAGAGGATCGATGAACCCATGTTGCGCGCGGGCCTCGTAGCCAAAAGCGAAAAGCCGCCGGCGGTCCGGCGGCGGTCAGTCTCCTATCTATAATGCCACGGCCCTGCGCCGTCAATTTCCCGGTGGAATTGCGCTGCCCTGAGTCAGATGGCCGCATGGACCACTGATTCCGCGACACGTTAACCTTTCGACAGCTTTTGGCTGAACGCAGCGATCTGGGGAAAAGCCGGTATTGAGCGCCTCCGATTGTTGCGGTGTGTTTCCGCTATCTTGTAGCGTCCGTTCAGTAGGCTACGAGATGTAGCGTTCTCGCGTCATGTGTAGCGGTTTGGCGACCGGAGTGATTCCGGCGAACGAAGAGGGATTCAGGGTGAACGAGGAACCGGTCAACGCGACGCCGAACGACAAGATGCCCTGGACCGACGATCGCGTCGAGCAACTGAAGCGGATGTGGTCCGAGGGCCTGACTGCCAGCCAGATTGCCGCCCGCATCGGCCAGGGGGTGACCCGCAATGCGGTGATCGGCAAGGTCCATAGGCTCGGTCTGTCGGGACGGGTGGCCAAGGTCCGGCCGCCGCAGCCCAAGCCGGCGCGCAAGATCTATGAGCCGAACCTTGCCGCCCGCAACAGCGGGCTGTCGGTGAGCGGCGCCAACGCGCTCAAGCCGCAGTTCCGGCCGCAGCCCAAGCCTATGCCGCTGCCCGAGGTCGAGCCCGAGCCGATCCGGCTGGTCGAGGTGCCGAGCGGCGAGCAGCGCTGCAGCATCATGCACCTCAGCGACCGCACCTGCCGCTGGCCGATCGGCGATCCGACGAGCGAGAATTTCTGCTTCTGCGGCAGCTCGCCGCGCGAAAAGGGCCCCTATTGCGAATACCACGCCCGGATCGCCTATCAGCCGCTGCAGGACCGGCGCCGCAGCAGGGCGCGCGGCTAGACCGGTGCCGCCGACGGTTTCGGCATCGGCAGCTTGATGGTGAAGGTGCTCCCGCCGCCGATCTCGGATGAGATCGTCAGGCGCCCGCGATGCCGGTTGAGGATGTGCTTGACGATCGCCAGCCCCAGCCCGGTCCCGCCCCGCGACCGGCTCTCCTGGACGTTCACCCGGTAGAACCGCTCGGTGAGGCGCGGCAGATGCTCGGGCGCTATGCCCGGGCCGAAATCCTGGATCGACAGCTCGACCCCGTTCAGCACGCCCTCGCGCACCAGGCCCGAGACCACGATCCGCCGTCCGGAACTCGCATATTTGATCGCATTCTCGATCAGGTTCTGGATCACCTGAACCAGCTCGTCATGATCGCCCTGGACCGGCATCCGGTCCGGCAGCGACGTCTCGATCTGTACCTGGCTTTCCACGGCGATGCCGGCCATCATCTCGCAGACCTGTCGGGCGATGATGGCGAGATCGACCACCCTCGAGGGTCGGTCATGGGCATTCATCTCGATCCGTGACAGCGACAGGAGATCATTGATCAGCCGCCGCATCCGCTCCGCTTGCGTCTGCATGAGGCCGAGAAATTTCTCCCGCACCCTGTCGTCATTGCGCGCCGGCCCCTGCAGCGTCTCGATGAAACCGAGCAGCGATGCGAGCGGCGTGCGCAGCTCGTGGCTGGCATGGGCGACGAAATCGACCCGCATCCGCTCGATCTGCTGCTGCCGCGTCAGGTCGCGCAGCAGGATGAGGACCGCCGGCGTGCCGCGCGGACTGTCGTCCTGGCCCGGCCGGGCGATCGGCGCGATGAACGCCTCGAAGCGCCGGTCGAGCGGCGAGCGCCGTTCATAGTCGGTCCGCACCGCCTCGCCGGTCGCCACCACCTGCACCACCGCCTCGAGAATGACCGGTGCACGGATCGTGGCCGAGATGTGCTCGCCCGCCGGGTCGGTGTCGAGCGCCTCCCGCGCATGCCGGTTGGCCAGGATGACGATGCCCTCGGAATCGAGCACGAGAAAGGGGTCCGGCAAGGTCGCGGCCACCGCCAGCAGCGCATCGGCGGCACTGCTGCTCGACGGCGGCTGGTCGCCCGCCAGCGTCTGTCGCGGCGCAGTCCGGCTGTCTCTGGAAAATGGCCAGATCATAAGGCCAAATCGTTCGGTAGGATGCATTGCTGGGCCATACCCCTTGCATATTACAGTAGCGCGTCGCCGCCTGCGGTTTCCAGCGGTGGTTTAAGGAGCAAATCGCGTGAATGAACCCGACCTGAGCACGAGCGAGCCGATCGATCCGGGCATGCTGGCATTCTATGAGACGCTGTCGGCCAAGACGCCGCCGGAGAGCGTCGACTGGCCCCTGTCCGAGCAGCGTCGCCTGTGGGACGAGGTTTGTGCCTCTTTCCGCGCCGGCCGACCGCCCGGGCTGGTGGTCGAGGATTTCAGCGTTCCTGGCGACGTTGACGTAAAGGTCCGCTTGTTTCGGCCCGATGGCAAGGGACCCTATCCGGGAGTGATCTACGGCCATGGCGGCGGCTGGGCGCTGGGCAGCATCGACACCCATGACGACATCTGCGCCGAATTGGCCGACCGCGCCGAAATTGCCGTCCTTGCCCTCGACTACCGGCTGGCGCCCGAGCACCCGCACCCGGCCCAGCTTCGCGACTGCCTGGCGGTGCTGTCCTTCATGCGCCACGCCGCCGCCGACCGCGCGATCGACCCGGCGCGCATCATCGCTGCCGGCGACAGCGCCGGCGGCCAGATGACCGCAGCCCTCGCCCTGTGGCTGCGCGACAAGGGCCTGCCGCAGCTTGCCGGACAGGTCCTGATCTATCCCGTCCTCGGCACCGACACCGGCACCGCCTCCTACCGGCGCAATGCTGACGGACCCTGCCTGACCCGCGCCGAGATGGAATATTACCTCGATGCCTTTCTCGGGCCCCTGGGCTCGCCGCAACGCGGTGATCCCTATGCCGTGCCGCTGCTGGCGCAGGATTTTTCCGGCCTGCCGCCCGCCTATATCACGGTTGCCGCCCACGACCCCTTGCATGATGACGGCCTGCTCTATCACCGCGCTCTCCAACGCGCCGGGGTGCCGTCCGCGCTCCGCCGCGAGCCGGCGCTCGCCCACAGCTATATGCGGGCCCGCCACCACAGCGCCCCTGCCATGGCGGGCTTCGAAGCCATTGCCGGCGCCATCAGGTCTCTGGCCCATGACGGGCGCCTGCCGTGACGCCCATGCCAGGAATGAAGACGATCGACCAGTTCCCCCGCCCCGTCCGCGAGATCGAGAATCAGTGGATCGAGCTTGAAGACGGCGCCCGCCTCGCGGCCCGCATCTGGATGCCCGCCGACGCGCTCAGCCGCAAGGTGCCGGCGATCCTCGAATACATCCCCTATCGCAAGCGCGACGGCACGGTGGTTCGCGATGCTCTCACCCATCCCTATTTCGCCGGTCACGGCTATGCCTGCTTGCGCGTCGACATGCGTGGCAACGGCGAGTCCGACGGCGTCATGCTCGACGAATATGCCAGGCAGGAGCAGGACGACGCCCTCGCCGTCATCGCCTGGGCCGCCGCCCAGCCCTGGTGCACCGGCAGCGTCGGCATGATGGGGATCTCCTGGGGCGGCTTCAACGGCCTGCAGGTCGCCGCCCGCCGGCCGCCGGCGCTCAAGGCCATCATCACCCTGTGCTCGACCGATGATCGCTACGCCGACGACATCCATTTCAAGGGCGGCTGCGTCATCAACGAAAATCTCGGCTGGGGCGGCACCATGCTGGCCTATTCCTCCCGCCCGCCCGATCCGGTGCTGGTCGGCGAGCGCTGGCGCGCCATGTGGCTGGAGCGTCTTGCCGCCGAACCCTTCCTGGCCGCCGATTGGCTGCGCCATCCGCGCCGCGATGCCTATTGGAAGCACGGCTCGGTGGCCGAGGATTTCGCCGCCATCGAGGCGGCGGTCCTGGCCATCGGCGGCTGGAACGATGCCTATTCCAATGCCGTGCCGCGGCTGCTCGCCGGCCTGCGCAGCCCCGTGAAGGCGATCATCGGCCCCTGGGCCCACGCTTATCCGCATTTCGCCATCCCCGGACCGCAGATCGGCTTCCTCCAGGAGGCGCTGCGCTGGTGGGACTTCTGGCTGAAGGGCGAGCCGACCGGCGTGCTGCGCGATCCGGCGGTGCGCTTTTACGTGCTCGACTCGATCAAGCCCGACAATCTCCCGAGAACCTGGCCGGGGCGCTGGCTGGCGGACGGCTTCTGGCCGGGACAGGGCATCGAGCGCCACATCCTCCATTTGACCGACGCCGGACTTCGCACCGCTCCCGGCGCGCCGCGCCGCTTTACCGTCTGCTCGCCCGAGGTCACCGGCCTCGACGGCGGAGAATTCTGCATCATCTGGCTCGGTCCGGAATTCCCCGGCGACCAGGCGCGCGACGATCAGGGCTCGCTCACCTTCGACAGCGGCATCCTGTCCGAGGCGGTCGACATTGTCGGCGCTCCCGAGATCGAGCTCGAATGCGCTGCCGACAAGCCTGTGGCGTTTCTTGCCGTCCGCCTCAACGACGTCAGGCCCGACGGGGCGGTTGGCCGCATCACCTACACCATCAGGAATCTCTGCCATCGCGACAGCGACGAATTCCCCACGCCCCTCGAACCGGGGCGGCGCTACCGTATCAGGATCAAGCTCGACGACATCGCCTGGCGCCTGCCGCAGGGCCACCGGATCAGGCTCGCTTTCTCGACCGCCTATTGGCCGATGATGTGGCCGGCCCCGGAGCCGGCCGAGCTCACCGTGTTCACGCCGGAAAGCCGCCTGATCCTGCCCCTCCGTCAGCCCCGGGCCGATGATCGCCCGCAGCTGCATTTTCCCGAGCCGCTCGCCGCCCCCGCCCTCGCGCTCGAGGCGATCCGCGAGCCCGCCAACCGGCGCGACGTCGCGGTCGATCCCGACACCGGTCGCGTGGAGCTGACGATCAGCGACGATTTCGGCTGCTACCGCAATGGCGAGCACGGCATGATCGCCGGCAGCATCGGCCGGGAAAGCCACGCGATCACCCCGGGCGACCCGCTGTCGGCCCGCATGACCACCCATTGGACCGAGGAGCTTCGGCGCGATGCCGGGCCATGGGCCGGCTGGCGGGTCAGGACCGAGACCACCTCGCAGATGACGGCAACCCGCAGCCATTTCCGCCTGACGGCGCGGATCGAGGCCTATGAGGGCGACGCGCTGGTGTTCGCCCGCGATTTCGACGAGGAGATCCCGCGGGATCTGAACTGACGCCTGGAGAACGACCGGTGCCGCCTGCCCATCCCTCGTCCTGGCTGTTTCCGCGTCCTGAGGGGCTCTATTGCGCCCCCGGCGATTTCTTCATCGATCCCGCCCGCCCCGTCGAGCGCGCCGTCATCACCCATGGCCATGGCGACCATGCCCGGCCGAACAATACCGCCGTCCTGGCGACGCCGGAGACGCTCGGCATCATGCGCGTCCGCTTTGGCGAGGCAGCCGGCCGAACCCTCGAGCCCCTCCCCTATGGCGAGGAGCGCCTGGTCGGCGGCGTCGCCCTCAGCCTCCATCCCGCCGGTCACATTCTCGGCTCCGCCCAGGTCGAGCTCCGTTTCGGGGGAACCTGCGCCGTCGTCTCCGGCGACTACAAGCGGGCGCCCGACCCGACGGCTGCGCCCTTCGCGCTGCGGCGCTGCGATCTCTTCATCACCGAGGCGACCTTCGGCCTTCCTGTGTTCCGCCACGAGAGCGCCGCCCGCGAGGCCGGCCGGCTCATCGCCTCGATCACCGCCAATCCCGACCGCTCGCATCTTCTCGGCGTCTACGGGCTCGGCAAGTGCCAGCGCATGATCGTCACCCTGCGGCAGGCCGGCTTCGATGCCCCGATCTATCTCCATGGCGCCCTCGAGCAGCTCTGCGCCTTCTATCAGCGCCAAGGCATCGCGCTCGGCCCGCTCGCCTCGATCGCCGGCCTGTCCAGGGAGGCATTGGCGGGCGCTCTCGTCATGTGCCCGCCCTCCGAGCTTGCCGGCCGCTGGTCGCGGCGCCTGAGCGATCCCCTGACCGCCTTCGCCTCCGGCTGGATGCGGGTCAGGGCGCGCGCCCGCCAGCGCGGCGTCGAGCTGCCGCTCGTCGTCTCCGACCATGCCGACTGGCCCGAGCTGATCGACACCATCGCCGCAACCGGCGCTCCGGAAGTGTGGATCACCCATGGCCGCGAGGAGGCGCTGGTGCACGCGCTGACGAGCCGCGGCCTGACCGCCAGGGCCCTGTCGCTCATCGGTTTCGAGGACGAGGGGGACTGAACCGGTGGAGCGCTTCGCCGAGCTTGTCGACCGCCTCGTCTATTCCGCATCGCGCAACGCCAAATTGCGGCTCATCGCCGACTATTTCCGCACCACCCCCGATCCCGACCGCGGCTATGCCCTGGCCGTCCTCACCGACGGCCTGCCGCTGCGCCTCCCCTACCGCCGCATCCTCGCCGAGCTCGTCGCGCCCTTCGTCGATCCGGTGCTGCACCGCCTGTCGCGCGACTATGTCGGCGACAGCGCCGAGACCGTGGCGCTGCTCTGGCCCGACCGCCCCGGCGGCAACCTGCCCTCGCCCGGGCTCGCCACGATCGCCACGGCGCTGTTGGCGACCACCCCCAGGGACGCGCCGGCGCTCGTCCGCGGCTGGCTCGACGGCCTCGACTCCAAGGGCCGCTTCGCCCTTCTCAAGCTCATGACCGGCGCGCTGCGGGTCGGCGTCTCGGCCCGCCTCGCCAAGACCGCGCTCGCCGCCCATGGCGGCGTCGACGTCGCCGAGATCGAAGAGGTCTGGCACGGCGCCACCCCGCCCTATGAGGCGATCTTCCGCTGGCTCGAGGGGCGGGGTCCGCGCCCCGAGGCCGGCACCGCCGCGATGTTCCGTCCACTGATGCTGTCGCACCCGATCGAGGACCGCGAGCTCGCGGCACTCGATCCGCAAGCCTTTGCCGCCGAATGGAAATGGGACGGCATCCGGGTGCAGCTCAGCGCCAACGGTTTCGCGACGCGGCTGTTCTCGCGCTCCGGCGACGACATCTCCTCGGGCTTCCCCGACATCATCGAGGCCTTCGCCGCCTTTCGCGGCGTCGCCGATGGCGAGCTTCTGATCGTCAGGCACGGCGCCGTTCAGCCCTTCAACGACCTGCAGCAGCGCCTCAACCGCAAGACCGTCACGAGCAAGCTCGTCAACCAGCACCCGGCCCACATCCGCCTCTATGACCTCCTCTTCGCGCAGGAGGAGGATCTGCGCCAGCTGCCCTTGCGCGCCCGCCGGTCGCGGCTCGAGCAGCTCCTCGCGCAGCTCCATTTGCCGCGCGCCGACCTGTCGCCCCTCATTGCCTTCGCAAGCTTCGAGGAGCTCCACGCCGGATGGTCCGGCGCCCGCGACGCCGGCATCGAGGGGCTGATGCTGAAGCGCTGGGACAGCCTCTATGTCTCGGGCCGCCCGCGCGGCCTCTGGTACAAATGGAAGCGCGCCCCCCTCACCATCGATTGCGTTCTCATGTATGCCGCGCGCGGCAACGGCAAGCGCTCCTCCTACTATTCCGACTATACTTTCGGCGCCTGGCGCCGCGGCGACACGGGCGACGACGAGCTCGTGCCGGTGGGCAAGGCCTATTCCGGCTTCACCGACGCGGAGCTCCTGAAGCTCGACCGCTTCGTCCGTAACAACACCATCGAGAAGTTCGGTCCCGTCCGGGCGGTGCGCCCGGCGCTGGTGTTCGAGGTCGCCTTCGATGCCGTCCAGGCCTCGGGCCGCCACAAATCGGGCGTCGCCATGCGCTTCCCCCGCATCCATCGCATCCGCTGGGACAAGCCCGCCGCCGAGGCCGACCGGCTGGAGACCCTGCTTGCCATGATATGACGCAACTGTCATGACCGCCGCCTTGCCGTCGGCGCCGTGCGGTGCTTATCTCATCGCAACCACCCCCTCGCCTGCTCGAGCGAGCCCCGGAGACTTCGGCTTGAGGATCACCCACCACCTCGATGCGACAACCCTCCTCTCGCTCGCCGCCGGCACTTTGGACGAGGCGCTCGGTGTCGTCGCCGCCTCGCATGTCTGGTGGTGCGGCAAATGCCGCACGGCCCTCAAGGAAGCCGAGAGATTGGGCGGCGTACTGCTCAACCGGCTGACCGGCGGCGCCGCGGCGGGTGCCGCCCCGGCGGGGGCCGCCCCGACGGGCGAGGAGCCGCAGGCATTCGCCGACAATATCGGATTGCCGCTCCCGGTGGTGAACCGCCTCGGCGGCCTGTCGCTCGGCGACATACGTTGGCGCTGGGCGGTGCCCGGCCTGTCGCTGCACGAGCTCAAACTGGCCAACGGCGGCGGCAAGGGTCGGCTGTTTCTGCTGCGCATTGCCGCCGGCAGCGCCGTGCCGCAGCATGGTCACGGCGGCGAGGAGCTGACGCTCATCCTGCGCGGCTCCTACAGCGACCGCTTCGGCCGCTTTGCCGTCGGCGATATCGCCGAGCTCCACCGCAATGTCGTGCACCGGCCGGTCGTCGACAAGAACGACAATTGCGTCTGCCTGGTCGCCACCGAGGCGCCGGCCCGCTTCACCTCGCTGATCATGCGGATGATCCAGCCCTTCGTCAGGATCTGAGCCCGCCCTCCCCGCTTGCCTGTTGCCTCCCTCGCGGCCATTGACGCTGCCGCTCTGAGGTGAAAGATATTTGATGCTGCCGCAAATCCCACTTGAAGAAGCAACGGGCGGCGCCAAGGGAGACGATTCTCATGAAGGAACTCGAGTTCAAGCTGGACATGGCCGCGAAGCTGGCCCGCAAGGGTAGAGTGTCGCGCCGCGATTTCGTGCAACTGGCGATGGCTGCCGGTTTCACCGCCGCCGCCGCCGACACCATGTTCACCACCGCGGCCCGCGCCGAGCCCAAGAAGGGCGGGCACTTCCGCATGGGCATGGGGCACGGCGCCACCACCGACTCGCTCGACCCCGCCACCTACCCCGATCAGATGACCGGCACCGTCGGCTGGGGCTCGATGGGCAACAGCCTGACCGAGGTCGACGCCAAGGGTCGCATCATTCCCGACCTGGCCGAGAGCTTCGAGCCGGGCGACGATGCCAAGACCTGGGTGTTCAAGCTGCGCAAGGGCGCCACCTTCCACAACGGCAAGACCGTCACCCCGGCCGACGTGATCGCCTCCTTCCGCCACCACATGGGCAAGGACTCGAAATCGGCCGCCAAGTCCTATGTCGATGCCATTGCCGACATCAAGGCGGACGGCGACAAGGTCGTCTTCAAGCTTTCCGGCGGCAATGCCGATTTTCCCTACATCGCCAGCGACTATCATATCCCGATCATGCCGGCGAAGGACGATGGCACGGTCGACTGGCAGTCCGGCATCCGCACCGGCCCCTATGTTCTCGACAAATGGGAGCCCGGCGTTCGCGCAACCATGAAGCGCAATCCCAACTATTACCGCGACACGTGGTTCGACGAGGTCACCGCCACCGTCATTGCCGATGTCGCGGCGCGCACCAACGCCCTGAACTCGGGCGAGATCGACTATATGGATCGCTGCGATCTCAAGACGCTCAAGATGCTGGAGCGCAATGCCGCGCTCAACATCAACAAGATCCTGGGCTACGGCCACTACATCTTCGTCATGGATGTGCGCCGGCCGCCCTTCGACAACCCGGACGTCCGCAACGCCCTCAAATTCGCCGTCGATCGCGCCGACATCGCCGCCAAGGTGTTCTCGGGCATCAACAAGCCGGCCAACGACAACCCGATCGCGCCGACCATTCCCTATGCGATCGATCCCCAGCCGATCCACAAATACGATCCCGAGATGGCGAAGAGCCTGCTCAAGAAGGCCGGCCTGGACCAGCTCAAGATCGACCTGTCGGCCTCCGATGCCGCCTTCACCGGTGCCGTCGATGCCGCGACCTTGTTCAAGGCTCATGCCGCGGCCGCCAATATCGACATCAACATCATTCGCGAGTTGGCCGACAGCTACTGGGACGTCGTCTGGCTGAAGAAGCCGTTCGTCGCCTCCTATTGGAACGGCCGGCCGGTTCAGGACCTGATGTTCTCCGTCGCCTATGCCAAGGGCGCGGCCTGGAACGACACCTTCTGGGACAATCCGCGCTTCAACGAGCTCCTTCTCCAGGCCCGCTCCGAGACCGACGGCGACAAGCGCAAGGCGATGTATGCCGAGATGCAGCAGCTGGTGCATGACGATGGCGGCCTGATCAATCTCTGCTGGAGCACCTACGCCTCCGCCAACAGCAAGCAGCTGGCGCATGGCGAGATTGCCTCCAACTGGGACGATGACGGCATGAAGGTCACCTCGCGCTGGTGGTTTGCCTGATCTGAATGTCGATACCGGGCCCGGGGGAATGTTCTTATCCTCCCCCGGGCACGGTTTTCTTCTGGCGGGGATGCGCCGGATTTGCCAAGATCATCTCCCGGAAGGATTGAACAAGAACTGGGGTTCGTTGAATGCACCCGGTCGTCAGAACGGTCCTCCAACGTCTAGGACTCGGTCTGGTGACGTTGTTCTTCGTCTCGATCATCATCTTCTCGGCGGTCGAGATGCTGCCCGGCGATTTCGCCAAGGCGATCCTTGGCCAGTCGGCGACCCCTGAAACCGTCGCCGCCTTCGAGCGGGAGATCGGCCTCGATCGCCCGCCGGTCGAGCGCTACGTCGAATGGATCGGCCAGGTCGCCCGCGGCGAGTTCGGCCAGTCCTTCGCCAGCCGCATCGGCTACCGGCGCACCGTCGCCGCGATCATCGAGCCGCGCTTCTTCAACACGCTGTTCCTCGCGATGATGACCGCCCTCATCGCCGTGCCGCTGGCGCTGGCGCTCGGCATCGCCGCCGCCCTGTACCGCAATAGCTTCTTCGACAGGGCGGTCAATTCCATCACGCTCACCACCATCTCCTTCCCCGAATTCTTCATCGCCTACATGCTGGCCTTCATCGTCATCTCCCGCGATACCTTTATCGGCACGCAGTTTGCGCAGAGCCTGCCGCAATGGCTGGCAGGCGGCATCGATGGTTTCCTCCACCTCATTCCGAAGTTTCCGACGCTTGCCAACGTCAACGACCAGACGCCCTTTGGCGAGCGCGTCTGGCGCAGCATGCTGCCCGCCCTGACGCTCACCATGGTCATCGTCGCCCACATGATGCGGATGACCCGCGCCGCGCTGATCAGCCTGCTCGCCAGCCCCTATATCGAGATGGCCCGCCTCAAGGGCCTGTCTCCCCGCACCATCATCCTGCGTCACGCTTTGCCCAATGCCTGGGCGCCGATCGTCACCGTGATCGCCTTCAATCTCGCCTATCTCGTCGTCGGCGTCGTCGTCGTCGAGGTGGTGTTCGTCTATCCCGGCATCGGCCAGCTCATGGTCGACGCCGTGCGCTCGCGCGACATTCCGGTGGTGCAGGCCTGCGCCCTGATCTTTGCCGCCACCTATATTCTCCTCAATCTCTCCGCCGACATCATTTCGATCATCACTAATCCCAGGCTCCTGCATCCGCGATGACCACCGTCGAAGACCGCGAGCTCAGCACCGAGAATGCCCTGCCCAAGGCACGGCGCACCAAGGTGTCGCTGATCTGGCGGGCCTTGCAGAGCGCGCCGCTCAGCGCCTGGTTCGGCATGATCGTGATCGTCGCCTATCTCACCGTGGCGATCTTTGCCCCCTGGCTTGCCCCTTATGGCGAGGCCCAGATCTTCCCCGAGCCCTATGCCCCCTGGGGCGGCCAGTTCGTTCTCGGCACCGACCAGCTCGGCCGCGACATGCTGACCCGCCTCATCTATGGCGCCCGCAATACCATCGGCATCGCCGTCATCACCACGCTCCTGTCCTTTGCCGTCGGCATGTCGCTCGGGCTTCTTTCCGCCATCTACCGCGGCTGGATCGACCAGCTCCTGTCGCGTGCCGTCGATGTGCTCATGTCGATCCCGAACCTCATTTTCGCGCTGATGCTGCTGTCGACCTTCGGCTCGTCGGTGCTCAATCTGATCATCATCATCGCTCTCCTCGACTCGACCCGGGTGTTCCGCCTGTCGCGCGCCGTGGCGATGAATGTCGTGGTGATGGATTTCGTCGAGGCGGCGCGGTTGCGCGGCGAGCGGCTCGGCTGGATCATGCGGCGCGAGATCCTGCCCAATATCATGCCGCCGATGATCGCCGAGTTCGGCCTGCGCTTCTGCTTCGTCTTCCTCACCATCTCGGCGCTGTCCTTCCTCGGCGTCGGCATCCAGCCGCCCACCGCCGATTGGGGCTCGATGGTGCGCGAGAATGCGACGCTGATCACCTATGGCGACATCACGCCGCTGTTGCCGGCCGGCGCCATCGCGCTGCTGACGGTGGCGGTCAATTTCGTCGTCGACTGGTTCCTGCATCGATCGAGTGGTCTCAAGGATGAGCATTAGAGCCGCCGCCGCGCCGCGGGAAAAAGGCGCCCCGCTGCTTGAGATCAAGGACCTGCGCATCGAGGGCTTCAGCGACGACAAATGGCACCAGATCGTGCGCGGCATCGACATCACGCTGAAGCGCGGCGAGGTGCTGGGTCTGATCGGTGAATCGGGGGCCGGCAAGTCGACCATCGGGCTTGCCGCCATGGGCTATGCCAAGCCCGGCTGCCGCATCAGCGGCGGCTCGGTGGTGTTCGACGGCATCGATCTCCTCGCCTCCGATGACAGCCGCTGCCGCGAGCTCAGGGGCTCGCGCATCGCCTATGTCGCCCAAAGCGCCGCCGCCTCCTTCAACCCCGCCCACCGCATCATCGAGCAGACGATCGAGACCGTGCTCGCCCACAGTCTCGAACGGCGCGACAAGGCCGAGCAGGACGCCGTCGATCTCTACCGCCGGCTCCAGCTGCCGAATCCCGACGTGATCGGCCGCCGCTATCCCCACCAGGTGTCGGGTGGCCAGCTGCAGCGCGCCATGACCGCCATGGCCATGGCCTGCCGTCCCGACCTCATCATCTTCGACGAGCCGACCACCGCGCTCGACGTCACCACCCAGGTCGAGGTGCTCGCCGCCATCCGCAACATCGTCGACCAGTTTCAGACGGCGGCGATCTACATCACCCACGATCTGGCGGTGGTGGCCCAGATGGCCGACCGCATCATGGTCCTGCGTCACGGCCGCCTGGTCGAGGAAGCGCCCACCCGCATCATGCTCAAGACTCCGCAGGAGGACTATACCCGCTCGCTCTGGGCGGTGCGCAAGCTCGCCCGCCCCGACCGCCCGAGCAACGAGCCGGTGCTGGTGGTCGACGATGTCACCGCGACCTATGGCGGCAGCGTCAAGGTTCTCGAGAACGTCACCGTCCGCGTGCCGCGCGGCCGCACCGTCGCCGTCGTCGGCGAATCCGGCTCGGGCAAGTCGACGCTCGCCCGCGCCATCGTCGGCCTGCTGCCGCCGATCTCCGGCCGCATCCAGTTCGATGGCGCCGTCCTGCCGCCGGCGCTGAAGCAGCGCGACAAGGATATGCTGCGCCGCATCCAGCTGATCTATCAGTCGCCCGACACGGCCCTCAACCCGCGCCAGACCGTGCGCGACGTGATCGGCCGTCCGCTCGAGTTCTATCACGGGCTGAGCGGCCGCGCCTGCGACCGCAAGGTCGGCGACCTGCTCCGCCTGATCGAGCTCGACGAGGGCCTGATCGACCGGCTGCCGGGCGAGCTGTCGGGCGGCCAGAAGCAGCGCATCTGCATCGCCCGCGCGCTTGCCGCCGAGCCCGAGATCATCATCTGCGACGAGGTCACCTCGGCGCTCGATCAGATTGTCCAGGAGGAGATCCTGAAGCTGCTGATGCGGCTGCAGCAGGACACCGGCGTCACCTATCTCTTCATCACCCACGACATCGCCACCGTCCGCGCCATCGCCGACGAGGTGGTGGTCATGCATCGCGGCAAGGTCGTCGAGCAGGGACCGAAGTCCGAGGTGCTGTCGCCGCCGCACCCCGCCTATACCGACCTGCTCCTCTCCTCGGTGCCCGAGATGGATCCCGACTGGCTGACCGGGCTGCTCGCCCGCCGCGCCGACCAGGGCGGCATGAAAGCGGCCGGGAACTAGCGGCGTGAGCCAGGACCTCAACGTTCTCGGGATCAGCGGCAGCCTGCGCCGCGGCTCCTACAACACCCGCCTGCTCGAGACCATCAAGGCCATGCTGCCGCCGGGCATGGCGCTCGAGATCGCCGCCTTCGACGGCCTGCCGATCTACAATGGCGACGACGAGGATAAGAGCGGCATTCCGCCATCCGCCCTCGACTTCATCGGCCGCATCCGCGTCGCGGATGCCGTCATCATCGCCACGCCGGAATATAATTTCTCCATTCCGGGCGGCCTCAAGAACGCCATCGACTGGGTCTCGCGGATCAAGCAGCAGCCCTTCCGGCACAAGCGCGTCGGCATTGTCGGAGCCTCCGGCGGCCCGATCGGCACCGCCCGCTCGCAATATCATCTGCGCCAGGCGCTACAGGCGCTCGAAGCCTATGTCATGCCGCGGCCGGAGGTCTTCGTCAGCAACGCCCCGGGCAAATTCGCCGCCGACGGCACGCTCGCCGACGAGGCGACCCGCCATGTCCTCGAAACCTGGCTCAAGGCCTTCGACCGCTTCGTCCGGCAGCGCCAGGAATAGCCCTCGGCCGCTGCGCCTGCGCCTTCCTATTCCGGCGTCGAGAAATAGCGCAGGGCGGCCGACGCGGTGGCGCCGCCGACCACGCAGGGGATGCCGAGCGCCACCGTCCCGACCACCGCGGCGACGACGCAGCCGAGCGAGATTGCGCCTTCGCCCATCGTGCCCCACCAGGTGATCTGGCGCTTGTAGGCCGGGCCCTTGGCCTTGAGCTCGGCGATCGCCGCCTGGGCATCGGTCCTGAGCTTGCCGACCTCGACCGTCTCGGCGGCGAAGATCACCTCGTCGAGGATCGGCCGCGCCTCCTCGCTCGCCCCCGAGCGGGCCTCCTTCAGCGCATCGAGCATTTCGGGATCCTGCGAGGCATTGCTGGCGAGCGAGAATTTGGCGGTCGAGCCGATGGTCAGCCGCTCGGCATCGTCGCTGTCCTTCGACCATGGCAGCATGGCGATGATGTTCTGCAGCGGCGCCAGCGCCCCGGTCGCGTAATAATAGCCCCAGAGATTGTCCATCACCGCCGGGCTCGGCTTCAGCACCACCTTCGGCTTGGGCTCGTTCGAGAAGGTCACCGCCTTGGCCATCCACGCCCAGGTCGACTGCTGCTTGTCGATCCTCAGATCCTGGAGGATCGGCAGCTTGCGGTTGAGATAGGCATCGACCATGACCTGCCGCCGCGGCATCCGGGTCTGCGCCGAACGCAGCAGATCCGGCCAGTTCGGCAGGCCGGAATAGGCGATGGCCCGCGCCACCACCCAGGTATCCTGCTCCTTCATGGGAAAGAATTCATTGATCAGCTTGCCGGCCTTCTCGGGATTGGTGCCGAGCACGCCGGCGACGAAACCGACATAGAGGCCGGCCGAGTCCGGCTCGCGGAAGGCGCCGAGCTGGCTCAGCACCTTGACCACCATCGGCAGCTTGGCCGGCTCGGGATTGAGCCGGTAGCTCTTGATCCAGAGGATGACCTGCTCGGCCGATGGCAGCTGCTGCCCGGCCTGTTTGGCGGGGCGCGCCGCCGGCAATAGGGCAAGCAGAACACAAGCCACGACAAGTTGGGCGACCCGACGCATGAACACTCCCGCTGACCCCCTATCCCTGCGAAAAAACGGGAAGACTTCATGACTTCGATGGGACGGTTCTGTGGCCGGAATTCCTGGCCTGCCCGCGGGAGACCTTGACCTTCCCCCGATTGTCATGGGATGGCGGCGCCTGACACCTGGGAGTTTCGTCGAGAATGAGCGAGCGTCGGGCGGCCTATCCCGAGATCGAACCCTACCGCAGCGGCCGGCTCGCCGTCGGCGACGGGCATGTGCTGCATTTCGAGGAATGCGGCAATCCGTTGGGCAAGCCGGCGGTGATGATCCATGGCGGGCCCGGCGGCGGCTCGAACACCTTCATGCGCCGGTTGCACGACCCGGCCCATTACCGCATCGTGCTGTTCGATCAGCGCGGGGCGGGGAAATCGACCCCCGGCGCCTCGCTCGTCGCCAACACCACCGGCCACCTCGTCGCCGACATGGAGCTGTTGCGCCAGCATCTCGAGATCGAGCGCTGGCAGCTGTGCGGCGGCTCCTGGGGCTCGACCCTGGCGCTGGCCTATGCGCAGCGCCATCCCCTGCGGGTCAGCGAGCTGGTCCTGCGCGGCATCTTCACGCTGCGCCGCTTCGAGCTCGAATGGTTCTACCAGGAGGGCGCCAGCCGCCTCTTTCCCGATGCCTGGGAAAAATACGTAAGCCCCATACCGCCGGCCGAGCGCGGCGACATGATCGCTGCCTATTACCGGCGGCTGACCGGCGCCGATCCGGCCGAGCGGCTGCGCTGCGCCCGCGCCTGGAGCCAATGGGAGGGCGCGACGATCTCGCTGCTGCCCGATCCGGCGCGGGTGGCGCGCTTCGGCGCCGACCAGTTCGCCCTCACCTTCGCATCGATCGAGTGCCATTATTTCGTTCATGGCGGCTTTCTCGAGCGCGACGGCCAGCTGATCGAGGAGGCCGACCGGCTGGCCGATATTCCTGGCGTCATCGTCCATGGCCGCTATGACGTTTGCACGCCGGTGGCCAATGCCTGGGACCTCAAACGGGCATGGCCGCAGGCGGCATTGCGCATCGTCGAGGACGCCGGACACACCATGACGGAGCCCGGAACCATCCATGAGCTGGTGTCGGCAACTGACGCCTTTCGCAACTGATCCCTGTCCATTGGCCAAATTTGGCCAATGTTCAGTCAAGCTCGCGCCGCGGTCCGCCGTCACGCTCACTGAAGTCGAGCGGGGCGGGCCGAATGGGAACGGTTCGCCCGGGAGAGGGGTCCCCGTAATACGCTGAACAACTGAATCTGGTTTCGGCTGTTTTTGACGGCCGAACGATTGGCCGCGCGGCTCCTGTCGCCGTCCCGAGCTGGCGCGTGCCAGGGCCCGTCCGCTTGCGTAAGTGAGCGGGCGGGCCGCTTTCTTCGGGCCCGCCCGGATGGGCTCAGATATTCTGGCGCTCGCGCGAATCATGGCCGAGCGAGCGGGCAAAATCGACGAATCGGCGCATCCAGCTCTCGATCAGGGCCATGAAGCGGTCCATGTCCTGCTGGCTCGGCAATTCGAGTCGCGTCCCGCTCGACGAATCACCGGGGTGTTTCTCGAGCACGGCGATTCGCCGCTTCAGCTCCTCGTTCTGGCGCTCGAGCCGGTTGATCTCGGCCTTGAGGTCGGCGCGGTCGCCCGAACTGGCATTGGAGCCCGCAACGGCGCTGTCGTCGGCAATCGATTCGCAAGCCCAGTTGCCACTCTTCTCGAGGCAGCGCGACACCGCCCCGGTCTGCCGGTCGAGGCGGATGAAGCCGTCGCCCGCCTTCTCCAGCACGAAGCGGCCGCCGGCGGTGCCGGGCGCGTCCTCGGCGAACGCCGGCAATGGCAGGCACAGCGAAGCGACGACGGCCAGCGGTGCAACCCTGAACATTTCCCCAACTCCTCTCGATGACGGCACGGCATCGATGCCGCTCGCCCAACAGATAGTGGGGAAGAGGGAAGAGGCAAGTAGGGAAGAGGCAAGTAGGCAATAGGCAATAGGCAATAGGGCAGACTTTAATTAATCGAATGAGCCGCCCCCATTTCCCTTCTCCCCGTGCTGACGGGGAGAAGGTGCCCCGGAGGGGCGGATGAGGGGTCTTTCTCGCCAAACCGAAATCTTCGAGAAATCCTGTATCTTTTACAAGTCATCGCGCAGAGCGGAGACACCCCCTCATCCGGCCTTCGGCCACCTTCTCCCCCGTTCACGGGGGAGAAGGGGAAAAGGGGAGAAGTCAGGCGATCTCCCAAAAAGGGTCCTAACCCTAGGCAAGTAGGCAATAGGCAATAGGGCCGGACCCCTTTAATTAATCGAATCGAAAGCCCCCCCCATTTCCCTTCTCCCCGTGCTGACGGGGAGAAGGTGCCGAGCGGCGGATGAGGGGTCTTTCTCGCCAAACCGAAATCTTCGAGAAATCCTGTATCGATCAGAAGTCATCGCGCAGAGCGGAGACACCCCCTCATCCGGCCTTCGGCCACCTTCTCCCCCGTTCACGGGGGAGAAGGGAAAGGGAGGGTACGGCGATCTCCCAAAAAGGGTCCTAACCCTAGGCAAGTAGGCAATAGGCAGTGGCAGCAGGCAGCAGGCAGCGGAGGAGCTCCGCCGCCCTATTGCCTATTGCCTACTTGCCTACTTGCCTACCCTACCGGCCCGCTCAGCGGCACAAGCGACGCTGGCCGGTGCTCGTCTGATACATGCCGGTGCGGGCGTTGAACGAGCGGTACTTCTCGGCGCAATAATCGTACCAGTCCTCGCTCCACGGCTCCGGCCCGCCTTCGCTCGCGTCATAGACGGTCTGCCGCGGCGCCGGGCTGGAACGCGCCATGCAGTCATTATAGGCGGCCCAATAGGCATCGTTCTGGCGGGCGTTGCTGTTGGCGGCTCCGCCGAACGCGCCGACCCCGGTGCCGATCAGGGCCCCGGTCCCCGCGCCGCGACGGCCGCCGGCCAGGCTGCCGATGATGGCCCCGCCGAGCGCTCCCGCCATGGCGCCGCCGAGAACCTCCCCGCCGGCATTGTTCTGGCTCGCCGCGAAGTCCCGCGCATAGGCGTCGCAACGAGGATTGACGCCCTGCGCATTGGCCGAACCACCCAGCATGGCCAATGCGACCACTGCCGGCGCCACCATACGCAATACATTCCGCATGCTGTCCTCCCACTCGAATCAACCACGCGACAAAACATGAGGACTTGGCCCGATTCGGGGCAATCGCGCGCAATCTTGTTGCGCAAAGCCGATCGGGCAATTCCCGGCGGCGATCTTGCGGCGAATTGATTGAGAATTTCTCAATTGCCGAGCTGTGCTAGGTTTCTCGCCATGGTCAATGTCAAGGAATTGTCGGAACAGGTGAGCGCCACCGGCCGGCGCGCCGGCGGCCGCCAGGCGCGGATCTCGCAGCGCTCGGCGCCGGTAGCCGCCTTTGCCGCCCTCACCCGCAAGATCCCGATCTATGAGCTCGTGCCCGAGGAGGCGGTCGAGCTCATCCATCGCGAATTGCTGCGGATCCTCCAGGAAGTCGGCATCGAGTTCCGCGACGATGAAGCAGCCGCCATGTGGCGCCGCGCCGGAGCGGATGTGCGCGGCCACCGGATTCGCATCGACGGCGATCAGCTGATGGCGCTGGTGTCGACCATCCCGGCCGAATTCACGCTCAATGCCAGAAATCCCGCCCGCAGCGTCACGATCGGCGGCAGCAGCAGCGTTTTCGTGCCGATGTACGGCGCCCCCTATGTGCGCGACCTCGACAATCACCGCCGCTACGGCACGCTTGCCGACCTCGCCAATTTCCACAAGCTCGCCTATCTGTCGCCGGCGCTGCATTCGTCGAGCTCGATCATTTGCGAGCCGATGGAGATCGCGGTGCCGCGGCGGCATCTCCACATCATCGATTCGGCGATCCGCCATTCCGACAAGCCGTTCATGGGGATCGTGACGGCGCGGGAGCGGGCCGAGGACACGATCGCGATGGCGAAGCTCGTCTTCGGCGCCGACTTCGTCGACCACAATCCGGTGATGGTGTCGATCACCAACTGCAATTCGCCGCTGGTCTGGGACGCGACCATGCTCGACGCCCTCAAGGTCTATGCCAGGCACAACCAGCCGGTCATCCTGGCCCCCTTCGCGCTGTGCGGCGCCTCGACCTCGGCCTCGGCGGTGGGCGCGGTGGCGCAGGTCAATGCCGAGGCGCTGGCCGGCCTTGCCTTCACCCAGCTGGTGCGGCCGGGCTCGCCGCAGCTTTATGGCCAGTTCATGGTGACGGTCGACATGAAATCGGGGGCACCGATGGGCGGCACCCCCGAGGCGGCGCAGATGATGTATCTGATGGGGGCGCTGGCGCGGAAATACCGGCTGCCATGGCGGACCTCGGGCTTCCATGTCGGCTCCAAGGTGAACGACGCGCAGGCCGGCTACGAGGCCAACATGCTGATGCATGCGGCGATCCTGTCGGGAGCCCATTACATCTGGCATGCGGCGGGCTGGCTCGAGGCGGGCCTGGTCTGCGGCTATTCCAAATTCGTCACCGATGCCGAGCAGTGCGAGGGCTGGTACCGCTATGCCGGCGGGCTCAGCTTCGATGATTTCACCGAAGCGATGGCGGCAATCCGCGAGGTCGGGCCGGGCGGCCACTTTCTCGGCACGCAGCACACGCTCGACCATTTCGAGAAGGCGTTCTTCGCTCCCAAGCTCATGGATTTCAGCTCCTTCGAGCAATGGTCGGCGGAGGGCGAGAACGACATGGACGCGCGCGGCCGGGCCAAGGCGCGGGCCCTGCTCGCCGGCTACGAGCCGCCACCGCTCGATCCGGCGGTCGCCGAGGCGCTCACCGACTTCGTCGCCCGCCGCGAGCGCGAGCTGCCGGACAGCGTGCGCTAGCGCCTCATCCCCCCTTCAGCGAAGCCAAGTTGGTGCGACCCCCGCCTTGATGGCACCGCGCCGGTCTATGATCGGCGCGCCTTGTTGCCCATCGGCCGTGCATAAAGTTCCAATCGATGACCCACGAGGACATAACCCAACCGATCAGCCATTGCTTGTTGCAAGAATTCGATCTCGGGGCTGTTAAATTCGATCACCGCGCCAGTCGTGATGTCGATCAGATGGTCATGGTGGTCTGACGAAACGCGCTCGTACCGTGCTCGACCGTCGCCAAATTCGTGACGAGCAACGATTCCTTCGTTCTCGAGTCGTTTGAGAGTTCGGTAGACGGTTGCAAGAGACACCTTGCGACAACGCTGGACCACACGGTGATGAAGTTCTGCGACATCCGGGTGATCTTTCGCGTCCGAAAGGATCTCAGCGATAACGCGCCTCGGACCGGTTAATCGCATTCCCTTGGCGCGGCATCGAGCCTCAATCGGTGAACTCATTCCCAACGCTCTCCTGAGCCAGCTTGATCACGATTCTCACCATCGAAAATCTTATTTTTCCACCATCGCGAACCTTATTGCAATTCACTCGCAAAAGCAATACGCTTGCAACTCATTTGCAATTGCATGGGAGGCTGGTCATGTTTGAAGTCGGCCGTTGGTTGCTTCCTCTGCTGAGCAGACGACAGCTTCTGGGGAGCAGCCTCGCTGTTGGGGGATCGACGGTCGCTTTGGCGCAGTCGGTGCATCAAGGTCACGTTCAAGCATATCCCTCCGGCGCGAACGCCACGCTGCACGCCGCCCATGGAAACATGATCACCGTCGGGCGGGTGGACGACGCTCGGAACGGCTTCGACCCCTTGAAGTTGTTGACCGATTGGGACACCGGGACGCTCTCGACATTGCCGAGCGGTCAGCGACTGAGGACATTCGAGGTCCGGGCCGAAGACAAGGAGCTCGAGATCGCCCCCGGCATCATCTTCCCGGCCTGGACCTATAATGGGCGTGTTCCCGGCCCGACGCTGAGGGCCACCGAGGGTGATCGGTTGCGGATCGTGTTCCGCAATTTGGGTTCCCACCCGCACTCGATGCACTTCCACGGCATTCACTCAGCCCGGATGGATGGCATCCCCGGAGCCGGGCTGATCGGTCCCGGCGAAGAGTTCGTCTACGAGTTCGAGGCTCGTCCGTTCGGCTGCCATCTCTACCATTGCCACGCCCTGCCGCTGAAGCGCCACCTCCACAAGGGCATGTACGGCACGTTCATCATCGATCCCGATCCCTCGCGACATCCCGAACAGGAAGAAGTCGCTCGCTCACGGCTCCTGGGCACACCAGAGAACGCCGAGTGGCAGGAGATGGTGATGGTGATGAACGCCTTCGACACCAACTTCGATGGCGAGAACGAAGTGTATGCGGCCAATACGATCGCCCACTGCTACGCCAAAACGCCGATCCGCGTGATGAAGAGCCGACCTGTGCGCATTTATCTGGTGAACATCGTCGAGTTCGATCCGGTCAATTCATTCCACCTGCACGGCAATTTCTTTGACTACTTCGACCAGGGCACGACGCTTGCACCGACGCTGCGCACCGTCGACCTCATCATGCAATGTCAGGCCCAGCGCGGCATTCTCGAGTTCAACTATCAGGACCACGAGCCGGGCCTTTACATGTTCCATCCCCATCAGTCGGAATTCACCGAGCTTGGCTGGATGGGGATGTTCGACGTGGTGGATGCCGTATCATGAGCGAAGCCTCCATCGCTGTGGGACGGTCACGGAGCGCGCTACGCTGGTTGTGGCTGGTGGTTCCGTTGCTGACGATCGTGCTTGCGCTTGCCTGGCTGTTCACTGCCGACCCGCTGCAGAGCTTTCGTAACGGGGCCCCGCCTGTCGAGAAGCTGACGTTCGAGCGGGTCGTCCTCGACAATCAAGGGCTTCATGCGACTTTGCGTGGCGGTGGCTCCGAGCCGATGCGGATCGCGCAGGTGCAGATAGACGATGCGTACTGGTCGTTTGTTCAGGATCCTCCGGGACCGCTTGGTCGCGGGTCGGTCGCGCGACTGGACATTCCTTTTCCTTGGGTTCTCGGTGAGGCCCACACCATCAATGTCGTAACCAGCACCGGCACCACCTTCAGCCACGAAATTCCCGTGGCGGTCATGACACCGGAGGCTGGCGCCGAGCAACTCGTTGCACAGGCTCTGCTCGGTGCGTTCGTGGGCATCCTGCCCGTCGCGATCGGACTGATGCTGTTCCCGCTGCTGCGAAATGTTGGGACCAGCGGAATGCGGTTCCTTCTCGCACTGACCGTCGGTCTCCTGGCGTTCCTGCTCGTAGACTCGTTTGACGAAGCCCTCGAACTCGCGAGCCGAGCCGCGCCTCTCTACCAGGGGACCACGATGGTTGTGCTCACCGCAGTTGCGGCATTCTCCCTGCTGATGGCCGTTGGCCGCCGCTCGGAGACGCCGACCGGCGTGGCTCTGGCGTGGTCGATCGCCCTCGGGATCGGTCTCCACAATCTCGGTGAGGGGCTCGCCATTGGGGGTTCGTTCGCGGCGGGAGCTGCCGGTTTGGGCACGTTCCTGGTGCTGGGGTTCACTCTCCACAATGTCACGGAAGGGATCGGGATTGCCGCACCCATGCTGAAGGCAAGGCCATCGCTCATGGTGTTCACTGGGCTGGCCCTCTTGGCCGGTGGGCCGGCGGTCATCGGAATGTGGCTTGGAAGCTTGGCGCTTGCCCCGCAATGGTCGGCGATCGCTCTTGCCATTGGTGCCGGCGCCATTGCGCAAGTGATCGTCGAGCTGATCGCTTACCTCTACCGGATAAGCGACAACAAGAAGGCGCCGTTGCTTGCCGGGAACATCGTATCGGGCATGCTGACCGGTTTTGCGGTGATGTTCGCCACGGCGATGCTGGTGAAAATTTGACGATCTTCTCTCCGCTGCATCCTTCGTCATGTCGCAGAAGGGGCCAACAGCGTATGTTCGGGAAGTAGGCTGCCCCGCTTGATTTCCGACGACCTGCGACCTAGGATGGTTCGCACTTACCCTCAAAGGGGAGTAGCTGCTACCGTAGGGCCGTCAAGACGGGAAACTATTCCCCGGCCAGCGGGCAACGCGACAAGCGTTGTAGCAAGACCTTTGTCAGGAACGGTGAGTCGAACGAAAGCCGACGGACTGGCTGTCGGTGACGTTGCGGCTCGTATCGATCGGACGGAGGTCCACCATTGCACAAGGCATTGGTGCCTATCAACGGCTCGGACAACGCATTATGCGCCGTTCGGCATGTCATCAATCTCGTTCGAGATCGCGAGCCGTTGGAAGTTCATCTGCTCAATGTCCAGCCGGATCTCCGTGGACTTGTGACAAGTTTCATTGTCCACGGGACCGTGCGCGACTATCAACTTGAAGAGGGGCAGAAGGCACTGCGGGCAGCCTGTGAGCTTTTGAATCAATTCGACGTCGAATATACGAAACACATCCTGATTGGCCATGCTGCCGATGTGATCGCCGAGTGCGCGAAGGAATTGCACTGCCAAAAGGTGATCATGAGCACGCGCGGGTTTGGCATCGTCCCTCAGCTGCTGCTCGGCTCGGTGAGCCGCAAGGTCATTCATCAAATTTATCCACAAATCCCCGTCACTTTGGTGAAGGCCGGGTACCGATGACATCGAATGACATTCACCACGCTGACACGGTCAAACGACATATGAGGATTTCATCGTGAGTGTGCGCCAACGGCCTAGAGATGTTGAGGAGCCGCGGCCGAAGGATGCGGTCGAAGACGGCGCTTTGAGCGATGGGGGTAGCATCGCAGCCCCTTTTCGCGCATTGGCCGATACAGTGGTCGCAGCATTGAGTTCCGACGCTAAGCTCGGATTGAATCAGACTGAAGCACTGCGGCGCCTCGAGCACTACGGCCCGAATCGCCTGAAGAGCGCCCCCGGAACGCCCTGGTGGCGTCGCCTGCTCGAGCAGTTTGAGAATTTCCTGGTGATTATCCTGCTCATTGCCACGGTCATCTCGGGAGTCGAGTGGCTGTTGCAGGACCCGCGCGAGAGCGCCTTGCCTTACGAGGCAATCGTCATCTTGGCGATTGTCGTCCTGAACGCTTTGCTCGGCTACTTTCAAGAATCGCGTGCCGAGCGTTCGGTGCGGGCGCTGATGGCCCTTGCTGCTCCGGAGTTGACGGTCGTTCGCGATGGCGATCGGCAGCGGGTCGCTGCCCATGAAATTGTTCCGGGTGATATCGTGCTGATCGAAGCTGGCGATAAGATCCCTGCGGACGCTCGCGTCATCGAGAGTGCAAATCTCTACACCGACGAGGCGCCCTTGACCGGCGAAAGCGTGCCGGTGTTGAAGCAGACTGAGCCTATCGACATGGATACCGGCATTGGCGACCGCCGCAATATGCTGTTCTCGAGTACCGTCGCCACTTATGGCCGTGGTCGGGCTGTGGTTGTCGCGACCGGTATGGCGACCGAGGTTGGCCGGATTGCGCGTCTGCTTGAAACGACCAAAACGGAGCCGACGCCTCTCCAACAGGAGCTTGACCGCACTGGCAAACGCCTGAGCATCATCATGCTCGGGATTTGCGCCGTCGTGTTTGCGACTGGACTCCTTACCAATCCCGTGACCGATCTTGACACCGTGCTCAGCTTGTTCTTGTTTGCTGTGGCGTTGGCGGTTGCTGCAATCCCCGAAGCCTTGCCGGCTATCGTGACCGTCGGATTGAGCCTTGGCGTAAGGCGCATGGCGGCCGCCAATGCAATTGTGCGCAAGCTGCCGGCGGTCGAGACGCTGGGCGCCGCGACCGTGATCTGCTCCGACAAAACCGGCACGCTGACACGCAACGAGATGACGGTGCGGGCAATCTCCGCATCCGGGGTGCTCGTCGAAGTCGGTGGCAGTGGCTATGTCCCCGAAGGCGACTTCACCACAGAGGGGGAAGCGCTCGGCGAGGCCCCGACACTTCGCGATGCCATTAAGCAAATTCTCCGCGCCGCCGCGCTCGCCAACGATGCAGCACTTGTGAACCACGAAGGGCGCTGGCAGGTTCAGGGTGACCCGACCGAGGGCGCGCTTATCGTCGTGGCGCGCAAGTTCGGTGTGGATGAAGCCGCACTTGAGCGTTTCCCCCGAATTGCGGAAATTCCCTTCACCTCCGAGCGAAAGCGCCACACGACCATCCATCTCGATGACAAGGACACCAGCGAGGTCCGCATCTTCGTCAAGGGTGCGCCGGAAATCTTGCTCGCCAAGAGCCGCTACCTATTGAATGATGGAACCGTCATTCCGCTTACTGAGGATCACCGCGCGGATCTCTCGAAGCGCAATGATGCACTTGCGGGTCAGGCTCTGCGTACGCTGGCAATTGCCACGCGAACCGTGCCAGCCGCCTATTTGGGTGTTGAGGTATTGGCCGCCCGGACCAATCGCACATCGATCATCGAGCTGCCCGAGGGCATCGAGGATGACCTTGTGCTTCTCGGCTTCGTCGGCATGATTGACCCTCCGCGGGCAGAGGCGAAGGTCGCTGTCGCCACTGCCAAGCGAGCGCACATTCGCACGGTAATGATCACCGGCGATCATCCAGCGACCGCTGAAGCGATTGCTCGTGAGCTGAATATCTTCGAACCGGGAGCGCGACTTGTCACTGGAGTTGACCTGCGTGGCATGGCAGATGCCGAACTGGAAGCCATCGTCGATGAAGTGCGCGTATTCGCCCGTGTCGATCCCGAACACAAGTTACGAATAGTCCACGCTCTCCAGCGCAAGGGCCACATCGTTGCCATGACTGGCGATGGCATCAATGATGCGCCTGCGCTCAAGGCCGCCAATATTGGCATCGCGATGGGCATCACGGGCACGGACGTCTCGAAGGAGGCCGCCGACATGGTGCTGACCGACGATAATTTCGCCAGCATCGTGAAGGCTATCGAGGAAGGCCGGGGGATCTTCGACAATATACGCAAATACCTGGTCTATCTGTTGTCGTCGAACACCGGCGAATTGCTTACAATGTTTGCAGGTGTGATGCTGGCGGGTGTGCTCGGCCTCACCTCGGCGGACGCCGGACTGTTCCTGCCGCTGCTCGCAGTTCAGCTCCTTTGGATCAACTTGATCACAGACGGGCCGCCCGCTCTCGCGCTCGGCATTGACCCCAAAGAGCCCGACGTCATGGAACGGCAGCCGCGACAGCGCGGCACGGGTGTGCTCACGACAGCGGATTGGTTGCGCCTCGCCGGGATCGGCCTTGTGATGATGGTCGGAACGCTCGCCGTACTCGATGCCTATTATCCCGGCGGCCTGTTCACGCTGTTCGGGAGTGGCCTGGAACCGAACGCGAGCGACGAGGCCTATGCACGCACGATGGCGTTTACGACGCTGATGATGTTCCAGCTCTTCAACGTGTTCAACTGCCGCTCGACTTGGCGCAGCGCCTTCAAGGGGTTTTTCGACAATAAGTGGCTCATCGCTGCGGTGATCCTGTCGCTCCTGGCGCATCTGCTTGTGATCTATGTTCCCGTCCTGCAAAGCGCTTTCCATACCGTGCCGTTGTTTATGGTTGATTGGCTGGTCATCGCCGGCGTCTCTTCTACGTTGCTCATCCTGATGGAGCTGGTCAAACTAACCCTGCCCACCCCTCATCCGCCGCTGCGGGGCACCTTCTCCCCGTGAAGAACGGGGAGAAGGGAAATGGAGGCGGCACCGTTCTTCCCCCTCGCCCCGCCCCAGCGGGGAGAGGGTGCCCGAAGGGCGGGTGAGGGGTCGTCGAGCTTGCAAAGAAGTTCCCCTCATCCGCCGCTTCGGGGCACCTTCTCCTCGTCAGTGACGGGGAGAAGGGAAATGGGGGCGCATTGCCTATTGCCCATTGCCTATTTGCCCACCACCTACCTTTATTAGGAGTGCCCAGCTTTAGAGTATTTCGGATCCGAGAATTTGGCGTCATATATGACTATGACCTCCGCACGCGTGTCGTACACGACCTGAATTGTCGGCCAGCCAATCGAGCCGGCGCCGTCAGAAACGAGAGAGCGGACGTTTCCGCTGACAGTTACTGGCCTGCCGATATCTGGATCATGTGCGATCGCCCAGGTGACAGCCTCCCAGGCATCGTCAATTCTGGGCCACTTGCCTGACTGCCGCGCGTCCTCCAACGCAGCATAAGCTGCCTCATGTTCAACGATCCCCCGCACAGCAATTTATCGAAGGCCCAGTTTGCGCGCTCTCTCTTTGGCCCATTCAAGTTCTTCATCAGTCAGCGCATCGCGAATGCGCGTGACCATGAAGGCGTGGAATGGGAGCGTCTCTCCCATGCTTGCCATCTGCCAGCAACCATCATCCTCGTGTGACATGTCGCTGATCGACTTCGCGGTGTGATCAACCGCAATGTGCTTGATCCACCAGTCGAGATCCTGCTTGTCTTCCTTGGATAGAAACGAAACGTCCGGGCGTGAAAGCGATTTGAACCGCCATTGAGATATGTCGCCAGCACGCTGCTGAACCTGCTTTATTTTCCCGTCCCGCTCCAACTCATCCCTGATGACCTTGCCCAGCTTGGGAACGGGGCCATGCTTCTCGCGGATATATTCCGCGCCGGCTAGCGGGCGGCCCCGCAAGACAAAGGCACGCAACTCGGCAAACCACAGAACCTTGTAGAGTTTTGTCGCCCCAAATCCGTCGTATTTTTCAGCGGCCCAAATCACATAGTGGACGAGTTGCTTGAACCGCTCCCGATTGAACGGGATTTTCATCCGCCTATCCATTTCATGAACATAGTTCGTTCATTGGGTTTTGTCAACCACAAGTTGCATTCCGGGCGGCAAGGAAAGGCGCCCCTCATCCGCCCCTCCCGGCACGCACCTATTGCCTACCTGCCTATTGCCTATTTGCCTAT
>CAVUUY010000002.1:0-104691 GCA_963744915.1 uncultured Alphaproteobacteria bacterium
GAGCCAAACTGCCCCGGCCCTCCCGAAATGCTCATTGGCGTCGGAACTTGTCATCTGAGAAACAAAAACCGTGCAGAACGAAAAAGCAGCAGACCGATGCCCGAGCCGAGATAAAGGATCGCTGCGAGATGCTGGCTGAACATTGCCCACGAGCATCTTCGCAAACGGCGTACTGGCCCCTGAAACAACGCCGCAGAGGTCAGTGCGAGCATCGGCACCACGAGACTGATATGGCACGAAGATCATGGGTCAGTTCCAACTTCATCAGGGAGGCTGCCAAAAGGCAGTGAAACCGAGGATGGCGGAAATACCAACCGAGAGTGTCGACGGTAGCCGGACCCATACGAGAGAGTACCTCTAAGAAGGAAAAGGCGGGTCCACTTGTCGTTTAGTAGAATAACATTCTGGGGAGTTTGACGGTTCCGCTGTAAATCTCGATGCCAGTTTATAGTCAAACTCTGGATCCTTTCGACGCTTCTACTTGGCCTTGCATACGATGGCCGACGGCCCGAGCCGCCTCATCAAAGTCGCCGTGGCACCCAGCTTAATGAGCAGCAGGTCAGCATCACCTACGTCGGCCATTCAACCTTTCTAATCGATAGGAACGGATTATGCCGGCTACTCGGCTAGGCCCGGATAGTCTCTGCGTCATTACGATGAACCATGCACATCAAAGTCACTACACCGACGCGCCAGATCCCAGGATCGAGCATGTCCTACGCGGATGGAACCCGAACGGCGGGGCCCACACACCCTTACTTTGGGTGATGTCATCATCCGAAATTACCCATGCGATCCGCAGCTGGAGCGGCGGGCGTATTGTCGATGGCAACTCTATCTTCATTTTTGAGATTGCCAGGATGTGCATCGGCTACTCGGCCACCTGCATCATGAACTCACGCCGGAAACTCGGCGACTGAGCATCGTGATGGTGCCGGTAGACGGCAGTTACACCATGCCTCAGGCAAGCATGATCAAGGGGCTGAGGCCGGTGATCCCGATGATCTCAGCTCGGGCTACGACATTCGCCCGCTTCCCTCCCGGGCTCGGCGAGGCGTTCACGATAGAGACCAATCCGAGCGCCAAAGTGGTTCTCTCAAAGGCACAATTTGCCGGCGCGTCCCAAGGTTCTGGACACTTCCCGGAGGATAATTTGAGCGTTGCTGCGGACTCCGGACCGTGGGGAATTGCTGTGAGATCGGACTGTTCTTCTCAGTCTTGGCCTTCACCAACCTGGTCGCGTTCTGTCGACCCACTGCCTATCAACCAATATATGGGTCCAGCTTTTCAGCTTCGTCCGTCGGGCGTGCCAGGGGTTGGCAGACCGCCCAAAAATCCACGCTGAACGAGCCTTTCTTATGTTGGCCGACAAAATGTTGGTCGCGTGACAAAGCAGCTCCGTCAGCTGCAGGCGCATGGTTGCTTTTGCAAGATTTCATATTGCCCACCGCTACCGATCATGGAGCCGAGGAGCTCAGCGTGGCTGATCCCCGCTTCTCGAGGTGGTCGTAGAGTTCGGGGGGTTTTTGGGTTTTTCAAAAGGACAAGGGTATATGCGCGCTCGCCTATGGCAATCATCCAGTGGAACCATACTGCTTCCATCTCCCTTTTTGTCAGTGTTAGGAAGCAGGGGCTCGCCAACTACTGCGCCCGCACCGTCAGATACCGGAACGACAGCAGGGCACGCCGGCCGGGCCAAACCCGGTCACACAGAGCAGTGGCTCAACCGATTCTCTGGATCGGCATCGGCAGCTTCGTTATCGCCTGGATGTACACTGCCATGGCCGCCCAGCCTAGCTTGCCTTGCCCCCAGGTGAGCCTGCAAGGCGCTGGGAGGACACGGCCTTGTGGCCTGGCGGGGCAGTAGCCCGCCGCAGCACAGGTCCTCCCTGCTCCTCCCCAAGGCTCTACGCGCCGATCCGCGATTTAAATCGCGGGAGAACCCTCATTTGTCAGCGCTTATGAGGACCGTTGTAGTTGAGGTCGATGATCGAGACTCCGTCGGACGGACAAGCCGCGCCAATCCACTGCGCCTGGCAAAAACGGCGCCGAGTTCGGCGCCTCCCTCAGCCGCTCGCGCTAGTTGGGTGTTCTTTTTATTAAGCAGCGGCCCTGCCAATAAAAACTGATTACGAACGAGAGGATCTGTTTCCGCCCATCAAGTGGTACGTTGCTGAGACGCTGAGCGGGCATGTGCTTTGTGAAGTCTAGTTCGTGCGCATTGGCTCCTTCATTCTCCAACTCAAATTCTAGTGTGGGAGCTGCATCGTTATTAGACCAACTGCATGTGGTTACTTTTTCGCGTTGCTGGAAGTTTTTGCACAGGCGCGTCTGAATTCTTGGTCAGGGTTGAGAGTTTGTTACAGCCTGAGCTGGGCCGGCTACACCCACGCCCACGCTCCGTCACTCAAGGTCATCAAGTGCTTCCCCCTCGCTCCGAGCAGGCCGACACGGCCAGCACGAGCTGCACGGTTTGGGCGTTCGACGGCAAAAAAAGCGAATCGAGGTCGATCGCCACGTCAAGGGGCGACGGTGGAGCGGGTCAGTACTTTATTCGTTGCCACGCGGACCGCGGACGCTTGCTGTAAAAGGTGGCGGCCATTTTTGTCACATGGCGCAGCGGCCTCGGCATCCAAGCCGATGATTCATACGGTACCTTCGCCCGAGCGCCGCACGGTCGATTCCTTCGAGTTTTCCGCGGCCAAGCCCTATCTGTCGCCACGCACTGTCAAGGACTACCGCCTGGGACTGTGTGTGACGTCTACATCCCGCGACTGAAGGTGCGTCTGTCGGCAATCGATTGCGAGATGATCCTGCTGCGCCACCGGGCAATCACCTAATTGACGGCGCGGTGACGGCCAGGAATGCTATGCGTAGTCTATAACTTCACCGCGGCGCGCTATGAAGCCTTACCGCCAAATCCGGTGTTGGTTCTGAGCAAGACGCGGTCGTGGCATCGCGAGGAGCGGCGGCGTAACCTCATCACCAGCTTCCACCTGGTGGAAGGCGGTGATGGACGAGCCGGCCGATGGTCGTGGCGTGCTGTTGCTCGCACTCTTCACCCGCATGCGGCGTTCCGAAATCCTGCCTCTGAAATGGCAGCACATCGATCTGATCGGGGAGACCTTGCGCGCCACGCACCAAGAACGGCGATCCCCTCGACCTGCCCCATCAGAGTTTCCCGCTCGACTTCGTGAGCGCCAGGCGCGGAGCAAACGCAGTGGGTGTTCCCCAGTGCGGTGAGCGGCCATCTGGCCGAGGTCAAATCCTTTGTCGCCCGTGTACGGCAGGCCTCAGGTGTGGCAACTTGCAATTATCTCCGCGGACCCTCCACTTTTCGATTGCCGAGAGCCTGGATATCCCGCCTATGCGCTTAAAGCGGCTCCTTAATCACAGGGTCGCAGGCGACGTCACGGAGGGATACATTGTGATCAGTACCGAACGGCGGCCTGTGGAGGCTATCGCGGCACGGATATTGGAGCTGAGCGGATGCCGAAACCTGGAACCGGCTCTAACGATGAGCTAATTGAAGAGCGTGTCAAGAACTGGTTGGCGACGGAGATAAGAGAAGCAATCCAACAATTCGGCCAGATATCGTATCGGAGCTAAAATCGCTGCAAACACGGCGGCCTTTTGTTGAGTGATTTCTTCTGTGCTTGATTAGAGCCAATGCAGCCGCTGATACTCCCAACAGCAAATTCGCTGAAAAGCTTCGGACAGCAATGCTGGCAATATTTGGCTATGGACCAAAACATAGATCGGACAAGTTTGACGACAGTGCAACAATGGATGTTCGATCAGCGGGAGTATGATCTACTATTTACAATCCCAAAAGCAAGCGCCGTTCGATCGAGAAATTAGCTGAGAGGCAGCAAGATTTTGCTGAAGGCGATGTGCCTAGCGCGGGTAGCAGACAGACTGCGAAAAGCAGACAGCGCCCAAGAAGGAGCTGGAGTAGAAACGCTTCACCGCGAAGGGCTAAGACTGAAATGATTTAGCACGCCGCTCTGCGGCGAGCGCCTCGGCCTCTTCGGAATTAAATTCCATAGAGATGATCTAGGTGAAAAAGGGGGAGCTAGACCCCCGTAGCGAGCCGTGAATTTTAACTGCGGAGCAGATACCTACAAGCTGACTAGAAGCTTGAGGCGCAAATGCGGCAGCGGCCATCCGATGGGCTCTTACGGACGGGAGGCAGCGAGGGTCCCTGAACGTTAGTGAGTTCTACCGGCCGCAAAAGCCGTGATGTGTCACGGAAGCGGCCTGATACTACGTCCGGAAGCTTGGCGGTCGCCGCGGGGCCATCCGGGTATCGGCCAGGCGATCTCGAGCGCTTTATCGCTGAACATTCCAAGCGACCCGAGAATCACGGATCAAGGAGTGGCAAGTGCCAAGTCCCTGGTCAAGCTACTTGCGAGCCTCGCCAAATGCAGACGTCTATAGCGAGTTCAACCTCGAAGTGACGCGGTCATCGAACAGAGGAGGTGGTAGTCAGCCACATCAGCGGCCGACAGCCGATTGCCATCTATCCCGTGACGGAGGATCGGACCCAGATCGCGGTTCTTGATTTCGACAATCATGATAATGCCTTCACCTTCGAGGAGATGGGCGCGAGGGTGCTTCCAGTATTTAACGACCTGATCGCAATCGGGCTGAAACCCCTGACCTTTCGCTCCGGCGGCGGCGAGGAATTCATGTCTGGCTGGTTTGGCGAGGCGAGTGCCCCGGACGGTCCGGCGGTATCTTACGAGAACTTCAATATCACGTCACAGCTGCATGAGATTCTGGTGAGGTGGAAATCTATCCAAAGCAGGACCATGTGAAGGCGGCGGTGGAAGTGCGATCGCACTGCCCCTCGCTCGCCAATCGGTTCCGCTCGATGGTATGCTCACACCAATCCACAGAAGTCGTTGGCGATGGGCTTTGGACAGCGTTTTCAGCCCCAGTGTACCTGAAGACAGAGGAGCCGCAGCCGAAAGGAGGCCAACACCTTCTGTCTACCTTGGACGAAATGCTCGAGGGGGATGGGACAGCCGGAAGCTGCCCGCCCTGTTGCCGGCTGACGATTATCACTTTTGGATCCAGATTGGTTTAATCCTTAAGCGCAGCTTCGGCGAGAAGGGCTTTGCGGTTTGGGATGATTGGTCCAAAACATCGCCAGACAAGTACCCGGCACCGGCAAAACCAAGCAAGTTTGGAATAGCCTTACGAGGCCCCGGCGGGGTGAACTGGGGCTCGGCTCACTTTTCCACTGGGCCTGTCTGCAAAGGCTGGAATGGGCCAACCAATCCCGTGATTTTTGTGAGATGAACGCGCGTTATGGGATCCTCACCCATGCGCAACTGGACGATGATCTACGACAAGGCGGCAGTCCGCTCGAAGACAAGTTCTTCGAGTGGTCCTCCAAGCCGACATTCATGGATCGGCTGCCTAGAAAAGGTCGAAGGTCCCGGGAGGTAAGTGATCGAAGGCCCGCCATTGGCTAGGTCATTCCGATGCTGCGCACTACTACTCACTCGATTTTGATCCCTCGCCGCACCGCCCGGCCACAATGGCAAGATACTCAATGTTTTGGTCGGGGTTCGGTGTTGAGCCGATCCCCGGTGACTGGACCCTTTTGCAGGACCATATCTTCCACAAGGATCCCGCGGACGAGGAACCGATGATGGGTGCGAATTGGATGGCGCTCGGCGTGCAGAGACCAGGAGAGCCGATCGGTAGCGCGCCGGTTCTGCACGGACCGCCCGGGACCGGCAAGGGGTGGCTCGCCCATTCTTACGGCAAACTTTTGGCCCGCACCATGCGTCTTGTCACCGACAAATCCCATGTCAGCGGCCGGTTCAACAACACCTGTTTGGCAGGCGGTTCATATTCATCGATGAAGGGATATTCGGTGGCGACCGGTCGGAAGCCGGGATCATCAAAACGCGGATAACCGAACCTTATCTCATGCTCGAGTTAAAGGGGGTAGATGCGATAAGAATTCGCAACCGGATGATCTTCATGATCGCCTCTAACGAAACTTCGATCGTGCCCACATGGGAGATCGCCGGTGGCAAATTTTTGAGGTAGGTGAACGCAACCGCGAGGATCAGGAATATTTCGCCAACATCACCCACCAGCTTGAGAACGGCGGCTATGCGGCGATGCTCTATGACCTCCTCAAGGAAGTGACATCAGCAAAGGGCCTAATCCTCGCAAGATCATCCAACGCGGGCTCTTCGAGCAGATCATGCGGGCGGCTGGCCAGACGCCACACTTCATCAGCTACTCGACAATGGCTTTCTGCCTCAGCTGGACGCCCCTGGCAACACCTACAATGCCACTACAATTAAGGCCATGTACGAGGAGATCTTACGCTTGCGGCGCCCAATATGTGGCCCAGAATGCATTCGGCCGGACCCTCCATTGAATTATTCCGGGCATCCTGAATGTCAGTGCACGGGACATATCAAATGTTTGGAACGGTTCATCTCCTGAACTCGAGCGATCCCTCATCGTTATGATTCCCACCTCTGATCGACTGTCGAAAGGCGTTTGAGCGCAATATCAAGCAGCCGGTACCCTGGTCCAATGAGTGAGGATCTCGGTTGGTGCTAATCCGAACGAAACAATGTAATAGCTGTGATAGCTGGGTTCGGACTACACTAACTGCTATGGGCTTTGGTATTATTATTTTTTACATAATACCTAATAGCCTAGCAAACCCTTATATCCTAGCGGTGCGTCGATGGCGTGGCGGGCCATGGCTGTCCCATCGAGGCCCCGCTAGGGGTATAATGGTTTGCTAGGCTATTAGGTATTATGTAAAAAATAATGATAAAGCCCATAGCAGTTAGTGCCTATGCAACCCAGCTATCACAGCTATTACATTGTTTCGTTCGGTTAGACCAACCCAGTCTGTCAGTTCATTTGACCATGGTACCGGCTGTCGATATGCGCTCGAAGAAACGCCTTTCGACAGTCCATGAGAGGCGGAAAAGTCGTAACGGGTGGATTGTTCTGAGCTCAGGAGATGAACCGTTCCAACGTTTAATGTAGCTTGCCGTGCACTGACGTCCGGATGCCCGGAATAATTCGACGGACGGTCCGGCCGAATGCGATTCGGGGCCACATATTGGGCGCCAGCAAGCACTCTCATCTCCTCGTACATGGCCTTGATCGTGGTCGCATTGTAACGTGTTACCGGGCGCCTCCAGCTGAGGCAGAAAGCCGTTGTCGAGTAGCTGATGAATGTAGCGGATCTCCGGGCCAGCCGCCCGCATGATTTGTTCGAAGAGGCCGACAGTTCGGATTATCTTGCGCGGGTTAGGCCCTTTGCTGATGTCACGATTGAGGAGGTCATGGAGCATCGCCGCATAGCCGCCGTTCTCGAGCTGGTCGGCGATGTTGGCGAAATACTCCCGGTTCTCGCGGTTGCGTTCGCCTACCTCAAAAATTTGCCACCGGCGATCTCCCATGTCGGCGGGCACGATCGAGGCTTCGTTAGAGGCGATCATGAAAATCATCCGGTTGCGAATTCTATATCGCGTCTACGCCCTTAAGCTCGAGAATGAGATAAGGGTCGGTTACGCGCGTTTTGATGACGCCGGCTGCCGACCGGTCGCCGCCGAATGTGCCCTCATCGATGAATATGAACCGTTTGCCAAGAACTGGTGTTTATTGAACCGGCCGGTGACATGGGACTTGTCGGTGACAGGGCATAGTGCCGACCCCAGAGCCGGCCGTAAGCATCGGCGAGCCACCCCTTGCCGGTGCCGGGCAGTCCGTGCAGCACAGGCGCGGTACCGATCGGCTCTCCTGGTCTGCTGCACGCCGAGCGCCATCCAGTTCAGCAGCCAGTCATACGGTTCCTGGTTGCCACCGCAGATGTTGTGGAGGATATGGTCCTGCAAAAGGCTCCAGTCGCCGGGGATCGGTTCCACGCCGAAACCCGACCAAACATTCCATATCTTGCCATTGTGGCCGGGCGGCCGCGAGGGATCAAAATCGAGTGAGTAGTAGTGGCGGCATCGGAAGGACCTAGCCAATGGCGGGCCTTCCAGTAGTCGGGCTTACCCTCCGGACTTTCGACCTGTTTCTGCAGCCAGCCGATCCATGAATGTCGGCTTGGAAAGCCATCGAAGTCATCGTCGGGAGCGGACTACCGCCTTTGTCGATAATCATGGTCCGGTTCGCATGGGTGAGGATCCCTAACGCGCGTTCATCTCACGAATTACGGGATTGGTTGGACCATTCCAGCCTTTTAGAGAGGCCCAGTGGAAAAGTGAGCCGAGCCCCAGTTCGCCCCGCGGCCTAAGGCTTTCCAAACTTGCTTGGTTTTGCCGGTGCCGCGGTACTTGTCTGGCGATGTTTTCGACCAATCATCCCAAACCGCAAAGCCCTTCTCGCCGAAGCTGCGCTTAAGGATTAAACCGATCTGGATCCAGAAGTCGATAGTCGTCGGCCGGCAGATGTCGAAGGGCGGCTTGGGCCTGGCAAGATCCCCCTCGAGCACTTCGTCAAGGTAGAGAACTTGGCTCGAAGGGGTTGGCCTCCTTTCAGGCCCTCTGGGCTCCTCTGTCTTCTTCAGGTACACTGGGGCTGAAAATGCCGTCAAGAGCCCATCGCCAATGACTCTCTGTCACGATCGGTGTGAGCATGTGATCGAGCGGAACCGATTGGCGTGCGAGAGGCAAGGCGATGGCGCTGCCCACCCGCCATCTTCCACCCTGATCCTGCTTTGGATAGATTTCCACCTCGCCGGACTGAAGCCCCCGTGTGCCAGGCCTCAGCCCGTGGCGCGATACGATCCTCGGCAAGAAACCGGCGCGCGCGTCCGCGCCCTCTGCGAGTCCTGCCAAACCAGCCAGATATGAATTCCTGCGCCCCCGCCGGAGCGAAAGGCCAGGGCTTTAGGCCCGATTGCGATCAGGTCGTTAAACGACTGGAAGCACCCTCGCGCCCATCTCGTCGAAGGTGAGCGCATTGTCGTGATTGTCGAAATCGAGAACCGCGATGTGCGTTTGATCCTCCGACGACGGGATAGATGGCGATCGGCTGTCGGCCTGTGACGTGGCTGACTAACCACCTCCTCTGACAAAGGTGCCTTCCGAGTTCGATAACCCCGCCCCGCTTCAAGGTTGAATTCGCTATAGACGTCTGTTCTGGCGAGGCTCGCAAGTAGCTTGACCAGGGATTTGGCGCTTGCCACTCCTTGATCCGTCATTCTCGGGTCGGCTTGGAATGTTCAGCGATAAAGCGCTCGAGATCGCCTGGCCGATACCGGATGGCCCCGCGGCGACCGCCAAGCCGGACGTATGTCGGGCCGTTTCCGTAACAGCGTCGCTTTTGCAGCCATGACTTGCTGACGTTCAGGAGCCTCGCTGCCTCCCGTTCCCTCAAGAGCCCATCGGATGATTGCGGCATTTGTACCTCAAGCTTCTAGTCAGCTTGTAGGTATCTGCTCCGCAGTCAAAATTCACGGCTCGCTACGGGGTGCTAGCTCCCCCTTTTTCGCCTAATCATCTCTGGATGGAATTTAATTCCGAAGAGGCCGAGGCGCTCGCCGAGGTCATGCAGCGCAGCATGCTGAATTATTTCAGTCTTAGCCCTTCGCGGTGAAGCGTTCTTCTCCAGCTCCAGCTCTTGGGCGCTGTATGCTTTTCGCAGTCTGTCTGCTACCGCGCTAGGCACATCGCCTTCAGCGAATTTTGCTGCCTCCTCAGCCAATTTCTCGATCGAACGGCGCTTGCTTTTGGGATTTAAATAGTAGAGGTCATACTCCCGCTGATCGAACATCCATTGCAACGCTGCACTGTCGTCAAACTTGTCCGATCTATGTTTTGGTCCATAGCCAAATATTGCCAGCATTGCTGCCCGAAGCTTTTCACGAATTTGCTGTTCGGGAGTATCAGCGGCTGCATTGGCTCTAATCAAGCACAGAAGAAATCGCTCAACAAAGGGCCGCGGTGTTTGCAGCGATTTTAGCTCCGATACGATATCTGGGCCGAATTCTTGGATTGCTTCTCTTATCTCCGTCTCCAGCCAATTCTTAAACAGGTTCGTCAATTAGCTCATCGATAGGGCCGGTTCGCGCTCAGGCATCCGGCCAGCTCCAATATGCGTGCCGCTACGGCCTCCACTGGCCGCCGCAGCCTTTCGGTGCTGATCACAATGTATCCCTCCGTGACGTCGCCGGCGACCCTGTGATTGAGCAGCCGCTTAAGGGCATAGGCAGGGATGTCCAGGCTTTCGGCAATGGAAATGAAGGTCCGGCGGAGATCGTGCAGCGTAAAGTTCACGCCCGAGGCCTGCCGCACGCGAGCGATGAAGGACTTGACCTCCGCCAGATGTCCGGTCTCGCCGCGGCTGGGGAACACCCAATTCGACTGTCCGACCAGCGCCTGGCGCTGGCGAAGGAGGTCGACGAGGAAGCCTGACAGGGGCAGCTCGAGGGGATCACCATTCTTGGTGCGCGGGACGGCAAGGGTTCCCCCGATGAGATCAAGGTGTTGCCATTTGAGGGAAAGGATCTCGGAGCGCCGCATGCCGGTGAACAGCGCGAGCAACAGCACGTCACGACCATCGGCCGGCTCGCTCATCACCGCCTTCCACCAGGCAGGAAGCTGGTGAGGAGCAATGAGGCCACGCCGCCGCTGCTCGCGATGCCACGACCGCGTCTTGCTCAAGACCAGCACCGGGTTTGGCGGCAGGGCTTCATAGCGCGCCAGACGTGAAGTTATAGACCGACCGCAGATGCCGCATGACGTTGTTGGCCGTCACCGCGCCATGATCGTTGGTGATTGCCCGGTGGCGGAGCAGGATCATTTCGCGATCGATTGCCGACAGAGCGCGCCCCTTCCAGTCTCGCAGATAGACATCACGCGTTCGGCGGTAGTCCTGGACGGTGCGGGGCGACAGATGGGGCTTGGCTGCAAAGAACTGTTCAAAGGCCTGATCGACCGTGAGGCGCTCGGCGAGCGCGGCGTCTCGGTCGTCACTGGGATGCCGGCCTTCCGCCATGGCACCAAGAACGAGCAGCGCCTTCTTGCGGGCGGCCTCGGGCGAGAAGACATCGGCCCGACCGATCGAGGTCCGGACCGTCCGGCATCGCACCTGGCTCTCGACGAAATAGACCTTCGATCGCTTGCCGACGCGAACACCGAAGCCGGTGAGCTCGCTATCGCGGTAGAGGATCTGGCCTGTCGGGGCAAAGGGCAGCGCCTCGATGGTGCGCTTGGTGAGACGAAGCGTGGGCATGGGTCATCCTCCAGGCCCATCTCAGTTATAACGAACTCTGGAATCCTGACCAGAGAATTCAGACGGCGGTGCAAGAACATCCAAGACGCTGCAAAAGAGCCAAATGAACCGCATTGCAGTTGATGTCATGATGAGGCTCCGAGTAACTCGGAGATTGCAAGTGACAAAAACAAGACTGCATATCGGTCGTTGGGTCTTTCGATCCAAGGCCGATGCCGCTCGGCGTGCTCGAGCCATCCGCGACAGTTACTTCGATGCCGAGCCGATTACCTATCGTAATCACGATGGGTTTATTCGCGCGCTCTTTGATCGACACGCAAACCGCGCCAACAAACTGGGAGGCGAGACGATCAAGGACGTTTTTGCCGGGGCGCATGGACGCCGATCGCGCCGTTTTTACCTTGTCCTGTCCGACGGGTCGGTGATCGACTTCAACTACAGGCGTTGTCTGCAATGAGCCCTGACGAATGAGCTTCCTCCGCGACGCAAATCCCGGACGGCAGCAGAGCCTTAGGGAGGAGCAGGGAGGGCGTGTGCTGCCGCGGCATAGACACCGGGCCGCCGGTCGTGTCATCCTAGCGTCCTGCAAGGCTCACTGCTAGGCTGGGCGGCATGGCAGTCTAGCGGCATCCAGGCGATAACGAAGCTGCCGATGCCCGATCCAGAAAATCGGTTGAGCCACTGCTCTGTGTGACCGGGTTTGGCCCGGCCGGCGTGCCTTGCTGTCGTTCCGGTATCTGACGGTGCGGGCGCGGTGGTGGAGTTTGGCGAGCCCCTGTTCCTAACACTGACAAAAGGGAGATGGAAGCAGTATGGTTCCACTGGATGATTGCCATAGGCGAGCGCGCGGTTACCGCTTGTCCTTTTGAAACACCAGAGGAACTCTACGACCACCTCGAGAGCCGGGGATCAGCCACGCTGAGCTCCTGGCTCCATGATCGGTAGCGGTGGGCAATATGAAATCTTGCAAAAGCAACCATGCGCCTGCAGCTGACGGAGCTGCTTTGTCACGCGGCCGACATTTTGTCGGCCACATAAGAAAGGCTCGTTCAGCGTCGATTTTGGCAGTACCGACCCCTGGCGGCGCCAACGGCAGCGAGACTGGAAGCTCGGAAGCGACCCCGTTCTGTTGGTTAATGGCGCTGGGTCGACAGAACGCGACCAGGTTGGTGAAGGCCAGACTGCAGAAGAACAGTCCCAATACGCACAGCAATTCTCCACGGATCCGAGATCCGCAGCAACGCTCAAATTATCCTCCGGGAAGTACCAGAACCTTGGGACGCGCCGGCAAATCGTCCCTTGAGAGAACCACTTTGGCGCTCGGATTGGTCTCTATCGTGAACGCCTCGCCGAGCCCGGAGAGGAAGCGGGCCAATGTCGTAGGCCCAAAGTAATGCATCGGGATCACCAGCCTGGCCCGGAGCTGCTTGATGACCTTGATCATGCTTGCCTGAGGCATGGTGTAACTGCCGTCTACCGGCACCATCACGATGTCCAGTCGCCCGATCGACCCCAGCAGTTCCGGCGTGAGTTCATGATGCAGGTGACCAAGGTGGCCGATGCACATCCTGGCAATCTCGAAAATGAAGATAGAGTTGCCATCGACAACACGCCCGCCGCTCCAGCTGCGGATGTCGGTGGGAACATTTCGGATGAGGACGTCACCCAAGGTAAGATTGTGCTGCGCGGCCCCGCCGTTCGGGTTCCATCCGCGCAAGACATGCTCGATCCTGGGATCGGGCGTGTCGGTGTAGTGGCTTCGGTGTGCGTGGTTCATCGTGACGATACGGGGGACGACGTCGGCCCCGGCATATCCGGCATAGTCCGTGGCTACGGTAACACCACCTGCGCTCTCGATTAGGAAGGCTGAATGGCCGACATAGGTCAAGCTGACCTGCTGCTCCGTAAGCTGGGTAGGAGTTGCGGCGGCTTTGATGAGGCGGCTCGGGCCGTCGGCCATCGCGAGACAATCGCTACGCGTGTGCATTGTCCGAGAGGCCAAGCAGAAGCGTCAAAACGATCCAGACGCGACCATAAACTGACATCGAGATACCTCCCTAGGCAGAACCGTCGAACTTGCACAATGTTCTTCTATTAAACGACAAGTGAACCGCCTTTCCTGTCTGCCGAGGTTGCTCTTCTCGCATGGGTCCGGCTACGGTTACCGGCAGTCTCGTTCAGGTTGGTAGCTCTGCACTCATACTCGTGCTCGGCCTCACCGCCTTTATCGGCAGCCTTCCTCCAGGTTGGAACTGACCATGATCAAGCTATCGCAGTCTCGTGGTCCGATGCTCGCGCTGGCGTCGTCAACGTTGTTCGGGGCCAGTACGCCGTTTGCGAAGATGCTCGTGGGCGATGTTCAGCCGGCGCTGCTCGCAGCGATCCTTTATCTCGGCTCGGGCATCGGTCTGCTGCTTGTTCGTTCTGCACGGGGCTTTCTTCAGATGACAAGTTCCGACGCCAATGAGCATTTCGGGATGGCCGGGGCATTTTGGCTGGGAGCCGCCATCTTGGTCGGCGGGGTCATCGGTCCCCTTCTTCTGATGTTCGGTTTGACCATGACCCCCGCGGCATCCGCATCGCTCCTCCTCAACATGGAGGGGGTTTTCACGGCGTTGCTTGCTTGGTTCGTGTTCCGCGAGAACTTCGATAGCCGGATCGCGCTTGGCATGGCTTGCATCGTTGCCGGGGCAGTGGTGCTGTCATGGCAGGGAGAAGCTGCCGTGACCGGCGTGTTCGGCCCGCTGGCCGTCGTCGGAGCTTGTTTGGCCTGGGCCATTGACAATAATCTTACACGCAAGGTGTCCCTCAGCGATCCTGTCCAGATCGCGATGCTCAAGGGCCTGGTGGCTGGGGCAGTCAATCTTTCGTTGGCTGTATTTATCGGGACAGCGATGCCGAGCCCCCCGACAATTGCCGCTGCTGCAGTGCTGGGTTTTGTTGGCTATGGCCTGAGCCTGGTCCTGTTTGTCTTGGCGCTGCGGGAGATCGGCACGGCCCGCACAGGAGCGTATTATTCGACTGCTCCGTTCATCGGGGCGATGATCGCGTTCATCGTGCTGCGTGAGCCTGTTACACCCGCATTGGTGATTTCAGGCCTGTTGATGGCGGTCGGCGTGTTGCTACACCTGACGGAGCGACACGAGCATAAACATGAGCATGAGCCGCTCACCCACACGCACAGTCATGTCCATGACGCGCATCACCAGCACGAGCATGGGCCGTCGGACCCCCCTGGAGAACCGCACTCTCACAAGCACGCTCATGTGAGGCTGCGGCATAAGCATCCCCACTTCCCGGACGTCCACCACCAGCATTTGCATTGACCCATGGCTGGGCAGCCGGCAGCGACACTCGGTGCGCAGGAACCGTCTCTGGCTGTGTCGTGTTGTTTACGACCACTTATATCGAGGAGGCACATCCTGATGATGCACGAGGACGCAGGTACAAAGTGTAGCTTTGATCCAAGGAGGACAAGCCCACCCATGGAAGACGGCAAGCCGGTCATGGCGGAGGTCAACGAATAGGCGGTCCCAATCCGATCATTGCGACCGACGACCTCCTGCCATCCGCTTGACCTGGGCAGCTCCTGAGATCAGAGTTAGTTCATGGGGTCAGCGGTCACCCCACAAGGCGACATGCCGGAGATCGCGTTCCTAATCTTCGCAACCGAGGAACGCAGCATGTCACGATTAACAATCTTTCTAATATCAATTGTCGCCCTGTTTCGCCTGTGTCCCACAGGCATCGACGTTGCGTTTTTTGACCAGAAGACGAAGGAGGCACTTATGAAAACTCTGACTGCAGTAGTCCTGGCAGCTCTTGCTATCGGGTTGGGCGGCCCTGGTTCAGCATCCGCGGAAGAAGCAAACTGGCAGAGGGTCGGCGAGGCACTCGGCAAGACTGGCTCCGAATTGCCTGGCGGTGTTTATCGCATCGGCCTTCCGCGAACCGACCTGAAGGTGACTTTGGACGGGGTCCAGTTGAAACCGAGCCTAGCTCTCGGCTCGTGGCTTGCCTTCCAGGAGATGGGAGGGACGGCAACCGTCATGGGAGATCTGGTCCTCACCGAAACTGAAATTACCTCTGTGCTGACCAAGCTGACGGAGGGCGGCATCAAGATTACCGCCCTGCACAATCATCTGCTCCGTTCGTCCCCCGCCACCTTCTATATGCATGTCCTCGGAAAGGGTGACCCGGTCAAGCTTGCAGCAATCCTGCATGATGCATTGTCGCAGAGCGGTACCCCCATTGCTGCGGTCGCTTCATCCAGCTCACAATCGGGAGCGACTGGAGCAACGCCGGCTCCCCAGCTCGATCTCGACACCGCGATGATCAATGCGACGCTCGGCGCCAAGGGCAAGGTGAATGGCGGCGTCCTTCAATTCAGCGTGCCCCGCGCTGAGAAGGTTACGGAAGATGGCATGGAAGTTCCTCCGGCGATGGGAACGGCGGAGGCCATCAACTTCCAGCCAACCGGCAGCGGAAAGGCCGCCATCACCGGCGACTTCGTCTTGACTTCCGATGAGGTCGATCCCGTTCTGCAGGCACTTCGGAAAAACGGCATCGAAGTCACTGCTCTCCACAGCCACATGCTGAACGAGCAGCCACGGCTGTTCTTCATGCATTTCTGGGCCAATGACGATGCCAAGAAGCTGGCGTCAGGATTGCGCGCTGCCCTGGACAAGGTGAACGTGGCCAAGCAGTGACGACGATACAGCTTCCAGAAGCCCGCGCGCAGGGCACTGGCATTGTTCCTCTGCTGATTGCTCGTGCCCTGCGAGATTTTGGCGATGGCTTTGTTGCCGTTCTGCTGCCGGTCTATCTGACGGCGCTCGGGTTTTCGGCCCTCCAGGTCGGCGTGATCGCGACTTCAGCCCTGCTGGGCTCTGCGTCCTTGACCATAGTCATCGGCTTCGTCGGGGCGCGGTTCGATCAGCGGGGGCTGCTGTTCGGGGCGGCCTGTCTGATGATCGCGACCGGCCTTGCCTTTGCTCTCGTCGATGACTACGCCGCACTTCTGCTGGTCGCCTTTGCCGGGACCATCAATCCATCGGCCGGAAGTGTCAGCATCTTTGTGCCTCTGGAACATACGGTGTTGAGCCGCACCATTTCGGATCGCCAGCGGACAAAGATGTTCGCCCGTTACAGCCTTATCGGTGCGCTCGCCAGCGGTGTCGGAGCCTTGGCTGCTTCTGCCCCCGATTTCCTGCAAAAGCTCGATATTGACCAGATCGCCGCGATCAAACTGATGTTCGTGCTCTATGCGCTCTTGGGCATAATCGGAGGTCTGATCTATTGGCTCATTCCGCTTCGACCACGCCCGCTTAGGGTGGCGGGAGCCTCGGCGCTTGGCCCCTCTCGAAGCATTGTCTACAAGCTTGCCGCGCTGTTCAGTCTCGATGCTTTCGCTGGGGGCTTTGTTGTTCAATCGCTGCTGGCACTCTGGCTGTTTCAACGCTTTGACCTTTCGCTCTCCGCAGCCAGCCTGTTCTTCTTCTGGTCAGGCGTGCTTTCGGCCTTCTCATTCCCGGTGGCAGCCTGGATGTCGAAACGCATCGGGCTTGTGAACACGATGGTCTGGACGCACATCCCATCGAGCCTTTGCTTAATCCTGGCGGCGGTTGCACCAAATTTGACGATTGTGCTCGTTCTCCTTCTGCTCCGTGCCGCTCTGTCGCAGATGGATGTCCCGACCAGATCGTCCTATGTGATGGCGGTCGTGACCGAGCCGGAGCGCCCCGCCGCGGCAAGCTTCACCTCCGTTCCCCGCAGCTTGGCCGCAGCAGTGAGCCCGGCGCTCGCCGGGGCTCTTTTTGCCGCATCGTTTCAGGCATTGCCGCTCATCATCTGCGGGGTCCTGAAGATTACCTACGACCTGCTTCTCCTGATGCAGTTTCGGTTTTTGAAGCCGCCGGAGGAGCAATGAGCGAAGCGAGCGGTGGACACGGGAGGACGAACAGACGGACGTGGAAGCATGAGAGCCAACATGATTTTTAAGGTAATTCTGGTTGCTGTGACGGTGCTGGCCGGAACTCCGGCACAAGCAGCCGACGAACTGCTGACTGTCGTATCCAAAATTCCCTTAGGGCGCGTGACTGGCCGCATCGATCATCTGGCGATTGATACCAAACGGAACAGGCTCTTTGTGGCCGAGCTTGGTAACAATTCCGTCGGCGTGATCGATCTCGCCACGCAGAAGGTCGTGAAGCGTATTACGGGATTGCGTGAGCCCCAGGGCATTGCCTATGAGCCGAGGGCTGATCGCGTCTACATTGCGAACGCCGGCGACGGTGTCGTGAAAACTTTTGCCGCCGAGACACTCTCGCCCATCGGCGAGGTGAAGCTCGGCGAAGATGCGGACAACATTCGCCTCGGTGGCCCGGATCGTGTCTTTGTCGGATATGGGAATGGCGCGATTGCAGTCTTGCAAGCCGGCAAGAAGGTCGCCGACCTGCCGCTGGACGCTCATCCTGAGGCGTTTCAATTCGACGCTGAGAATGGTCGCTTGTTCGTCAATGAGCCCGAGGCGCATGCTATCGCAGTGATCGACGATAAGACGGGACAGCAGCGAGCAAAGTGGGGTGTTCGTGGGTTGAACGGTAACTTTCCCATGGCGTTCGATGCAGCGAACCACCGCCTCTTTGTTGTCTATCGCAGTCCGGCAACGCTTGCGGTTTTCGATACAACGAACGGAAATCTGCTCAGCCGATTGTCGATCTGCGGCGACGCCGATGACCTGTTCTTCGACGCTACGCGGAACCGGCTCTATGTCAGTTGTGGCGAGGGCTTCGTCGTCGTTGTGAGTGCAGCCGATCAGCGTTTTAAAGAGATCGCGCGAGTGCGAACACGAACCGGCGCTCGCACCTCATTGTTCGTCCCCGCACTCGACCGGCTATTTGTGGCGGTCCGCGCCAATGGCGGCGAGCCGGCAGAGATTTGGGTTTTACGTCCGACATCATGATCGTAGCAGCTTGCTCATCCGGCTGGCGTCCAGCGCCGCTTCTGATAGGAGCCACTGGCGAAAGATCGTAACCTTGGGCAGATCGGCATTCGCCTTCGGACAGACGATCCAATAGGCATACGGCACGGTCAAGGCGCGCGGGAATGGCTTGACGAGACGCCCGGCAATCAGGTCCCAGGCCGCGAGGGCGGTTCGGGCCAAAGCGATGCCCTGGCCGTCAATGGCAGCATCGATGGCCATGCTTGCCTGATTGAATACGGGGCCGCTCCCAAGGTCTCTACACAGGACGCCGGCCTCCTCGAGCCATCTGGCCCAGCCGTTTCGGTCGTCGGTGTGAAGAAGTGTGTGGCGCTTGAGGTCGCGAGGCGTTCGTAACGCACCACGACCGCGAAGGAGTTTCGGACTGCAGACCGGAAACAACTCCTCGACGCAAAGGCGCGTCACATGCATCCCTGGCCATTGCCCGTCCCCGTGACGGATCGCCATATCGATGTCCTCCCGCGCGAAGTCAATGTGCTGCAAAGAGGCGCTGATGCGCAGGTCAATCCCAGGATGGTCCTCGGCGAACCGTCCAAGGCGATGGACGAGCCACTTGCTGGCGAAGTTGGGCGAAGTGGTCACGGCCAGCACGCCAGTGTTCTGGCGCTGCAGCAGACGCTCGGTTCCGATGGCGAGCCGGTCAAAGGCATCCCGCACCACTTCAAGATACGATCGTCCCGCGTCGGTGATCAGCAGGCGCTGACGCTCCCGCCGAAACAGCTTAAGGCCGAGTTCCATTTCAAGCGCCTTGACCTGATGGCTGACTGCGCCCTGCGTGACACACAGTTCCACGGCGGCCTTTGTGAAGCTCTCATAGCGGGCGGCCGCCTCAAAGGCTTTGAGGGCATTGAGTGCTGGCAGCCGTCGGACCATGCAAGGCCACATCATGAGAAAAACTAAGGCAGGGTAGAGAAATGATGCTTTGAGAGCAAGCTACGGAGTTTCGTATTTATCGAGAGCTGAAATGCTGCTGTTGAATTTGTTAGACCTCGAAGGACATGAACGATGTTAAGGACACATATGCTATCCATCGGCGAACACCGCACTGGTCGCCAGATATTACTGCAGCGGCTGGAGGCGGTCGCGCATCTATGGCTAAGACGCCGCCGAACGCGTCGTGCTCTCGCTGCCCTCAATGATTATGAACTCCGCGACATCGGTCTCACGCCGGAGGATGCTAGCAGGGAGACAGGCATGCCATTCTGGAGTCCCTGGTATCGTGCATAAGGGGCAAGGAGTCGCCCACAGTGCCGTTAGGCGGTTGTCGGCTCCTGGCCCTTCCGCGACATTGGCCGGACCGACCTACCACCGCGCGTATCAACTCTCTCCAAATCTCATTTAGAGGACGCTGTTTTCATCAAGCAGCAACCTAGCCGTCCTACTGGTGCGACTTGCAGACGTCCTAAGGTGACGAAACGACTATAATCGACGACCGGAAAACTTCAGTTGTGCCGAAAGCAATGAGATCATTCGGATTTGGACTGACACTCGCGATAACCGAAACGATCAATAAGTGTACTTCCAGGCACGCTGTGATAAGCAGCGCTGTCTAGGTAGTGCCTATCCAGCAAATAGCGACGGAGCGCGGCTTTATAGTGAAATAGGGCAGTACGGCTCGCGCGCGTGCCAGGCCCTGTGACGTTTTCCTTGATGTCGTGACCGCCATGAAACATAAGCGTAGCGCTGCGCTCGACGCATGCATTACGAATTCCGAGAAAAATTGTGCAAGCGGATTTGCACGTACCCTCGATGCGGAAAGGCTCGCCAGTTGCATTATAACGGTGGACGATAGCAACGAAGTCCGGTACGTAGCCGCCCTCGCTATAGCTTGTGGACGATCCTTCTGCTGATGCGACCGACAGGCCTGCGAGCGTGCCACTCAGCAGGGGTACGACAAACAGAAGCGCGCTGAGTAACCAATGGCCGATCGGAACGTGTGTGCAAGAGTGGTCACAGTGATTGTCAAACGGCAACAATTGCGTTACCTGCGGTGACTGCAATTGACCCGCAGCGGACATTGGCCGCGCAGACAAAGAGCAAGAACTACCCGGTCAGACATCCTGAAGCGGTTCTCCACCTTGTTCAATCCTCAATGTCCTGAGAGCCTCCGGCACACTCGAGGACGTTTGTTCTTCGGCGATCCATTATTTCCTGTATCAACTGATTGGTGGCCTGGTACTGCCTCTGACCCGCAGCTCAAAGCCGACGTCCACGCAGCGGTTTTCAACCGACCCTTCGGACAATCGCGTCAACATCATTTCCGCACTTAGCCGACCGATCCTGTAGCCATGTAAATGTATCGTTGTGAGCCCTGGGCACACGAGTGGCGTAATATTGGCATCACCCATTCCGGCGATGCCGATCTTCTGTGGGATTTTCCAATTGCGTCGCTGCGCTTCGAAGAGCGCGCCCACGCCGACGATTTCGTTGACACAAAGCAGCCCATCAAGCTCCGAATTGGCCTCGATGAAGTCGGCCGCGGTGATGCCGCTCTGCTCCATATTCAAGGGATCCAATACGGCGGCGCGCAACGGAGGAGCCAGATCCGCTTCCTTCACTGCCTTGAGGAACCCTTTGGTTCGGGCGGCAGCACGGTTTTCTCGGCTCTCGTGCTCCACTGTTCCTGACACATAACCGAGCCGTCGATAGCCACATGAAATCAAATAACGTCCGATCTCGTAACCGACTTCAAAGTTCGAGTAACCTACCGCCATGTCGATTGCGGGATTGGCCGTATCCCACATCTCAATGATCGGTATGTTGCTTCGCCGCAAGAACGGTACGAGCTTACGGGAGTGCAAGGTACCGGTCAGAAGGATTCCGTCAGCCTGCCGACTAATCAGCGCCTTCGTCAGTTTCTCTTCATTCTCAAGCGAGTATCCCGAGCAACCCAGCACCAGCTGATATCCGCTCTCCCTGAGAACATCCGAGATACCCTGAACGGTATCACTGAAGATCGAATAGCTAAGCGTCGGTACCACGCCGCCAATGATTAGACTTCGACTGGATCGCAGTGTTCCGGCCGCGAGATTCGGTAGGTAGCCCATTGCCTTGATCGACGACATGACCCTGTCACGTGTCGATTTGGCTACCTTGCCGGGTTCGCTTATGGTCCTTGAGATCGTCATGGGTGACACGCCGGCGTGCCGGGCCACATCAACCACGGTCACACCCCCTCCGCCATTCCGTCTCTTGCTTGCCATCACTCGCTCATGAAACGGGACCTGCAGCATGGGGTCGCCGCAGTTCGACGGCTTCGCGGCGAACTCTCAACCCCCAGCCGGGTTCCTCCGAGACGCCAATCAAGCCTCTCTCCGGAAGGATCTCCCCTTCGAAGAGATTGCCGAACAGCGGCCTCACCTCTTCACCTCTTGGGCTGGTGATCAGGAATTCCGAGAAAGGACAATTGGGTTGCGAAATCACAAGATGATTGCTGTAGGGGCCACTGCAATGCGGGACGACAGGAATATCGTATGCTGATGCCATCGCGCATATTCTCAGAAGTTCCGTCAAGCCACCGGCCCACATCACGTCGGGCTGTAGAATGTCGATATGTCGACCACTGATCAACTGCCGGAAACCGTAACGCGTATATTCATGCTCGCCGGTCGTCCACTTCATCCTTGGATGTGCCGCCTTGAGCTGCTTGAATCCTTCCCAATCATCCGCCTGCAGTGGTTCCTCTATCCAGTTTATTTTGAACTCTGCGATGGCATCGGCAAGCTGAATTGCATAGGGGACATCGAGCGACAAATAGCAATCGACCATCAGCAGATGGTCGGGGCCGGCCCTTCTTCTGGCATCGGCGATAAAATCCCGGTTGGCTCGCAATCCGGCCGCACCATCTCCCGGCCCGTGCGGCAGTGGGACCTTCGTGCCGAGAAAGCCCAATTCACGATAGACCTCCGGGGCTGGCCCGGTCGCATAGACTTTGAGCTTGTCGCGCGTCTTGCCGCCAATCATCTTGTAAACCGGTTCACCGCGAATCTTGCCGAGCAGATCCCACAGAGCGAGATCCACAACGCTTAACGCGGCCACAGGCAGACCCTTGCGGCCATAGATCGAACTCGCGCGATACATCTGGTCCCAAATGCGATTTGTGTCGTGGGGCTCGGAGCCCACTACGAATCGACGGAAATGGCGCTCGATGAGAAAACAGGCTGCGTCGCCACCCAATCCGGTGGCGACACCCACCTCGCCTGATTCCGTTTCCACCTCGACCAGCACGCTTCCAAGAACCCCCATTCCCCAGCTATCGCGGGAGTCGCGGTATTCCGGGTAGATCGACATAGGATTGGCAACGAGGTCGTCAACCAGCCAATGCCCGGCTTCGCGGCGACAGTAGTCGCCACCCATTTCCGGCTCGTCGAGGACATAGGCCCGTAGGTCTGCGATTCGATGCTTCGGCATGTTCAACCTTCCTCGGTTTGGATCTTCGATCCTGAATGGGCTTGTTCAAAAAGTCAGTGTCCGAGCAAGGGAACCGCCGCGTTGGCGTAGAAAGCGAGCGCGACCGTTTCCCCGGGCGTCAAGCCGCTCGTGCTGCTCGATCGATGTTCCTTGAAAGTCACCAGTTTGCCGCTGGTGCATCGCGCCGTGTAGCGGTGGATATCTCCGAGGAAAACCGTTTCCGTGATCATCGCCGTGAATTCCACCACGCTGCCAGACGAGGCCGTGCGATCATAGTGGCGCAGGATTTTTTCGGGTCGAACCGACAACAGCACGGTTCGGCCCTCGGTGGGCAGCTCGCAGACATTCCCGGGATAATCGGCCTCGATATCAGGAATGCACCATCCGCTGAAGTTTCCACTCTCCTGTTTGAGCAATGTGAAGAAGTTTGTGTCCCCAATGAACTCAGCTGCAAAGCGAGATGCCGGTCGATCATAGATTTGCTCAGGACTGCCGATCTGCACCGGACGGCCATGGTTCATGATCATAATCCGGTCCGAAAGTGTCAGCGCCTCAGCCTGATCGTGAGTAACATAGATCACCGTGCAACCGATCTGCTCGCGATAGCGCTTAATCTCCAGCTGCATACGCTCCCGCAGTTTGAGATCAAGCGCGCCAAGCGGTTCGTCCATGAGCAGCACTCTGGGCTCGAAAACGATTGCCCGCGCAAACGCAACTCGCTGACGCTCACCGCCCGACAGCTCGCTGGGCATGCGGTTCTCATATTCCGAAAGGTCCACAAGACTTAGGGCATATTGGACGCGCTTGCGGGTTTCAATCGCTCCTACTCCTCGCATTTTGAGTGGGAAAGCGACATTGCGCGCGACGTTCATGTGAGGAAACAGCGAATAGTTCTGAAAAACCATCCCGACATTTCGTTTCTCAGTGGGAATCGATGTGACACACACCCCGTCGATGAAGATCCCGCCCATGCTCGGATCAAGAAAACCAGCTACCATGTTCAGCAAGGTCGTTTTGCCTGAGCCACTCGGGCCAAGCAGGGTGAAGAACTCGCCGGCACGAATATCAAATGTGCAGTCGCTGACAGCAGATACAGCACCGAACTGCTTGCCGACGTTCTTGAACTCAACCTTGGCGCCGCGGCTCTGCAAGTCAAGCTTCATGCCAGGCGCTCTGGTGTTGCGAGGATTGGGTCCTCAGGAAGCGCATCAACGAAATGTCGACCACGTCTTGCCTGCAAATGAAGCATTCCACCGACAGCAATCCCGATGACGGTGATCACGATCAGCATGGACGATGCAGCCGCTACGGTCGGATCGATCTCAAATCGCAGATCCTGCCAGATCCGTACCGGAAGCGTATAGCGCCGGCCCATGACGAACAACGCCAGAACAAGATCGTCGAACGAAATGAAGAAGCCAAATATCGCGGCAGCGAACACAGCCGGTCGAATCGATGGCAGGGTCACATGGAAGAACGCGCGGGCGGGGCTGGCGCCCATCACGCGAGCAGCTCGTTCGAGGGTGATGTCGAAGTTCTCAAGAGCAGCCGAAACGATGAGAACCGAGAACGGCAGGGCAAGGTTCGCGTGCGCGAACACCAATGCGTAAATGTTGCCCAGCAGATTGAGCTGGGCAAGAAATACGTAAAGGCCAAGCGCGAAAATGATGACCGGTACGATCACCGGCGCCAGCATCAAACCAAAGACAACCTTCCTTCCAAGGAAACGCTTGCGCGTGAGCACTACGGCTGCAAGTGTTCCAAATGTCGTAGCGATCGCGGTTGCCATTAGGCCAACCGTGATGCTGAGGATGGTTGCGTCGACAAAATCTGTATCGCTGAAGAAGCGACGGTACCACCGCAGCGAATAGGCTTCCGGCGGAAATCGAAGAAATTGGGCGTCGATGAACGAAATGGGTATCACGACCAGCAGCGAAGAGAGCAGGAAGAACACCACCAGACCAAAGTAGATGACGAGCAAATAATGGTTGCGCGACATTCGGCTCATTCTTCAACTGTCGGAGAAGTTCGGTTTTGAGCGAGCAGCGCCTGCGAGATCAGGACGATGACCATTGTCGCGGCAAGGAGAACAATGCCGATGGCGGACGCGAACCCCCAATTGGCCAGCTTGTCGATTTGAAACACGATCAGATTGCCAATCATCATGTCCTGCCGACCGCCGACCAGTTCCGGGGTGATGAAGTAGCCCAGGGACAGAATGAAGATAATGATAGAGCCATTGCGGACGCCGCCAAGGCTCAGCGGGAAGTAGACGTGAAGGAACGCGCTCTTGCGTCCGGCCCCCAGGACACGGGCGGCCTTAATGAGATCCTCCGGAACTCCACGCATCACGCCGTAGCACGTCAGGATCATGATCGGCATCATGATCTGAACCATCGCCAGATAAACGGCTCCGGTCGTGTAAAGCATCTTCAGCGGCGCATCGATCAGGCCCATGCCGATCAGCGCTGAGTTGATGATACCCTCCCGGCCCAGAACGGCCATCCATGCGTAGCTGCGAATTAGGATGCTCACCCACATGGGCAGCACGATTAGAAAGATGAGATAGGCACGGACAGATGGCCTGCTATGGGCCAGGTAATAGGCTGCCGGATAGCCGAGGACGGCGCAGATCGCTGTGGTAATGAATGCGACCTGGAGGGTGTTCAGAAAGATGAGACTGTAGAGAGGCTCGTTCAAAAACTTGGCGAAATGGGCGATTGTAAATGCCGGGTCGAACAGGCTTCGCTTCGCAACGTCCGCCAATGGAAATACGAAGAAGACGATGACCGTCAGAAGCGCAGGCGCCAGGAGGAGCATCGCTGGGTCGAAACGAAGGCGTGTTGCCCTATGGTCTCTGCTGAGTTCGGCCATTGTGCGTTGACCTGCACGGCGAGAAAGCCGATGCTTGATCGCCAGAGCCGCAATTATCAGAGTCAAATCGATCGTTTTGGCCGTCTATCTAAGCAACCACTCCTTCCAACGTGTTTCCAGACGCTCGCGATTTTTCACCCAGAAGCCCCAATCCGTGAAGAACGAGACTTTCACATTGTCAGGATTGGTCGGCAGGTTCTTTGCGAGTGCCGGGTCGAGCTTCTCGGTCACGCCGGGAACGAAGCCAGGATAGGGAATATCACGGGTCCAGTTTGTTACCCATTCCGGGTTTGCCCACGCGCTGAGATAAGTGTTTGCGCCTACGGTGTTCTTGCAATCCTTGGGAATGCCGTAGTGACTCGAGTCGATATTCGAGTCCTGCCACACCAGCACAACATTCGTGCCGTCATCCTGCAGCTTCTTCAGCCGCCCGTTCCACGCAATTCCCATGGCGACTTCACCATTTGCCAGGAGTTGGATGGGCTCGGCTCCAGCTGTCCAGAACTTCACCACAGCGGGCTTGATCTCATCAAGCTTCTTGAACGCACGCTCGACGCCTTCGTCAGTTGCCAGGACCTTGTATAGATCTTCTCGTGGCGTCGCCATTCAAAATGCGCCGGCCTATACCGGCATCGGACTGTCAGCGAAAGGCATGGAGACGCTGCGCCGCAACCATGCGAACTTCACCCTTCTCAAGGAGGAGGGTCCGGTTGTCCGCGTCAAGGAGGTGATCGACCAAACCGCGGGCACCCTTGCCGTATTCAATGGCCGCGCCGGCCTTGAACTGCCGGACTGCTTGCGGGCCGGTTGTGCTGGAATCATTCCACCGTTCGATTGCGCCGATGTCCAAGTCCGAGTCTATGAGCTAATGGCGAGCGGTGATCCTGACGACGAATTGGAGGCAGAAAAACTCTATCGCGAAATCCTTCCGCTTATCGTTTTCACGATGCAATCGCTTGATACGCTTCTATGCTATGGGAAACAGGTTACTGCGCATCGGCTGGGGTTGAGCCAGGGGTTTACACGCGAACCCGCTTTGGCGCCCACCGTATTCGGCACTGCCTGCGCCCAGCGCTACGGCAAGATATTGCGGGCGCTCTAAACAATACTCGCCGCACCTCAGGCGCAGGGGTGTTGACCTTCCGATTTCGTGCAACCTTGCCACCAGTGTATCTCGCTTCCCGGCCTTGCCCAAAGCAAGGTTTGAGGTTCTTTAGCTGATCATAGGTAAGATTGCCGCTGGCGGGGTCCATCGCTTTCGCTGGCAAGTGGACCCACGAGCGGGTGTATGAGAAGACATCTGACTCGACTTGTTTGACCGCAGCGCATCGTTGAAATGTCTGCCTTTGGCCCTTCTGAGACATGACGCGACAGATAATGAATGACTGCTTAGTCGCCGGAAGCGGACCTTGGTAAGACTACCATCGGGAGAAGGCCTCCACGCGCCTCAAGGGGGGGTCTGTCCGCTGCAATGGCTGCGCTTCGACCGACCTGCACACCCTATTCTAGAAAACCCACCTCAGAATCCGGTTCAGCGCACCGTGGCGAAGACAAGCAGTGAAAAGGTCCATCGCTCTCGCCTGAATTCGTGAGCAACATGGCTGAATGCCGCAAAAATTTACATGGGAGCGCGGCCCCTTCACGAATTGCCCCGCTTACCAGCGAGAGACCTTCGGCATCCTATCGAGCGGCGGCGATGTGCTGACCCTGCGATGCACGGATTGCCGTTACTCGCACTCTCAGGTCCTTCAGTGTGGCCGCACAACTTCATCGACAACCTACCATCTCAGAAAGCGCAGTTCATCGCTTCTTGGGAGGCGGAACTCCTAAAATCCTTCTTTTCGAATGTCCGGAACCCATTGGGACATGGACCGGGCGAAGGTGACTCAATCAGTCTAACTGATAATCAGACGAACTGGGTCATTGAATTCTGCATGAGCTGGATCAAGTCACTCATCCGGCGAATGCAGGGAGCCGGTCCGATTAACCTCTCAGTCGGTACTTCCGCGTTTGAGTGAATGCAGTCATTGGAGAGCGCGAGGCTGAATTCCGAAACGGCCAAAACCGGACTCTGAGATCCGGCGTAATGATGTCCCTACCATTCAAAACTCCGACGATTTGTCGGCAAGCTGCAAACCCCTCAAATGTGTCGTTGACCAGTTGTTCAGCGGCTTCGGTAGGAGGAAAGAGTTTGGGTTGATTCAATGAATGCTCCATGATATTTGAGACATCAACAACACTGTTTTAAATGTCACATGTCATGTGCGCACTGTCGAAAAGTGCGTTTCTGCGATGATCAGCGCGCCACAATTGCGGGCCGCCCGCGCCCTCCTTGGTATCGATCAACGCCAGCTGGCTGATCTGGCTGGTCTCTCAGTGCCGACCATCCAGCGGATGGAAGCAAGCGAGGGTGTGATACGCGGCAATGTCGATTCTCTAATGAAACTGATCGCAGCAATTGATGCCGCTGGCATCGAGCTCATTGCCGAGGGCGCCATCAGCCGGGCCGGCGGGCGCGGCGTGCGGTTGAAGGACCGCGGGTGATGGCGGTGGTAACGATTCTATGGTGTGTTGCTGCCCTCCTCCTGATCGCAGTCTTGGCGCTGGCCATGGGCCGGTCCAATGTAGCAACGAAGGTGGTCTACGGCACGTGCTTGGCCACTTCAGTGATCGCACTCGTGTCGGCCGCGCTCGGGCTTCTTGCAGGCACTGGCAATCAGCTTCTCACACTGCCGCTCGGCATTCCTTGGATCGGTGCCAATTTTCGCATCGACGTGCTCGCCGCTTTTTTCCTCGTGGTGGTCAATCTTGGGGCCGCGGCGGCGAGCCTCTATGGACTCGGCTATGGTCGCCACGAGGCAGCACCGCACCGCGTGCTGCCCTTCTTTTCGGTGTTCCTCGCCGCCATGAACCTGGTGGTGCTGGCAGCCGATGCCTTCACCTTTCTTCTGTCCTGGGAGTCCATGTCGCTCGCCTCCTGGGCGCTGGTCATGGCCCATCATCGCGATGCCGAAAACGCCCGTGCCGGCTATGTCTATCTGCTCATGGCGAGCTTTGGGACGATGGCGCTGCTGCTCGCCTTCGGCCTTCTCGCGGGCACCACCGGCAGCTATGGCTTCGCGGCGATGCGTGTCGCAGAGCATCCGCCCTTCATCGCAGCCCTGGTCCTCGGTCTGGCGCTTCTCGGGGCCGGCTCCAAGGCCGGCCTGGTGCCGCTTCATGCCTGGCTCCCGCTCGCCCATCCGGCGGCGCCGAGCCATGTTTCGGCGCTGATGAGCGGCGTCATGACCAAGGTCGCGGTGTACGGCTTCGTGCGCATCATCTTCGACCTCCTCGATGCGCCAAGCTGGTGGATGAGCATGGTGGTACTGTTTCTCGGTGGTGTCACCGCCGTCCTCGGCGTGCTCTATGCCTTGATGCAACATGATCTGAAGCGCCTGCTCGCTTATCACACGGTTGAGAATATCGGCATCATTTATATCGGCCTTGGCTTGGCGTTGGCATTTCAAGCCAATGATATGGCCTGGGCGGCAGCACTCGCCTTGACCGCCGCCCTGTTCCACGTGCTCAACCACTCGCTGTTCAAAAGTCTCTTGTTTTTCGGCGCGGGCGCGGTGCTGGCGGCGACTCGGGCACGCGACATGGAGCATCTTGGTGGCCTGATCCATCGCATGCCTCTGACGAGCTTCGCCTTCCTGGTCGGCTGCGTAGCGATCTCGGCACTGCCCCCGCTTAATGGCTTCGTATCGGAATGGCTGACGTTCCAGGCCATCCTGCAGAGCCCTGCTCTGCCTCAATGGGGTCTCAAGATTTTGGTGCCGGCGGTCGGCGGCATGCTGGCCCTGTCGGCTGCACTCGCCGGCGCCTGTTTCGTCAAGGCCTTTGGCGTGACGTTCCTTGGCCGAGCGCGCACACCTGCGGCAGAACATGCCCGCGAGGTAGATCTGCTTTCAATTGCGGCAATGTTCGGGCTTGCCGCCTTGTGCCTGCTTACCGGCATATTGCCCGGTTTGGTGATCGATGGACTGGCGCCGGTGACGCGCGATTTGGTCGGCGCCAGCATGCCGTCGCAGCTCGGGGTGCCATGGCTATCGATTGTGCCGATCCCGGCGACGCGCAGCTCCTATAACGGCCTGCTCGTGTTCATCTTCATTGCCCTTTCGGCGATGCTGACCATCTTTGTCGTCCACCGATTCGGCTCGCACGCGCTGCGCCGGGCGCCGGCCTGGGACTGCGGCTTCCCCGACCCCAGTCCGGCAACTCAATACACCGCCGGCAGCTTTGCCCAGCCCATCCGCCGCGTGTTTGGGACGCTGGTGTTTGGTGTGAACGAGCATGTCGACATGCCCAGGCCTGGGGATATCCGTGCCGCGCGGCTGACGGTCGAACTCACTGACCTCATCTGGGACAGGCTCTACCAACCCGTTGCCGATGCTGTCGGGTTCACTGCCGAACGGCTCAACCAACTCCAATTCCTGACGATCCGGCGCTATCTCAGCCTCGTCTTTCTGGTCCTTGTCGTCTTGCTTTTGGCGCTCGCGATATGGCCGTGATTGTCGACTTCCTGGTTCAGGGTGCCGAGATGGCGCTGGTGCTGCTGCTTGCACCGTTCCTCATCGGCTTCATCCGCAAGGTGAAAGCAAGGTTGTTGCGCCGCGTCGGACCCTCGATCATCCAGCCCTACCGCGACATTGCGCGCCTCATGCGCAAGGACGTGGTGCTCGCCGAAAACGCCTCCTGGCTGTTCCGCGCGGCGCCGTATCTGATCTTCGCCGCCACCTGGGTCGCGGCGTCGCTGGTGCCGACCTTTGCCACGGGACTCATGTTCAGCTGGACCGCCGACCTCTTAGCGATCATTGCGCTTCTGGCCAGCGCGCGGTTCTTCCTGGCGCTCGCCGGTATGGACGTCGGCACCGCCTTTGGCGGCATCGGCGCGAGCCGCGAGATGATGATAGCCTCGCTCGCCGAGCCCGCCATGTTGCTGATCATCTTCACGCTCGCCTTGATCGCCGGATCAACGCAGCTGTCAACCGTAGCCTCGGTCATGGCCTCTTCGGAAGTGGGCCTTCGCGTTTCGCTCGGGCTTGCCCTCGTCGCCCTTATCATGGTGGCGATCGCCGAGAACGCCCGCATTCCGGTGGACAACCCGGCGACCCATCTCGAACTCACCATGGTGCATGAGGCCATGGTGCTCGAATATTCGGGCCGGCACTTGGCGATGATCGAATTCGCGGCAGCACTCAAGCTTTTGCTTTACATCTCGCTCATCGCTTGTGTGTTCATGCCCTGGGGCCTCAGTTTCGTGGGCGCCGGACCAATAGGCTACATCCTGAGCACCGCGGCCTATGTTGCCAAGCTCGCTTTTGGTGGTGCTCTGCTCGCCCTGTTCGAAACCGCTGTCGCCAAAATGCGGGTGTTCCGGGTGCCGGATTTCCTGGGTGCCGCGCTGATGCTCGGCCTGCTCGGCGCCCTTCTCCTTTTCGTGTCCCGGAGCCTTTAGATGGATAGGCTTGTCTTCGACATTGCCCATATGCTCGCCGGCGGGCTGGTGCTGGTCAGCTTCATGATGCTCTACCAGGACCGCCTCTATGCGCTTCTCAACATCTATGCGCTCCACGCCCTGGTTCTCGCCCTTGCGGTCGCCTGGCGGGCCTACGCCCAGGATGCACCGCACCTTTATGTCACAGCAGTAATCGCACTTGTGTTCAAGGGGATCATCATACCGGTCGTCCTCCATCGCATCATCGCCCGCCTCGGCATCCACCGAGAGATCGAGACAGTGGTCGGCATCGGCCCGACCATGCTGGCTGGCATGGGACTGGTAGCTCTCTCCATGGTGGTCATGTTGCGCGTCACCACCCAGGCCGACCCGCTGGCGCGGGAAGACCTCGCCTTTGCGCTGTCGATTGTCCTGCTCGGGTTGCTTTTGATGGTGACGCGGCGCAATGCCGTGAGCCAGGTGGTCGGCTTCATGTCACTTGAGAACGGGCTGGTGCTAGCCGCGACTGGTGCCAAGGGCATGCCACTCGTGGTCGAAATCAGCGTCGCATTCTCGATCCTGATTGCCTTCATAGTGATCGGCATATTCCTGTTCCGCATCCGTGAGCGGTTCGACACGGTGGATGTGCAGGCGCTCGACCGGTACCGCGGAGAACGGCGATGAGCGGTTTCGAGTTCAACGCAATCAGCGCGATACTTCTCATTCCACTCGCCGCGGCGGGACTCCTTGCGGTTCTGCCGGGTTACCGGTTGACCGCGCGGCTGAATGTCACCGCCTCCTTCCTCACCCTCGTTGCAGCACTCTCGCTCTTCGTAACCGAGTGGCCGGCGCCCGGATCATACTTCCTTGTGGATGATCTCAACATCGTCTTCGTTGCGCTCAACACCTTCATTGGTTTCACTGCGAGCCTGTTCAGCGCCAGTTACATTGGCCACGAGCTTTCGACCGGCCGGCTGACCCCGACCCATCTTCGTTTTTATCACGCCATGTACCAGGTTCTGCTGTTCGCGATGAACCTCGCCCTGCTTGCGAACAATATCGGCCTTATGTGGGTGGCCGTCGAGATAGCCACGTTGACCACTGTCCTTATGGTTGGCATCTACCGAACCCACGAGGCACTGGAGGCCGCCTGGAAATATTTCATTCTCGGCAGCGTCGGAATTGCGCTAGCGCTTTTCGGCACCATTCTGGTCTATGTGGCGGCGCAGCCGGTGATAGGCGAAGGGCTGCAGGCCATGGTGTGGACGGTGCTGATCCAGCGCGTCGCGGAGTTCGATCCGGCGCTGCTCAACCTGGCATTCGTGTTCCTGCTCCTTGGCTATGGCACCAAGGTCGGCTTGGCGCCACTGCACGCCTGGTTGCCCGATGCGCATGCCGAAGGACCGACGCCGATCTCGGCAGTGCTGTCAGGGCTGCTCCTCAACGTCGCGCTCTATGCCGTGCTGCGCTTCAAGCTGCTGCTTGCCGCCAATACCCAGGCGCTGGCGCCAGGCCCGCTGATGGTTACGATGGGACTCGTTTCCCTCGTCTTTGCCGCCTTCATGCTGTACCGCCGGCGCGACATCAAGCGCATGTTTGCCTATTCGTCAATCGAGCACATGGGCATCATTACCTTTGCCTTCGGTATTGGCGGGCCGCTGGCGAATTTCGCCGGGCTTCTGCACATGGTGATGCACAGTCTGACCAAGTCGGCGATCTTCTATGCCGTCGGTCACATCGCCCAGATCAAGGGCACTCAGAAAATCGAGGATATTGGCGGCCTCACCGAAACCCATCCCTGGCTCGGCTGGGCACTCGTTTGTGGCGTCGTGGCAATTGCCGGACTGCCGCCGCTTGGTATCTTCATGAGCGAATTCCTGGTCGTGAGCTCGGCCTTTGTTCATCAGCCACTCCTGGCGATACCGCTGGTTTTTGGCCTGCTTGTCGCCTTAGGAGCGCTGCTTCTGCGCTTAAACGGCCTCGCCTTCGGCAATCCCCGCGGCGCGATGGCGCCGACCGAGGGGTCTTACGCACCGATGTACGCGCATCTTGCGTTGGTTCTGACCGCCGGGATTTATCTGCCGCCGCCTTTGGTCGCATGGTTCCAGAATGTTGCCGGGCTGCCTGGGCTAGGCAAAGGGGGATGAAGGGCATGGCAAGTGTCGTCGATTTACTCGTGGGCAACGCCGCCCGGGTGGCACTACATCGCCCCTGGCCGCGCGCTGTTGTAACGCCAGACATGTGGAATATGGCCGCCGATCATCTCGCGCGTGGACATTGGATCCTACTTGGTCTTTGGGGCGAGGCGGACGCCGTCCATATGGCGCTCATCGACGAACAGACCAGCGAGATCGGCGTCATCAGCCTCGAATGTCCGGATCGCTCGTATCCATCGATCGGGATGCTGCATCCGCCGGCGATTCGGCTGGAGCGCGCGGTCCGCGACCTGTTCGGGCATGATGCCATTGGACTGCCGGATACGCGCCCGTGGCTCGATCACGGTCGCTGGGACATAGCCCGCCCACTTAGCTCGCGCCCCGATACAACACCGAGTCCGCCGCATTACCTTTTCCTGCCTGTCGAAGGGGACGGCATTCACCAGATCCCGGTCGGCCCCGTCCATGCGGGCATCATCGAGCCCGGCCATTTCCGCTTCACGGCAAACGGCGAGACGGTGGTTCGACTTGAAGAGCGGCTCGGTTACGTTCACAAGGGAATCGAGAGCCTAATGGCCGGTGTCGATCTTGACCGAGCCGCCCTGCTCGCCGGCCGCGTCTCCGGTGACAGCACCGTTGCCTACGCGCTTGCCTTTGCGCAGGCAGCCGAGGCGGCACTTGGGATCGAGGTGCCCATGCGCGCGCATTGGCTGCGCGCGCTCATGGCGGAGCTAGAGCGTCTCGCCAATCACTTTGGCGACATCGGCGCGGTCTGCAACGATGCCGCCTTCACGCTATTGCACGCCCATTGCGGAGTACTTCGTGAGCGCGTTCTACGCGCTGCCCATGCCTGCTTCGGTCACCGGCTTATGCGCGACCGCATCGTGCCCGGCGGGATCGTTGGCGAGCCGAGCCTGGGGTTCAGGGTGGTCCTGCGTGGACTTATTGACCACGTCAGGGGCAGATTTCCCGAATTGGTAGAACTTTACGACAATACGACATCACTCCAGGACCGCACCGTCGGCACCGGGGTCCTCGCGCCGGCGCTCGCCCGCCAATATGGCGCTGGTGGTTACATTGGCCGCGCCTCAGGCCGCTCCTTCGATGCCCGCCGCAAGCCCGGCTATCCTCCCTATGATGGCCTCCGGTTCGATGTGCCCATCTTGGAAGCGGGGGACGTCAATGCTCGCCTTTGGATCCGGATCCGCGAAGTCGAGCAGAGTCTTTCGCTATTGGAACAGATCCTCGAACAATTGCCCGATGGTGCCGTGCGGGCAGAGGTGAAGGATACGAGGGAGCGAGGAGAGGGGTTGGCGTTGGTCGAAGGCTTTCGCGGTGACATACTTGTTTGGGTCCGGCTCGCCGGTAACGGCAGGGTCGACCGGTGCCATCTGCGGGACCCTTCGTGGTTTCAATGGCCGCTCCTAGAAGCCGCGATCGAGGGCAACATCGTCGCGGATTTTCCGCTCTGCAATAAATCGTTCAACTGTTCCTATTCGGGCCACGATCTCTAGATGCGCAAACTGCTTTTCCAAGGTATGTTTCGCCCGCCGCTCACCGAGCCGCCGCCACCTTTGAGCGACACTGCAATGGATGAGCTCGCAAGAAGCCTCGATCGCGCCGCGCGCCGACGCCTGGGCCGCAGCCTGGCAATTCGCCAGATCGACGCCGGATCCTGCAACGGCTGCGAGCTCGAAGTCCACGCCCTCAACAATCCTTTCTACGACCTCGAGCGATTTGGCATTCGCTTCGTCGCCTCGCCGCGGCACGCCGATGTGCTGCTTGTTACCGGTCCGGTGACCAAGAATATGCGCGAGGCGCTGGAGCGCACGTATCATGCGACGCCTAGCCCGAAGTGGGTCGTCGCCCTCGGTGGTTGCGCCCGGGATGGCGGCTGCTTCGCGGGCAGTTACGCAGTTGTTGGTGGTGTTTCTGAGGTGGTCCCCGTAGCTCTCCATATACTCGGCTGCCCGCCATCACCGACTGAGATTTTAAGTGGCCTCCTCACTTTGTTAGAGCAAGCGAGTGGAGAACGAAGGCCTTGAAATAGAGGGCAAATGCTACGCCTTCTTGCGGCAGCACTGGCTGCGGCATGTTTCCAGTTCGTGGCCGTGACATTGGCAACAATAGCGGCCTTGCGAGGGCGACTTTTTCCGATGTCCGCGTTCTGTCATCGCTTCGGTTTCGCGATGTCCACGCCATGTCCGCTTCCGGCCTGAAAGTGATTATTCTGGAGTTGTCGGGTCACTTCCCAGAAGGGCCATCAGCGCCGATTTGGCCGTAGCCTGGCCATGTTCCGGTCTACCTTGACTGCCAAACAATTAGACAAGCGTCGGTTGGGCTCGGACAAACATTGGTTTAACTTTATCTGCGGCCTGCGAACGCGTTGATCCATTTCATCCGATCACTTCGCTACGATTGCACATAGCCAAGCGAGCGTAACTATCGCGGTGGAAGCCCAGGCGGCTTTCCACTGTGCCGGGTGATCATCTGGCCAATTGCGATCCAGCCAGGCAAGTAGCAATCCAAGACACGCACCCGTCGCAAACCCAAAAACATGAGCAAGGATGTCGGTTTGTCCTTCGCTGAACCCGAGAAGAGCCAGCAACATCAGGCCACCTCCGAGGGGCACCCAGTCGCGCAGACTTGAAGACATCCGCCCATGCCGCCAATCCTGCCTCAGCGCCGCGAGCAGGCCGACAGCCGCAAATATTGCGGTGGACGCTCCGATGGACGTGTGGATTGCCGGTCTTACCAGGGCGTTCAATGCGTTGCCTGCCGCCCCTGCTGCCACCACGGCCAGTGAGGTCATTCCTGGACCCAGAACCTGGGACAAGAGCAAAAGGAAAACGGTTCCGAAAGCGAGATTGTTCAGGAGATGCGTTCCGCTGACATGCAGAAAGAGCGCCGTAACGGTACGCCACCATTGACCTGCGCGGATCAAGCCCACTTGAGCCGAGCCGGCCTCTAACCACTGAACAGACAAGGCGTCGCGACGGGCGGCAGCGAAGAAGAAGAGCAGAACCATCCAGTAAACCAGCAGGATTTCGATATTGGCCGGCGCAGGACTGATCTGTTTCCTCTCGGTCGGTTGGCCCTGATTCTCCAAATCATGGGCTGCGAGTTCCTTCTCCGCCTGACTTGCGTCTTCCGCCGCGACGATAAGGCTGAAATCGCCGGCGTCCTGGACAATCGTCGATTCGATACCCTGGGCACTCAGGATAAGGGCATAGAGCTCGGCCTGACCGAGCGTCGCGCACCGCCGCACTACCATGTCTCGACGACGCTCCTCATTCGATGTTACCCAAGATTTGCAGGTCGTCCCGGCGTATGCCGTTGGAAGCACGCGTATAAGGCATCGGTCACCAAGGGTGTATTTTCAGTGCACGTTCACTGAACCCACTTTTAGCGTTCACACCGCGTTCGTTTTGGATTAGTTGACGACGACTCGATTGCTCTCCGGGCATGGTTGAAGCGGCCGTAAGCCGGGTTGCATCGCAGGTTCCGAGAAGGGCCAAAACTGGACTTCGCGGAAATCGCATCGGGCACTTCAAAGATCGGGTGCCGACACCCAGGAATTTATGCCCTCGCTATCGGCAAGATGTCTCACATTTTTATTCCTTTCTTGCAATGCGATTGCATGAAGAGCAACATTCTTGTAAATGTTGCTTTCTCAATCCACTAGTCGGAAAGCCAAGAGGTTTGCGACGGTGACTTCCGAGACGTTAGCTGGGCCGAATGATCGAGCGCCTAAAACCGAGGCATTTCCAAATATCGCGCTGCGAATCCGGAACGAGCGGCGCGCCCGTCGCATGCGGTTGAAGGATCTCGCCCAGGCGTCTGGCTGCTCCGAAAGCCTGCTTTCGCGCGTCGAGAACGGCTTGGTGATGCCTTCCCTGACCACTCTGCACCGTCTTTGCCAAGGCTTGCAGATTTCCGTCACGGCGCTTCTCAGCGCGGAGGATGGCAATAGCTGCGTCATATACAAGGCGGGGGAACGGCCGCGCTATTCGAGCGGTGGCTGGGTCGAAGGCGACGGCAGCATGGCCGAGAGCCTAGTTCCGTTTATCGAGGGCAGATTGCTGGAAGCACACATTATGCATGTACCGCCAAATGGGACTTGGTGCGGTCCCTACCATCATGCTGGCGAAGAGGTAGGCTATATCCTTGACGGCGAGCTTGAGCTGCAGGTCAGTGGCAAGAACTATCATTTGTCCACGGGTGACAGCTTCTTCTTTACTTCCGACCGGGAGCATTTGTACCGGGCCGCTGGCGAAACCGCCTGCCGGATCCTTTGGGTGAATACGCCCCCGACATTCTAGCGGCTCGGTTCAGTTGATATCCCCCTGCACACCCAGGTTGAGAAAATTCTTTTTGCCGCTTCCGAATTTTCGGTAGACATTTTGCACCGACAGCAATATTGCATGCATATATGCAAGTCTGTTGCATCTACGCAAGGTTACCTGCATGAGCGTGATCGGCATCGATACCGGCGGTACCTTTTGTGACCTCGTCCACATCACCGAAGATGGCCGGACACATCTTCATAAGGCGCCATCCACCCCCAAGGACACCGCCCAGGGTGTCTTCGATGTTCTTGCCATTGCCAGGGAAGCCGAAAAGGCGGGCAGCGCCTTCGACCGGGGCATCTCCTCTTTCGCCTTGGGAACCACGATCGCTACCAATGCCGCGGTCACGCGCACGGGAGCCAAAGTCGGCCTGCTGACCACCCGTGGCCATGGTGACGTTCTCAACATCATGCGGGTCAATGGGCGGGTGGCCGGGCGGCCATTGCAGGAGGTGCAGAACTACTCGGTCACCAGCAAGCCCCTGCCCATCGTGCCACGCGAACGCATTGCAGAGATCGACGAGCGCATCGATTTCACCGGCGAGGTGATCGTCCCGCTGTCCGATGCCCAAGTGGTCGAGGCTATCGATCGGCTGGTCGGGCTGGGCGCCGAATGTCTCGCCGTCTCCTTCCTCTGGGGCTTCCACAATCCGCAGCATGAGCGCCGCGTCCAGGAGATTGCCCGGTCGCGCCATCCCGATCTGCTTGTCTCGCTCGGCAGCGACCTCGTCCGCCGGCTCGGTGAATATGAGCGCACCGAATCGGCCGTCCTCAATGCCTATGTGGCACCGACGGTCATCGGCTATCTGGACCGGGTCGAGGCCGGTCTGCGGCAGAAAGATATGCGCGCCCCACTGCTGATCATGCATTCGGCAGGCGGCGTCGCCACAGATGGATTCTCGCGCTCGCGGCCGATCGCGACGTTCTTCTCCGGTCCCGCGGGCGGCATTGTCGCCTCGATGCGGGTTGCGGAAGCCGGCGGCTACCGCAACATCATCTGTGCCGATGTCGGCGGGACGACATTCGATGTCGGATTGGTGGTGAACGGCCGCCCCCTGCTGCGGAGCACAACCATCGTCGACCAGCGCGTCATGTATTCGCCGACGATCGACATCGTTTCGATTGGTGCAGGCGGCGGCAGCATTGCCCGCGTCGATCCCCCGACCCGTCGGCTGATGGTCGGTCCGCAGAGTGCAGGCGCGCTGCCCGGCCCTGCCTGCTATGGCCGCGGTGGCGAATACCCGACCGTCACCGACGCAAATCTGCTTCTCGGCTACCTCGATCCCGACAGGTTCCTCGGCGGTCGCTTCGTCCTCGACCGCAAGGCGGCAGCCGAGGCAATCGCCCGACATGTTGCCGAACCGCTGGGAATCGATGTCCAAACGGCGGCGGCGGGCGTGTTCTCCATCGTGAACGCGAAAATGGCGGACCTTGTTCGCAAGGTCACGGTCGAGCGGGGACACGATCCGCGCGAATTCGTCCTGTGCGCCTATGGTGGTTTGGGACCGCTGCATGCGCCGTTCTACGCCCAGGATCTCCATGCGAAGGCCGTTATCGTGCCGCTCGGCGAGCTCTCCTCGGTGTTCAGCGCCTATGGCATTGCGATGGCCGACATCCTTCATGTCCACGAGCTTTCGCTCAATCTGCGCGAACCGTTCGACAACGGCGTCATCGATGGCTTGTTCGAGCCGTTGGTCCGCACTGCCGACCGTCAGCTCGAGGCCGACAATATCGACCCCGCGGATCGCCAGATGCGACGTTTCGTCGAGGTCCGCTATGTCGGTCAGCTGAACGAGCTCGTGATCGAGCTCCCTGCAATGGCGCGTGGTGATTTCGACATCAGAGCCCAGTTCGAGCGACAATATGTCGAGGCATTCGGGCCGGGAGCATCCTGGAAGAAGGCACCGGTCGAGCTGGTCGGCCTTCGCCTTGAAGCTATAGGCAAGCGCAAGAAGTTTCCGATGGCGCGCCGCGAGCCGACACCGCCGGCCCGGCAAAGAGCGACCCGCCAGGTCTATTGGCCACAGGTCAAGGGCTTCACCGCGACCGCCATCTATGACGGCAACTTGGTCGGAGCCGGCGGCAAGGTAAGCGGCCCGGCAGTTCTCGAATTTCCGACGACCACCATTCTCGTGCCGCCGGATTGGCTGTGCCTGGTCGATGAATTCGGCAGCTTGACCCTGAGCATCGCGGCCAACCGGCAGGAAGGACGGCTTCAATGAGCTGGGTTGCGGGTGCCGAGCGGTATTATTCCGATCTTACGCCCTTCGCCGACATGAAGATCGCACCAGGCTTGAAGCTCCACCGCCCACAGGACCCGCCCGATATCGACTTCATCACCGAAGAGGTGCTGAGTCACCGGCTCTGGCACATCGCCGACGAAGCGGGCGTCACCATCCGCCATATCTCCGGCTCCCCCGTCGCCACCGAAGCCAACGACTTCATGACGGTCATCGCCGACGAGGTCGGCGATGTGGTCTTCATGACGCCCTACCTCCTCTATCAGGGGACGGTGTTCGAGCCGATGATCAAATGGACGCTTCAGAACCGCTCTGAAAGCCCGGGCATCGAAGACGGCGACATGTTCTTGTGCAACGACCCCTGGGTCGGAGCGGTCCATCAGAATGATGTCGCGGTGTTTGCCCCGATTTTCCACGACGGCGCGCTGTTTTGCTGGGTCGGCGCATCGATCCACGAGGTCGATGTCGGCGGGCCGGCGCCGGGGAGCTTCTCGATCTATGCCGAGGACGTCTTCGGTGAAGTGCCGCCGCTCCCGCCGGTCAAGATCGTCCGCCGGTTCGAGCTGCAGTCCGATATCGAAGATCTCTATACGCGCCGCTCTCGCCAGCCCCTGCTGCTTTCGCTCGACCTGCGCGCCCAGATCGCGGCGAACAACGTGTCGCGCATGCGGATCCTGGAAGCGATCGAGCAATATGGTGCCGCGACCGTCAAGGCGGTGATGCGGCGGATCATGGACCGCGCCGAAAGGCAGCTGCGCGATCGCCTGAGGTCGTTGCCGGACGGCATCTGGCGGCATGTCGATTTCCAGGAAGTCGCCATGGCAAAGGATCGCGGCGTCTATGCGGCGCGCCTGGAGATGACGAAGCACGGCGATGAGCTGCATTTCGACTTCACCGGCTCGGCAGCCCAGGTGGGGATCATCAACTCGGGAAGTGCCGGCACGCGCGCCGGCGTCTTCGCGGCCATGCTGCCGGTCTTGATCGGTGAGATTCCCTGGGCTCCGGGCGGTCTGCAGCGCTGCATCAGGATCACGAGCCCGCGCGGCACCATTCTGAATGCCGAATATCCCGCCGCCGTCAGCATGGGATCGATCACCGGCACGTGGCTCGCGCACAATTGCGCCCATGCCGCCATCTCCAAAATGCTGCTTACCCATCCCGAGCACCGAAGCCGGGCGCTGTCAGGCGGTGGGGGTTCGTGGCCGGCGATGCAGCTCTTTGGCTGGGATAAAACGGGTTTCGCTTTCGTCACCCAGTTCCAGGAAGCGAACCTCACTGGCTTCGGCGCACGCTCCTTCGCCGACGGCGTCAACACGGCTGGTGCCTACTGCATCCCGGCTGCCCGCGTGCCGAATGTCGAGGCGACCGAGTTCACCTGGCCGTTGCTCGTCCTCTATCGCTCGGAAGCCTCGGATACTGGTGGTGCTGGACGCTGGCGCGGCGGCGTCGGCGGCAAGTTCGCCTTCATTCTCCACAAGACGCACAGGGAATTCGTCCATGTGTCGGCCGCCTTCCATGTTGCAATTCCGAATGGCGGCGCCCTGAGCGGCGGTCTCCCCGGCGCCTCGGTCGTCTATCTCATTCTTCGCGATTCGAATGTCAGGAAAGAGATCGCCGAGGGGCGGATTCCCCAACGGCTCGACGCGCTGACCGGCGCACTCGACGTGCTGCAACCCAAGTCGCAGACCACGCAAGATCAAAATGATGTCTACGCAATCACCTTCTTCGGTGGCGGCGGTTATGGCGATCCACTGGATCGCGAGCCGGACCGGGTCGCGGTGGATGTCCAGCAGGGGCTGGTTTCGGCAGGGGAGGCGGCACGGCTCTATGGTGTCGTCACGAAAGACGGTGTCGTCGATGAAGCGGCGACCGCCCACCGCCGTTTGGCAATGAGGGCTGAACGGCTTGGCAGGGCGGTCGAGGGGCCCTTGGCCGCAGTACCGGACGATGATCCGGCGAGCTCAATCAGAATCAACGACTACCTCCGGGCCGAGGGAGGCAGGATCCGGTGCCGTCGCTGCGGCCATGATCACTGCGCCGATGACCAGAATTACAAGCTGAGCCTGCTTTGCAAACCGATTGCCGTGACGGCCTTGTCGCCCGTCAACCGCGATCCGGCCGAATATGTCGATGAGCCGATCGAGTTCCGCCAGTTCATCTGCCCGGGCTGCGGGAGCCTCGTCGAGACCGAAGTGGCGCTCGCGAAAGAGCCGCCCGTCTGGGATGTCCAACTTCGCATCTGAAAGGAAGAGATCACACGAGCCAACGTGTGGCGTCTGGGGGAAATGATAAAGAAAACTGCTCAGGAGCCTCGAAATGAACTCGAAAATCGCCAGCCTGATTGCCGCTGCAGCGTTGCTCGCCGTCTCTCATCAGATGGCCAGCGCAGCAGACCCGATAAAGGTCGGAGTTGACGGTCCCTTCACCGGTCCGTCGGCGCGCATCGGTCAGGACATTCAGAACGGGACCAAGATGGCCATCGACGATGCCCGCGCGGCCGGCCAGCTGCCGGTCATGGTGGACGGCGAGAAGCGCGACATCGAACTGGTGTGGATCGATGATGAATCCTCGCCGGAAAAGGCCGTGAAGGCCTATCGCGATGCCGTCACGCGCCAGGGTATCCAGCTGATGCTCAACGGCTGGCACGGGTCGGTTGGCCTCGCCCTCGTCGATCTCGTCGCGGCGGACGGGCTGATCAGCTTCGGCAATCTAGCAGCTCCCGAAGACATCTCAGAGAAGATCAACAGCAATAACTATACCCATTGGTTCAAGGGATGGCCGGCGCCCAAGTCGATGTCCGGCCTCTATGTCGATGCGGTGGAGGATTTCATCAGCCAGGGCAAGTGGAAGCCCGGAGCCAAGAACGCCGCCGTCGTGGTCGAGGACACCGACTGGGGCCGCACCTGGGGCGACGCGATCGTCAACCGTTTGAAGGACAAGGGCTGGGCGGTCGTGGCGCTCGATGTGGTGAAGGCGGATGAAACTGAGCACAATGCGCTCCTCACCAAATACAAGGCCGCCGGCGTCGAATTCACCGCGGTGACATTGAATGCGCCGGCTGCTGCTGCTGCGTTCGTCAAGCAGTTCAACAGCGCCGGGATGAAGGGCCTCCTCGCGGCGGATGGCCTCGGCTGGGCCTCTAACTGGTACGAGATGACGGGAGATGCGTCGAACTTCGTGATTTCGATGGACAGCCCCAGAACCTTGACACAGGAGCAGGTCGATTGGAGCGCCCGCTTCGCGAAGGCCTTCGGGCAGCCACCCTCGCCGGCGGCCAGTGGCCATGCCTATGACTACACGCGCATGCTGATCAATGGCCTCGCCAAGGCCGGGACCCTCGACAAGGACAAGCTGTCGGCGGCGCTGCTGGATAGCGAGTACAAGGGAATCTGGCAGTATTATGCGTTTGCCAAGAAGGCGGGCGACGGAGCGATTTCGGCCTATGAAGTCAAGGCGGGTCCCTTCATGAAGGGGTTCTCCTTTCCGATGGTCCAGTATTATGACGGCAAGGACTATGTCGTCTGGCCGACGGAATTTGCCAAGGCCGAGTTCCGCGCGCCTGCCGATTGAGCTTGCCATCAGACGGGCGCGCGGACTTCCACCGGAAGTGCGCGCGCCGTGGAGGCCGCAAATGGCACCCCTTCTCGACGTCGACAATATCCACAAGAGCTTCGGTGGCGTGAAGACCCTCACGGCCGTGACCTTTAGCCTCTCCAGGGGCCAGGTGCTGGGGCTGATCGGTCCCAATGGAGCCGGCAAGACGACGGTGTTCAACATCATCAGCGGCATCTACCGGGCCGATCAGGGAACCGTGCTGCTGGACGGCAAGGCCATCACCAACCGGGCGCCTGTCGCCATCGCGAAGGCGGGGGTTGCCCGGACTTTCCAGGTGGCGCGGACGTTCAACGATATGACGGTCGAGGAGAACCTTCGCGTGCCGCTGGTCCGCTCCAGCCTGTCGCGTGCCGAAAGCGACGCCCGGGTCGTCGAGATGCTCGGCTTGACCGGCCTGTCGAAGCTGCGTGCGGCGATGGTTGCGTCGCTTCCCGATGGCCAGAAGAAGCTTCTCGAGGTGGCGCGCGCCATCATGATTCCGCCCAAGCTGTTCATCCTTGACGAACCCTTCGCCGGCGTCAGTGCTGACGTCGTAAACCTCGTCATCGGGCTCATCCGCAAGCTGACCGCAGCCGGCGTGGGTTGCTTGGCGATCAGCCACGACATTGCCTCCATGCCGCGGCTTTGCGAGGAGGTCCTCGTCCTGGTCGAGGGCAAGGTGCTGACGCGCGGTCCGCTAGCCACCGTTCGCAAGGACCGCCGCGTGGTCGAAGCCTATTTGGGAGCCTGACCGTGAAGCTTGAGGTCAGCAACATTCGGGCAGGTTATGGCGGCGGTGCCGATGTCCTGAAGGACGTCAGCGTCACTGTCCAAAAGGGCACGGTGGTCGGCCTGATCGGCGCCAACGGTGCCGGGAAATCGACCCTTCTCCGGACCATCTGTGGTTTCCTCAAGCCGCGTGCCGGGGATGTGGTGCTTGACGACAGAACCGCGACCGGGCTTCGCCCCGACAGCCTGGCGGCGCGCGGCATCGGCTATCTGATGGAAGGCCACTCGGTCTTTCCGAGCTTGACGGTCGAGGAGAACCTGCAGCTTGGAACCTGGTCATTCCGCAATGATCGCGATCGGGTGAAGCGGGTCACCCGGAGGGCCTTCGAACGCGCCCCGATCCTCGAGGAGAAGCGCAGCATCAAAGCCGGGCTGCTGTCGGGCGGACAGCAGCGCATCCTCGAGCTTCAGCGGCTTTCGCTGGGCGATCCCTCGCTGATCATTCTCGATGAGCCCTCGCTCGGATTGGCACCAAAGCTGGTGCAGGAGGTCTTCGATATCGTCAGCGGCCTGCGCAGCAGCGGAGCGGCGATCCTGCTCGTCGATCAGAGCGCCCGGCATGTGGCGGCCGCTGCCGACCATCTCTATGTGCTGCGGCTTGGCCAGATACAGATGCAGGGCCCGGCAATTGAATACCGCCATCGCATCGAGGACATCGTCCGCGAATTCATCTGAGAACCGACACATGTTCAGCCCCGAAATATTGTTGCAGCTGACCATCGACGGGATCACCCGCGGCGCCATGTATGGCTTGATGGCAGCCGGCCTGGCGTTGATCTTCGGCATCGTCCGAATCATCAATATGGCGCATGGCGAGTTGTTCATGCTGGGCGCCTACGTCATGTATTTCGCGACCGTGTCGGTAGGGCTTCCCGCATCGGTCGGAATCATCGTTGCCGCCGCGGCGCTGTTCGTCGTCGGCATGGCGATGGAACGGAGCCTGATTGCTCCCCTGCGATCCAGGCTCGGCGACAAGTGGCTGGTCGATGGCTATGTGCTGACGATCGGCGTCATGGTGATCCTGCAGAACCTGGCGCTCATCGTCTTCGGGCCACGGGAATATGGTGTCGCGAGCTTCTGGCCGGGCCGCCGCCAGCTTGGCGACATCGTGATCGCCAATGAGCGGCTCGTGATCCTCTTCGGTGCGGCGCTGGCCATTGGGGCGCTCGCAACCTTCCTCAACTATACGCGGCTCGGGCGGGCCATCCGGGCCACGGCCGAGCATCCGGAAGCGGCGCAGATCATGGGAATCGACATCGCCCGCATCTATACGATCACCTTCGGGATCGGATCCGCTCTCGCCGGCGCGGTCGGCGCCTTGCTGCTGTCCATCTATCCGGCCTATCCGACGGTCGGTGGCGAGATCCTGCTCAAGGCGTTCGTCGTCGTCATCGTCGGTGGCCTCGGCAATGTCTGGGGAGCCATGCTGGCCGGGCCGCTGCTCGGATTGATCGAGTCATACACGACGGCATTTGCCCCGAGCGGCTGGCAGAACACCCTGACCTCGCTGCTCGTGCTTCTCGTCCTCGTGCTTCGACCGCAAGGTTTGTTTACGAGACAGGTCACGCGGCCATGACCACCGAGACGGGTAGGCTGCCAGCGTCTTGGGAATGGGCCGGCCTCATGCTCCTGCTGGCCGTGATGGTCGTGGTGCCATTGGCGCTCGGCGGCCGCTATATACCGACGGTCTTCATTTCGATTCTCCTGTTCTTCATCCTTGGCGCCCTGTTCGATTTCATGCTGGGATATCTCAGCATCGTGAATTTCGGTGTCGCAGGTTTCCTTTGCGCCGGCGCTTATGCTTCGGCTCTTGCAGGACATTATTGGGGCATCTCGCCATGGGCGAGCCTGCTGGTGGGCGGCGCTGCCTCGCTGGTGCTTGGCCTCGTCACCGGCGCCTTGACGCTGCGGTTGCGCGGCATCTATGTCGGCTTGACCACGCTGTTCGTGATGGAGTCGCTCAGATATGCCATTCTGAACGCTCGCGACGTGACGCGTGGCGCCTCGGGCCTAGCGGTTCCCGGTTTCACCCCGATCTTCGGGTTGTCATTTCCGCGCAGCGATCCGCTGTCCTATTATTTTATCCTCCTCCTGCTGGTCGTCATAGCCTATGGGTGCCTTCATGCGATCGTCCGCTCGAAGATCGGACTGGTGTTCAAGGCCATACGCGATGACGATCTCGGCACCAGCGTGCTGGGGATCAACGTCGTGCGCTACAAGCTCCTCAATTTCGCCGTGGCGAGCTTCTTCATCGGCCTGTTTGGCGCCTATTATGCACGCTATATCGGGATCCTGGTCCCCACGCCGCAGGAATTCGGCATCCAGCGCACGGTCGAGATCCTGACCATCGCCTATATTGGTGGCCGCGGCACGCTGTGGGGATCGCTTCTCGGCGCGATGGTGCTTGTCGGCATTCAGGAGGTGTTCCGCGACCTGGATGAGTGGCGCCTCGTCATCTATGGCATTTTCCTGATAGTCATCATCACGGCCTTTCCTGGGGGCATCGCCGGTGCCGTGCGGCAGCTGGCCGAGCTGGCCTATGCGCGCCTCCACCGAATTCGGTCAAAGCAACGCACTCCCGAAGAAAGGACAGCATCATGAACATTATGGCGAACTCTCTCGAGGCGAAGGATGTTGCCCATCATCTTCACTCCTATTCGAATCCGCGGCGCCTCGCGGAAACCGGACCGCTCGTCATCGAGCGCGGCGAAGGCATTCACGTCATCGACAATATGGGCCGCAAATATATCGAGGGCGTCTCCGCGCTCTGGTATGCATCGCTGGGATTCAGCGAACAGCGCCTCGTCGACGCCGCCCACCGGCAGCTGACGAAGCTCCCCTGTTACCATTCGTTCGGCAACAAGGTGTCGGATGTCGCGGTCGAGCTCGCCGAGCGGTTGATCAAACTCGCGCCGGTCCCGATGTCCAAGGTTTACTTCGCCGGCTCGGGATCGGAGGGCAACGACACCGCCCTGAAGATCGTGCGCTTCTACAGCAATGCGCTGGGCCGTCCGCAGAAGAAGAAAGTGATCTCACGCATCAAGGCGTATCACGGGACGACGCTGGCGACCGCGAGCCTGACGGGTATCCCGCGCAATCATGCCGGGTTCGACCTGCCGATCGACGGTATCCTCCACACCGATTGCCCGCATTATTACCGCTACGCCGATGCGGGGGAGAGCGAGGAGGCCTTTGTCGACCGCATCGTCGGCAATCTCGAGACGCTGATCTTGAACGAAGGGCCCGAGACCATCGCGGCATTTTGGGCCGAGCCGGTGTTCGGCTCCGGCGGCGTCATCGTGCCGCCGAAGGGCTATTACGAGAAGGTGCAGGCGGTCCTCAGGAAATACGACATCCTGTTCGTTGCGGACGAGGTCATCAGCGGCTTCGGCCGGCTCGGTCACATGTTCGGCTGCGAGGCTTTCGGCATCGAGCCCGACATGATCATCCTCGCCAAGGCTCTGTCGTCCGGCTACCAACCGATATCGGCGCTGATGATCAACGAGCGGGTGTTCTCGGCGCTCGCCGATGAATCGAACAAGCTCGGCGTGTTCGGTCACGGCTTCACCTATTCGGCCCATCCGGTGCCGGCGGCGGTGGCGCTGGAAACCCTGAAGATCTACGAGGAGCGCGACATCGTCTCGCATGTCCGCAAGGTCGCGCCCAGGATGCAGACGGCGATGCGGCGGTTGGCGGACTATCCGTTCGTGGGCGAGGTGCGCGGGCTAGGCCTGATCGCCGGCATCGAGGTCGTCCGGAACAAAGCCACGAAGGAGAGCTTCGATCCGGCGATGCGCGCCGCCGCCGAGCTCGAGGCTAAGTGCCTGGAGCAGGGGCTGATCGTGCGCGCCATCGGCGACACCGTGGCGGTCTCGCCGCCGCTGATCATTTCCGAGAACGAGATGGAGAGGCTCCTGTCCATGCTGGAGCAGGGCGTGAAGCACTTCGCCGAAGCGATGGCGGCACGGTCATGACGGTGAAAGCCAATTATGTCGCCGGCGCGTGGGCGGCGCCCGGGACGTCGATCCGGCAGAACCTAAACCCCTCCAACACCGGCGATGTGGTCGGCGAATTTGCCGATGCGACTTCGGAGCAGGTCAAGGATGCGGCAGGCGCCGCCCGGCAGGCCTTGAATCCCTGGCGCCAGGCATCGCTCGGCGCACGCTCCCGGGCCCTTCTGACGATCGCCTCTGAGATCCGCAGCCGCCATGATGAGCTGTCGCACCTCTTGTCCCGCGAGGAGGGCAAGGCCCTGCGCGACGGTATGGCCGAGGTTACGCGTGCCGCCGAGATCTTCGAGTTCTATGCCGGCGAGGTCTTCCGCATGGGAGGGGATCGTGTTGCATCGCTGCGGCCGGGGGTCGGCGTCGAGGTTCTCTACGAGCCGGTCGGCGTGGTCGGACTGATCACGCCCTGGAATTTTCCCCTGGCCATACCGGCCTGGAAGATTGCGCCGGCGCTCGCCTACGGCAACGCCGTCCTGTTCAAGCCGAGCGAGATCGTGCCGGCATCCGCCTGGGCCTTGACCGAGATCATTTCGCGCGCCGGAGTGCCGGCCGGCCTGTTCAATCTGCTGATGGGTGGCGGCGACGTCGGTTCGGCGATCATCGACCAGGTGGACGCCGTGAGCTTCACCGGATCGGTTGCGACCGGACGATCCGTCGCTGAGCGCGCCGCGGGCCGGATGATCCGCGCGCAATGCGAACTCGGCGGCAAGAACCCCCTGCTCGTCGCGGCTGACGCGGATCTCGAAATCGCCGTCACTTGCGCCCTGCAGGGTGCCTTCTTCCAGACCGGCCAAAGATGCACCGCATCGAGCCGCCTGGTGGTGGATCGTGCGGTGGTGGACCGGTTCACCAAGGCCCTTGTCGAGCGCATGAAGGAGCTGGTGATCGATGAGGCGACCAGCGCGGCCACCGATATCGGGCCGGTGGTCGACGACCGGCAGCTTGCCAAGGACCTCGACTATATCGCCATCGCCGAGCGGGGCGGCGCCCGGCGGATCATTGGCGGGGAGACCCTCAACCGCCGCTTTCCGGGGTATTATCTGTCTCCTGCCCTGTTCACGGACACCACCAACGACATGCGGATCAACCGTGAGGAGATCTTCGGGCCCATCGCCAGCATCATTGCGGTCGATGGCTATGAGGAGGGGCTTTCCGTGGCCAATGATACCGAGTTCGGCCTGTCGGCCAGCATCGTCACGCGCTCGCTGAAGCTCGCCCAGCACTTCAAATCGAACATCCGCGCCGGCCTGGCGATGGTGAATTTGCCGACCGCCGGGATCGACTTCCATGTGCCGTTGAGCGGCATGAAGTCCTCGAGCTATGGTTCGCCCGAGATGGGCCATAAGGCCATGGACTTCTATACCAAGAGCACCACCGCCTATACTTTTCCCGGGTGAACCGCCATGGCTGCTGCCTTTACCACGCGACCCGAGATCGCCGGAACTTTCGGGGTCGTGACCTCGACCCATTGGATCGGCTCTGCGGTTGGCATGTCGATTCTGGAGAAGGGCGGCAACGCTTTCGATGCCGCGGCCGCGACCGGTTTTGCGCTCCAGATCGTCGAACCGCATCTCAATGGTCCGGGCGGCGAGGTGCCGATCATCTTCTGGAAAGCCGGTGCGGCGGAACCGCGCGTCATCTGCGGGCAGGGATGGGCGCCCATGGCGGCGACCATCGCGGCCTATGAGGAACGCGGCTTGCGCCTGGTGCCCGGGACAGGACTCTTGTCGGCGGTCGTTCCCGGCGCCTTCGATGCCTGGATGCTGATGCTGCGCGACCACGGCACGATGCCGCTCGAGGATGTTCTGGCCCCGGCCATTTCCTATGCCGAGAACGGCTTTCCGCTGGTCCACCGGGCGGTGCAGTCCATTTTCGCGGTCGAGCAGTATTTCCGGGACGAATGGCCGAGCTCGGCGCAGGTCTGGCTCGACGGCGGGCGTCGGCCCGTTCCGGACGCCCTATACCGAACGCCGGGAATCGCCGCGACCTATCGTCGTATCCTGATGGAGGCCAAGGCGGCCGGCGGCGATCGCGTTCGGCAGATCGAGGCGGCGCGGGGCGCCTTTTACAAGGGCTTCGTCGCCGAATTGATCGAACGCTTTTATCGCACGCCCTTGCTGGACACCTCCGGGAGAAGGAATGCGGGCCTTCTGACCGCCGAGGACATGGCTTCCTGGCAGGCCACCTATGAGGACCCCGTCCACTATGATTATTGCGGCGTGCGCGTGTTCAAGACGGATGTCTGGGGCCAGGGCCCGGTGTTCCTGCAGCTGCTGGCCCTCTTGAAGGGTTTCGACATTGGAGCGCTGGACATTCTCAGCGATTCCTATGTCCATCTGATCGTCGAGTGCCTCAAGCTCGCCATGGCCGATCGCGATGTTTTCTATGGCGATCCGCTGCATGCGGACGTTCCGCTGGGCATGCTGCTTTCGGACGAATATAACGACCATCGCCGCCGGCTGATCGGCGAGCAGGCGTCGCTCGATTTCCGCCCCGGAGATCTGTCGGACGCGGCTCACCGCGCCGCGCTGATCATGGAGCGCGCGGGCTGCGAGTCGCCGGTCGGCCCAGGCACGGGGGAGCCGTCCTTTGTCGATCTGCCGGAAATCGAAGGGGACACCGTTCATCTCGACGTGATCGACAGATGGGGCAACGTGGTATCGGCCACGCCGAGCGGCGGCTGGTTGCAGAGTTCGCCGGTTGTGCCCGAATTGGGCTTCCCGCTATCGACGCGCGCACAGATGTTCTGGCTTGCACCCGGCCTGCCGTCGTCCCTTGCGCCAAGGCGACGACCAAGAACCACGCTCTCGCCGACGATGGTGGGCAAGAACGGCAGGCCGTGGCTCGCGCTGGGTACGCCGGGCGGCGATCAGCAGGATCAGTGGACCAGCATTGTCTTCCTGCGGCATCTCCACCACGGATTGAATCTGCAGGCTGCCATCGATGCCCCCTTGTTCAACACGAGGCATGGGCCGGCGTCATTTTATCCGCGCCTGCGGGATCCGGGTTCTCTGCTCATCGAGCAGCGTTTTCCGGAAGCAACGATCGATGCTCTACGGCGCCGCGGTCATCGGGTGAAAGTCCAGGGCGACTGGACGTTGGGGAGGGTCTGCATGGCGCAAATCTCGGACGGGCTGATCAGGGCTGCAGCGACGCCTCAATTCATGCAGGGATATGCCGCCGGGAGGTGAGATGATCTTCACCGACCAGAGACCAGAATTTTGGATCTCGCACGAGTGCTGGTGCGATTTGACCAGAAGTTAGTTAGGACAAATGAACGACGATCGGGCTACTTGGGCTCGGGATAAGGCATGCCATCCTTGTGCAAGAACCGACCGTCCGCGTTGGAGCTCATCATGTCGATGTCGGAGCATATGGTAACGTCGGTGGGTGAGCGAGCGCCGACTTCAAGATAAAGCGCCATCGCGCCCGATTTGTTGATCATGTGATGGCCGTTGCCGGAGCCTTTCGGAAAGGCCGCGCAATCACCGGCGCGCAGCACCGTCTCGCCGCCACCTTCGATCAGTGTCAGTTCGCCTTCGAGTACATAGACAAATTCGTCTTCGGCCGAATGCCAATGGCGCTGGCTCGACCAATTGCCCGGAGGCAGGTGCATGATATTGACCCCGAAATCGGTAAGTCCACCAGCATTGCCCAGCCGCTGTCGGATGCGTTCAGCACAGGGTGCTTCGAATGGGGGCGGATAGCCCGAGCCCTTGTGTTTTGGCACAGCGGTGATGTCGATCTTAGGCATGGCAGTCTTCCCAGTGATCACCAATCGCGGGGGTTGTCGCCTGTCCTGAAGTCGCGCACCGTGGTGGCATCGATGATTCTTTCGATGCGGCCCGCAGGCGCTTGGCCGTCTCCGGCGACCTATCCCAGATCGGCTGCAGGACCCTCAATAGCGCCTCCGTATCGACTTCGTTGATCGAATTGCGCGAATCGGCGCGCAATATACAGTCAGGGTCATTCTCCACTGAGCGACATGCTTGTGGACGAAGGAGGACGAACGTGGACACCGGGCTGGCGGAGAGAGAGGGATTCGAACCCTCGATACGGTTTCCCGTATACACGCGTTCCAGGCGTGCGCCTTAAACCGCTCGGCCACCTCTCCGGTTGAAACGGGCGCATAATAGGGCTGGTCGCCCGACTTGCAAGTGTCGGTGCAGGGATCCACATTATCGCCACCCACGGAGGCTTCCCGCCATGTTCTCCCTTGCACGCAAGTCGCTGACAAAACCGCAACCGGGTCAGGCGCTGCCCGGCAGGACCGAGCCCATTCCGACGGCCGAAACCCATTTCGTCAACGGCCGGCCGTTGCAGGGGCCCTATCCCGAGGGGTTGCAGATCGCCTATTTCGCGCTCGGCTGCTATTGGGGCGCCGAGCGGCTGTTCTGGACGGTGCCGGGGGTGTGGGTGACCGCCGTCGGCAATATGGGCGGCGAGACCCCCAACCCGACCTATGAGGAATTGTGCAGCGGCAGGACTGGCCATGCCGAAACGGTGATGGTGGTGTACGACCCGAAGAAGGTCGACTACCAGGAGTTGCTCAAGATCTTCTTCGAAGCGCATGATCCGACGCAAGGCATGCGCCAGGGCAACGATGTCGGGACCCAATACCGCTCGGCCATCTATTGGACGAACGACAGCCAGCGGCAGCAGGCGGAAGCGGCCATGGCGCGCTACGACAAGGCGCTGCGCCAGTTCGGCCATTCGCCGATCTCGACCGAAATCGCCGCCGCCGGACCGTTCTATTTCGCCGAAGAATACCACCAGCAATATCTCGCCAAAAATCCGCGCGGCTATTGCGGGCTGCAGGGCACCGGGGTGGCCTGCCAGATCGGCTAGGCGGGCATTCGCCAGACGGGCCAGGGCCATAAGCCTCACAGCTTGCGCAACTGTACCGCGTTGATCGCGTGATCGGCCGTCTTGTGCAGGATGAGGTCGGCGCGGTGCCGGGTCGGCAGCACGTTCTCCCGCAGATTGACCAGGTTGATCGTCTCCCAGATGCGGTTGGCGGTGCGGCGGGTCTCCTCGTCCGACAGCTCGGCATAACGGTGAAAATAGGAGCGCGGATCCTTGAAGGCGGTTTCGCGCAAGGAAAAGAAGCGGTCGATATACCAGGTGCGCAGCACCTCGTCCTCGGCATCGAGATAGATCGAGAAATCGAAGAAGTCGGAGACGAACGGAATAGCCATGCCGTCGCGGGGCGGCCGGCCGGTCTGCAGCACGTTCAGGCCCTCGACGATCAGGATGTCGGGCCGGTCGACGACGACGTGCTCGTCGGGCACCACGTCATAGGTGAGATGCGAATAGACCGGCGCCGAGACGGCATGCATGCCGGCCTTGATGTCGGCGAGGAAGCGCAACAGCAGCGGCAGGTCATAGCTTTCGGGAAAGCCCTTGCGGTTCATCAGGCCCTCGCGCTCGAGCACGGCATTGGGCAGGATGAACCCGTCGGTGGTGACGAGGTCGACCTTGGGGGTGGCCGGCCAGCGCGCCAGCAGCCGCTGCAGGATGCGGGCGGTGGTGCTCTTGCCGACGGCGACGCTGCCGCCCATGCCGATGATGTAGGGGACCTTACCGCCATCGCTGCCGAGGAAGCGCTTGGTCGCCGAATACAGCTTCTGGGTGGCACGGGCATAAAGATTGAGCAGGCGCGACAGCGGCAAATAGATGGTCACCACCTCGTCGAGATTGATGCGGTCATTGAGGCTGCGCAATTCATCGAGATCGGCGTGGGTCAGCGTCAGCGGCGTGTCGGCGCGCAGGCCCGCCCATTCGGTGCGAGAGAAGACGCGATAGGGTGACAATCCGTGGGCCGGCTTGCTCATGCGGCTCAGACCTTCTTGCGCCAGGCCTTGACCTCGAGGCCGCCAATGCCGAACCGGCTGGCCAGGACGTCGAGAACGGCGGCGAGCGGCGTGCCGGTCGCTTCCAGCAGCACCAGCAGGTGATAGGTCAGATCGGCGGCCTCCTCGGCGATGCGAGCCCGGTCGCCGGCCATGGCGGAGAGAGCCGTCTCGACCGCCTCCTCGCCGACCTTCTTGGCGCATTTCTCGATGCCTTCGGCGAAGAGCTTGGCGGTGTAGGATTCCTCCGGCGAGGCGGTGCGGCGGTCGCGGATGATGCAGGCGAGCTGCTCGAGCACCGCCAGCCGCCCCGGATCCAGGCCCGCGTCCCGATGCGACTCGACCGCGCGGCGGACCGGAATGCCGGCCGCTGCCAGGCGGGCCTTGGCTTCGGCGATGGTGTGGGTGCCGAAATGGAAGATCGAGGCGGCGAGCACGGCCGAGGCATGACCGTCGCGCACGCCGGCGACCAGATGGTCGAGGCTGCCGACGCCGCCGCTGGCGATCACCGGGATGCCGACGGCGTCGGCAACGGTGCGGACGAGCTCGATGTCGAAGCCCTGGCCGGTGCCGTCGCGGTCGATCGAGGTCAACAGGATCTCGCCGGCACCAAGAGCTGCCACCTTTGTCGCAAATTCCACGGCGTCGAGCCCGGTCGGGCGGCGCCCGCCATGGGTCAAGAGCTCGAAGCGCGGCGTCGCGCCGGCAGCGACCGGCACCCGCTTGGCATCGATGGCGACGACGATGCACTGGGCGCCGAATTTGCGGGCGGCGTCGGCGACCAGCTGCGGGTCGTTGATGGCGGCGGTGTTGATCGACACCTTGTCGGCGCCGGCCAGCAGCAGGGCGCGGATGTCGGCGAGGCTGCGCACCCCTCCCCCGACGGTGAGCGGCATGAAGCACTGGTCGGCGGTGCGGCGGACCACATCGAGCAGAATGCCGCGATCCTCGTGGCTCGCGGTGATGTCGAGGAAGCACAGCTCGTCGGCACCGGCGGCGTCATAGGCCTTGGCAATCTCCACCGGGTCGCCGGCGTCCTTGAGATCGACGAAGCGGACACCCTTGACGACGCGGCCGTCCTTGACATCGAGGCAGGGAATGACGCGCACCTTAAGCATTGCCGCGCCTCTCTCCCGACCGCAGAATGGCGAGCGCCGCTGCCGGATCGATGCGCCCTTCATAAAGGGCGCGGCCGCAGATCGCACCTTCGAGGATGGCGCAATCCGGCTCGGCGAGCCGCTCGATGTCGGCGAGCGAAGCCAGGCCGCCGCTGGCGATCACCGGCACCGATGTCGAACGGGCCATCGCCAGCGTGGCGTCGATGTTGAGCCCCTCAAGCACGCCGTCGCGGGCAATGTCGGTGTGGATGATGGCCGCCACCCCGAGATCGGACTGGCGCCTGGCAAGCTCGACGGCAGAGATGGCAAGCGACCGCGCCCAGCCCTCGACGGCGACGGTGCCGTCGCGCAAATCGATGCCGACCGCGACGCGGCCGGGAAAGGCCCGGCAGGCGTCGCGCACGAGATCGGGATCGCGCGAGGCGGCGGTGCCGAGGATGACGCGGGTGACGCCGGATTCGAGCCAGCTTGCAAGCGTCGCCAGATCGCGGATGCCGCCACCGAGCTGGACCGGGATGGCGACCGCCGAAAGGATCGCCGCAACCGCCTCGCCATTCACCGGACGGCCAGCCACGGCACCGTCGAGATCGACGACATGAAGATAGGTGAAGCCGTGATCCGCGAAAGCCTTGGCCTGGGCGGCCGGGCTTTGCGGGTAGACGGTCGCGGCCGCCATGTCGCCGCGGCGCAGACGAACACAGCGGCCATCCTTGAGGTCTATGGCAGGAAACAGGATCATGGCCGCCAATCGAGGAAGTTCGCCAGAAGGCCAAGCCCGAAGGCCTGGCTCTTCTCGGGGTGGAACTGGGTTCCCGCCATGTTGTCGCATGCCACCATGGCGGTGAAGGCGCCGCCGTGGTCGGTGGTCACAAGCGCATCGCCGGGATTGTCGGGAACGAGGCAATAGGAATGCACGAAATAGGCATGCTGGCCGCCGCCTTCGATGTCGAGGCCGGCGATCAGCGGATGCGGCCGCGCCGCCCGGAGCGCGTTCCAACCGACATGGGGGATCTTGAGCATCGGATCGGCGGGCTCGAGGCGGCGGACCTCGCCGGCAATCCAGCCGAAGCCCGGCGTCATCCCGTGCTCGCGGCCGCTGGTCGCCATCAGCTGCATGCCGACGCAGATGCCGAGAAAGGGCTTGCCATCGCGGCGCACGGCGGTGTCGAGCGCTTCCATCATGCCGTCGATGGCGGCGATCCCGTCGCGGCAGTCGCGAAAGGCGCCGACGCCGGGGAGGACGATGCGCTCGGCGCGCCGCACCGCCTCGGGATCGGCGGTGACCAGGATCGGCTGCGGGTCGGCGAGGGTGGCCGCGGCCCGTTGGAGCGCCTTCGATGCCGAGCGCAGATTGCCCGAGCCGTAGTCGACGATGGCCACGGTCATGGCAGGGCCCCGGCGGGCGGGCGCCGCAGCGCGGTTTCGAAAAAGCGCATTTCGGCGGCCCGCGGCGTCTCGGCGGCAACCTCGCCGATTTCCTCATAACCGCGGCGCGCCAGCGTCCAACGGAGCAGGTTGTTGCCCTCGAAGCCGAAGATCAGGGCGATGAGGAAGGACAGGATGGTCGTGGCCTGGTCCGACAGCTGACCGAGCTCCGACAGCGCGCCGAGGCCGATGAAGAGCGCCAAATAGAACACCAGCACGATCCACATGCGGTGCCAGAGGAGCCAGGGCAGCGCGATCAGGAAGGCCGGCCAGGAGAAGCCTTCCTTCACCAGGACGGTGCGATCGGCTCCCTTCGGCGTCGTTGCCGGATTCCAAGGCTCGGCATGAACCGAATAGAATTTCAGACCCATGGCCCTACCCCGTCAATGTGCCCTTGGTGGAAGGAATGGCGGCAGGCCGCCGCGGATCGATCTCGACCGCCATGCGCAGCGCCCGCGCCAGCGCCTTGAAACAGGTTTCCGCAATATGGTGGTTGTTCGATCCATACAGCGTTTCGACGTGCAGCGTCATGCCGCTGTTCATGGCGAGCGCCTGGAAGAACTCGCGGATGAGCTCGGTCTCCATCTCGCCGATCAGCGGCCGCGAAAAGGCAACTTTCCAGACGAGATAGCCGCGGCCGGAGAGATCGAGGGCGCAACGCGTCAGGGCTTCGTCCATCGGCAGGTCGCACTGGCCGTAGCGGAAGATGCCGACCCGGTCGCCGAGCGCGGCCGACAGGGCCTGGCCCAGGGCAATGCCGGTGTCCTCGACGGTGTGGTGCATGTCGATATGGAGGTCGCCCTTGGCCTTGAGGACAAGATCGACCAGGGAATGGCGGGACAGCTGCTCGAGCATGTGGTCAAAGAAGCCGATCCCGGTGGAAATATCGTGAACGCCACGCCCCTCGAGCAGCAGCTCGACGGTGATCTCGGTCTCCTTGGTGCGCCGCTCGACCCGGCCGTTGCGCATGGTGACTACAGCTCCTTCCCGGCAATCCGGCGCCCTTTTAGCAGGCGGCCGGGGCAGTGGCCACTCTCCCCTTGCCGCATCGCGACTTGTGCTTAAAGCTCGGGGCGCCTAAATCAGCCTCGTTCGCGGCGGAGGCATGAATGAGCTCGAATGCGGCGGCGCCGGCCTGGCATGGAACCACGATATTGTCGGTCCGCAAGGGCGCAAAGGTGGTGGTGGCCGGCGACGGCCAGGTCAGTGTCGGAAATACGATCATCAAGGCCAATGCCCGGAAGGTCAGGCCGCTGGCCTCGGGGCAGGTAATTGCCGGATTTGCCGGCGCCACGGCCGACGCGCTGACCCTGTTCGAGCGGCTGGAGGGCAAGCTCGAGCAGCATCCGATGCAGCTCACCCGGGCCTGCGTCGAGCTGGCCAAGGACTGGCGGACGGATCGCTATCTGCGGCGGCTCGAGGCAATGATGATCGTGGTCGACCGGCAGGTCAGCCTGGTGCTCACCGGCACCGGCGACGTGCTCGAGCCGGAGAGCGGCATCGTGGCGATCGGGTCGGGCGGCAATTATGCCCTGGCGGCGGCCCGGGCGCTCGCCGACAGCATCTATGATGCGGAGGCGATCGCGCGCCGGGCGATGGCGATTGCCGCCGAGATCTGCGTCTTCACCAACGACAAGCTGGTGGTCGAAAGCCTCGCAACCGGAAAACCCGAATGACCGACTTCTCGCCGCGTGAAATCGTCTCGGAGCTCGATCGCCACATTGTCGGGCAGCGCGAGGCCAAGCGCGCCGTCGCCATTGCGCTGCGCAACCGGTGGCGGCGCCAGCAGCTGGAGCCGGGCTTGCGCGAAGAGGTGATGCCGAAAAACATCCTGATGATCGGCCCGACCGGCGTCGGCAAGACCGAAATCGCGCGGCGGCTGGCGCGGCTGGCGAACGCTCCCTTCATCAAGGTCGAGGCGACCAAATTCACCGAGGTCGGCTATGTCGGGCGCGATGTCGAGCAGATGATTCGCGACCTGCTCGAGGCCGGGATCGCCATCGTCAGGGCGGCGCGGCGCAAGGACGTCGAGGCGGAAGCCCATCTCAATGCGGAGCGGCGGGTGCTCGATGCGCTGGTCGGGTCGGGGGCATCGCCGGCCACCCGCGAGGCGTTTCAGCGCAAGCTCAGGGCGGGCGAGCTCGACAGCAAGGAGATCGAGGTGCAGGTCGCCGATAGCGGCGGCCTTCCGGCCTTCGACATTCCGGGCCTGCCCGGCGGGTCGGTCGGGATGATCAATCTTTCCGACATGCTGAGCAAAACCTTCGGCCAGCGCACCAAGACGCGGCGCATGTCGGTCAAGGCGAGCCACGAGGTGCTGCTGCAGGAGGAGAGCGACAAGCTGCTCGACAATGACCAGATCGTGCAGGAGGCGATCGATTCGGTGGAGAACAGCGGCATCGTCTTCCTCGACGAGATCGACAAGATCAGCGCCCGATCGGAACGCCATGGCGCCGATGTCAGCCGCGAGGGGGTGCAGCGCGACCTCCTGCCGCTGATCGAGGGCACGACGGTCAGCACCAAGCATGGGCCGGTCAAAACCGACCACATCCTGTTCATCGCCTCGGGCGCCTTCCACATCGCCAAGCCGTCGGACCTCCTGCCGGAGCTGCAGGGGCGGCTGCCGATCCGGGTCGAGCTCAAGGCGCTGACCATGGATGATTTCCGGCGCATCCTCAGCGAGCCCGAGGCCAATCTGGTGCGGCAATATACGGCGCTGATGGCGACCGAGGGGGTGAGCCTCGAATTCGCCGAGGACGGGATCGACGCCATCGCCAGGATCGCCGCCGAGCTCAATCAGAGCATCGAGAATATCGGGGCGCGGCGGCTGCAGACGGTGATGGAACGGGTGCTCGACGAGGTCAGCTTCACCGCCACCGACCGCTCGGGCCAGCGGGTGGTGGTCGACCGGGCGTTCGTCGAGGCGCATATCGGCGAGCTTGCCCGCAACACGGACCTGTCGAAGTTCATCCTCTAGGGTTTTCGCCGCAGTCGCAGGTACCAGGCGCCGCCGCCGCCATGGCGGGGATGCGCCGGCTGGTAGGCGACGACCAGGGCTTTGAGCTCCGGCTCCTCGAGCCATTGCGGCAACAGGCGGCGAAGGCGGCCTTCGCGCTCCGGGGCGTGCCAATGGGCTTCGCCATGGAGGGTGTGCCGGACATAGCTGCCGCTGCCCTTGCCGGTGATCACCAGGACGAGGCGCAAGCCCCTGCCCTGGGCGGTGCCGAGAAAGCCACGCAGCCTGACATAGGCGACCTCGGCGCTGTCGCCATGAAGATCGAGCCGGCCCTCGATCTCGGCCTTGCCGCGCAGCAGCCGCTGGCGGGTCCGGCGGTCGAGGCTGTTGGCCGCCGGCCCCGAGGCGGGCGGAGGCGCGTGCGGCCGCCGGGCTCGCGGCGGCGGCGCGTGGCGGTGCGGCTCGACCGGCGCGGGCGGCGACGGGGCGCTTGCCGGGACCGGCGGCAGCGCTTCGCCGCGGCGCAGCGGCGTTACCGTGGCGCGGATGGCATCCCACAATTCACGATCCTTGCGCCGCATGCCGTCACGGTGCCTGCAATTTGAGCTTGGAGGCCAGTCGTTTCGGTAGCAGAACGATCATCCGGCCGGGGTTTTTCATATAGCCGGCAAGGATCGCGGCGGTCGCGTCGGCACCGAAGAAGACATCGCCTCGGGCAGCACCGCGAATGGCGGTGCCGGTGTCCTGGGCCACCATCAGCATGCGGAACGGCCGGTCGGGGGAGCCGGGCATGGTGACATGGGTATCGAGCCAGACCGGCGTGCCGAGCGCCCAGAAGGCGCGGTCGACCGCGAGCGAGCGCTGCGGCGTCAGCTGGACCTGCTGGGCGCCGGGCGGCCCGAGCGCCAAATTCTCGAGCGAGGCCTCGCGAAAGAAGATGAAGGACTGGTTGCGGCGCAGCACCTCCGGCGCCTCGGCGGGGTGGCGGCTCAGCCAGTCGCGCAAGGCCTGCATCGACAGATTGTCGCGGGAGAGGGCGCCGCGCTCATGAAGCACCGCACCGATCGCGGTGTAGGGCAGCCCGCTCTTGGCGGCATAGGCGAGGCGGACGACGGTGCCGTCATCCATCGTCACCCGGCCGGAACCCTGGATGTGGATGAAGAAGGCGTCGATCGGCAAATCGACAAAGAGCAGCTCGAGACCACGGCCGTCGAGGGCGCCGCCGTCGATCTCGGCGCGGCTGAAATAGGGGTGCGGCACGCCCGCGACATAGCGGCCGTAACGCAGGCCAAGTTTCGCCTCGGCCTTGGCGTCGAAGGCGACGAGATCGGCGGGCTTGCCATAGATCGGGACCTGATAGGGCCCGTGGCGGCGGCGGCTGCCGCGAGCGGCTGCTTCGTAATAGCCGGTGAACAGGCCCTGCGGCCGGGTGCCGTCGTCGACCCGGAAGGGTACGAACTCGGCCTCGACGAAACGGCGCATGGCATTGTCGTCAACGGCCTCGGGAAGGTCGGCGGCGGCGCTGCAGGCAGCCTGCCAGTCGGCGGGCGTGCCGGCAAAGCGCGGGGCACGGACGAAGCCACGGCCTGCCGACATCATTTCGGTGCAGGAACGACGCAGCGCGGCGGCGGCGCCGGCGGCCGGATGGTGGCGCCAGCCCTCGATCATCGCGAAGGTGAGCGGCGCCAGGCGGACTTGCGGCGCGGCGGAGGCGGGCGGCGTCGTCATGAGAAGCAAGGCGGGGAGCAGCAGGCAGCGCCGCAGGACGCTGCCGGCCGTCACGCAACGCCCTCGGTGGAAACAAGCCGCCAATTGGGGTCGCGCGAGGCGACGTCGCGCTCGAAGGTCCAGACATCGGTGATCCGGCGCACCTTGGCGGCATCGCCGTCGATCACATCGCCGGCGCGGTTGCGGGTGGCGGCGATCAGGTCGGAAATGAAGCGAACCGTGACGCTCGCCTTCTTGCCGGCGAGCTCGGCTGCGACGATCTTGGAATTGTCGATGCCGACGAATTTGCTCTCCAGCGTCTCGCCGTTGCGCTGGCGGGTGTCGATGGCGGCGGAGAAGCCGTCGAAGACCTCGCGCGACAAAAGCGGCTTCAGCGCCTTCTTGTCACCATCGGCAAAGGCCTGGACGATCATCTCGTAGGCGATGCGGGCACCTTCGAGGAACGACCGCGGCGAAAAGCCGGGATCGACGGCGGCGATCTTCTCGATGCCGCCGGCGAGCGGCGAGCCCGCCTCGGCATAGCCCTGCCAGACGGGGGTCGCCGCCTCGGCGGCGCTGTCAGCGTCGCCGCGGACCTCGCGGCCGGGAATGTGGATGACATTGTCGTCGCGCCTGGGGTCGGCCTGCTGCTCCTGGCGCTGGACCGGATCATAGCGGCGCTCATTGCCGGTGCGGGTTCCCAGCACGTTGCGCAGCTTGAACAGCAGGACGACGGCAATGCCGAGAATCAGGAGGTTCAAGGGATCGAAGGGTTGGCTCATTTCGGTGGTCCTGCCTGCAGTTGCGCTACGTCACCTCCGTGTCCGGTTCTCCCAGGACGTGCAGGGGGAAGCAGCCGAACCCTCATGGCGCAGACATGTTCCCTTTTATATAGGAGCGAACCCCAAACTCCAAACTGATGATTGAGGTGGAGCGCTTGCGATCACCGGTCAGCCGTGTTAGCCACCTTGCGGCCCGGCTTGAGGGCCCTCGGGACTCGAGGAAAGGCGGATCGAGATGGCCCAGGACAACAAAACCAAGGCTAATCCGGAGTCGAACGGGTCCAACGCGGCGGTCACTGCCACGACGTTGCCCGACGCTTCGACGGCCGGGCCGCAAACGCAGCCGTCAATGAAGGTTCTCGGCCAGTATCTGAAGGATCTTTCCTTCGAAAATCCCAACGCTCCGGCCTCGATGACGGTCCAGGCCCAGCCGGAGATCAATATTTCGGTCAATGTCAATGCCAAGCCGCTCGGCCAGGCGGGCAGCGACTACGAGGTCGAGCTGCATCTCGATGCCAAGGCGTCGCATCAAGGGAAGGTGATCTTCGCCGCCGACCTGCTCTATGCCGGGGTGTTCCGGCTCGAGAACATACCCCAGGACGCGCTGCACCCGATCGTGCTCATCGAATGCCCGCGGATGCTGTTTCCGTTTGCCCGCCAGATCCTGGCGGACGCCACCCGCAGCGGCGGCTTTCCGCCGCTGATGCTCGACCCGATCGATTTTGGCGGCATGTATCAAAAGCGCTTGGCGGAAGGCAAGGTCTCAGCCTGAGGCGAGCCGCTGCGCCGCCTCGGCGGCGCGCCAGCGATCCCACAATGGCGACCGCCCGAGCGTGGCGACAAAGGCGGCATGGGCGGCAAGCTCGGCCGCCGTCACCCGGTCGGGAAGCGGGTTGGGGCGCGGCCGCACCGGCAGGCGCTGAACGGCGTGGCCGGCAATGGTCGACGGGCTCTCGGCAAAGACCAAGGCGGTCTGACGGCCGCCGATGAGCTCGAGATAAATTTCGGCCAGGAGCTCGGCATCGAGCAGAGCACCGTGGCGGATGCGCTGGGAATTGTCGATGCCATAGCGGCGGCACAGGGCATCGAGGCTGTTCGGCCCCATCGGATGGCGCTGGCGGGCAAGCGACAAGGTGTCGAGGACGCGCTCCGGCAGCAACAGGCCGCGGTTCAGGCGCGCCAGCTCGGCATTGAGGAACCGGAAGTCGAAGCCGGCATTGTGCATGACCAGCGGGGCATCGCCGATGAACTCCTCGAAGGCCTCGGCAATGCTGGCGAAAAGCGGTTGCGTGCGCAGGAAATCGTCGGACAGGCCGTGGACCGCATAGGCGTCCGGCGGCATCGGCCGCTGCGGGTTCAAATAGACGTGAAAGACGCGGCCGGTCGGGATGTGGCGCACGAGCTCGAGGGCGCCGATCTCGACGAGGCGATGACCGTCGTCGGGCTCGAGGCCGGTGGTCTCGGTGTCAAGGACGATCTCGCGCATCAGCTCCGGTGGTCGAATCGTGGCCTGCTTCCTCGCGCAATCGAGACACGATCCGCCGCACCTGGTCAAATGCATCGTCGAGGCCGCGGCTGGTATCCACAATGAAATCGGCGTGGGCCCGCTTGTCGGCATCGGAGGTCTGGCGCGCCAGCAGCCGGTCGAGCTTCTCCTCGGTCATGCCGGGTCGGGCGAGGGCGCGCCGACGCTGGACCTCGGCGGGAGCGCTCACCACCACGAGGCGATCCATGGCGCTGTCGCGGCCGACCTCGAACAGCAGCGGAATATCGAGGATGACGAAAGGCTGCTGCGCCGCCTCGGCGGCCGCGATGAAGCGGGCTTCGGCCTCGCCCACCAGCGGATGGACGATGGCCTCGAGCGACGACAAGGCGGCCGGGTCGGCGAGCAGCAGGGCGGAGAGCCTGTCGCGATCGATGGCGCCATCGACCAACGCGGCGGGGAAAAGCGCTGCAACCGGGGCGACGGCGCCGCCGCCCGCGGCATAGAGCCGGTGCACCTCGAGATCGGCGTCGAACACGGGACAGCCGAGCTCGGCGAACATCCGGGCGGTTTGCGACTTGCCCATGGCGAGCGAGCCGGTGAGGCCGACCAGCATCATCCCTTGGACTCCATGAGATCGCGGACGAGCAGCGCCCGGAGCTCCGGCGTGACCGCGGGGCGGCGGCCGAACCAGCGCTCGAAGCCGGGGACGGCCTGATGGAGCAGCATGCCGAGCCCATCGACGCAGCGGTGGCCGCGGGCCCGTGCCTGGCGCAGGAGCTCGGTCTCGAGCGGCACATAGACGATGTCGGCAACGAGGGCGTCCTTGGGCAATGGCGACAGATCGATGGCGAGCGGCGGCTTGCCGGCCATGCCGAGCGTGGTGGCATTGACCAGGAGACCGGTGGCCGCGAGCGCTTCGGGCAGGCCGGACCAGGGGATGGGGATGACGGTTGCGCCGAGGTCGCCGGCCAGCGTCACCGCCCGCTCGGCGGTGCGGTTGGCAACGCGGATGCGGCGGGCGCCGGCTCCCTGCAGCGCGGCGACGATGGCGCGGGCCGCCCCCCCTGCCCCGAGGATCAGGACATCGTGCCGGGCGGGGTCGAAATCCGCGTCGGCCTGGCGCAGGCTCGCCAGGAAGCCATAGCCGTCGGTGCTGGTGGCGAGGAGCGCGCCGTCGGCCAGCCACAGCGTGTTGACGCTGCCGAGCCTGCGGGTTTCGGGATCGGCGATCGCGACGAGGCGCGCCACCTCTTCCTTGTGCGGCACGGTGACGTTGCAGCCGACCAGGGCTTGCGCGGCGAAGCCGGCGATGAAGGCGCCAAGGTCGGCGGGGGCAATGGCGAGGCGCTCATAGCGGCCGGGGATGCCGTAGAGGCTCAGCCAGTAATTGTGGATCAGGGGCGAGCGCGAATGGGCGACCGGCCAGCCGATCACCGCGGCGCGCGGCACTTCGCGGGCCGCGGTCATGACGGGATCAGCCGCTCGGCGCGGAGATATGCCAGGAGCGGCAGCAATGGCAGGCCGAGAATGGTGAAATAGTCGCCAGCGATTCGCTCGAACAGCTGGGCGCCATGCTCCTCTAGGCGATAGGCGCCGACCGAGCCGGTGATGCCGGGACCGACGGCTTCGAGATAGCGATCGAGAAAGCCGTCGGTGAAGTTCCGCATGGTGAGCTCGGCGCGGTCGGTGATGACGGCGAGGCGGCGGTCGCCGTGGATGACCACGAGGGCGGAAATCAGCGTGTGGGTCCGGCCGCGCAACATGGCGAGCTGGCGGCGCGCCGCGGCGAGATCGTCGGGCTTGGCGAGGATCGCGTCGTCGAGCACCAGAATCTGGTCGGCGCCAATGACATGGGCAGCGGGGAAATCTGCCGACACCGAGCGCGCCTTGGCTTCGGCCAGCATCTCGGCGACCGCGGCGGCGGGACAGCCGGGCGGCATGGCGCGGCGCAGCGCTGCTTCGTCGGCGACCGGCGGCACGCATTCGACGGCGATTGCGGCGTTGGCCAGAAGGCGGCGCCGGATCGGGCTGGTCGAGGCAAGGATGAGGCTCACGCCGCCGTTTCTCCATTGCTGTCGGCCTCGGGGACGGGCGGCCGGCGCTCCGAGAGGAGGTTGATGACGGCAGCGGCCGTCTCCTCGATCGAGCGGCGGGTGACGTCGATCACCGGCCAGGAGTGGCGGGTGCACAGCCGCCGCATCTCGACGAGCTCGGCATTGATGGCGTCGCGGTCGACATAGGGCGTCTCACGGTTTTCGTTGAGGGTCAGCAGCCGGCTGCGGCGGATCTGGGCGATGCGCTCGGCGCTCGCCATGAGGCCGATCACCAGCGGGCCGTCGAGCTTCAGAAGCTCGCCCGGGGGCTCGAGGCCGGGGACCAGCGGGATGTTGGCGGTGCGGATGCCGCGATTGGCAAGATAGATGCTGGTCGGAGTCTTCGACGAGCGGCTGATGCCGATGAGAACGACTTCGGCTTTGTCGAGATCTTGTGGATGCTGGCCATCATCATGCAACATCGTGTAGTTGAGGGCCTCGATTCGCTTGAAATACTGGGCATCGAGGACATGCTGGCCGCCAATATGGGGCCGCGACTCGGCGTTGAGATAGGCGGCAAGGCTGGAAATGACCGGGTCGAGAATCGACAGGCAGGGGATGCCGAGCGTGTTGAAGCGGCTTTCGAGACGGCCGCGCAGCGCCCGGTCGGCCAGGGTGAAGAGCACAATGCCGGGCTGGCGTTCGACCTCCTCGATCACCCGGTCGAGCTGCTTGGGCGAGCGCACCAGGGCATATATATGCTCGACCGCCTGGTAGTCGGCGTAATAGGCGGCGGCGGCACGGGCCACGGTGTTCAGGGTCTCGCCGGTGGCATCGGAGATGAGATGCATGTGGAAGACCTGGCGCTGATGTTTCCTGGACGACACGGGTCAGAAGCCTTTGCGAGCCTGTGGAGAAGAAAGTGAAAGACGGGCGAAGCGGATTCCGGTCTGCCGACCATGCGGGTCTTATCCAATTCGCCGGGCAATGTGAATAAGGCGCGGCCGAATGCGGGGACAAGTGGCAGGCGGCGGCAGGCAGTTCAAAAGGTGGCGGCCAAGGTGTTGATGGAGCAGCGGCCGAAGCTGATAAAATCCTTGGAGGTCATGTGGTTGCGGTGGTGCCGATGGTGGTGGCTGGGCGAGACGGTCGATTCGGTGGAGGAAGGGAACAAGGGCGGGACAAGCTGTCGAGCGTTTCGCCATGCCTGATGCCCACAGCCAAACAACAACATCAAATAAGAATCTATAAATGAATAGGGAAGTTCGGGGATTGCGCCCCGCCGGTGAGCGCAAAGCGTTGATGGATGTCCTCGAGGGACGCGTTCCCAGGCGTCGCCCGATCTGGCTGATGCGGCAGGCCGGTCGCTATCTGCCGGAGTATCTGGCAACGCGAAACCGGGCCGGTTCGTTCCTCGATCTATGCTACACGCCGGAGCTTGCGGCCGAGGTAACGCTGCAGCCGCTGCGGCGCTTCGACCTCGATGCGGCGATCATCTTTGCCGACATCCTGCTGGTGCCGCATGCGCTGGGCGTCGCGGTGTCATTCGCGGCGGGCGAAGGGCCGGTGCTGGAGATCGTGGCCGGGGCCGAGCGCGTGGCGGCGCTCAGGCTCGAAGATCTGCAGCGACGATTGGCGCCGGTGTATGAAACGGTTCGCTTGGTGCGGGAAAAGCTGGCCGGCGATGTGGCGCTGGTCGGCTTTTGCGGGGCGCCATGGACGGTGGCGACCTATCTGATCGAGGGCGGCAGCTCGCGGGAGCGGCTGACGGCGCGGCTGGCGGCGTTTCGCGGCGAGGCCTGGCTGCAGTCGCTGATCGAGGTGCTGGTGCGGGCGTCGGTCGACTATCTCGCCGGCCAGGTCGAGGCCGGGGTGGATTGCGTGCAGATCTTCGACAGCTGGGCCGTCGATCTGCCGGACGGGCTCAGGGAGCGCTATTGCTTCAGGCCGATCAGGCAGATCGTGGAAGGCCTGCGGGCGCGGTGCGGCGCGGTGCCGGTGATCGGCTTCGCGCGGGGGCTCGGGGCGGCGCATCTGGAATTCGTCGCGGCGACGGGTGTCGATGCCTGCGGCATCGAGCCAGGGGTGCCGCTGGCATGGGCGGCGAAGGCGCTGACGCCGGTGGCGGCGGTCCAGGGCAACCTCGATCCGGTGGCGCTGATGGCGGGTGCCGCCGGGCTCGAGCGCGACGTGGAGCGGATAGTCAGCACCCTGCCCCTGGCGCGCCATGTGTTCAATCTCGGTCATGGGATCAGGCCGCAGACCGAGCCGCGGGCGGTCGAGCGGCTGGTCGGGGCGGTGCGCAGAGCCGATGGCGGCGGCTGACATGTATCTGTGGCTGAAGGCTTTTCACCTGTTGGCGGTGATTTCCTGGATGGCCGGGCTGCTCTACCTGCCGCGGCTCATGGTGTACCATTCCCTGGCGCCGGCAGGGAGCGAGGCGGCGGCGACCTTCAAGGTGATGGAGCGGCGGCTGCTCAACGCGATCATGACGCCGGCGATGGTGGCTTCGGTCGGGCTCGGCCTGTGGCTCGCGGTCGAGGGCGGATTTCTTGCCGGCGCGGTGCCGGCATGGCTTGGGCTCAAATTCCTGTTGGTGGGCGGGCTGGTCGGCGTTCATCTGCTGCTCGCCTGGCATGTCCGGCAGTTCGCGCGCGCGGAAAACCGCCATGGGGCGGGATATTTCCGGGTGATCAACGAGGTGCCGACGGTGCTGATGATCGCGATCGTGATCGCGGCCGTGGTGAAGCCGGGGTAAGGGCCGGGATGGAGGGGCGAGGATAAGGGGGAGAGGCTATTTCCAACGCAACCGATTCCTGTTAGAAGACTTGGAGTTGATCCCGCGAGGTGAGCGGGATCCTTCCTACCTCATCGCCGGCCCATCCAAGGGGCGGGTCGCCACCGTCAAGACAGGTCGTGCCGCTGCGCTCCACGCGCCGGCTCACCATTTCAAAGCACCTCCATGACCAGCATTGCAGAACTCAAAGAAATCAAGCTTCACGATCTCAAGGAAAAGTCGCCGACCGAGCTGCTCGGCATCGCCGAAGAGCTGGAGATCGAAAATGCCAGCGCGCTCAGGCGTCAGGAACTCATTTATGCGATCCTGAAAAGTCTGGCGGCGCGCGATGTCAGCATCATCGGCGAAGGCGTGGTCGAGATCTTGCAGGACGGCTTCGGCTTCCTGCGCTCGCCCGATGCGAATTATTTGCCGGGCCCTGACGACATCTATGTCAGCCCGAGCCAGATCCGCCGCTTCAATTTGCGCACCGGCGATACCGTCGATGGCGACATCCGCAGCCCCAAGGAGGGCGAGCGCTATTTCGCCCTGCTCAAGGTCAACACGATCAATTTCGAGGACCCCGACAAGACGCGGCACAAGATCCACTTCGACAATCTGACGCCGCTCTATCCGGACGAGCGCCTCGAAATGGAGGTGGCCGATCCGACCAAGAAGGACATGTCGGCGCGGGTGATCGATCTGGTGGCGCCGCTCGGCAAGGGCCAGCGCGGCCTGATCGTGGCGCCGCCGCGCACCGGCAAGACGGTGCTGCTGCAGAACATCGCCCATGCCATCACGTCGAATCATCCGGAGTGCTATCTGATCGTGCTGCTGATCGACGAGCGGCCGGAGGAAGTCACCGACATGCAGCGCTCGGTGAAGGGCGAGGTGATCAGCTCGACCTTCGACGAGCCGGCGGTCCGGCATGTGCAGGTCGCCGAGATGGTGATCGAGAAGGCCAAGCGCCTGGTCGAGCATGGGCGCGACGTGGTGATACTGCTCGATTCGATCACCCGGCTGGGGCGGGCCTACAACACGGTCGTGCCGTCATCGGGCAAGGTGCTGACGGGCGGCGTCGATGCCAATGCGCTGCAGCGGCCGAAGCGCTTCTTCGGCGCGGCGCGGAATATCGAGGAAGGCGGATCGCTGACCATCATCGCGACGGCGCTGATCGATACCGGCAGCCGGATGGACGAGGTGATCTTCGAGGAGTTCAAGGGCACCGGCAATTCGGAAATCGTGCTCGACCGCAAGGTGGCCGACAAGCGGGTGTTTCCGGCGATGGACATCCTGCGCTCCGGCACCCGCAAGGAGGAGCTGCTGGTCAGGCCCGATCTGTTGAAGAAAACCTATGTGCTGCGGCGCATCCTCAATCCGATGGGCACGGTCGATGCCATCGAGTTTCTGCTCGACAAGCTGCGGCAGACCAAGACCAACCAGGACTTCTTCGATTCGATGAACGCCTGAGCAGCAGCTCTCTCGTCAGCCGAGGGTGGCCAGGGCGTCGGCGATGGCCTGCGGCTCGGTGATCGGCAAGGAGCAGCGGGTTCCCTGACAGAGATAGAGGGTGGGTCGGCCGGCGATCGGTCGCTTGCCGGCTGCGGGGTGGCCGCTGTCATCTTCGATGCCGTCGCCGGCATAGAGAACGAGCTTGGCCGGGGTGGTGGCCGCGAGGGCGGCGTGCCGCAAAGCCTGGGTGGCGGTGGCGGCGGGATCGCCGGCGAGCACGATCTGGTTCAGATGCAGTATATCGTCGCAGGCGTTCAAGAATGACGCATGCTGGTAAGGATTGGGAAAGGCCAGGCCGGAGAAGCTGTCGAACAGGCGGGCGGCGCGGCGGCCTTGGCTCGGAATGCCGGCGGCGAGGCCGAGCTTGAGAAGAGCGGACATCAGGGTCGCATTGGCATTCGGGGTGGCGTCGTCATGGGCGTAGCATGGGCGGGCGATGAGGTGGTCGGCCTCATCCGAAGCGAAGCAGAAGCCGCCGCGCTCCTCGCTCCAATGGTGGGCGAAAAGAGCATCGGCCAGCCGGCTCGCCATTGCGAGATGGGCGGCGTCGGCGGTCGCCTCGTATAGAGCGAGGCTCGAGTCGATCAAATTGGCATAACCGTCGGCGGTGGCGATGTGACGCCCCTGCCCTGCCCGCCAGGACTGGCGCAGGCGGTTGCCGTCCCACAGCCGTTCGAGCACGCTCGCCTCAGCCCGGATGGCGGCATCGATCCAGGGCTGGCGGTCGAGCAGCAGGCCGGCCTCGGCGAGAGCGGCGATGGCCAGGCCATTCCAATCGGCCAGGATCTTGTCGTCGAAGCCCGGCGGGACGCGGTTGTTGCGGATGGCCAGGAGCCGGCGGCGCAGCGCCGTCAGACGGGCTTCGTCGGCGGGGTCCAGCAGCGCCAGGCTGCCGAGCCGGTTGAGGATGTTGCGGCCCTCGAAATTGCCCTCGTCGGTGACGCCGTAGATGGCTGCGAAGAAACCGGCGTCCGGGCCAAGCGCGGTGTCGATCTCGTCCTTCGACCAAATATAGTAGCGGCCCTCCTCGCCTTCGGAATCGGCATCGTAGCTGGCGGCGAAGGCGCCACCCGCGGTGGTCATGGAATGGAGGAGAAAATCCGCCGTCTGTTCGATTCGTTGGCGGAACAATCCCGAGTCTTCAGAGATCGTTACGCGGCTGAGCAGACGCAGCAGCTGAGCATTGTCATACAGCATCTTCTCGAAATGCGGCACCAGCCAACGGGCATCGACGCTGTAGCGGGCAAAGCCGCCGCCGAGATGGTCGTAAATGCCGCCCTGGCAGAGATGGGTCAGGGTGGTGATGACAGCCTGGCGGTAGGGCTGGTTGCCGGTGCGCCGGTAGAGCCGCCAGAGGAATTCGAAGACGGGGGTCTGGGGGAATTTGGGGGCGCCGCGGAAGCCGCCATGCGTGGTGTCGATGGCCTCGAGGAGAAGCCTGCCCGCCGCGTCGAGCTGCTCCAGGCTCAGGGCGACCGGAGGCTTGGTCGGCGGCTGCCGCTGCACCGCCTCCCTGATATGGGCGAGGTTGGCGGCGATCTTGCCGGGCTCGGCTTTCCAGAGGCGCGCGATCTCGGTGAGGATTTGGCGGAAGCTCGGCCGGCCGAAGCGCGGCGTATCGGGGAAATAGGTGCCGCCCCAGAACGGCGTGCCATCGGCGTCGAGGAACATGGTGAGCGGCCAGCCGCCCTGCTCGCCGAAGGCATGGAGCGCGTCCATATAGAGCCGGTCGACATCGGGCCGCTCCTCGCGGTCGACCTTGACGCTGATGAAGTCGGCGTTCAAAAGCTTGGCGGTTTCCGCGTCCTCGAAGCTCTCATGGGCCATGACGTGGCACCAGTGGCAGGCAGCATAGCCGATGGAGAGCAGGATCGGCTTGTTCTCGGCGCGGGCGCGGTCGAACGCTGCCTGGCCCCAGGGCAGCCAATGGACCGGATTGAGGCGATGCTGGAGAAGATAGGGGCTCGCTTCCCGGTCAAGCTCGTTGCGGCGGGATCCGTCGTCCATCATAGGTTCGATTCGCAGCCCTCATGACCTCGACCGACACAATATATGCATTGTCGACCGGAATCGGCAGGGCCGGGGTGGCGGTGTTTCGAACCAGCGGTCCGCAGGCCCGCGACGGGGTCGCGGTCCTCGCCGCTTCGGTGCCGCCGCCGCGGCAGGCCAGCCTCCGGCGCATCCGCGATCCGGCGAGCGGCGAGATCATCGACGAGGGGCTGGTGCTGTGGTTTCCCGGGCCGGGGAGCTTTACCGGCGAGGACATGGCGGAATTCCATCTGCATGGCAGCCGGGCGGTGGCGGACGGGATGGTCGGGGTGCTGGGGCGCCTGCCCGGCCATAGGCTGGCCGAACCCGGCGAGTTCACCCGGCGGGCGCTGGCCAATGGGCGGACCGACCTGGTGGCGGTGGAAGGTCTGAGCGACCTGTTGATGGCGACCAGCGCGGCGCAGCGGCGGCAGGCCTTGTTTCACATGGAAGGCGATGCCAGCCGGGTGTTTGCCGGCTGGCGCGGCGATCTGGTCGGCTGCCTGGCGCGGGTCGAGGCGGCGATCGATTTTGCCGAGGAGGATCAGGTCGGCGCCCTGGGGCTGGCCGGAGTCGCCGAGGCGCTTGACCGGCTGGCGGGGTCGCTGGCGGGTGCGCTCGCGGCAGCGGCGGCGGGCGAGAGCTTGCGCGAGGGGTTCCGGGTGGTGATCGCCGGACCACCCAATGTGGGAAAGTCGTCGCTCATCAACCGCCTGGCGGGGCGCGAAGCAGCGATCGTGACGGACATTCCCGGGACGACGCGCGATCCGATCGATGTGGCACTGGAGCTCGACGGGCTGGCTTTGGTGGTGACGGATACGGCCGGGCTGCGGCCCGGCACCGCCGATCCGATCGAGCGCATCGGCATGGACCGAACGCTGGCACGGTCGCGGGCGGCCGACCTGGTGATCTGGCTGCAGGCGCATGATGTCGATGAGCGTGGCGATCCGCCGATCGATTCGGAGCCGTTATGGGTGTGGAACAAGGTCGATGTCAGGCCGCTGCCGCATTCGGCGCCGCCGGGCGCGATCGCGATCTCGGCAGCGACGGGCGAGGGGGTCGACCGGCTGCTCGGCCGGGTGCGCGGGCGCCTGGCGGGACGGATCGGCGAGGAGCCGGCGCTGATCACGCGGGAACGGCATCGCAGTGCCGTGTCGCGCTGCCAGGCCGAAATCGGCGAAGCGGCCCGGCTGCTGGGCACGGGCCGGCTCGAGCTGGTGGCCGAGCATTTGCGCGGTGCCGCCCGGGCCATGGAGCGGCTGTTGGGGCGGGTCGACAGCGAGGATGTGCTGGACGTGGTGTTCCGGGAGTTCTGCATCGGCAAATGAGCCGGGCAATTCCGCGAGTGTTTCACGTGAAACACTGGCGTTGAATCTTCTTCATCGCGGCTCTATCGGTGGGCGTCAAGCACCGGGATTGGGCTTTCCATGAGATTCGATGTCATCGTCATCGGGGGCGGGCATGCGGGCTGCGAGGCGGCCTGCGCGGCGGCGCGTTTCGGCGCCGCAACGGCCCTGGTGACGCATCGCTTTCAGACCATTGGCGAGATGTCGTGCAATCCGGCCATTGGCGGCCTGGGCAAGGGTCATTTGGTGCGCGAGATCGATGCGCTGGACGGCATCATGGGCCGGGCGGCGGACCGCGCGGGAATCCAGTTCAGGCTGCTCAACCGTTCCAAGGGGCCGGCCGTGCAGGGGCCACGGGCGCAGACCGACCGCGCGCTCTACCGCCAGGCGGTGCAGGCGCTGGTGCAGGACACGGCAGGCCTCACCATCGTCGAAGCGGCGGTGGCCGGGCTCGTCCTGCGGGGCGGGCGTGTTTGCGGCGTTACAACCCAGGATGGGCGGACACTGGCGGCGGGGCAGGTGGTGTTGACCACCGGCACATTCCTCAACGGCGTGATCCATGTCGGTACGGCAACGACGCCGGGCGGCCGTGTCGGGGAGCCGGCGGCACAGGGGTTGAGCGGGGCGCTGGCCGGGGCGGGGCTGGCGATGGGGCGGCTCAAGACCGGAACGCCGCCGCGGCTCGATGGCGCCAGCATCGATTGGGGGGCGCTGGAGGTGCAACCGGGCGATGATCCGCCGGAACCCTTCTCGTTCCTGACCGAGACGATCACGACGTCGCAAGTGGCGTGCCACATCACCCGGACCAACGCGGCGACGCACCGGATCATTCGCGACAATCTGCATTGCTCGGCCATCTATTCCGGCCAGATCCAGGGCATCGGTCCGCGCTATTGCCCGTCGATCGAGGACAAGGTGGTGCGGTTCGCCGAGCGGCTGTCGCACCAGATCTTCCTCGAGCCGGAGGGGCTGGACGATCCGACGGTCTACCCCAACGGCATTTCGACCTCGCTGCCGGCGGCGGTGCAGCTGCAATTCCTGCACAGCATCGCCGGGCTCGAGCGGGTGCGGATGCTGCGCCCCGGCTATGCCATCGAATATGACCATGTCGATCCGCGGGAGCTTGCCGCGTCGCTGGAAACGCGGCGGATTCCCGGGCTTTTTCTCGCCGGGCAGATCAATGGGACGACGGGCTATGAGGAGGCGGCGGCACAGGGCCTGGTGGCGGGCGCCAATGCGGCGCGGGCGGCAGCCGGATCGCCGCCGCTGATCATCGATCGCTCGCAGGCCTATATCGGGGTCATGATCGACGATCTGATCAGCAACGGGGTCAGCGAGCCCTATCGGATGTTCACGTCACGGGCCGAGTACCGGCTGCTGCTGCGCGCCGACAATGCCGATCAGCGGTTGACGGCGGTCGGCATAGCGGCCGGCCTGGTCGGCGGCGAACGGGCGCGGCGCCACGCGATCCGGGTCGAGCAGCTGGCGGCGGCGCGGCAGATGCTCGAGGCGCTGTCGCTGACGCCCAACGAAGCGGCACGGTGCGGCCTCCATCTGAAGCTCGACGGGCAGCGCCGGACGGGATTCATGCTGCTGGCGACCGGCTCGGTCGGCTTCGACCGGCTGGTCGAGATCTGGCCGGAGCTCCAGGCCGTGCCGGTGTTTGCGCGGTCGCGGCTCGAAGCCGATGCGCTCTATTCCGGGTATGTGCCGCGGCAGGAGGCGGAAATCGCGGCTTTCCGGCGGGACCAGGCGCTGACCATTCCGGCCGATTTCGACTATATGGCGGTGAGCGGCCTGTCGATCGAGGCGCGGCAGAAGCTGACGCGGCTCAGGCCGGCGACGCTCGGGCATGCGGCACGGATCGACGGGGTGACGCCGGCGGCGCTGGGCCTGATCCTCGCCTGGTTGCGAAGGGCGCCGAGCGAGAAGCCACGCGATGCCGCCGCCGTCGCTTGATTCGGTCCCGGAACGAATTGCCGAGCGATTCGATGTTTCACGTGAATCACTGGCGCGGTTGAAGGTCTATGTCGCGTTGCTGATGAAATGGCAGGGCCGGATCAATCTGATCGGCCCGGCCGGAGCCGAAACGATCTGGACCCGGCATGTCGCCGACAGCCTGCAGCTGCTGCCGCTGATCGGTCCGCGGGCCGGGCGTGTCGTCGATCTCGGCAGCGGGGCAGGCTTTCCGGGCCTGGTGCTGGCGATCATGCTCGGCGGGCAGGCGGGCAATGACGTGCATTTGATCGAGAGCAACGGAAAAAAGGTCGCGTTCCTGCGGCAGGCCGCGCGAATCACCGATAGTTCCGCTAGGATTCACCATGGCCGAATCGAGCAGATGGAGCCGGCGGTGCTGGGCGGGGCAGCCGACATCATCACCGCCAGGGCGGTCGCGGGACTGAGCCAGCTGGTGGGATTGGCGGCGCCATTGGCGGATCGGAACACGCGGGCGTTGTTTCACAAGGGCCAAGATGTGGACAGGGAATTGACCGAAACCACAAAATCTTGGAGAATCTCGGCGGTGAAGCACCCGGATCGCATCGATCCGAGCGGGTGCATCGTGGAAATCAGGGGGTTCGAGGGTGCAAAGCGCAACTGACCGCAACCGCTCACGGCCACGGGTACTTGCCATCGCCAATCAGAAGGGTGGTGTCGGGAAGACCACCACGGCGATCAATCTCGGCACGGCGCTGGCGGCGGTCGGCGAGGAGGTGCTGATCGTCGATCTCGATCCGCAGGGCAATGCCTCGACCGGGCTCGGCGTGTCGCGCCAGGGCATGCGGCGGTCGACCTATCACGTGCTGATCGGCGAAACCGACCTCAAATCGATCATCGTCGAATCGGGCATACCGCGGCTCCATTGCGCCCCATCGACGATGGATCTGCTGGGGGCCGAGCTCGAGCTTGCCGATTTCGAGCGCAAGACCCACCGGCTGCATGATGCGATCGGGCGGCTCGGAACGCTCGGCCACGGGTATAGCTACATGCTGCTCGACTGCCCGCCGTCGCTCAACCTCCTGACCATCAATGCGCTGTCGGCGGCGGATGCGGTGCTGGTGCCGCTGCAATGCGAGTTCTTTGCGCTCGAGGGCCTGAGCCAGCTTCTCAAGACGGTGGAGCGGGTGCGGGCCAACCTCAATTCGCGCCTGGAGATTCAGGGCGTGGTGCTGACCATGTTCGACCGGCGGAACTCGCTGTCGGAGCAGGTGGCGCAGGATGTCCGCAGCGTGCTCGGCGAGAAGGTGTATGACACGGTCATACCGCGGAATGTCCGGATTTCCGAGGCGCCGTCGCATGGCAAGCCGGTGCTGCTCTATGATGCCGACTGCATGGGGAGCCAGGCCTATATCAAGCTGGCTTCCGAGGTGATCCGCCGCGAACGCGATCTGAGAGCGGCGTGAACGGCGGTCGTTTCGCTGGCAGAACGAAAGAGCGAGGCCCATGAACCAGCAACAGAAGCGACGGCTCGGGCGGGGACTGGCGGCGCTGATCGGCGATGACGTCAGCGAGGGTACGCTGATCCACGACATCAAGGCGCTGCGCCATCTGCCGATCGAGGCGATCAGTCCCAACCCCAACAATCCGCGGCGGCAATTCGACGATGCCCAACTCGATGAGCTGGCGCAGTCGCTGCGCGACAAGGGGCTGCTGCAGCCGCTGGTGGTGCGGCCGCGGGCCGAGGGCGAGGGCTATGAAATCGTGGCGGGCGAGCGGCGCTGGCGGGCGGCGCAGCGGGCCGGGCTGCATGAGCTGCCGGTGCTCATCCGCGTGGTCAGCGACGGCGAGGCGCTGGAGATCGCACTCGTCGAGAATATCCAGCGCAGCGACCTCAACGCGCTGGAGGAGGCGCGGGCCTATGCACAGCTGATCGAGCAGTTCGCCTATACGCAGCTGCAGCTGGCGGAGGCGGTGGGCAAGAGCCGCAGCCACATCGCCAATACGCTGCGCCTGCTGCAGCTGCCTGAAATCGGTGCGCGCACAGGTCGAGCAGGGAATGCTGACGGCCGGGCATGCCCGGACGCTGGTGGCGGCCGACGATCCGCAGCTGTTGGCCGAGCGGATCGTCAAGCTCGGGCTGTCGGTGCGCGAAGCCGAGGAGCTGGCCCGCCGTCCGGCGGAGCAGCAGGCACAGGGGCCCGGCCAGGGTGTCGGCCAAGGTGTTGGGCAAGGCTTGGGGCAGGGGCGGCAACAAGCGGAGAAGGATCCCAATGTGCGGGCGCTCGAGGAAGCGCTGTCGCAGGCGCTGGGCCTCGAGGTCGCGGTGGAAGATCGGGGACGGGCCGGCGGGCGGGTGGTGATCCGCTACCGGACGCTCGAGCAGCTCGACGAGATCTGCGCCAGGCTGTCGCGTCGGGCGGAGGGTGCCGTCAGCCCTGGCGGCGGGTCAGGCTCCGAGCGCGGCGGGCCAGGGCCAACACCGTCCGTTCGGCGATTGTAGCCTCGAGCGCCGGGCGCTGCCGGGTGGCGGCAATCGCGGCGTGCACGGTCGCGGCGGCCTCTTGCAGCGACGCGGCATCCCAGAGGCGGAGCTGGCGGCGCAGGCTTTGCTGGCGCTGGAAAAAGACGGGCGGCCGGGCGGTGCGCAGAACCTGATCGGCAGACCCGCCATTGTCGATTTCGGCCCTGAAACGATCGAGAGAAGCCAGGGCTTGAACCGCTGCCGAAAGGACCCGCGTTCCGGCTTCGCCGGCGGCCGCCAGGCGGGCAACGGCACGCGCGGCCAAAATCGTTTCGCCCTCGAAAGCACGGTCGAGCGCCTCGTCGAGGGTGGCCGAGGCGGTGTCGCCGCAAACCGCGTCGATATCGACGATGTCGATTCTGCGCCGGCCATGGGCGAACAGGGCAAGCTTGTCGAGCTCGCTGCGGGCGAGCCTGCGGTCGGTGCCGAGCAGGTCGGCGAGATGGTGGCGGGCATCGTCGGTGAGATCGAGACCGGCCTTGGACAGGACCTCCGTAATGAGCCCGTCATAGTCCTTGGCATGATCGTCATACAGGGCGACGGCGAGGGCGGCGGCGGAGCGCTCGACGAGCTGCCGCAATTTGGCGGATTTGGCCAGCGGGCCCAATTCGGCAATGACGAGGCCCGCCGGCGGCTGGTCGAGGAGGTGCTCCAGCGCCTTGGCGAGCCCCTGGCCGGCATCGCGGATCCAGACGATGCGGCGGCCGCCGAACATCGGGATGGCGGCGGTCTCGTCGGCCAGCTGGCCCGGGTCGGCGGACAGCGCCTGGTCGGCAATGACCACGGGGTTGAAGGGATCATCGAGCCGGACACCATGCGCCTCGATGACCTTGACGGCCTGCTCGCGCACCGCGCCGAGATCGCCGCCATAGATCAGGATGGCCGCAATGGCGGGATTGCGGTCGCGCAGATAGGCGGGAAGGCGCTCGGCCTTGAGGACGGCCATGTCAGGCTCGGTTCGGCATTCGGCCCTCGTCAGAGGGAGGAGAGATAGGCGGCAATGCGCGTGCGGATATCGATGCCGACCTCGCGGGCTGCCCGCTCCTGGGCATTGGTCGCCGCCTGGACATTGGCCAGCGGCGAGGTCACCCGGTCAAACGAGACATAGGAAAAGGTCTTTCCGCTAAAGACCGGCTTGCCGGTGCGGTTGTCGGACAGCCGGAAGGCGACATTGAGCCGGTAGGTCTTGCGCAGCACGTCGGTATTGCTCAATTCGATCTCGTTGACCTCGCGGGCTTCCGGCTCGATCTCCAGGCGATACACCGACAGACCGCCCTGCCCCGGCGGCACATCGGCCAGGAACTCGTTGCGGATGAGCTGGCCGATGCGGTTCTTGGGCGAGTCGACGGCCACGCCGTTCAACGCCGCCGTCAGGGGCTGAGACCCCTGGCGCTCGCCATAGAGCGGCTGGAAGCCACAGCCGCCTAGAAGCAGAGCCACCGCAAGCGCGGCTGCAAGCCCGGAGTTCGACAAGGCAAGTTCCCCGCTAATCCGTGACGACGTTGGCGATCCTCCCCGGTACCACCACCACCCGCCGCACCGTCTTGTCCCCGACGGCGCGGCGCACATTATCCATGCTCAGGACCGCCGCTTCAATCTCTTCCGCACTGGAGGCGACGGGAAGGACGATTTCGTCCCGCCTTTTTCCATTGACCTGGATGGCAATCGTGGCGGTTTCGCTGGCCAGCAGGGCAGGATCGGCCTTCGGCCAGGGCTCCTCGGCAAGGAGCCGGTCATAGCCCAGCGCCTGCCAGCATTCCTCGGCCAAATGCGGCATCATCGGGGCAAAAATGCGGACCAGGATCTCGACTGATTCGCGAATCGCCCGATCGAGGCCGGGTTCGGCCGGCCGCTGCAGCCCCGCCTGGATGGCATTGGCCAGCTCGTAAATGCGGGCAATGGCCCGGTTGAAGCGCAAATGGTCGAGATCGTTGCCGACGGCATGGAGCGCCTGGTGGGCGGCGCGGCGCAGCACCGCGGCATCGCCGCCCGCCGCCACGCCGGGACCCGGCCCGCCGCGGGCCCGCAACTCGGCGACCAGGCGCCAGACCCGCTGGACGAAACGCCAGGAGCCCTCGACCCCCGACTCGGTCCATTCGATGTCGCGCTCGGGCGGGGTGTCGGACAGCATGAACCAGCGGGCGGTGTCGGCGCCGTAGCGGGCAATGATCTCCTCGGGGTCGATGACGTTCTTCTTCGACTTCGACATCTTCTCGGCCGGGCCGACGGTCAGCGGCTCGCCGGTCGCGGCGTTGACGACGGCGCCGTCGCCGCCGAGCGCCGTGTCGGCCGGGAGGATCCATTCGCCGGCGGCGCTGCGGTAGGTCTGGTGGATCACCATCCCTTGCGTGAACAGGCTGCGGAACGGCTCGACGATGTCCATCTCGCCGGTGCGCTTCATGGCGCGCATGTAGAAGCGGGAATAGAGCAGATGCAGAATGGCATGCTCGATGCCGCCGATATATTGATCGACCGGCATCCAATAGCGGATGGCGTCGTGATCGACCGGCCCCTCGGCATCGGGGGCGCAGAAGCGGGCGAAGTACCAGGAGGAATCGACGAAGGTGTCGAAGGTGTCGGTCTCGCGCTCGGCCGGGCCGCCGCATTGCGGGCAGGCGACGTGCTTCCAGGTCGGGTGGTTGGCGAGCGGGTTGCCGGGAGCATCGAAGGCGACATCCTCGGGCAGGGTGACCGGCAGGTCGCGCTTGGGCACCGGCACGGCGCCGCAGCGCGCGCAATGGATCACCGGGATCGGGCAGCCCCAGTAGCGCTGGCGCGACACGCCCCAGTCGCGCAGGCGGTAATTGACGGTGCGCTCGCCGATCCCCAGCGCCTCGGCGCGGGCGGCGATCTCCTCCTTGGCCGCAGCGACGGTCATGCCGTCGAGGAAGTCGGAATTGATCATCACGGCATCGCCGCCCTCGCCATCGAGGAAGGCGGTATCGCCGATCTCGGTTGCCGCCGGATCGGCGCCCGGGCGGGCGACCACCGGTATGACCGGCAGGCCATATTTGCGGGCGAAGTCGAGATCGCGCTGGTCATGGGCCGGGCAGCCGAATATGGCGCCCTCGCCATAGCCCATCAGCACGAAATTGGCGGCATAGACCGGAAGCAGCACGCCCTCGCGGAAGGGATGGACGGCGAAGAGCTCGAGCGGCAGCCCCTGCTTCTCGGCGCGCTCGATCGCCTCCTCGCTGGTGCCGAGCGCGGCACATTCGCGGCGGAACCGGGCGACCTCGGGCCGGCGCTCGGCCTCGGCGCGGGTCAGCGGATGGTCGGCCGAGAGGGCGCAGAAGGTGGCACCGAAGATGGTGTCGTGGCGGGTGGTGTAGACGACGAGCTTGTCGGGGAGCGGCCGGCCCTCGCCGTCGACGAGGTCGAAGGCGAGGCGCAGGCCTTCGGAGCGGCCGATCCAGTTGCGCTGCATCAGGCGGACCTTGTCGGGCCAGCCGGTCAGCCCGTCCAAGGCATCGAGCAGCTCGCGGGAATAGTCGGTGATCTTGAGAAACCACTGGGCCAGCTCGCGCTTCTCGACCGGGGCGCCGGAACGCCAGCCGCGGCCCTCGATCACCTGCTCGTTGGCGAGAACGGTGTGATCGACCGGGTCCCAGTTGACCATGGCGGTGCGGCGCTCGACCAGGCCGGCGGCCATGAAGTCGACGAACATCGCCTGCTCGTGGCGGTAATAGGCGGGGTCGCAGGTGGCGATCTCGCGGCTCCAGTCGAGCGACAGGCCCATGGATTTGAGCTGGCGCCGCATGGTGGCGATGTTGTCGTAGGTCCAGCTCCGGGGATGGACGCCGCGCTCGATGGCGGCGTTCTCGGCCGGCATGCCAAAGGCATCCCAACCCATGGGGTGGAGCACGTTGAAGCCGCGGGCCCGCAAATAGCGGGCGAGCACGTCGCCCATGGCATAGTTGCGGACGTGCCCCATGTGGATGCGGCCCGACGGGTAGGGGAACATTTCGAGGACGTAATATTTCGGCCGGGCCGGATCCTCGACGGCGCGAAACGATTCCCGCTCCTGCCAGACGGCCTGCCATTTCGGCTCCGCCGCGGCGGGATTGTAGCGCTCGGTGGTCATGGGCCGGTGGAGTACCAGCACTTGTGCCGGGGGGCAAGCTTGGTCAATGCTTGGCCGATGAGCGGACTCGAGGATGTGCGCAAAAGGGTGGCGGCGGCAGCGGCCAAGGCAGGGCGGCCGTCATCGGCGGTCACCCTGGTGGCGGTGAGCAAGACGTTCGGGCCGGAAGCGATCGTGCCGGTGATCGCCGCCGGCCAGCGGGCGTTCGGGGAAAACCGGGTGCAGGAGGCCGGCGCGAAATGGCCGGCGCTCAAGGCGGCCCATCGCGATATCGAGCTGCATCTCGTCGGACCGCTGCAGACCAACAAGGTGGCGGATGCGGTGGCGCTGTTCGACGTCATCGAGACGATCGACCGCGAGAAGCTGGCGCGGGCGGTGGCCAAGGAGATGGCGGAGCAGGGGCGGCGGCCGCGCCTGTTCATCCAGGTCAATACCGGCGAGGAAGAGCAGAAGGCGGGGGTCAGCCCCGGCGGGACCGATGCGCTGGTCAGGCTGTGCCGCTCAGAGCTTCAGCTAGCGATCGAGGGGCTGATGTGCGTGCCGCCGATCGACGAGGAGCCGGCGCTGCATTTTGCGCTGCTGGCAAAGATCGCAGAGCGCAATGGGCTGACGGGGCTGAGCATGGGGATGAGCGGCGATTTCGAAACCGCCATCGCCTTCGGCGCGACGCATGTGCGGGTCGGGTCGGCGATCTTCGGCGACCGCCCGGCATTGTAGTGCCTCAATGGCAGGGGAAGCCGAGAAGGTGGCGGCCGTCATGCACGAATTCGTGGATGCCGGAGCCGGAGAACAGCGCGGTCGCACCCTGCTCGGCGCCGACGAAATAAAGCGCCACGAAGCAGAGCAGGCCGGCGAAGATCGCCCAGGGCAGCAGCTCGCCGAGCGGGATAGCCACCGGAGGGGAGGAAATGGCGGACGGAGGAAGGGTGACGGTCGGATGGCTCACGGCCTAACTCCTTCGGGATGACGCGTCCCGGCGCGACCGTGCCGGACTTGCACCGGCTTCCTGCCTGCGTGACGATCGCGGATCTTAAGTTAACGGTGCGGGAGGTGTCAAATGATCGCCGTGCGGGTGACGCTGATCGCGGTGGCGGCGACGAGCACGCTGCGCCGGGCGGCGTTCCCGGCCGATGCGCCGCTCGACAGCGCCGGGGTCCGGATGGCGGGCGAGCGGGCAGGGGCGATCAGGCGCGGCGGGCGGGTGCTGATCAGCCCGGCGGTGGCGGCACGGCAGACGGCAGAGGCGCTGGGGCTTGTCGGCGAGACCGCGGCGGCGCTCGCCGATTGCGACTATGGCCGCTGGGCCGGGCAATCGCTGGAGGCGGTCGGGGCGGCGGAGCCGGCGGCGCTTGCCGCCTGGCTCGAGGACGAAGCGGCGGCGCCGCATGGCGGGGAGAGCCATCGCCAGCTGCGGGAGAGGGCGGGTGCTTGGCTGGCGGGGGCGGCGGCGCTGGGCGGCCACACCATCGCGGTGACCCATGCGGCGGTGATCCGTGCGGCCGTCGTGCAGGCGATCGAGGCGGGGCCGCGCTCGTTCTGGCGCATCGACATTGCGCCGCTGTCGCAAACCTTGCTGACGCACAGCCATGGGCAGTGGCGCCTTGGCGCCATCGTGCCGCGGACAGAAGCCGGCCGCGGGTAGGAAGCGGCAGCCTGGGCTCAGCCGACCAGGAAGCGGTCGCCGGGGCCGAGCCAGGCAAGGAGGCGGCGCATATCGACCAGCGAGACGGCGATGCAGCCCTCGGTTGGTCCGCCGTCGGGGCGCTCGAGATGGAGAAAGATGGCGCTGCCGAGAAAGGGCCGCGGCGGGGAGTCGTTGCAACCGAGCACGCAGAGGACGTCGTAGAGGCGGTCGTCGCGCCACAGCCGCTCGGCGCGGGCAGGATGGGGAAGTGCCACGGGACGGTTGTAGTCGGGGCTCGCGGGGTCGTCGCACCAGCCGTCGGTCGCGGCGATCTCGCGCAGCGGCAGGCACGAGCGGGGCGGCGCCAGGCGGTCGGCCCGCCATCTGATCTCGCGCAGCGGCAGGAGCCCGGCCGGGGTGGCGTGGTCGCCCTCGCGCTTGCGGCGGGCGATGCCGGCGGCGCCCAGCGCGCAGGGCATGGCGGGCAGGCCTTCGGCGGCGATGATGCCGCGGTGGCGGGCGAGCGCCGAGCGGCGCACCCGGATCAGGCGCGGGGCCGAGGCGTGCAAGGATCTTTGCATCTTTCCGTGGAGCCCCCTAGATTGCGTCATGCAGGGACTTGGCCATCCGTCCCCGGGAGTTTCTTTGAATGAGTACCGTGAGAAAGGTTCTCGTCATCGACGATGATGATGCATTGCGCGAGACGCTCAAAGAGCAATTCACGCTGCATGACGAGTTCGAGATCACCGATGCGGCGACGGCCTCGGCCGGGCTGAAGCAGCTGCGCTCGGACATGGTCGACCTGGTTCTGCTCGATGTACGGCTGCCGGACATGGACGGGCGGGAAGCCTGCAAGCAGATGCGCAAGAGCGGCTATCGCGGGCCGATCGTCATGCTGACCGCCCAGGACACCGAGGCCGACACCATTCTCGGCCTCGATTCCGGCGCCAACGACTATATCGCCAAGCCGTTCCGCTTCGGGGTGCTGCTCGCCCGCATCCGGGCGCAGCTGCGCCAGCACGAGCAGAGCGAGGACGCGGTATTCAAGATCGGGCCCTACACCTTCAAGCCGGCGGCGAAGATGCTGATCCGCGGCGACAACCGCAAGGTCCGGCTCACCGAGAAAGAGACAAACATCCTCAAATTTCTCTATCGCGCCGGCGAGCGGGTGGTTGGACGGGAGATCCTGCTGCATGAGGTCTGGGGGTATAATGCGGGGGTGACGACCCACACGCTCGAGACCCATATTTACCGGTTGCGGCAAAAGATCGAAGCCGACCCATCGCAGGCGCAGATCCTGGTCACCGAAACCGGCGGATACAAGCTCGTCCCGTGAGCATCAAATCGACCGTCGAGCTGCTGCGGCACGTGCCGCTCTTTGCCGGCGTCGACCCGGCGCATCTGCAGGTCCTGTCGTTTGCCGCGGTCCGGCATGTGCTGCAGAAGGGCCAGACGCTGTACCGGGCCGGCGATCCCGGCACGAGCGGCTATCTGGTGGTGTCGGGGACGGCGCAGGCCACCGCGCGCGACAGCGTCGAAGTGGTGGCGACGATCGAGCGGGGCGCCTTTCTCGGCGAGCTCGCCATGCTGGCCAAGCTGCCGCATCACCTCACCGTCACGGCAATTTCGACGCTGACGGTGAACGAGATCGGCAACGATCTCTTCCTCAAGCTGATCAGCGAGTTTCCGGAAGCCGGGACGCGCATCGTCGAGACCGTCGCGGCCAAGCTCGATTCCTCCATGCTGATGCTGCGCGAGGTGCAGCTCCTGTTCGAGAAGGCGAAATCCTTCAGCCGGCGCTAGACTAGGCATCAGGGGCCGGGCTTCAGCGACAGCGTCACCAGCACCGGGACATGGTCGGAGGTGCGCTCCCAGGCGCGGGCCTGGCGCACCACCTCGAGCGCGGTGCGGTGGCGGCGGTAGCGGGCATCGAGCCAGATGTGGTCGAGCCGGCGGCCGCGATCGGAGGCCGCCCAGTCACGGGCCCGGTAGCTCCACCAGGTATAGAGCTTGTCGCTCGAGGGAACATGGGCGCGCATCACGTCGTGCCAGTTGCGGCCGGCCATGATGGCGACCAGCCGCTCGGTCTCGAGGGGGGTGTGCGAAACCACCTTGAGGAGCTGGCGATGCGACCAGACATCATGCTCGAGCGGGGCGACATTGAAGTCGCCGGCGAGGATGTGGGGGGCATTGTCGTGGATGCCGCTGCCGAGCCAGCATCGCATCTCGTCGAGGAAGGCAAGCTTGTGGGCGAATTTGGGGTTGAGGTCGGGATCGGGGAGGTCGCCGCCGGCCGGGACGTAGAGGCTGTGAATCCAGGGCAGGCCGTCGCCGGCCAGGCGGACGGCGATATGGCGGGCGTCATCCTTGCCGCAGAACTGGCGGGTGTGGATCTCGGCGAAGGGCAGGCGCGACAGTATGGCGGTACCGTGGTAGCCGGCCTGGCCGCGCTCGGCGATATGGGGGTAGCCGCGGGCGGCGAACAGCACCGCCGGGAACAGGCCTTCGGGACATTTGGTCTCCTGGAGGCAGAGGACGTCGGGCTGCCAGCGCTCGAGGAAGCGGCAGACCAGGTCGGCCCGCAGCCGCACCGAATTGATGTTCCAGGTGGCAATCTTCAGCTGCATTTTCAAAGCGCTATAGGAATTGGCGCAAGGGGGAGGCAGACATGAAAAGGGCGCCCGGTCGGGGGGCCGGGCGCCCTCGCGCCTTTGCGCTTGCGCCGGGAGGGGAGTCCGGCGCTGTGCCGACGGCCATGGCCATTCGAGCGGGGGGCAGATGGCCACTCCAAACGGACGCCGGTACTGCGACCTAACTATTTGCAGCCGGCGCCATTTTCAATGGCGTCGATGCACAAATTTCCGTGACCCCGATCGATTCAACCTGTTATGGCACGTTTCTCACTCGTTTCCCGCTTTGGACAGACAGGCGCTGCTATTCGTCCTTGAGCCGGCGCTTCGGCACCTCGATCTCGAAAAGCTTGGGATCGGGCTGCACGCCGGGCTCGAGCTTGGCGATGTTGACGGTGGTCTTGCGGCCCTGGCCATCAACGACGATCCATTGCTGCAGCGCCGAACTGTCGGGATCGTAAACCAGAACCAGCTGACCCGGCACCAGGCTGTCCCGCGATTCCAGCGTGACCCAGAAGACCCCGGATTTTTCCTCGACGCCCAGGATCTTGGCCTCCTTCAGGAGGTCGACATCCTTGGCCAGCATGAGATTGAGAGGGGTGGCAGAGAGCGGATATTGGTCGGCCTTGTTCTTGGCATTGTTCTTCACGGTGACCCAGCGGCCGTCGGAAACGATGACGAAGGGGTTGGGCGGGGCATATTCGAAACGCATCTTGCCGGGTTTGCTGATGTAAAAGACGCCGGCCGAGACATTTCCCTTGGGGCTGACCTGGGTGAACTCGCCCTTCATCGTGGTGAGGCTGTTGAAGTAGTCCCCGAGCTTCTTCACCACCGCGAGTTGCGCCTCGCTCAGCTGGACATTGTTGGCGGCATTGGCGGTTCCGACCGCCACCATCAGGCTCGCCACGAAGGCGATCCACGGCAATCCCTCTTTCATCCAACGGATCATGCTCCCACCCCTTCCCTATCGCGGCACGACGAGCGTCGTGGCCTCGCGCGGCCGTGACGGTCGACACATTCATGAATAAGGCGGCAGCAATTGGGCCGCCCGTGGCAATTCACTCCGCGCTCGCTCCCGGCACGAGAATTTCGCGCTTTCCGGTTGCGTTGGGGGCGGAAATGATCCCCTCCTTCTCCATGCGCTCGATCAGGCTCGCGGCCTTGTTGTAGCCGACCTGCAACCGCCGCTGGACATAGCTCGTCGAAACCTTCTTGTCGCGCAGAATCACCTGGACCGCCTGGTCGTAAAGCTCATCGCCCGAGCCGCCACCCTCGAAGGAGCCCTCGGCGTCGCCGCCCTCGCCGGCCGCGGCATCCTCCTCGCTCTCCTCGGTGACACCGTCGACATATTCGGGCGAACCCTGGGCCTTGAGATGGCGGACGATCTTCTCGACCTCGTCCTCGGTGACGAAGGGCGAATGGAGGCGCGAGATGCGGCCGCCGCCCGCCATGTAGAGCATGTCGCCCTGGCCGAGCAGCTGCTCGGCGCCCTGCTCGCCGAGGATGGTGCGGCTGTCGATCTTGGAGGTGACCTGGAAGCTGATGCGGGTCGGGAAGTTGGCCTTGATGGTGCCGGTGATGACGTCGACCGAGGGCCGCTGGGTCGCCATGATGACGTGGATGCCGGCGGCGCGCGCCATCTGGGCGAGGCGCTGGACGGCGCCCTCGATGTCCTTGCCGGCGACCATCATCAGATCGGCCATCTCATCGATGATGACGACGATGAAGGGGATGGGCCTGAGGTCCATCAGCTCCTTCTCGAAGATCGGCTCGCCGGTCAGATCGTCATAGCCGGTCTGGACGGTGCGCGACACCGTCTCGCCCTTGGCCAGCGCCTGGGCGACGCGCTGGTTGAAGCCGTCGATATTGCGAACGCCGAGCTTCGACATCTTGCGGTAACGGTCCTCCATCTCGCGCACCGCCCATTTGAGCGCCACCACCGCCTTGCGCGGATCGGTCACCACCGGGGCGAGGAGATGGGGGATGCCCTCATAGACCGAGAGCTCGAGCATCTTGGGATCGATCATGATCAGGCGGCAGCGCTCCGGGGCGAGCCGGTAGAGCAGCGACAGGATCATGGTGTTGATGCCGACCGACTTGCCGGAGCCGGTGGTGCCGGCGATCAAGAGATGCGGCATGCGGGCGAGATCGGCGAAGATCGGCTCGCCGCCAATATTCTTGCCGAGCGCCAGGCAAAGGGTCTGGCCGGTCTTCTCGTAGGCATCCGAACCGAGCAGCTCGCGCAGGAAGACGGTCTCCCGCTTGACATTGGGAAGCTCGATGCCGATGACATTGCGGCCGGGCACGACGGCGACGCGGACCGACACGGCGCTCATCGAGCGGGCGATGTCGTCGGCGAGGCCGATGACGCGGGACGATTTGATGCCGGGGGCAGGCTCGAGCTCGTACAGGGTCACGACCGGGCCGGGGCGGACATGGATGATCTCGCCGCGAACGCCGAAATCCTCGAGCACCCCTTCGAGCATGCGGGCATTGTTCTGGAGCACCTCGTCGGTGAGATCGGGGGCGCGGCCCTGGTGGTGGCGGGGCTCGGTCAGCAAGGTCAGGGACGGCAGCTCGAACTTGCCGCGCGGCCCGGAGCGGCTGCGGGCAGCGGCTTTGACCGGACCGGCGGCCTTGGTGACCCGCTTGCGCGGGACGGGCGGCAGGTCCTCCTCCTCGTCCTCTCCTTCATCCGCCGCTTCGTCGTCGGCGCGGTCGTCGCCGTCCTCGTCGTCCAAAGCTTCGGCGTCGTCGGCAAGGTCGTCGTCGGAATCATCCGCGTCGGCTTCCTCCTCGCCGTCGTCATCGACCGCGCGTTTGGAGCGCCGGCCGGGGTCGATCAGCCGCGGCTCGACCCGTACCACCTTGGCAGCCTCGCGCTGCGCCGGGGTTTCGGCCTTGGTTCGCGCGGCAGCGGCGGCAGCAGCGGCAGCGGCAGCAGCGGCACGCGCCGGCTTGCGGCGGCGCTTGCGCTGAAACAGGCGGCGCAGCAGCGCGCCGGAGCGTTCGACGATGCGGGCGAAGAAACCGAAGATCGCCGAGACCATGGCCTCGACCCGCTCGCCGAACAGGCCGGTCCAGGCGATCACGTCGTCGCTGCGAATGCCGAGCGCGCAGCAGGTCAGGACGGTGAAGGCGCCGGCGGTCAGCACCGAGGAGGCGCCGCGGGCGACGCCGTCATGCATGGCGAGGCCGAGCAGCCCGACGCTCATATTGTACAGGACATCGCCGATGCCGCCGCCAAGGCCGGTGCCGAGCACCCAGCCCGGCGGCACCGGCAGGCTTGCGAGAAAGGCCGAGGCGGCGGCGCTGGCAAGCGGCCAGGAAATGAGCCGGCGCAGCGGCCGGCCGAGCGCGGAATGGCCGAGCAGGGTGAAGGCCCAGCCGAGCGGGATGACGGTCAGGGGAATGGCGCCGAGGCCGAGGCCCTGCATGAGCTCGTCGGCGAAGGCGGCGCCGGGCCAGCCGAGCAGATTCTGCGGCGGCGCATCGATGGCGTGGTTGAGCGAGGGATCATCGGCCCGCCAGCTCGCCAGGCAGATTGCGGCCAGCCCGGCGGCGCCGATCAGGGCGAGGCCGCTCAGCTCGAGCATGCGGTTGCGGAGGAAGCGCCGCAAGCCTTCGGGAACCGCACTGTCGCTGGTTTCGAGTGACGGGTGGAGTGACATCGCCAAGCAGATTCGAAATGAGCCTCCCGGCACTGTTGCGAAGGCGTGGTTAAGGACGGGTTAATTTTCGCGCCGGGAGGCGTGGCGGGGGGGAGGGCAATAGGCAAGTGCCGCCCCCATTTCCCTTCTCCCCGTCCTTCGACGGGGAGAAGGTGCCCCGGAGGGGCGGATGAGGGGAAACTTCTTTGCAAGCTCGACCACCCCTCACCCGCCCTTCGGGCACCCTCTCCCCGCTGGCGCGGGGCGAGGGGAAAGAACGAGGCCGCCTCGGGCTAGACGGGCTGCGAGGTCGGTGCCGGCGGCTTGGCTGCCGTGCGATCGATGCCGAGCGCCTTGATCGGATCAACCACGACGATGGTGATGTCACCACCAAGGGGCTGCAATATCATACTGCGAAGCGTAGACAATGCGTTGGCACACCGCTGGAGCGAATCCCGAAATTCCTCTTCCGTCTGGTTCATGCTCACCCGGAATTTACGTGGAACGGCGTCGGGATGCGGATAGGCGCCGTCGAGCATGGCGTTGATCATGTCGATGGTTGGTTGGACTTGGAGAAGTTTTTCGAGTTGGCCGGCGTCAGCAAAGAGCTTGAACGTTCCATGTTGCTCGAGCGCTTTCTCCTTTCTCTCGATGGCCTTCATCGTCCGCGCAGCGATCAGATCCGACAGCGCATCCTGCAGGTCGCCAATCTTGGCGATGTGACCCAGTTTTTCTGGACCCAAGGCCTCGTCGAGGGCGGCGGCGCCGACCTGACCAAGCGCGTTACAGGCTCCGTCAGAGAGGGAGACGAGGAACGCGCCTTGGCGCAGCGTGACATCGCGGGGAAGCGGTTTTGAGAGATCCGCCGTCGCGATCTCGACGAAGCCACGCCCAGGATCGAAAGCCAGCAGGGTCTGGCCATTTCGAGGCCGTGGCGTCACGAGAAGGTCTCCGTCAGGAAGGGGCCTCGCGCCGTAGCCGCCAACCAACGGATTCGACTCTGTCGGCTCGCCGGTCAGCAGAAACTGGTTCAGGTCCTCGCATGCGTTCACGGATCCGACAGGGTTCGGCCCGCCGCCCAGGCTCACGGCGAGAGCGCCGTTGTCGCGCGTGATGGCAAAAGTATCGAGGATGGTCACATATGGCGGCGGCCGCCATTCGGTGGTGTCGCGATCGCACATCCGATAGTTGCTGCCGGTCGCAGCCGAGACGCCCCGCGGCATTCGCGGAACGTCGCTGAGATCTGTCGCAGGGTCCTCTCCGACAGTTCGCAGCATCTCGTGGCCCCCTAGCCTATATTGCGGGAGGTAGTGATTTTCCTGGAGATCGCCGATGGTATCGCCGACGCTGCGCCAGTTGCCCACGCCGGCATAGGAGCGCAGGTCGTCCTTGATCGAGGCCCTTACTTCGTGGTTGTGCTTGGTGCCGTCTCGTACCGTCAAACGGATGCCGAGCTTTCCCTTGCCGATCGTGGCATCCCAGGCGGCATCGAAGAGCGCAAGGCGATAGGCTTGCAGAACGGCCGGATAGTCCGATGTGGGTGGCTTAGAATCCTGACGCGTCCGTTCGAGGAGCCGGCTCAAACCATCGAGACCCTGGATGAGATTGCCTTCAGCCTTCAGGACGTTTTTGGCTGACGCGACCGCATCGCGGGCCTCTTGTCTGAAAGCGAACTTTGCGAAGATTAGTTCGACGCCCTTTCTGTCGCCTTTCACCACGGCCTTCCAGAGGACGCTCGCGGCACGCTTCGCTCCAAGCTGGAGCAATGTGCCAGAAGGGGCCATGTGATGCCTGCCAAATGCACCAATGCGATCGGCCATGATGCTGCCCCCCATTTGAGATCGTTATCTATAGATCAACGACAAGATGGCCCTGTGCTGTTCGGCACAGGCGGGGGCAAAAAGATTGCGGCCGATCCGGGCCCCGGTTCAGACATAGTCGGCGAGATCGAAGTCCATGTCGTCATCGCTCGAGGAGCTGCCCGTCGAGTCGCGGTGAACTGGAGGCGGTTGCGGCTTGAGATTCAAGAGCGGGCCACCCGCATGCAGCTCGTCCGGGTCGGACAGGAAATCGGCCTCCTCGGGCGAGACGGGTTGCTGGGCCGGTGCCGGCGGCTTGGCTGCCGTGGGCTCGATGCCGAGTGCTTCGATCGGATCAACCACGGCGATGGTCAAGTTACCACCGAGGGGCCGCGATATCATCCTGTGAAGCTTAGGCAATTCCTTGGCACACCACCGGACCGAATCCTGAAATTCCTTTTCCGTCTGCTCCATGCTCACCCGGCCTTCGCGTGGAACGGCGTCGGGATAGGCACCGTCGAGCATGGCGTTGATCATGTTGACGGTCGGTACAAGCTGATACGGTCTGTTCAGTTGACCGCCTTTCAAATACATCTCGAACAATTGGAGATTCACGACGGCTTTCTTCTTTCTCTCGATGGCCTTCATCGTCCCCGCAGCGATCAGTTCCGACAGCGCATCCTGCAGGTCGCCAATCTTGGCGATTTGATTGCGATTTTCTGGACCCATGGCCTCGTCGAGGGCGGCGGCGCCGACCCGACCAAGCGCGTTGCCGGCTGCGTCCGAGAGGGAGACGAGGAACGCGCCTTGGGGCAGCGTGACATTGCGGAGATGCGGCTTTGAGAGATCCGCCGCCGCGATTTCGACGAAGCCTTGCCCAGGAATGAAAGCCAGCAGGGTCTGGCCATTTCGAGGCAGTGCCGTCACGAGAAGGTCTCTGTCAGGAAGGAGCCTCGCGACGTAGCCGCCAATATACCGATTCGACTCTGTCGGCTCGCCGCTCAGCAGAAACTGGTTCAGGTCCTTGCATGCGCTCTCGGATCCGCCATGCAGCGCCCCGTTGCCGAAGCTGAAGGCGAAAGCGCCTTTGCCGGACCAAATGTCAAATGATTGCTGAAGGGTCACATGCGCCGGGGGCCGCCATTGGGTGGTGTGGAGATCGCATTCCCGATAGTTGCTGCCGGTCGCAACCGAGACGCCAGGCGGCATTCCCTCATGCTTTGTGAGACCTTTCGCAGGGTCCGCTCCGACGGTTCGCGACATCTCGTGGGGCGATCGGCTCTTTCCCTGGAGATCGCGGATGGTCCCGCCGACGCTGTTCCAGTCGCCCACGCCGGCATAGGAGCGCATCTCGGCCTTGATCTTGTCGTCTCGGACCGTCGAACGGATGGCGAGCTTTTCCTTGCCGATCGTGGCGTCCCAGGCGGCATCGAATAGCGCAAGGCGATAGGCTTGCACAACGGACTGACCGCCCAATGTGGGTGGCAGAAAATCCTGGCGCGTCCGTTCGAGGAGCCGGCTCAAACCATCGAGACCCTGGGTGAAATTCCCTTCAACCGTCAGGACCGCTTTGGCCGACGCGACCGCATCGCGGGCCCGTTGTCTGGAATCGTTCTTCTTCAAAGTCCGGTCGACGCCGGGGCTGTCTCCTTTCACCACGGCCTTCCAGAGGACGCTCGCGGTACGCTTGCCTCCGAGTTGGCGGAAGGTGCCAGAAGGGCTGGCGTGAAGCCTGCCAATTGCGCCAATACGATCGGCCATGATGCTGCCTCCCCCATTTCAGATCGTTATCTGTAGATCATCGGCCAAGATGGCCCTGTGCTGTTCGGCACAGGCGGGGGCAAAAAGATTGCGGCCGAACCGGGCCCCGGTTCAGCCGCACCGCACGCTTCGAGCCGGTCAGTTGTAGGCCTGCTCGCCGTGGCTCACGATGTCGAGGCCTTCGCGCTCCTCCTGCTCGCTGACCCTGAGGCCGATGGTGGCCCGGCAGATCATCAAGGCGGCAAGGCTGACCAGCGCGGTCCAGACGGCAGCGATGGCGACCGCCCAGAACTGGGCCATGAACTGGGTCGAGAAGACATAGGGCGCGAGCTTGCTCGAGGTATCGCCGGCGAGGTAGTCGGTGACGCCGACGCCGCCGAGCGCCGGGTTGACGAAGATGCCGGTGAGCAGCGCCCCGACCATGCCGCCGATGCCGTGGACGCCGAAGACGTCGAGGGCATCGTCATAACCGAGCCGGCGCTTCAGCCAGACCACGGCCCACAGGCAGAGGAACCCGGCAGCGATCCCCACCGCGATGGCGCCGGCAGGGCCGACCCAGCCGCAGGCCGGGGTGATGCCGACCAGCCCCGCCACCGCTCCCGAGGCGGCACCGAGGAGGCTCGCATGGCCGCGCGTCAGATATTCGCCAAGCGACCAGGCGAGGGCCGCCGCCGCCGTGGCGATGGTGGTGTTGAGCACGACCAGCGCGGTCAGCCCGTTGGCCTCGAGGTTGGAGCCGGCGTTGAAGCCGTACCAGCCGACCCACAGGAGGCAGGCGCCGATGAAGGTGAGGGCGAGATTGTGCGGCGCCATCGGCTCGCGGCCGAAGCCGACGCGGGGGCCGAGTACGAGGGCGCAGACCAGCCCGGCGACGCCGGCATTGACATGGACGACGGTGCCGCCGGCAAAGTCGAGGGCGCCGAGATTGAACAGATAGCCATTGGTGGCACCGATGGCCGAACCAAGCGCCGACAGCACGTCGGCCTTGGCCTGGTCGGTGGCCGCGGCCGTGTAATCGGCGAGGAATTTCGCGGCGGTGCTCTCGCCCAATATGCCGTTGAGATAGGGCAGGTTGGCCTGGCTCAGCGTGTAGGCGTCGGGGCCGGCCCAGAACCACACCATATGGGCGACCGGCAGATAGGCGAAAGTGAACCACAGGACGATGAACAGCAGCACGGCGGAAAACTTCATGCGCTCGGCGAAGGCACCGACAATGAGCGCCGGGGTGATGCAGGCAAAGGTCATCTGGAACGTCACATAGACGAATTCCGGAATGAAGATCTCCTTCGAGAAGGTGGCGGCCATGGTGTTGATGTCGACGCCGGCCAGCATCGCCTTGGAAAAACCGCCGATGAAGGGGGTGAGGGCGGCGGAGCCGTTGCCGGAAAAGGCCAGCGAGTAGCCATAGGCCACCCACAGGATGGAGATCAGGCAGAAGCACATGAACACCTGCATGAACACCGAGAGGACATTCTTCGAGCGCACCAGGCCGCCATAGAACAGGGCAAGGCCAGGGATGGTCATGAGGATGACCAGGATGGTGGCGACGAGCATCCAGCTCGTGTCGCCCTTGTTCACGGTCGCAGCAGCGAAGGCCGGAGGAACCGCGGCACAAAGGGCGGCAGCCGCCCCGAGCGCGGTGGCGAGGAAACGGCGGAGCCGTCCCGCGGCGGTCGGCAAGTCAATCTGCTTCATGTTCAGGGCTCTCCGGTGATCACGCCAGGCAAGGGTCCCCTGCCGATCGACAGCGTTCCCTCGCGAGGCGCTAAACCAAGATCCGTGCCAGTCAGCGAAGCGGCAGAAATGGCGGATTTTGGAGAGACCGCGGCTCCGCCAAGGCTGGCCTTTGCCTAATTATTCGGCAATATGTCCGTTATGATGGTTTTTTAGTCAGCGGCGCCCGGCGGCGTGTTTGCGAGGCGGATCAAACCCTCCTGGGCCACGGAGGCGACGAGGGTTCCCCGCTCGTCGAAGACGCTGCCGCGGGTGAAGCCGCGGGCGCCATGGGCGCTGGGGGCGTCCTGGGAATAGAGCAGCCATTGGTCGGCCCGGAAATCGCGGTGGAACCACAGGGCGTGGTCGAGACTCGCCATCTTCATCTCGGGATCGAAGAAATTGCGCCCGTGCGGCACCAGGGCGGTGTCGAGGAGGGTCATGTCGGAGGCATAGGCCAGCACGCATTGGTGGATCGAGGGATCGTCGGGAAGGTGGCCGGTGGCCCTGATCCACACATTCTGCAGCGGCGGGCCGCCGGCGCGGGGCTCGAGATAGTAAAGCGGCTCGACCGGGCGAAGCTCGATCGGGCGCTGGCGCGAGAAGTAGCGGCGCATGTTCTCGGGCATGCGCTCGGAATGGCGCTCGAGGATCTCGCGCTCGCCCGGCAGATCCTGCGGCTTCGGCACTTGGGGCATGGCTACCTGGTGCTCGAATCCGTGCTCGGCAATATGGAACGAGGCCGCCATGGTGAAGATCGTTACGCCATGCTGGATCGCCACCACCTGGCGGGTGGTGAAGCTGCGGCCGTCGCGATAGCGGTCGACCTCGTAGATGATCGGGGTGGCGGGATCGCCGGGGCGGATGAAGTAACCATGCAGCGAATGGGCACGGCGCTCCGCCGGCACGGTGCGGGTTGCCGCGACCAGGGCCTGGCCGATGACCTGGCCGCCAAAGACGCGCTGCCAGCCGACCTTGGGGCTGACGCCGCGGAACAGGTTGGTCTCGAGCGGCTCGAGATCGAGGATCTTGAGAACGGAACTGAGCTCGGAGGCCATGGGATTCTCCAATGCGTGGCACAGGCGTCTTCCGATTAGACGAGAGGCGCGCGGTAGGATAGAGGTTCCTGCGAGGTGATCTGACATGATCGACGTGGCGATCATCGGCGGCGCGCTCAACGGGCTCATGGCGGCGCTGGCGCTGGCCGGACCGCGGGCGCGCACGCCGGTGCCGACGGTGCTCATCGACCGCGCCGAGCCGGAGAGCTATGGCGATCCGGCCCGCGACCGGCGTGCCTCGGCGATCACCGCGGCATCGCGGCGCATGCTGACGGCGCTCGGCGTGTGGGAGGCGGTTGCGCCCCATGCCGAGGCGATGCGGCGGATCGCGGTCACCGATGCAACGCTCCAGGCCCAGGATGGGCGGCCGGTGCTGCTGCGGTTCGAGGAGGAGGACCAGCCGGGCGAGCCGGCGGCGTTCATGGTGGAGAACCATCATCTCCACCGGGCGCTTTACGCGGCAGCGCAGACGGCGCCTGAGATACGCTTCATCACCGGGCGCGGGGTGATGAATTGCGATTATGGCGACCAGGCCGGGGCGGTCGAGCTGGCGGACGGCACCATCGTGCGGGCCCGGCTGATCGTTGCCGCCGATGGCCGGAATTCGCAGGCGCGGATGGCGGCCGGCATTGGCGGCACCGGCTGGTCCTATGGCCAGAGCGCGATCGTCACCACGATCAGCCATGAGCGGCCGCATGAGGGCGTGGCGACCGAGCATTTCCTGCCGGCCGGGCCATTCGCCGTCCTGCCGCTCACGGGAAATCGCAGCTCGATCGTGTGGACGGAATCGACCGAGACGGCGGCGGCGATCCTGGCCGCGGTCCCGGCGGAGCAGCAGCGGGAGCTCCAGAGGCGGGTCGGCGCGGGGCTGGGGACGGTGGCGATCATGGGCGGGCTGCAGAGCTTTCCGCTCGATCTCTTCATCGCCGAAAGCTTCATCGGCCAGCGGCTGGCGCTGATCGGGGATGCGGCGCATGTCATCCATCCGATCGCCGGGCTCGGCTTCAATCTCGGCATACGCGATGCGGCGGCGCTGGCGGAGGTGGTGGTCGAGGATGCCCGCCTCGGCCTCGATCATGGCGCGGCGGCAACGCTGCGGCGCTACCAGGCGTGGCGGCGGTTCGACACGATGATGGTGGCTGCCGCCACCGACGGGCTCAACCGGCTGTTCTCCAACGACAATCAGGCGGTGCGGCTGATCCGCTCGGCGGGGCTCAGGATGGTCGACCGGCTCGCCCCGGCGCGGGCGGCGTTCATGCGCGAGGCGGCGGGGCTCACCGGCACGCTGCCGCGGCTCCTCGCCGGCAAGGCGCTTTAGCGGCCGGCGCGGGCGCGGTAATCCTGCCAGAGGCGGTCGTGATCACGACCCAGCCGGTGCAAATAGGACCAGCTGTAGAGACCGGTCGAATGGCCGTCGTCGAAAACGATGCGGATGGCGTAGTTGCCGACCGGCTCGAGCCGGGTGATCCTGACGTCCTGCTTGCCGGTCACCGTGACCTCCTGGCCGGGACCGTGGCCCTTGACCTCGGCGCTCGGGCTCTCGACCCGGAGAAACTCGGCCGCCAACTCGAAGCGGTTGCCGTCGTCGAAGCGGATGTCGATGGCGCCGCCGCCGCGCTTCAGGCGGATTTCCTCCGGCCAGGGGTCGGAAGCCTCAGTCGTCATTGAGCTGGCGGGCTTCTTCGACCAGCATGATCGGTATGCCGTCGCGGATCGGATAGGCAAGCCGGGCGGCACGGGAGATCAGCTCCTGGCGCTCGGCGTCATAGACCAGCGGCTCCTTGGTCAGCGGGCAGACCAGGATTTCCAGGAGCTTGGGATCTATGCGGCGAACGGCCGGTGGACCCTCGTCGGCATCGTCGGTGGCGGCTTTCGGGTCCTGCTCGGTCATGGCGGGGGCTCTATTGCAGCTGCGTGCCGACGCCGCCGCCCTGGGCGCCAAGGGCGATCTCGGTGAGGGCGACCAGCATGTCGGCGCGGGCCTTGAGATCGGCGGCCTCGAGCAGCGCCTGTTTCTCGATCGGCGTGAACGGGCTCAGGATCGAGAAGGTGTTGACGAGGGTCTCGGAGCTGGCCTGGGCCACCTCGTCCCAGTCGGCGCCCATGTCGTTGGCATCGAGGAAGTCGCGAAAGGCCTTGAGCAGGGCCGGCCGGTCGACCCGCTCCTCACCGAGATTGGAGACGAAATCGCTGGCGAAGGGCGCATAGTCGGCCGCGACCAGGCGGTAGGGCCTGTCGGTCGCGATCTCTTCCAGAATGCGGAAGCGGGCGATGCCGGTGAGGGTGATCAGCAGGCGGTCGTCCGGGGTCTCCGTATAGGCGACGAGGCGGCCGGCGCAGCCGGTGGGGAAGAGCGAGGGCGGCGTCGCCAGGCGGCCGGCGGCGGCGGCTTCCTCCTCAGGCTGGATGATGCCGATGATGCGGTCGCCCGACAGCGCATCGTCGACCATGGCGAGATAACGCGGCTCGAAGATGTTGAGCGGCAGCTGGGCGCGCGGCAGGAGCAGGGCGCCGCTCAAGGGAAACACCGGGATGCGGGGCGGCAGGCTGTCGGCCGTGGGGTAGCGCGCTCGGTCGCTCATCTTGGTCAACTCACGAGAACAGGATCGAGGACAGGCGCTTGCGGCCGGCGACCGTCAATTCGTCCTTCGGTCCCCAGGCTTCGAAAAACCTGACCAGCTGCTTGCGGGCGGCATGGTCGTTCCAGTCGCGCTGCCGGCGGACAATGCCGAGAAGGTGGTCGAGCGCCTCCTCGCGCCGGTCCGCGGCATTGAGGGCGACGGCGAGATCGTGACGCGCCTGGTGGTCGGCGGGGTTCTGCTCGACCGCCTGCGACAGGCGGGCGATCTCGCCGGAATCGACCGGGGTGGCGGCCAGCTCGAGGGCGGCTTGGGCGCTGGTGATGGCGGGATCGGATGTCTTGGCCGGGGACACCAGCGCCAGGGTGGCGCGGGCGCCGTCGAGATCGCCGTTGCCGATCTGGGCGCGGGCGAGGCCGGCGATGGCGCGCAGGTTCTCGCGGTCGGCGCCAAGGATGTCGCCATAGATCTGGCCGGCGACCTTGTAGTTCTTGGCGGCAAGGGCGGTATCGGCCTCGTTGAGGATGGATTCGATCTCGGCGCCGATGTCGGCGCCGGTGAGGCGGGAGGCGAATTTCTTGAGCTCGGCATCGGGCAGGGCGCCCATGAAGCCATCGACCGGCTGACCGTTGACAAAGGCGAAAACCGCGGGGATCGACTGGATCCGCATCTGGGCGGCAAGCTGCTGGTTTTCGTCGACATTGATCTTGACCAGCCGGAGTGCGCCCTTGGCGTCGCGGACGATCTTCTCCAGCGCCGGGGTGAGCTGCTTGCAGGGGCCGCACCAGGGGGCCCAGAAATCGACCAGCACCGGCACCTGGCGCGAGGCGTCGATGACGTCGGCCATGAAGGAGCGGGTGTCGCTGTCCTTGATCAGGGAATCGGCGCTCGCCACCGGCGGTTGGCCGACATTGCCGGACATGCTCATGAATGGCTTGTCCATCATTCCTTACCTCTTGCTCTCGCAGTTTCCGCCATAGATGGCCGATGGGCCGAAGAATTACAACGCCCCGCTGTCATGGTCAGCCGAGCGCCACCAGCCGGGGGGAATGGCCGCAGGCGCGGATGAAGGCGATGAGCCCGGCGGCGGCGATCGAGGTGGTGGCGGTGTTGCGGAGCGGGTGGCAGTTGATGCGGTCGGCATCCATCATCGCGGCATCGAGGACGACGGCGACGCGCCCAGCGGTGTCATTGATGAGGCCGAAGGGGGTGACCGAACCCGGCTCGACGCCCAGGACCTGGCGCAGGATCTCGGGACGGGCGAAGGACAGGCGGGCCGAGCCGATCAGCGCCGGAAGGGTCTTCAGATCGACGGGGCGGTCCTCGGGGCAGACGACAAGCCAGAGTTGTTCGCGCTTGTCCTTGAGGAAGAGATTCTTGATGTGGCAGCCGGGAATGTGCCCGCGAAGCGCCTTGGCCTCGTCGACGGTGAAAACGGCGGGATGCTCGGTCGTGGTGGCGGCGATCCCGAGCGCGTCCAGACGGCGGAACAGATCCTGCGATGTGGCGGCCATGCCGCTGCTATTGCATTTGGCAGGGTCATGCGCAATAAACCAAGACATCGGACGCGGGCGTAGCTCAGGGGTAGAGCACAACCTTGCCAAGGTTGGGGTCGAGGGTTCGAATCCCTTCGCCCGCTCCAATAAAATCAATGGCTTATCGTCACAGCGCCTAAGCTGCCCTCAGCGGGGTAAGCGCAGGGTAAGCAGCCGGCGCGATCTCTAACTGACCAATTCCCGCGACTGCGCATGTCCACTGCAACGATGCAACATGGATACATCGGTGCAGCGTTGCACTGGCTGTGGGTTTCCGCTTTACCTCGACCTACAGCCAAAGTGGCTGCGCGCGCCACGACGCGACCGTCCCGTTCGAAAGCCCGAACTGCTGCGTCCGCCAGAGTCGATATGCTGTAGGACATAGCTTATCTCCTCTCGGCATCGAGTGCGGCTTGCGATTCCCTCACTGACGCACATAGCGCAAGTGTGTGGCAGCTGGACCATCAAGAACCTTGTCAATGCGAAACTGCGGCCCGGGCTCGCGTAGGTTCTCGAAGAGACGCCGCCCACCGCCGAACAACACGGGTGCCAAGGCGATTTCCAGCTCGTCAACGACACCCATGTTCAGGTACTGCTGGATCACATCGGCTCCACCCGCGATACGAATATCACGACTGCCTGCGGATTCCCGAGCCAGCTCAAGGGCACGCTCCGGCCCGTCATTGATGAAGTAGAAGGTCGTCCCACCCGGGCGCACCCAGGGTTCGCGTTTCTCATGGGTAAGAACGTATACCGGTGTGTGAAACGGAGCCTCCTCTGGCCAGGCGCGCTCGCCTTGGTCGAACATTCGCTTGCCCATAATGTTGGCACCGATGCGCTCCGTGGTGCTGCGAATCAGGTCATTGACCGGGCCGGTCTCTCCCCCTGGTCCGAGCTTGAGGTTCTCGCGGAAGTACTGTTGATTGATGATCCAGGCCATCAGCGCACCCCACTTAGCGCCCCAGTTCTTGTACTCAGGCTTGTCCCAATTCTCCATGGTCATTCCTTCCGGTGCCATGTAGCCATCGAGGCTAAGCCCAATGTTGACGAATACTTTGCTCATGATTCTCCTCTCGCATGTTCGGATGTCGGCCTAACGTTTGAGCTGAGCGCCGCGCGCGCTGCGGTATGAACTTGGCACTTTATCTTCCGCGCGTGCGTTCCAGCGAGGTGTTAGAGGGCACGCTATTCATACCAGATCTCAATTTCGTATCCGTCGGGATCGGCGATGTACGCGAACGGATAACCAGGAGCAAAGTCGCCTCGCCTCAGCAAACGACCGCCTGCGGCTTGCGCCTGTTCCACCGCAGAGTCAATGTCTCTGGAGCCGAACAAGGCGGAAGCCGAAATGCGTGATACCGCCGATAACACCTCCACCAGCGGCAGAGTGTTCAAAGGCTCTGAGATCATGTGGACCCGGACCTTTCACTTGAACTGATTCGGCATCACGAAAGTACTCGACAACACCAAACGTGTTGGCCGGGAAATCGAGGACGACCGAGAGATCCTGGCGCAGGATGTCGGTGATGTGCGGCGCCATGGCGGCGCGCAGACGGGCGGACAGGCGCCCATAGTCCTCGATCGTCTTGAGCTGGTCGGCGAACAAAGCCGAGGTCCAGTGATCCTCGCTAATCAGGAGTGTCGCCGGCCGCGACGCAAGCTCATGGACCAGCGTCGACTTGCCGGAACCGATCTTGCCGCAGAGCAGGTACAGGGTCGGCATGCGAAGTCTCAGCCCAAGATGCGCTGCCGCGCAATCTGCGGACCATCGCGGCGGAAACTTAGAACTGCTGCAAAATTTCGTTAGCCGCCACGGCGAGCGGCCACTTGATTGCATTAACCCCACCAGGGGGTACCCACCCCCCAGGAGGGGTTGGGGGCTCCCCCAATTACAGCCTACTTGGGCCGCGTGAGAAGTGTGGAATACAGGGCGCCCTTTTTCTCCGCAAAAAGTTCTGCCTCTATTCCCGGATTACAGTGTGGGAAGTCGCGTGGCGAATTTGGCCGTCGGGGCCTAGCGTCGCAGATCTCATTACCCATTACGCAAACTAGGCCGTCATCAACAGCCCTTGAGGCTGCTGCTCAGACGGCGCGCTGGCAGAGAGCTGCAGCCGAAGTAATCTGCAAGGCGCAAGCCCCTTGTTCTATGATGGATCAGTGTGCACTTGGGGCGCATTTTCGCCCGAAGCCCTGGCCGATTTGGTCTTCAGCATTGGGCGGTTCAGCTGGCCATTACAAAAACCATGATCGTGCCCCAAGTCGTCAGCAAGATGTTCGCGATCGGGTATGCCGGCGTATAGCCCAGAACTGCGACAGGGCTTCCGGAACGCTCCTGGACGGCGGCCATCGCTGCAGTCACCGTCTGCGCCCCGGTCAAAGCCCCGAGAAGAAGTATCGGGTTCATCCGCAGCGCGAAATGACCGAAGAACAAACCAACGACCTGCGGCAGCAGGGTCACCACCATGCCGCCGAGCAGGAGCCCGATGCCCACCTCCCTCAGCGCCGAGAGGAAGATCGGTCCCGCATGAATCCCGGTGAGCCCGACGAAAGCCGCTAGTCCCAGCGACGTCATAAAGGTGACTGCGCCCTCGGGAATCCGCCCGAACAGCGGATAAAGGGTGCGCAGATGACCAACCAAAAGTCCAGCGAGCAGCGTGCCGACGCTCGTGCTCAGCGAGATTTTGACGCTTCCGACCGAAAAGGTCGCAAGAACGCCAACGAGGCCGCCGAGGAAAATCGCGAGCCCCAACACGACGAAATCGATACTTGCACTGGGAGCAACGATGGCACCGATCTTCGCCGCCGCCCTCTGCACGACAGGCTCCGGGCCGACGATGCGTAGCAAATCGCCACGCTGCAGCACGACGCCGGCCGCGATGGGGATCTCCTGATCGCCGCGGCTCACCGATCGCAGATAGAGGCCACGTGTCCAATCCTCCCGCGAGGTATCCCCGAGATTCGTGCCTGCAAGCTCTGGATTCATCAGGAGGACATCGGCGGCTGTGACCGGAATGTCGAGAAGCTCCTTGTCCTCGACCTCCTCAGCGCGTGGTCCGACCAGCTCAATGATGATCTGGCGCGCCCCGGAGAGCGCGATCACGTCGCCCGCCTCAAGAGTCGTGCCGGGCTCTGCTTCGATGATGCGTTCTCCTCGACGGAGCCGGTGGATGAACAGCCGGTGCTCGGGCACACGGGCCTCGGCGGCGGCGACGGTCAATCCGACCAGAGGGGAATCCTCCGCCAACCGATAGGCTCGCAGCTCGAATTTCCGCCAAGCGGATGCCAAGCCTGGTTTGGCGCGGGTCATCCCCAGTGCCTGCTCGAGCTTGAGTGCCTCCGTCCTCAGGTCAATCTTCAGGAGCATCGGCGCAATCACGGTGCAGAAGATGATCACGCCGGCATAGCCGAAGATGTAGCAGACCGCATCCGCCACGGCGATGTGCGCAACAAACAGCGCGCGGTCCGCCTCGGGCAAGGCCAACCCGTTGATCGCGTCCGTCGCCGTCCCCATGGCGGCGCTTTGAGTGAGGGCACCCGACATGAGCCCGGCCGCAAAGCCCGGATCCAGCCGCAGCATCTTGGCAACAAGGATCGAAGCGGCAAGGCCAGTGATGCACACGACAACGGCCAGCAATATCGGCTTCAGCCCATCGCGCTTCAGCGCCTGCATGAACTGCGGGCCGACCGAGTAGCCGATCCCGAACAGGAACAGCAGGAACAGGAAGGATTTGGTCATGCCCGAGACGGGCACATGCGCGAACTGCCCGACGAATAGCCCGGCGAAAAGAGCGCCCGTGACCGGACCGAGGCTGAACGCCCCAATCTTGAAGCTTCCGATCCAGTAGCCCGCGGCAATCACCAGGAACAGCGCGAGCTCCGGGTAGCGGACCAGGAATTGCTCCAGCCAGGCTAACATCGCGACCTGCCGAGTATTGGCGCCCGCATGATTGGACCCTCAGAGGTGCTCATGCTAGCGCGAGCGGAAGAAGGGCTGCAAGTGAGCGTTCATGCTTATGGCGCGTGGGCTTCGCTCGGCATTTTGATCGAGATCAAACGTCAGCGCACTATGTGATTTTCTGACGAATTTCTCGCGTTCGACCAACTTCCTTGGTGGGGCGACCGTTGCCCTCATCTCCGGCCTCGAACAGCACATCGCCAGCCCTCAGCTTTTCTGAAGTCGCCCGCGAAAATAGGTCCGACAAGAACGACTTCGGCAGGTCTAGCCAATTGCTCGAAACAGCGATCCTCACTGCTGCCTCTGGTTTGGCCCCTTAGCGCGGAACCAGAATTTTACTACCTCGTGTTCTAGATCATCTCCAACACTGTTGGTGGATGCTAGCGTGATCGGACCCAGTCTTTTCCGGGGAAGCTGTGCCCCAAACTCTCTCCCTGAATGGCTGGTGGCAGGGACCTGTGAGTTGCGTCGATGCGTCTGCACGGTCCCTGCGCCCGCGCCTTTTGCGCCTCCTGGTTGAGATATATCGACGTCACCGACCTACTGATTCTTTTCGGCCCGAGGCCCTCAGGCGCTTGGGCTCCATGGTGCTTACAGTTTTATGACCGATCAGCAGAAAACAGTCTGTGTTGTTGATGACGATCCAGACATGCGGAAGGCACTGGAGCGTGTCCTCAGTGTGCAT
>CAVUUY010000003.1:0-64384 GCA_963744915.1 uncultured Alphaproteobacteria bacterium
GAACAGGGAGGAAGGAAGGGTACTCGTTCGGTGACGGTTGTTGTTTCGCATGCCGGGCGTGACGATGCTATCGCCGTTGCGAACGGCGTATCGGAAATGCGAAGCAGACTGCGGAATATTTTACCGGATGCGGTCGATCGCTAATAAATGCCGGGGATCAACCGCGACGTCCGGCTGCGATAGGCTTCATATTCGGCGCCGAAATGGCTGCTGAGCAGCCTTTCCTCGGCCTGGATGCGCCCGAGCACCACAAGCGTGCTTGCCAAGGTCAAAAGCAATCCGACGCCGGAGCGAAAGGCGAGCGCCCAGCCGAGCGAGGTGACGACGAGGCCGAGATAGCTCGGATGGCGGATCACGCCATAGATGCCATCGGTGACGAGGCGGTGACCGGGCTGGATCGCCACCAGGCCGCTGAACCGGCGGCCGAGGACGAAGACGGGCCAGAGCCGCAGGCCGCCGCCGAGCGCAAAGAGAGCGACGCCGATCCAGCGCGTGGTGTCGCCATCGATGGTCCAGAAATCGATCCGGTCGGTATAGGCCGGCACAAAGGCCTCGAGCAGGCCGATGACCGACAATGCCGGTATCACCCAGCGGTTGCCGCGGTCCTCCCTTTCGCCGGGGCTGAGATTGCCGCTGCTCAAGGATACGAGAACCGCCATGACGAACAGCAGGATCGCCAGAACGACAAGCGCCGGGTGCGAAAAAAAGGCGGCCGGTCCGCCGGCACCGATGATGGCGAGACCGAGATAGCCGACCGCATTCAGCAGCCAGGCGGCGAGGCGAAAGCGCAGCATCGGGCGAGCCTACGCCATTGCCGCGGCTCGTCAATTTTTTGCCAGCGCCGGGCTTGCGGCTAAATGTCGAAATCCTGTTTGGTGAACAGGGCATGCAAGGCGATGCCGCGGGCCGCCAGGTTCTCGGTGGCACCCTCCTGGCGGTCGACCACCGACAGGGCCTTGCGGACCTGCCCTTGGAAGCCGGCGCGCGCCATGCGCTCCATCGTCTCGAGCAGCGAGCCGCCGGTGGTGGTGACGTCGTCGACCAGCAGCACCTCGCCGGTCTTGGCCATGAAGCCGTCGACCAGCTCCTCGGCGCCATGCTTCTTGGCCTCCTTGCGGACGAAGAAGGCCTCGACCGGATAGCCGTCGAGGAAGCTTCGGGCGCTGACCGCGGCAACGATCGGCACGGCGCCCTGCACCATGCCGCCGAGGCAGGTCAGGTGGTTGGCCTTCATGAATTCGACGATCAGCGCGCTGATCAGGCTCGCTCCTTCAGGATGAAGGGTGGTCTGGCGGAGCTGGAACAGGTAGGTGCTCTTGCGCCCGGAGGAGAGCGTGAAATCGCCCCGCAGGATGGATTGCTCGGCGATGATGTCATGCAGCCGCTGGAGACGGTGGTCGGGTTTCTGAATGGTCAATTTCCTAGAGCTCCATCGCGCTCACGCGCCTTTGCCAGTACTAGCCCAGGCCAAGGCCGCCAACAAGAATTGAACGCCACGAGGGGCGTTTGCCGATCTTGACGCAAGCGTCATCGCCGTGAAACGAGAGGATGTTTGGCTCGCCGCCAGTGGCCGGGAGGAGCCAAAGGCTCTATGATTTTCTCGTCGCGACCCGTCGGACCGCCTACCGACTCTTTCCCTTGCTGTCGCCCTTGTCCCATGCCCTTGGTCAGGTCGAATGAAACGTCAACAGACAGCCGAACGTCGCCAGGTGACGGTCCTGCATGTCGACATCGTCAATTCCACCGCGCTGGTCGACGAGCTGGACCCCGAGGATATCATGGGGCTGATGCAGAGCTATGTCGACAGCTGCAAGACCATCATCGACGACTGCCACGGCTCGCTCGCCGGCTACACCGGCGATGGGTTCGAGGCCTATTTCGGCTATCCGGTGGCCAGGGAGAATGCTGCCTCCGACGCCGTGAATGCGGCAATTCGCATCGGCGAGATGCTGGCGCACGGCAGCACTTTCCCGTTCGACTGCCGCATCGGAATTGCCACCGGCCGGGTCGTGGTGGACCGGCCCGGCATCCGCTCGGTCGGGCGCAACCTGCTGGCATTCGGGCCGGCGCCGCACCTGGCGGCGCGGCTGCAGCAAGCGGCAAGCCCAGGACATGTGCTGGTCGACCGGCCGACGATGAAGCTTTGCGAAGCGAGCTTCGATTTCCGCAGCATCGGCTCGATCCGCCTCAAAGGCTTCGCAGAAGATATCGAAGTGTTCGAGCTCGGCCAGCCGCTGCAGCCGGGCCAGCGCTTCAGCTCGTCGCGGCTCAGCCCCTATGTCGGGCGGCAGGCCGAATTGCAGCTGCTGGCCAGCCGCTGGCGGTCGTGCCTCGGCGGCGATGGCCAGATTGTCATGTTGCTGGGCGACCCGGGTATCGGCAAATCGCGGCTGATTCACGAGTTTCAAAGCACCCTGGCGCCGGATGACGCGACGATCTTCAAGCTCCAGTGCCTGAACCAGTTCACCGCGACACCGCTCCATCCCTGGATCCATGGCGTCGAGCGCCTGGCCGATGTTCACCGCGACGACACACGCGCCGTGAAGCAAGCCAAGATCAGCGACTATCTGCGCGACAGGCTGTGGTTCTCGCCCGACGTCATCGACATGGCGATGAACCTGATGGGGCTGTCGCAGAATAGTTCCTATATCGATTATTCGCCGAAGCAGATGCTGTCCCGGCTGCAAGGCACCTTGGCGGATTATCTGCTGGCCTGCGCCAAGAGCGTGCCGCTGCTCGTCCTCGTCGAGGATGTGCAGTGGGTCGATGCTTCGACCCTCACCCTTCTGCAATCCTTCGCTGCCCAGATCCCCAGCGAAAAAATCATGCTGGTGATGACCACGCGGCCGCAGAACGCTCCGAGCTTCCGGACGTCATCCGTCACCACCCTGTCGTTGACCAGGCTCGACAACCCTTCGGTCAAGGAGCTCATCAGCCAGCTTGCCGCCCCGCGGCGGCCGCATCTCAGCGACAGCGTCTCGCAGAAGATCAACCAATCGAGCGGCGGCAACCCGCTCTATGTCGAGCAGTTGACGGAGCATTATCTCGAACGTGCCACATCCGAGGATGCGGACCAGGCAGCCGAGCCGGACGATTTGGTGCCCGATTTGCTGCAGGGTTCGCTGATGGAGCGCATCGACAAGGCGGGCAAGAGCAAGGAGGTCGCCCAGCTCGCCTCGGTGATCGGCAAGGATTTCGACCTCAAGGTCCTGATCGCCCTCTCCGAGAACGCCGCTGCCGACGTGCAGAAACAGCTCGACGAGCTGACGCATCTGAAGATTCTGGTGCGCTTCCGGCACGGCGAGCGCGACAGCTATGAATTCAGCCATGCGCTGTTGCGCGATGCCGTCTATTCCAGCCTGCTGCGCTCGGCGCGGCGCGAATTCCATTTGAGGATCGCCCATTATTTCTCGACCCACGAGACGGCGAGCGCGCCGCCGGAAATCGTGGCGCACCATTTCGAATGCGGCGATGACCGCCGCAACGCCCTGCATTCCTGGCTTGCTGCCGGACAGCACGCGCTGCGCTCCGGCGCCACCGAGGAAGCGGCCAATCTCTTCGGCAAGGGTCTGAAAATGGCGGCGACCCTTTCGGAGGAGCCGGCGATTCTCGATGATCTCACGACGCTCAACCTGTCCTATGGCCTGGCGCTCAACGCCTCGCGCGGCGTCGCGGCAAACCCGCTGCAATATTTCAGCAAGGCCGAGGAGCTCAGCACCAGAATCGGCAATACCGAGCAGACGCTCGAGGCGCTCGATTGGCAGTTCGGGCTGCATTTCAATGCCGGCGCGCTATCGTCCTCGAAGGCACCGGCGGAGAAGATGAAGCAGCTCGGCCTGAGCCTGAAGCATCGAACGGCCATTGCCGGCGGCTGCCAGGGTCTCGGCATGGCGCATTTCGTGCTTGGCGAATTTGCCGCCGCGAAGAAGGAGCTCGAATTCGGACTGAAGGCGGGCGGCGACTGGGTATCGGGCGTCCATTGCTATCCGAGCATGTCGCTCAGCTATCTGGCCTGGACCTTGTTCGTGCTCGGCGAGGCCGCCGCGGCAGAGGCCTGCGCCGATCGCGCCATCGACAGCGCGCGCCAGGAATCCTCGCACGCCTTGGCAACGGCGTTGAACAATTGCTGCTATGTCTATCAGTGCATCGGCGCCATCACCAAGGTTTACGAGCGCACGGCGGAGCTGGTCGAGCACACCAGACGTCATGGCGAGCAGATCTATCTGCGACGCGGCCTCATCATTCGCAGCTGGGCCGATTGCGTCACCGGTGATGATGATCGCATGATCCAGCCGATCACCGAGCACATCGATTTCCTGCTGCGCTCCAAGGAGGAGATCGAGGTCACCTTTCTGCTCGGGGTCCTGGCCGAGACGCAGATCAATTACGGGCGCTATGCGGATGCCCATGCGTCCCTGAACAAGGCGCTGGAGATTGCCCGGAACAACCAGGAAAATTTCTATCTTTCCGAGCTTTTCCGGCTGAAGGCTCGGCTCGCCGCGCGCGCCGTCGAGACCTTCGCGCCCGAGGACGGCCACCACTTCCTGGCCCTGGCCCGGCAGACCGCCGAACGCCAGCAAGCCAGGGCATGGCTCGACCGGCTGGACCGCGACGCTTCAACATGACCGATCGTGAGAAGCACTGCGCACACATCCGACCGCATGGCGGTCGTCGCCATATGTCGCGCAGCGCTTCTCAACGAGTTCCCCCGGACAACGTAGCCTCGGCCGGCAATCCCCGGCGCTGAACAACACCATTCGACCTGTGCCGTCAAGCGCTGCGCAGTAAAAAAAGCGTTCTAGAACAATTATTTATCGATGGGGCGTCAATGATAATAATTTACTCAAGTCCGGTGGAATTCCTTGCCGCGCCCGCGAAGATGTTTCTGCGGGATTGAGAGGACTTTTTCGGCACTCTGCTTGACGTAACCGATGCGCCACCCGTCCTTCCCGGATGATTTCAGGATGTTCAGCACGTCGTCGGCCAATGCCTCATCGACCACGTAGCAAAAGCCGATGCCCATATTGTAGACGCGATACATCTCCTCATCGCTGATACCGCCCAGCCGCTGAATGACTTGGAAGATCGGCGGCACCATGGGCAGTTGATCGATGACATACTCGACCGTTGCTTCCATGCGCAGCAGATTCAACAACCCGTCGCTGGTGATATGGGCGAGCGCCTTGACGCCGCTTCCCAGCCGCATGATGTCGAGCAATTCCTGGACATAGATCTGGGTCGGCTTGAGCAGCTCCTCGCCCAGCGGAATGCCAAGCTCGCCGAGGACCCGATCGACGGTGAGCCCGGAATTGTCGAACAGCACTTTCCTCGCCAGCGTCAGGCCATTGCTGTGAACGCCATTGCTGGCGACGCCGATGACGACATCGCCCGGCGCGATACCACGGCCGACACGGATCGCGTCGAGGGCGACATGGCCGATCGCCGTCCCGACCAGGTCGAAGCCTGCACCGGCGCGGGCGCCGTGGATCATGCCCGGCAGCTGGGCGATCTCGCCGCCGGCGATGGAGATGCCCGCCATGCAGGCGCCCGCCGCGAGACCGATGGCCAGCTGGTCGAGCAACGCCGGCGCCGCGGTCTCCACCGCAATATAGTCGACCAACGACACCGGGGTCGCGCCGACGCAGAGAATGTCGTTGACATTCATGGCGATGCAATCGATGCCGATGGTGTCGTATTTGTCGAGCAGCTGGGCGATCAGCGTCTTCGAGCCGACGCCGTCGCAGGAAAACGCGATCCCCTGCCCTGCTATCTCGATGACATTGGCATAATGGCCGAAGGACAGATGGACGGCGCCGGTCTGGCCCCGCGGCACACCCCATGTCGCCGCGATGCGGGCGGTCAGCCGGCCGAGCCCGGCCTCGGCCTTGTCGGTGCTCACGCCGGCGGATTCATAGTCAGTTGCTGGCGGCTTGGCCATTCGGATGCCCGACTGAATTGCTGGTTCAGCCCGAGTGCATCACCCGAACGGCCTCTCCAAGTCAAGCGGGCGGCAAACGCCGGCTTCGGGCTGACCATGATCCCCCCGGCCCAGATCAGCCCGTCACCGGCTTTCGCCCCGGCATACGCTCAACCTCGTTACCGCCTCCAACAGGGAAAGATACGCAAATCGGCAACGCGGGGGCATGGTGGCACGCCGCAGGGCGGAGCGCTATCGGATGGGCGAACGGCGTATCGGAAATGCGAAGATGAGGTGGGGTAATGATCGTAAGCACGATCAAGGGCTGCGATGCTTGGCCCTATGACCGGAAAGGGCGGGTCGGATCGTCATCGGGATCGGGCGCGGCCTCCGACGGACGCAGCTCAGGCGGCACATTGCGCAAATTCAACCGGATGCGCGTCCAGGTCGACGAGCGGCCGCGCATATTGTCGACCAGCACGTCATCGATGGCGAGGTGGCTCGCCGCCTCGGGATGGCGCTGCTTCCAGCGCTCGAAGCCGGCAAGCGCCGCTTCCCGGTCCGGCGACTTGGCGATGACGATGAGCGGCATGCGGACGCGTGGCGCCTTGCCCGGCCGCTTCGCCCGCGACGGCGCCACCCGCTTCGGCTCGCCCGCCATCTTGCGGTATTGCGGCGGCCATGGGGCATCGCCGAGGCCCTCCGCCTCGTCGCGGGCCGCCAGTTCGAGCAGCGCCTCGAGCGAGCCCGCGGCGGCATCCATCCCGCGATGCGGATCGCCGATCGCGGCAAAGCGCTCGGGCATGGTGAGCAGGGTGAAGTCGGAAGCCTCGCAGTCCGGCACCTCCGCCCAGCTGAGCGGCGCCGAGACCCGGGCATCCGGCAGCGGCCGAACCGAATAGGCCGAGCAGGTGGTGCGGTCCTTGGCGTTCTGGTTGTAGTCGAGGAACACGCCGCGCCGTTCCTCCTTCCACCATTTGGAGGTTGCCTCCGTGGGCATGCGCCGCTCGATCGCCCGCGACAGGGCAAGCGCGGCCCGCCGGACCTCGGTGAAGGTCCAGCGCTGATGGATGCGGACATTGACATGCATGCCGCGCGAGCCGCTGGTCTTCGGCCAGCCGGTCAGGCCAAGCTCCTCGAGCAGCGCCCGCACTTCGAGGGCAACGCGGCGGATCGCCGCCCACGCGACGCCGGGCGTGGGATCGAGATCGATCCTGAGCTCGTCCGGATGATCGAGATCGCCGCTGCGCACCGGATGCGGATGCAACTCGATGCAACCGAGATTGGCGATCCAGACGAGACCGGCGGCATCCTCGACCACCACCTCCTCGGCGGTGCGCCCCGAAGGGAAGGCGAGGGTCACGGTGCGGAGCCAGTCGGGCCGCTTGGCCGGGGCGCGCTTCTGATAGAAGGGCTCGCCTTCGGCCCCGTCGACAAAGCGCTTGAGAACGACCGGGCGATCGCGGATGCCGGCCAGCGCGCCGGGCGCCACCGCCAAAAAATACCGCACGATGTCGAGCTTGGAGAGCTTCACCCCGCTGGTGAAATACGGCTTGTCGGGATGGGTGACGACGACCTCCCGGCCATCGAGCGCGAGGACGAGCCCATCGGATTGCCTGGCCACGGCTGCGTCAAACAGCGGCGCCCGCGGCTATTGCAGGCGCTTCACCTCGGCAAACTCGCCATCGGCGGCGAGGATCCTGATCGAGAACGGCTTGCCGTCGCGCGTCGCGCTGAAGCCCAGCGTTTCGCCGGAGCAGCTCTCGGCCTTGATGTCCTTGAAGCCGTAATCGGCGACGATGACCTGCGCCTTGTCGCAATCGACGGCATTCTCCGGCGCCGCCGCGGCCACCTGCTGGGCCCCGCCCCTGGGCTTGGCACGGACATGGCGCCGGTCGCGGGCCGGCTGATCGGTCGAACCGATGCCGCCGAACAACCCGTCAAAGGGCCAGAAACGCGACGCCGCCGAGGCGTCCGGAATGGCGATGCACAGCGCCACCGCACATCCGGCAATGAAGAGTTCCGATTTCGCAAAGATCCCCATGGCAATGACCGCTCTTACCAACCGTCCAGAATCCTAAACTACCAAATAAAGGACCCGACTATTGCGTGATTTTTGCAACAGTCCCTGATCTTTTGCACAAAATTACGGACAAGCGATTCTCATTGCTTGACTGTTGCAGGTCGAGATCAGAGCTGTCCGGGCCCCGGCCTGGCCTGCAGCCTCAGGAAAATCCCCGATAGACCAGCGTCGAGAACATGCCCGCAGCCATATGGTAGAGATTGTGGCAGTGGAATGCCCAGATGCCCGGATTGTCGCCGTCGAACACCACTTTCACCGTCGCTTCCGGCGGCACCATGAGGGTGTCGCGCATCGCCCCCTTGAGCGCGCTGCCATTGATCTCGGTGACCTGGAAGATATGCCCGTGCAGATGCATGGGATGCGACATCGGCGTGACGTTGCGGAACACCAGCTCGACGCGCTCGCCCTTGCCGACCGTCGCCGGCAGGCCGCCCATGCCGTCGATCGGCATGCTCCAGCGATAGCCCATCATGGTGCCGTCGAGCTCGACGGGAATGGAGCGGTCGATTGCCCGCTGCCGCAGCGGCACGCTCGCCTCGAGCAGCCGTTCCTGCTCGAGCCCGACCACCGGACCTGGCGTTTCGCCCTTGACAGGGACCTTGCTCACCGCCGCCCCGACGGGCTTCAGGATGATGCCGGCGCGCATCGCGGTGCCCTCGCCGAGCGCCAGCACCGGCACCGCCTGGCCGCCGGCCGGCAGCGTCAATTCGATATCGGCGCGCTGGGCGATGCCGAGCGGAAACCGGCTGGCCTCCACGGCAACGATCGGGTTGCCGTCGACGGCGACGAGCGAACCCCGGATCGATCCGAGATCGATGGTGAAATTGGTCGAGGAGCCGCCATTGATGAGCCGCAGCCGCACCCGGCCGCCGCGTTCGACGGCGATGACCGCGGGATCATCGAGCGTGCGGTCATTGGCAAGATAGGCGTCATATTCGACATCGTTGAGGTCGGCACCGGCATGGTCCATATGCATCGCCGCCATGCCGCCGGCCGGCTGCCGCAGCCCGTTGAAGATCTCCTCCGGCGTCTTCCAGGAGAAATCTCCGAACAGAACCACCACCTCCTGCAGGTCGCGGCCCTTGAGGCTTGCCTCGCGGATGATCAGCGGCGCGGCAAGGAGGTCCTGCTCCTGCAGCCCGAAATGGGAATGCATGAAGCGCGTGCCCGCCGGCGTGGCCGGAAATTTATAGTCCCTATGCCCGCCGGGATCGATCGGAGGCTGCGAAATATAGGGCACGCCATCCTGCCGCCAGGGGCAGGTCATGCCATGCCAATGAATGCCGGACTCGACGCCAAGCCCGTTCTCGAGGCGGACATTGAACATGTCCCCCTCCTCGAGGGTCAGGCCGAAAGTACCCGTGGCATCGCTGATGCCATAGCGCGTCGCCGCTCTCCCCCCGATCTCGACCTGCCGGCTTGCCAGCCGCAGCGTCTTCAGGCCATCGGCGGCCCCGGCAATTGCCGGGACGGCACCGCCCACGACGAGACCGGTGGCGCCCCCGAGAAAGGACCGGCGGGAAAGTGTCATTTGGTCGACAATCCTTTTTCGTCAGAGCTCAGGACCTGCATGATCATCCACTCCTCCACCTGCTCGTGCTCATGCGCTTCGCGGCAGGCCGCCTTGAGGATGGCACGGGCGTCCCGCTCTCGTTCCCCACCCTCTCTTAGCATACCCTGAAGCGCTGTCAGCAGGGCATGCAAGGTAAGGCTGTGGCGGACCAATTCGTCATCGCCATTGCTCCGCAGCGCGCGAAGGGCCGCCATCACGGCGGCGCCGAGATCGCTCTCGGCAAGGCCCTCCCCACTATCGGCAGGCCGCACGACGGTGCCGATCGGCGGCAAGGCGGCCAGTGCGGAGATGAGGGCATCATAGGAACGCGGTTCGGCTTGCCAGATTGGCGGCGACGCTTCCTCCGCCAATGCGGAGCGCAGATAGGATGCGACATGGGCGAGAGGGCGTAGATAGCGGTCCATGAGGGTCTCGCGGGTGGGATCCGGGCTGATGGACGAGGCCTGGCCGACTGTTTCAAACAGCCCGGGCGGTCAGGATTTCAGGAGCACCCCGCCATCGACGACAAGATCGATGCCGGTAATGTAGGAGGCGGCATCGGACAACAGGAAGAGTGCAGGATTGGCCAGCTCGGTGGGGCTCGCCACCCGGCCGAGCGGCACCCAGCGCGCCACCGCGGCGATCTTCTCCTCGGTGTTCCAGCGATCCTGCATCGGAGTGAGCGTCGGGCCGGGATAGATGGCATTGGAGCGGATCTGATCGCCGGCAAGCTGCATGGCGAGCGACCGCGACAGAGCGCCGACGCCGGCCTTCGAGGCCGAATAGGCGTCCTGCGGGACAGGATCGCCGCGCAGGCACTGGATGGTCGAGAAATGGACCATGGCGCCACCGCCGGCCTTGCGCATATGCGGCACGACCGCCCGCGCCGTATGCACCATGGATTTGAGGTTGATGGCGAACACCTGGTCCCAGATGTGCAAATCCATGTCGAGCAGGGAAGCATCGCGGCCGAACCACAGGACGCCGGCGATGTTGGCGAGACAGTCGAGCCGGCCGAAGCGTTCCGCGGCACCGTCGATGGCGCGCCGCACGAAGCCCTCGTCGGTGAGGTCGCCTTGGGCGGACAGCGCCCGCTCGCCATGGTGCTGCAGGTCCGCCGGCATCGGCTTGACGTCGATCATCGCGACGGCGCCGCCAGCCTCGAGAATGCCTTTGGCGACGGCATGGCCCATGCCGCCGGCCGCACCCGTCACTATGGCGGCGCGGCCGGTGAAGTCGTAGCGGACCATCATCAGCTTGCGGCGGACATCGCCTTCTCGGCGGCAGCGATGGCTGCCTGGCGCCGCTTGATCTCCTCGCCGATCGGTGGCCCGTTGAACCGCTTGTCATGCAGCACGAAGAGCAGGCCGGCGATGATGATCGCGGCAATGACGGTGATGGTCAGATCGGCCGAGAAATAATAGACGATGCCGACGGTGATCACCCCGAACAGCGCCCCGATCGGCCGGTTGCCCTCCATGGTGTACCAGAAGGCGGTCAGCGCAAAGAGCATGACCACGATCAGATAGCCGACCTTCTCCTGCGGTGGCTGGACGCCGACGAAAATGAGGACGGCGCAGCCGATGATCGCCAACGCCGCGATCAGGATGGAGAGCCCGCCGAGATTGAACGGGCCCTTGTTGGTCCAATTGCCCGAAATTTCGGCCTTCATTGCCGCGGTGATCGGCAGGAGATAGGAGAGATAGAGGAACACGGCACAGCCGGTGGAGAGAACCAGGAAGGCGCCGCCATAGAGGGTGGCGACGATGGCCAGGATGCCGCCCACCCAGATCGCCGCCCCCGGCGTGCGCAGATGTGGATCGACATGGCGGAGCACATGCGAGAAGGGCAGGCCGCCATCGCGGGCGAAGGCGTACATCATGCGCGAGCACGAGGTGAGCCCGGCGAGCGCGCAGAGGAAGTTCGAGACGACGATGCCGACGATGATCGCCGCCTTGAGGATGAAGGGCATGGCCGACGCGGACATCAGCCAGTTGAAGGAGTTCCACCCCTGCTTGGCGCCGGCGGCGACACCGTCGATCACCGTGTTGGTCGCCGGGTCGGTCTGGTCGGGCAGCGCCAGCAACATGGCGCAGACCATGAAATAGCCGAACAGACCCGACCACCACACCGAGCGGATCATGCCCTTCGGCACCTCGACCTGAGCGTTGCGGGTCTCCTCCGAAGTGTGGGCGGAGGCATCGAACCCGGTGATGGTGTAGACGGCATGCAGCAGACCGAGTCCAAGCACGTAGATCATCACCGTCGCTTGCGGCCAGACCTGGCCGCCGGCATCGCCGGTGAAGTTGGTGTAGGTGAACAGCCGGCCGAAGTTGAGCGATGGCGCGAAGGCGAGCAGCGCCAGGGTCAGGGCGATTGCGGTGGCGAAGATCAGGTAGCCGCTGAAATCGGTGACGATGGTGGTGAGCCTGAGGAAGCGGTGGTTGAGCAGCGCCTGCACCGCGGTCACCGCGGTGATGAAGATGGTCTGCACCCACCAGCCATGCGAGAACTCCCCGGATGGCGTCCAGCCGCTGACGTCCATGCCCACAACCTGGGCAAGAAAGAGGTCGCGGAACAGGTTGAAGAGACCCCAGTTCACCGAAGACACGACGAACATGAGCCCGAGGAGATTGAACCAGGCCGCCGCCCAGCCGAAGCCGCGGCCGCCGAAGATCGAGGCCCAATGGTAAATGCCGCCGGCAGTCGGATAGGACGAGGCGACCTGCCCCATGGAGACGGCGACGACCAGCGCGAAGATGCTGCCGACCACCCACACGACGCCGATGGCAGCGCCACCGCCGGCACTAAGCGCCGCCGGAAAGGCGGTGAGGCCGCCGGCGACGATGCAGATGATGGCGAAGGAGATGGCGAAGTTCTGGAACGCACCCATGCGGCGCGACAGCTCCTGCGCATATCCCATCTCGTGGAGGACCTGTACGTCCTCGCTCAGGCGTGTGTCGTCGGTCATAACCCCTCCCAGTGCCATGACGAAGCCATGACAGGGTAGAGTGAAACAGGCGGGGAGGGAATAGGCGTCGGCATTGGCGGCAGGCCGGCAAGCTACCCGAGATCCAGCTCCTGCCGATGGCGGATAAAGGGCGAATAGACCGGGGCATCGCCGGCGATGCGGCCCGATGGCTGCCACTCCGCCATGCGGTTGAAGGGAATCGGCGGCCGGCGATCGATGTCCTTCAGGCTTTGCCGGAAATCGGCGGCCACGCCCTCGAGCCGGGCCGCGACGGTCGCCGGGTCGGAATAGCGCAGGCCGGCTTCGACGCCATAGGCGATGAAGGGGGCGATCACCGCATAGCCGACATAGGCGAGCGAGAATTGAACCGGCCAGAGCAGGAGGTCGATATCGCCGCTGCGGCCATTGTGGGAATAGGTGTCGGCACTGGTGGCGACCGTCACCGAGAGCATCGCGCGCTTGCCGGCAAACCGGCCCTTCTCGAAGCGCCTCTGGCTGGCATAGACCTCGCCATAGATGAAGACGCGGTCCATCCAACCCTTCAACATGGCCGGCGGCAGATGCCACCACATGGGATATTGCAGCACCAGCAGATCGGCCTGGTCGAGCCTCTCGATCTCGTCGCGGACGATCCCCGGGATGGCGCCACCGGTCGATGCGTGATGCTGCTCGGCCTGGACGTCGAAGCGCCCCGGATCGCGGCGCGGCGCATAGTGCTCGGCGCGCTCGCAGGGGTCGAAGCCCATGGCGTAGAGATCGCAGAGCGTGACGCTCCACCCCTCGGCCGCCAAAGTCGCGCGGGCGAGCTCCGCCAGATGGGCGTTGTAGGACAAAGGCTCGGGATGGGCGAGGACGATGTGGGCGGACCGGCTCACTTGCGCCTCGCCGGCGCCCTGAGCCCCGTCGCCTCGAGCAGGCCCTTGCGCTTGGCCTCGTAATAATAGCCGTGGGCATAGAGCACCACCGCGCGCTCGACATTGCCGCCGGAGACGCGATAGGCGCCGGCGAGATAGCGCCCGCCGAAGCGCAGATTGATCTCGGGATTGAGCAGGCCGGCGGCCGGACCGCGATAGCCCATGCTGCGCGCCGTCTCATATTTGATCTGCATCAACCCCCAATGGCCGCCATGATAGGCCTGGGCGTTGTAATTGCTTTCGCGCCTGATGATGCGGTGCAGCAATATTGCCGGCACGCCGCTCTCGGCGGCGGCCGTCTCGATCATGGCGGTGAGCTGCGCCGACGGGCCGGCGGCAAAGGCGGCCGGCGCCACGCCTTGCAGCATCGTGATCGCAATCAGAATGAGCCCCATGCTGCGGGTCATTCACCCCAATCCTCGCTGGATGTTCCCTCGGTCGGCTCCTATAGGCCGTATGCTGCGAAAAGGGCAACATCCTGGCAACGGCCGGAAGTGGAGCGAAGAGGAGCGCGGTCGCCTATTGCAGCCGCCAGCGCCGCAATGTGTCGGACGGGCTTTCGCCGAACCGCCGGCGATAGTCGCCGGCAAACTGTCCGGGATGGGTGAAGCCGCAGGATTTGGCGATGCTGGCCGCCGTCTCGTCGGGGGCAGCGAAGCTCAATCGCTGCAGAGCGTGCTCGAGCCGGCAGTCCTTGAGGAAACTCTGCGGCGTGGTGTTGAGGTGGCGGCGGAAACCGGCCTGCAAATGGCGCAGCGAGATGCCCAGCGTCACCGCGACCTCGGTAAGCCGCAGCGGTTCGCCGGCGGCCTGGGCGATCAGCTCGCAGGCCTGCCGCACCAATCTGGCGCCGGGATCGCGCGGGCGTGGCCGCTCTCTGCCGTCGGGGATAAGGGCCCCGAGGCCGGCGAGCAGCACGTCCTCATAAGCGGCGGTCAGGCTCGGGGTGAACGAGGCCTGCAATTGCGCCAGCTGCAGGAAGATGAAATTGAGCGTGGAGCGGAACCGCAGCCCTTCGGCCGTCGAGAGATGGACCAGCAGCGGCTCGGCATCGCGCGATCGCGGCATGAAATCGAAGCTTTGGGCGAGCGCGGCGGCCGGCACCGAAACGACGAAGCCGGCGCTGTCGGGCCCGTTCTCATAGACCGACCTGCCGCGCGGCATGAGCAGGGCCGACATCCCGTCGGTGCTGGCGAGCGGTGCACCACGGCCCCTGACCGAGCGCCAACCCCGCTCGGCAAGCACAAGAACGACCTTGTCGTCATTTTCGGTGGCCAGCCGGACGTGGCTGAACCGCGACCGGGTCATGGTGATGCGGCCGAGACGAATCTGCATGCGGGAATGCTGGAAGCGGTCGCTCGGCCCCAGCGGCTCATAGCCGCGGATCCACGGGTGGCAGTTCTGGACCTCGGAGCGGGCAGTGTCGGGATCGGTGGTGGCGAAACGCTTGATTAAGGGCGACGCCCCTTCGCCTGCCATCGCGACAGAAATAGGCGGTCCATGTCGGCCACCCTCGATTTGCGACGCAACCTCGGTCATTGTTCGCAATCCGTTGACGGGAGCGATACCATAGCCAAGGAACAATTCAAGTCAATGAATAGTTAACCCATTGCAAACGGCGTTCGCGAGCTGTAAACACCGATGATGCATGAGAACGCCACCCCAAGGCGTCCGGAAGCTGGCGTCAAGGCTGCGGACTCTGCCCTCTCGATCCTGGAAGCGGTGGCGCTCGCCCGCGAGCCGATCGGGCTGACCCAGATCGCCCGCCAGCTCGCGCTGTCCAAGGCGGGGGTTTTTCGCTACCTCCGAACCCTCACCGACCGCGGTTACGTGGTGCAGAGCCGCGACAGCGGGCGCTATCGTCTTGGTCCCAAGGCCCTGGCGATCGGCCATCTGGCACCGATCGAGGGCAATCTGATCGATGCCTCGGAGATGCCGATGCGCGGCCTCGTCGCGGCAAGCGGCCTAACCACGGTCCTCGCCGCGCCATCGCCCGAAGGGGTCATCATCATGCGCTCGATGTCCGGCAGCCGCGGGCGGGCCCTGCAGGTGTGGCCGGGTCAGATCCTGCGGCCGTTTCATGCTTTGGCGCATGGCAAGCTGTGCCTGGCCTTCGGGCCGCCGAAGTATCGGCAACGGACCTTTGCCCAACCCCTCGATTCCCGCACCGCGAAGACCATCACCGACCATGAGCGGCTGCGACAGGAGCTCGAGCGGGTCGAGCGTCTCGGCTATGCGGTGGCCTGCGAGGAGTTGGTTGCCGGGGTGGGGGTGCTGGCGGCGCCGATCTTCGCCCCCGGGCACGAGTTCGTCGGATCGATCGCTCTCGTCTCCTTCGTCGAGGACATTCCGGCCGTTCCGGATCCCGAGCTGATCCGCCAGGTGGTGGCCAGCGCCGACGCGGTCACCGCCCATCTGCTCCAGGCCGGCGGCGCCATGCCTCAGGGATCATGAATACCGCTGGCGATGGTAGTCCCGGGGAGCGTGCCCCCCTTAAAAGGCAAAGGCGGCTGAAGCGCCGCCTCGCCTGATCCCTGGCCGGATTTTTCCGACATCCAACCGAGGTGTTTCCTGCCCAACGGGTCAAGGGGAGGTCGGTTCCGAGGTTCATACGATTGCTGCGCGGTGGGTCGCAGTACGGCACAGTTTCAAATTGCCGAATAGCAGCATAAAATGCGCCTCGGAACTGGACGGGAGGAGGCGATGTTCAGGCGCTATTCGGCCGTGCCGCTCGTGGCCGGCATTCTCTATTGCATGTTGCTGCCGACCAACCCGGTGATGGCGAGGCCTTTTGCCATCACCCATTACGAATACTACTCGGTTTCCGGGGTCAGCGCCGCCTCGCTGCACCAGTCGCTGGTCGTTCATGGTCCGCAGGTCAATGGGTACAAGGCCTATGCCGCGACCTCGATGGACAGCCATCAGAACGGCGCACTCGTTCAGACTCCCGCCGGCTGCGAGATCAAGAATTATCAATTGCAGCTGACCTTCACCATGCGCCTGCCGCGCCTGCAATCGGGTTCGGCCATGCGTCCGGACCTGCGCGCCCGCTGGGCATCGTTCGACAAATTCGTGCGGACCCATGAGGCCGGGCACCGTTCGATCTGGATGTCCTGCGCGGCAAATGTGGAAGCGCGGATCCGGACGATCAGGGCCAATAGCTGCGAAGCAGCCCAGGCAATGGCGAGCGGAATGATCGACGACATGTGGGCAAAGTGCACCAAACGCCATGATGCCTACGATGCGGCTCAGCGCAATACATTGATCCGACAGCCCTTTATCATCGCTGCCAATGCCACGCCGCACCGGTTGGCGAGCGACGGCTCCCGCGTCAGGGCGGCGCGGGCGGTCCGCGTCCGGCCTCGACTTGGAATGTAGGCACGCAACGGCAGCTTACGAACCAGTAAGGCTGCGGCAAACGGCCGGCAATGCTGCTCGCACAATAGTGGCGTGGTTGAAGAGCGCCACCCTGGCACTCGACCCATGGGAGCGAATTATGCGCACGCTGCTGATGCCTGCACTCGGGCAAAAGCTCACATGAAGTCCGCCAAGACGACGAAAAAGACGACTTACTGATGCATTTTGGCTGCGTTCGGGCGCAATTTTGATGCGTCGGGCGCAGAAGAAATGACGGCCCGAGCGCTTCCCTCGCGAAGAGTTGAATGGCGTGATTTGGCCAGTCGTGCACAATGACCGGCATTGGTTTCCGGCTGAAACGGTCGCCTGAACAAGGCCGACCTGATCGCCGAAAAAGAGCCTCGCGGCGCAAAACCCGCGGGGCTTCTTTTTGCCGTAGTGCCTCCTTGAGGCGGAAGAGCCCCGCGGGCGGGTGCCCCGCGGAGCGGGGTCAGCCAGCGGCATGGGCCTTGATCATCTGATTGACCCTGCCGGCGGCCTCCATCATCACCATATGACCCGCCTCCTCGATGATCCCGACGCTTGCCTGAGGAAGGGCCCTCGCATGGGTGGCGGGAATGATCGCATCGCGCGCCCCCCAGATGATCTGCAGCGGAATGGCTGCCGCCTGGAGATCGGGCACGAGCGAGCGCGCCTGCCTGCCGTCCTTGAACATGGCGTCGGCGAGGCCGCGCAGCGTTTCGCGCACGCCGTCCAGCCGCTTGAACTTCAGCAGGTCGTCGATCATTTGACGGCTGACCAGGTTCTCGTCGGCGAAGAGCTCCTTGAGCACCGGCTTGAGATCGCGACGCGTTTCCGCAGCGACGAAGCCGTCGATGTAGCGCCCATTGATCTGCTCGCCGAGCCCGAGCGGGCTGATCAGGGTGAGCGAGCGGACCAGATCGGGGCGGCGCAGCGCGACAAGGGCGGCGACCGCCCCTCCCATCGAATGCCCGACGAGATTGACGCGCTCGAGCTTGAGCCCGTCCAGGAACTGCTCCGCCGCATCCGCCAGCGCATCGAGCGAGGGATCGGCGATCGTCTTCGTCGAACCGCCATGGCCTGGCAGGTCGAGCGCGTAGACCGGCCCGGCATCGGTGATGGCGTCGATGTTGAAAAGCCAGTTGTCGAGGTCGCCGCCGAAGCCGTGGACCAGCACGATCGGATTGCCGCTGCCCGGACGCTGTGCATAGCGAAGGTGGCCGCGCCGCGTCTCGATGCTCTGGTAGGATGGTTCCGATCCCTCCTCGACGTCGCTGGGCGCCGGAACCTCGAAGGCCTCGACATAGGCGTCGATCTCGGCGTCGCTGACCTCCGGCGGCGCCAGGACGCCAAGCAGCGCCTTGACCGGATAGACCTGCCCGATCTCGCCGATGCGGCGCCTGAGCAGCCCGCCATCGGCGGCTTCCACCGCATTGGCGATCTTCTCCGTCTCGACGTCCATTATCTCCTGGCCGGGCTTGATCGTCTGCCCTTCCTGGACGTGCCAGGCCGCGAGCGTTCCCTCCTTCATGGAGAGGCCCCATTTCGGCATGATGAGCGGCGTGATGGTCTGGCTCATCGTTCCCTCACATCGCCCTGTGCTTCGGGCTCGACGACTTGCGCACCGCCGCCGCGATCGCTGCCACGCTCGGAACATAGAGATCCTCGAGCGACGGCGAGAATGGCACCGGCGTGTGCGGAGCGGTGACCATGCGGATCGGCGCCTTCAATGCTCCGAAGGCCTCCTGCGCCACCGTCGCTGCAACGTCCGAAGCGATCGAGCAGCGCGGATTGGCCTCGTCGACGCAGATCAGCTGGCCGGTCGCCTCGACGCTCTCGATCACCGTGTCCATGTCGATCGGCGACAAGGTCCTGAGGTCGATGACCTCGCACTCCACCCCTTCCCTGGCCAGCAGATTGGCAGCATCGAGGGAGCGCTGGACGGTCTGGCCATAGGTGACGATGGTCGCGTGCCGGCCTTCGCGCACCACATTGGCCTCGCCAAACGGAATCGCATAGGATTCCTCCGGCACGTCGGACTCCTGTCCGTACAGGTTCTTGTGCTCCAGAAAGATCACTGGATCATTGTCGCGAATCGACTGAATCAGCAGACCCTTGGCATCGTAAGCATTGGACGGGCAGACCACCTTCAGGCCCGGTATGTGGGTGAAGATCGGGGTCAGCATCTGGCTGTGCTGGGCGGCAGCGCGGAATCCGGCTCCGCACATCGCGCGGATCACCACCGGGGTCTCGGCCTTGCCGCCGAACATGTAGCGGAACTTTGCCGCCTGGTTGTAGATCTGGTCGAGACAGACGCCCATGAAGTCGACGAACATCAGTTCGGCTATCGGCCTCAGGCCGCAGGTTGCCGCGCCGATGGCGGCGCCCACATAGGCGCTTTCGGACAGCGGTGTATCCATCAGCCGGTCGCCATGCTTGGCAAACAGCCCCTTGGTGACGCCGAGCACACCGCCCCAGGCATCGGCCTCGCCGGGCGACCCGGTGCCGCCCACAATGTCCTCGCCCATCACGATGACGGTCGGGTCGCGCCGCATCTCCTGGTCGATCGCCTCGTTGATTGCATCCTTCATGCTTAGCTTGCGAGCCATCTTATCCTCCCTCGAGGATTGTCGTGTGGGTCAATAGGCGACATAGACGTCGGTCAGAAGGTCACGGGCATGGGGCAAGGCGGCTGCCTTGGCTTCGACCACCGCCTCGTCGATCAGCCGCGCCACCTGGCCATCGATCTTTTCCATATCGGCGGCGGCGATGACGCCGGTTTTGCCGACCCGCGCCTGGAAGGACTTTATGCAGCAATTGTTGGCGCGAATGTCCTCGAGCTCGCCCTTGGCGCGGTAGGTTTGGGCATCGCCCTCGAAGTGGCCATGGAAGCGAACCATCTTGCATTCGAGCAGCGCCGGGCCGCCGCCTTCCCGCGCCCGCTTGATGATTTCGCCGGCCGCTTCGTAGACGGCAAAGAAGTCGGTGCCATCGACGGTGATGCCGGGCAGGCCGAAGCCGGTTGCCCGGTCGACATAGGAATCCGACGCCACGGCCCATTCGACCGAAGTCGACTCGGCATAGCCGTTGTTCTCGACGACGAAGATCGCCGGCAGATTCCACACCGCCGCAAGATTGAGGCTTTCCAGGAACATGCCCTGGTTCGATGCGCCGTCTCCGACAAAGCAGATCGCCACGCCCTTGTGGCCCAGTTTCTGGGCAGCGAGCGCCGCGCCGCAGGCGAGCGGCGCGCCGGCGCCGAGAATGCCGTTGGCGCCCATCATGCCCTTCGACAGGTCGGCGATGTGCATCGAGCCGCCCTTGCCGCGGCACGAGCCGGTCGTCTTGCCATAGATCTCGGCCATCATCTCCTTCACGTCGACACCCTTGGCAATGCAGTGGCCATGGCCGCGATGCGTCGAGGCGATGCGGTCGTTGTCGTTGAGATGCATCATGATCCCTGCCGCCGAGGCCTCTTCGCCGGCATAGAGATGGACGAAGCCGGGGATGTCGCCGCGCGCGAAGTCGACATGCAGCCGCTCCTCGAATTCGCGGATGGTCCGCATGATGCGATAGGCTTCGAGCAGCTTTGCTTTGCTCAACGGAAACGGGTTGTCGCTCATCATTATTCTCCTCCCTGCTGACGATTTGTTGTGGGTCGTTTTCCGGCGGGTTCGACGAAGCTGCCCTGGCTTGCCGCGTGCGCCATGCATGCCGCCACATCGATGGTTCGAAAGGCGGCGTTGCGCAGCGTCACGCAGACGTCGTCCGTTTCGCAAAAGGTGATCTCCCGTTCGCCGTCGAGGGCGATCGAGCCTGCCTGGACGGTGAGCGGCAGCGGCATGTCGAGATCGATCGTCTCGACGCGCTCGATGCCGACCGCCTCGATGAGGCCCGGCGCGATCGGCGCCATGAGGCGGAACGGCGCTCTTTCCGGGCGGTCGAAGATCACCCGGCGGCCATAGGGGGAGCTGCGTTTCACCGGCGCCAGAAATCCGACGATGGAGGACATGCCGATGCCGCCGGGCTCGCCGAAGGTGACGAACAGCTCGCGGAACCCCTCGGCCTTCCAGATCGCCCGCGAGCCGACGAAACGCTCGTCCACCACGGCGACGTCGACGAGGGCGATTTCACGCCGGCCGTTGATCGCGACCTCGAGGCGCTTGTTGGCGATGAAGGCCGTCGATGCGGGAACTGTGCCGGTGACCGCAAGCCCGACTCCCAAGCCGGTGACCGTTGGCTCGCGCGTCTCGGGAAAGGCATTGTTGGTGCCGGACGATACGCCGGCGATCGGGACGTTGCCGCATTCGGAGACCACGACGCGATGGGTGCCGTCGCCGCCGAGCACGATGATCGCCTTGACGTCGCGCTGGCGCATCAGCCGCGCCGCCAGCGCACTGTCGAGCGCCTGTCCGGTGACCCGCATGTCGAGGAAGGCGAGCTCGGGAAATCGCGCCTCGCCGGTGTTGGCGGCGCGCTTCATCGCCCGCGCGAGATGGGTCCGGATGCCGGCATTCTCCGGCATCATCACCACCTGGCTGATGCCGGCAGCGGCAAGTCCGGCGAGAATGCGCAGCACGATGTTGGCGCGGTCGGTGACCTGAAGGCTGCCGGCGTGAGCGATCACCCGGCGAATGTCGCGGGCCGAAACCGGATTGGCAATGATACCCACGACAGGACCGGCCACGACTCACTCCCGCACGATGACTCACTCCCGAACAATGACGCCTGGTTGTGAAACGCGGAGCATGCCGGTTCGAGCAGAGAAGTGCCGGCACCGGCGATCAACCTTGCATCAGCCGGCAGGGCTTCGCAAGACAAGAGCGACGGCGGCGGCGCCCGCCCGGCCGATGACGGCGCGAATTGAATTTGCTCAAACCGGGATTGGAGGCGTAGCCTGAGGGCCCCGGCGCTCTTCTTCGCCAATTCGTCCGCATGCGCCGAAGCCAGGATTGCAACCAATGATCAAGACACTCGGGAAATGGCACCTCGCAGCGGTGGTGCTGGCGGTTGGGCTCGTCTCGGCGGCACGGGCCGAGGATGTGACGATCACGGTCTGGAGCCACGAGGCCGACGAGGCGGCCAAGGTTGCGCTGCGCGAGCAGGCGGCGAAGAATTTCGAAAAGAGCCATCCCGGCGCCCATGTGAAGATCACCTGGTACGAGAAGGGCGGTCTCAACACGGCGCTGCGGACGGCTCTGCCGGCGGGCCAGGGGCCGGACGTCTTCTATGTCGAGCCCGACCAGGTCGAATACATCACCAACGGCTATATCATCCCGCTCGACAGCCTGATCGATTGGAAAAACATTTACGATTGGGCGCGCCAGGTATGGACCCATGACGGCAAGACTTATGCGCTGCCGGAAGAGGCCTATACCAACGAGCTCTACTACAACAAGCAATTGCTGGAAAAGCTCGGCGCCAAGCTGCCCGACAATGCGCAGCTCACGGAGGCCGCCTTCCTCGATCTCGTGAAGAAGGCACGCGCCGCCGACATCACGCCGCTTGCCCAGGGCGTCGGCGACCGGCCGTATCCCGGCGCCTATGTCGTCGGCGAGGCGCTGCTCCGCAAGCTCGGCCTCGAGGATTATGGCAAGCTGCTCCACGGCAAGCTGTCATTCGAGGATCCCCGCGTCGTCGAGGTGTTCACCTGGGTGAAGCAGCTGGTCGATGCCGGTGCCTATCCGAAGAACTTCATGACGCTCAAGCTTGGCGAGTCGCATCACTATTTCTACCAGAAGCCGGGCGCGCTGATGTTCCCGATGGGGAGCTTCTATACCGGCCGCGCCTTCGTGCCGGTCGACAAGGGCGGCCAGGCGCCCGACTTCCCGATCGGCGTCATGCAGTTCCCCGCCATGGACAAGGCGGCCTGCAATGAATGCAAGACCGTTGCCGTCGGCGCGAGCTTCGCCATCAATGCGGCGAGCAAGCACCAGGACCTGGCAGCCGCCTATCTCAACGAGCTGGCGACGCCCGAGATGGGCAAGCGCTGGATCGAGACGGTTTATCTCCAGACTGCCGTCAAGACCGGCCCGACGGAGTTCAGCGGCCCCTATGCCGGCTATTTCAAGGAGCTGATGCAGCGCCAGAAGGGTGCCAAATACTTCACCGGCATGCCGGTCGACATCCTGACCGGCCAGTGCAAGGACACCTTCGTCCAGGTGATGAACAAGGCGTTTCCCGGCGGCCTGATGAGCGTTGACGAGGCGGTCAAAGCGATGAACCAAGGCTGCTACAAGAGCTAGCGCCGGGCGTGGCGGCAATCTCCACCGAAGGGTCGCGGCGCGCCTCGCGGACGGCGATCGCGACGTTTCTCGCCCCGGCGCTCGTCGTCTATGCCGTCTTCACCTTCTACCCGGTGCTGCGGACATTCTACAACAGCGTCCATCTCCTCAAGGGGCGCAATGTCGAGGAGTTCGTTGGTTTCCGGAACTTCCTCGACATTCTCACGCAGGATCCCGTGTTCTGGAAGGCGGTGGGCAATACCGCCACCTTCACCGTCGTCGGAACGCTCGGCGATGTGCTGGGTGGGCTTTTGCTGGCGCTCTGCCTTTTTGCCGGCACCTCGCTGTCGCGCCCCTTGCGGGTGATCTGGTTCACGCCGGTGCTCATGTCCTATGTCGTGGTCGGAATCATCTGGGTGTGGCTTTACGACTATGACTGGGGCCTGATCAACGCGATATTGCGGTGGCTCGGCCTTGGTGCCTTCGAGCAGTCCTGGCTGGGCGACCCCCACACCGCGCTCTGGGCGGTGCTGGTGACCCATCTCTGGAAGTGGCTCGGCTTCAACATGATCGTGTGCCTGGCCGCCCTCCACGCCCTTCCCGACGAAGTGCTCGGCGCCGCCGAGCTCGACAATTGCGGCTGGCTCGCCAAGCTCGTCTACATCATCGTCCCGATGCTTCGCCCGACCCTCATCAATCTTCTGGTGCTGTCGTTCATCGGCAAGATGATGCTGTTCGACCTGGTGTGGATCATGACCGGCGGCGGGCCGCTGTGGTCGACGGAAACGGTCTCGACCTATGTCTACAAGCGGGCCTTCGACTGGAACACCTTCGATCTCGGCTATCCCTCCGCCATCGCGGTCCTGTGGTCGGTGATGATCGTGCTCTTCGTTGTAGCCATGACCAAGCTGTTGCGCAGCCGCGACAGGCTGGAGTTCTGACCGGCGATGGCACTGTGGCTCGGCTATTTGCGGCGGGCACCTCTCACCGCCTTTCTTCTCCTCTACACGGTCATTACCGGCGGGCCGTTTCTTTGGGTCGCGGCGATGTCGCTGCGGACCACGCCGGAGATCCTCGACAACCCCTATGCCCTGCCGATCCCGGCGCATTGGGACAAGTTCATCGATGCCTGGACGACCTCGCGATATGGGGTCTATTTCCTCAACAGCCTGCTCGTGGTGGCGAGCGCCGTCCTGGTGGTCACGCTGATCGGCGCGATGGCTGCCCACTGCCTGTCGCGCTACCGGTTCCGTGCCAACCGATTGGCGCGGATGACCATCCTCAGCGGCATGATCCTCCCGCCGCAGCTGTTGATCCTGTCGCTGTTCCAGATCCTGCTGCAATTCGGGCTCTACAACACGCTCCTCGGGCTGGGCCTCGCCTATGTCGCCACCCAGCTCGCCATGACGGTCTATATTCTCGAGGGCTTCTTCGCGCAGCTGCCGCAGGACCTGTTCGATGCGGCGCGCATGGACGGCTATTCCGATTTCGAGATCTTCTGGCGGATCACCCTGCCGATCGGCCTGCCGGCGGTGTTCACCACCGTGGTTCTCAACTTCATCATCCTGTGGAACGAGTTTCTCTATGCGATCGTCCTCATCACCGAGGACGACAAGCGCACCCTGCCGCTGGGCATCATGCATTTCATGGGCTCGCATCAGCTCGACGTCGGCATGATCGCCACCGGATTGATGATTTCGATGAGCCCGATCATCCTGCTCTATGCGCTGTTCTCGGAAACCCTGATCAAGGGCATGACCGCCGGAGCGGTGCGATGACCAGGCTGGCCTGACATGGCAGTGGTCACGCTCGAGCGGCTGAGCAAGCGCTATGAGGGTTCCAGCGATCTCGCCGTCAAGGAGGTCAGCCTGTCGGTCAGCGACGGCGAGTTCATGGTCCTGCTCGGTCCCTCGGGATGCGGCAAATCGTCGGTTCTCAGGATGATCGCCGGCCTCGAGTCGGTGAGCGCCGGCACGGTGTCGATCGACGGGCGGGTGATGAATCAGGTGCCGGCGAAGGACCGCGATATCGCCATGGTGTTCCAGTCCTACGCGCTCTACCCCCATATGACGGTGCGGGAGAACCTCGCCTTCGGGCTCAGGCGGCGGGCGGTCGCCAGCGCCGAGATCGATCGTCGGGTCCAGAACGTGGCGGCGAAGCTCGGGCTAGCGCCCTTTCTCGCTCGCAAGCCCCATGCCTTGTCGGGCGGGCAGCGGCAGCGGGTGGCGCTGGGCCGGGCGATCGTCAGGGACCCCAAGGTGTTCCTGTTCGACGAGCCGCTGTCGAATCTCGATGCCGCTCTGCGTGCCACCACCCGCAACGAGCTCATCAAGCAGCAGCACGAGCTCGGCACCACGACCATCTATGTCACCCACGACCAGGTCGAAGCCATGACCATGGGCGATCGCATATGCATCATGAACGGCGGCGAGACGGTGCAGATCGGCAGCCCGCTCGAGGTCTATCGCAAGCCGGCCGACACTTTCGTCGCCCGGTTTCTCGGCAGCCCGCCGATGAACCTCATCGCGGCACGGCTCGAGCGTTCGGACGGCGGCTTTGCGCTTCACGCCGGCGGCATCGCCATCCCCGTCACTGCCATTCCTCTGCAGCGCCTGGCGCCGCATGCCGGCCGGCCGGTCACCCTCGGCATCCGCCCCGAGGACCTTTACGAGAGGCCGCCGCCCGATGTCGCCGGCCGGTCGGTGCACCTTCCGGCACGGATACGCGCGGTCGAGCCGCTGGGCGCCGAGACGCTGCTGGTGATCGCAATGAGGCAGGGAAGCGAGGAGCTCATCGCCCGGATCGGACGCGAAACCGGATTTCGCACCGGCGAGGAGGTCAATATCGCTCTTGACACCACGGCGATCCATCTCTTCGATCGCGATAGCGGCAAGGCGATTGCGGAACCATCATGACGAGCGAGCCTGCCATCGACTGTCACGCCCATATCATCGATCCGGAGCGGTTCGCCGTGGTGCCTGGCGCCGGCTACACGCCGCGGCCGCATGAGTCCGGCACCAGCGAGACCTTCCTCGCTCTGCTCGACCGCCACGGGATCGGCCATGTCCTGCTGGTCCAGCCGAGCAGCTATGCCTTCGACAATTCCGCCATGCTCGACGCCATTGCGAAAGCGCCGGACCGGTTCAAGGGCGTCGCCGTCGTCAATCACGACATTGCGGAGAGCGAAATCCGCCGGATGAGCGACGCCGGCGTCGTCGGCGTGCGGTTCAACCTCGTCACCTATGACCGCGGCATGCTGAAGGACCCGCGGTCGTTGCGGTTGCTCGGCCGCCTCAAGGAGTGTGGCTGGTTCGCCCAGATCTATGCCGGGGACGACCAGTGGCGCGAGCTCGCACCGCTGCTCGAGCGCAGCGGCGTCAAAGTGCTCATCGATCATTTCGGGGTGAGCGACCCTCGGTCTGGAATTGGCAGCCCCGGATTTCAGGCCGTTCTGGCGCTGGGCCGCTCCGGCAATGCCGCCGTCAAGCTCTCGGCACCGTTCCGGATCGCCGCGCCGGCCGATGGCTATTCGGCGCTTGATGATCATGCCGCAGCGCTCATCCAAGCCTTCGGCACCGCCAGCTGCCTGTGGGGCTCGGACTGGCCCTTCCTGGCGGTCGACCAGCGGCCCGATTACGGCACATTGCGCGATCCGCTCGCCCGATGGTTGCCGGACGCGCAGCACCGGGCGCAGGTGCTGTGGCACAATCCGGCGCGCCTCTTCGGTTGGTGAACCATGCCAATGACTGCCAAAACTGCCGGCCTCGAGGCACCGTTGCGGATCGGCATGGTGGGGGCCGGGATGATCAGTCACCACCACCTTGTCGCCTGGTCGCGCGAGCGGCGCGCCGTGGTGGTGGCGATCTGCGATCCCGATGTCGGTCGGGCGCGGCAACGCGCCAGCGAGATCGGCATCGCCGCCGCCTTTGACGGGCTCGAAAGCCTGCTCGCGGCCGAGAAGGTCGATGCTCTCGACATCGCCTCGCCGCGCGAGACCCATGCCGCGCTGGTCGACATCGCCGCCGCCCGGTCGATCCCCGTGCTCTGCCAGAAGCCGCTGGCGCCGACCTTCGCCGAGGCGGACGCGCTGGCCCGACGGGTTGACGGGCGCATCCGCCTGATGGTCCACGAGAACTGGCGCTTCCGGCCATGGTATCGCAGTCTCAAGCGCTGCGCCGACGACGGTATCTTCGGCGAATTGCGCTGGGCCGGCATGGCCACCGTCTCCTCCGGCCTCCTTCCCGATGCGACCGGCAAGCGGCCGGCGCTCGAGCGCCAGCCCTTCATGGCGCACGAGAGACGCCTGGCCATCGCCGAAGTGCTGATCCATCACATCGACGTGTTGCGCTGGCTGCTCGGCCCCCTGAAGCTGCTGTCGGCACGCACGGCTCACAAGCTTGCCGAGGTCGAAGGCGAAACGCTGGCATCGCTCTTCCTCGAGACGGCCGCCGGCGCGCCGGTCACCCTCATCGGCGACATGGCGGCACCGGGATTTTCGCCGCGCACGGACGATCGTCTCGAATTGGCGGGCAGCAAGGCGAGCGCCGTCTTCGATAGGTCGATGCTCACCCTGATGGGCGGCGTCGAGCGCATTGAGCAATTCGATTTTCATGCCGGATACCAGGCGAGCTTCGACGCAGTGATCGGGCATTTCATCGACCGGCTGCTCGACGGCGGCCCGTTCGAGACCGACGTCCGCGACAATCTCGAGACGCTGCGCATCGTCGAGCAGGCCTACGCGGCCGCCGAATCCGAGCACCGCCGATGACGTTGTCCATGACCACGCTCGACACGCCGGCGCTCATCGTCGACCTCGACATCATGGAAGCGAATATTGCGCGGATCGCCGCGGCGTGTCGGGAGAGCGGCGTCAACTGGCGCCCGCACATCAAGGGGCTGAAGACCCCTCAAATCGCGCGTCAGGCACTTGCGGCCGGCGCCGTCGGCATCACCTGCGCCAAGCTTGGCGAGGCCGAAATCATGGCCGCGGCGGGGATCGGCAACATCCTGCTGGCAAACCAGATCGTCGGCCCGGCGAAGATCGCGCGGCTGATCGCGCTCATGGGTCGGGCCGAGACCATCGTCGCGGTCGACAGCATCGCCAACATAGACGCCTTGTCGGCAGCGGCGGTTGAGGCCAAAAGCGTTGTGCCCGTGGTCATCGAGGTCGATATCGGCATGAAGCGGGCAGGCGTCGAACCGGGGGCGGCGGTGGTGGCGCTTGCCGATGTGATCGCGGCACGGCCGGGCCTTGCGCTGCGCGGCGTCATGGGCTGGGAAAGCCATGCCATTCGCATTGCGGATCCGGCTTTGAAGGAGCGCACGGTGGTTGCGGCGGTCGCCCTGCTGACAGCGAGTGCAGCGGCTTGCCGCGCGGCGGGGCACGATATCGCGATCGTCAGCTGCGGCGGCACCGGCACCTTCCCCTGGTGCATCCGCCAGCCCGGCGTGAAAGAGGTGCAGATCGGCGGCGGGATCTTCTCCGATCGTGTCTATCGCGAAGAGTTCCATACCGGCTTCTCCGACGCGCTGACGGTGCTCGCGACCGTGACGAGCCGCCCGACCGCGACGCGCATCATCCTCGATGCCGGAAAGAAATCGCTCAGCTGTGAGGCCGCCAAGCCGCAGCCGATCGGTCTCCCGCCCGTCAGGACCGTCGGGTTTTCCGCCGAGCATGTGACGATCGAGCTCGAGGACGCGCATGAAGAGCCCCGCATCGGCGGGCGGATCGCGTTCGCGGTCGGCTCGTCGGACTTGACGGTCAACCTGCATGACGAGATCGTCGCGACCCGGCGCGGCGCGGTCGAAGCCGTGTGGCCGATCGCCGCGCGCGGCAAGTCCCGATGATTGCTGGCGAAACGATGATCAAGCTTTCGGCTCGGATCGCGCCCAATGCCGGCCATGTGCCACAGCACTGCCAGCATGGCGCCCCACATCGGCCACGCATGAGGACTGAACTAACATTGCTTGGGACGATCCTCCCTATCGCCCAGGGCTGTAACTGCGGAGGCCAACGGCGGGGATTGGCTGCGCCTCCGCTCCTTCCACCAAAGCACCCCATAGGACTTAGGCTCCCTTGAAGACGCCGCGCGCGCCTTCATGACCCGTATGTCGAAGTCCGTGGATGGACAGGAATGTGTAAAATGCGAATAGAATTTTCAGCATTGGCTTGAGCCATCCTGGTGACGGCGCTTGCCGATCGCCCATTCGACTACAGCTGACCGCGAGGCGACGCTTCCGATTGCGGCTCTGAAAAGGTTTTGTGCAGCGCTAAAAAAATAGCCGGCTCTGTCGCGAGCCGGCTTGGCGAAGGCCCGTAGAGAATGTCTCAACCAGCGGGCAAGCGCCCATCGGGTGTGAGCTTGTCGACGGCTTCCGGCAACACCTTCGACAAACGGGACAAAAGCTCCTGTCGCGAAAGGCCAGTCTGTTTTGTCAGCATGTCGATCAGATCCGGACCAAGCGCGTTTTCCGTATGATCCGGGGTGATCGGCTCGTTCGGCCCCTTTGCAACCCATGAATCGGCTGCTGCGCCCACGCCGGCATTGCGGAAGCGATCGACCACATCGGCCAGCCCGCCCTGTATCGTCTTGAGCGGATCACCGCTTTCGGCGATGCTCTTGATCGAATCGGACCATGGTGCGGCACCGGTTGCCGGACCGGGCTCGCTGCCAGGTTTCGTTACATTTTTCAGCAGTTCACCCAGCTTGTCTCTGTTCTGATAGCCAGCAATCGCGAGAAGACCAAGCAAAGCGGCAAGTGATGGCATTCCACGCGTCATGATCGTTACTCCTTGCAGGGGGCGGTGAGATGTTGAAAGCAGCGCACGGTCTTAAGATCTTTTCACGGTGACAGTTCCAGCCGGGACCCTTAAAGAAGCGGGTCTGGAATTCTCCCTGTCTGCTAACCAATTGAGGAAAGACAAAAGATGAGCATCATCTGGACCATCATCATCGGCTTCTTGGCCGGCGTTCTTGCTAAGTTCTTCATGCCCGGCAAGAACGAGCCTTCCGGTTTCATCATGACCACGATCTTAGGCATCGTGGGCGCTTTTGTCGCCAGCTATCTTGGCCAGGCGTTAGGGTTTTATGGACCAGGCGAGGGAGCCGGACTTATCGGCGCCGTCGTCGGTGCCGTCGTCGTGCTGTTCGTCTGGGGCATGGTGACAAAGAATCGCACGGCTTAGCGTAAACGAAAAGGCAAGCGCGCTCGCGTCGTGGTGCACGGGCCGGCGACGAGAGCGCGCTGCCGCCGGACTTGCTGATCCGGACCGGCACAGATGCCGGCGCCTCGTGCTCGAGCTCGCGGCCTGATTCACCCCGCCACCGACGATCGTGTAATCCATCGGCTCGTTGCTCCGAAATTCGCCACCGTGCAATAGCCGGTATGGATGCCCATGCGGCAACACAACGGTTCGATGCCCGCATGGCCATTCCTCGGCCAGGATGGTGAACGGAAAATGAACAGTCCATTCAACATTCGTTGGGACTTCGCAGTGCACAACCCGCGTAGAGGTAAGCACTTCGTTCGAACGAAGTGCTGTGCGTCGAGCAGATTATGCAACGCGTATGTGAGGAGTGGTTGTAATGCAGCTCCATCTCTTGCCTGAAATGGGAAGTTTTGCCCGGTTTTTCCTTGAGACGGTTGCAATGTTTCTCCTCGTTTCGGCCCTTGCCTTTTTCCTGATCACGGCCGCCTACGCCAGTGCGGTGGCAGCGCACCCCCCAGTAACGGGGCAGGCCTTCGCCCAAGCCGTTATTCCCGACGCCTGATCCGGCCTGCTTTGCTGCGCCGCTGATTTAATCATCGCGGTGCACGACATCCTCCGGCAGAAACGCTCGCCGAGCACCCAATCGCGTGCTCGGCCGAACATACGTGTACGGAAGAAGATCGCAGGCAACCCGGGTCAGCCACAATTGTTGAAGACGGTAAGGGGCGCGAAACGATCTCGTCGGTCTTGAACGCAACACGTGGAACGGGCATCACAACCACATGCCATCCATCATCGTCGTTTCCAACGTGTCCAAACGCTACGCATCGGGTCTCGAGGCTCTCAAGTCCATCAATCTGGACATCCGCAAGGGCGAGATCTTTTCGCTGCTGGGCCCGAACGGAGCCGGCAAGACCACGCTGATCAACATCATCTGCGGTATCGTCAATGCATCCGAAGGTAAGGTGACGGTCGATGGCCATGACGTCGTCAGCGACTATCGCGCCGCCCGCGCGATGATCGGTTTGGTGCCGCAGGAACTGACCATGGACATCTTCGAAACGGTGTGGGCCACAGTCAGCTTCAGCCGCGGCCTATGGGGCAAGCCGGCCGCACCCGAATACCTTGCCAAGGTGTTGAAGGTGCTGGCGCTGTGGGACAGGAAGGACGACAAGACCATGACCTTGTCCGGGGGGATGAAGCGCCGGGTGATGATCGCGAAGGGGCTGTCGCACGAACCGCAAATCCTTTTTCTGGACGAGCCCACTGCCGGGGTCGACGTGGAGCTTCGCAAGGACATGTGGCAGTTGGTGCGAACGTTGCGGGCTTCCGGGGTCACGATCATACTCACAACTCACTATATCGAGGAAGCCGAGCAGATGGCCGATCGAATCGGCATCATCAGCAAGGGTAAGCTGATCCTGGTCGAGGACAAGGTCGAGCTGATGCGCAAACTCGGCCGAAAGCAATTGACGCTGCAACTCTACGACAAGCTCGCCGACCTTCCTCCCGCACTCGCTGCTTACCGACTTGTTCTTGCCAATGGCGGCAGCGAGCTCGTTTACACCTACAATACACAGGGCGAGCGGACCGGCATCACGGCGCTGCTTGGCGATCTCAGCAAGGCCGGCATCCGCTTCCGCGACCTGCAGACGACACAGAGCTCGCTCGAGGACATCTTCGTCGACTTGGTGAGGCGTGGATAATGAACTGGCGGGCAGTGCGTGCGATCTATCTGATCGAGATGGCGCGTGGCGGGCGCACCGTGTTGCAGAGCATCATCTCGCCGGTGATTTCCACCTCGCTCTATTTTGTGGTGTTCGGCGCGGCAATCGGCTCGCGGATCACCGAAATCGACGGGATAAGCTATGGGGCCTTCATCGTGCCGGGTCTCATCATGCTGATGTTGCTGACTCAGAGCGTCGCCAACGCTTCGTTCGGCATCTACTTTCCCAAGTTCACCGGCACGATATACGAGCTGCTGTCAGCGCCGATCTCCTATATCGAGATCGTGGCGGGATACGTCGGCGCGGCCGCCACCAAGTCGATTATTCTGGGTCTCATCATCCTCGCAACGGCCGGTCTGTTCGTGCCGCTTCGGATCGATCATCCGGTGTGGATGGTAGCGTTCCTCGTGCTCACGGCCGTCACCTTCAGCCTGTTCGGCTTCATCATCGGGATTTGGGCCGATGGTTTCGAGAAGCTGCAGGTTGTCCCTCTTCTCGTCATCACGCCGCTGACCTTTCTTGGTGGCAGCTTCTACTCCATTCATGTGCTGCCGCCGGTCTGGCAGAAAATAAGTTTCTTCAATCCTTTAGTTTATTTGATTAGCGGCTTTCGCTGGAGCTTCTATGGCATTTCCGACGTCGGCATCGGCATCAGCCTAGGCATGACCATGCTGTTCTTGACGCTCTGCCTTGGCTTGGTTTGGTGGATTTTCCGCACCGGCTATCGGCTGAAGAACTAGCCCGGCATCGTCGATCCCCGGGGTCATACGCTAGGGCAACCCGGCCTTCTTCAATCCTTCGGCAGGTCGCGATCGAAGCGGTCGGCCCAGAGATGCCCACCATTCGCGGCATCGATGAGCTGCGCGGTGATTTGCACGTGGTCCCGGGACATAATGCGCCCATGGCACTTGTGCGAGTGAGTCCCAGCTTCGCTTGCACTTGACAACCGCCGCTCGGGACATTATTTAACCAGTTCGTTAAATACGTGGATTTCGCGATGCCGACCCCGGATCCCCTTTCTCTCACATTGTCCGCTCTCGCAGATCCCATACGCCGGAAGATTCTTGCGCGGCTCGCCGAGGGCGAGGCGACGGTGAATGCCATCGCAGAGCCCTTCGCCATCAGCCTGCCGGCAGTCTCTCGGCATCTTAAGGTGCTGGAAGCCGCGGGCCTGATATCGCGCGGACGTGAAGCGCAATGGCGGCCCTGCAAGCTCGAAACCCAGGCGCTCAGGAATGTGGATGACTGGCTTTCGCGCTATCGCCGGTTCTGGACCGGCAGCTTCGACAAGATGGATGCCTATATCGCCGAGCTGAAGCGGAAGGAGAAGCGCAAATGAACATCAAGACCGCTGACGACGAATTGCTGATCACGCGCACTTTCGACGTGCCATCCGCCGTGCTGTTTGCGCTCTGGTCCACGCCCGAGCATGTCAAGCGCTGGATGGGCCCTACGGATTTCACCTGTCCCGAGGCGGAAATCGATTTTCGTGTCGGCGGCACGTACCGCGTATTGATCACCTCACCGCAGCATGGCGACAACTGGTTCGGCGGCGTCTACCGCGAGATCGTCCCGAATCGGCGGCTTGTCTTCACTTTCACCTGGGATAATGACGGCCCCTCGGCGGGCGTCGGGATGCTCGTCACCATCACCTTCGAAGAGCTGAGGGGAAAGACCGTCCAGACCTTCCATCAAAGACCCTTCCTGACTGTCGAGCGTCGCGACAGCCATGTCGACGGCTGGACCAAAGCCTTCGACAAGCTCGCCACCTATGCCACCAGCGTCGCGAAGGAGCGCATCGCATGATCACGATCTCCGCTTTCAAATGGGTGCCGGACTTTGCTCAGGGCCAGGTGCGCGATCTGCGCGCCCGCTGGGCGTTGGAGGAAGCAGGCCTACCTTATCGGACCCGCCTTCTTCAACAGGGCGATCAGGATGCGCCGGAGTATCGCGCGCTCCAGCCCTTTGGCCAGGTGCCTATTCTCGAGGATGATGGCTTCGTTCTCTTCGAATCCGGCGCTATCGTGCTCTATATCGGTGCCCGGAGCGAGACGCTTCTGCCGAAGGACCCGGCCGCAAGGGCAATTGCTACCCAATGGCTCATCGCGGCACTGAATTCCATCGAACCGTTCCTCATGAATATTGCTCTGATCGATCTCTTCTACGCGAAAGAAGAATGGGCGAAACTGCGCCGCCCGGGCGCTGTGAGCTTCGCGGAGAGGCGTCTTTCAGCCCTCTCCAGAGCTCTGGGCGACAAGCCCTATCTCGATGGCGACCGCTTCACGGCCGGCGATCTGATGATGACGACGGTGCTCAGGATCCTCAAGCACACCGACATCATCACCAACGACCGGCGCCTCGCCGCCTATATCGAGCGCTGCACCGCGCGCCCGGCCTTCAGGCGCGCGCTCGATGCACAAATAGGCGATTTCAAACGCGCTGCTTGATTGCCGGACTGCAGGTCCTATCGTCGCCCGCCTGGAGGTCACCTCAGGCCAGCAGATCTTCGATCTTGACCGGCAGTTCGCGCACGCGGACGCCGGTAGCGTGGTGGACCGCTGCCGTGACTGCAGCAGCGAAGCCGGCCAGGCCGATTTCGCCGATCCCGCGAGCGCCGAGCTCGTTGAGCTCCATGTCCGGGTAATCGAGGAAATGCACCTCGATGGGAGGTGCATCGGCGTTGACCGCCACCACATAGTCGGCGAGATTGCTGTTGATCGGCGCCCCGTTCCGCGGATCGTAGGACGTATGCTCGAGCAGCGCCATCCCGATGCCCATCACCACCGCACCCTCGATCTGGTTGCGGCCGGCTAGCGGGTTGAGAATGCGCCCCGCATCGATGACGGTGACCACTCGGCTGACGCGCAAGCGAGCGATTTCCGGCTGCCAGGCAACCTCGACGAAGTGACAGCCGAAGGAATGCATTGAAAATTTCGGCTTTGGATTGCCGAAGGTCGCAGACGAGCTGCCGCTGCCGCTGACTTGGCGGAGGTTGGCGCGTCGAAGCAGATCGGCGAAGGGTACCCCCTGGCCAGGACCCTCAGCCTTTATAAAAACGACACCATTTTCGAACGCCAGATCGTTCGACGGTTTCTTCTCGAAAGGCGAGCCCGGTGTCATCGTCGCGATGGCAAGCAGCGAGCCGACCGCGCTGCCGGCCGCCGCCGATACGGCGGGTATCACCGAAGCGGTTGCCATCGAGCCTCCGGATAGCGGGCCGGCCGGGAGCGATGAATCGCCAAGCGCCACTTCGACCTTGTCGAGCGGGACGCCGGCCTTGGCGGCTGCCAGCTGTGCGAGGATCGTATAGGTGCCAGTGCCGATGTCTTGCGTGGCACAGGCGATGCGGGCCGATCCATCGTCGCGGAGCTGGATGCTCGCCTCGGCGGCAAATCGCTCGCCGATCCAGGCACACCCAGCCATTCCCCAGCCGAGCGTCAGGCCATCACGCTTCATCGAGGCTATTTCGGGCGTCCGCCGTGACCACCCGAATCTTTCAGCGCCGAGCTCGAAGCATTCGACCAAATGGCGGGAAGAGAACGGAATCCCCAATCCCTCATCGATCTTGGGCTCATTGAGAACGCGTAGTCGGACGGGGTCCATCTTGAGCAGATCGGCCAGTTCGTTCATCGCCGACTCTGTCGCGTAGAGACCGGGCACGGCGCCAGGTCCGCGCATGTCGGATGTGGCGCCAATGTTGCGCTTGGCACGGCCGAACTTCACCCGAAGGTTGGGCACGCTGTACATATACGACGTGGCCTCGCCACAATTCTCGTGATAGTCGTCCAGCATCGACAGGTCGTAGACATAGTCGTGCTGCAGTGAGGCGAGCTTGCCGTCAGGTGTAGCACCGAGGCGCACGCGTTGCTGCGTGCGGGCCCGATGACCCACAGCCTGAAACATCATCCTCCGACTGAGCACGAGTTTGACGGGCTTCCGAAGCTCGCGCGCAGCAGCCGCGGCGAGTGAGCAATGTGTCCAGGGAAATAGCTTGCCGCCAAAACCCGAACCGAGAAATCTCGAGATGACGCGGACGTTTTCCTTCGGCAAACCGAACATCTGGGCAAGCACGCTCCGGAAGTTGACCACTCCTTGCGTCGAGTCGTAGAGCGTCAATGTCGATCCTTCCCAGATCGCAGTGGTCGCGTGCAGCTCGATGGGATTGTGCGTCTCCGCCGGCGTGACATAGGTCTGATCAAGCCTGACGGGCGCCGCGGCGAATGCGGCGTCCGCGTCGCCGCGCTGGCTCTGCAAGCGTCGCTGGGGACCGAACGAGGTGACAACCATTTCAGGATCGTCGTCCGCTTGCAGGTCGGTTGCGACGTTCGGCTTCTCCTTGGCATAGGTCACGCGAACCGCATCGGCGGCGGCTTTGGCAGTCTCGAATGTTTCAGCCACTGCCAGCGCGACATATTGGCCGTAATAGCGAATGACATCGTCCTCGAACGGCGGGCGACGCTCCTCGCAGATGCCTTGGAAGCCAGATTCCGGGACCGAGCGGAAGATCTTTCCGATGTTCTCGCGATGGAAGATCGCTTGCACGCCCGGCATTCGCTCGGCCGCCGTCGTATCAAGCCTGACGATGCGGCCGTTGGCGATGGTCGCCTCGACCGGAACTGCATACAGCGTTCCAGGAAAGTGGAAGTCGGACGTGTATTGCGCCGTTCCGGTCACCTTCTTGGGACCATCGACGCGCGGGGTGTCGCGGCCGATCGGTGATGTCGTCGGGGTGGTTTGGGGAAAAGGTGTCGTTGCCATGGTCTTCGTTCGATCAGGCCGTCATGGCCATTTGGAGGGCATGGGTGAGGCACCGCTTGGCCAATTCGATCTTGAACGCGTTCTCACTCTGCGGCTTGGCATCGCGCAGGGCTGCATCCGCTGCCGTGCGAAACGTCGCTGGGTTGGCCGACTGGCCGACGAGCGCGGCTTCGGCCTCGGGAGACCGCCAGGGTTTGGTGCCCACGCCGCCCAGTGCGATGCGCGCCTGGCTCACCTTGCCGTCCGAGACCGCTACAACCACGGCCGCCGACGCGAGGGCGAACTCGTAAGACGTCCGATCGCGCAACTTCAAATAGACTTGCCTGGTACCACTCCCCTCACGGATAGTGGGGCGCGGAAGTGTCACATGGGTGATGAGATCGCCGGGCTCGAGGATCGTCTCGCGATCCGGAGTCTCGCCGGGCAGAAGGTGAAACTCTCCGATCGGCACCTCTCGTAAGCTCTTGGCTCCCTGCACGTGAATGGTCGCCTCAAGCGCCGCCATCGCTACACACATGTCGGATGGATTGGTCGCGATGCAGTGATCGCTCGTGCCGAGGATGGCCAAGCTGCGATTGCTGCCGGTGATCGCCGAGCAACCTGATCCCGGCTCGCGCTTGTTGCAGGCCATGGTGGTGTCGCGAAAATACATGCAGCGGGTTCGCTGGAGCAGATTGCCGGCTGTCGTCGCCATGTTGCGAAGCTGCGTCGATGCGCCGGACATGATGGCCTGCGACAGGACGGAGTACTCACGCTGCACCGTAGGATGGCGGGCGAGATCCGTGTTCCGGACGGTGGCTCCGATTTTCAACCCGCCGTCAGGCGTAGGCTCGATTTTGTCGAGTGGCAGATGGTTGATGTCGATGAGCCGCACCGGCGTTTCGACATTGAGTTTCATCAGATCGATGAGCGTCGTCCCGCCGGCGACAAAGCGCACGTCTGCACCTTGTTGTGCGGTCTTTGCCTCGGCGGCTGTGGCAACCGCTGCTGTGGCATCTGTGGGGCGAAAAAATTCAAATGTCCGCATGGGTTGCTGCCAATTACTAAGCTTTTTGACGAACTTGCTGAATCGCGGCCACGATATTTTGATAGGCACCGCAGCGACAGATATTGCCGCTCATTAGCTCTTTCACATCGGCATCATCGGGACCGCATGGTTCCTTGAGCAGCGCAGCGGCAGACATGATCTGGCCCGACGTACAATACCCGCACTGATACGCGTCATGGGCGACGAATGCCGCTTGCATCGGATGCAATTGGTCGGGTGTGCCGAGGCCTTCGATCGTCGTGATCTCTTCCCCATCGTGCATTAACGCCAAGCTCAGGCAAGAGTTTACGCGCCTGCCATTCACATGCACCGTACAGGCGCCGCATTGCCCGTGGTCACAACCCTTTTTGGTTCCGGTAAGAGCAAGGTTTTCGCGCAGGCAGTCGAGCAGCGTCGTTCGCGGATCGATGCGAAGCCGATGCTCCCTGGCATTGACGCGTAGTGAAAGTGGCACGGTTCCGGCCCGTTCGGGTGTGGTGGTGGGCTCAGTCAGTGCGGCGAGATCGCGCGTATCGAGAGCGGCGACCATTCCTACCGTCCCTGTGCTTGCAAGAAAAGACCGGCGGCTTATCCCAGGCGCATCGGGTTCTCTTGATTTCTGCTCCGACAATCTTGCCTCCGATCGATGCCACTTGGCCACTTGGCTCCGCCCTCTTTTGAAGTCTATCGCGCCACATCGAAACTTCTGCCACGGTAAGATCGCAGAACAGCTTCGACTGGGTGCTTGTTCCCGGCCGCGTCATTCCCGTCGTACTGCATAATGCAACGTTGCGCGTGAAATTACCGGACATCCAATCCCGGTGGTAGCGGCCAGATTGAAATGCACGGAAATGTTGCGCCTGACCGCGCTGGATTGAATGGAGACAAGGCAGTCGATCATGGCTAGCAACCCTTCGGAATATGGTTCGGGCTGGACTGCCGACCACGAGCGGATGCTCATGCGCTCGGCTGAGCATGCCATTGCGTTTCGACAGGCGTTGCCATCCCGCCTGCAAAGGCCGGAACGCGACTACATGGCCATGCGCGAAACGTTCCGAGCGCCCCTGCCCAATTCGGGCACCGACAGCATGAGCGTGATCGATGAGCTGGTGCGCCTGTCGCTACCTGGCTTGAGCGCCATGGCCGGTCCACGCTTCTTCGGCTGGGTCATCGGAGGATCCATCCCGGTCGGGGTTGCCGCGGATTGGCTGACCAGCGCGTGGGGCCAGAACACCAGTGGTCACACGCCGACTCCGGCGGCTGCCGCCTGCGAAGAGATCGCCGCCGCTTGGTTGTTGGAGTTGCTCGACCTTCCGCGCGAGAGTTCGGTTGGTTTTGCCACAGGCGCGACCATGGCAAATTTCACTTGTCTCGCCGCCGCCAGGACGAAGCTGCTGCAGGACCAGGGATGGGATGTCGAATCGAGAGGTCTATTCGGGGCACCGGAGATTCGCGTCCTGATCGGTGACGATGCCCATTCCTCCGCTTTCGCGGCACTGCAACTGCTTGGGCTCGGCAGTGAACGGGTGGTTCGCATTCCCACCGATCGAATGGGCCGCATGCGACCCGCGGATGCCGCGCGTGAATTGCGGTCTGCAACGATCCCCACGCTCGTTCTGACTCAGGCAGGACAGGTCAACACGGGTGCGATCGATCCGATCGGCGAGATCGCCGACATTGGACATGAGGCTTCCGCCTGGATCCATGTCGATGGCGCATTCGGCCTCTGGGCGCGAGCCTGTCCCGAGACACAGGATCATGCAAAAGGTGTCGACCAGGCAAACTCCTGGGCGAGCGACGGTCACAAATGGCTGCAAACACCTTATGATTGCGGTTACGCCATCGTGCGGGATTCTGAGGCTCATCGGCGCGCGATGACCAATTCGGCGAGCTACCTCCCGGCCGCTGCCGAAGGTGAGCGGGACCCTTCCCATCTGGTGCCGGAACTTTCCCGGCGCGCGCGTGGCTTCGCCACTTGGGCCGTCATTCGAGCCCTTGGTCGGCAAGGGATCGCAGAGCTCATCGCACGCAATTGTTGGATCGCGCGGGCGATGGCCCGGCAGCTCGCGCAAGAGCCAGGGATCATGGTCGAAAATGAGGTCATCCTGAATCAGGTGGCAATTCGCTTTGGGGCTGACCGCTCCAGCATCGCAGGCGACAAATTGACGAGCCGCGTGATCGAGCGGGTGCAGGCCGACGGGATCTGCTTTGCCGCCGGCGCGCAATGGAAGGGGCACCGGATCATGAGATTGTCGATCAGCTCTTGGGCGACGACAGAGAATGATGCCGATCGATCGGTCGCCGCCATCATTGACGCCTGGCGCGCTGTTCAAGCCAGCTAATCGCGCCCCACTCGAACTGCTGTACCCGCCGAAGGGGAGAGAAGCGTCAACACAAATGAGAATTGCTCCTTGGTCGGACGAGAGCTAGTCGATGGCGACCATCACGTCGGAGGCCTTGATGACCGCATAGGCCTGCTGCCCGCTCTTCAGTTTCAGCTCGTCTACGGCTGCATTGGTGATCGATGCGGTCACCATCGCGCCACCAATGTCGATTTTGACATGGGCGGTCGTTGCCCCTTTGATGACATCGACGATCTTGCCCTTGAGCACGTTGCGCGCACTGATTTTCACCGCGAAATCCTCCAGATTCAGAATGTTAAACCACCACACCATATCCAGGGAACCATAGGCTTCGTGGCTTTGCTTTGTGCACGCTTTTCGCCGGCGCCACAACAGTGGGGCCGGCCCCTGAGTTGACCTCCCGAAATATCTGTACGAATATCGCGGTCAGCCTGACTGAAGGAAAACGGGAGAGACCAATGGCGGCTCGAAGAAGCTTTCTGATCCGACTATCGGCGATCGCCGCGGTTGTTGCGGCAATGCTTTTTGGAGCGCCCTCGCCTTTCGCTCAGGAAAAGGTGACGCTCTTTGCTGCCGCGAGCCTCAAGAATGCCCTCGATTCCATCAGCAAGGCCTGGGAGGCGGAGACTGGCAAGAAAACGGCCATTTCCTACGCCGCGAGTTCGGCCCTTGCCAAGCAGATCGAGCACGGCGCCCCGGCGGATATCTTCATTTCGGCCGATCTCGACTGGATGAAATATCTTTCCGACAAGAAGCTCATAAAACCCGGCACCGAAGTCAAATTGCTTGGTAACAGCCTGGTGCTCGTTGCACCCAAAGACTCCAAAGCGGCCACGACGATCGCCAAGAATTTCGATTTGGCCGGCCTTCTCGGCGAGGGTCGCCTGGCGATGGCGAATGTCGATTCAGTCCCGGCCGGCAAATATGGCAAGGCCGCTCTGACGACACTCGGCGTCTGGCCGTCGGTCGAGAAGAAGCTCGCCCAGGCGGAGAACGTCAGGGCGGCGCTCTTGCTCGTCTCGACCGGCGAGGCGCCGCTCGGGATCGTTTACAAGACGGATGCTGCTGCCGATCCGAAGGTAAAGATCATCGGCACCTTTTCCGAGGATACGCACGAGCCCATCGTCTATCCGGCGGCGCTCATTGCTGCTTCGAACAACGCTGCCGCAGGTGATTTCCTGAAGTACCTGCGATCCGACAAGGCAAAGCAGCAATTCGAGGCGCAGGGCTTTACGGTGCTTGCGCCTGTCATGTCGAATTGACATCCATCGGTCGCCTTTTCGCATGGGGCTCGACCGTCGCCAGTTGCTGGCGGGCCTTGGCTGCCGTGATTGGGACGCCCTTCTTCATAGCCCTGCTGCGCGAGGCGCACCGGAGCTGGTCATGAATGCCGGTGCTTTGGATTGGGCAAAGCTTCCGCTTCTGACCCTTCTGCGACCCCTTCGGGCGAACCGGTGATGCGGGGCAACAGCACGGTGAACAACCCGAGCAATGGCAGGAAGGAGCACAGCCAATACGCATATGTGATGCCCCGTGCGTCCGCCACGATGCCCAGCACGGCGGCGCCCAAGCCGCCCGCGCCGAAAGCCAGGCCAAAGAACAGGCCGCCGATTATGCCGACCCTACCTGGCACCAGCTGCTGCGCGAACACCACGATGGCGGGAAAGGCCGATGCGAAGATGAGGCCGATCAAGACACTCAGCACGCAAGTCCAGAAAAGGTCCGCATAGGGCAGCAGCAATGCGAGCGGGATGACGCCAAGGATCGAAAACCACATGACGAATCGCGCGCCAAAGCGGTCGCCTATGGGGCCGCCGACCAAGGTTCCGAGCGCCGAGGCACCCAGAAACAGGAACAGCATGAGCTGCAATTCCTGCATTCCCATCGAGAAGCGTTCCATCACATAAAACGTGAAGTAGCTCGATATGCTGGCGAGGTAGATGTTCTTGGTGAGCGTCAACAACACCAGGATCGCCAGCGTGAAGATGACAATTCGGCGCGGCAGCGGCAGGGCGCGGCTGACCGGCGGCTTCCCGATGCTTTCCCGATTGTGGGTCGCATACCACCGCCCGACCCAGCTCAAAAGCACCGCCGCGGACAAGGCGATGACGGAGAGCCAGGCCACGCTGTGTTGGCCCAGGGGCAACACGACGAATGCCGCAAGCAGCGGGCCTATGGCCGTCCCCACATTCCCTCCGACTTGGAAGAGCGACTGTGCCAGGCCGTGCCGGCCCCCCGATGCCAATCGCGCCACGCGGGAAGCTTCCGGGTGGAACACGGCGGATCCCAGCCCGATCAATCCTGCGGCCAGCAGCAGAAGCGGAAAGCTGCTCGCACTGCCAAGGAAGATCAGTCCGAAGAAGGTGCTGGCCATGCCCAAGGGCAGTGAAAACGGCAAGGGCTTATAATCGGTAACCGCTCCCACGACAGGTTGCAGCAGCGAGGCTGTCGCCTGAAAGGTCAGGGTCAGCAGACCGATTTGAACGAAATCGAGAGCGTAGTTTGCCTTGAAGATCGGGTAGAGCGACGCCAGCAGGGATTGCATGGTGTCGTTGAGAAGATGCCCGATACTGACCGCCACAAGGATGGAGAGAGTCGTCTTGCCGAAGCGGATCGTCGGTGTGGTCGAAGCAACGGACATTCAGAAGTTTCCCCGTCTCATGGACTGGTCCTCGGCAGCGTTGTCATGGGTTCTTCTCAGCGGATGGGAGAATAGCGGTTTGATTGCACGTTTGACAAACGGGCTCCAGGCATCAAGTGAATCACCACTTCTCGCCGCCGCCACGACGCCGCCCGGAGCTTGATTCAACGCAGCGACCGGAACCCCGCGCGAAGGTCGTTCACGATCGCTCCCGGCTGCTCCCATGCGGCGAAATGACCGCCTTTAGGGTGCCGCTGATAGTAGATCAGCTTGGGGTAGGCTTTTTCAGCCCAACTCCGCGGGGCCGGGCATATTTCATCCGGGAACACACTCACGACCGTCGGGATGGCGACGCCTTTCGGGGCAAAGAAAGCAAGCTTGTTCTCCCAATAGAGACGCGCCGAGGAAACACCCGTGTTGGTCAGCCAGTAGAAGGTGATGTTGTCGAGAATGTCGTCGCGCGTCAGGCCCTCGGACTGCCCGTCGAAGACGCGAGCGATCAGACCGTAGCTCCAGATGTCGTGATCGAGGATCCAGGCCGCGAGGCCGACAGGAGAATCCGCAATGCCATACAGCGTCTGCGGCCGGTGGCCCATCTCCTGTGCATAGCCGAGGCCGTGCTTGTAGAAGAACGCGACATGATCGAACGCCTGCCTCTCCTCCGCCGACAGGTTGGGCGGCGGGCTAGCTCCGGTGAAGGCCGCTGCATCGATTTCTGGCGGAATCGCACCCGCCATGTTCGTATGGATGCCGAGCAATCCCTGAGGCGCGTCGGCTCCCATCAGGTCGACGATGAGCGCACCCCAATCTCCACCCTGTGCGACGAATTTTTCATAGCCGAGGCGTTTCATCAGCACCGGCCAGGCGCGGGCGATGCGCTCGGGCCCCCAGCCGGTCGTGCTTGGCTTTCCAGAAAGGCCGTAACCTGGCATCGAGGGGATCACCAGATGGAATGCGTCCGCAGCACTCCCGCCATGGGATGTTGGATCGGTCAGCGGCGCGATGATCTTCAGCTGCTCGATGATCGAGCCTGGCCACCCATGCGTGACGATGAGCGGCAGCGCATCCTCGTGCATGGAACGCACATGGATGAAATGGATGTCGAGGCCATCGATTTCGGTCACGAAGTGCGGCAGGGCGCTGAGCCGTGCCTCGACCTTGCGCCAGTCATAGTCGCTCCCCCAATAGCGGGCGAGTTTCTGTAACGTCGCAAGCTGCACGCCTTGGGTTTTATCCGTCACGGTTTCACGCTCGGGCCAACGCGTCGCCGCGACGCGCCGGCGCAGTTCGTCGATGTCCGCCTGCGGAAAGTTGACGGTGATGGGGCGGATCGTGTCGCAGCCCGATGGTGATGTTGCTGACATGACGTCCTCGATAGGCTTGACCGTGCCGGTTGTAGAGATGGCCGCCGGCATCGTATCAGCACTTGGACTGAAGTCACGCATGGCGGGCCGCAGTTTTTTGGAGATTCAGTTTGGCAAGGACAGGAAGCCCTGATACTGACGCCCTGCAATTCGCTAAAGAGAAAGGACACGCAATGGCAAAGAACACGATCTGCCTCTGGTTCAACAACGACGCCGAGGCTGCTGCCCGCTTCTACGCCGAGACCTTTCCGGACAGCAAGGTGGGTGCCGTCCACCGTGCACCCAGCGACTACCCGGCCGGCAAGGAGGGCGACGTTCTGCTGGTCGAATTCACGGTTGCGGGCGTCCCTTGCATCGGCCTCAACGGCGGTCCCGCGTTTAAGCACAGCGAAGCCTTCTCGTTCCAGATCGCCACCGACAATCAGCAGGAGACCGACCGCTACTGGGACGCCATCGTCGGCAATGGCGGCCAGGAGAGCGCATGCGGCTGGTGCCGGGACAAATGGGGCATCTCCTGGCAAATCACGCCGCGTGTGCTGACCGAGGCGCTGGCGGCCGGTGGTAAGGAAGCAAAGCGCGTCTTTGATGCGATGATGGACATGAAGAGGATCGACATCGCCGCGATCAAGGCAGCGCGCCGCGGCTGAACTCCATCGGGCGGTGTCGGTCGATTCCTCGTTCGAGCGCTCGCATCGGCACCCCCACCGCCGCTCGCCTTCGGGCCTCCTCTCTCACCCTCCCAATGCCCCTTGAGTGTTGACGTAAAGGGCGTAGAGCGACTGGCTTGCTGCCATAAACAGCCGGTTGCGCTTGAGGCCACCGAAGCACAAATTGGCACAGCGTTCCGGCAGCGCTATGCGGCCAATCGGCTTGCCATCGGGAGCGAAGATCATCACCCCGTCCAGTTCGGCGGTCCCCATTCCCCAGCCGCACCACAGATTGCCATCGACATCGCAGCGCATGCCATCGGGAGTGCCGGGGCCTGCGTCGATGAGGACGCGCCGGTTGGCGAGGGTCCGCCCGCCACTCTGTAGGTCGAAGGCGAGGATCTTGCGGTTGGGAACGCCACGGCTTTCCACGACGTACAGGACCTGTTCGTCGGGCGAAAAGCACAATCCGTTTGGTGCGAGTATCCCCTCCGCCACGATCGTCGCCATCCCCGTCGCGGGGTCGAGACGATAGACGTTGGCATCGACTTCAGGCTCCGATTTGTAGCCCTCGTAGTTGCCCAAAATGCCGAACGTCGGATCGGTGAACCAGATCGTATTGTCGGACTTCACCACCACGTCGTTCGGCGAGTTCAGCCGCTTGCCCTCGATCCTGTCTATGAGCACCGTCGTTGCGCCATCATATTCCGTGCGCGTGACGCGGCGTCCCCCGTGCTCGCAACTTACCAGCCGGCCCTGCCGGTCTCGCGTGTGGCCGTTGGCGAAATTCGATGGTTTGCGGTAGATGCTTACCGCGCCCGTCTCCTCCTCCCATTTGAGAATGCGGTTGTTGGGAATGTCGCTCCACAGCAGATACCGCCCATCGCCGAAATAGACCGGGCCCTCGGACCACCGGCAACCCGTCGCCAGTCGTTCGACGCAGGAGAGCTTGAGCCAGTATTTCTCGAAAAGGGCATCGAGCGCGGTGATGGCCGGATCTGGATAGCGCGTCACGGATTGCCAGCCGCTCGTCGACGTCGAGGGGGAAGGATGGGTATCGGTCATCGCGCTGCTCCGAGCCGAGATGGTAAAAGCGGAAGGGCGCCCTGCTTGCCTCTGCGGTCGAATGATGGAAGAGGCCCAGCTAATCGTGCGGCAATCGGTATTCCGGCCACGCTGCCCTTCGACAGGTCTATCGAGCGCGTTTGAGTGCCATGCCGCCGGGCGCGGTCGGGCGAGGGGACCGTGCCACCGTCGCCTCGCCGGCCGCGTAACGTCGCGGTCTGCGGTCCTCTGTCTCGCGGGCAAAGGCGGCGATCACCGCTTTGCCGATTGTGATGAAATGTGCGCAAGGGCCCTCGACACCGACGCTTTGGCGGCTGACGCGCGCGCCTTCGAGCAGCAGCGACAAGGCATCAGCGAGCAAATCGGCTTGCGTAATTCCGGCTTCGCGACAGAGTTTCGCCAGGCGGTCGCGTTGTGCCGTCTTGAATTCCTCGATAACGTGCCGCGCCGGATGATCGCTTTTCGCGAGTTCGACCGCCACATTGGCCATGTCGCAGCCGCGGCCATCATCGCCGATGCACTCGGCACCGGCACGAACCCAGGCTTGGAGTTGCGCGAGCGGGTCGCCGGGAAACGCCTGCTCGAATTCATTCCAGATCGCATCAGCCTCGCCGGCCACATCGCGCAGACAAGCAACGACGAGGTCATCTTTCGAGCCGAAGTGACGGTAGAGTGTCATCTTGTTGGTGTCGGCGGCGTCCGCGATGGCGTCGACGCCAATCCCGCGGATGCCGTATTTGCGAAAGAGATCCCGCGCCGTGTTGATGATGCGCTCCCGCGGTTTCGGCGGGGCCACACCGCAATCCTTCATGGCTCTATTCCTCGTGTCATTTTTGCAAACGCAAAAAAATCCTGCTATGGGCCTTGACTAGGTGTGACCGGTCTATAACATTGCCACTGTTACTTACAGGTAACACCTGAGGGCTCGGACGTCAAGACCATCGCGGCCCTGACCGATAAAGGACGGACCCGATGACCACGTCCCGAGATTTTAAAGCTCCATGATCCGTGCGCTGAATCCATTTCCGCGCTCGTTAGATCGTGGACGAAGCGAGGTGTCCCGGTACATCGCCGCTCGATCGAGCACGCGATTGCAACTCGGCGGAGCATCGCTGCCATGGTAGGCTTTTTCATTCAGCGTCCGATCTTTGCATCGGCCATCGCCATCATCATGGTGCTGGCGGGCTCGATCTGCTACTTCCTGCTGCCGGTCTCGCAGTTCCCCGACATCACGCCACCGCAAGTCGTCGTCAGCGCGGTTTATCCCGGCGCGAGCGCCCAGGTCGTGGCTGACACTGTCACTACCCCGCTCGAGCAGCAAATCAACGGCGTCGCAGGTATGACCTACATGTCCTCGTCGAGCTCCAACGACGGCTCGTCGACGATCACCATCACGTTCGACGTCGGCTATCCGCTGAGCATAGCCGCCGTCGACGTGCAGAACCGCGTCGCCCAGGCGTCTTCATCGCTGCCGCCGATCGTCAATCAGGCCGGCGTGACGATCAAGAAGCAGAACCCGAATTTCGTCCTCATCGTCAACCTGACCTCGCCGGACAACTCGGTCGACCCGGTGGCACTGAGCAACTATGCCTATCTCCAGATTGTCGATCCGCTCAAGCGCCTGTCCGGCGTCGGCGATGTCGCGATTTTCGGCGAGCGCCGTTACTCCATGCGTATCTGGCTCGATCCCGACAAGCTCGCCAATCTCGGCATCACCGCCGTCGATGTGAAAGACGCTGTCGCCGAACAGAACGTGCAGGTCGCCGCAGGAAAGATCGGTCAGTCACCGGCCCCAGCGGGGACTCCTTTCGAAATGCAGGTGAGCGCACTCGGGCGGTTGAGCGATCCTGACCAGTTCGCCGACATCATCGTGCGGGCAAATCCGGATGCCGGGTCGGTGGTGCGGCTGCGCGATGTGGCACGGATCGAGCTTGGGGCGCTGCAATACGCCTCGACGGCGTTCTTCGGCGAAGACCCGACCGTGGTCCTGGCGATCTACCAGATGCCGGGGTCGAATGCACTTGCCCTGCAGCAGCGGGTCAAGGACAAGATGGAGGAGTTGTCGAAGCGCTTCCCCAAGGGGATCAGCTACGCGATGCACTACGACACGACCCGCTTCGTGTCGGCGGCCATGCATGACGTCGTCATCACCCTGGCAGAGGCGCTGCTGCTCGTCGTCGCGGTCGTCTTCATCTTTCTGCAGAGCTGGCGCACGACGATAATACCTACGATCGCCATTCCGGTGTCGCTTGTCGCGACTCTGGTGGTGATGGAACTGATCGGTTTTTCGCTGAACATGCTGAGCCTGCTCGGCATGGTCCTTGCGGTCGGCCTTGTTGTCGACGACGCGATCGTCGTTGTCGAGAATGTGGAACGGCAACTCGAGGCAGGCTTGCGGCCTCTCGATGCGGCGCGTGCCGCGATGAAGGAGGTCACCGGCCCGATCATCGCCACCACCGCCGTGCTGATGGCGGTGTTCGTCCCGGTCGCCTTCATCCCGGGAGTCTCGGGTCGTCTCTACAATCAGTTCGCGCTGACAGTCGCGATCTCGGTCGGGATCTCCGCGTTCAACTCGCTGACGCTCAGTCCGGCGCTGAGCGCCGCCTTCCTGCGCCACCGCGGCGACGTTCAGTTTGGGCCATTTCGGTGGTTTAACAGCGGCTTCAACTGGCTATCCCATACCTATGCCCATGGCGTGCGCGTGCTGACCAGCCTGCGCTGGACGATGCTGGGGTTGTTCGTGGCGGCGCTCGGAGCGACCTATCTGGTTTCGCTGCGCATCCCTTCGACGTTCCTTCCGGTCGAAGATCAGGGCTATTTCTTCGTTGTCATCCAGTTGCCGGACGGGGCTTCTCTTCAGCGCACCGATGAGGTGGCCAAGCAGGTGCGCGATATCCTGAAGAGTACGCCCGGCGTCGATATCGTGGGCTCGATCAGCGGCCTCAACTTTCTGACCAGCGCAGCACAGTCGAACTCGGCGGTGGAGTTCGCCATCCTCAAGCCGTGGGACCAGCGGCCGCCCGAGCAGGGCGCCTCCAATATTGTGAACTTGGTGCGCCCGAAGCTCTTTGCGCTTCCCGGCGCCGTTGCGCTGAGCTTCGATCCGCCGTCGATTCCCGGCCTCGGCACCACCGGCGGCTTCGAGTTCCAGATCGAGGACCTTACCGGACGCGGCAGCGTCGCACTCAACGACGTCACCCAGGCGGTGATTGCCGAAGCGCGCAAGCAGCCGGAGATCAGCGGCCAGCAATTGTTCTCGTCGTTCAGCACGTCGACGCCGCAGTTCAACTACGACCTCGATCGCAACAAGGCGAAGTTGCTCGGACTAAGCCTGCCCGACGTGTTCAACACGCTGCAGATCTATCTTGGCTCACTCTATGTCAACGACTTCAACCTGTTCGGCCGCACCTTCCGGGTGACCCTGCAGGCCGACAAGGATGCGCGGGCGTCGGCATCCGATCTCTCCCGCCTTTACGTGCGCAATGCCACCGGCAGCATGGTGCCCTTGAGCACGCTCGGCAATCTCAAGCCTATCGTCGGCCCCGAGACCGTGCCTCACTACAACAACTATGCCTCAGCCCTGATCAACGGCGGCGCCGCGCCGGGCTACAGTTCCGGCCAGGCGGTTGCCGCCATGGAGCGGGCTGCGGCAACGGCGTTGCCGCCTGACTTCGCCTTCGAATGGACCGGTATCACCTTCCAGGAACTCAAGGCGGGATCGATCGCCACTGTCGTATTCGCCCTCGCGATCATCTTCGTCTTCCTCATCCTGGCGATGCAGTACGAGAGCTGGTCCATGCCCTTCATGGTCCTGCTTGCGGTGCCGCTGGCGCTGTTTGGGGCGCTGGTGGCGGTGTGGCTGCGCGGTATGCAGATCGACGTTTATTCGCAGATCGGCTTTGTGATGCTCATCGGCCTTGCCGCCAAGAATGCGATTCTGATCGTCGAGTTTGCCAGGCGGCGGCGCGAGGAGGGTCTCGAGATCATCGAGGCCGCGATGGAGGCCGCTCGCCTGCGGCTGCGGCCAATCCTCATGACCGCCTTCGCCTTCATTCTCGGTGTCCTGCCGCTGATGTTCGCGACGGGCGCGGGCGCTGCGAGCCGGCAGTCGATCGGTACCGCCGTCTTCGGCGGCATGCTGGCCGCCACCATCCTTACCCTGGTTTTTGTTCCTGTCTTCTACGCGGTCATCGAGCAGTTGCGGGAAGGCAGCTTCGGTGACGAACCCGCCGCGGCGAATGAGGCCACGGAAGACCACGCCCAGCCGGCGGAATAAGATGGAGCCCAGAAATATGCGCAAATGGAAAATCGCCTTCGCCGCTGTCGCTGTCGCGGTACTCGTCATCACCTTCATTGTCCTTCGGCAGAGCGACTTTCTGCTCGGCGGCACCGCCGGGGCGGCGACACCCAGTCCCGCCGCGCCCGCCATGCCCGTCCCCGTGGCCAGGATCGTCAGGAAGGATATCCCGATCTACCTGGACTATTCGGCACGGACGAAGTCGATCCGCAATATCGCTCTCCAGGCCAAGGTGCCCGGTTATATCAGGCAGCAGCACGTCCCGGATGGCACGGACGTCAAGGAAGGCGACCTGCTCTACACCATTGATCCGCGCGATCTACAGGCCGCACTGGACCAGGCAAAGGCTCAGGTGCAACGCAGTCTGGCAGCTCTCGACTATGCGCAATCGAATCTCAAGCGCGGATCCGCGCTCGCCAAGAGCGGCTGGCTCGCTTATGACAATTTCGACCAGCGCACCAGCGCCTCACGACAGGCCGAAGCAGCGCTGGCGATGGATCGGGCCGCAGTCACGACGGCTGAGCTCAATCTCGGTTATTCGGAAATCCGTGCGCCGTTTGCTGGCCGCCTCGGTCGGAACCAAGCACCGGTTGGCGCGCTGATCAGCGTTGCCGGTGCACCATTGAACACGCTGGTGCAGCTGGATCCGATCTACGTCACATTCAATCCCAGCGAGGCGGACCTCATCGAGATCCAGCAAGCGCGGGCGGGCGGCACGGTCGCCGCCGACATTCTACTGCCGGGCGAGACCCAGGCGCGTTACAAGGGCCAGCTGACCTTCATAGACAACACGATCGATCGATCGACCGGCACGGTCGTTGCGCGCGCCACCATACGCAACACCAATCCCGGCTTGCTGCCCGGCCAATATGTTCGCATCCGGCTGTCCATCAGGACCGAACCAGATAAGCTGATGGTGCCGCAGACCGCGTTGGGGTCAAGTCAGCTCGGCAAATACGTCTTTGTGATCGGAAAAGGCAACAAGGCCGAGCAGCGTCTTGTTTCGCTCGGCCCCACCGATGGCGACCTCGTCGCGGTGCTGAAAGGTGTCTCGGAGGGCGAGCACGTGATCAGCGGCAATCTCCAGAAGATCGGCCCTGGCGCGGCAGTACAACCCTCGTTGCAATAGCTCGAAATTTCCTGGCACGCGCGAGCCGAGGCCTTCAGATGACGGTAGCGGCGAGATTGATGCTCAGTGCCAAGACCGCCGTGTTGAAGAAGAACGAAATGACTGCGTGAACTGTGACGAGGCGACGAAGTTTCTTCGTCTGGATCGAGACATCCGATGTCTGCGATGCCGCACCGATCGATGTGGCAAAATAGAGGAAATCCCAATAATCCGGTTGCTGCTCGGAACGGAAGTCGAGCCCGCCAGCAAATCGCCTCGCTGTCGCACTCGGTCGATAATATTCATGGGCGTAGTGCAACGTAAACACGACCTGGGTCACACACCAGGCCAGGATAATTGTTAAGGCGGCTAGCACCAGCGGCACCGAGATAGCCTTGGGAGTTTGCGGGCTTTCAGAAAGGAGGCCAGTGATGGCAACGAAGCTGGCACAAATGGCCAATAGGATGATGGACAGGACTACGATTCGGCTGTCGTCCTGCCGTGCGGCTCTGGCGCGGATCACATCGCCACTGCTTGTTGCCATGACATAGACGGCCGCTCCCAGATAGATCAGTGCGCCTGCGTTCCAGCTCATTGCTCCCTTCATGCTGAGTGACAAACTGTTGGGAAGAAGGCCGAAGACTGCGGCACCGACGAGTGCCGAAAGACTCAATCGCACTCGCGGTCCTATCATTGAGCCACTTGATCTCAGGCGAAGAATTGCGCGTGCCACTGCCACTGGCCTGGAGCCTAAAACCGTCAGCTACCTGAGCACGATCGCCGACTGATCCGGAGGCCACTTGCTGATCGATCTCGGGTCTATGTTCAGGTGCTCCGCCACCATCTGCCGCGGGGAATGCTTGAGCCAACTCGACAAGGAGATCTCCTCGTAATTGCCGGTTCTGAACACGGCAAAGAACTGCAGGTCGCTGTCGCCGACATTCTGCACATAGTGCCCGTAATTTCGCTTTACGTATCCGATGTCACCGGGATTGAAGTCCATGGTTAAGACGTTGGGGCCGGTGTTGAACACGCCCATGCGTGCCTTCCCCTTGATGTAATATTGCCACTCATCGGCATTCGGGTGCCAATGCATCTGCCGCATCGCGCCAGGCTGCATGGTCACCAGAGTTGCAGCAACGGTTGTTGCGACCTTGAAATTGTCGCTGTCGGCAACCTGCACGATTCCCCCTGCTGTCTGACTGACAGGCGGTGCCGACCCGAGGGAGAATGTGAAGGGGTAGGGCGGAGCATCAACGCCGCCGGTCATCTCTTGCCGCACGGTCTCCAAATCGCCGGGTACCTCCCCCTGAAAGATCCATAGATCATGCATGGGTATCTTTGCGAAGGTTTCAGGCGAGACCCCGAAGTTTCTGGCAAGAACGTCCGGTGGTGTGTGAATGAACCAGTCGGTCACGAGAAGCGTGTTGAACTCGCTGGCCTCGCCGTTATCGAAGCAGATGACGAATTCGCACCCGTCTGGTCCGAGGCCTTGCAGCGAATGCGGATAACCGGCTGGGAAATACCAGATGTCGCCCTCCTTGACGTCAGCCACATAAGGGCGGCCCAGTGGATCGAGCACCGTGACCCGGCAGCTGCCATATGTCATGAATGCCCACTCTGCCGCCTGATGCCAGTGCAATTCCCGGATCCCGCCAGCCGCCAGCCGCATGTTGACCCCGGCAATCGTGTCGGAAATTGCGAAATCGCTTTGCGTCACCTGTCGAGCCCAGCCGCCGTTTTGTATACGGCGTGGCGCGTTGTTGAAGGATGACCAGATCTGCGGCATGCCGCCGATGTCGGTTGGTGGCGGACTTACGGCTGATGGGAACTGATTGGCAATTCCTGGTGTCTGCGGTCCAGGATCGGAAAGGCTCGCCGGACTGGCGTTGATGGCGCCCTGTGGTGGTTCATCGGGATTGCCGAATGAGCCGGCGCGCGCCGTGCCCACCGCTCCAACCACCGCGCCTGCCGCAGTCGCTGTCAGGATTCTTCGTCTCGATATCATCGCCTTCTCCGCCTGATCCTGGACAATTCGCAGCCTGCTCCGTCAGGCGGAATGTGTTGCAGTTTGCACCTCAGCACTAGTTAGTCTTTGGTTTTACGACTGCTAAACCGAGGTTTAGGTTACACAAACTCATTTCTTACCCCGCGCTACTCATGCGCAATGGATCGTTTCCAAGCGGATCGCCAAATATGCGGCTGTCGGTGCCGAGCCGGCTTTGCGCGAAGTCGACGAGACGCCACACAAACGCAAACAGCCAAACCGGCACAGACTCGATGACGTAACGCGCGGCCAGATTAGCGGCCTTGATTGCAGAAGGCAGCAAGGAGGAGAAGGGCATGACCAAACAGATTTCAAAGACTGACACACCACCTGTCAGCGTCGCTGACTATATCGTCGCGCGCCTTGCCGCAGAAGGAATCGACCACTGCTTTGGCGTTGCCGGCGATTACGTGTTTCCAATTTGCGATGCGGTCGACAGCAGCGATAGGGTGAAGTGGATCGGCTGTGCCAATGAATTGAATGCGTCTTACGCCGCAGATGGCTATGCGCGCATCCGGGGCGCGGCGATGTTGGCAACGACCTATGGCGTTGGCGAGCTATCCGCCATAAACGGCGTCATGGGCGCTAAGGCGGAACGATCACTGGTTTTTCACGTCGTCGGAATGCCCTCCTATCAGCATCAGCACTTGCAAAAGATCGCCCATCACACGCTTGGCGACGGTGTCTTCGGCAATTTCGTCGAACTGTCCGCCGGCGCCGCGTGCTGTCATGCGGTCATCAATCCTGAGAACTGCGTCATAGAAATGGAGCGCATCATCGCGGAGGCGCGCCGCAACAATCAGCCTGCCTATATCGCAGTGCCGTCGGACTACGCGCTATCTCCAGTCGTGTCGGCTGATGTGAAGCCGATCGTACCTCGATCAAACGAAGCAGCGTTGCAAAAGGCGATGGCGATCATTGCGGAACGCATCGACAAGGCGAAATCCATAGTCGCGTTTCCCGCCTTCACAATCTCGCGGCTCGGGTTGCAGAAAGAGGCACAGAAGGCGATCGAAGCGCTGGGCTGTCCTTTCGTTACAACGCTCATGGAAAAATGCGTCATCGGGGAAAGTCATCCGCAGTTTGCCGGCATGTATGCCGGCGCGGTGTCCGAGCCGAAAACGCGCCAAATCGTCGAAGGCGCCGATCTGGTCCTCGATCTGGGCGGCGTCAATTTCAACGACATCACAACGGCGGCCTATTCCGGCCAACTCGATTTGACGCGGTTTGTTACCGTCGGTCTCGACGGCGTCAAGATCGCAGACCAGATCATCGCCAATGTCCGGCTTGAGGACATTCTATGCGGGCTGGCCAAGCTCAAACCATCATCGGCGCCATACAAGGGAAAACCGCAGGGACTCCCGCCGGTAAACGGCAGGTCGTCCGACAAGATCACGATGGCCGCGCTTTATCCGCGCTACGCGGCGTTTCTGCGCGCCGGAGACACGGTCGTTCTCGAGACCGGTAGCTCAAGCCTCGGTGTTACACCAACGATCCTTCCTGACGGCGTGCGGGTGGAAGCGCAAGTTCTATGGGGATCGATCGGTTGGGCGACCCCGGCCGCCTTCGGTGTCGCGCTTGCCGACCCGAGCCGGCGCACAATTCTGATCACTGGCGAAGGCTCGCATCAACTGACTGCGAACGACATCGGCGCCATGGGACGGTTTGGAGCAAACGTCATAGTCTTCGTACTCAACAATGGTGGCTACCTCATCGAGCGCGCGCTGGAGGAAAATCCGAACTGGACTTATAACGACCTCGCACCCTGGAACTATGCCGAATTGCCGAAGGCGCTGGGATGCGAAAATTGGTATACGGCGCGTGTGACCACGCTTGGCGAGCTCGACGAGGCAATGAAGGCCGCACGCGCCAGCAAAACCGGGGCGTATATCGAGATCATTGGCGGCAAAATGGATATGCCGCCGGCCCTCGCCTTCGCCCATGGCCAACTTAAGGCTATGTACGGCGACACGCCATAATATTTCATACCCGGCACGATGGTCTTCATCGAGCCGAAGCCTTGTTCGATCCGCTTGCCGATGCGTTGGCTGCCAGCCTGACCCATCGATGGCGGGAGCGGCAGGACCATCCCATTGGTTAATGTGCTGACGCGCGCAGTGGACTGCGTGCTATTCTCCACGCGGGCCCATCACCGGTCGTGAACGGCCAGTATGGGTCTGGGCGATGGAGGTGACTTTGTCTCGCAAATGGGCAAAGAGCCGAACGCGCGGTCCCAAGCTTCATTCGACCGGAGCGAAGGCGCGCGTTGGTGGAGCTCGCAAGACCCGCGCCGATCTCGAACGGCAGCTCAAAGCCTGCCAATTGGAAGCCGCCCACATCCGTGAGCGCCTCCTCGAGGCGATCAAGCAGCAAAACGCCACCGCCGAGATGCTGCGTATCATCTCGAACGCGCCGGTTCAGTCGGTCCTCGACTCGGTGGCGGAAAATGCCGCACGCCTGTGCGACTCGAATAATGCCGAGATCTTCCGCCTGGAGAACAACCTTCTTCGGTTGGTGGCTTCACACGGGGAAATTCCGGTGAATATCGGTGCCCGTGAGGGCCTTCCCGCAAACCGAGAGAGGGTGATCGGACGCGCCGCCTGCGATCGTCGGACGGTTCATGTCCATGATCTCGCCTCGGAGGACGAGGAATACCCGATGGGCAGCATGGATGCAAAGCGCGAGGGCCACCGCACCACGCTTGCGACGCCATTGCTGCGCGAGGACAGCCCCATTGGGGTCATTCTCATCCGGCGATGGGAGGTCCGACCGTTCGACGACAAGCAGATCGCGCTTCTCGAGACCTTCGCCAAGCAGGCGGTGGTCGCGATCGAAAACGTCCGCCTGTTCGAAGCCGAGAAGCAACGGAGCCTGGCGCTTGCCCACGCCAACCGCGATCTGACAGAACGCGAAGCCAAGATCCGGCGCCTCGTCGAGGCCAACATTATCGGCATTTTCCTGTGGGAGCACGAAGGCCGCATTACCGAGGCGAATGACACGTTTCTCCGCATGGTCGGATTCGATCGTGAAGATCTCAGTTTCGGTCGGGTGCGCTGGACGGACTTGACGCCACCGGAATGGACCAACGTCAGCGCATGGGCCGTTGAAAAGGTGAGGATCGCCGGCTTCGTGCATCCATATGAAAAGGAATACTTCCGCAAGGACGGCAGCCGTGTGCCGATCTTGATCGGCGTGGCGAGCTTCGAGAATTTTGGAGGTCAAGGCGTCGCATTCGTGATCGATCTGACGGAACGCAAATGCGCCGAGGAGGCGTTGCGGGAGAGCGAAGCGAGATTCCGCGACTTCGCCGAAAGTGCCTCCGATTGGCTTTGGGAGATCGGTCCGGACTACAAATTCACGCTGCTGACCGAGAATGCGTTTGGTTCGGACGCGGCGCGTCGAATCGGTTTGGCGTGCTGGGATCACGCTCTCGATCTCGAATCGGAACCGGACAAGTGGCGGCTTATTTGGGAAACTTTCGATTCCCGTAAGCCGTTTCGTGACTTCGTATATTGCACGGTGGGCGGCAGCGGCGCTCCGATGTATGTGAAGGCCAGCGGCAAGCCAGTATTTGACAGCCAGGGAAAATTCCGTGGATATCGCGGCACCGGCACCGATGTGACGGCAATCGTGCGCGCGCAACAGGCAGAGGCATCATTGCAGACAGTACAGGCCGAACTTGCCCGTGTGATTCGCGTAACGACTTTGGGTCAGCTCACCGCTTCGATCGCTCACGAAATCACGCAACCGATCGCCAGCGCGCGCAACAACGCTCGTGCGGCACTGAATTTCATCGACAAGAAGCCGCCAGATCTGGGCGAGGTCAGGCAGGCGCTCGACTCTATCGTGGGCAATGCCGATCGAGCCGGTGACATCGTCGACCGCATCCGTGATCAGATCAGGAATGCGCCTCCGGAAAAGCGCCGTTTTGATCTCAATCAGGCGATGGACGAGGTCATTGAATTGGCGGGCAGCGCATTTGCCGAGAATCGAGTCTCGGTCCAGATCCGACCTCAATGAAGCGTTGCCTCCCGTTCAGGGCGATCGTGTTCAACTGCAACAAGTCGTCCTGAACTTGATCCTGAACGCGGTCGAAGCAATGAGCTCGGTTGATGAGGGGGCGAGAGAGTTGTTGATCGGCACCAGGCAAAGCCGGACAAAAGGCGTTCTCGTGGCAGTGCGCGATTCCGGACCAGGCATCGATCCGGAACATCTCGACCGCGTTTTCGACGCTTTCTACACCACGAAATCGGGCGGAATGGGGATGGGACTGGCGATTTGCCGGTCGATAATCGATGCCCATGGCGGTCGGCTATGGGCGGCTGCGAATGAACCTAGGGGCGCTATATTTCAGTTCACCTTGCCCAGCGCGGAATAGGAAGCTGCGCGCCGATACTGACATACCAGAGTATGAGTTTCCTAAGCCAAGACCTTACGTCGGTCTACTTGAGTAGGATGGTGAGAGGGATCAACCAGGACCACAATGCCACCCAGTGAAAGCTTGTGCACAGGTGGCACTCATGCTGACCAACTCAGTTCGACTAGGAATAGGCGCGGCGCTGCTGGTTGCGAGATTAACGCTATGGTGTGTGGTCATCGCGGCGCTTGCGCGGCCCTCCGACGCGAGATTGAACGTCTCCGCACAATGGCGCTCGCTTTCTCACATCGCGCTGTGGCCGTTCCTGCCACGGCAAACGACACGCCTGTAAAGGAGCGATATCGATGACGATGACCGCCGACAACAACATGCAGATTCCCCTCGGTGTGATCGAGAAAATGCGGGCCAATGGTTTCTCCGAGGACGGAATCAAACAGGCATTGATCAACGAGACCAAGCTGCTGCCGAACTTGGATCAGCTTGAGCGTTTCGCCCTCGTCGCCTTTATTGATGTCATGGACTTGAGAACGGGCCTCGCGTCGATCAGCAATGACGACCTGGAAGACAAGGTCGTCCAGCTCATGTATGGGACGCGAAATTGAGGGACTTGCGGAAACTGCGGAATTAAGTTGCTGAAATGAGTATTCTGGAGCGGGCGAAGGGATTCGAACCCTCGACCCCAACCTTGGCAAGGTTGTGGACGGGCAATTTCCAGCGATTGCCGGTTATCGCCCAACTGCCATAACGCCCTAATTCTCTAACAAATTCTCATGCGTCAGCGCTTGACGGCAATTCCCGTCAATGCCATTTTCTTGCTTACCCTTCTGCTTACCCACTCCGGCAAAATAATGAAGCTCACGAAAAGGACCATCGACGCGATCAAAGCCGGACGGCACGGATCGCGTGTTCTGGGATGACGAGTTGCGGGGCTTTGGTCTCCGAGTGAAGCCGGGCGGCCTCAGGTCGTTCTTGATCCAGTTCCGCAATCGTCAGGGGCGATCTCGACGTCTTACCATTGGCAAGTATGGGCGGCTGACCCCTGACGAGGCTCGCCGTGACGCTCGGCGCCTTCTCGGCGATGTCGAAAGAGGCCTCGACCCGGTGGAACAGCGGCTGGCGGAGAGGAACGCAATCACCGTAGGCGACCTGTGCCGAGAGTATCTGGCCAAAGCCGAGGCTGGGCTCATCATCGGCCGCAAGGGTTTACCCAAGAAAGGCAGCACCCTCGAAATCGATCGTGGGCGGATCGCCCGCCATATCATCCCCTTGCTCGGAAAGAAGCCGCTCAAGGACCTGACCAGCGCTGACGTGAAGCGCTTCCTTGAGGCCGTCACGAGCGGCAAGACCGCGGCCATCGTGAAGACAAGGCCTCGAGGCGTTGCGCGGGTAACCGGCGGGGCGACAGCCGCAGTCCGCGCTGTGGGCTTGCTCGGCGGTATGCTCACCTACGCCAAGGAAATGGGCTACATCGAGCACAATCCCGCTCACGGTATCCGCAAGCCCGCCGACAAGCGCCGATCATTCCGACTTGCGCCGGAAGGAGTATCGCACCCTCGGCGCAAGCGCTCGAGGCCGCCGAGCGCAGGGGCGAACACTGGCAAGCCGACTGCGGCGATCCGACTTCTCGCCCTCACCGGGTGTCGCCGCTCGGAAATCCTGAATCTCAAATGGTCCGAGATCGATTTCGCGAACTTCCTGCCTGCGGCTCGGCGACACGAAAACCGGCGCCTCTATTCGACCGCTACCAGAAGCCGCTCAGGCGTATCTTGGCCGCATTCGAAGCGCAGCGGCGATTACGTCTTTCCAGGCGTCAGCCGTAGTGACAGGTCGTACGCTTCAGTTTTCCCGAAGGCGTGGCGGCGAATTGTTGGCGCTGGCTACTCGCCGCACGGCCTTCGTCATGCCTACGCCAGCGCGGCGCACGAATTGGGCTTCGGGCGAGCTGACGATCAAGGCGCTTCTCGGTCACGCGCGCCTCGGCGTGACAAGCGGCTATATCGCGACTGTCGATAGCCTCGTTGCTCGCTGCTGCCGAGAGGGTTGCCCAATACATTTCCGCAGCGATGACTGGCGCACGAGCTAAGGTATTATTAGACTTCTCGTCTCAGTCGCGGCCCAGGGCAGGCGAGAGTGCATAGGTCTGAGCCAGACCCGGCAGCGGTTTTTTCGCCGGACCAGTGGACTGAGATCGCCAAAGCGATTTCCCTTGACGGAATTCCCTCCAAGGAAAAGCAAGCGATCTGCGACGCTTTCTTTGCATACGATTTTGCTCGCCTAGACAACGAACGAGCTACCGACGAAACAAGCGGAAAATCGACCCGCCGAAGGGTTGACCCCAGGGCGAAAGGGCGTGCAGCGCTTAGCAATTTCATCAAGTATGCTCGCGGATTAAGAGTCGCGCTCCTTTCTGTGGAGAATTACCTCAAAACGGAAGATCTAATAATCAAAGCCGAGGAGCTAACTGAGGGAATTTATGAATTTCAGAGATTGGCTCAGCACGAGCTTGATAAGAAAAGTCTTGGCGGTCGTCCAGGACAACACATGCGGGATGACTTAGTTTGTCGCCTGGCTGTCATCTACGAGAGACTTACCGGCAAGAAGCCCACACGTAGCGTAGACAGAAATGGTCGGCTGTGCGGCCCCTTCCCGCGGTTTTGCTACACAATTTTCCAGGCACAAGCAATTGCCGTGATCGGGCTGCCGAACTCGATCGCGAAGGCCGTTCGGTATGCTAAGAACCGGCACTAAAACTCATTCCATGACATGCAGACGGCCTAGCATGGGGCATGTCAGTTTCCAGCAATGCTCAACCATTATGGAAGCTGACCAATGATCGACACGGGGAAAACGAGTGCATGCGATTTCTCAGATCACACCGAAGTCTCGAATTCGCGTGGATGCGACTCTCCGCATAACATGCGGCGCGCTGATGCCGCGCGCTACATCCGAGAGACCTACGGCATTCCATGCGTAGCCACGACACTTGCGAAGTATGCCTGCATCGGTAACGGCCCAGCATTTCGCAAAGCCGGAAAGTTCCCTATCTACTCCCGCGATGATCTCGAGGCCTGGGCGAACCAACGCCTCGGCAAGCTCGTCCGCTCCACGAGTGAGCTTGTCGACGATCGAGACTGATAGCTACGTGGGCCCCGGCACTTCTGACCGCCGAAGGCTCCTCACCACATCGTCGCTTATTTGGATACGTAGCGGCGCCGAGAGGGACACAGAAGGATGGACATGAGCCCTATCCGAATAGACGACCCACGCCAGGCCTCCGTACTCAGCACGAGTATGCAGAAGCTTGTGGGCTGCTGCGACGACCAGGGTCTCGGCTGGATAGCCTTTAGACCGGGCAGAATGTCTGTCATCCCAAGCGGGGAGAACAATCATGGTTGCCTACGATGACAAAGAAGGCCCCGTCAATGACGGGGCCCTAAGGAATAGCAACAATCAAAATGATAATGATTCATCAGACAGCCAAACGCAAGGAAAGACTCGGGAAAATTCCTTCGAAGAGCAACAGCGAGAACTCGCATTGATTCTGGACGAAATGGAAATGTACTGTTCAAGACATCTTTCACTAACCGAAGGTGCGGCCTCTGCAATGACGCTATGGGCAGTTCACACGCATCTGATGGATGAGGTGAGACATACGCCGCGATTGGCGCTTGTGTCGCCGATGCCTGGATGTGGAAAAACAAAAGCCCTTAAGATCCTCAGCCGGTTGGCACACAATTGTATACTGTCCTCGAATGCTAGTCCGGCAGCATTCTTTCGCAGCAACAATCCAGCAACTCACCCTACTTTCCTGCTTGATGAGGGGGATACCTTTCTGAAAGCCGACTCCGAATGGCCGAATGTCCTGAACTCAGGGTTCGAGCCGAATTCTCCTGTCCTCCGGTGCGTTGGTGAGAATTTCACGCCGAAAGCCTTCCATACCTTCGCAGCGGTCGCGATAGCCACGATAGGTGAGCTGGGTTCCAATTCATTGGAGAGCCGGGCGATAATCATTCGTATGCGAAGGGCTAAGCCGAATGACAGGACCGACAAGATCACCGGCTCCACGGAAAAGGAGCTTCAACAACTGAGCGACAGACTTCAGGCTTGGCTGAAGAAGTACCGTCCGCAATTCAAGGACGCTGAACCAGACATGCCGAAGAGCTTTTGTGGGCGGGTAGCTGACAAGTGGCGCATCTTGCTCGCGATCGCCGAGCATGCAGGGGGGACCTGGCCCGAGCGCGCTCGGCGAGCGGCACTCGCCTTAACAGGAGAGCGAGAGGCTTCAGATGGCGAAGTACTGCTCGGAGCAATCCGCAAGGTGTTCGCGGAAGTCCAAACAATCACGACTCAGTTCGGCCGACTTGTGCGGAGGAATACAGAGTCAAGCAATTCTGACCACTCAGCCTCAATTACTGGCACAGGCGCTCAAAGCATTCGGCATCGCCCCAACCGCCATGCGGATAGGCGGCAAGTCACTTCGAGGCTACGACATCGGGCAATTTGCCGATGCTTTCTCTCGGTATCTCGGACCAGAAACGGAAGACGAGAATGAATAGCCAGTCGCGGAGAGGCGCAACAGCTGCAACGCCGCAACTTCGACTCCTTTTCAATGGGTTAGACCTTGACCGATGACCTGAGAGCAAAAGACCCGGTGCAACGGTGCATCGAAAAGCGTTGCAGCGTTGCACCTTCAGTGAGGGCTGTTTTGCGACAGTTCTCGAGACAACCCTTTGTTTTCACGACGTTGTTGCGCCGTTGCACCCAAGCACCCTTTCTGAAGGCGGAGGGGCCTTTCGATGACACAGCACCCGAGCTGGCAGACGCGGCACGAGGCTATCGAGCCGTTGGTGGTGGATGGAAGCGGTTAGGGCAGCACAGCTCAAAGCGTCCAGTATTTTTTTGATCTTAACCTTTCGTTTTCACAAGGATAGAGAAATGAAACAACAACCGGAAAGTCAGAGGCGCGCGAGCAATGAAACCGGCCTCCTTCAGCAAAATCAAAAACGTGAGCCCGGACGATCTCGAGGAGTTCCGGCGCCGTTATATCTTCGAGCAGCTGAATCGCGTTCGTGAATTTCTGGTCGAGCACGGGGCGGACGAGGACATGTTAACTGCCATCGATCAGGCGCTCGCTGATAATGATTTCTGGCTGGATGACGATCTCCTCTTTGATGGCAACGCGTGAATTTACGGAAACAAGGGGGACGAATGGCGTGAGGCGGAACACTTCACACGCAGTCATGGCGCAGCGCTTCGAGCCGCTGGACAGCCTCGACGACTTTCCCACGCCGCCCTGGGCCACCCGCGCCCTCTGCGGATGCAAGTGATCTGGGAGCCGGCCTGCGGGCAGGGCTACATGGCGAGACCCTTGTCCGAGCATTTCGGCACTGTCTATGCCTCCGACGTTCACCCGTACGGCTACGGTGAGGTCTGCGATTTTCGTCGGCGGCGGACCTTCCCCACTCGACGAATGGGCGTGAGGTCGATGCAATCATCACCAACCCGCCTTTCCGATTGGCCGAGCAGTTTGCGCGTGTCGCCATCAACCGCGCCAAGGTTCTTGTTGCCATGCTCGTCCGCACGGCGTTCCTCGAGAGCACGGCCGTACAATCGGCTCTTCAGACCCAATGCGCCGAGCGTCGTCCTGCAGTTCACCGAGCGCGTTCCGATGGTCAAGGGGCGATGCGACCGAAGGCGTCGACGGCCACGAGCTACGCCTGGGTCGTCTGGCTCCCGGGCATCCCTGCTGAGGCGACCAAGTTCGACTGGATACCGCCATGTCGGCCGGAGTTAGAGCGTCTGGGTGACTACTGACAGATCCGAGGGCCAAACGTTATCACTTATAAGCGCTGCCGGCAGGCAGGCGGAGCAAGGACTCATCGCGGTATCAAAAGGAAAGTGTGACGATAGTGACGAAACCGAACGACATTAGGCAAACCTCTCTAATTATTTTCTCCTGTGAGGTTCATGGAAACAAAGAAAATTCGTCACAAGCGTCACTCCTGAGGGCCCACCAGAGGCTGTCCCAGGGTCCGACCAACCCACACATTGTCAAGAGAGGTACCACTTATGCCAAAGCGGCCTTACCCCCGGTATCAACGTCGGCATGACGCGATCCTCCTAGCCGTTCTGGAGCACTCTCCCCGGACACAGAAGGAGATCGCCAAGGCGACCGACTATAGCCCATCGCAGGTGTCGCGCATTATGTCGTCGCCCGCTTTCCTTGAGCGATACGAAGTGATCTTTCGTGGCCTGGCCGGTGACGCTCGATCCACCTGGCTGGCGCACCTAAGGGAACAGAGTGCGAATCATAATCGACCAAAGGACAGTGCAGTCCCCCATTTGATTGTTGCGCGATTGTGCTTCTCCGGAGAGCTCGGTTCCCCACCGCTTTCGAGCCCACATATGGGCCAGCGTGCGCTCGCCTGTGCTCCTTCGTCCTCTCATGCGCTGAACCGCCTGCAAGAAAACGCATCCAATCGCGCCGACAGTCACCGAATGGCGCACGACAGCCCATAACTCGGCCGAGTTCAGCGCATCAAAGTCTCATGGGCCCGTCTGGAATCGAATTGGCTATCCCGAACGCGCGCTGCTTTTCCATTCCTCCAGCCTCTCGAATGCGCTCGCAGACGTCGCGCATCTTATGATCGGCTGCGATTATTCGGCCTCGCGGCAGCTCCAAGCACGTTCGCGCTGGGGGATCGGTGGAGCGG
>CAVUUY010000004.1:0-51932 GCA_963744915.1 uncultured Alphaproteobacteria bacterium
TTCAGGAGGACGCGATCAAGGCAGTAAACAGAATAATAGAAAAAGAGCGCCGAAGCATTTTGCGATCAATCGCCAAGCTTGCCGACAATCCGGACGACGCCCTGCGCAAAACAATTCGCGAAAAGCACGATCGAGTTGTTTATGACTTCTTGACTCTCAACAGCTTCTTAACTCATCAACAACGTCGCTTTGCCACCGCCATGATCAGAGCAGCCGTGCTCTCGGCCCGCCCTGCAACCTTTGTCGGCGACAAGCCGCACCATGAATTTATCGACGTCTATGACGCCAGCCGCCATCGCGAGAAGATCATCGAAATACTCGAAAGCTGGGGCATGGACGTCGAGCTCTTCGCAAGCCTGATCGAATATTTCGTGTTCACCCGGGCTGATAAAAGCGAGCTTTCGCCTGGCACGGTCACAGTCGGAAGGTTGGCGCGCTGGAAGAACGCGTTCCGGCCCGAGGAAATCTTCGGGGTGGATGCCAGCAGCGGGGAGGAGCCCGAAGTCCGGCGGAGGTCCTGGAAGGAACGTGCCAAAGCGCTTGGCCGGGACGGGCTGGAATTCGCCGCATCGCATTTTTCCGGAAAGACATTCCACGACATGGATCCGGCCTTTGTCGACCAGATCATCGCCACGCTTCCGAGCATGCCCGACTATGAAAAGATCTCGCTGCGCACCAACACACTGGTGCAGGGGGGATTTTCCTTCTCGAGCGGGTTTGGGGGCAAGCTGCCGCTCGCCGCCGGAGCGGGCGACCAGACCGGCATCATCATCAAGCGCTTGGGCCGTTACATCGATGTGCGCCTCGTCTCGGGCGCACTCGGCAACGGTCAGGTGGGAATAGGTATGGAAGGCGCCGTCGGGCCGGCCGCCATGGGCGGGACCGGCTCGCTCGCCGGTGCCAAATGGGACACCGAGGGTTCCTCGCTGCGTTTCACGGTCGTCGATGAGAACGGCCGCGAAAATTTTGAACATGTCCAGTCGTACCTGCGGTCGCTCCTCAACGGCAAGCTTCCGTCCACCAACGAGTGGGCCGCGGCCGCTTCCGAATGGTATGCCACCAAAAAGACCGGTGGGACCGCCAAGGACATCCTCTCCGTCGGGGCGGTCGTGGGCGCAGCGGTCGACATTCCTGTCCTGGGCACGGTTTCAGCCGGTGTCGGCCTAGACGCCGCCCGGGAAAGGGCGCGCCGGGTTCGTTCGGGGGACCACATCAATGCCATGAGCAGGCACACGATCTCCAAGGCGACCGAGATGACGACCTGGTCGGCTGCGGCCAATGCCGGCGTCTCCGTCGGCTTCGAACATTCGGCGGGGGGCGGCATCTCGGAGGTCGGCGCCGCGGCCGTGAAGGGCAAAACCATTGCAGGCGTTTCGGCCGGTCTGTTTGAGATAAAATACGCAAATGTTTCATTTTATGACAGCCCCGAAGGCGGCTGGGACTGGGACTTCGTCGTCGATATCGCCGGCGTTGAATTGGCCGAAGAGGCATTGGCCCGGTGCGGCCCCGGGTTTTACGAGCGTCTCGGGCCGTTGCTCGACCAGACGACCACGCTCGACAATGGCGAGGAGATGCCGTTCGGCAAGGCGCTCGACCAGATGCTCAAATTGCTCCGTTTCAATGATGGCTTCCTGCTGCAATTCGTGCCGCTCCCTTCCGTCAGGCGCGAGGTGGCGCGCCGTATGCGGCGGATCGCGCAGATCGAGCAGCAGATCCTGCCCATGATCGAACCGGCCGCGGCGGACGAGCGCGATCCTGGCAAGAAGCAGGACCTCGACAGACAGCGCCAGCAGTTCAAGGAAGAGATTGCCGGTCACATGCACTTCATTGTGCAGGCGAAGGATCACAACAACCTCGAGAACTACCAGCTGGTCGGCGCCATGATCATCCCGATGCTCTTCCAGCAGAACGACATGACGGTCCTCGACGTGCTGGGCATGTTGAAGGTCACCCATGTCGGGGTACGCCTGCAGGACGTCATCTGCGCATGGGTCCCGGCGCCCAAGGAAAAGTCCGACCGAGAGGTCGCCGAAGCGTTTCTCCTCGGGGAGGCCAGGCTGAGCACCATCTCGTCCTAGAGACGCATCGCGCAAAGATCCGGCTGCCCAGGCTCGGCCCGCCGCCCGGCCTCGCTCTTCAGCGAGCCCGATTTGAGGCTCTTGTCGAGCTTCGCTGCGAGATCGACCAGGCCCTGCGTCATCGAGGCCAGCAGCTCCCCGGAAAGATGCTCGATCGGCGCCCCCGAGAGGAGGCAGGCCTCGCCGCGCTCATTGAGGCCGATGGTCGCGCCGCACGCCACCCAAAGACCCGGATTGTCGCGCATCAGCATCTCGGCGATGGCCGGCCGGTCCGGCTCGGGCAGCAGCCCCGCGGTGACCATCACGGTGACGCACTCCGACTCCTGCGAGTAGAAGAAGGACAGCTCGCTGCCATCAGGGGCTGAAAACAGCAAGGCGTCATCCTGCAAATCGTCGACGGAGAGCCCCGTGACACGGGAAAAATCGGTCATAAGCGCACGAAAATTGTCAAAAGCCTGCATATAATCACCGCTGTGTTGCCCCATAAGGTTGTGAATCGATGACAATGTTGCAACCTGACATTATACGACCGTCCGTGCGCCGACCAGTACGCCGCGTCGGAATATTTTTGATTACCCTGTCGTTGTTGCTGACCGCCTGCCAGGAGGGCGAGCTCGCCGTAACCGATTCCGGCCGGTGGGGAACGATCAAGAGCGCCGATGCCACCGCGGCCTGCACCATGACGGCGCTCGGCACCGATGCCACCTTGCACACGATCAAGCCGAACCAGGCGATCGAGATCCGCTCCAATACGCAGCGCGCCGGCGTCCCGGTGTACATCATCACCCTGACCAGGGTAGACTCCGGCCTGACCATGGTTCAGCTTCGTGCCCAGAATGAGAAAGCGTCACGCCGCGCCAAGGCTGCGGCCCAATCTTGCATCGGTTGATCAGGCGCTTTCCATCAGTTCGACACCGCGCCGACTGCGGCGGGAGGAACTCCCTCCCGAGACGGTGGCGTTGGCGCGCTATCTGATCGGTCGCATCCTGGTGCATGACAGCGAGGAAGGCCGCACCAGCGGCCGCATCGTCGAGACCGAGGCCTATGTCGTCGGCGATTCCAGCGGCCATGCCTTTCGCGGCGAGACCCGCCGCAACCGCTCGCTCTTTCTCGAGCGCGGCCATGCCTATGTCTATTTCATCTATGGCTGCTGGTTCTCCCTCAACGTCTCGAGCGAGCAGGCCGGCACGGGGGCCGGCGTCCTGCTGCGCGCCGTCGAGCCGCTCGAAGGCTTGGCGCTGATGGCCGAGCGGCGCGGCACCCGCCGTCCTCGCGATCTCGCCCGAGGCCCCGGCAGGCTCGCCACCGCCTTCGGCATCGACGGGCGGCTCGACGGCATCGACCTGTGCGCCGGCAATCCGCTGTGGCTTGGCGACGCCGCTGGGCCGCGGCAAGAGATCGCCGCCAGCGTCCGCATCGGCATCACCAAGGAAGTGAACCGGGTGCTGCGCTTCTACGCGCGCGGCAACCCCTTCGTCAGCGGCCCGGCGGGCCTGTCGCCATGAGGGGCCTGCCCGATCGCCGGCCCTACGTCCTGCTCATGCCGGCGCTGTCCCTGCTGGTCCTGCTGCTGGTGGTGCCGATCGCCATCATGGTGGTCTTCACCTTCTACACCTTCGTCACCGCCGGCGTCGAAAAGCCGGTGCTGACGCTGGCCAATTGGCAGGAGTTCCTGAGCGACCCCTATTATCACGCCTTCCTGTGGAAGACGGTGCGCGTCGCCACCATCACGGCCCTGGTCTGCGCGGTGATGGGCTATCCGGCGGCCTATTCCATCGCCATGAGCCGCTTCCGACACAAATGGCTGCTGCTGCTGCTCCTCATCGTGCCGTTCTGGATCAGCTTCACCATCCGGACCTTTTCATGGATCCACATTCTCGGCGAGCAGGGCGTCATCAACGTCACGCTGATGCAGCTCGGCCTGATCGACCAGCCGATCCGCATGCTCTACACCGAGGGCGCGGTGATCATGGGGATGGTCCATTTCCTGCTCCCCTATATGGTGCTCAACGTCTATGTCAGCCTCGATGGCATCGACCGCAATCTCATTGCCGCGGCCCGCACGCTCGGCTGCACCGGCTGGCAGGCCTTCAAGGAGGTCTCCCTGCCGCTTTCGCTCCCCGGACTGATGGCCGGGCTCCTCCTCTGCTTCGTGCTCGCCGCCGGCAGCTACGTCACCCCGCAGATCCTGGGCTCGACCCGCGATGCGCTGTTCGGCAATCTGGTATTCGACACCATCATGTCGGAGCTCAACTGGCCGCTTGGCGCGACGCTGTCCATCGTGCTTCTTGTGCTGCTCGGGATCATCACTGTGATTTATAGCCGCTATATGGGTCTCTCACAGATCTTCAAGGGGTTGTCGCGATGAGCCCGGAGGCGACCGGCTGGGGCTGGCGCAGCGTCCAGCTCACCACGGTGCTCGTCTACATCTTCATGTTTGCTCCCATCGTGGTGGTCGTGGTCCTCTCCTTCAACAGCTCGCAATTTGGCGGTTTCCCGATGACGGGGCTCAGCCTGCGCTGGTATGAGAAGCTGATGGGCAACGAGGCGGTGCTGCGGGCATTCCGGACATCCATGTGGATTGCGCTCGTCACCTCGGTGATCTGCACCATTGTCGGCGTGATGGGGGCGGTGGCGCTGGTTCGCTACGAATTTCCCGGCAAGACCCTGGTCAACACCCTGATCATCGCGCCGGCCCTGGTGCCGGAGACGGTGCTGGGCGTCGGCCTCCTGCTGCTCATCCGCTTTGCCCAGCAGCCGCGCTCGCTGATCGTCCTGTTGCTCGGCCACATCCTGCTGGCGCTGCCCTATGTGGTGCTGGTGGTGCAGGCGCGCCTCATCGGCATCAAGCGGGTCTATGAGGAGGCGGCGCTGTCGCTTGGCGCCAACCGGCTGGAAACCTTCCGTGAGGTCACCTTGCCGCTGCTGATGCCGGCCATCGTTGCGAGCCTGCTGCTCGTCTTCACCATTTCCTTCGACAACATCACGGCGAGCATGTTCTGGCGTCCGCCGGGGGTCGAGACCATGCCGACCCAGATCCTGTCGATGCTGAAAATTTCGATCAGCCCGGAGATCAACGCCCTGGGCACCTTGATGATCATCGTTACAGTGGGGCTGCCGCTGCTCGGAGGCGGGCTCGCCCGTCTCCTGGCACGCAGCGTGCGTTGACCCGGTAAAGGGAGAAAGAAACCAGATGAAGCACATCACTGACAGACGGCTGCAGGCCTTGCGCGAGCGCTACGGCAACGGCGATCTCGACCGGCGGACCTTCCTTGGACTCGCCGCGGCGCTCGCCGCCACCACCGGCCTCGGGGCGCGCTGGATCGGCCCGGCGCTTGCCGCCGTCACCGAGGTCCGCTTCGACGGCTGGGGCGGGGTGGTGCAGGAGGCGATCGACAAATACGCCCTCCAGCCCTTCACCAAGAAGACCGGCGTCAAGGTCGTGCAAGGAACGTTCGGCGATGAAAGCGAGATCATCACCAAGGTGAAGACCTCCAGTCCCGGCGATTACCAGATCATCCACTCCTCGGGCGTCGAATATTACAAGCGCTATGTCGATGGCGGCTTCCTCACCGAGATCAACGAAGCCAACATTCCCAATCTCAAGCTGGTCATGCCGGCGATGATCGAGCCGTTTCGCAAGGTCACGCCGAAGCTGTCCTGCGCTCCCTATGATTACGGCACCACCGGAATCGCCTACAACACAACGGTGATTTCCGAGGCCGAGGCCAAGGAAAAGGGCGCCAATCTGCTCATCGACCCCAAGTACAAGGACAAGGTCGGCGGGTATGGCGACATGGTCACGCGGGTCTGGTACGGGGCGTTGCAGTCCGGACAGAACCCCAACGACATCAAGGACATCGATGCTGTCTGGGGCAAGGTCCGCGAAAGCCGCGACCTGGCCAAGAAATACTGGGGCTCCGGCGCCGAGCTCATGGATCTTCTGGCCAAGGGCGAGATCGTCGTGACCGATGCCTGGTCGGGCCGCATTGCCGCGCTGCAGCAGCAGGGCCACCCGATCGCCTATCTCGATCCGCCGAACAGCTATGCCTGGATGGAGGATATGCTGGTGCTGAAGGGCGCGCCGATGGCCGAATGCGAGCAGCTCATCAACTTCATGCTCGATCCGGCGACGTCGATTGCCGTGGCCGAAGGGCAGAATTATCCCCCTGCCCTCGATCCGGGCAAGGTCCAGATGACCGAGAAGATCAAGAAGCTGCCGGCCTTCGATCCGACCGGCAGCATGAAATCCCTGACCTTCGCCGATCCCAATTACTGGGCGCCGGTGACCGATCAGTGGACCAAGCAATGGGACCGGATCGCCAAGGGCGCATGAACCGGGCGACCGGCGGGCGCCACGCATTTGCCCCTCCCCCGCAACGGGGAGGGGAGCGTCGGGATGCTCCTTCCATGTCGCAGCGGGCGGGCGCGGAACCGGCGGTGGTCCTCACCGAGGTGACCCTGTCCTATGGCGACTATGTCGCCGTCGACCGCGTCAGCCTGGACTTTCCGAGGGGCGCCTTCGTCACCCTTCTCGGTCCATCCGGCTGCGGCAAAACCACCATCCTGCGGTCCATAGCCGGGCTGGTGCAGCCGACAGCGGGCGACATCCACGTCGCTGGCCGGCGCATCAACGACGTCCCGATCCACAAGCGCAATATCGGTCTGGTTTTTCAGAACTACGCGCTGTTTCCCCACAAGACGGTGTTCGACAACATCGCCTTCGGCCTCAAATACCGCAATGTCGAGCGTTCGGTTCAGGCCGCCAAGGTCAAGCGCGCGCTCGACATGGTCCGTCTCCCCGGCGTCGAGCGCAAGCTGCCTTCGGAACTCTCGGGCGGTCAGCAGCAGCGCATCGCGCTCGCCCGCGCCATCGTCATCGAGCCCGACGTGCTGCTGCTCGACGAGCCGCTGTCGGCGCTGGATGCCAATCTCCGCGAGGAGATGCGCACCGAGTTGAAGATCATTCAGCGGGAAGTCGGCATCACCACCATTTTCGTCACCCACGACCAGGAGGAGGCGCTTGCCATGTCCGACCGGATCGTGGTGATGAATCACGGCAGGGTCGAACAGACCGGAACGCCCGAAACCGTCTACCGCCAGCCCGCCTCGCGCTTCGTCGCGAGCTTCCTCGGCCAGTCAAACCTTCTCGAAGGCCGCGTCGCGCGGATCGCCGACGGCATGGCGCTGATCGTCGTCAGCCGCGGCCCGGAGCTGCGGGTTGCGGCTCCGGCAGGCCTCGCAGAAGGGTCGTCCGTCACCGTCGTGGTGAGGGCCCAGCGCGTCCAAGTCGGGCCGCCGGAAAGCGCCCAGCCGAACCACCTTCCCGGCACCATCGCCACCACCTCCTTCCTCGGCAGCACGGCATCCTATCTGATCGATGTCTCCGGGCTGACGGTGGTCGCCAACACCATGATCGAGGACCGGATCTGGCGCGAGGGCGAGCGGGTGAGCGTCTCGGTCTCGCCTGCCGACTGCGTGCTGCTCGATGACAAGGGGTACCGGATCGCATGATCAGAACAGCTGATATCGTCGTCATCGGCGCGGGGATTGCCGGCGCCTCCATGGCCGCCAGGCTCGCCGGCATCGGAACCGGTCGCGTCCTGCTGCTCGACATGGAGGATAGCCCGGGATTTCACACCACCTCGCGTTCGGCGGCGATGTGGGAGCCAAGCTTCGGCCCGCCGATCTTCCGCGCCCTGACCCTTGCCAGCGGCCCGTTCCTGCACGATCCGCCCGACAGCTTCAGTCCGACCCCGCTGGTGACGCCGCGCGGAGTCATGATGTGCGGCGAGCATGACGATGGCCACGACCCGGCGGAGTTCGTCGCGCGCGGCTATGCCGAGATCACGCGCGGCGAGGCCGCCGCCCTGGTTCCACAGCTGCGTCTGGACGGGCTTGCCTGGATCCTGCTCGACGCGCTGACCAAGAGTGTCGATGTCGATGCCCTGCATCAGGGTTTCCTGCGCGCCGCGCGCGCGGGCGGTTGCACCATCGAATGCGGCGCCCGTGTCGAGCAGGCCCGACGCAACGGCACCTGGACCATCGCCACCGCCGCGGGGTCTGTTTCAACACCGCTGGCGGTGATCGCCGCCGGCGCCTGGGCCGATCAGGTGGCCGCTCTCTTCGGCGCCGCTCCGGTCGGACTGGAGCCGCGGCGGCGCAGCGCCTGCATCATCGCGCCTCCGGCCGCGGCCGACACCAGCCGCTGGCCGCAGATCTTTCCAGCGCGCGAGGATTTCTACTGCAAGCCGACCGGCGGCCAGCTGATGGTGTCGCCCTGCGACGCGACGCCGGTCGAGCCGCACGATGCCTATTCCGACGATTTCAAGCTTGCCGAGGGGATCGCCGCCTATGAGCGGCTGATCGACCACAACGTCACCCGCATCGAACGCAGCTGGGGAGGGCTCAGGACCTTCGCGAAGGACGGGAACCCGGTTGTCGGGTTCGATCCTGAAGTCGAAGGCCTGTTTTGGCTTGCTGGCCAGGGAGGCTATGGGATCCAGTCCTCCCCGGCCCTGTCGGAAGTCGCCGCTCACCTCCTGCACAGGAAGGGCATCCCGCCGGACATCGCCAAGCACGGCATCACCGCCGAAGCGATCAGTCCGGCACGGTTTCGAGCGGACGATTAAGCGGCCTCCTTGGTCAATTCACCGGCCACTTCCGCTTCTTCGATCACTTCGGCCGCAACCAGCTCGTTCGCCTGCATCTCTGGGACGATGTCCGATGCCGGCTGTAAGCCACTGGGCACGACTTGAAGTTCAGGAAGTCGAAAAACCGCGGCCGCCAGAAGAAAATTCACAGAAAGGGGAATGATGGCGGCCAATATCGCTGTTGTCATAGACGCCTCCAAAGCTGCTAACAAACCCGTCACCAGGGAGCTTAATCCGGCAGAGCACTTGACCGCATTTGCCGAATCACTTTGGAGGCCAGTTTTCCACTACAGTGATTCGCAGCTGTGGATAACTTAGTTCACCGGCGTCACGCGCGCCCGCATATCGGGCACGAGCTCCACCCGGTACCGCCCACCCTCGCAGGTCAGGATCCACACCGGCAGATCGGGCCGCGACAATGTCGGATCGCGCTCCACCGCCGAGGGCTCGGCGCAGGCATAGCCCTGCGAGCGCACCGCATCGGCGACCACCTGCATGGCTTCGGAGTCCTGCTGGGCAGGTGCCGCGGTTGACAGGCCGGCAAGCACGGCCAGAAGTCCCATTGGCCGGATGATGTCCTTGTTAATCATGGCGAAACTGTCCATTCGACCGGATGACGGCAGCACGGCCGACGTGCGAGCCGGCCGGCCATTTCATTGCCTCTCATTAGAAATCGCCGCGGCTGATGGATCAACCGCCATATTGCTCGTCGGTTACCGGTTCGAGCCAGTCGACGGGACTACCGTTCAGCGCTTCCTGGATGGAGAGATGTGTCATCGACGTGTCCGGCCCGGCGCCGTGCCAATGCTTCTCCCCTGGCGGGATCCACACCACATCACCGGCCCGGATCTCCTGGATCGGGCCGCCCCGGCTCTGCGCCCTGCCACAACCGGCGATCACCACCAGCGTCTGGCCGAGGGGGTGGGTGTGCCAATGGGTGCGGGCGCCGGGATCGAAGCGCACCATGGTCGATCTGACGCGCGCCGGCTCGGGCGCCTCGATGATCGGATCCTGCCATACCGTCCCGGTGAACCAGGTTGCAGGGCCCCGGCGCGTCGGAACCGTGCCACATTTGCGTATGTCCATCACCATTTCCTTCTCAAATGCCCGGATAGCAGGCAGCTCAACGAAAATTCCTCCAGCCATCGATCAGGCGGCGCGCCTTGGCCCGCAACTGATCGAGATCGCTTCTCATTTCGATATCCACCGTCGTCCAGTAGCCCGACCGCGGCGAACCCGCCCGCCCCACCGCATAGGCCCCGGTGGCCGACCGCCTGAGGCAGATCGCAAGCCGGCGCAGCGACCGTGTCGAAGCGTCGCGCCGGATGAAAACGCGGGCAATCGCGCCGTCGATCAACGGCTCGTCGTCGTCGACGATCCTGTCAGCCCCGTCGGCGGTTGACGGGCTTCGGGAAATCTTGTGGACCACTGGCCGTGTTCTTATCCTGGGACCTCAATGAGATTCGACCCCATCGGCGGCAGGGATGTCGTGACCACATTATGCCATCAGCCAAGGCAATCTGAAAACTGGCAGCGGCCGGTTCATCGGGCATGACGGCACCGAGCACGGCCACCGAGCCGCCGCTGCGTGGCCTGTCGCTCGGGGCCAAATTCGTCGGTTTGACGGCGGGGCTGATCCTGCTCCTGTCGCTCACGGCTTTCCTGTCCTTGCGCAACTCGGCCGAAACCGTGCGCCAAATTCGACAGGTGGTCGATTTTGCCATTCCTACCTATGGGGCTCTTGCGCGCAGCCATATCCGCTCGCTGGAGGAAGCGGTGGCGCTCCGGCGTGCCTTCATCGCCGCCGGGGAGCCGGCTACCGCCGATGCGGCGATCGCTGCCTACCGGCAGGACTTCCTCACGGCGCAAGCCGCGCTTCACCGCGAGCTCAAGGAGGCTGTCCGTCTGTTGAACGTGGAGGAAAGAGACGAAACCCTGGCGTTGTGGGGACGCACCGCCGGCTTAAGGGAAATGCTGATCGAATTGACCGACCTCGTCGCAGTCTACGACCGGGAGACGGCGCAGCTGCTCGACGCCATCGCCCGCCGGTCGCTGCCGGATGCCCGTCGGCGCCTCATCACCGTCGATGCCGTTCGCAATGAGCTGGGCGAGCTTCTGGAGAAGGCGCGGGCCGGCATGTTCGCCGATCTGAAACTTGTCGCCGTCGACGCGCAGGATGCCCAGACCCGGACCCAGCTCGCCACCATCGTCGTCTTCGTCATCTCCACCATCCTCGGTCTTGCCGTGGCAGCCGTCGGCGCCGTCCGGCTCATCCGCTCGATCCGCTCGATCGTCCGCGGCGCCGAGGCCGTGGAGGGCGGGAATCTCGAGCACCGCATCCACCTCCCGACCCGCCGCGACGAGATCGGGCGCCTTGCCCGCTCCTTCAATCAGATGACCGAAGGGCTGCGCATGCGCGAGCGCATCCGCGAGACCTTCGGCCGCTATGTCGACCGGCGCATCGCCGAACAGCTGATCGGCGCCCGCGAAACGCTCGTCGAGCGGGGCGAGCATCGCGATGCCTCGGTCATGTTCTGCGATCTTGTCGGCTTCACCGGTTTGAGCGAGCGCATCGCGCCCGAAAAGCTCGTGGAGTTCCTCAATGTCTATTTCTCGGTAGCCACCCGCGAGATTGCCGCGACCGACGGCATCATCGACAAATATATCGGCGATGCCGTGATGGCCTATTGGTGCCCACCTTTCGTGCCGCAGGAGGAAGTGGCCCTGCGCAGCGCCGAGGCGGCCCTGCTCTGTCTTGCCAAGATGCCGGAGGTCACCGAGGCACGCCGCCGCATATTCGACGGCACGGCCAAGATGCGCGGCGCCACCGTGCGCATCGGCATTGCCACCGGCACTTGCCTCGCCGGCAGCGTCGGCGCCCAGGACCGCCGCAACTACACGGTCATCGGCGAAACCGTGAACCTGGCCTCGCGCATCGAATTCGCCAACCGGATCTACGGCACCGCCATCCTGGTCTGTCCGAGGACAGCCGAGGGCATCGGGAGCCGTTTCGCGCTGCGCGAGATCGATACCGTCCTGCTTCCCGGCATCGCGGTGCCGCAATCGCTGTTCGAGATCATGGGAAAGCCGGAGCACATCACGCCGCAGCAAAGCGCCCTCAAGGCGCATTATGCCGAAGCGCTCAGCGCCTACCGCAAAGGGGAATGGCCGCAAGCCCGTCAGGGGTTCGAGGCCTGCCTCGCCAGCGTGCCCGGCGATGGACCAAGCGCGATCATGCTGAAGCGTCTCGACAGCCTTGCGGCCATGCCGGCTGACGAAAATTGGAGCGGGGCATGGCAACTGCACAAGGAAGCCTGAGCAGGAGAAGCGCATGGCCGGCGCGACCGTCCGGCCATGCGAGCAGTGGAAGCGCGGTAGGACCCCCTCGCCGAGAAACGCTGCGGCTCAGCGCCCCCCGGTTGCAATCTGGGCGAGCTTCTGCCGCCGCTTGCTGTCGGCGAAGTCGGTCGAGTCGATCACCATCGAAGAGAGGGGCATATGCTCCAGAGGCGGCGGGGCGGGCCCGGTCGTGTCGGGAACGTCCTGCGCCAGAGCCGACAGGCGCTGCGATTCATACTCGATCGAGGCCTGCAGATCGAGAAGGCTGGTAAAGAGCTGGATCTGCTTTACCTTGGCGGTCTCGCAGGCGGTCTCGAGTTCCTTTTGAAGATGCGTCACGCTCGTCGTGAATTCTTCCAGAATGCCCTGGAAGGCGGTGACGATGCGGCCAATCTGGTGCCCCCTCTCGCGAAGCGTCGTGGCCTGACCGTTCTCAATCTGCTCGATGTCCCGCCTCAACCGGTCGATCACTGCCGTGATTTCACTCATTACGCTTACCTCGGCTTACACCTACACACTTGCAGTCCCAAGCTGCGGATTGGGTAGCCATGATTTGGTCAATATGCGGCGACACTGCGGCCCGGCCGTGACGTCTCGCAAAACCGCCCCGCAGCCATTCGCCAACCTTGGCTGGCTTCGATTTCGGGATATTGCGGTGACGGCCGAAGCATCGGTCCCGCTGCCGTGCCATCATTCGGGGCAAAGGAGCGCGATGATGACAAGCCACGGACAATTCACCGAAATCGCCGCCCTGGCCGGCGATCCGGCGCGGGCCGGCATGCTCCATGCGCTATTGGGCGGCAGAGCGCTGACCGCCACGGAGCTTGCCTCCGTCGCCGGCGTGACGCCGCAGACGGCGAGCGGTCACCTCGCCCGCCTGACCGCGGTCGATCTCATCAGCGTCATGAAGCAGGGACGCCACCGCTACTACCGGCTGGCCTCGCCTGCCGTCGCCCGGATGATGGAAGCGATCATGGAGGTGGCATCGAACCAGCAGCCACCGACCAGGCGGCTGGTCGTCGGACCGCGGGACGACGCCTTGCGCGCAGCACGCATTTGCTACGATCATCTGGCCGGCCGTCTCGGCGTCGCCCTGGCCGATGCCCTGGTTGCCGATGGCCATGCCGAGTTCTCCAAGGAAGGCGGCCTCGTCACCGAGAGCGGCTTGCGGTTTCTGAACCGGATCGGCGTGGACGCCGCAGCGATGCTGTCGCCGAGCGGCAGGCGCTCGCGCCGGGCCCTCTGCCGCCCCTGCCTCGATTGGAGCGAGCGGCGCATTCATCTCGGTGGAGCGCTGGGCGCCGCCATCTGCCGCCTGAGCTTCGACCAGGATTGGATCCGCCGCGTCGAGGGTTCGCGCGCCGTGACCATCACGCCTGCAGGCCATCACGCCTATCGCGAACGGTTCGGTGCGCGTCTCTGAGCGCGATCACTCCGGCGCCCGCAGACGGTAGCCGACGCCGGTCTCGGTCAGAATGTAGCGGGGCAATTCCGGGTCAGGCTCGATCTTGCGCCGAAGCTGCCGCACATGGACCCGCAGGTTCTGCACATCGGCAATGCCGCCCCATACCTCGCGCAGCAACGCCTGGTGGGTGAGGACGCGTCCGGCGTGCCTGACCAGCGTTCGCAGGATGTCATATTCGCGTGGCGACAGCTTGATCTCCTTCTCGCCCGACCTGACCACCCGCCGCACCAGATCGACCGACAGATCACCGACCTTGAAGATCGGCTTCTCCCCCTGTTCCTGCAGCCGATGGCGCAAGGCCACCTTGATGCGGGCGATCAGCTCGTTCATGCTGAACGGCTTCGTCACGTAGTCATCGGCGCCGCGCTCGAGCGCCTCGACGATCCCCGCCTCATCGGTGCGGCTCGACAGCACCACCACCGGCACGTCGATGCCGGCCCCGCGAAGATCCTGGAGAAGCTCGAGGCCATTGCGGCCCGGCAAGCCGAGATCGAGCACCACGAGATCCGGCTTCTCGGATTTGAGGTGGGCATGGGCCGCAGCGACATCCGCCACCTCGGCAATTGCATAGCCCTGCGTGCCGAGACCGGTTCTCAGCAGGCGCCGGATGGGCGGCTCGTCGTCCACGACCAGGATCTTGATTGCCGGCCCGCTCATGCGACCTCGTCGAGCTGCGGCGGATCGGCAGGCCCGGTCCGGTGCCGGCCCGCGCGCGATCGCCCTTCTGCACCCGGTAGAATTTGTCGAAGATCTTGTCCAGTTCTTCCGGCGGGGTGAATTCTCAGCCGATCCGACCGCCGGCCTGGGCAACGCCATCTTAACGCCGCGGTCGTGGGTAAAGCTGCGGTCCGGTCAGTCGCGTTCTTGTGCGTGCTCCACCAACACCACGGTGATGACCATGCGACATGGGCGCCGGCTAGGCTGCGTTGCGCTTCTTGTCCTTTGCGGGTTCCTGAGCGCGCCGAGCCGCGTCGCGGCACAGCAGTTCCCGCCCTTCCCTGAACCTGCCATCGACAATTCGTTCAATGGCGGCAGCGTGCAGGGGTGGTGGCGCAAGCCATCTGGGCGCGAAGCAACGCCACGCGATATCCGTCCCGTGGTCCGCAAAGCCGCCAATGTCACGAACGAGCCGATCGCCAAGCCAGCGGCGCGCCTCAAGAAATCAGCCGCGACTTCGGTGAACCGGCAGCAGGCGGCGCAACCCGCTCGACCCAACGCAGCGGCATGGTGGAAGCGGCTCAAAAATGATCCCGTCGTGCGCCGGTTCCGTGACTGCGTCGTCTCCTACACTGCGAGCGCGACTGATCGCGACAAGGACGCGACACTGTCGAACCTGCTCATCCGCGCCACCGAAGGGAGCTGCCGCAACCAGGCCGATGCGCTGATGCATGTTCTTGCTCAGCGGGCCGGTCAGAGTGGCATCGAGCCGGTGATGCGGGAGCTCGTGCAGAGCGTGTTCGTGCCGGCGGCAAGATCGGCACTCAGCGATAGTGCGACGGCCACAGCGGGCGCGACGGCCTCCATCAAGGCATCGCAGCCAGAGGAGGCATTGCTGGACCGCTAGAGCGTCGACTTCTTCATGGTGAACTTTCCTGTCCCTGCTTGGTGTCTGCCAGGATGTGATCGCTCATCTTTTCAGCGATCATCATGGTCGGGAGATTGGTGTTCGCCCGCGGTATCCACGGCATGACGGACGCATCGACGACCCGCAATCCCCGAACACCGATGACGCGGCCGCGGGGATCGACGACAGAATCGGGATCGCTGGCTGCTCCCATCCGGCAGGTGCCGCCGGCATGCCAGACCCCGTGAACCTTGGAACGAATGAACTGCTCCAGGGCGCGGTTATCGCGCAGAAGCACCGACAAGGGCAGATCCTCCGTGACCAGGCCATCGATCAGCCGGCGCCGCAGCCAATCGGGTCCGTCGAGCAGGCGGGACAGAATCGTGGTGAGGACCAGGTTTTTGGTATTCACGATTCCAAGATCACGGATTTTTTCGCTGTAGCTGGTCGGAAACGGGCAATGGGCGACGCCCTGCATTGCGCTCATTGCATAAAGCCGGGCGATCAGCAGGAATCCGAGCCGCAGCCGATCATAGTCGCGCTCGTCGGAAAGGAGCGCAAACTGCACTTCCGGTTCATCGAAGGGTGAGGCCGATCTGAGCCCGAGCCGGCCGCGCGAAAAGGGCTTGTTCACCCAGGTCATCAGCGCACCGATCTGCTCGCCCACCGGGTGCCAGCCGGTTTTCGCCATGGCTACCAGATACATGTCGCATGGCAGCGGCCCGTTCGGATCGGACGAGTAGCGCAGCCCGAGATGGATGTGCCGCCGCAGCGATGGCGGCAGCCGGGCGGTTCGGGCCATCAGCGTGGAAATCGAGATTGCGGGGTGTTCGTGGAGATTTTTCCCCACGCCATCGCGGCCGGCGCGTGATTCGATGCCGAGGGCGCGCAGCCGATCGGGAGGGCCGATTCCCGCCCGCATCAGCAAGGCCGGCGAGTGCAGTGCGCCGGCCGAGATGATGACTTCGCGCGCCACGATGGTCTCCGTGAGACCGCCGCGGATGCACCGCAAGCCGACCGCGCGCGCTCCATCGAAAAGGAGCTCCGTCACCTGGCAGTCGGCGAGGATCGCCAGATTGCTCCGCCGCCGGACGGCTTCGCCGAGATAGGCGATGGCGGAAGAGACGCGCTGGTCGTTCACATTGGAGATCGCCACCGGAAAATAGCCCGGACCGAATTCGGCGTTCTGGTCGGAAAGAGATGGAAACCCCATCTCGGCACAGGCCTTCGCTACCGCTTTCGAGAAGCCAGGCCAGCGATCCGGTGCTATGCGCCGGATCGGTAGCGGGCCCTCGCTGCCATGGAGCGGGCCGGAAAAATCGAGATCCCGCTCCATCCGGATGAAGTAGGGCAGCACGTCACGCCAGGCCCAGCCGGCAACGCCCGAGGCCGCCCATTCGTCATAGTCGGCGGGCGTCCCGCGATTGGCCTGCATGTCGTTGAGGCTGGAGCCGCCCCCCATCAACCGGGCCTGCTCATAGCGCCGCGCCGGCGCGGCCATGTCCGGCGCATTGTGCGGCACCGGCGTCAGGCTCACCCGCAGGTCGGCCCAGATGTTCCTCGGATTGAAATAGGCGATGCGGGGATAGCTGTCGAGAATCTCAGGCTCGACCCGGCCCGGCGGGGTATCGCGCCCCGCCTCGACAAGCACCACCTTCAAGGATCCCTCGGCGCTCAGCCGGTTGGCCAGCACGCAGCCGGCCGAACCGCCGCCCACAATCACGAAATCGCACTCGACCGCCATATGCCCCTCTTCAACTCCGCCCGGCGCGACGGTAGGTTCAGCGCTGTTTCCGGGTCAAGCACAAGCAAGGCACGCGACATGCAGAGTGGTCCGACTGGCATATTGATGCTCGACACGCAGTTTGCCCGGTTGCCCGGCGATGCCGGCAATCCGGCGACCTGGCCGTTCCCGGTCCGCATCGGCATCGTGCCGGGGGCCAGCGTTTCGGCTGTCGTCGACCGCAAGGCCGGCGGGCTGGAAGAGGCCTTCATCGCCGCCGCCCGAACCATGATCGAGCGCGATGGCGTCGACGCCATCACCACAACCTGCGGCTTCCTTGCCATTCATCAGGAGACGATGGCCGCCAGCCTGAACGTGCCCGTGGCGACCTCGTCCCTGCTGCAGGTGCCGAGCGTCGCGCGCCTGCTGCCGGCCGGGCGCCGGCCTGGAATCGTGACCTTCGACCGCGACCGGCTCACCCCCGACATTCTCGCATCAGCCGGTGCGCCGGCCGATACGCCGGTGGCCGGGCTGCCGCCGAACGGGCGGTTTCACGGTTATATCCGCCGCTCCGACACGCCCGAGCGCGCGCCGCTTGCCGCCGAGATCGAGGAAGTGGTGGCGCGCTTCCTGGAGCGCCATCCCGAGGTCGGCGCGCTGGTGCTGGAGTGCGCCAATCTCCCCACCTTTTCGGCAGCGCTTGCCCGTCGCTTCCGGCTCCCAGTCTTTGATATCGTAACGCTGATCTACTGGCTGCGTTCGGCAATCTCGCCAGCCCAATACCCGCATTCAACAAAAGCAATGGACATCGATCATGGCAAAGCTGCGCGTTGAAGGGTCCTTCGTCGCCGTCATCACACCGTTCAACCGTGACGGCACCGTCGATCATGAAGGGTTCCGCACCAATCTCGCCATCCAGGAGGAGCATGGAACGGCGGCGGTGCTGATCCTCGGCTCGACCGGCGAAGTGAGCCTGCTGTCACGCGAGGAGCGCCACGACATCATCCGCAAGACGGTCATGATGCGGCGCGGCGCCATGAAGTTCTTCTATGGCTGCACGGCGAACAACACTGCCGAGACGATCGCCATGGTGAAATTCGCCCGCAAGGAAGGTGCCGATGGCGCGATCCTCGCCGCCCCGTCCTATATTGCCGCCAGCGAAGCCGACATCGAGCGCTATTTCCTGGAAGTCGCCGATGCAACCGATCTCCCGCTCGGCGTCTACAACAACCCGCCACGCGTCAAGACCGATCTCCCAGTCGACTCGCTGCTGCGGATCTTCCAGCATCCCAATTTCGTGGTTCACAAGGAATCGACCACGCGGGTGGCGCAGGTCGCCCAGCTGCTGGCCGCCCGGCCCGATGTCTCCGTCATGTGCTGCGACAGTCCCAATCTCGGGCTCGTCGTGCCGACCATGGCGCTGGGCGGGCATGGGACGGCGAACATGACCGGCAATCTCGCCCCGGCGGAGATGGCGCTGATGTCGAAGCCGTGGACCACCGAAGCCGAAGCGAAGAGCTTCCGCGAGACCTATCTGCGCCTGCTCCCGCTGCTCCACTTTACCTATTCCGCGGTGAACCCGGTTGCGGTGAAGTCGCTGATGCGGGCGCTCGGTCTGCCCGCAGGCGACTTGCGGCGGCCGCTGACCGGGCTCGACGAACGCGCGGTTGCCGCCGGCCTCGACATCATCGCCAAGCTTGGCCTCCATGAGCGTTACGGTTACAACATCAATGCCAATGACGCCGCTCCTCATCGCCGCATTGTTGAGCTCCGCTGACCCGGCTGCCGCATCGGAGCGCACCTATGCGGCGCTGAGCGAGCTGCTGAAGGCCGAGCCGGATTGCTCGATGATGGCGAACAGCTGCATCATGTGCGTCCTCAGATCGCAGGGGCTGGTCTGCACGCCGCCCTTCTTCGCCTGCGTCCCCGACGACAAATGGCGCTGCACCGGTTCGGGTCGGTGATGACCGGGCAAGGGATCGCCTCGATGGTTCCTGTCAGATGACAGCATCGCGGCGAAGCTGGTCGATCAGTCCTTCGCCGAGCCCCCAGTCGCGCAATGCCGAGATATTGTGCTCGCCGATGCCGGGCGGCGGCCCCTGAATCGCGCCTGGGGTAGAGGAAAACCGCGGCGCCGGCGCCGGCTGCACGACGCCCGCGAGCTCGACGAAGGTCTGCCGCGCGCGATTGTGACGATGGGCCGGCGCCTCATCCATCTCCAGCACCGGGGCGAAGCAGGCGTCGCTACCTTCAAGGAGCGCGCACCACTCGGCACGCGTCTTCGTCGCGATCACGGCAGCGAGCCTGTCGCTCTGTGACGGCCAGGAGTCGCGCTCCATCTGGCTTGCGACGGCTTCGTCCTCCTCCAAGCCCAAAGCTTTGAGCAAATTCGCGTAAAACTGCGGTTCGATCGCACCGAGGGCGATCCATTCGCCATCGGAACAACGGTAGACATCATAGAATGGCGCCCCACCGTCCAGCATATTCGCGGCGCGCTCCGGCCGGTGGCTGCCCGCCGCACGCAACCCATAAAAAAACGACATCAGCGAAGCTGCACCGTCGCACATGGCGGCGTCGACGACCTGGCCCTGCCCGGTAGAGCGCGCATGCACCAGCGCTGCAAGAAGGCCCATGGCGAGATAGAGCGCGCCGCCACCATAATCGCCGATCAGGTTCAGCGGCACCACCGGTCGCGCATTTGTCCCGATGGCATGGAGCGCACCCGATATGGCGATGTAGTCGATATCGTGGCCGGCGGCATGGGCGAGCGGACCGGTCTGCCCCCAGCCTGTCATGCGGCCGTAGATGAGCTTCGGATTGCGGCCAAGGGCAATATCGGGTCCCAATCCCAGCCGTTCCATGACGCCGGGCCGATAGCCTTCGAACATGATGTCCGCCCGCTCCAGGAGCGCGAGACAGAGTGCGACGGCGGCCGGGTTCTTGAGATCGAGCGCCAAAGAGCGGCGCCCGCGCTGGGTGACCTGATGCGGCTTCGCCGGCGGCGCGTCAGGGCGATCGATCCGCAGCACGTCGGCGCCCATGTCGGCGAGAAGCATCCCGCAGAACGGGCCGGGACCGATGCCGGCGAATTCCACGACACGCACACCGAATAGCGGCCCCTGCCTATCCAACAACCTTGTCCAGCACCACGCCCGTCCGGCCGTCGCAACGGCCATCGCGGATGACTATCATCATCCGGCCGGCACCTGTCCAGACGCAGCCGGTGGCTGGCCTCCAGCCCCTTGCGCCGCAATGCTTTTGCATCTTCGCCATATTCTAGACCGTAATTTGCATGATGATTTGGAGTTGAGACGGCTGCCAAGGAAGAAACGGTTATGAAGACCGAAGAAAAGCAGGCGGCAACCATTGTCGAGACTGTACAAATCCCTCTCGCAGCATCGCAGGAAAGCGACCAGCCGGGCGTAGCGGCTCAACCGCCAAAGCAACCTCGGCCTTGGCATCCGAGCTGGATCTACGCGATGTGATCATCCGCCTCGATCTCGGGCAGTTGCCGCTCGAAATCTAGGGCGTCCGCTCAGGACAGGCGGCCGTCAAACCGGAGGAAGACTGCCGCCCGGTCCCGCGCCATCGTTGCACCTTGCTCGGCGCCATGAAAGCTTCCGAGCGCAACGATCGCGGCATCGCGGCGGAAGAGGTCGACGCGGAGCCGGTAGGGCTGGCCGACAAAGGACGGGCGCCGGAAGATGGTCCGGGCACGCTGCGGAACATAGTCGGCGAGGTCGAGCCCGGCCGCCGCCAGGGCCTGTGCCACGGCATTCTCCATCGCCATCGTGTATTCGCGGGCGTGGACGTGCTGGAACACATCCGAATTCGCAATTCCCCAGACGCCGCTCACTTCCACAGAGGCGCCAGGGATCTCGGCAAACTCCGCCTCGAGCCCGGCCAGCAGAGCGATGGTCGGAAACGCCTCGGCGAAATCGTGAAGCCGCAGGAAGCGGATCTCCTCGGGGACATCGGTCACCCAGCGCTGGCCCGGCTCGTTCCGCGGCCGGGTCAGGATGTGGAGCACGCGAGCCTCGCCCGCGGTCGTGGCCGTTCCAAGGCTCGGCTCGAAGCCGAGCGATGCCGACGGCGCCACCGCCGGATTTCCCGTAATGACGGCGCGGGTCTCGAAAATGAGCCTCTCGATCCTGCCTCGCGCCTCGTCGGCAAGCGAACGGCAGAGCCTGACGCTGTATTTCCCGAAGAAGCGGTCGCCGAAACCGTGGGGGGCATGATGGATCCGGAAATCCTGGAGATATTGTCCGGGCGTGATTCCCCGTCGGCCCAATTCCACGTAGCGCAGCCGCGGCAGCAATTCGCGAAAGACCGGCGCGAGAGCAAGCCCGAGCATCGAGCGAAACTTCAGGTTGCGACCCATGTCGAGGTCGCCGATATCGACCGTCCGCTCGTTCTCGGCCTCGATGGCGTCGACTGGTTCGAAGTTCATGACCTGCCTCGTCGGTATGAGCGCTCATTCGTATTCGCGCCGGAACTGGCCTGTCAAATCCCCTTTCCAGGCCATCTCGACCCTGTTGACTGATCTACCGCGCCATTGTTGAATGATCGCTCATTCGGAGTGGGAATTGGTGGAATCGGCACGCTTTCTCGAATTGCACCATGGCGGGCTGGGCAAGGTGCTCGGCATCAATTTTCCCTATGCGGCACGACACCGGGTGATCGCCCAGCTTGATATCGAGCCGGCGTTCCTGAACCATCAAGGGACGGTCAGCAGCGGCATCGTCATGGCGCTGGCGGATTGCGCCAATGGCTATGGGGCGAGCCTCAACCTGGCGCCGGGCGCGACCAGCGTTCCCATCGAATCGAAGACGCATTTCCTTTGCCCCGGCCGCGGCAGGACGCTGCGCGCCGAGGCAAGCCCGGTTCACCTCGGATCGACCATTTCGGTGTGGCGGGCGCCGGTGTTCCGTGACGAGGAGCAGATTGCCGAGGTCACGCAAACCCAGATGACCGTGGCGGCCGGCGATGTCGTGCCCCTGTCGCAGCGGACCGGCGCTGCGGCGGAACGCGGCTCCGGCCAGGGGGTGGTCGCCGAGGGTTTTTCCAAGGCGGTGGTGGACGAGCGCTGGCGGCGCATCGTCGAGGGGGCCTCCAAGGTGATCGCTGCCAAGGGCTTCGCCAAGGCGACGATCCGCGAGATCGCGGCCGCGTCCGACATGCCGGTCGCCACCATGTACCAGTATCTCGAGCGCAAGGAGGACATCCTCTACAACGTCTACAGATTCTTCATGACCGAGATCGTTACGGCGCTGACCCGCTGGCGCGACAGCGCGCTGCCGCCCAAAGAGCGGCTTGCCGGAGCGATCCGGACGGTCGTCGAGGTCTTCGACCGGAACCATCGCTTCATCAAGCTGATGTTTCAGGAGAGTCGGGCGCTCACGCCCGAGGGCAGGCGCCAGGTCTATGAGCTCGACGCGCAATATATCGCCATCTTCCAGGAGCTCCTGAAGGATTCCATGCGCAACGGCGACCTCGCCATCCGCAACCCGGAGCTGGCGGCGAACTTCATCTATTTCCTCTGCACCATCTGGCCGTTGCGCCATTGGTCCATCGGCAAGTTCGGCGAGGAGGCCGTCACGCAGGAAATCGTCGACTTCGTGCTGAACGGTCTTGGCGCCAATGGTCACGGCGAAAACAGGAGCATGCCATGAAGTTCATGTTCTTCTCCGAGGCGGAAACGCTGCCCGGCGCTTCCTACCAGACCCGCTATTGGGAGCTCGTGGAGCAGGTCATCCATGCCGAGAAATGGGGATTCGACGTCTTCGGGGTTTCCGAGCAGCAATATGCGATCGGCGGCATTGCAACCTCCTGCCCGGAAGTGCTGTTCGGCTATCTCTTCCCGCTGACCAAGACCTTGCGCTTCGCACATGCGATCACCCTCATGCCCAAGCGGATGAACCATGCCCTGCGCATCGCCTCGCGCACCGCGGTGCAGGACATCCTGTCCAACGGGCGCATCGAGCTCGGGGTTGGTCGCGGCAACACCACCCTTGCACTTCGCGCCTTCGAGGTCGATCTCGAGAAGAACCGCGACGAAGTGAACGAGGGTATCCAGATCCTCAAAAAGGCCTTCACCGAAGATCCCTTCATGTTCTACGGCGAGCACTACAAGATTCCGCCACGCTCGCTCGTGCCCAAGCCGCTGCAGAGCCCTCATCCGCCGATTGCCGTGGCAGCCACCAGCGCCGAGAGCCATCGCATGGCCGGCAATCTCGGCGTCGGCGTATATAGCTGGTCGAATTTCATGGGCTGGGACGCGCTTGCCGAATCCGTCTCCGCCTTCCGCGCCGCGATAGGCGAGACGCGGGCGCGCGGCGAGCATGTCAATGACAGCGCAGGAGCGCTGCTCCAGGCCTATTGCGCCGAGACCGACGAGATCGCCGAGGCAGAGGCAGGCGCCGGCAACCTCAAATGGCTGCGCATCGCCATAGACGGCTACCCCCGGCTGGCAAAGGTGGCGCAGAGCTATTCCTACATGAACAAGATCGCCGAGGTCGCCAAGAAGACGGATGACTTCGCGTATTTCAAGGAAAACTCGGGCGCTGCCATCTTCGGCTCGCCGGAGAGCTGCATCCGCTCGATCGAGAAGTTCCGCGCCTGCGGCATCGACACGCTCGTGATGCGCATCGACAGCGTGCCGCACGACCGGATCATGAAGTCGATCGAAATGTTCGGCCGCCATGTCATCCCGCATTTCAAGAATCCGCGGAATTTCATGCGGCCGGCGGAGGACGTCATGGCCGACATCCGCGCCATGCGCGACGAGGCCAAGGCCATGGGGATCTATGTCGAAGGCGAGGAGAGAAGCAAGCAGGCGCCCTCGGCCAAGGCCGCGGAATAGTGCTAAGGATGGGCCGGATCCTCGAGTTCCTCACCCTCAACGTGGCGACCGACGACATCAATGCGGCGCTTGCCAAATGGCGCGCGCTCGGGCTCGCCGATCTTCCGCTCGCTCACATGCCGGAGCCGCCGGTCGAGATCGACGATGTGACGCTGCCGCTGGGCAAGGCCGGGGCGGTGTCGCTGATCGCTCCGACCGGTCCCGGATCGCCGGTCCGGCGGTTCCTCGATCGCCGCGGGCCGGGCGCCTTTTCGCTCGCGGTGCGCGTCGACAGCCTGAGCGAAGTGATGGAGGAGTGGAAGGCAGCCGGCATCGAATGGGTGCTCCCGGCGCCGCAGCTGCTCCCGCCCGGAACGCCGGCGGCGCGCTACAAGCCGGAGCGTCTCTTGGTGAACTGGGTGAAGCCGACCTCGCTTGGTGGCATCATGCTCGAAGTCTTTGAATTCGAAGGGCGCGTCGAACAACAGGTCGGCTGATGAACTTCGGCACTATTTTCGATCTGCCACTGACAATGTGGCCCGACAAGGAGGCCCTGATCTACGGGCCTCACCGGATCACCTACCGGACCCTCGAGGAGCGGACCAACCGCGTCGCCAATGGGCTGGCGGCGCTCGGCATCGGTGTCGGCGACCATGTGGCGGTGCTCGTCAAGAACGATTACCGCTTCGTCGAAACCCTGCTCGGCGCGCTCCGCACCGGCGCCGCGGTGACGCCGGCGACGACCCGTGCCCACCACAGCACGCTGGCGCATATCATGCAGGACTGCGCCGCCAAGGTGCTCTTCGCCTCCTCCGATTTCACCAAGGAGGCGGCGGCGCTGGCCAAAACGGTGCCGATGCTGCAGCAGGTCTTTGTCATGGACGAGACGGCCGCCGGCACGACACTCTACGACGACTGGCTGTCGCGACAATCCACGGTCCGCCTGGTGCGGGACAGGTCGGCCGACGACCGGGCCTATATCTCCTACACCTCGGGCTCGACGGGATTGCCCAAGGGCGTGGTGCTGAGCCATGGCGCGATCGACTGGGCAACGCGCAATCTGCGCCGCGCCCTGCTCTACGGTCCCGACGAGCGCTGCCTCCTCGCCGTGCCCATGTTCCATGCCAATGGCATGTTCGCGGGGCTGTTCTCGATGTTGGAATGCGGTGGCTCGGTGGTGATCCTGCATGATGTCGATGCGCGCGAGATGATCCGGGCGATCGCGCGTGAGCGGTGCACCTACACGACCGGCGTCCCGGCCATGTACAAGAAGATGCTGCTCGAGAACGAGCTGCTCGGCGCCACCGACTGCTCGTCCTTGCGCTTCGTCATCTGCGGCTCCTCGGAAGTGCCCGAGGAGCTGCTGGCGGAGTTCACCCGCCGGCTTGCGCCCATGCTCGAGGCCTATGGCCTCACCGAATGCGGCTTCGTGTGCAACAATCCGCGCTGGGGCGTGACGAAGCAGGGCACGACCGGGCTCCCCTATCCCGGTGTCGAGCTGAGGATCGTCGATCCCGAGGATGTCGGACGCGACCTGCCGGTGGGCGAGCTCGGCGAGCTTCTGATCCGCTCGCCCGGCAATCTCTCTTCCTATCACAACCTACCGCAGGTCACCGCCGAGCGGCTGCTGGCCGATGGCTGGTTCCGCAGCCGGGACATCGTGCGTGCCGACGAACAGGGCTATGTCGAGATCGTGGGCCGGCTCGACGACCGCATCAGCTGCGCCGGCGAGAGCATCTATCCCAAGGAGGTCGAGAACGTGCTGCTGCAGCATGCCGATCTGCTCGATGTCGCCGTGGTGCCGATGCCGGACGAGGTCAAGGGCGAGGTGCCGGTGGCGTTCGTCGTCGAGCGGCGGCCCGGCGCGGTTCGGGAGCAGGAGGTCAAGGCATTCTTCCTGGCCCATGGCGCGCCCTACATGCATCCGCGGCGCATCTTCGTCGTTGCCGAACTGCCATTGACTTCGGCGAAGAAGATCGATCGCACGGCGCTGAAGAAGCGTGCTGAAGAGGTGGTGAGTAGTGAGTAGTGAGTAAGCAGGTGGGCAATAGGCAATAGGCAATAGGCAATAGTCTATAGGCAGTGGTGCGCTTTCCTTTCGCTTCTGCACTATTCACTATTCACTACTCACTACTCACTACTCACCATTCACTACTCACCCCTCCTTCGCGATCCGGTAGCGATCGATGATCCAGAGCCAGGTCCCGTCTGGCTGCTGGCGTGCCACTTCGGCAGTGACGTTTCCATCGGGAAGACGGGTCGATGTCAGCGCCAACCCGCCGGCGATGACGGCGTCCTGCTGGACCCCGAGCTGAAACTTGCGGCCGCTTGCCACGACCTCAACGAAATAGTCCCTTATCGCCTCACGGCCCTGAAGCAGCCGGTCCTCGCCGATGTCGACGATTGCTTCGGCTTCGAAAAGGGCCACCATCCCCGCAATGTCGCCCTGCCATTGCCGGGCGATCAGCAACCGTTCGAGTTGCTGCGGGTCCCCTGCCTTTTCGTCGCTCGTCTCATCGGTCATGACGGCCAGATTGTAACAGAACGCACCCGATCTGGCTGCTCCTGGAAGTAGCACGGACGTCGCGAACACCTTTTTTTCGAGAGGACTCAAAGCTTTCCGAGCAACCGGAGCAGCCTCTCGTGAACCGCGAGGTGCATGACGAGAACAGCCTCGCATTCCCGCAGCATCGCCTTGGCAAAGGCCGCGTTTTCGCCGCAGGCCTCCTTGCTTGCGACCACATCCCTGAATTGCGCGATGCGCCCCTCGGTCTCGGAGACCCGACCCTCCAGAGCGACAAGATTTTCCAGGATTTTGTCGTGATCCACCGCCGGCTCGAATAGCAGTCGCATGTGACCTGATCGAGACAATTGTACGAATAGGCTTCTCGCGGCAGCAAGGCGCCTTACCGGCGCTTCGATATGCCGCGATCATGCTGATATTCAGCGGCAACAACTTGCGCTAAACTATGGATATCTGCTTCCCCGAGCAGATCTGTGACTGGGCACGATACCCCAATAGGGCCCAGTCCGAATGGATCGGACGTCTCCCCTCACGTCCCGATCATCCCCATGGTCCCCGGTGCCACCGTGCATCGGGGACTAGGATCCTACGCCCCAGATCTGCATTTTTGAATGCGAGTGCTTGGGCCTTCATGGCATATTCGCTCTCCTTCAACGGCAGGAGAGCGTCATCGCCAAACACATTGAAACGCGGGAAACAAATCCGCTCACCCGCAGGCTCGCGAGTCATTCCGAATTCTCCGAGGACGAATTGGGGGCACTCCTGGCGCTGCCTTTGAAAATCGTGGCAATCGATGCCGATACCGATCTGCTCGTCGAAGGGGAAAAGCCAACCCAAAGCTGTGTCGTCCTTTCCGGTTTTCTCTGCCGCTACAAATTGCTGGAAGAAGGCAAGCGCCAGATCTTGTCCTTTCACCTTCCCGGCGATATGCCCGATCTGCACAGTTTCCACTTGCCTCATATGGACCACAGTTTGTGCACCTTGATGCCCTCCGAGGTGGCATTCGTTTCGCACCGCGGCATCGATGAGCTCATGGAGAAGGCGCCGAAGCTCGCAGCCATTTTATGGCGTTCGAGCCTGGCGGATGCATCGGTCGTCCGACAGTGGATGGCGAACAACGGCAGGCGCACGGCCCGACAACGCATTGCCCATGTCCTGAGCGAGCTCCTCGTTCGGTACCGGTCGATCGGGCTGGCGCAGGACAATCGCTACCGGTTCCCCGTGACGCAGATCGAATTGGGCGATGCCGTCGGGCTTTCGGTCGTGCATGTCAACCGCGTCCTCAAGGACCTTCGCACGGAAGGAATGGTAACGATAGCGGGGGGTTATGTTTCTATTCTAGATTGGGCCGCGCTCAAGGAAACCGCCGGCTTCGACGTCAGCTACCTTCACCTCTTGAAGGGCGACGCATGGGTATTTTGAGCGCCGAACCGGTTGGCATGCCACCGGCAGAACGTTCGGCAACAGTTCCATGCGACGAGTGTGGCAGTCGGGCCACATTCCGAATTTCCTTCCCTAACTCCATTGGCCGCCCTTGCCCACAGCCCTTATGATGCGCGCCAAAAGGAGTTGGCCATGCCATTGCCAAGTTTTCTGATTGTGGGCGCCGTCAAATGCGGCACTTCGACTTTGCGCGATTACCTCAAGCAGCATGAGGAAATCTACATCGCACCCAGCGCATTGCAGTTCTTCAACAAGGAGCAAAACTTTCGGCGCGGCATGAAGTGGTATGAGCGCCAGTTCAGGGCCCGGCCACATCATCGCGCAATCGGCGAGAAAACCCCCACCTACTGCTTCGACAAGCAGGCACCTGAAAGAATTGCCCAGAACCTCCCTGGGGTTAAGCTGATTTGGATATTGCGGGACCCAGTGAAGCGGGCCTACTCCAATTATTGGCACAAGATGCGGCGGGGCGGTGAGTGCATCGAATTCGAAGCGGTCGTCGAAGAATGTTTGAAGCAAGAGCGTGCGGGGGAGCCGGTGCGTTCGAACATCCTGGAACGGGGCCGCTACGCGGAGCAGATCAAAAGATATTTGGAGTTCTTCCCGCGCGAAGACATGAAGTTTCTCTTGTTCGAAGAGTTCTTCAGCAAACCAACGCGAAGCCTGCCTGGGGTTTTTGAATTCCTCGGAGTTCTCGGCCGGCAACCCAATAAGGCCTCAGCTGTCATGGAAGCGCGGCTACATGCCTCGCAGCGTACCGCTGGTATGGCACGCGAAGAAATTGTTCAAGAAAAGCATCGCCTACGAGTTCGTTCGCAGCATAAACCGGCAGCCGCAGGCCAGTTATCCGCCAATGTCGGACGAGATGAAAGAAATGCTTCGTCTCTACTACGCGCCCCACAACCGGGATCTGTCGAATTTACTCGGTTTTGACCTTAGCGCATGGGATTCGGATGCATCAAACAAGCACAGCGGCAAGCAAACACAATCCGCCACCTCCTCCCTGGCGCCGATTGCTATTTAGCTGACACGAATATTTCGAGAACATTGCACCTTGGGCATCGTGGGTTTACGAAGCTCAACAGCCAACATTGAATGGGAGAGAAACGTGAAGCAGATCATCTTGGCGGTCCTGCTGACAATGTTTGCTCTGGGCTCAGCCGTGGCGCAGGACACCTGCCAGAGCAAAGCAGTGGACAAGAATGGCAAAGCCCTCGCCGGGGCCGCCCTGAAAAGCTTCATGACAAAATGCAAGACCGATGCCTGCAAGACCAAAGCGGTCGACAAGAATGGAAAGCCGCTCGCAGGCGCCGCAAAGGCAAGCTTCCTGAAGAAGTGCGAGAGCGAAGCCTAGCTTGACGGCTCTCGCCGTTCATTCCTGAACTTTCGCGACGTCGAATTTGTCCTCGGCGGGCTCTGCGGCGGAGATGCCGTCGGGCGCGGATCCAAGCTTACGAAACGGTAAAGTCATGGCCTAACTCCAGTAAGGCAGGATTTGCCACCTTCGCGCTTGCAGGCCAAACGAGCCTGAAATGAGGAGGTCCCTATGCTCCGACGCACTGTCATAGCCATTGCAACACTGTCTCTTTGCAGCCTGCCGGCCTTCGCCGCCACCGAATATTGGGTGGCCAAGAGTGCCACCACGCACAAGTGCGAAGTCGTGGCGAAGAAGCCCGATGGAAAGAAGTTCATGGAAGTTGGGCCGATCGCTCACAAGAACAAGAAAGAAGCCATGGCAGCCCTGAAGTCGGCCGCCGAGTGTAAGTGAAATCTCCGCTTCGGACAGAATGGCCCTGCTTTTTAGCGGGGCCATTTCGATTCGCGGGCTGGTCGACAGTTTGTCCGCCAACTCCGGCCTCCGACTAGCTCCCGCTTCTCGTGCGTGCCTGTTCAACTTCCGCATCTGCGGCGTCAATAATGCGGATTCGACGGATCGTGAGTTCGTCTATTTCCATGCTGTCGAATTTTGCTCGTTTCACAGCCAAACGGCCGATCGCAAGAGCCGCTATCGCAACCGCTCCTATTGCCATGGCGCCAGTCGCCACAGCGATGCTGCTTGCAAACAACACTGCTCGTGCGTGTCGGCGCGAGGGCGCGTATGAAAGCTGCCGGCGCATGACTCAACTCCGGACAAATGTCGAATACCCGATCCTAACCTCGCATCAGGGTCAGGGATAGAAATCTGTAATGAACAGGTTAGCGACAATAAGACAGAGGCGGGTGCGACGCCGCCGTCCTGGGTCGCCGCCGCACCGCCCCGTGCCGCGGTGGAGCTGTCTCGCTGGCTCGACACCGGGCAAAGGCAATTTCCGACCGGAAACGGGCTGGATCAGGGCGGGGTCGTTCACGATATCGTGCTGAAAGCGTCAAACCGGTGAACGCGAGCGATCAAGGAGCAGCTTTTCGGCGAAGTATCCGAAGACGACGCCGAGGGTAGACCACATGATCACCTGGATGCCGATCGACGCGACCCTGAAATTCCACAACACATCGGCGGGGAAACCTTCCGGAACTTCATTGAGAGGCGGGAGCGCCAGCTGGGCGATCACGACAATCGCAAAGAACACCGCGGCTCCCAAAAGCGTAGCAGTCCAATTTCCATATTGCTCGGCGAACCATTGACCGAGCTTGATTGCAACGATCATCGCGGCAATGGAAATGGCGATCATCGCAATGAACAGGCCGGTTCGATAACCTATCGTCTCCGGCAGTCCCACGGATGGCGGATTGGCCGGATATTTCAGGCTGGGAACAAGATAGACCGTGGTGAACGCCGCCGCTGCCAGCAGGGCTGCCGTCGGGCGCGGACCAAGGCGGCTCAGACGACCCAGAACCAACCCGAAAACAACCGCGAATAATCCGCCGAATGCTGCGCCGTAGACGACGACTCCGGTCAGGAGGCCAATGCCGGCCTGGGTCGCCCGCGTCACCAGCTCGGGTTCGGCCGCTTCGGCATGGGACATCCCATGCCCGGCGGCGCTGGTCATATTGGTGGTGGGAGATTCATTCGACGGCTTTTCCGCCGCGGCCTTGGCGGCATCCATCTGTTCTTCAAATGCTATGGCGCGATCGACCTGGGGTTCGCCAAAGATCCTTGCCACGCCGAAAGCCAGCACGCCGGCGAGAATGCCGACCAGCATGCCGCGGATTAACAGAGCCCGCATCATCGCAGCATTCCTTGGATCAGTGACAGGGGAAGCCAAGAAGATGCCGGCCATCATGCACGAATTCGTGCACATACATGCCGGATATCAGTGCGGTGGCGCCCTGCTCCGCTCCGACAAAGTAGATGGCAATCAGGCATATCAGTGCGGCGAAAATCGCCCAGGGCAGCCATTCACCGATCGGGATCGAGACCGGCTGAGAAGGAAGGGGGAGGTCTATGTTGCTCATCGACAGGCTCCTCCGGGATGACGCGTCCCGGGCGCATGGTCCGTGTCAAAAGGGAAGACCTGACTTTGGCTGGCTGAGAGACGACAACCGCTTACAGTGGCGCGACCGTGCCGGATTCCCACCGGCTTCCTGCCCTTTGTGACGAATGGAGGCTAGGGACTGCCGCCGCAGGTGTCAATGAGATTGGTTCACAGCACGGCAGGCTGGATGGTCAAAGGTTCGGGCGATAAACGGGCAAAGATCGGGAATAAATCCCCTCATCATAGGCCATGCAATGAGCAACAATATCAGGATGAAAAAGCTCCTTTCTCTATCACTGATCCTTCTTGTGGGTGCTACCGCTCCGAGTTTTGCAGCGGGCAAGGGCACGCGATTTTGGAATCTCTCGGCCAATACCGTTACGAGCTTTCAACTCTCACCTGCGGGGAAGGAAAGTTGGGGCAAGGATCAGTGCAAAAATGATGAGGACGGCAGCGTCGATCACGATGAGCGATTAACGATCAAGGATGTTGCGACGGGTGTTTATGATGCCAAGCTCACCGACAGCGCTGGCAGAAAATGCACCGTCAAGAATGTTGAAGTAACCGAGGGCAAAGTCTTCTCCATTGCGGAGAAGCAGCTCACGGATTGCCAGAAATAGCCTCAGAGCCTCGCTTCGAAGGTTTCGACGCCACCGGGATTTACTTGGGGGCGACCACGGCGCCCCATGGCATCTCACCAACTGTCGTCGATTTGACAGGCTCGCCTGTCGCCACTTCGATGAAGGTCACGTCGTTAGACACACCGTTGGTGGAGATGATGTATTTTTCATCGGGCGTAAAGGCGAGATGCCACACCCTTTGTCCGACGAGGATGTATTTTTCCACCTCATAGGTGTCGGCGTTGATCATCGCGACGCGATTGGCCGGTCCCAGTGCCACGAAGGCCTTCTTCCCATCCTTGGTGATGCTGACGCCGACAGCTTGAATGGCTTCCTTGGCCAGGCCGGGAATCTCGAAGCCGATTTTTTTCTTCACTGCGTGGCTCTTGGCGTCGATCACGCTCACCGTGCCGCCGATCTCGGAGGAAACCCAGACCTCCGAGCCGTCGCTCTTGAACTCAGCGAAACGTGGCCGTGAATCGACCAGGACATTGGCCGTGATCTCGCGCGTATCCGCGTCAATGAAGTGGGCCATGTTGGTCGTTTCCGACGTGGCGACCACCGTTTTGCCATCCGGGCTCACTCCCATCCCCTCAGGCTCGACGCCAACCGGAATTTCCGAAACTGCGGAGCGGCTGTCGACGTCAATCACCGTGACAAGATTGTCGTCCTCGTTCGCGACATACAGGCGCTTGCCATCCGAGCTCAGCGCAATCAATTCCGGATCCGGTCCGGACGGCAAGGTACCGACAATCTCAAAGGTCGCCGTATCGATGATCTGGATGGTGTCGTCGTCGGAGGCGCACACAAAGATGAATTTCCCGTCATTCGAGATCGCAATACCGCGCGGTCGCTGGCCGGTTTTGATGGTTTTCACCACCTCCATCGTGTCGGAATCGAGCACCGAGACGGAGTTGCCCTTCTCGTTCGAGACGAACACCTTATAGGCCTCCGCCGGCGAGGCGAAGCTCCCGATCGTCACTCCGAGTGCGAAGAGCGCAGCGGCTCGTTTCATCGATCTTTCCTCACTTCAGCTTGCAGGTGGTTTCCGGCCGGTCCACACCCAATGTGTCGAGTGGAGTGACCTCATGCAGGAAACCCTCCTGCGGCGAAACCGATACAACAGAGCGGCCGTCGGCAAGTAGCACAGGTTGACGCAGCTGCCAGTTCCAATCTCGCAACGTAACCTTCTCGCCCTTGAAGGCAGCGAGCGAAAAATCGGGCGATTTGATGTAGGCCTCGATATCCTTCTCGTTTGTCGACTTGGTCCGGGTGGCGGCCTCGCCGATAATCCGAACCGCCGTCCACGCCTGCATGTCGGCACTGAGCATACGGCGGTGCGAAGCCTTTTCGAACCGGTTCTGGATCTGGGCCCCTCCCCACCCTTCAAACGAGGGATGCCAGCTCGACGGGATGAGACCCGCCGATCCGACGACCGGCCTCGCCGCCCAGGTCCGATAGGGAAGATAGGTGGCAAATACCTCGCTGCGGTCGGCAGCGACCAGCACGTCGTAATCGGGCGCGTCCTGGGTGAACACCGGAATTTGTCGCTGGATCTGAACCGTGCCGCTGTCGCTCTGGCGGGCACCGCCGGTATCGGTGAACTCCTTCGCGAAGACGATCTTGGCGCCAAAGCGCTCGGCGGCCCGGCGGAGCGCGGCGCCCCAGAGTTTATCGTCGGGGTGGGAACCCTCGACCAGAAACCAGTTTCGCCACCGCTTCCAGACAAGATATTGCCCAAGGCCATCCGCCAGCATCGAATAGGTCGGCGCGGTGTGGATCACATTGGCCCGGCAATCCTGCTCGCGGAGCGTATCGTCGAACGCTCCGGCGTTGAAGACCAGGACACCCTTGCCTTTGGCGGTATCGGCGACCTTGAGAAAGGCGGCGGCGGGGAGATCGGCGATGATGAATTGGTTGCCGCCGGCCAGAAGCTTTTCGGTCTCAGCAACAGGATCGGCTTCCGGCGCGATTCCAACGTCGGTCAGGATGAAACTCTGACCGACAAACTTTCCGGTCGTGTTGTTGTCGTTGATGGCAACCTTGGCGCCGGCCAAACCGCGATCGATCGGCGCGCGGTCAAGAATGGAAATCGTGAGCCGCCCCTTCTCCGCCTGATATAGATAGGCAATCTTGACGTCGTGGCTTTCCTGGGCGGACGTCCCCCGAACAGTCTCGAGGAAGACCAGGGTGACAAACACAAGCAATCTAGCAAACATGTGCTCTGACCTATTTCCAGAGAAGCAGTGTCGTCAATCCATTTGGTCCGGCGCGAGAGAGAACCGCTCGCTTCCACTGCGACAGACGTTTGCCTCGGCACAATGGTCGAGCATTGTCTCCATCGAAACCATGGGACTTTTTCCCGTCTATCTCGATTTGCCGATCGGGGCACTGGCCTGAGAGACCGTGTTCGAATGCTTCATCCCAGGCACCAAACCCATTGCACGAAGCTCATCGCGAAGGCAGCTTCGAGCAAACCCGCCGCAAGGCCATAGGACTAGTTCCCGGCGGCCCGAGGATCATTCATCGGGGCATGCACGCTCGTTCCTGCGGCGAGGGTGTCGCGATGAAGTTACCTGGCGATCCTCGCCGAATTTGCAGCTATTCCTGCTTCTGTGCGAACGCGCAACTCGTCGATTCGACTTCAGGCGAAACCATCACCTGCTGCTCGAGCCGCTCGCATTCCGAAAGCACGCCGCTTGGCACGCTGATCAATACTGGCGCGGCGCCCGAAAGGTTAATGATGAGATAGAGAACTGGCATGTGGAATCTCCGACGGTCATTGTGTAATCACAATTGCGCGCATTGCGAGCAGTTCCATTCAACATGGTTAGCTGTCGGAGGCCCGCAGTGCTCCCATCCGGAACGTCCTCGAGCCTCTTCCCGGCGCCCGCGCACCTTAGAGGCAAGGGCGCGTGGCTGGTCGCACCGAACCAACCTCGTTCGCCGCAATGCCCTCGTGTTCGGCGCCCTCGTCGAGCAACTGGGGGCCAACCGGGCCGATGCACGCACCGTTATCATCCTTGTTCTGGTCTATTGCGGCTTTCACCTCGTCAACGGGCTGATCATCGAGACCCGAGGCGACAGCAAGCCTCGACAGCGCGACCGAGCAACAGATTTTTACCTTGCTGAAAGAGCAACGGGGAAGCCGGACGGTCTGGCAGGTGGCGGTTATGCGGAGCTTTGGAGATCGCAGGTCGAGTTCGACGGGATACCGAGTAAGCCCGTGCTGAAAATGGCTGGTCTCTGCGAAGGTCGGCGGATTCGCCGATGGCATCCTTCGGCAACCTTTGGTTGAAAGAATGCCTGACTTCAAGCCAATCCGTCGTTTAAGATCGTTCATTGAGCTAGATCAAAGCAGTGGGTCGCGGCGGGTGGCAGAAGCAGAATTCTGTTGATGAAGGAGTTACAGATGGCGAGCACGCTGCCAAGCGCAAAGGAGTTGATGGAGAGGGCTGCCCAGAAGGAAGCCGAGAAGGCAGCGGACGCAATGCGCTTGCAGGCCAAGGCGGAGGCCGAGAAGCAGGCTTTGATGGATCGCCTGCAAAGACCCTCGGGCGTCTCCGACGAGGAGGCGATGCGGCGCGTCAAGGTGATCATCGAGCGCGCCGTCAACAATGGCCTGAGCCAGGTTCAAGTCTACCGGTTCCCCAACAGTCTGTGCACGGATCGTGGGCGCGCCATCAACCAGCAGGAGGCCGACTTCGCCAGCACTTTGACTGGATTGCCGAAGGAAATGTACGATTTCTGGGGACGCCAGCTGAAGCCGCTAGGCTACAAGCTGCAATTCCAGATCGTCGACTTCCCGAACGGAGTTCCGGGCGACGTCGGAATCATGCTGAAATGGGGTTGAGTGATACGGCCAAGCCTCGAGCGTCATAGCTTTTCCATGGCGGTCTTGGCTACGCCATATCCGGGACAGCTATTCCGACTTCGATCGCCACCCGATCGGCTCGCCCAAATCGACGATCCGATCCGCCAGGCTCAGAACGGCCTCTGAACGAAGTTCCGCCCCTTCAAGCTGGCCATGTCGTCATACTCGCCCTTGTTCGACCGCTTCGGAAGCTTGACCTTCTGGCGCTCGACTTTCTTATACGGAATCGAATTCAGAATATGTGAGATGCAGTTGAGGCGCGCCCGGCGCTTGTCGTCCGAGCGCACAATGGTCCAGGGCGCGGTTGCGGTATCGGTGGCTTCCAACATGATGTCGCGCGCCCGGGAATAGTCGTACCAGCGACGGTAGGACTCGAGATCCATGGGGCTCAGCTTCCATTGCCTGACCGGATCGTCGATACGGGCGTGGAAGCGTTTTTCCTGCTCCTCCTTTCCCACTTCGAGCCAGATCTTGATGAGCCTGATGCCGCCGTCGACGACGAAGTTCTCGATTTGCGGCGCAAGTTCGAGGAAGCGCTTGTGCTCCTCCTCGTCGCAGAAGCCCATCACATATTCAACCCCAGCCCTGTTGTACCAGCTGCGGTCGAAGATCACGATCTCCCCGGCAGCGGGAAAGAATTCGATATAGCGCTGCAGGAAGAGCTGCGTCTTCTGGCGGTCCGATGGGGCGGGCAATGCAACGACACGAAATATACGCGGGCTGACCCGTTCGGTCAGGGCCTTGATGGTTCCGCCCTTGCCGGCCGCATCGCGCCCCTCGAACAGAATGATGATGCGCGCCCCCTCCTCCTTCACCCAGTCCTGCAGATCGCAGAGATCGACTTGCATCCTGCGCAATTCCTTCTCATAGTCCTTGCGCTTCATCTGCCCATTCTTGCTGGCGTTTTCCGATTTCATGTGTCTCAGCGCCCTCTTTTATCCAGGATTGCCAGGATAGAGGGATGATCGCGCCTCGATTTGATCCAAGTCAATCGATCGAACGGACGGCCTTCGGATTGTGCTGGTCGGCCAGTGCGATCGCCTCCACCAGCGATTTGGCGGTGAAAGGCTTGGGGAGATAGGCGATGCAGCCGACTTCTGCGATCGATCGCCGGGTGGCGTTATTGTCGTTCGCCGTGATGAAAATGACGGGGAGCCGGACGCCTGAGCGCGTCAGCCGCCGCTTGACGTCGATCCCGGAAGCATCGTTCAGATGCACATCGAGCAAGAGGCACAGGGCTTCATCGTCATTGTCAACGGACGCGAAGAACGCCTCGGCTGACTGAAACAGCTTCGGGCAAAATCCGTGCACCTTCAGCAGGCGCTCCAGTCCCCTCAGCATGTCCGGATCGTCATCCAGCACATATACGACATTCCGCTGAACCACGGATTTAAAAGCTCCGACAATTTCGGGACAACCCCACTGTTTCAACCGTAAATCCCCACTCGACTTTTTGGTTCCGTGCTTCACATAGCGATGCTTGTACGCCTGATGCGATGGCGCCGGACATTGTCCCTAAGGACAATATCGAGCGGCGAGAAGCTTGCAATAGGATGCTCGGTACAACGGCCGCAGAGTCATGCGATTGCATAATTGCAACGGGAAAAGGTAACGACAATGCGGGCAGTAAATTCCTCAACTCCTTGCCGCCCATTGCAAAGCAGAAGCGTTGGCTTCTCCGAGACCCTTCTGGTCGACGCCCATATGCGGCTCCTCGAGCCCCATGAGCACGCTTTCTACGAAGGCGACGCGCAAACTCACATCTACCGCATAAAGAGCGGAATGATGCGTCTCTACCGCTTGCTGGCTGACGGCCGCCGTCAGGTCATTGCCTTTCGGCTTCCGGGGCATCTCATCGGTCTCGGCGGACAGGAGACGCAGTTCTGCAGCGCCGAAGCGCTGACCGACGTCATCCTGCAATGCGTTCCGCTAACCATCGTCTATCGCCGGATTCAAGAAGAGCCGCGGTTCGGGTCCGAGCTCGTGCGCTGTCTTGCGGTGGAGCTCGCCGAGACCCGCAATCAGGTGGCGTTTCTCAACCGACGATCGGCGCTGGAAAAGCTCGCAACTTTCATTCTCGGTTTTCTGACCTGGACAGGCGAGGATAAGATCCTCGAACTCGAGCTCCACATGGGGCGAGAGGATATTGCGGACTATCTCGGCCTGACAGTCGAAACCGTGAGCCGAAGCTTTGCCAAGCTTAAGGCTCAAGGCGTCGTGAAACTGCCGCGAACACAGACAGTCATCATCCATGATATTGCGAGGCTGATTGCGCTCGCAGCCGGCGCTTTCAAGGATGGCGATCCCGATAGTTGATCACGCGACGCCGAGCCGCTCGGCAGCCGACACGAGCTCGGCGAGCGAGTGAACGCCAAGCTTCTCCATGACCTTCAGGCGGTGGGCCTTGACCGTCCTCTCGGTGGTGCCCAGATCAAAGGCGATCTGCTTGTTTAACCTGCCCCGAACCACCAGCTCGAAGACCTGCCGTTCCCGGGGTGTCAGGGTCGACAGAAGAGTGCGCAACCGGTCCAGCCGCTGAAACCGCTCGCGCTTCGCCGCGTAGTCGGCAACTGCCCGTTCGATCGTCGCCACCAGCCTGTCCCTTCCGACCGGCTTGGTCAGGAAGTCTTCGGCACCGGCCTTCATTGCCCGCACGCTCATCGGTATGTCGCCATGGCCGGTGAGGAAAATGATCGGCAACAGCGGCGCCCGGGCGGTCAGGTGATCCTGCATTTCGGTGCCGCTGATGCCAGGCATGTTCACATCAAGCAATATGCAACCAGGCTCATCCCCGCTTGGCAGATGAGCAAGCAGTTGCGCCGCCGAGTCATAAAGCGCCACCTCGTAACCGGCCACCCGCAGCAAGCGACCGATCGCGGTGCGGAATTCCAAGTCATCGTCAATCACGTGAACGGTCGTCATCGTGACGCCTCGACCCCGACCTGCGACACTGGCAGCAATGCTCTGGCGCCCACTTCCACAAGCACGCCGATGGGTGGTCCTCGATCGGCATTCACCACCGTGCGCATGCTGGAGAAGACCCGATAGTAAAATGGCCCCCTCAGATCCGGCTGATCCATGACAAGAATGGATCGAGCCGGCGCTGCCGCTGCGCCAGAGGGCACAAGCGCTGCGCATATGACCAGCCAGATGATCGTCAACCTGAGCGAGCGCATGGTGGTTAACGAGCAGCCGTCCACCGCTCTCCTGAAAGGTGGATCACACCGCCTCAGGTTACTCTATTTTGCAATAAGACGAGGGGTCTATCAATGCCCGGAAAACACCAAGGTCTGGAGCGGCAGAACGAGCGCCTGGAGCCGCAGGATCAGGGCGTGCACCAGAGCAACTGCGTCGACCGCATGAAGGAACAGCCACCGCCCGGTGCTGATGTTCTTGTCGGCGAGAAGATCGTGATTATTGGTGTAGGCATTGGCGATGCACTGGCTGCCCGGTGGGATACCAGCGAACCCGCCCTCATAGAGCGGCTCGAGATACACAGTCAGCGTGCCAGGCTTGCCAGTTGCTGCGCATCGACAAGGACGTCCGTCGGCCTGAGCTGCCCGGCCGCGATATAGTCCTGTACTTCCGTCACGACCATGGGAATGATGGTGACCGGCTTGGCGATGCAGGTCGCCTCGGCAATCATGCCGGGCTTCATGACCTGGGCTTCGATCTGGCCGAAGCCTGCGATGAGCCCCCACCGCCCTGCATCGGCAGGGATCAGGATTCCCGCCGGACGCATCACCGGATTGACGATATCGCCTTTACGCAGCGTGAATTGCTCAATCATGCCGTCGATCAAGGCATGAACGACGGTCTTGTCGAGATCGACCTGGGCCTCGGCGCGCGCGGCTTCGGCGCTGGCCTTCTGCGCCGGCAGAAGCGACGCGATCTGGGTCTGAACGGACTTCTTATTGGCAATTGCGGTCGCGAGCGCACCCTGCCGAGCAGAGACGACATTCTCCAGCCGTTCAATCTCCCGCTGCGCCACGGTGGAAGCATTGCGGCGCTGCAGCTCGCGCTTGGTCTCCAGCTCCTCGATCGCCTGCTGATAAGCGCCCTGCGCCTCCTGGATCTTTCCGTCGCCCTCCTCCAGCTCGACCTTCGCCTGCTCCATCGCGGCATCGACCTCGGCGATCCGGCGCCGAGCGGTGTCCAGCGCCGCTTCCTGCTTCGAGCTGTCGAGCTTGAAGATCGGCTGACCCGCTTTGACCTTGTCGCGGAGATTCACGTATATTTCTTCGACCCGACCGCTCGATTCCGGTAGCAGCGGTACGGTGCGGAAGAACGACACGGCGTTTGTGGTCGAGGGATGATAATAGAAAATCATGGTGATCAGCAGCACTGTCAGGACTTGGCGAGGCCAGCGGCCGCTTCTCGCATGGGCTGCAACCCACATCGGTGCTGGAATGGCGTCCTTCTGCAATCATCCATCTTTCAAGATCATGCGGGGCGTGAGCGTGCATTGGACTGCGAAAGCGGTGCCCGCCCTTTTCAGCAGGTCGGGGTGGACGTTGAAGCTTCCACCCCGATCGCGCTATCGCTGAATTTGTTCAACCCAGAATATTTTCGTGGTGACTAGCACCCCGAGGAGTGTTGGTTGGGTGCTTCTCCAAGCTCAATAGCAAGGTGGATAGGGGTAGTAGCCGCAAGCGGGAGCAGCAGTGGCAGCTGCGGCACCAATGGCTGCACCGGCAGCGACCCCCGCATACAAACCGGGATGTGCATACCAGCCGCCGTGCCAGACGGGTGCATGAAAACCGCCAGCTACGAAACCGCCTCGAAAGCCGCGTGCGGCGAACCAGTCGATGAACAGCGAAGCAGGCCCGTCGGCGCCGGTGAGGCTGCCCTCAAGCACGTCGACATCAAAGGTCAATTTGCTGCCGTCTAGCTTCGGAGCTTTCAAGATCACGACAGCGTCTTGAATGGCCGAGCCATCCTTGTTGAATACCGAGATAGTGGCATTAGGCGGATCCTTGGAGAAACTATCCTTCCCATCGCCCCACTGCTGGATGAAATGTTTCGTCAGGACATGACCAGCTGCACGCACCGGTCGGTCTGCGAATACAATTGAATTGGCGGCAACATCGCTCAGCGTGAGCTTGTCTCCCGCAAGGCTCGCTCCGCCGGAATTGATCACGGCGAGGGAAGGCACCATCCGTGATTTGGTTGCTCCGATGGATTTCTGTGCCGGCGCGGTAATTGCGTCTTGAGCTGACCCCGTTCCAGTGACAGCCAAGAGGCTGACCGTCATCAGCAGCATTGTAGCAACAGTGTGTAGCTTCATACCGTTTCTCCGATCCCAGATGTTGATGCCTTGAGTAAGATGCTTAAATTTTCAGACGGCGCAATGACACCTAAGCCGCCGTACCAATCGACGACCTCCCGGACACTTCAACATGATCCGTGGATGCCTCTCGGGGTGATAGGTCGTCCCAAGGTCCGGCATTGATTGCCCCCGCCGCCACCTGGCGCAAGGCGGCCACAGCTTTCGACGTGGTAGCGGCAGTTGCAGAAATCGCGTCGACAGTCGCTAGATCCAGGACCGCAAGCAAAAGAAATGCCACGGTGCTCATTAGCAGCAAGGCGCCACCGATGATCTCAATTACTACCATGGTTCCCTCCCGCTATGCCCGAATGATTGGAAAGTTCTTATTGTGGTGAATTCAAGACTGCAGACACGCTGAGCCCCGCGATTATGCGTGCTTCGGTGGTGCGGGCCTTGCCACCACCAACATTTGGTGTTGCCGTGGTGGCTCAAATTCTAGGATGGTTCTGTCATCGTAGCCGGCGGAGGTCTTCGACAGCTGCGCCGGATTCTTAGGAGATGGTTGTGCGTGCAGTGTTCGTGGACGCCAATGAAGCTCTAGCAAATGCAGCAGAACGGATCATCCGTTTGGCTGGCCTCGAACTTCGAGTAAACCGCGAACCGAACATCACACCGCCCGAAATACCCGCTGCGCTTGAGAGCGCCGATATTGCAATCATCGACCATAGTGCATTGCCTAGGACCGTTGCCAGGCAGTGCAAAGGCCTGCGCCATGTCGTGTTCCTCGGCAGCGGCGCGCGCAGCTACATGAATCCCGAAGAGCTGCAGGCAATCGGTATTTCTGTTCACACGATCAAGGGTTATGGCGATACGGCCGTTGCCGAATTTGCGATAGGCCTGATGTGGGCAGCCGCCAAAGGCATTGTGCGCATGGATCGTGAGATGAGGACAGGTCATTGGCAACGTACCGAGGGCATGCAACTGAGCGGCAAGACTTTGGGGCTTGTCGGATTTGGAGGTATAGCGACCGAAGTTGCCCGCATCGCATCCGGAATTGGCATGCGTGTCGTGGCCTGGAATTGCACAGTCAGAACAAATACGGACGTCGAGTTCATGAACTTGGAGAGCGTTCTGGCGGGAAGCGACGTGATATCGATCCATCTGCTGCTTACGGACGAGACCAGGGGCATGATCTCGCGCGACCGAATTGCGCAAATGAAACCGGGAACAATCCTCATTAATACCGCGCGCGGCGCTCTCGTTGACGAGGCTGCCATGATCGAGGCACTGAGGAGTGGCCAACTCGCGCATGCAGGCCTGGACGTCTTTGTTACGGAGCCGCTACCTGCCGATCATGCATTGACCAAGCTGGATAGCGTTACTTTGTCCGCTCACTCAGCGTTCCGCACGAGAGAGGCCACTGATAACCTTCTGTCTGCCGCGCGCGACCACTGCCAACGCATCGTTGCCGCCGATGGTTAGTGAAGCCTCGTTGTTCCGAGCGCCACATGGGCCCTTGCGACAAACCAAAGGAGTTTTCCTTTCAATCAATCGGCAGCTCGCGGGGAGCCGCTTCGGTTTTCCGTCTTGTCTTCGACAAGGTCTCGACCAATATGGTCTTCGTGGATATCCCCGAACGCGCCTCGCCGGAGGCTCTGGCCCGAGCACTGCGGGCGGAGGTTGTTATCGTCAATCCGCCTCGCGGACGCCGGCTGCGCTTCGTGACTCACCATGATGTTCGAGCGCCGATATCGAGGAGGCGAGTCGGCGCATCGCACGCGCCATTCCCGCAAAGGAGCGTTCATGAAGACTTATCGCATCGCTGTTATTCCCGGCGACGGAATCGGCAAGGAGGTGATGCCGGAAGGCATGCGGGTTCTCGAAGCTGCCGCCCGCCGGTTTGGCTTCGCGCTCAAATGGGATGAATTCGACTGGAGCTGCGAGACCTACGCGCGATCGGGACGCATGATGCCGGTCGATGGCCTCGAACGGATCGCCGGGCACGATGCGATTTTTCTCGGTGCAGTCGGATTTCCGGGGGTTCCCGATCATGTATCCCTGTGGGGGTTGCTGATTCCGATCCGACGCCAGTTTCGTCAATATGTAAATCTCAGGCCTGTCAGACTGCTGGCCGGTGTTCCATGCCCGCTGGCGGGACGAGCCCCTGGTGATATCGATTTCCATATAGTGCGTGAAAACAACGAAGGCGAATATTCCGAGATCGGCGGCCGGCTTTATGGCGGCACCGATCAAGAAATCGTCATTCAGGAGAGCATCTTCAGCCGCCAGGGAGTTGACCGGATTTTGAGATTTGCCTTCGAGTTGGCACAGTCGCGTCCGAAACGTCACCTCACCTCGGCGACCAAGTCGAACGGCATCATTCACACCATGCCCTATTGGGACGAACGGGTAGCCAGCATGGCCACGTCCTATCCGGAGGTGAAGGTCGACAAATTCCACATCGATATTCTCTCTGCCCATTTCGTCAGGCACCCGGACTGGTTCGACGTGGTGGTCGGCAGCAATCTCTTCGGAGATATTCTGTCCGATCTCGGACCAGCGGTGACAGGCACCATCGGGATTGCACCCTCTGCGAATTTGAACCCGGAGAGGTCATTTCCTTCCATGTTTGAACCGGTCCACGGCTCGGCTCCCGACATCGCCGGCAAGAGGATCGCCAATCCGATCGGGCAGATCTGGTCCGGCGCCATGATGCTTGATCATCTCGGGGAATCCGCTGCGGCTCGTGCCGTCGAGGCGGCATTCGAGAAAGTGCTCCGCGAAAGCGACTTGCGCACACCCGACATGGAAGGTAACGCTCAAACGAGTGAAATGGGAGAAGCGGTCGCCGCGGCCCTTTAGTGGACCTCTCCGGTGAGACTGTTCATTTGTCCGTGCACGTCCGAACGGTCTCATGACGTTTCCACTTTCAGCAACATCGTTGCTAATCAGATAAGACTTGGCTCTCTGATGAGACCGTGTTTTGTTCTTTTGGCGCCAACGCGAGCTTTCGATGTTCGCTTCTGGGCCTGTAGGCGGTCCTTCATCATCTGACGCCATGTCGCAAAAGGTCCATTTGCGGACCTTCGTCGAACTCCGCTGAAGACGGCAACTATCAACCGGTGGCGGCTATACTCCGCGTCAGTCCGCCGCCCCTGGCTACCGGAAGGTCCATGCTATCAAAGACGTGCGACATACCACACCGCACGTTTCTTTTCGGTGCCCGATTTTTCCAGTTATCGTGCGCTGACTAACAGATCGGCGCCACATGCTCGTCGCATTGCGACGAGGTGAGGACCATGCAAGATGAAAGATGCCAAGACGGCGACCGGCGGGCCGCAGCAGTTAGACTTGGAGCTCGAGATCCGCAATCGTCTATTCAATTTTTCGCGGTCAGGTTCAATCCTCTGAAAGGAGACGTGCATGTCCCGTAAGCGAGTAAAGTGTGGACTTGTCGCTGCTAGTGCAGCGCTATTTGTCCTCGGTGCCGCTCTTCCTGCCCAGGCGCAGGATGCGAAGAAGCCCAACATCCTATTCATCATGGGCGACGATGTCGGCTGGTTTAACATCGGGGCTTATCATCAGGGCATCATGTCCGGCAAAACGCCGAACCTCGACAAACTCGCCGCTGAAGGCATGCGGTTCACAGATTACTACGCCGAGGCGAGCTGCACTGCCGGTCGGTGCAACTTCATCACCGGTGAGTTGCCGATCCGCACGGGAATGACGACGGTGGGGCAGGCCGGAGCCAATATCGGCTTGCCGGCGGAAGCCTCGACAATCGCCACTGCCTTGAAGATGCAGGGCTATGCCACCGGACAATTCGGCAAAAATCATCTCGGCGACTTGAACAAGTTCCTACCGACGGTTCATGGCTTCGACGAGTTCTTCGGCTACCTCTACCACCTCGATGCCATGTCGGACCCCTACTGGTACTCGTTCCCGAATGATCAGGCCTACCGCGACAAGGCGGGTCCGCGCAATCTGGTGCATAGCTGGGCGACCGATACGGATGATCCCACGGTGATGCCGCGCTGGGGCGTGGTCGGCAAACAAAAGATCGTCGATGAAGGCCCCCTGGCGCCATTCCCGGATATGTCGAACGTGCAGAACATGCACGATATTACGCCGAAGGCGAAATACGACATGACGACCTTCGACGAAGTGCTGGTAAAGACCTCCAGTGACTTCATGGACAAGGCCAAGAAAGACGGCAAGCCGTTCTTCATTTGGCACAATACGACGCGCATGCACGTCTGGACGTTCCTTTCACCGAAGTACAAGGCGATGATGGGCAGCCAGACCAACTACGGCCTGGAAGAAGCCGGCATGGCGCAGATGGACGACAGCATCGGTGCTCTCCTGAAGCACCTGGAAGACATCGGCGAAGCGGAAAACACCATCGTCGTCTTCAGCACCGACAACGGCGCGGAAGTGTTCACCTGGCCAGATGGCGGCATGACGCCGTTCAAGTCCACCAAAGGCACCGTGATGGAGGGTGGCTTCCGCGTGCCCGCCATCATCCGCTGGCCGGGCAAGGTCAAGCCGGGCACCGTCGAGAACGGCATCATGTCGGGCCTCGATTGGTATCCCACCTTCTTGGCCGCAGCCGGCAATCCTGAAATCACCAGCCAACTGCTGAAGGGCGTGAAGCTCGGCGATCGGACCTACAAGAACCATCTCGACGGCTATAACCAGATGGACCTTTTGACGGGCAAAGGGCCGTCGGCGCGACATGAACTCTTCTACTTTGGCGGGCCACAATTGGGAGCGATCAGGCTCGACGACATGAAATTCATTTTCTACCAGCAGCCAGGTGGCTGGCCGGGTCCGAAGACGGCAACGGACATGCCCATGCTGGTGAACCTGCGGCAGGATCCGTTCGAACGCACCCCGATGCTGTTGGGAGAAACGTCCGCGACCGGAGCTTGGGGCTACGGCAACGAGTTCTTCGGCCGTGAAGCTTGGCGCTTTGTCGCTGTCCAGCAGGCCGCCATGAACCTGGCCCTGACGGCAGTGGAATACCCGCCAATGCAGGACCCGGCGTCCTTCAACCTGTCGGCGATCAAGGCGCAGGTCGATGCCCTGATCAAAAAGTCTCACGCGGGCGAGTGAGGGCCGGCACAGTGCGGCGGGTGGTGCGAAAGTGCGCCCCGCCGCGACTTCGTTTGGTGGGTTGTGTCCTACTTGACAGCATCAATCAGGCACATCCCGCTTGAGCCGGATGCAACGATGATCCAGCACGCCGGATCCGCGAATGTTTGAACCAGGATCGTCCGAGCATCTCTCCCAGGTGATTTCGCATGTCATTGCGCCTTCGTTCTTGCTGGGTGCAGTCGCAAGTTTCATCTCCCTCCTGTTCACCCGCTTAACCACTATCCTCGACCGGCTTCGCGCCCTGAATGCGCTTCCCGACGATGGTCACCCTCTGAGCAAGATCAAGGCTGATTTACCGCGCCTCAAGCGCAGGGCAAACCTGGTCAACACTGCGATCTATCTTTCTGTCTTGAGCGCCATCGTCGCAGCGCTCCTGATCATCGTCGCATTTGCATCCGCTTATCTGGGATATGAGCATATTTGGGGAGCCGCGGCCCTATTCATGATCGCCCTCGGCTTGCTCTGTGCCGCTCTCGTCGTGTTCGCCAGCGAAGTCAGAATTTCGCTCACTGACTATGACCATCATTAGAAATTGAGGAGCGTGCGCGAGCACCAAGGCCCCGCGCATTAGAGCGCACGGATGCCTCTGTTCACAGATATGCGATTTACCACAAAGTGTCGTCGGAAGGCGGTCACCGCGATGCCAGCCTGTCCCAAGTCTGGCGCACGCCCAGCGATAGGCTTTGCCAGTTTCTGCTGACAACGTCCCAATTGACCATCGGCCGCTGCTCGGCGCTGCTCTGGGTCGCGGATGCGGAAGTGCGGGTCGTTGAGGCGTCAGACACGTAAGCGGCGCCTATGGTCAGGAAGACGCCGACAATGATTCCTAATAAAAATCGCATATCAGCCATCCCTCTTATCAATCTGTCGAAATAGCACCAAGGATGGCAACGTTTGCAAGCCGTGATGGGTTCCCGGCCGATCCCACTCATTACAGGTTATACTGCCGCATTTTACTCCCCGCCGGACCCTGGCGGTCACATTTTCGGACATGTCCTCCTTTGTCAAAGTTCTAGCCCTGGCAGTGGGGTTCATTTGCCGGTTTTGGGTCCTACTCCACCACACTGCCCGACCGTCGAACGCATTGGTCATCGAAAAATCTTTTCAATTCGCGGGTCAGGAACCAGCCATATCAGGGCGACCAGCAAATATATCAGATTAGAAATCCAAGTTGCGACGAACGCGAACGCAATCGCTGTCAGGTACAGGACCGGTGAAATCTTGCCCTTGAAGTTGCTTCCAAGGGCCTCGGCCAAGCGCCCGTCCTTTCCCTGATTTTTGACAATAGCGATTTGAAGGACATAATAGGCAATCGCCGGCATAAGCAAAGCCACGCCGTACAGTGCAGTCGGCAAGGGAGCGAAATGGTTTTCGCCCATCCAGGCGGTAGCGAAGGGAATCAGCGATAACCAAAACAGCAAGTGCATGTTGGCCCAAAGGATGGCGCTGTCCACTTTTGTGGCGACGTGCAAAAGATGATGGTGATTGTTCCAATAGATGGCGACATACACGAAGCTCAAAACATAGCTGAGGAATATCGGGGTCAGGCCGATGAGCGCTGCCCAGTCGCCGCCGTGCGCCGGTGCCTTGAGCTCAAGCACCATGATGGTAATGATGATGGCAACGACACCATCGCTAAATGCTTTCAATCGTTCTGTTGACATCAAATGCCCTCGTGTCGACGTTGACCCAGCTTGTTTGCTCGACAACGGCAGCCCAAAGCTTGACTGAATTGGTCCTGCACCAAGACCGCCATAGCACATGGTAGATAAAAACACGCTCTTTCGTGCTGGTCTGTGATCTCGCGGCTTCCGGTTACATGTTTTCAAGGGCGCGTCGTCCGTGGAATGACGATCGACGCGTAGCGTCCTGCGATTCACATGCTATCGAGAGTAGACTTGCCTGGAGGGTAGTATCTGACGGATGTCGGCTTCAGGAATCTGGTTCCGACCGCAGCACCGGTCTGGATCGCGCTCTGGAAACGGTCACGCCCCGTCAATAATTCGCGATGTCAAAAAAATAAATCAAGTCTAAGAGAAATAAACACCTTTTGTTAGTGACGGATCGTCTCCATATAAGCCTGGACCCGAAAAACGATATTTCGGGTAAATGCTTAAATATTTTGGAGATAACGAAAATGGATAATACCAATACTTCCTCCACCCCCAAAACCTCATCTGATGCCATGAGCATGATCCAAAAGGATATTAAGGCCAAGTGGGACAAGTTCTCCGATCAGGAGCTCACATCTCTAAAAAGTAGGGATGATCTGGTCACGCAGGTGGTCGCGAAATATGGCTTTGAGCGGCCTCAGGCTCAACGCGACGTCGATGCCCTTCTCAAGGGCCGCGAGATCGGCCAGAGGGCCTAGACACCAATTCTTGCCGAAGTCGCGGTTTTGAGTGGCTTCGGCACCCGTTTGGTGAGGGCCTTTTCTTTTGCAGTCATGGCGGCGGGAGTGCTTAATGGAACCCACCGGCGAATAGCGGATTGATATGGTGCAGCGGCAAGCGAAAGGTCTCGACATCTCTGGCAACAAGGCTTTTGTCGCATTAGCTGCGCGATGGTCAGACGGACCCTGCTGACGGCTTGGTCCGTCCCCAACCCCCGCCTCCGGAGAAAATGTCCGGGCGCGCGAAGCGGCCAGTGCCGCCGTCCGCCTTCGAGGAGCTCAGAAGCCATATAAAGGCTGGCGCGGATAAAGGACATCAAAATGTACATCTTAGGAAATCTTGTTGCCGCTGCGCTGGTCGTTGCCGGTATTTCGGCTCCTATCGCTGCACAGCAATGGACTGCGGATGACCTATACGCCGATCGTCCGTTCGGCAACATCGAGGTCGGGCGGGCAGGCATTAGCCAAATTGACTTTCAAGCGTTTTTCGACACCCTCTCTGACCAACAGCGTGCGGAGATTTGTTCACGCTGCACCGTGATCGGAAGTGACGGTCGATTTGCACAATGGGTCCGTGACATGTGTATTAAAGTCGAAGCAGCTCAAAGCAGCGCCTGAATTTTCTCGTATCGACCCCCCAAAGCAAGCCGAGCGACAAGCGGGAATGCAACGGCTGATAAGCGCTATAAGATCGATCAGCCCTCAAGGTCGAGCGGAACAGCGTCCATGTCTGCCGCACAAAAGTTGCGCTAAGTCATTCCCTCACGAAACAACCAGACCAGCGCGATCAGGATGATTATGATCGCCAGTACGAACCATTTCCGTTTCATGGCTATTCTTGCCCATGGCTCACCAACCGGCAGCGTTCCAGAGCGCTGTAAGCCTCAACTGTTCAGTTTTCGCCACGCTGGAGTTGCGGTTTGTCATAGAGAACCACATTAAGCAATGAACTGTGGACTTTCAAATCGCCGTTATAGTCAACGAAGCCGAGCTTGCGGAACCTGTTCATGAAAAAGCTCACCCGCGAGCGCGTCGTGCCGACCATTTCAGCCAGCGTCTCCTGGCTGATTTTCGCGAGCACCGCCTCGGGCTTGCCGTCCTTACCGAAATTGGCGAGGAGCAGAAGCACGCGGGCCAACCGCTTTTCGCTGGAATTGAAGAGCTGATCGACGAGATCCGCTTCGACCCGAATATTCCGGGCGAGGAGATGGGCCATGAACGTCTCGGAAAAGTCGACCCGCTCATGAAGTGCCTTAATCATGCTTGGCTTGGCAACCCGCACGATCGTGCAGTCGGTCGCAGCCATCGCAGTGGCCATCCGGACGAGTTGGCCGGCAAGGCAGCCTTCGCCACAAAAATCTCCAGATCCCATGAACGCCACCACCGCTTCCTTGCCCTGGGCGGAAATGACACTGAGCTTCACCTTTCCGTTCTGGATGTAAAAGACGGCGTCCGCCGGGGCGCCTTGGGAAAAGACGATTTGCCCCTCGCCAAAGGTCGAGACCGTCACGCCGCCATCGAACGCCGCCATGAATGTGCTGGGATCGAATGGCTTCTGTGCTTGTTGCTTGCTCATCGGAACACCTGCTTGCTTGCCGAACAAGCGAATTAGGTCGCGGGAGTGGCTTCACGCAAATTCGGGCTTTCTGCTTTTCGCCCCTGGCCGTGCGAGTTTAACATCACTAAGGGCCGAAATCACTGGCTGGAACCGTCAGGCGGTTTAGGATTTTGTTCCTTCGCGAATTGGCGTCCGCTGCCCTTGCCGCAGGATGCAACCAGATCCTTTGGTATCGGTTTGTATTGGCCGGTGACATAAGGAGTGTTTTATGGGCAAGCCCGATCCGACCAATCCGAGCACCAAACCGCAGGACGACAAGAAGCAGAGCGGCACCGATCCCATCGGCAAGCATCAGAACCCAGGTCAGCAGGGCCAGGGTCGTGATCCATCGAAAGATCAGGGTCGTCAGAAAAGCGAAGGTGATCCGCAGAAGCAGGGTGGTAAAGACCCCGAGCGCAAGGCCTAACGCTGAGGGCGCCTTCGGGCGCCGAGTAATTCTCTCGGACGGCATCACCCATTCGTCGGCGCGGTGCACTGTCAGCCCTTCTGCCCTTAACGCCGGCGGGCTCAGGACATGGGTGGTATGCAACTCCTATGGCGCATTAGTCGTCGCGGTGGGCGTTACGTCACGCCGACACCTTCGCGACGCATCCAGGGGCAACGCCTCGGGAGCAGCCGAGCCCCTGGATCGCCGAAAGCTCCATTGCGTGGAGCAATCACCAAGATCGTGATTAGTCGTCGAGCAACTTATGGTCCGGCTAGCTTAAGCTCCATAGAGGGCTGGCCGATGACGAGCTTGCTGCCGGCTCGCGACATCTCGAACACCTGGCTCGGTTCGCCAGCCTTGCCGGGAACGGAGATTGCGAGCTTCTGAGTATCGGTTAACGTGGCCTCAAAGCGAACCGGCAGTCCCGACTCGCCCTCGGCAATAGTGGCGACCACGTGATATCCGTCATGTTCGCTCGTATAGAAAACGACGCCGCTATAGGCGCCAACGGCAATGCTCCCAGCTTCCATGGTTTTAAGCTCACCGGCATGCACGGGAGCTGCGATCAACAGAAGAGCTGCAAGCGAGATGTACTTGCCCATCGTTCCCTCCTCTCATCGAGAACCTGAGAGTTTTAGGTCACTGTCCTTGAATTGCGTCTGAACGCAATATTCACCGAGCGTTCATCGGGGGCAGCGAGATGGTCTCTTGCACGCGTGAACTCGCCAATCATCAACCCCTATGATATGGGCTCGGATCGATTTCCATTTGGGCCGCTTGGCCGCCAGATACCGGGCATGGCCATCGCGTATGTGACGCCGGGAGGAAATCGTTCCATCAACAGGGGTCTAGGATCTCGTCATCAGTCGGAGAATCCCTCTCTCCGCAATCGACCACTCCGCCAACGCCTCTAGAGACATCGCGGGCGTATGAGGATTGCCAATCATTTTAAATTGTAAGTAAAATCGTATTCACTGCCCTTTTTGTCACGCGCATGCAGTTTCATATCGCCCTTCGCCCCGGTGATACGCGCCAGTTCCACCCGTAATCGCCAGAATCCAGTCACCAGCGTCAAGGAAGGGTCCGTGAACGGTGATGCTGCCTTTCTCAAGCTGCAACGTCCAGAAGCATTTCCCATGATTTGCCGACTTGAGTGCGAATACACCAGCCGGGGTCTGGAGCCACTGTTTGTTCGCCCGGTCGAGATCGTCTGGCGAAACGCGCAGTAATTGTCGCCAGCGCTGTCACCCTGGGCGCCCGTATCGGTCACAGCATCGGTTGTGGCCCGTTGAACTACGGCAATCTCCGCAAGTGCGGTGCGGGCCATGAAAGTGGGCACGCCAACAATTCCGAATGCAACGCCCAGGCTGCAATTCGTCCGGCGTCACGTTCGCCGGCGTGCAGGAATCAGCCTAAGCCGCCGTTCCATCGCTGTTCCCGCGTCCAAGCCTGTTTGGGATGGATGTCATTTCGCACCGCATGGGCCCTTCGCCTGGTCTAGGAAAAGTACCGAAGTCTCAGTCTCAGATGGT
>CAVUUY010000005.1:0-113475 GCA_963744915.1 uncultured Alphaproteobacteria bacterium
CGACCGGTACAACATCCCGGTACCGGTACTTCCCACGATCGATGGCAGGGGGTACAGTTGAAGAGACCCAGATGATTTAGTGTGTCGTCTCGGACTTGCCTGGACCTTCATCGCTGGCAATATCCGCATGGCCTTCGGCCGATCTAATCAGATGTCGCAAAGTGCCCTTGGCCCTAAGATGCTCCGCCCCTGACCCGGATCTCGGGCTTCAGCCACTCGCAGTCGTTCGCCCTTATCTGACCGAACAGGACAGCCAAAAAAATAGGGTAACAGGCCAAAGTGGATGAGGTCTGGTTCGGGTCAATCGCGTTGATTCGACGATGTCGGCTCGAAGAAAAGCGCTTGCCTTGAGGTGGATCGACCTCGCGAGTTCGCCCGTCGAGTTCCTTCGCAATGCCCCAAAAGATTTGAACGAACTCCAAGGCACTTCCGAGATATTCTGAAACATAGAAACCATTTTTGGCGCGTCCACGATATTGCGACGGCGACACAGTTCTGGCACCAATGATCCAAGCAGCTGCTTCACACAATGATTGGCAATGGCAAAGAGAGCAAAGGCGCAGTCGGTCACGGTTTCGGCGTCCGGCCAGATCGAGGGTCAGGACCTCCAGCAGCATGTGGTCGCTGGAATTCGTCGACTTGGTTCGCACAGGCAACTTGCGGCCAGGCGACAGGCTGCCGCCAGAACGCGAGCTGGTGGAGATATTCTCGATCAGCCGGCCCAGCCTGCGCGAAGCGATGCGCGCGCTCTCCACACTCGGAATCGTTGCCTCCCGACACGGGGGAGGCACATTCGTCACCGATCTTGATGCCCGCACCTTGCTGGCACCCCTCGACTTCTTCCTGCAGCTCTCGCAGACCAATCTCGATGACACCTTCGAAAGCCGGCGGGTCATCGAAACCGAAATCGTGCGCCAAGCAGCTAACAGGGCTCGAAAGGCAAATATTTCCGAGCTCAATGACATGATCACTGCCCATGCGACCGTGCAGAAGGATCCGATCGGTTTTCGGATTTTTGACAGCCGATTTCATGAGAAACTTTCGACGATCGCCGGTAATGCTGTGCTGCAGCGGATCGCCGGCGCGCTTTACTATATGAATGCTCTATCTGCGGCGCCGCTCCACCGCCGAGCCCGGCCTGATCGCCCAGAGCACCGAGGATCACACACGGATTGTCGCCGCGATTATTGCTCAGGATCCGGAATCCGCCGCCACAGCGATGGCGCGCCATCTTACAAATATCAAAGAAAGCACCATGCGCATGATGGAAGTGCAGAAATTCGATCTGATCGAGACCCGGCAAAAGCGTCCGGCGCGCTAGGCCGGCGCGGCGGGCACTCTCAAGCCGTCAGCGGGCCTGCCAAACAGATACGACGCGTTTCGTTGCCATGACTAGCAGCAGAATGAGAGCCCCAGGAGGCAAGTGCCAGATGCGGGCTGATATTCATGAGGTTGAACCCACTGGCAATGGTTTGGAGGATCCAGAGGCCAATGAACAGGCCACCAATGCGCCCAAATCCACCATAAGGATCAACTCCGCCCAGGATAGCGGCGAGAATGGTGATCAGAAGGTAAGATCTGCGAGATCCGGCGCCCGCCGAATTGAAGCGCGCCATCATCACGACCGACGCCAAAAGCAAAGCAGGCTCGACAGAAAATAGATCCAGACCGAACGCCAGTCGCGTATCGACGCCAGAGTAGCGCGTAGCTTCGAGGTTGGAACCGATCATGTGAATGCGCACACCCAGTGCCGTCTGAGTCAGCAGCACATGGACTAGGATCGCCACCCCGACGAACAAGACGAAGGAGATCGGCACGCCCAATATCGTGTCGTTCGAGATTTGGATCAGCTGGTCGGGGAAGCCGGAAAGGGTGCGGCCGCGCGTGAAATAGATACTCGACCCGTGCAGCAAGGTCATGGTGCCGAGGGTCACCAGGATCGGATGTATACCGAGGGCCGCGATCATAAGGCCCGTCAGCACGCCGATCACGACGCAGAGCACCAGACCGGCGGCCGAGAGCGCCCACGAGCCAGAGTGCCAGGGTCGCTCCGGAAGCTTCATCCGGCATCGCGACAGTAAGGGTCCAGGCCATGAGCAGACCGGCTGCATTGGCGGTGGCAATGATCGCCAGATTGATCCCGCCGGAGATCAGCGGGATCGTCATAGCGAGCGACAGCAAACCCAGCTCGGGAAGCTGGAACATCATCGCCTGCAGCGTCGTGATCCGCGGGAAGATCGCTGGCATGAGCAATGAAAAGATCGTGACAAGCGCCGCCAGCAGGATGAACAAACCGCCAACCCGGAAAATGCCGCGCCGTATTCCCGCCAGAACGCGGTCCAGTTCGGCCGTGAGACCGCGACCGCTGGAGCGGAGCTCCGGTGCGGGATCTACCATCACGCCATCCTCTTCGCGCGCCGACGCCGTACATAGTTCTCGGCATAGCCGGTCATGCAGACGGAGACCAGGATGGCGAGGCCGATAACCACGCCGAAGAAATAGGACGACACGCCGAGCAGATTGAGTCCATTCTGCAGCATGGCGAGGAACAGCACTCCAAGGATCACACCGCCCGTCGATCCGATGCCGCCGACCAGACTGGCACCGCCGAGGATGGCCACAGCGAGCACGCTCAGCTCTTCGCCGTTCATGGCGGTCGGCACGGCCTGATGGAACTCGGCCCGCCTGGACTATGCCAGCCACTGCCGCAAGTAGACCGAGATACCCATAAGCGAAGAGTTGGACGTGCAGGACGTTGATGCCCACCCGGCTGGCCGCCTCCGGATTACCCCCTAGAGCATAGACTTGTCGGCCAATTCGCGTTCGCCTCATCAGATATTGGGTGAGCCCCAGGACACCGATCATGATCACAGTCGGCAGCGTGATCTTGACGATATCACCATCCGCTGTCTCGTAGCGTAGGAAAGGGAGACCATTCGACCACCAGTCCGGAAGATTGTAGATCTCCTCCGCATTCGTGAAGTAGATCAGCAGTGCGTAATAGATGCTGGAGGTCGCGATGGTGATGATGATCGAACCGACCCGCAGAAAATAGATGAGCAGTGCGTTGATGCATCCCATGGCGATGCCGAGCGCCGCTGCGAGCACAAGGGCTGGGATCGCTGGCAAAGTTTGGCTGGTGATCAGATAGGCCGCCAAGTACTGGGTGGCCGATGCGGTTGCGGTGAAAGAGATATCGATGCCACCCGAAACCAGGACCACGAACACACCTGCAGCAAGTACTGTCGTGACGGAATGGGCTTCCATTAGGTCTACGATGTTGGGCGCGGTCAGGAAATAGGGCGATGCAAACGAGAAAATGATAGCGGCGATCACGATCGCTGCTGCAAGCGCCGTTTCGGTTCGGCCGGCGATCGCATACACCACCCTAGCCATAAACCGCCTCCACCAGCTGCTGCTCGCTCACCGCACTAGGGATAAATTCGCCGACAAGGCGTCCGCCGCGCATATGCAGAACCCGATCCGCGTTGAAATAGACTTCGGGCACCTCATCGGAAATCAACAGGATTGCCACGCCGCGCTCTGCAAGCTGACGCACGACATCATAAATTCCCTGCTTGTTGCGGACATCAACTCCGACCGTTGGGCTGTCCAGGATCAACACCTTGGGATTGGTTGCCGACCATTTGGCCAGCACGACCCGTTGCTGGTTGCCGCCCGATAATGTGCGCGCCGCCGCTTCCACCTGTGGCGCCTTGATCCCGAGCCGTTCCCGCCAATCTGAAGCAAGCCGACTGCGGGCCTCGGGAGGTATCAATCCAGTCCTGTCAGTGAGTTGATCGAGAACGGCGATCGATATGTTATCGGCGATCGACTGACGGAGGTTGAGGCCGAAGGCAAGTCGATCCTCCGAGACATAGGCAATACCAGCCGCAACGGCGTCCTGATTGGAGCGAAGATCGAGCGCTTCCCCATCGAGCAGGATCTGCCCATGGTCGAGCCGCGTCATTCCGAAAAGGGCTAGTGCCAACTCTGAGCGACCAGCGCCGAGAAGACCGATGAGACCGAGTATCTCTCCCGCCCGCAGGACGAATGACACGTCCTCGAACTCACCGCATCGCGAGGCCTTGCGCACATCAAGGACCGGCTTTGCTTGGACGCGCCGAGCATGCACCTTGTGCTCGATCCAACTCCCGGTCATCAGCTCGGAAAGTTGATGATCATCAATCTCGGACGCGGGGAAGGTTCCGACCTTTCGTCCGTCACGCAGGACAGTGACCCGCTCGGCGATCTCGACTACCTCTTCCAGACGGTGGCTTACAAAGACGATCGCAACCCCCTGCTCCTTCAGTCGTCGCACCGTTGCCAACAGGAGGTCGACCTCGTGCCGGGTCAATGACGCGGTCGGCTCGTCCATGAAGAGGATCCGCGCATTGGTGGCAATCCCTCGGCAGATCGCAACGATCTGGCGCTGGGACACGGGGAGACTGCCCACCCGCGCATCGAGCGGAAGGTGCGCGTCGAGACGCGCTAGCGCCGCCATTGCAACTTCGCGCATTGCCCGCCGCGGCGGCGGACCAAAGGCCGGACCGATTTCGAGATCGATGGCGATGTTTTCCAAGACCGTCAAATTTGGAAACAGCGACAGGTCCTGAAAGATGACCTGGATGCCGAGCGCCTTAGCCTGTTGCGGCGTCAGCCTCTCATAGGTTGTACCGTCGACCGTGATCGACCCTCCAGGATTCGGGTCGTGCACACCAGTGAGGATCTTAATCAGTGTCGACTTGCCGGAGCCATTTTCTCCGACAAGGCAGTGAACCTCACCCGGCTCGATCGACCAGTCGATCGCATCGAGTGCCACGGTTCCACCGAACCTCTTGCCAACGCCAGACAGTGCCAGAAAGGCCGCGCGGTCGTTCAAAGGTGAAGCTGCGATCGTCATGTTAGGTCAACTGCGGCAGCCGCACACAGGGCTCTGTCATCCGGCACGACGCGCCTGAAAGAAAATGCTTGCCGGTCGGTTAGATGATTTTGGCCCAATCGTCGATCGATTTTGGATTGAGATCGATCTGCTTGTTGGCACGGATTACCTTGCTTTCGGTATTGACTTGGCACGGCCCCATGGCGGGCAGTTCCATACCGTCCTTGATCTCTCCACCTGAAACCAATGTCTTGCCGAGAGCCACCAAGGCATAGCCGGAGTCGATCGGGTTCCAAAGAAATCCTCGGGTGATGGCACCCCGCTTCATCAACTTGATGCCCTGAGCTCGGGATGAACGGCCCAACGACAATTACCTTGCCGATTTTCTCGCGATCCGCGACCGCCTGGCCTGCACCGATTGGACCATTGGCGCCGAATATCAGGAACCCCTTGAGATCGGGGTGTGCCCGCATCTGGTCGACAGCGGTCCTATAGGAAATCGTCGACGCTGTTTGAGACGCCGAAACGATCACCGATCTGCTGCATCTTGGGGTATTTCTTCTTCTGCAATTCGACGGCGTAGTCGGCCCACAGATTGTGCAGAGTGACGGTCAGCCCACCGACATAGACCACATACTTGCCCTCACCACCTATCGCGTCCGCAAAGGCTTCGAGATGCGCTTCGCCGAAGGCTTGGTCCTGGATGAGCTCAATGTCCCAGTCTGCGTTCTTCTGGTTGGGAGACTCATTCATCACGACCTTGATGCCGGCACCTTGGGCGCGACCCAAGACCGGTTCGACCGCCTTGGCATCGTTGGGAATGACCCCGATCACATCGACCTTCTTGGCGATCAGGTCCTCAATGGCGCGGACTTGCTCCGCCGGATCGTCAGTCGTCGGATTTATGATTGATGCGTCCACGCCCAGATCTTGCCCGGCCTTAGCCACGCCTTTCGCGACGTTATCGAACCACGGAATTTTGATTTTTCCGACAACGCCGACCTGCGGCGGATTGTTGGCAGAGAACACACGCTGCGAACTGAACAGGCTTGTAGCGCCGACGACGGCGGTGCCTTGTAGAAACGTGCGGCGTGATGCATTGCGCATTGCGTTCTCCTCCCAAGTAGGTCCGTTCTGATCTTTTTATGAAGTAGAAGCGAAGTGGACAGACCACTTTTCTTGTCGCATCGTAAGGAGTATCAGTCGAGGAAACTCGGCAGCAAGGATCGACGGAGGGAACGATGGCGGACCGGGTAGGCGTGGCCGTGATTGGCTGCGGCTTCTTCGCACAAAATCACCTACATGCCTGGCAAGATCTTGGCCGACAAGGCGCTGAGCTGATCGCGGTTTGCGATATCGATGCAGAGAAGGCGAAAGCCGCTGCGACGAAATTCAACGTGCCACGTTGGTATACCCGCCTGGACGACCTCTTGGCAGCGGAGCGCCCCGGTCTCGTCGATATCGTGACGCGTGTAGAGACCCACAAGGAACAGACACTGAGAACCATTGCTCACGGCGTTCCAACCATCGTCCAGAAACCATTCGCACCGAACTCTGGCCGACTGCCGCGAGATTGTGACGGCTGCCAGGAAGACCGGCGTGTTTCTCGCGGTGCACGAGAATTTTCGGTTCCAGAAGCCACTGCGACGGATCGTTGAGCTCGTGCAAGAAGGGGTGGTCGGGACACCGTCGTGGTGTCGCGTCAGCTTTCGCACTGACTACGACATCTATCGGGGACAACCATATCTCCTGAACGAACCGCGTTTCGTTATCAGCGATCTCGGTGTGCATGTTTGCGATCTGGCGCGCGTCTACCTCGGTGAAGTTGAGCACGTCACTGCCGAAATCCAGCGCCGCAATCCTGAAGCGCGCGGCGAGGACACCGCAACCATGATGCTGAAGCACGCGCGCGGGGCGATCTCCGTTGTGGAGTGCACTTATGGCGCCCATCGCGTCCCCGACATCTTTCCGCAGACCCTGGTGGAGCTCGAAGGAACAAGGGGGTCGATCATGCTCCACCCGGATTATCGCCTGGAGATCGCTGCTAATGGTGACGTCCGGACGGAGCGCGCCGAGGCCGAGCTCCTATCCTGGGCACAGCGACCTTGGCACGTCGTGCAGGAAAGCGTTCTTGCGACTTGCTCGGATATTCTCGACGCTCTGTGTCAGGGCCGGCCGGCTCAAACCTCTGGTGAAGATAACTTCATGACTTTCGCTGTCTGCGAAGCGGCATATGAATCCGCGGCAACAGGAAAAACCAGTCAACCGCAAATGCTCGACCAGTGATGCATTGTACTGACGTAATGGTTGAAACTGCATCAGGGGCCGAGCCGGGCGCCATGAAATAATAGATCATCATCAATGACTTAGCCTCTGCTGGTGGCGGAGTGTGTCTCCGCCTAAGCCTCTGCTCGCGCCTGCATCGCCGCTATCTCACTCCTCATAAACTGTCGGAACATCAATCCGATCCTCGAAACAGAAACATTGATCAGCACCGGCCACACACCCTTGCAACCACTCTTGGGCATCTGAAGACTTCCGCGAAACGTCAGTGGGTTATATCGGTCGGTTTCACGGGAATTCCCTGCGAGCCATTCCTCCGTCGTGCGGCCGGTCGAGGGACTTCGGCGTAGAAGCAGACCGAGCTGTTCTCCTCGATATTGGCGTCGACCTGCTGCATCGGCCGGCCGTAGGCTCGGTCGAGAATCTGTGTCGCCGCTGCAACGGCAACACGCGGATCGTTGGCATTGAGATGCCGACACAGCACCTCGAACGCCTCAGGTGCTTTGGCCTGGAACATCTCTTCGCGTGAAGGCCTCGGAGCGGGAGAGGGCTTCCGCGCCTCAGCCGTAGCCTCTTTCCACAGGGAATCAGTGGCCGACCCTTCGTTTCTGGCAAATCATTCGTCGACGGGCCACCATCTCGCCGGCCCGCAAGGGACCCGACGCGGCGGGTGGAGGGGTGGCCCGCGAACAGCGCCCCATCATTGCCTGTAAGATTTCGCTGCATTCAGAAAGCCGCCGTGCTTCCAGATCAGTTCCCCTGAGCCTAAGGTCGTTTAGCTGCTTGGCCGGTGTCTACTAGTTCCGTCATCGGGTGGAGCTTTTTCGTTGGTGGGGCTGCGGCGGAGCGGCATCTCCTTCCATAATTCGCTGGAACTCCGCAAGTATATCCCCATTGCGCTGTGCCAGGTATCGAACAACTTGTGCATTCCGAAGTAGCTTGCCGAGATAACCCTTCGCCAACACCAGATCCAAGTGATCAGTGCCGTATGACTTCTTAGCGAGGCGCAGTTCTCGTTCCAGGCTGGCAGTCTCTCTTTCCATAAGCCCCAGTTGCTTATCTGAAGTCCTTTGACCTTCCTGATCCTTCGCCCCCTCATCTCGATCTGATCGGGGGGTGTCGCCGCTAGCAGGGCTCGGGCGTAGCCCAGAGTGAACCGGTTCATCGCTACCATGAGTTCAGCGGCCTCAATTTGTCGAGCCGGTTTCATGCGGCGCAAAATCCAGAAGGCGTTTTTAGCGACAAACTTGTCTTTCAGGATCTCAGCAACCTCGGAGCAAATTCCATCGAGCAGACGCTTTGACTGGTTGACTGTAAATGGGCTGATGTTCAAAACTTCAGCTATTCGCTCCTCGGATACTCCTCGCTCGATCGCTCTAGTAATCATTCTATGCTGTTGAACCGTGGCGAGGCGATTTACCCGTTTGTTGTATGTGAACGCTTCATCGTCTGTGCTGACCAGACAAGCGACCTGGGTCTCCCCGAGTTCGCGCATCGCCTTAATCCGCACATGACCATCGAGAAGCAGGTATTTGCCTCTGTCTAGACGGTCCTCCACTACAATGGGTGGTTCGATTGAGCCCAAACTCTTCAGTGAGGAACGAATTTGTTTGTATTTTACTGATTTGCTGAAATCGACCGAGCACGACCTCGAGGGTTTGATGTCAGCGATCCTTATCAGCAGTGTCCTGGTCTCAAAACCGATCTTCACGGGTGCAGCAACTGATTGCTCGGTCATGGCTCAAACACAGACTTCGTCTGCAAGAATACGCTGGTCGAATTCTTTGGGATCGATGAGAGCCCCTCGGCTTTCAGAAGGGCCATGAATGCCGTATCGCGCCTGAGCTGACGAAAAGCCTCAACGATAAAAGTTAAACACTCTCGCGTGACGTCAGCTTTGCGGACGAGCAGTCGCTTTCGCTCAGTATCCTCTTCATATGTCCTCAGCAGGTCGGCGAGAGTGAATTGCTCAGGACGGCGTTGTCGTTTGTTCGATAAGCCTTTGCCCTTTAAGCGGCGCTGTTCCAGAAGCCGCTTCGCTGCAACTAGCTTCCTGCCTCGAAGCAAATTCTGCTCATATGCCTGCTGGAGAATATTGCGAAGTTCTGACTGACCGCCAGCGGCGATATCGATGGCGACACTGACGGGAATCTGACCGGCATCGACGGCACGTAGCAGTCGCTCCTCCCCGCTGTCCAGGAGATGGAGTATCCCCTTCGTATATTCGACCGACACACCGATCTTCTCTGCAATTGCCGCCTCTGAGTAGCCTTTGCTTTTAAGTGCCGCGACATCACGCATCTGCTCGATCGGCCTATAAGGGCTCCGTGCAATGTTCTCAACCAAGCTCATGAGGAGAGCATCTTCAGTGTCAGCCGCAACAACAATGGCCGGGATTGCTGACTGGCCGAGGGTTTCAAATGCCTGTAGGCGTCCTTGCCCACAGACCAGATCATAGCGTGTGCCTCGAGCCCGTTCTCGCCGTGCGACCGTAATTGGCCTTTTGAGGCCCACCGCCACAATATTTGCGACGAATTCCCTGAAGGCCTTACGATTGCGGTCGCGAGGGTTGACCACGTCAATCAGCTGCACTGGAATCATCTCAACGGCAGGCGGGCTAGGAGGATCGTTCATGTGAGACCTCCGTTAACGTCGACCTCTGGATCAGGCTCATCACGCCTTCCAAGCTTCCCATCCGGTAGCACTCCAGTGAGAAGTCATTCACCTCGCGAATTCGGATCTGGTTCGGCCATTTCGCGGCGCCAGGAAGCACATAGTAGTCGAGTACACCATCGTTCTGATGGTTCATTCTGACAACCACCATGAGGTCCCAGGCGAAGCCCTTGTCGAACACGATGTTCCAGCGATGTCCACCAGCGTCACTGTTGAAGCAACGCGAGGCCGTAATGAGGAGCGTGAGCTCGTCATTTATTGCTAGACGGTAACGCAGCAGATCTTTTTCAACGGCTGCACCGAGCGCCTCGGCAGCTGTCGCAATCCAATTGAAAATATTCAATCGAGCGCTGCGGCGGTATTTCGTGAAGTCGAGAAATCGATAGTCTTTGTCGGGAACATGCCCGACGCGTTTGTATGCCTCGAGCAAGCCACCAAACCGCTGCTTGTAGCCATAACCTGTCATCGGTCCGTTGGATTCGGAGATGGTCTTGGCGGTCAGGTAACCCTTTTCATGCAGCACCTTGCTCAACTGTTCAAGCAGGTAATCGTCCCTTCGACGCTGCTTTCGCAGTGCAAACACCTCCTGGGCGGCCTCAAACACTTTGACATCCACCAGGGGCGTAAAGGCTGAATCGGAGCGAATCCAGGTGCCCGGGTCGTTTGCAACTCGCTTCGATTTGAGCTTCATCGAAACCCTATTCCAGACATTCCGTCCGATGTATTTCTCGTTTGTGAGAATCTCTACGATAGCGTTGCGGGTCCAGGGCCGGCCCAGATGCGTGATCACTTGGTTCCTGTTCAGCTTGGATGCGATCTCTCGTTCGCTCATTCCTTTTACAAACCAGCGAAATATCTGATTGATCGTTCTGACTTCGGATGCAGAACCCGGAACAAGGATGATCCGATCAGTGACAATATTTTTGATCTGGCCTCGTGCTAAGAGCAGTTTCGGCGTCCCTGCCGGGTCGACCAGGAGCCGGCGAAAGCCATAGCCCGGGGGGCCTCCCTGTCGGTACCCGAGCTTTACCAGTCGACGCTGCCCCGCGAACACCTTGGCCGAGAGTTCACGACTATACTCGCCAGCCATCAGTCGCTTGACGTTTTTTACAATCGCTGAAACCGGGCTACCATCATTTTCAAACGGCTCGGTGCAGTAGCGAATGCTGATCCCGGCGCGCTTGCAGATATGTTCGTAGTAGGCACTTTCGTCTGTGTCCTGAAATCGGCCCCAACGGCTTACATCGTAAACGAGCACTGCCTCGAAACTGCACACGCCGCTTTCCACATCGGAAATTAGGGATCGCAGTGCCGTTCGGCCGGCCAATTTGAGGCCGCTCTTTCCCTCGTCCGCGTACACAGCAACAACCTGATAACCACGCCTTTCTGCGTAGCGTGCGATGGCATCCGACTGATTGGCAGTGGAGAAGCGTTGGTGGTCCGTGGACATGCGGACGTAAGCAGCGGCCGGGATGATGCGCTGTTGGCTCTGAGACAATCGATCCTTGGAACTTTCGTCCTGTAATACCACCGAGTACCTCTTGGGCTGCGGCAACTTTATCCGACGCAGGAGAGGTCAATGTCACAGGAAACGGGCAATTCCTTTCTCGATATGGGCAGAATCGTTCAACACCCACGGGCACCCGGAGCGGATGCCTATGCAGCAATGATTGCCGCCGCCTTGCGGAAGGAACTACGTTCGACTCGCCGGGTTATTAAAACTGCGATGCGATGGACGGGTGCGAGTGAAAGGACCGTGAAGCTTTGGCTTGCCGGCCAGGTTGGGCCAAATGGGCAGCATCTCATTGGGCTGATCCGCAACTCGGATGACGTCTTTGACGGTCTACTGGCCCTCACCCACCGACGTAGCGGCTCATCCTCTGATAAGGTGAGGAAAAGGCTACTGATTATCGCCCGATTGACCCAACAAATCCTGGACGCTTGATGGATTGCAGGAGCCGTCACGGGAAGTTCATTGTCGCCCTTCTACGGATCATCTATAGACGGAGCGGGTCCCGGTTTTCCGGGTCTCCATCCAAGAACTGGCGCCGTCTCACAGCACTGCGAGCGGCGCTTTTTTGTGACCGCCTCGTGGCTTGGCGTGACTCCTTGGGTTCAGGCGAGTTCATCCATGCCGAAATCACCAGATCAAATCGCTGAGAAAATCGACTTCGCTGCCGAGGAAGTCGCGGAAGCGGCGGCTGACCGGCGGGAGTTTATGCTGGAGGAGATCGCGAAGTCTTTGACGCGCAAATTGCTGCAGGACACCCGGCGAATGGACGTCCATGAAATCTCCGAGCGGGTGACGCGTTTCGTGAAGGCTGTTCGTCAGCGGGTGGAGGAGTTACATGGGTCACGCAATACGAGGTGATGGATTTTAGGTATGTGGCCATGTCAACCCGCTTTCGGACAGCGGGGGGCTGTGGGCACCGTGAACCAGGGCGGCCGATAGGAGATAGTGATGCGTAAGGAATCGGCGTTCCTCTTTGACCTCGACGGGACACTCGTCGACAGCGTCTACCAGCACGTCCTTGCATGGAAAGAGGCGCTCGATAACGAGGGTATCGAGCTTGCCGTTTGGCGAATTCATCGGAAAATCGGAATGAGCGGTGGACTATTCATGAACCAACTGCTGCGAGAAACAGGTCTCGACATCAGTGCAGACCGGGTCGAGCGATTGCGCCAGGCTCACGCTGCTGCATACCGGAAATTTGCAAAGCACGTCAAACCGCTGGCCGGCGCATCGGAGTTGCTATCCTGGCTTTCAGATGCAGGTATTCCCTGGACAATTGCCACGAGCGGTCGCATGGAAACTGCTGCAGTCAATCTCGCAGCACTTGCGATCGATCCCGTCAAGACGGTTGTTGTGACAAGGGATCAGGTGAAATATGCCAAGCCGGATCCCGATTTGTTCCTGGCTGCCGCAGATCGCCTTGCTACTCCGATCGAGAATTCGATGGTGGTTGGGGACAGCATTTGGGACATGCTGGCAGCAATGCGTTGTCGAGCGTTAGGAGTGGGCTTGTTGAGCGGGGGTTATGGGCTCGCCGAGCTTCAGGAGGCCGGCGCCTTCCGCGTTTTTGAAGATCCAGCAGATTTGTTGCTCCATTTGGACGAGGTTGCGCACGCCGGTGAGAAGTCGCCTGCTGGTCATTAACGCCGATCTCTGCATATGGCGCCGGATGTCCGCGAGGTCTGCGGGAACTGTTCCTGAGGGCCTTGAACATATACGCTCGACTGATACCGTGCTGGCTGGCACTCGCACTTGCGCGGTAAAGCCTCGCTACCTGAACAGCCTGGAATAGAAGCAGATACGAGAACTCCTAAGTCGTCGCCGGTGAGCTTGGCGTCGCCAGAGGAGGAAGGGAGAGGCGGCAACTCAATGCTGCCTCTCTCCGTTGTAGGGCTACAGCATCTTAGATGACGGAAGGAATACCCCTGCTGTTCTCGACAAGCCGCAGCGCTTGCTCGGCGTGTCGGCAGGCACGCCTGTCCTCTCCATCGCAGCGGAGAGTGGCCGGGTGATGGGCGTCGATACCGTGGACGCGCGTATCAAAGCGGATCGCGTCGTCCTTACCGCCGGCTTGTGGTCGCGCGCGCTGCTCCTGCCCCTGGGCATTCACCTCGCCCAATGGGCCTGCGAGCATTTCTACATCTTGGCGGACGTGGCTCCGAGGCTGCGCCGCGAGACACCATCTTTCGTGTCTCCCGATGATCTCATCTACGGCCGCGAAGAAGTGGGAAACCTCCTCCTCGGCTGCTTCGACGAACGTGCCAAGACCATTGATCCCGAGGCCCTACCGGAGCCCTTCACATTTACGCTGCTTCCACCGGACTGGGACAAGATAGCGCCTTATGTGGAGCGTGCGATCGAACTCTTCCCGGTCCTTGGCACCGCCCCGGTCCATCGTTTCGTCAACGGCCCCGAGAGCTTCACGCCCGACGGCCTGCCTCTGATCGGACGGGTCCCAGGTTGCGATGGCCTCATCGTCGCGACCGCCATGAATTCGACCGGCGTCACTTGGTCGGCGCTCGCGGGTTCGCTCGTTGCTTCCTCTGTGGCGGAGAGGGAACCCCAGTTTCCCGCCGAACCTTATGCTCCAGGCCGCTTCGGCGACCGCGCCGCCGACCTCGGCTGGTTGAAAGGAGCAATCTCAGTCATCGTCTCCTCGGGCTACCGCACGGCGGCGATCGGCTCCGAAGCGCACGAGGCGTAATTCGGTATCGAACTGAGCACCGGTACCTTTCATGATCAATGCAGGGGCGGGGAATCGTTCGGTACATGATTCCGGTACCACTACTTCCCACGGTAATGCCGGGCGAGGGGCTAGATAATTGATGGAAGCGGGACAAGTACCGCCAGAAGCGCAACTGGAACTCAGCCCGCTGCTATCACGGGCAAAGGCATCGAAAAATGTCAGAGATATCGTCGGGCACACGGTTTGGATGTCCGGAAGAAAGCCGGGGGCAATAAGGCCGCTGGGAATTTCAGCTCGGGGGCCATTAGGCTGAGAGGAACGAAAGAAACCGAACCGGAATTCACGGCCGACGACCTGCTGCGCACAGCTGCGGAAATTGACGATCTCTCTCACGCGTTTGCTGAGGCAGCTGCATCACACGACCTCTTGCCTGGCGACATCGATAGGAGTGAGGTAATGAGAATTGTAACCTCAGCCAGCGGTGCTGAGGAGGCGTCCCAGCCGTAGGTTTGCTCCTCCCATTCTCGGAAAGCTTCGATCATCTTGTCTGTGACCTGGTTTTGCCTCTGCTTAGGCATTTTTCGTTCTCCGCCAGAGCGCGCGTGCGCATACTTTTCATCCGCAGCCTCGGCCAATTGCTCCCAACGCGCTGGAACGCTCAATCGTGTTGGCGGCTACGGGCCACATCGTCCTCGCGTGCTGGCGCGTCAAACGAATGCAAAGAAGGGCAGGATGCACCACGATGCCAACCATGCCGAAGGCGGCGACGTCATCGATGAACAGGACGGGGCATTCGGGTCGACGACCAGCGGCTCGGCAGTGGTGATCTCAGTCCTTGTCATCGGCTGTTCATCCCGCGAAGTTTCCTGTGATTCACGCCTATTTCCTCGTATTTTATGGATTGGCCTCGTCACCTCTCCGCCACCTGAAGACCATCACCAGTCGTGACGGGTTGTCACTCTTGGCCTGAGCTATACGTTCTCGGCTCTGCTCCGAGCCATCATCAAACAGGCAGATGGGCGTGCCTTGAGGGCTAACCGGCTTCCTTCTCGAGGTGCTCAAGTCGATCGTTTAGGCTGCGCTGACGTGCTCGGTCTGGCAACATCACAGGACAAAAATGTAGCATCGACCTGGGTGAACTACTCGCACAGCCTCGAATAGCGGACCATACCAATAGAGTTCCCATCGACGGCGTGCCGCGAGGAAAAACGCTTGCCGGTCACGCAATCGGAAATGAGGTGGTGTTGGTGCAGGCCATGAACAAGGACTGCGTCCTACGTTTCAAGCGCAAGGGAAGCGTGGTTGCCGTCGCTCGATTTTCCGGGACCGGGATGCCGATCACATTCAATCGGCGCCAGGATCGCCAACGAGGCCAGCCGCTTGAATTCCGGCAAGAACCACCTGCTCGTCATTGTCGGAAGAGTCGCCCGAGGCGCCGACTGCCCCAATCAAAAGCCCTTCCTTGCTTTTCAGGAGGACACCACCAGGAACAGGCACCAGCGCTCCTCCCGTGACGTGGCTTGCAGCGGCGATAAAGTGGGGTTGTTCCTTGGCGCGCTTTCGAATTGATCGCGAGCCGGTTCCGAGCGCCAGCGCTCCATACGCCTTGCCATGGGCAACTTCGTAGCGCCGCAGGGAGGTTCCGTCTTCGGATGCGGCGAGTTTTACTGCACCTCGGACGTCAAGCACGACGATGACAAGCGGCTTCAGCTTGAGATTGCGAGCATGCGCTATCGTTTCAGCAATAATGGTTTGCGCGACTGATAGTGTAAGTCCCGACACGAACATCTATTTTCTTGGATGGCCCATGAGCCATGCCTTCACGGTCCACAATTTGTTGGCGAGATGCCTTTTCAGTATCGCAGCCAGCTCAGGGCCGTCGCGCGCCTGCAGTGCCTTCAACATCATCTCATGTTCGACCACCGCCTCATGCCAACGGTCGTCGGACATATTCGCGACATAACGCGCCGTCAGCAGCCGACCTGCCAGTGCCCGATAAACGGACTTCAAGGTTTCGTTGTGGCTCGCCTCCAGGATTGCCTGGTGGATAGCCTGATTGATCTTGAAGTACGGTTGGAGTTCTCGGCGGCGCCAATGCTCGACCATCTTCCGATGAAGCGAAGTAATTGCCGCGATCTCCTGATCGGTGATGCGGCTGCAGGCAATCTCGCCCGCCAGTGACTCGAGCGCACCCATCACTGGAAAGACTTCTTCGAGCTCCGGGACGCTCAGCGAAGCGACGGTGGCGCCGCGATGGGGCTGCAACGTCACAATGCCTTCCGAAGCGAGCACCTTCAGTGCCTCCCTGAGCGGGGTACGGGAAACGGCAAAGCGCTTGCAGAGGACCATCTCTTGAATTTTCTCGCCGGGGGCGAGCGCCCCGGAGGCAATCAACCCGCGCAATCTTTCGACGAGTTCGTCATGCAGCGATCGTCTTGCGATCGCCTCCGACGATGATGCGCGGGGGTCCAAGACTTCTTGGGTCATTGCGTGCGTGTCCTCAGTGCGCGCCTTGCCGAGCTACTTAGTTCATTCGAGACGAAACGCGAAGCGAAGTCGCTTCCTTGACTCTCGTAATGCATAATGCAAAATTCAAGTCATGAATTCAACGTTGCAACGTCAACTGTCATCGGCGACGCCGGGCGAACGGGGTCGAATTGCGGGTAGACATTTTCTGCAAATCCCCGGCCCTACCAATGTTCCGGACCGAATTCTTCAAGCGATCAGCTCTCCGACGATCGACCATCGCAGCCCGGCTTTCGGCGATTTGGGTCAGCGTGCGATTCAGGGTTTGAAGTGGCTGCTGCGGTGTTCGGGGCCGGTCGTGATCTATCCGGCGTCCGGAACTGGTGCCTGGGAAGCCGCCCTCGTGAACACTCTGTCGCCTGGCGAGGCGGTTCTCATGTGCGAGACCGGTCACTTCGCGAACCTCTGGCGGGCCATGGCGGTGCGCCTCGGACTGAAGCCGATCATGCTGGGCGGCGACTGGAGAATGGGCATTGATGCAAGCAAGGTCGCCGAGCGGTTGAGACAAGATGCGGCCGGCGACATCAAGGCCATCTCCATCGTCCACAACGAGACCTCGACCGGCTGCGCTTCGCGGATCGACGAGGTTCGCCGGGCAATGGACGAGGCCAGGCATCCAGCACTTCTGATGGTGGATACGATCTCCTCCTTGGGATCCATGGATTTTCGCCACGACGAATGGGGTGTTGATGTCACGGTTGGCTGCTCTCAGAAAGGCTTGATGCTGCCGCCGGGGCTTTCCTTCAACGCGGTTAGCGACAAGGCTCTTGCAGCTTCGAAATCAGCTCGGTTGCCGCGGTCATATTGGGCCTGGGACGAGATGATCAAGGTGAACGTCACTGGCTATTTTCCCTACACGCCGTCGACCAATCTGCTTTATGGGTTGATCGAGGCCATCGAGATGCTTCGCGAAGAGGGTCTGCCGGCGGTGTTCGCGCGCCATAGACGTCACGCATCGGCGACGCGTTGCGCCGTTGCGGCATGGGGGCTCGAGGTCTTTTGCAACGACCCTCGCCAATATTCGGACTCCTTGACAGCGGTGTTGATGCCCGAAGGGCACAGCGCCGATGAGTTTCGCAGGGTTGTTCGGGAGAAGTTTGATTTGTCCCTGGGCAACGGTCTCTCGAAATTGACGGATCGCGTGTTCCGCATCGGACATCTAGGCGATTTCAACGACCTGATGCTCGCCGGAACTCTGGCCGGCGTCGAAATGGGTCTGGCGCTGGCGTCCGTCCCACACAGCACGGGAGGTGTGCAGGCTGCGCTTGATGATCTGAAATCCGCCGAGCTTCGCTTGCCGGTTCCCTGATTTTGGGCCAGCTCATGGTTCCAACCGGCTAGTTCAGGAAAGCCACATCGAGCGCGACTAGAAAAGGTCTTGAATTGCAGTTGCCAGCACTAATGCGCTGCGTGCAGCGGAGGCACTGGGTAACCGATGAATGACATCGTTGTTAAGTCAGCCCGAGAGCTTCGGGTATCAATTGCCAACAAGGCTGTGTCTCCCGTCGAAGTGTTTGATGCCTTTGCAAAGCGAATCGAGCAGGTCAATCCCGCAGTCAATGCCATTGTGGCCATGGACCTCGATCGTGGTCGCGCGGAGGCGCGAAGAGCCGAAGAGGCGGTCATGCGTGGTGCACCGCTCGGCCTGCTGCATGGACTGCCGGTTGGAATAAACGACCTTCATTCGACAAAGGGACTGAGGACGACTTTCGGATCGCTGCTCCACAAGGATAACGTTCCCGACACGGACGAACTTCTCGTGTCGCGGATCCGCAAGGCGGGCGGCATCATCATGGGGAAAACGAATACGCCGGAGTTCGGCGCCGGCGCCAATACGGTCAACAGGGTCTATGGCGCGACGGTAAATCCGTTCGCAACGACCCTCTCCGCCTCAGGCTCTTCCGGCGGGTCCGCGGCGGCCCTCGCCACCGACATGATTCCGTTGGCCTCAGGCGGAGATCTCGGCGGCAGCCTGCGGACGCCCGCATCATTTTGCGGGATCGTCGGTCATCGACCCTCTCCGGGCACCTGTCCGACGAACCGCGCCGCTGATGGATGGTCTCCCCTGGCAGTGGAAGGTGGGATGGCGCGTGACGTCGGCGACACCGCTCTTCTGATCGCTGCGATCGCGGGACGGGCGCCGATGGACCCGATCTCCCTGGATCTGTCTCCCGAGCCTTTTCTTTCACTCCCATCCGTCAATTTGCGCGGTCTCAGGGTTGCCTTCAGCGCGGATCTGGGATCGATTCCGATCGACGAGGATGTCCGCGCGTGTTTTCGAAGCGCCGCCGATCGAATGGCCCCTCTGTTCGGAACGACGATCTGGCGTCACCCGGATTGCGGCGACGTCGATACGCCCTTCGAGGCGCTCCGGGCGGTCGGTTATGGCAATTCCTATGGTGGCTATGTTCGCGGGCACAGAGATTTGGCATCGCCCAATGTGATCGCCAATGTCGAGATTGTCGGCACCCTTTCCGTCTCCGATATCGGGCGGGCCCATGCCGCCCAGACCGATCTTTTCCGGAAATTTCAGACCTTCTACGAGGACGTGGACGTCCTGATCTGTCCGGCCGCCGCCGTCACGCCCTTTCCTGTCGACGAAGTGTATGTGAAGGAGGTGGGGGGAGTGCGGATGGCAAGCTACATCAGATGGATTGCCATCAACTATGCCATCACCCTCAGCACCCACCCCACCACGGTCATTCCAGCCGGCCTTGGACCGACCGGAATGCCGTTCGGCATTCAGGTGGTGGGACGCCACCGGGACGATGTCGGCACCTTGGCGATCGCCGCTTCCATGGAAGCCGCATTCGCCAAGGATCCGAGACTTGCTCGACCGAAACCCGACATCGGCAAGTTGAGCGATCGAGGGATCGAGACGCGGGCGGGCCAAGTCTCGCCCCAATGGCTAGGCGGCTAGCGATGTGGATAGGTTTGCCCCTCGGCCATTGGATGCGCCTGCCGTTCGCTTGGTGAAACCGAATTCTTTAGCCAAAGGAGAGATCGATGATTCGCAGACCCGTTCCCTGGCCGAACGGCGCAAAGGTAGCCGTAGCGATCACCTTCGACGTCGATGCCGACAGTTCCATCCATTTGACCTTTCCCAAAGACGCGATAAATCGCGTCTCCACCCTGTCGATGTTTCGATATGACTCGGACGTGGCGGTGCCGCGGATCTTGGAAACCTACCGCCGCTTCGGGCTCAAGCAGTCATTCATGGTGCCGGCGTGGTGCATCGAACAGTATCCGCACATGGTCGATGCGATGGTCAAGGATGGGCATGAGGTAGGCCTCCATGGTTACATCCATGAGGGACCCAATACCCTGTCGCGCGAGGAGGAGCAGTACTGGCTCCGCCGCAGCATTGAAGTGATCCAGAAGCATACCGGCAAACGGCCGCGCGGGAACCGCTCTCCCGGACACTGCATTTCGATCAACACGCCCGATCTGCTGGTGGAGGAAGGATTTCTATATGATTCCACACTCCAGGGGGACGAAGTTCCCTATATATTGCAGACGAAGAAGGGCAGCCTGGTCGAGCTACCAAGCCATATGGGTTTGGATGATTGGCCACCTTACGCCTATATCGGCGACCTCAATCATCTCATGCAGATAATGTCACCCGACCGCGCTATGGAAATCTTCATGGCGGAGTTCGAAGCGCTGCGGCAATGCAGTGGCGGTCTTTTTGTGACGCTCTGGCACCCGTTCCTCAGCGGTCGTCTCGCCCGCTGGCTGCGCGTCGAACGCATGATCGAGCAAATGATGGCGACCGGCGACGTCTGGTTCGCGACCATGGAGGAAATTGCCAACCATGTGAACGACTGCCGTAAGAAGAGCACCTATGAAGCGCGCGTCGACAAGCTGCCCTTCTACGACAAGCCGATCTCCATAGAACGACCCTCCTTCGGGAAGGCACCCGCCAATTGACATCTTCGCAGCCTATGGCAGCTGAGGGCGGCGTCGGAATGGAAAATACCAAGGCGGTGACAGCGTCGTCGGCGAATTCCTGGAAGCGTTGGCTGCCGCGGCTCAGCGTCAGCGAGCTGATCATGCCGTCATTTATCGTGGTCTATTCGATCATCATCACGGCGATCGAACCGCGTTTCCTTTCATGGGGCAATCTGGACAATCTAGCCAGCCAGATTGCGCCGCTGCTGGTGATGTCGGTCGGGCAGGCATTTGCGATCATCAGCGGCGGACTGGACCTGTCGATGGCATCGGTGATGTCGCTTTCGGGAGTTGTCGCGATCCTGCTGGTTCCCACCGTTGGCGTCTGGACGGCCATTTTCGTGATGGCGGCCTGCGGCCTGCTCATCGGCCTGTTTACCGGTTACATAATTGCCTATCAAAGAACCACTCCCTTTATTGTCACCTTGGGGATGGCGTCGGTGACCACCGCCATCGCACTGATTCTCGCCCATGGCGTCCCGATCTACACGGTGCCCCCCGAACTCGTGACGGTAATCGGCTTCGGCCATTTTCTCGGCGCGCCCGTGAGTTTCGAAATCGCGCTGGCCATGCTCTTGCTGGGATCCTTTCTGCTCAGGCGAACCGTGTTCGGCCGTTACGTCTATGCCATCGGTTCGAACAAGTCCGCCGCCGTCAGGTCGGGCGTAAATGTCGCTTGGTATACGATGCTGGTGTACGGCTTTACCGGCTTCTCGACCGGCGTTGCGAGTATCGTCCTGACATCCTGGGTGGGGGCTGCCCAGCCTGTCGCCGAACCCGACATGACCCTCAAATCGATTGCGGCAGTCGTGCTCGGCGGTATCGCTCTCAACGGCGGCAGCGGCAGCATGATTCACGTGCTGTACGGCTGCATCGTCCTCGGCGCGCTGTCCAATTCCCTGACTTTGGTCGGTGTGTCGTCCTTCTATCAGATATTGGCCGTCGGCATCGTCATCATCGTGGCAGTGATGCTCGATCGTGTACGGAGGCAAGAAATCTTTTAAGCAGCGAAAGGTGCAAAGCAACTTATCGAATGAACGAAACGACAATAGCTTTCCTTGCCGACACTGCTTTCATTTGCATGAAGCCCTTTATTCGCAATCAACTGGAGAAAAGGTGATGCTATGATTTTGAACAGTTTGCAAAAATTCCTCGCACTTGCAGCCTGTGCAAGTGCCGTGGCGGTCGCCGTAACCGTTGGCTCGGCGACGCTGACGGCGAGAGCCGATGAGGCGGATCGATTTCTCGGCGTTGTCGACAAGCCGGTTAAAGATACCGGCACGCCGATCCGCTATGGTGTGACTCTGGTCCACCTCCAGGACGATTACTGGAAAGGCATGGCCTATGGCATCGTCGACGAGGTGAGCAAGTCCGGTGGCAAGGTGGTGCAGGTCTCCATCGCCGGCAAATATGGCAATGTAACGCAGCAATTCGCCCAGATCGAAGCCATGATGACCAAGGGCATCGACGTCCTCGTCCTGGGCGCGTCGTCCTACAATGGATTTGACCCAATTCTGGCCAAAGCCAAGGAAAAGGGCATCAAGATTATCGCTGTCGGAACACCGGTCAACAGCAAGCTGCCGGACTGGGGCGTATTGTTCAGCGACTTCGACATCGGCAAGAAAATGGGCGCCCTGCTCTGCCAAAAGAAACCGAAGGACAAATTTGAAATTATCGGGTTGCCGGGACCGCCGGGAGCCGAATGGTCGAAGCTTCGCGTTGATGGGCTGAAGGAAGCGGTGAGCGAGTGCCCCGGCGCCACGCTCTATCTTGCGCCGGTCGGCGGCGAGATCAGTATCGGTTATGCATTGTCGCAAACCTCCGACATGATCACCAAATACCCGGATGCCAGTTTCGTGTGGACGCCGACAACGGGACTCGGAATGGGTTCGGTCCAGGCAGTCAAGCAGCGCAATGCCGGCATGAAGGTGGTTGGAAGCACTGTAATGCGCGGAATATTTCCGGCATTGGACGATGGCACCCTGCTTGCCGTCAACGCCGAACCCTCGATCCTGGTCGGCCGCCTGCTCGTTCAGTACGCTATACGACAGAAGCTTGGAATGCCCACGCCGCTCATTAAGAAAAATCCTGAATTTGAATATCCGATGATCATCATGCCGACCCAGTTCCTTACCAAGGACAACTACAAGTCTTATCCATGGGAGCAAACGGACGTGCCGCCGGCGGATTGGTCGATTGAAGCGTTTCAATAGGGCCTGATGTTTGTGGGGCGTCATCCGCAGGCAGCGGTGACGCCGCACAGACTGAGGACCCGGAGTTCACGAGTGACGCTGAAGGATGGTGCGCATGACGCTGGACTCCGGTCATGTTGAGGCAGGTGCGTCCGAAACTGTTCTTCTCGAACACATTTCCAAACGCTTCGGTTCGACCCAGGCTGTAAAGGATGTGTCGCTCCGGTTCTGCTCAGGTGAGGTGCATGCCGTCCTCGGTGAAAACGGCGCCGGCAAGTCGACCCTCGGCAAGATCATGGGCGGCCTGGTACAGCCTGATGAGGGAACAATTTTCATCAATGGCAGGGAGACGCGGTTAAGGAGCGTCGCCGAGGCGCGCAACAACGGCTTTGCCATGGTGTTTCAGGAACTGTCCCTCGTCCCCGACCTGACCGTGAGAGAGAACATCTGTCTTGGAATGGAGTCCGCCAAAAATCCATTCACCCGCATCGACAGCAAGGCGGAAAAAGAGAGATGTGCGGCGCTTTTCGAGAAATACGCCTTCGACTTCGATCTGAACGTGCGCGCACGGAGCCTTTCCGTTGCCAATCAGCAGTTGATCGAAGTCGTGAAGGCGTTGATGCGCAAGCCTCGAGTGCTGATCCTGGATGAACCGACCGCGATGCTCGGCGTACGGGAAAACGAAAAGCTGCTGAGCATCATTCGAAGTGCACGCAGCCAGGGACTGGCCGTCATCTTTATAACGCACCATGTCGAAGAGGTGGTTGAAGTTGCCGATCGGGTCAGCCTCATGAAGGACGGCGCCCTGGTCGAGTCCTTCGTGATGTCGGAACATACGGACGCGGATTTTATTGTCGGCAAGCTCGTGGGCAAGGCATGTTCCAAGCTCGGCGACAAGCAGGCGCCGGGGTCTGGACGACGGGTCTTCGCGATCCATGATCTTTCGGCGCTGCGCGGTGAACGTGCAGAGATTTCGGTCTCTGCCGGCGAAGTCGTCGGACTGTACGGGGTCGTCGGCTCGGGTTGCGAAAGGCTTGGCCGAGCCGCTGTTGGGCTAGCGGATATTCGCCCGAGCACGATGCAGCTTATGGAAGGCAGGTACCGGCCAGCCAATCCTGCGGCCGCGGCGCGCGCCGGCGTTTCATACCTGCCCTCGGGGCGAGCGGCGAATTGCGTACTGCCGAGCCGCAGCACGCGCGAAAATCTGATGATCAGCCAGCTCGATCAAGTTCAATCATTCGGAATCACGAAAAATAAGGCCGAACGCGAATTGACCCAATCCCTGTTGACCCGCTTTCGAACGCGCTATGCGAATTACGACGATCTCATCACCAGTCTAAGCGGTGGAAATCAACAGAAAGTCATGCTCGCCCGATGCTTGGGCCGGGCAAGCAAGCTCATCGTGTTGGAGGATCCGACTGCCGGGGTCGATATCAGTTCGAAACAGGATATCCACGAGTTGGTTCGTAGCCGCGCCGCCTCCGGTCTCGCCGTGCTTCTGATATCGAGTGATCTGCTGGAGACGATAACGATCTGTGACGTGATCTATACTGTCATCCGCGATCAAATCGTAAGAAAATACACACATCCGACGATCGACGACGAGGCCGATATCATTGCCGATGTGCTCGGCGGATGAAGATCGCCATGACACTGCCGCCGGATGTGAGGAAGCGTTGGATTTGACACGAGGAAAGGAAAGCCGATGGACGACGTCTGCGGAATTACTGGTCTCTTTCACGTTTTGATCAAAACTAACGATCTGCAGCAGACCATGAAGTTCTACAAAGGCGTGCTCGGCTTGCGCGAGGCTCCCCGCCCAGATTTCGGTCAGGCGGGAGCCTGGCTGGCCTGTCCGAGCCCGATCGGGGAGCAGATCATTCACATCTGGGCATCCGGACCCGGCATGGGACCGTCCGGCGTTTCACCCTATGGCACCGCAACCATAGATCATGTTTCGTTGACGGCGATCGGTCACAAGGCATTCATCGAGCGTTTCAAGAAGCATGGGTTGGATTGGCGCGAATACATCATTCCCAAAACGACCCTTTGGCAGCTCTTCGTCTATGATCCGAGCGGTGTGCAGCTCGAACTCACATTCGACGAAGCGAATGAAGGTGGTCCCCATGGGCCGGTGACGCCAGGGCACCAGTACAAATCCGGCGAGGATTTCTTCGATGCCGCGAAATATCCGCGACTCTGATTTGCGAGAAGCGGGCTAATTGGCCTGGCAGAGACGAAAGCGCGCTGCCGAACCCGCCTAGCTTGCTTATTCGGTAAGTTTCCGGTGACCAAGCTTGCCATGAGCAATCATGGTGCCGATCGTGTCCAAGATGACCCGGCAAGCCAGCTGGGCGGTATTTTCGTTCACGTCATAAGGCGGGGATACCTCCACGACTTCCATCCCGCAGAGTCCCTCGGCAGCAATCGTATGGATCATTTCGAATGCTTCGCGCGGGAGAAGGCCGCCAGGCTCGGGCGATCCGGTGCCGGGTGCGAATCCTGGGTCGATCGAGTCGATGTCAAACGAAAGATAGACGGCCTTGCATCCTTCCCAAGCCATCTCCAGCGCGATCTCGGCAGCCTTTTTTGGCCCGAAATTTTGGACATCGTGCATGGTCATGACACTGGTCCCGCGCCGACGGGCGACAGCAGTGCCGGGCCGGTTGCCATACCAGCCACCGATTCCAACCTGAACGAGGTTTTTGGGATGGCAGTTCGGCAGGCCGACATCGTGCATGTGACTGTGGTCGCGATGAGAATGTGCCGTCCCCTCGTGGGTCGTCCAGAACCACGGGGTGGTATGCATGCGCTCGTCCATGTCCTTTTCTTGGATGTCGATATGCCGGTCGATATGGATGATGCCCACATTCCCATCAATGTGGGGCGCTATTCCGCGGACATTGGGGAAGCCGAGGCTGTGATCGCCACCGCAGATGATCGGAAATACACCGGACGTATAGATGTGGGAGACCGCTTTCGTGACCTGACCGAACGTCTTTTCGATGTTCCCGGGAATAACGAAAATGTCCCCGGCATCGCAGAGGTCGAGTTCCTCGTAGAGGTCGACCCCTCCGTCAAACCAGTAACCGTCATAGAGTGCGGAAATTCGGCGGACTGCCTGAGGACCAAACCGCGTGCCAGGCCGGTATGTCGTCGCTGAATCGAATGGTGCGCCAACAAACGCGGCTTCGTACTTGCCGATCTGGCGAATGTCCTCGCAGTAGGGCGCCTTCATGAAGGTGTTTATGCCGGCAAATGCCGGTTGGTGCCCGCGACTGAATAGCGAAATCGTTCTATCGATGACTTCTTCCGACGCTTCTAGACCAAATTCCAGGCTGCGCTTTATCTCTTCTTCCTGTTTTTTCTGGGTGATGTGCGACAGACGCTCCATGCTTTTGGCAGCTTGCGTGTCTTCACGCTTGACCCCGCCCTTCGCCTTCTTTGCCATTCGCTGTCTCCTCGACCAACCGTCGGACACACAAGACAATTGTCCCGATTTAAGCTACCACCCACGATCTCTTTTCGGAACAACTCCGGTGATTTTTCTTTCCAGCTTCTTGGCCGTATGGGATTGGCATATCGTTCCTTGCCCGGAAGCGAACAATCGAGCCTGCCGGCAACTATCCATTGAGCAGAAGACACGCTTCCATTGATGGGCTGCGACAATTTGGGAATCCGCGACGAATGCCTGACACCTATATCGGCAATGAACCTTCCGACAAGCACCTCATTCGATATGGCATGCCATTCGTGCCGCGACGCCGCTTAGCCGGCCGTTTTGCGCCGCCGGCGCGCTTCAGCCATTCCTGAAAAAATTTCCGGTCGCGGCTCCTATCACCCCCGGGACGGGGTGGAAAACCGACTTTCTCGCGGAGCGTATTTTAGCACGCCGCCCGGAAGGCTTATGGGCAATTCACGCGCACATGGCTCTCAGGCAAAGAAGCGATGCAACTCCGCCAGCAGGTCCTCTGGCTTCTCTTCCTGCAGGAAGTGGCCGCAATCAAGCGCGCCGCCCGTGACCGACGCGGCAGACTTGGCTCGCCAAGCCGCCAGCACGTCCCACTCGGCACCGATCGTCCCCCGACTTCCCCAGAGCACATGGAGCGGACACTCGATCTTCTTGCCCGCCGCGTCGTCGGCCGCGTCCTGCTCTAGGTCGACACCCGCCACAGCGCGGAAATCCTCACACGTGGAGTGGATCACGCCGGGGTTCGAAAACGCACGTTGGTACTCGGCCATCACCAGAGGCGAGATTGCGCCGGGGGTCTTATTCAGTCCGTCCATCACAGTGCGAAAGTAGAAGCCGGGATCGAGCCCGATCATGTGTTCGGGCGGCGGGGCAGGCTGGATTAGAAAGAACCACCACATGTACCGCGTGGCGAATTCCTGGCTGGTCTCTCGATACATGGTCAGGGTTGGCGCAATATCGATCAGGCAGGCCCTCTCTACGTTGGCCGGGTGATCGAGCAGCATCCGGTGCGTCACGCGGGCGCCGCGATCGTGCGCCGCAACCAGGAAACGCTCGTGACCGAAGTGGCGCATCACATCGATCTGATCCTGCGCCATGGCGCGGAATGAGTAGTTCCGGTGTCCATCGCCGTCAGAGGGTCTGCCGGACTGACCGTAGCCGCGCAGATCGGGGACAACCACCGTGAATGTCTGGGCGAGCTGCGGCGCCACTTTGCGCCACGTGAGATGGGTCTCTGGATATCCATGCAGCAAGAGCAACGGCCGACCCGTTCCTTTGCTCAAGACGTGGATGGTGGTCCCGGTCGTCTTCACCGTCTCAGACGTAAAGCCCGGAAAGTCGGCGCGTCCCCGCGCCGTCAATTACCGCGTCGGATACGCCGTGAAGACGTAATCTTTTGCCTTCACTGGTGTATGGCAGGCGAATCCGCACTTGGCGTCGTTTCCCTGTATAGATGTATTGGGCGTGAACTTGGCGGACGCGGGGTCATAGTCAAACTGCGCCCATCCCCATCCGCCGCTGTCCGCGAACCTCTTGCTATCCTTCACCATGCAACCAAGGCCCAATAGGGTGTCCGGCACGGTCACCGCAAAGGGCGCCTCCCCATTCTGTTTCGGCTTCCAATGGATCTTCACAATCTTGGAGCCGTCGGGGAAAGGTTTGCCGTTGTCAGGGACGCCCGCCCGGTACGCGTCGATCATTGCGGGATTGGCGACAATCACGTTGATCTTGTCTTCGGGATGACTAACCGCGACATCTGGCCAGTCTTCGTAACCCCTGCACTCAGACAACGAGAGCCCACCCGGCACTTGCACAGTATACTTGTCCTGCGCGGAAATGGCAGCGCCGCTCAAGACGGCGAGCACTCCCGGAATGATTAGCAGCTGCCAGGATGGAGTTCTTGTCATGGCTCATTCCTCCTATCTGAGAGTTCAGTCAACGAGACGGCTCGATTGAAACCCATGGCATTGGCACCTGACAAGATTCCCGAGAACATCGAATTCGTAGTGGAGGAGCTGCTCGAGGCGCCTGCCGATCAACGACCTGCAATGTTGGAGGAAATCGCTAAGGCGCTGACAAGGCGGCTGCTGAAGAACAATCCGGGCATCGGAGCCCGGGAGGTCTCGGAGCGCGTCACGGCGTTCGTGAAGGCGGTGCGGGCGCGTCTATAACGTGTCCCATCTGGAGAATGTCCGGTCTGCCTCAGATTGCAGATTCCGTACCTAGAGCCACGAACTGTAGCGATGGGCCAATAGCAGACATTTCTGTGATCGTGCTTACCACCGAGCATGAATCGGGTGAATGGTGCGCACGAAAGAAGTCGATATGCGCAAGATCGGCATGGTCGACCGAAAACATACCTTCAAATTGCAGCTTCTGCTTGGCTCGGGATCGCATCACTGCCGAGCACCTCTGCAGAAATAGGCCGCATGGCCAGAAGAGCGCGATTAACACTTACCTCAGCAAAGAGCCATTCGCGAAAGGCGATGACCATCGGTTGTTCGGCGACAGCGTTGAGATGGGCGACGTGGTAACCTCCGGAACTTGCCAAGCTGCGCTTGAACAAACGAACAAGCCTGCCGACAGCGATATCGTGCTGCACCAGACTGCTCGGCGCAAGAACAACGCCGTTCCCAGCGATTGCGAACTCGATCGCCAAGATCGTCGTATCGACTTGAAGCGCATCGCCAAAGCAAGGATTGACGCCACTTTTGAACCAATCCGACCAACCGATCTTCCGTTCGTTCATCAGTTGGTTGTCTTGAATGACCTGCGCGAGTTTCAGATCGTGCTCGCTGTCGAGGCGATGCTCTCGCCCGAATGCCGGGCTGCAGACAGGGAAGACTTCGTCATGAAGCAGGAGATCTATCAACGCCTCATGCTGTTCTACGGATTGAGAACAGCTGTAGAAAACAGCAATGTCGATCTCCGTGTTCGACAGCTCGGGCAAGCGGTCGATGTTCGAGATTCGCAGATCGATCTGTGGAAAGTCGTTTTTGAATCTTGAGAGTCTCGGCACTAACCACTTCTGGCCAAAAGCAGGACAAGTTGCTATCCGGAGCATACCCTCCTTAGTGTACTGCTTGAGCTGTTCGGTGACTAACGACAACAAGTCGAACGCACCTTCCAACGTTGGAAGAACCGCGGCCGCTGCCTGCGTCAATGCAAGATTATTTCCTGACCGGGTGAACAGGCTGACGCCAAGATTTTCCTCAAGCGACTTGACCTGATGATGGATGGCGGCCGGCGTCACTGCCAACTCCTCAGCTGCCTTCGCGAGGCTTCGGTGGCGCGCTGCTACCTCAAAAGCTCTAAGAGCATTCAACTGAAGAAGGCGTCGGCACATCGCGTACGCTCCATTTTTTGACTACCTTAACTGGCACCTTCCCCGCCCGCAACACGCCAGACAAGTGACGCGCGCCGATAAAGAGCTAAACGCCTCATTTCCAAAGACTAACTTGCAAGCAATCAGCTGGCTTGCGACAGATCTCTCTGCATTGGCAAGCGGAGTTCCGATGGACATCTCTGCAATCAGGAACATATCGACTGAGGGCGCTCGCCGGCACGTGCCACCACTCACGGACTACAATTCGTATTCGACCGATTGGAACGAGGTCGAATATCGGCATTTCGAGGCTGCGAGCCCGCATGTAGTGGTTGGGTTTTGGTCAGGGGCACCTGGTGAGATCACCCTTAGTTCTTGGCCATATACTGAGATCTGCTCCATTCTTTCAGGCAGGGTCGCCATCCGAGATCAGAACGGAGATCGGATCGAGTTTGCTGCTGGGGCTACATTTCTCGTCCCCAAGGGATTTGTGGGAGATTGGATCACAATCGAACCGGCGACAAAGCTTTTCGTCGCCATCTCATGAGTACGATCAACCAGGAGGCTGTTGTCCATGCCCAGAACGTACAAAAGTGGTTCGGTCCGAACCAGGTCCTGAAGGGGGTCGATCTTGAGGTGCGCCGTGGCGAAGTCGTGGTGCTGATTGGAGCATCAGGATCCGGCAAGACGACCTTTATCCGCTGTATAAACCACCTTGAAGCAATCGATGGTGGTCGCATCCTGGTCAATGGCCATCTTATCGGCTATCGCGAAAAGGACGGCCGATTGCAGGAGGAACCTGAAAAGAAAATCGCGCATCTTCGCCGCGATATCGGCATGGTCTTTCAACGGTTCAACCTGTTTCCGCACCTGACAGCGCTTGGCAACATCATCGAAGCGCCGATACACGTTAGACGCACTGCTCGCGACGAAGCGATTGCCAACGGTCGGGCGCTGTTGGCTCGGGTAGGACTTGCCGACAAGGAGAATGCGTTTCCGAATCAACTTTCCGGCGGGCAGCAGCAACGCGTGGCAATCGCCCGGGCATTGGCGATGCGTCCGAACCTGATGCTATTCGACGAAGCAACGAGCGCGCTCGATCCGGAGATGGTGGGCGAAGTGCTCGAAGTCATGAAGGAACTGGCTCGAGCCGGGATGACCATGATCGTGGTGACGCATGAGATGGGTTTTGCGCGCGAGGTCGCACATCGGATAGTATTTATGGATGACGGTCGCATCATCGAGGAAGGCCAGCCGGAGGTGTTCTTCTCTGCTCCGAGGCACGAACGAAGTCGACTCTTCATCGCGAAAATACTCAACGCATAGGACCACCCAAGGGAGGATACGATGTCAAGTCGTCTTGGATTTCTCGCTGCCGCAGCAATCTTGACCCTACTGACCGCGATCGACCCCGCTCAGCCAGCGGAGACCAGCATTCCCTCGCGGATAAGAGACGCGGGAAAGCTGGTGTTCTGCACGGAACTCGCATTCCCCCCTGGGAGATGCTTGACGCTCAGACACAGCAGCCGACCGGCTTCGATATCGACTTTGCGGCCGCGGTTGCAAAGCAAATGGGTATAAAGAGCGAGCACAAGAACATAGCGTTCGATGGACTCATCCCTGCACTGCAAGCCGGCCAGTGCGATGCAATCATCTCCGGGCTGTATGACAAGCCTGCCCGTCGCGAGGTCGTCGACTTCGTGCATTATGCTTTCACCGGAAATTCAATCTTCGTAAAGGCCAACAGCGACATCAAACTGTCCACCTTCGACGATCTGTCCGGAAAGAAAGCTTCCGTGGGAGTCGGTACGGGCCCCGAAGCGGATCTCAAGGCAGCAAATGAGCAACTCAAGGCGACCGGCAAGCCAGAGATCCGGATCATTTCGATGCCTAGCACAGCGGATGCAATACAGCAGCTTACCGCGGGCCTGGTCGACGCCTATGCGGGTTCGACCGACCAGGGTGGATATTTCGACAAGCAGCAACCTGGACAAATCAGGCTCGCCAGCCCACAAGTTTCAGCATTGCCGGTTGGAATCGCCACCCTTCATAAGGACAAGGATTTGCACGAGGCCTTCACCGCAGCAGTCGCCGAAGTGCGCAAGAGCGGCGCATATGAGGCTCTGCTTAATAAATGGGGGCTCGAGAGCATCGAGTTAAAGCAATAGACACGAGGCAAAGGGCGGGATGGGAAATCTGAATCTCGATCAATCCTTCTTCGTGAGCTACCTTTTCGATCCTCCCGCCATACTCCTATGGGGTCTGTGGCTGACCATCACGATCTCGATCGTCGCCCAGACCCTTGGCGTGATCACCGGCTTTTTCGTAGCGTTGGCGCGCGGGTCCCGACGTGGTTGGCTGCGCTTTGTCGCCAAACTCTATATCTGGCTATGGCGTGGAACTCCGCTGCTCGTTCAACTGGTAATCGTCTACACCGGTTTTGCTGCGGCCGGATTCTATCGATATCCCGATCTATCCATCGGCCCATTGACAATCTCCGGCCCCCTGCAGGCGGCCATCATCGTGCTGTCGCTCAACGAGGCTGCCTATATGGCAGAGATCATTCGGGCGGCGATTTCATCGATTGATCGCGGCCAACTGGATGCGGCAAAGGCCCTGGGAATGAACCCGGCGATATCTATGCGGCGGATCATCTTGCCGCAGGCGTTGCGTATAATCATACCCCCCCTGGGGAATGAATTCACCCTGATGCTGAAGGGCACATCCCTGCTGTCAGTTATCGGTATTCGAGAGCTGTTCGGAACGCTCCAATCGATCAACGCCGCAACGTTTCGCACGTTCGAACTCTTTACCATCGCGGCAATCTGGTACCTCATTCTGACTTCGATCATGGGTGTCGTTCAGAGTTGGCTAGAAGCGCACTTCGGACGGCAGGATGCCGAAGAATCCCTCGGCAAACTGGGGCGCCGAACTCTGATATCGGGGCAACGATGAATTCACCAGTTGTCGACCGGGGCTGGCCCTGGCTAAACACCTATGAAGCGGTTCCGCGCCTTTCCGGCCACCGACCTGTCATAAGCGATCACGGCATAATTAGCACCCCGCACCATATTGCGACGGCAATAGGATTGGACATCCTCAAAGCAGGAGGTAACGCCATCGATGGGGCGATAGCCGCCAGCGCCGCCCTGATGGTTGTGTGTCCGATGCAATGCGGTCCAGGCGGTGATGCGTTCTGGCTGATCAGCGACTCGACCGGGAACGTCAGTGGGCTTGATGCCGCGGGTCCGGCACCTGCGGCTGCCAATCCTTCAACTCTCTATGCCGAAGGTGTTCGACAGATCCCTAAGCGAGCTGGATATGCCGTGACCGTCCCCGGCGCGGTCGACGGATGGTTCAAGGCACATAGCCGATTTGGCAGTCTACCGATGGATGACCTGCTTTCCCCTGCCGCGGCCATAGCCGAGAAAGGTTTCATTGGCAGCCGGCACACCCGGGCGAGCTTCTTGGTCTGCGAAGACGAGCTTCGAGCCAAATGCACGTTTCGGATCTTTGACGGCCTCTATCATGCGCCCGATGTTTACGAGCGCATCAAACAATCGGCGCTGGCCGACTTTCTCAAGGTTTTGGGCCGAGCGGGCCCACGATGGTTCTATGAAAGTCAGCCAGCACAGGTGATGGCAGCGGAATGCCAGCGATGGGGAGGGTTGTTGGAAGAAACGGACTTGGCTGCCTATGCCGCAAAGTGGGTGGAACCGATCTCGACATATTTTCGCGGACTTAGAGTCTTCACGACACCGCCCCCCAGCCAAGGATTCTGCCTCCTGGCCGCTCTCCAGGCTGTCGGGTCAATATCGTCTGAACCTCTGGCGCCGTTCGAGCCGTCAACGATCCATCTTCAAATCGAAGCCATCGATGCGGCGCTCGAGATCCGCGATCGATTGAATGGCGACACCACATCAGACATCTTGAACGATGCATTGGAGCAAATGAGGGCATTCGCCGAAGTTTTTGATCCGAACCGGCACGGAGACCGCAAGCACGAGCCCGGCCTCAGTCGCAAGGGTGATACCGCGCATCTTGCTGTCATCGACAAGGATGGGCTCGCAGTCTCGTTAATTCAAAGTCTATTTTTCGACTTCGGAACGTGCATTCCGGTCCTTCCAGGTGGGTTCACATTACAAAATCGAGGCGCTGCTTTCAGCTTGGAGCAAGGACACCCAGCAGTTCTCGTGCCAGGTCGACGTCCACCTCACACGCTCATGGCAACCATATGTCTCGAAGGTAGCCAGCCTCGTTACATCCTGGGCGCCATGGGCGGCGATTCGCAGATGCAAACACAGCTCCAGCTCCTCATCGACATGATAGATGGCGGGCTCGATCCGCAGCAGGCTGTATCGCGTGCCAGATGGTGTCTCGACCGCGGAGAAAAGCATCAAGTCATCGCCGAGGAGGGCGCGTTCGATTTCACCCAGCTCGAAAAGAGAGGTCACATGGTGACCAAAGTGAACCGTTTCGAGGAAATCGTGGGACATGCTCAAGTAATTGAGATCACAGCCAGAGGAGTCAGGGTCGGAGCCGCCGACCCCCGATCCGACGGCCAGGTTGGAGCTACCGCGGCAGTGCATGGACATCCATGAACGCGCTGTGGATAGCATCGTGCGGTGACCTCACGCGTAGCGATCTGACCGGAGCGGATTGTGGAAGTGCGTAGGATCAACCAGAAGCCCGATCCCACCAATGTCATCTCTGGGTCATAGGCGGAGATGGAAGCGCGTCTGTAAAAGGTCAGGTCAAACCCCGGAAGCAGTCAATGGAACAGGGGCCGTCGAGGTACCACTACTTCCCACGATAATGCCGGGCGTGGGGCTAGATGGTGGAAGCCCGTTCGGTACATGATTCCGGTATCGGTACTTTCCACGATCTGACCGGGGGCGGCGGGCCGATGGGACCCGATAAGCATCCTTTTTTCACTTCGCTGCTGGGGCAAGCGCTAGGGCAGCCAGCCGAGCGCGATGTAATATTGACTCATCATCAAGGGCTTAGCCTTCCTTGACGGCGGAGTCAAACTCCGCCTAATGCGTTGGCTCGTCATCGACAGCAGCCGCAACACTAGCCACCAACGAACGCCCGGCGTCCTCCCGCCTGATGCCTTCCAGCCATTCCTCTGTCGTTGCAGACTTCTCGGGCAATTCGACGATGTAGCGAACCGGATCATCATTGATATTGGCATCGATTGATTGCACTGGCCGTCCATATGCTCGATCGAGGATCTGCGTTGCCGCAGAAACTGAAACCCTTGGGTCAGTGGCGTGGAGATGCTTGCATAGCACCTCGAATGCTTCAGGCGCCTTGGCCTGGAACATCTCCTTCATTTCAGCCGGAAGTTTCGGGCGGCCGGTGGGATTGCCGCTCCAACCTGGAGCAAATTGCCCTTTGTCTGTTCGGTTTACCATTCCTATATTCTCCTGTTCGCAGGTCCCCTACTTTCGTATTCGATCCGGTTCGCGGACTCGGATGAGGAATGAAAAACGACATTTGCAACAGTGAAGCCCTGAATGGGGGGTACGTACCCCCCGCTAACTTTGCTAACGCGCTAACACTGGATGCCATCACTCTCTCTCGCCTGTTAGTGTGTTAGCGTTGTTAGTGGGGGGTATGTGGGGGGCGCTGTAGAGCCCCTTTCCAGCCCTTGTGACCTGACCGTCCTTCATCATTTTGTGCAACAGAAATCGCACATTTCCGGACTTTGTGCCGATTGCACCGGCAATCTCGGTGGGGCTGGCAGGGCTGCCTGCGTTAGCGAGGAAGTCAAGAACGCTAACGCGTTCGTCCGAAGTCCTAACGTTCTCCGTGTTTCCGAGCAGGGTCCACCGGCCCGTCGTCTTGTCGAACGACAGCGCCCGATCGCTCTCCGGAATGTCACGACCGCGACCATAGAGCGTGCAGCCCTGGCCATCGCGGTCAAGGATGAGCGTGCCGTCAGCAGCCGCCGACAAGCCATTGCTCCCCGACACCAGATCGAACGGGTCGTCACTCTCGAGCCTCTTGTTGAGGTGGTGAGTTCCGACGATGGCAAGCCGCCGCCGGTTGGCCAGGTCGCGCAATGGCTCAATGGTGGAATAGTCGTAGTCGTATAACGACTCGCTCGACTGCTGCTGCCGCCGAACCATCTTGATGATGTCGATGAAGATGGCGCGAGGATTGGGGACGCTATCGGCCCAATGCTCCATTTCCTCGATTCCGCCGTCCTCTATGCGGGGCCACGTTGTGTTGTATTCGACGAGCTCAGGCTTCGGGCCAGACCCGAGCAACAAGGCCTGGCGCTCTTTGAGCCGGCGTTCATTGTCCTCGAGGGCGAGGTGCAAGACATTCCCCGACTCACACTGGATCGAGCCCATGGCGTAGCCACCCAAGGCGATCGCGCTGCTCCAGTCCATAAGCATCCAGGACTTGCCGAGCTTCACCCGGCCAGCCAGCAGGAAGAAGCCCTCGGGAATGACGCCCGGAATGATCCAGTGCAGCGGCGGGAACTGCTTCCGATCCAGTGCAGCACCTGTGATACCAACATATTTTCGCTCGTAGGCCTGATGGTGCAGGCAATTGGTCGCACCATTGACTGTCCGCGGCATGTGACCATGGATAGTGTATGACCTCGGTCGATCTCCATCCGATTATCCATTGAGGCTACTCCGGACTATGTCGTTGACATCGCTCTTCAGGGCGGTCGGAACGATGGTGAAAACCTCGCGACCGGCATCGGTCCAGCGGTCAACCACAGCTTTGGCGGCGCGCTCCCCTTCACCGGACGGGTCTTTATCGACCGCGATCCACAGCACCTCAACGCCAGCCAGAACCGGGAATGCTGCAAGGTTACCCGCACTGAGACACGCCCACACCGGCAACCCGAAGCACTCCGGCAGCATGGGCAAGCTCAATGCGGTCTCGATACCCTCGCCAATCGCAAGCGCGGTGATGACGTCCTCATCACGTGAGAGCTTCACCACGGCACCAGCGCTCGGGCCGAGCATCTTCCTGCCTATGTCGGCTTTGCCGCCGTCAGGGCTCAGCGGCGTGCGGTGGATGCCGCGGAAAGCGTCGTCGTGAATGTCGACCATGGCGGCGACCATCGCCGGCAGGCGCTCTCGGCCAAACGGGCACGCAGGGTGAAATCGCAGGGCATTGGCAACTGCCAAACCCCGACCTGCAAGATACCGTTCGGCGAGTGTTCCCCTTGCCGGAATAGACTCGTCATGAATGCAATGAGCGATCTCGACATTGCGGAGGCGATTCGCCTGCGGCTGAGACATCGACAGTGGCGGTCGTGACCATCGATCGCGTGGTCGCCATTCCTGCGTGCCGATTGCTCGTGCAACGTAGTCCTTGGCCGACTGCCAATCACCACCGTTGAATAAATAGACCTTGAAGCCTTGAGGGTCGGTCGGGTCGGGCCAGACGCGCATCCCGCGGTCATGCACCGAGTGACCGGGTGCAGCGGTCAAAAGACCGGTGCCGTTCCTCTCACCGCCGAACTCACGGAGGAGCGATTCCACGGTGACGACTGTCATGACTGCCCCTCCAGGCATGCCCAGCCACTATCGGGCTCACCCGCTAAGCGGCTACCACGAATGCGCTTGAGGTCCTCAGCAGCAGGAAAGGGATCATCGCCGCGAAGGAAAGGCGTATCAAGGCGATGAATCAGTTTCGCGATGGAAATCAGCCGATGGTGATTGACCCGAGAGTCTTCACCAATTATTAGCGATCTGCGATTTGTTGGGAAGTGAGTTCTCGCGCCGCCCCGACCGACATCGGGAGCGGCGCTTCTCTTTGGCAGAGTGTTCACTGTTCGACCGCCTCCAACCGTGCGGCGATCCACCGATCAAGATCGCTTTCCCGCCATGCGCGGCGGCCGGGGGAAATCCTCACACTCTGAGGAAAGTCCTTAATCTTCTCCAAGCGCCAGATCGTCGTCCTGGAGAGGCCGGTCCTGGCGTGCACCTCATAATAGGAGATGAAGCGCTCACGAAGACCGAACGCCCTTTCGTTCTCCAGTGGTGACGGTCCAAAGGCAGTTGGTGCCGCTACGGTGGTCAGTGTCATGGTTGTTCCTTGTGGTTTCAGGAAACAACCCGACTAGACACCCGCCTGCGGTTAAAGAGCAGGCCTCTATTTTAACTTTCTATCACCTGGGGGGAAGATGCCGCTGAGGGTTTCTAGTGTGTCATCAATGACCGCGTCCAATGGGGCATCTATTTTCGAATATGAATCCTTTGATCTGGCATATTGCAGCCCGTCAGCGGACGACTTCGCGTGACCCACACTCGCTTTCTTTCGCCAGTTTATCAGTGTCGTGATGTCGTCACTGTCATCTCGCCCCAACGGGAAACGTCGGGATCGCAGTCGACGTGCAACGCGCTGACATGCCTCATACAAAGAGCATTTGCTTCGACGCTTTACCTCATCGATCAGCGCGCAGACCGTCGTGCGGTAAAACATCTCGCTTCGTCTGCTGCCAACAAGCTGGTGGCTAACTCTATGATCGTTGCAAAATAGGACTCTGCTCGATCCTCCGCTCTTCAGAGCATTTAGCGTTTCGAGAGTTTCGAGTAGAGGGTTTAGCAGACCCTTCGCTCTCCAATCGGGCTTTCTATCTTCGAAATAATCAAGGCACGCTTCCACACTTCTGATCGCTCCCTCTAACCCGCCATCGCCCTTCGTCTTAAAATCATCGAGGGCCGCGGTGAGCCGGTCCATAAGGACGCTCATGCGCGGCATATCAGAGAGAGCCTTCTCGGTCAGGACAGCCACGATCTGGCCCGGATCAGCTACATTGGTGGGCTCTGTCATCCTCGCTCTCGCATCGTGATCACGTTTGCAAGATCGTTACCTTCTATGATTCGATTCAGCTCCGCCGCCCAAGCCTCCAACGCATGCCGCTTCTCAGCGGCAAAGCTGTGTCGGATGTAGACGGCCCCGGTGATCGTCTTGCCGATCTCGCTGGCGTGGTTGAGGACACGCGCCACGACGTTCTCCCCGATGCCCATGGCTGCCATTGCGACGCAACCGTTCGCCGCAGGTCGTGCGGCGTTGCCGGGTTGTTCGTCCAACCCGAGCTCCTTCAGCGCCCCGTGCATGGCATGTGCGACACCATGCGACGCGAGATGCTGCTGGCGTTGGACCAGTCTCGATCTCGGCCGGCTCGGGAAGAGGAATGGCAATTCGCCCGACAGCTCAGATGCCTGCCTGAAGAGCTTCACAGCCATAGGAGAGAGCGGGACGGAATGATCTCGACGGTTTTTCACACGCCTTGCCGGGATCAGCCACTCCGCTTTGTCGAGATCGATCTCAGACTTAAGTGCGCCACAGACCTCTCCAATCCGCTGGCCTGTAACGAGGGCGAGCCGAAGCGCTATCTTGGTCCCAGCTGCCATCCTGGCATTGTCCAGACCGATCCAGAATGCCCGGATTTCGGCCTCCGACAGCGAGCGTGAGCGCGATTGCTCCTTGACCCGCTGCGCCTATGCCATGAACCGGGCTGGCCTTGAGATAGCCCTCACTGACAGCCCAGTTGAAGGCTTTACGGACGGCCGCCAGCGTCCTGTTCGACGTTACCCCTGCCCCACGGTCCTTCACGGCATTGAGGATGGCGAGGATGTCGGCCTTGGTGACGGCGGTGATCTTGTGGCCGCCGATCGCCGGGCGGACGTCCTTCTTGAAGATCCGCCTGATCTCGGCCGTCCACTTGGATTCCGCCGGCGCATAGTCGGTCAGATAGCGGTCAAGGAGTTGGTCGACCGTCTCGACCTTCTTATGGGCGGTCTTCTCGGAAGCCGGATCGGCTCCCTCGGCCACCGACGCTCGATAACCGCTGGCCTTGGCGCGCGCCTGATGGAGCGAGACGGCAGGGAACTCGCCGAGAGTCACCCGGCGCTTCCGACCATCGCTCTTGCGGCGATAGGTGTAAGCCCAGGATTTTGAACCGTTCGGTGTGACGCGCAGGGCCAAGCCCTTTACATCGGGATCGGTGAAATCGGTCCGGGTCTCGACACTGATCGTCTCGATCCAACGCGCCGTGAACTTTTTGGCACCCCGCTCTGCCATTTCTTGGTCTCCCCAAGGCATCCGGGGTTCCACTGGGGTTCCAGATGCGCGAAACTCGATGAAACTGAGTGTCACGCAATGATACCAGATTTTCCAGTATTTACAGGAGTTTTCCACGTTCAGGCTGTTTCAACCGGTCCCAGTAAGTCCTATTTGCAACAGACTACGAAATCTGGGGGTCAGGGGTTCGAGTCCCTTCCGGTGCGCCAATTATTTCAACACTTTAGCTTACCTCTAACTCTACCATAAATTGCATTGGTAAGAAGATAGTAAGCAGAATGCTGGTCGACCGAAACGCCGATCGAGACCTTCGCCGCGGCATGCCGATCGAAGCCCTCGCCGTGGTCTTCAATACATCCTATCTGGCCTATCTGCCGCGCGCCGCCTTGTCGGCCGTAATCATGGTGATCGCGGTTCAGCATATCGATCCCTGGACGCTGCGTCTCGCCGCGCGACTTTTCCAGCCCGGCGCGACGAAGCGCGGTGTCGTCGTGCTCGATTTGTCCGTGGCTTTGCTCGTGTCCTTTCTGTCGATCGCGATCAATATCGTGCTCGCCGTGTTTCTCGGTGTGGCGCTGGCGATTTTCCTGTTTGTGGTGCGCATGAGCCGGTCCAATATCCGCCGGCTCTACCGCTGCGACGCCGTGCGTTCGCGCAAATCTCGCGGCACAGGGGACATGGAGCTGCTGGAGTCAAAAGGAGCATCCATCCTGGTGGTGGAGCTGCAGGGCGTCCTATTTTTTGGAAGCGCCGAGCGATTGGCGCAGGAGATTGATAAGGCAACGGCGTGTAGAACTTTTTACCTGATTCTCGATTTGCCGCGCGTCAATTATGTCGACACGACCGGTGCACGCATTCTCGCCGACATCGAGGTCAATCTTGCGCTCCGGGGCGTCACCCTCGCGCTCGTCTTATCGGAGCAGAGCGAAACCGCCGCGCGGCTGGCGGATTTCGGTGACCCGAACAGCGAAAGACGCTTCTTTCCGGACGTCGACCGCGCGATCGAATGGACGGAGGACGATCTTCTGCGCCAGACCGCCCCGCGGGCGGCCGTGGAGATCGCGCTTGAGTGCATCTCGCTCTTGCAGGATTTTGCGCCGCACGAGATCGAGACGTTCGTCCGCCACCTGCGGCGCGCCATTTGGCCGAAAGACAGTATGATCTTCAAGGAAGGCAATCCTGGATCGCATCTTTTCATCGTTACCAAGGGGCAGGCGAGCGTTGTGCTTAAATCGGAAGGCCGCAACATCCGCCTGGTAACATTCGCGCCTGGCACGGTGTTCGGCGAGCTTGCCATTCTCGACAAGGGCCCGCGGTCGGCCTCGATTATCGCCAACGAGGACCTTGTAGCCTATTCGCTGAGCGAGACGGATTTCGCCGCATTGCGCGAAAGCGAGCCAGCGGTCGCGATCAAGATCCTGGCGGGGCTGGGTCGAGAGCTGAGCGGCCGCCTGCGCCACGCGAACCGGACAATTCATCAGCTCGAAGCGTGAACGCACAACGCCTCACGCTCGATCACCAGGACGGCATGCCCGTTGATACTTTCGGGTCCGCACGCTATCGGATGCCAGCTTGCGACGGAGCGTTCTGTTCTCTCAAGAATGAGAGCCATGCTGGTTGATGCCCGTCGTCCCAAACCACCGGCCAATTGTGGGCATTGCCTCTTCGATTTGCAAACGCAACCTGTCCGTCGTCCCTGTCCGCGCCGATAACTTCGCATGATTCACCAACCAGCTTGCGCGCCAATAGCGCAACGTCTTCTGAACCAGATCCGACGTCGAGCACCCGCATGCCAAGTCCAATTCCAGCCTTGCGAAGGGAGGCGTTCGGTTGCCTCCGAAAAGAATGTCAGCCTGACGCATCAGGCGCTGTCTCTCATGGTCGGAACTGGGGAATGGATATTGAAAACCTGACATCTCGTTGTTCCTCACCTCTCACGGCATTTCGGTTTTTGACCTAACCTGACCGTAGCTGACATCAATTCGTCGCACAATTTGCCGTTGCCTGCACATTTGCGCAGCCCCGGGCTACCGTGCCATTGTTGCCGGGGCGATCAGGAGGGCTTCCCCATGAATGATACGGTGCAGCTCAGTTCTCGATTCCGAGAGGTTGTCACGAGTGATGCTGAGCTGCACGCAGTCGTCGGTCAGCCTCCAGACCGTTCTATCGCCAAAGTCATCCACAGCATCGACGGGCACGCTCGCCAATTCATCGCCCATGCGCCCTTTGTCTTTGTGGCATCGGCTGGAAAGGACGGCATGATCGATGTCTCGCCGAAGGGCGATCCCGCAGGTTTCGTCAAGGTGCTCAACGATCGAACTCTCGCCATCCCCGATCGGCTCGGCAACCGACAAATCGACACGTTTCGCAACGTCTTACGAAACCCCAATGTCGGCCTGATTTTCTTAATTCCCGGCGTTACCTATACGCTGCGCGGCGGGTCACGCCTCACACCGCGAGCTCGCACGAGGTTATCTCCTCACGCGATCGACGTATCAATGGTATCTGGAAAATTATCTCGATGGGGCCGATCCGCGGAACTGGCGCTTATCGCCACTCATGGCAGCCGACTTTGGTGGACTGCCACCGACCGTTATCCTACATGCCGGTTACGATCCATTGCGCGATGAAGCGATCGACTATGCGGTGAGGCTCAAAGGCGCAGGGGTCAAGGTGCGTGAGATTTCCTATCCTGAGATGATTCATGGCTTTGTCACTATGGGAGCCGTCCTGCCACAGGCGCTTTCCGCACTGCTCGAGATCCGCCTCGCGCTGACTGCGTTTCGCGCTTCTTGAAGCAAATAGTCGGGTGTTGAAGGAGAGATCGGAAAGTCGAGCTCACGACATGAGCTCGACCTCCAAGTCAGTCAGTTCCGCTCAAAATCAGTGCGTCGATTTGTATATCTGGTCGAAGGTCCCGCCCTCTCCAGAATGCTCCTCCTGAACCCTTGTCCAACCATCAAACTGGGGATCGTCGATCGCGCAATACAATTCCCTTCAGAACACGGCGCTCACCAAACCGCTTCCTGACCGTATCGAGTGACAGTGGCAGACCAAGCCGCCTTCCAAGTATCTCCCGGCGCTCTGCTGACGGGGTGCGAGATTACTGACGAACAGGCAGATTTAGCTGATCGAGCGATCGTCACGGCGAGACGCATACAGAGTACAAATGGCTCGTGTCCCGGGTGCGGAGCTTTCTGAAAGGGTGCGAAAGCGCAAGTAGACTGATATGCGTTGGGGATCAGGGACCCGAGAACCCGCCCTCGCCCTCTACCCCTTCGACTCTGGAAATATCAGCTCCATCGATGCCCTTGACCCAGTAGAAATAGGTCTGGTTCGTCACCACGTTCGCGTCGAGATACTCTCGAGGCGCGGCCTCGATGACCACTCCTGCTGGATAGTTGTTGACGAACCTGCCCTCACGCGTTGCAATAAGTGTGGCGTGGTTGAGCGCCGTATCTGTGCTGCGATAGATCTCGTACACGACGTGCAGACCGGGGGTCTTCCAAGGTATCGGGTCCCAGGTGAGGTGGATCCGTCCAGCCTGCGTGCCATCGCTAGCCTGGACCGGGATTGAGGCCACTTTCGAGTACCCGGTATCAGGTCCGCCAAAGAGTGAAGGGAAGCCATCCACTTCCGCGCGGACGAAATAATAGAAGAACTCACCCGTACCGACGGTAGTTAGGTGATCGAAAAACGTTTCGGTCACGCGAGTCGCGTTCAGAGGGTGCGAAAATGGACCAGGCATGCGGTCGCTCACACTTCCGAAAACCTCATATCCCTCGGCCCCCGGGACCGCGGTCCAGGTGACGTGTACATGATCAGGAAACGTGCCGTCGCTCGCTGTGACGGAGACGGGTCCAGGCGCAGGTTCGCGAAGCACATAGAGGGCCCCCGCGCCACCGGCTGGAAGGCGCGTCCCGTCCAGCAGTGAAAAGAAGGTCTTGGCCTGCACTATGACAGGGCTGCTCGGCTGATCGAGCGTAAGGACGTGGAAATCGCAATGGTATGCTTCGCACAGAAGAGTGGAACCTGGCGCACCCTCTTCGGGCGCCTCGCCATTCGTCGTTACCCATGTCTTCAGGTTCCGTGCCAGACCGGCAGGCTGCAGAACGTGGATCTGAACATCAAGTGGGGTTTGATAGACGCCGTTCGCTGGGTAGATCCGGACTTGCGGCTGGAGGATAAGCTGCATCGCCTCTTCCATCTGGATCATCGGTGTTTGACGCTCCTGCCTATCATCCGTGATCTCAAGGCCCGATTGGCCTAGCGCCGTCGCGACATCGTTTACTCTGGCCAACGCGTTCTTGGCCTTGAGCACCGCCCAAGCACCAGTCACGTGCGGGGCCGCCATGGACGTCCCACCAAATTCCTCGAAACCTCCAGGAACCGAGGACCGCACGTCGATGCCCGGTGCCAGGAAATCCAATCCATTTGAGCTGTTGGAAAATTCGACCACGACGCGCTCATCGTCCGTAGCGCCCACGCTGATAACTGACGAGATGCAAGCCGGAGAACTCATCATGTTCTTTTCCCCGTCGTTGCCCGAGGCAGCGACGGCGGCGACACCGGCATCTTTGAGTAACTCGACGACTGCACTGATTGCCTGCTCATTCTCCGAATGAGAATCGCAGGGATCCTCGGAATACGGCAGTCCCCCAAAGCTCATGTTGACGGCCGCGACGTGGCGCGATTCCGCAAGGTCCAGAACCTTTTCAAGACCGGCAACGATGTCGCCATTTAGAAAGACCTGATAAGCCGATAGGAGGAAGGTCTTCTTAACAGACGCGTTTATGGCGATGATGCTGGCCTCGCGAGCGATTCCCCCATCTCCGGCAGCGATGCCGGTGACATGCGTCCCATGATCGCAATAAATTGGCGACGTGCAAGCCGCTCCCGGACCAGAATCCTCGGAAGCGCCACTGCGGCAAAGGCTCTCGACACCCCATCCCGGGCTCGAGAAGCAGAACTCCTCCACCAAACGATTACCGAAAAAAGAATGCGGCACGACTCCGCCATCGAGGATGGCAACGGCAGCACCTTTGCCGGAAAATGTCTGTCTGAATGACCAAGGAGCGTCGACTAGCTGCGTCGTCTGCTCGAGTTGAGGGTAGTATTCACCTTCTTCGGAAACACCTGCTACCACGTCGAGAGTGGCGAGCCGCCGCAGGGCTGCTGGATCGACTTCGAGTGTCGCAAACGGAATGTGACGGAATAGACGTTTGACTTTGAAACCGGTGCCGCTAAGACCGTTCTGCAGTTTCTCTTGAGCCGCCTTGATAACAGAGGATCTGGCTTGGTCCTTGGGCGTGTCTACCCTCAAGCGAACCACCACTGACAAAAGTCTGTTCTTCGCGCTCTTTGCGAGCAGATCCTCCATTTTGACGGCCGGGCGCTGTTGCATTTCTCGGGGAAACGTGAATGACGGGCGCCGTTCTGATCCGGCTGCCCTCTCGGCAGCGATCACTTGCGTGCCAACTGCTGCGCAAAGGAGGATCTGAACAAGTCCGTACACGAAAACGAGCTTGAGCCAGCGCGCCGCCCGGGACGCGGCGACGAATGGGCTCCCCAAACGCCTGACTGGAAGTATCTGATTAGTGGGTTCATTTTCGGAAAAGTACCGTGTCGCCTGCCAGGAAGCTGCGAGCTTAAGTGTGATGCTGCTCATTTGAATGCCCGAGTATGCCTCGGCTCCTAGAGCCGCGAACAGCACGCAATAGTTCGCGGCAAGCTCGTGCAAATATTATTCCAGGTCCTGGAACAAATCTGCATCTAACGCTACACTAAACGTCGAATACTTCCAGCAGAGATCAGCTATGCTCTTTATCGCGGCCGTTTTGGCGCTCATCACAGGGGTTGTCCTCGGAACGCTATTTATCGCGAACATGATCCAGTTATTGGGTTGGGGCATCTTTACGTTGGCCTTCGTTCCCCTCTTGCCGTTTGGTCTCGACCTGATTGCGCAAATGGCGCTAGCCGTTCCTGGGCTCGTTGGAAGCGCATTTGCGCTGGTGATCGTTGCCCTTGCCATTCTGCTGGCAGTTTTCCTCCTCTACTGGCTCGCGATCTCTGCAATAACCCTTCCCGCTGCGCCAGTGGGGCTCATCGCTACAGGCTTCGCCGAAGGGATCGCCCGGGCAGGACTGGTCGGCTTAAATGCCGGACTTAACCTCACATTCCTTTTGGGTGCTCTGGCGCTTGCGCCTGGGGGTGCATTGGTCTCATTCGCTCTGGTGCTGATCAGTTTTGCTGCCTTCACCCCAATAATCTCCAACAATGCAATTTATCAGGTAGTTCTCAGCTATACGAACCTCTTCCTCCCCATGTCATTACCAATGAATATGGTCGGTGGCGTGGTGTTTATCGTGAACATGGCTGTGGCCGGAGTGGGTGCGTCATTGTCATGGTTCGCCGAATGGACCAGAGCCAATCTCGTCATGCATGGTGGCATCGTGCATGGCTGCAAGCGCACCGCGTTCAACATGGCGAATTTCACGGTAGCCCATCCCGACATGGCGCTCGATGACCCGTGGTTCGATTCCGGCGCTGCGATATGGCCCTTTTGCCAGGCTCCGACACCCGGCGTGCACACGCTCACTGTGCACGGTGCCGTGTTGCACGAAGCCTCGCACACATTGAACGTCGGAGTCTTTGGCTGGATTTACCACCTGATCGGATTTGCCGACCAGCAACTCCCCATGCCCTGGAGCGGCGGCGCCCGTCTTGGGTCAGACGCCTATGCGGAGCTTTGTGCCGAAAGCGGCCTGCGTGACATCGGGAAGAACTGGATTGCTATGTGGGCTCCCTCGATTGCTGCCGCGGCGGTGGCCAACGTCAACGCATTGGCAAGCGTCATTGCTGCCGATGCCCCAGGAGTGGTAGTCGCGACGCCGACAACTGTAGCAGTCCCCACCACGGGTGAAATCCTACCCGCGTTACGAATCGTGTGTGAACGAAATCGCGGCGTTTCGCTGGATTCGAGCTTATCAACCGATACCGACGCCTTTCCGATGCCGCTTGGCCGGCTCTGGTTCGCTGGCTTCGTGCCTCCAGACTCTACGCTTCCGGCTGGCCCGATCTCGGAGACGGTCCAGATCACCTATACGCCGGACGTAGGCCCTAGCCATCGAGTGGAACTCTGGATCACTGACGGAGTCAACGGGAGTCCCGTTGCCGGCGTTCGGGCGTTTTCGCTCGATATTTTTATCGAGGTGCTGCACGCCAAAATACCCGCTGTTCAACCCATTACGCCGGGTATTCCCGTTCAGCTTGACGGAAGCGTCGCGAGCTTTATCCCAACCACGGATGTCGTGGGTGCACCACGGTTCGACTGGCAGCTTGTCGGCGCGCCACCCGGGTCTGGACTGCCGCTCGGCCCGCTCGGCACCAACCAAATAGCAACCTTCACGCCGGACGCACCTACCGACGCCGGGTCTTACATGGTCCGGCTGACCATCAGTATCGACGTAACGCCAGCTGCAGGTGGAACAATCCTAACACTGACCGATAGCGCCCTTCGCACTATCCCCTGAGCTAAATCGAGGAACCATGCCGGGACCATGTCGCATTGAGATCCAGGGAGCATCGGCTGGTCCTACCTACCTGCCCGGCGGCTGGCCGATACAAGTCTCCGTGACCGCAAGGTGTACCGATCACTGCCAGCAGGCACGCGTCATTGTCCGCGACCCCGCATTGGGTTCGCTCGTCGTTGCTGATCAGACTGTCGCGGTCGACTTCTCTCAGGCAGCATCGGCGCCGGATGAGCTCAAGGGGGTCATTTCACTGCATTTTACCCTGATCCCCCTCAGCAAACGTTGTGGAGATCAGCTGCAGGTACAAGTGACGTGCAGCCAGGATCAGGCCTGCACGGCTACAAGGACTATTTCGATCGACTGCAAACCCCCACCGCCCAACATCGGATGGAATTGGTGTCGGCTGTGGATATTGTTGGCAACGGGGATCCTCGTCCCGGCGCTGATCTTGATAGCAGCTGGATTCGGAATGCAGCAATCCGCTCTCATTCTAGCAGCTCTCGTAATGATCGGAATAGCAGGCGGTCTTTGGGCGCTATGGATGATCGTCTGCTCACCTGACATCTGTACCAGGCTCGGTGTTCTCTGTTGGGTGTTTAAGCGAGCTTTCATCGGGTCCTTATTCGTGCTGCCATTTTCGTCAAACGTAGCAATTGTCCTGATCCTGATCTGTTACGGCTCTGCAGCGGGGTTCCTTGTCCTTGCTCTGCGAAGTCGAAGCTGTCCTGTGCCTTCCGCTCGGCTGTCCCTCACCCAGCTTCCAATCTGATACCGCAGTAAGTCGCGTGCTTGCTCCGCTAAATGTCCTGCGTAGCAGCCAAAGGGCAATCCGCGCCGAATTCGTTTGTGTCATTCCACGCCGCGAGGATCGCCCATCGTGAGCTGATCAACTGGTTGCTCGTCAGCGACTACAAATGGGACAAATACGAGGTTTACTTTTTCCTGACGCAAGCCGGACGTGTCCGCCTCGGCAACATGGTCGATCCGAAATACACTCTCGGTGCTTCGATCTTTGAATCGTACTTATGATTGCCTGAGCAATCGGGTCTGCAAATTAAGGTCTTCCATTTTTGAACTATGGCACAAATGTCAGGAAGAGGAATGTGCCGAAAACGACAAGATGGACAAAGCCATAGAGAATGTTGGTGCGTCCTGTTCCGAAAGTCAGCACGCAGATGAGGAGTGTCATGGCGAGAAGCAGAGTTGACTTGCCGTCGAGGCCAAGAACAAGGTTCTGACCAAGGGTCATGGACATGACGGCAACAGCCGGAACCGTCATGCCGATAGTTGCCAGCGATGAACCGAGTGCTAGGTTGAGGCTCTTCTGTAGCTCGTCTTGGCGGGCCGCTTGAACTGCGGCCAGACCTTCCGGCAACAAGATGAGTAGTGCCACAATGACGCCGACTACTGCTTCAGGTGCACCTATTGCACTGGTGCCTGCTTCAACCACCGCAGCGAACTTTTTCGCAAGGAGGATAACACCGGTCAGCGCCAGCAGAAGCAAGATGAAGCTGAAGGAAACGTCGCGATCGGACGGCAGGTGATCCATTTCCCCTACCTTTTCTCCCGAGCGAAGTTCGATGAAGTGGTCGCGATGGCGAACTGTTTGAATGTAGAGGAAGACACCGTACAGCGCGAGCGTGACAGTACTGACGAAAGCCAGCTGGCTGGCGGAGTAGACCGGCCCCGGAATGGTGCTGGTATAATTGGGTAGCACCAGTGTCAGCACACTCAGTGCGACAAGCACGGCCAGATAGGCTGACGCCCCGGTGACACGGAAACCCTGCTCTCCATGATGCAGGCCGCCGATCAATATGCAGAGGCCAACAAGTCCCGTACAGATGATCATCACTACGGCGTAAACCGTATCGCGCGCGAGCGTCGGATTTCCATCCCCGCTGAGCATGACCGATATAATCAGCGCCACCTCGATCACAGTGACGGCGATGGTAAGAACCAGCGTCCCGTAAGGCTCGCCGGTCCGGTGCGCTATGATCTCGGCGTGATACACGGCTGCAAAGACTGCACCGCAGAGCACCGGAACCAGCAGCGCCGCGAAGGCGAGCCCGATCGGCGAAGGATCGAATGCCTGCCCAACTCCGATCACGGATGCCGCGCCATAGAATAGAACGGAAACCAAAGGCAAGAACCAAGCGGCCCAGGGCACGTCGGAAACCCCTAATCATTCGTCAATGGATCTACAGTCTCTTCATAGCAGCGGCGCGTGTTCTCCGGCCAGTGTTCTGAAAGCTCCTGACTTAACTTCCCAAGCTTGATGACGTCTCTCGAATCGGTGCTGAGATGATGATGAGGCAATGCCCTGCCGAAGAACATGCCGAGAAGCGCGCCGCCGTTATGGCCACGGAGCTTAAGATTTGCGAACCCCTCGCCTATGGCTGGAAGCTACCATTGCTACAGACATCAATGAGCATGCCTCGAAAAATCATTCGTGAACAGCGCCGTCCTTTTGCCCCTCATGCAAGAAAATCTTGGAATATTGCCAGAAAAATTTGATCGCTATCCGCTCTGGCCTTTCCTTTGGGGGCAATGAATTGCGTATGCTCATGGTTGCACCGGTCGCGGCCAACCTCGGCAACGCCCGGAGCGAACACGTTCCTGCTCTGATTGCGGTTCGTCGCGCCAGTAAGAGCTGCATCGAAGTTGTTTGACAGCGTCTGCAATATAATGGAAATTTTCCAACATATCGCAGCAGCTCATGGCCTCGCGGCGCATGCCCAATCTCTCCCCCGTCTATATTGTCGGCGCCGCCGAGACTCCGCTCGGCAAGGTCATGGACCACAGCGAGATGTCCATGGTGGCCGTGGCGGCGAAGGAAGCACTGGGCGAGGCTGGTCTGCGGTTCCGCGATGTCGATGCGCTCTTTACCAACTATATGGGTGAGGAAGGCTCGGTGCAGCTTGGCGAGTATCTCGGCATTCGTCCACGTTTTGCCGAATTGTCCGATATGGGTGGCGCGTCCTTCGAGTTCTTCGTCCATCATGCATTGCTGGCGGTCGCCGCGGGACGCTGCGATGTTGCACTGATCGGCTATGCCTCGCGGCAACGCAGCCGTCGCAACCGACCGCGCTCCGTTTCAGCCAACACGGGAACGCTCGGCGCGCAATTCGAAGCCCCCTATGGCATCCATTTCCCGATCGGCCACTACGCGCTGAGCGCCGCGCGCTACATGCATGAGTGCGGTGCAAGACCCGAGCATCTGGCGCGCGTCGCGGTCGCCGCCCGAAAATGGGCCGCCCTCAATCCCAAGGCATGGATCCGCGATCCTCTGACTGTGAATGAGGTGCTGGCCTCTCCGATGATCTGCGATCCGCTCCACAAGCTTGATTGCTGTCTTGTCACGGATGGCGGTGGCGTCGTGATCGTCACTGGTCGAGAGCGGGCGTGCGATGCTCAACGCCGCCCGATCCGCATCCTTGGTGCCGGGGAATCGCACACGCAATGGCACGTTGCCCAATGCCCGGATCTTTCCGTCACTCCGGGCGTCATTTCGGGTCGTGATGCCTTCGGCATGGCCGGTATCAAACCGTCTGACGTCCATGTGTTCGAGCCATATGACAACTTCACTCACGCAGTGCTGCTCTATCTCGAGGATCTCGGTTTTTGCCAAAAGGGCGAAGCCGGCGAGCTCGTCAGCAGCGGTTATATCGACCCTGGCGGTCGGCTCCCCTCCATGACATCGGGCGGTGGCCTGTCGTATAATCATCCGGGCGCGTTGGGGATCCTGTTGCTAATCGAAGCGGTGCGGCAACTTCGAGGCGAAGCAGGCGAGCGTCAGGTGCCCAACGCAGAAATTGCCGTCGTCCACGGAACAGGTGGGCTTGCCTTCTCGACGGCTTCAACTGTGGTGCTCGCGCGTGGTTGACAAATCTCTCCCAACTTTGAGCGAACAAGGGATTGCCGATCCGACGACCGAGTTGTTCTGGCAGTCTTGCTTCGAGCACCGACTCCTGATTCAGCGATGCAGCAACTGCGGCAAACATCAATTCTATCCGCGTCCCTTCTGCCTCTCTTGCGAGGCGACAACCATGGAGTGGGTCGAGGCAGCCGGGACCGGCACGATCTACTCGGTTACCACCGTGCGGATTCCAGTGGTGGATGAGCTGAAACCCCCCTATTTTCTTGCGCTGGTCGATCTCGATGAGGGGCCGCGGCTGCTAACCAACATCGATGGCGACAGTGCCAGAATCGGTGATCGGGTAACGCTGGCCTGGCGAAGCCGCAACGGGCTGCCGCCTCTGCCCATTTTTAGAACAAGCCCGCGCTGATGCTCAACCTTGACAACAGCATCGCACTCATCGGCGACCTGATCTCCTTTCCAACCGTCTCCAGCGATTCGAACAGGGAGCTGCTCGCTTATGTCGAGTCCTATCTTGCGCGCCATGGGGTGCGATCGGAGATCATCTGGAATGAAGACGGTAGCAAAGGCAATCTATGGGCGACGATCGGGCCTTCCGATCGACCGGGGGTAATCCTATCGGGTCACAGCGACGTCGTGCCTGTCGCCGGTCAAGCCTGGACAAGGGATCCATTCAGGATGTGGCAAGAGGATCACCGCCTTTGCGGTCGCGGCGCCTGCGATATGAAGGGCTTTGTAGGCATTGAAGGCTTTGCAAAGGAGACACTTCTACCACGGATGCAGGCAGTCGCGCCCGAAGCCTCGATCACCATCGATGAGATGGTGGCCTATGCCGGCCTCGACCTGGCGGTCGATCATTCGGCAGTGACCTTCATGAAGCACCTCCTCGGTCGCAACGATCACGCCAAGGTGGCCTACGGCACCGAAGCCGGCGCCTTCACCGCACGCAGCGGCATTGTCTCTTTGGTCTGCGGCCCAGGCTCGATCGACCAAGCCCATCGGGCAGACGAATTCCTCGCTATCAGCGAGATCGAAAAGTGCCAGATTTTCCTTGAGCGGCTCGCGGACAGGCTCAGCTCCGACGGGTTGCCATGGTAGCAACCGATGTGCTGGTCATCGGTGCGGGCATCGCGGGTGCGGCCACTGCATATCATCTGAGCAAAGCGGGAATGTCGGTCTGCCTGGTCGAAGCTCGACAACCGGCATGGGGCGCTTCGGGTCGTAACCCCGGTTTTCTATGGCTGCAGACCAAGCCCAAGGGCCTCTCCATGGAATTCTCGCTAGCGGGACGCGGCTTCGCGGAAGAACTCGCCGCCCAACTGCCCGAATATGGGTTTCGCGCCTGTGGTGGGCTTATCGCGTATCGGGACAGCTCGCTTGCAGAAATCGCTGCGTATTTCGCCGAGGACAGACGATTGGCCGGCCTGCCGACACGCCATATCGGTCGTTTGGAAGCGCTCGAGCTCTGTCCACAATTCAGTTCTGCTATTTCAGGGGCAGTTTGGAATCCGCTCGATGCCCATCAGGATACGCGCTTGCTTGTCGCGCTTCTCGTCAGGGCAGCAGAAGCCGCTGGCTGTAAAGTCCGGCTTGGCGAAAAGACGCGCTACCTGACAGCGCGCAAGGACCGGTGCACCGGCGCAATGCTCGAGAGCGGTGAGCAACTGTCGGCAGGTCTGACGGTCGTCGCAGCCGGACCCAAGAGCAACGATCTCCTCGCATCGGTCGGGCTGGCAATTCCCATGGTGCCGATGCGCTTCGAGGCAGCCGAGACGGCGCCGGCGCCCTTCGCAATCCGGCCGGTCATATGCGGCCAGGCGCTCTTCAAGTTCTTCAACGCTGCCGGTGAGGATCCGGATACTCTGCCTGCGCATCCGGGTGAGACAATTCGCAAGAGCCTGAGTTTTACCGAGCAGATAGCTCAGTATCCGGATGGATCATTGCAATATGGCTGCGCCTTCGAGACCGGAGCGATTGATGATCGTCCGACCACGGCAGGACAAGGCATGGCGGCGGCAGTGATGGCCGATAACATTGACGGCTTTGCCGAACTGCCGCTCCTGCGCAGCTGGGCCGGTATTGTCGGACAGACCAGGGATGGACTCCCTGTAATCGACCTTCAACCAGGCATGGAGGGTTTGGCCATCAATGCCGGGCACTTCTTCGGCAACCTCGTCGGTGCGTTATCAGGTAAGATTCTGGCCGATAGCCTTGCCGGGTGCAAACCGCCCTTTCCGATAGATCCGTTCCGCCTAGCACGCTTTAAACCAATTGCCTGAGCTCTCAGTCCCTTATCGCTGCGGGCACTTTGAACACATCGAGGGTCGACCTGCCGCTAGCAAGCTGCCGCTCCCATTCGACCTCGGCATTCATCCGTTCCATACAGACCTTGAGACTGCTCTCGACGAGGGCGTTCGGCACGATTACCAGTCCATCATCGTCGCCAAGCACCAGATCGCGCGGCTCGACCGGGACGCCGCCGAAGATCACTGGTGCATCAACGATACCTCGCTCCATGGTCGATGGCCCGCGAGAGGTGACGCAACGTGTGTAGACGTGAAAATCGGCCCATTGCGCCAAGGTTGCAATATCACGTATGGCGCCATCTACCACCACACCGGAAATCCCCTTCTTCCGTGCCGCTGTCGACAGAAGCTCGCCGATCAGCGCTGCATCGCATCGTCCGTTAGCGGCGATGACAACGACATCGCCCACTTCGGCAATTGCAATCGCATGATGCACCGGGCCGTAGTCCGCCGGCTCGCACCATGCAGTGACGGCATTGCCAATGAGCCTCGACCCGCTCAGCGCACGTATCGGTCGGATCCGGGGATCTACATGTGCCCTACCGCCCAACTGGTCCGCCGCCACCGCACTGGTTACAATGCGCCAAGCATCAATCTGCTTTTTCGACAATCGATTTTGTTTCGGTGTCTCGATGCGTGTGGACATTCGCATGGCCTCCAACTCACAAGGATTTTCGTAGGTGCTCCGGCGGACTTCCTGAGTTCGAGGTCAAATATCTCTCAACAGCACGGCGCAACCGCCGGACCCCCTCGGCGATTACCTCTGGCGAGGAGCGGGTGAAGTTCACCCGCATAGCCGTTGTCAGCTGTCCCTCGAAATCGAACACGCTGCTCGGCACGAAGGCGACCTTTTCATCGACAGCATAGTGGTAAAGGTCATTGGTATTGATGGCCGGTACTTCAGGTCCGGTCTTCGCGCGCATCCAAACGAACATCCCGCCGGGTGGAGTGTCCCATTCGAACCAGGGGCTCAGATGTTCTTCTGCTGAATGAAGAAGTGCATTCCGGCGCTCCCGATACACCGCCACGACCTTCGGTGCATGCAATTCTTCGAAAGTGCTATCGACGAATTCGAGCGCCAGCGCATGGGTCAGCATGGAGCTGCTGATGTCCGAGGATTGCTTGGCAATGGCCAGCGTCTGCACGAGCCCGGGATCAGCGACAACCCAGCCCACCCTGAGACCTGGAACCACGCTCTTGGAGAGTGTGCCGAGATAGACCACCGGCCCACAATAGGGACTTCCGGCCGCCGCTGCGTGTAGAGCCAAGATACTCGGGCCCGGCGAACCATCGAGCTGAAGCGGTAGATATGGATCGTCCTCGACCAGCAAGCTACCCGCTTCCAGGATCTCATGCAAAAAACGCTGTCGCGTCGCCGTGGGCACCAGCAGGCCGGTCGGATTGGAGTAGTTGGGCACGCAATAGGCGAACTTGGCGCGCCTGAGCGCCTCTGCGAATCCCGGCCGATCGAAATCCCAGGTCAACTTTTCGTAGACGGGTTGGCGCGCTCGCCATGCATCCAACGCTCCGAGATAAGTTGGGAATTGGGCAACGACCAGATCGCCGAGGTCGATCAATACCTTGCCCAAAAGGTCGAGACCCTGCATCGCACCCGTCGTGATCAGAATGTTCTCCACCGCGAAACTCTGGCCAGTCATCCGCGATACGCGCCGAGCAATTGCCTCCCGCAACGCCGGGAATCCTTCGACCGGACCGTATTCAAGAGCGTGGCTCTTCCAGCGTGTCAATGCACGGTCCATGGCGTCGCGCATGGCATCGATTGGGTAGAGTTCCGACGCAGGCAGGCCGCCGGCCAGGCTGACAAAGTCGTGCCGACCACCGATCGCAAGAAATTGTTGGGTGATGTTGTTGGTCGATTGCAGCCAACCGGCGTAGCGCGGTGTGCATATGCTTTTGACCGTGCTCATCTGCATTCCACTTCGGCCAAGGCTGTCACCACTTCGGACTCATCTTGTCGGCAAAGCTTCAGCGAGAGTTCCGCCATCATCATCTCGCCAAGCGGATAGGTGCGCAGTACCGACCCCGTCGCGTCCAATGTGTCGCCCGGCCATACCGGTGCGCGAAACCGAAGCTTGAAGCGCCGAACGCGACGATCTTCGATCCAGGTGACAAGGAACGAGCCAAGCAGACCTGCCGAAAACATGCCGTGCGCCATTACGCCACGCAGTCCGGCATTCCGCGCAAATCCATCGTCATAGTGAAGTGGATTGAAGTCTCCCGAGGCGCCGGCATAGCGTGCAAGATCAGTTCTCGTGATCGGTCCGAAGCGGAAAACTGGCGGGTCAGGCAGATTGGCGGTGCTCATGGGCCGCGCGCCTCTTGCTCGATGGCGGTCATTCTTTCAAAACCGACGGTCTCGCCGGTCCTGGCGTCGGCAAGCTTCACTTCGACAGTCACCAGCCGCATTCGCCCACCACGCCGCCCCTGCTTGACTTCATCGCGAAGGATACGCGCGCTGCATCGTATTACTTGCCCGACCTGCAGTGGCTTCAGATATTCATATTCCTGCTCACCATGCACCGTGCGCTGACGATCGAGCGGAAGGAGCTCGCTGACGAAACGCTCGATGAACTCCGCCGAGAGCACCACCGGGAAGGTGAGGGGCGGCTGGGGCGGCTCACACCCAAACCTCGGATCGCGCACCGCTCGCGCAAACTCCCGAACCTTCCCCCACTCCACCGGGTGTATCCACTCGGCAATGATTACGTCGTCGTCAGCGCTCATACGATGCCTTTCCGAAGATGCGCGCCGCGACGTGACAAGGCGACAACAAGAACCAGCGCCAGGATATTGAAGCCGATCAGCAAGGTTGCAACCGCAGTGATTGTTGGATTGATCTGCATGATCAGCTCGTTGAACATTCGCTTCGGAATCGTCATGTTAGTGCCGGCGAGAAAAAGCGTAACCACTACCTCGTCGAAACTGATCACGAAGGCGAAGATCCATGCAGCCGCTGCGCTCGGCAAGAGGTTCGGCAGCACGATTTTGCGCAGAATCAGCATCCAACTCGCTCCGAGTGTTGCAGCGACATGCTCGATCCTCACATCGAACGCTCTGATCGCGACCTGGAGTATCAGCACCACATAGGGAATGACAAGGATCGTGTGTCCGAGAACCAGCCCGAAGAAGGTGCCAAGGATCCTGAGCTTGGCAAAGACGATGAACAGCGCTACGGCGATGATGATCGAGGGAACAATCATCGGCGCCATAAAATTCGCCTCGATCATTGCCTTTCCTGGGAACGTACCGCGCACCAGTGCATAGGAAGCAAGCGTTCCCAGCACCAGGGCGATGGTGCTGGCAAGCATTGCCAGCACCAGGGAATTGACTCCGGCCTGCGCCCACACTTCATTCTCGAAGAATGCCGCGTACCAGCGGAACGAGAGACCGGGCGGCGGAAACTCAAGAGACTGGGCACTGGAAAACGACATGGGCACAACGATCAGCACTGGAAGGCACATAAACAGCAATGTGAGCGAGGCAAGCGCTGCGAGCCACAGCGGTTGGCGGCGCGAAGCAATCGTCGCCTCGTTCATCCGGCCTTCTCCCTGAGCCTCTGATAGAGACCGTAAAAGGCGAGCGTCACTGTCAGCAGAATTACGGAATTGACGGCTGCCATCTCCCAGCGCGCAAATTTGTTGATCAGCAGATCCATCATATTGGCGATGAGCGGTACCCGTCCGCCGCCCAGAATAGCCGGCGTGATGTAGAAGCCGAGACTGAGGATGAATATGAGGACCATGCCTGCGCCCAACGCCGCCGCCGTGAGCGGGAAGAACACCCGCCAGAAAATCTCCATCCGCGAGGCCCCGAGTGTCTCGGCGACGTGGAGGAGACGTGGATCGATTCGCCTCATGGCGGCACAGAGCGGCAGCACAAGAAACGGCAGCAGCACATTGATCATGCCGACGGCCACACCACCCTCATTGTAGAGAAACTCCACCGGCCGCGACACGATGCCGAGCGATTGCAGCCAGCGGTTCAGGATGCCACCATTGCCGAGCATCACGATCCAGGCATAGGTCCGCACCAGGATGGATACCCAGAACGTCATCGTCACCAGACCTATGGCCACAAGCTGCGAGCGTTGTTCCAATCGGCTGATCCAATAAGCGAGCGGATAGCCGAGGAGTGCCGTCACGAGCGTCACCTCACTCGCGATCAGGAAGGTCCGCCAGATGATTCGCGCATAGCTTCCTGATTCGACAAAGGAGGCATAGGTGCCGAGAGACGGGAAACCAGCAACGGGATCGCTGAAGCTCCAGAGCACGACGATCAGAAGCGGTATGTCGAAGACGATCAGAGCAAACAAGAGGAGCGGCGCCAGGAAGCCAAAGCCCTCCCAGCGCCGTTCATGACGAGAAAGGCTAGTCCCACCTGCGTGGCTGACCGCTGCCAATCCCTTATTGCTCCAGCTTGAATTCGTTCCAGCGCTTCTCGATCTCAGCCGCGTTCTTGAACCACCAGTCGCCGCTGGTCAGCCACTGTACCTTCTTGTTCTCGCTGTAGGTCGGGAACTGGTTGAGCTTGTCCTTAGGCAGCAGGGCTTCGAGATCCGGGCTCGGTCCTGGATAGGAGATGTACTGTGCAACACAGGCCTGTTTTTCCGCGATCGTCTGGTCGTGGAACCACTGGTAGAGCATCTTCTTCTGTTCGTCAGTCGCTCCCTTGGCTACCACGAACCAGGACATGTCCAGCATGCCTTGATTGAAAGACGTCTCGACGCCCTCCTGGCCGACCACACGGCCAGACCATGAAATGGCATATTGCGCTTCATTGTCTTTGAGGAGCTGCGGGGGTTGGGCTCCGGCCTGCCACCAAATGGAGTCCTTCTTGACACGCTTTAGCGTCTTAAAGGCGCGATCCAGATCGATACCCTTGCTCACTTCCTCCGGCGTCATGCCGTCGGCGATTGCTGCGAAGGGCAGGACATAGTCGGGATAGTCCGGCAGGGCTCGCTTGCCCGGAAATTTCTCGGTATCGAAGAATTCGACCCAATTTCCCGGCGCCGGAACGCCCTTCCGCCAGGCCATGATTGTCGAGTAGTAGGACGAGCCGAATCCGTATTTGTTCTTGGCTTCGTCGAACATCGGCTTCGGATCAATGGCTGCCCAGTCGATCTCCTCGATCAGCCCCTCTGCTGCCATGCGCGACAGCTCGGAGGTCGATCCGTCGGTCGAGACATTGTTGATCACCCCAGACTTGGCCTGTGCCGCAAGCTTGGCATAACCGCCGGGGGTTTCGGTAATGACCTTGATGCCCTTCTCCTTGAGCAACGGCTCGTCGACGCATTTCGCAACCGCATCTCCCCACTGGCCACCTGCATCCATCACATGCAGCTCCTTGACCTGTGCGAATGCAGAGATCGCAAACACCATCATCGCGGCTGCGGATACCGCAGAGAGGCCGAACAATCTCGCCTTAGGCATTTCCTTCTCCTTTGCCCTTTGCCGACAGAGTTTCGTTTAAGTCGCCGCTCTGTCTTCGGCTGAAATTGGAATCGATCGTCGCTACCGGCTCATTTTCTGCCGGAATCAGCCACACCCGTGCCGGATCCCAGGCGAGTTCCACCCGCCTGCCCTCGGCAAAGCGCTGCCGCGAGCCTGTGACATGCGCCGTCATGCTGAGCCCACTGTCGAGTTTGACCGCGTAGCGGACGGTCTCGCCGAGAAACACCGCCTCGCGCACGGTCCCCTTGACCATGCCGCCACCGCTACCATTGACGAGTTTCACATCCTCGGGACGAATGATGCCGCAGACCCGGCCCGTCGGCGGCGTGCCGCTCGGGGCGACACTGATGCTTTCGCCACTGTCTAGCCGGATCGCGCAAGCGCCATCGGACGAATCGATCTCGCCATCGAGGAAGTTGGCGAGGCCAAGAAAACCCGCAACGAAGCGGCTCTTTGGTCGGTAATAAGCAGTGTCAGGCGTATCGATCTGCTGCACCCGCCCGCCATCCATCACCACCACCCGATCCGACATCGACAAGGCCTCGTCCTGGTCGTGCGTTACCATGATCGTGGTGATGCCGAGCCGGCGCTGAAGCTGGTGAATTTCGGTGCGCACTTCTTCCCTGAGCTTGCGGTCGAGTGCGGCCAGTGGCTCGTCGAGCAGCAGGATGTCCGGCTTGAATACGATCGCGCGCGCCAGCGCGACACGCTGCTGCTGCCCACCGGAAAGCTCATGCGGGCGACGCCCGCCGAGACTTTCGAGCCTCACCAAAGTAAGCGCCTCGTTGACCTGGTTGACGATATCGGTCCCGGAACGGCGGCGCACGCGCAATGGAAAGGCGATATTCTCGAAGACCGACATGTGGGGAAAAAGCGCATAGCTCTGGAATACCAGTCCGATGTTGCGCTGTGCTGCAGGAACCTCGGTGATGTCGCGACCGCCGATGAGCATCCGTCCGGAGGTCGGCTGCATGATGCCGGACAGAAGTGACAGCGCGGTGGTCTTGCCAGACCCGCTCGGACCGAGCAAGGTCGCGAACTCCCCCGACTTCACATTCAGAGACACACCGGCCAGCGCCTGGACAGGGCCGAATTCCTTCGAAACGCTGACAAACTCTACGGTCGTCATCTTACCAAAATAGCATTCCTGTTTGGTCCATCACGTCACGGCCGGCCATTTGCTCTTGACCCGCACGCCGGCACGCTCGGCCATCAGTTTCGACGACGCACGTGCAAGCGCATAAACCTCGCTCGCGTCGAGCCGGGTGAGATGTCCATGGCGGACCAGCACTTCGCCGTTACACAGGACAGTATCGACGCCTTTAGTCCGGCTGACCAGCATCAGCTGCTTGACGGGTGCCACATTGGGTTGCGCATCGGGCAGATCGGCGCTGCGAATGACGATGTCGGCCCGCTTTCCCGCCTCGAGGCTTCCCACCTCGTCCTCCATTCCGAGAGCGCGCGCGCCACCGAGGGTGAAAATCTCGAGCAGAGATTCCGACGGCAGGTAGTCGCCCCATTCGCGGCTGACGAGATAGGCGATAAAGCCGAGCTCGCCGAATGCCCAGGCTTTCGCCACATCGGTCCCGAAAGCGATATCCGTGCCGCGGCGGTGCATCTCCGGAAAGCGATTCCTGGCTTCCTGCGCGATGCCGTAATACATGAAATTTCCGGGGTGCCAGACCAGCGCCATGCCGCTGTCCACCACTGCATCGACCTCGGAATCAGTCAGCACATTCATGTGGGTGAAAACGCTGTTGCGTCCGATGAGTCCATGCTCGGCAAAATAGACAAGTGCTGGCTTGCCAAAACGCTCACGATCAAATGCAGCGTCGGCCGGCATGAAGTTCTGGTGCTGGTGGAACACCGTGCGATTGTCATCGGCGAGCTGCTTGGCCTCGCACATCAGTTCGACGCTGGCACTGCCGAGCCCATAGAGACCGACATGGCCGCGCACCAGTGCATCGGTATTGCGGTTGCGCTTCAGCTGCATCCCGAGTTCCCGCCGCGCCCGCTTGGCATCGCATGGCGCCCGTGCCATTTCTGCCGCCATCGGCTCTCCGCCGACGATATCCCACAGCATGCAATCGGATACGGAGGCCCGTATCCCGACAGCTTCGACGGCCGCGGCAACCGCGTCGGGCGAGAAGGATGTCGCTGCGTCGACAAAGCCGGTGAAACCGTTCTTGACCATCTCGACGGCGGCCATCAGTGCGCTGGCATATTCGTCTTCGTCGGTGAGTGCGTTGATCCAGCGTGTGAACACTCCAGGCCCCGCTCCGCCCTCCTCCTTCGGTGGATTTGGATCATCGGTAATCGAGCCACGGCTCAAATGGAGATTGGTGTGATAGTGCCCGTCAATATATCCGGGATGGACGACATTGCCATCCGCATTGATGCGTCGTGTCGACTTCCAGGCTTTCTCGATGGCTGCGGCAGGACCCACGGCGACAATGCGCGAGCCCTTTATCGCCACCGCTCCATCTGCAAAAACAGTCCGTTTGCTGTCCATCGTCAGGACGTGGCCATTGACGATGAGAAGGTCGCAATTTTCCGGTTGAAGCGGTTTTGTCTCAGTCATGGCTAGACGACCTTCCCGGTTTCGCGATCCCAGGAACCGACACGCAGATCGGGTTTTTCCTTGAGCAGCGATTGTTTGTGCACGCGCATCGATGGCGTGCGCTCGAAATCGGTCTGCCGATATTCGATGTACCGCGGAACCTTGTAGGCTGCCAGATTGGCCTTGCAGAATTCGATCAGCGCATCGGGCGGGACCGATTGAGGCGTTTCGCCGGCATTCAACTGGACATAGGCCTTGACCTCTTCGCCGCGCAGCTCATCCGCGACCGGGACAACCGCCACTTCGAGGACCTTCGGGCTTGAGCGCAGCACTGCTTCGACCTCGGCGGCCGAGATATTCTCGCCCGACCGCCGGATGATCTCCTTCCGGCGGCCCACGAAATAGAGCAAGCCGCGCTCATCACGTCGCACCACATCGCCGGAATGGTACCAACCACCGCGATTGGCCTGCGCTGTCACTTCGGGCCGGTTGAGGTAGCCGGTATACAGCTCGGGACCGCCGATCAGCGCTTCGCCCGCCAGTCCCAGCTCCACATCCCTGTCCTCGTCATCGACGATGCGGATGTTCACGCCAGGAGGTTCGACGCCCATGGTGCCCGACCCGACAAGTTCATCGGCCAGATGATCGGGCACGCGGCTCATGATACCACCCTCGGTACTCCCATACTGGTTGTGCCAATGGAAGCCGTAGCGTTTGAGCATCTCGGCATGCAGCTCCTTCGGAAGCCCGGCGTGGATGGCGAGCCGAATGCGGTGGTCGCGCTCGCTCGGCCCAGGCTCGCCCTTCATGAGAAGGGCGGGGATCGAGGCGATCGACAGGATCTCCGTTGCGTCGTATTTCTTCACCACATCCCAGAACCGCGACACCGAGAAGCGCCGCATGGCGATCATCGTGCCGCGTGAGGCGAGCGATGTCAGAAGCTGAATCGCAGGGTCGGCATAATAGAATGGCAGGCAGCAAAGCTGCCGATCCTGCCAGCCGCGCCGGAACAGCCGCAGATCGACATCGATCACCCGGAGCCACCAGCCATGATGCAGCATGCACCCCTTGGGCGGACCCGTTGTCCCAGAAGTATAGTAGACCGTGATGATGTCCTCGCGTTCGCATTCGGTGTTGCCGAAATCGAGCGGTTCGACGCCCGCTCCATAGCGGCTCAGGCCGTTCGGCTCCTCTCCTTCAAGCACGATGATGTGCTCGAGTGTGGGAGCATCGTCGCGTACGGCCCGCATGATCTGTTCCTGGGGCAGGCCACAGATCGCTGCCACGGGCTGTGCGTCCTTGATGATGTGCCCAGCATCATATTGCTGCGCCGAAGGTGCGATCGACACCAGCGTGCCGCGATTGGCGATGATCGCGAACAGCGCGATCATGAACTCGACCCGGTTGTCGAGCATCACCGCGACATTGTCGCCTGCCCTTACCTTGCCTCTCAAATAGCCGGCGAAGGCCTGGCAGCGCTCGAGGAAGTCCTTGCGGGTGATGGTCAACCCGTCTTCGACGACCAACACCGGGCGATAGGGATCCTCCAGGCAGCCCTGGTGGACGATCTCGATGATGTGCTGCTGCGGCACGGCGCTCCACTCCGGCGGCACGTTCGGATGCGTTACCCAGGCCTGCAAACGCTGAGGAACGTTCGTCGTACCAAGCTCGATTCGCTGGTTCACGATGCGACCACCGCATAGCCATTCTTCACCACAAGATTGCCGCTGCGGTCCTCGGCTTCGAAGGCGACGGCCCCCTGCCCTCGCCACAGCCGTGCCCTCAGTTCCTGCCGCGGCTCGACATAGAGCGGATAAGAGAAGCGGCACCCGAGCCGTCTGAGACGGCGCGTATCACCGGCGCAGGCGTCATCGACCACCGACCGGGCAACCAGTGCCAGCGTGCACATGCCATGGACGATTGCCGCCGGCAGCCCCAGCCCCCTGGCGGCTGCGGCATCGAGTGTATAGGGCGAATAATCGCGTGCCGCTTCGGCATATCGCATCGTTTGCTGGTCGTCGATCGGGAAAGTTGCCGTCTCGGGCGAGCCATTGCGGGGTATTGTGGGCTTGTCTGGGTGGCCCTCGCCGAGGTCCTTGGGCAGCTTCTGGTCCTGCACCAGACAGGTGGCACGCTGGCTGCAGACAGGTTTGCCATCATGGGTATGAGTGTCGGAGCGCACCATGAACAGGGCGCCGGCGCTCGAATTGCGGATCCCTACCAGGCTCGATTGCGAGAGGAGCCGCTGCCCTGGAACGATCGGCTGATGATAGATGAAGTCCTGCTCGCCATGGATCAGGAAACCGCCGGACACGGACTTCAGCACCTCGACCATGCTCTGCATCACCGGCACATGGTGGAACACGGGCGACGCGATCCGGCCCGACCGATGGTCTGGATTGGTGTCGCCCACCGCCTCGGCAAATTGCGCCAGGCGTTGCGTGTTGGTGCGAAACTCCTCCGAGTCTCTGCGAAATCCGATCTTGTCCTGCGCGACGCTCACAGGCTGTGTCTCCGTTCAGTTCCCCAGGCCTTCGACGAAATCCGACAATTTTGCCGGCGGCGGAAGCTTGTCGCGCAGCGCGCGATCGAGGGCTTCCACGGTCCAAGCTTTGTTGCCGCAGCGCACATCAACCGCGATCTTCGAGGGTCCGACGATTTCGACGCGGTCGCCATAGGCCTGGAACACCTGGTTGGTTGCCGGGCAGTCGTCGCGCGCCAACCAGACGATCAGCGGCGAGACATTGTCGGGGTCGAAAACATCGAACACGCCTGCTGGCGGCGGCTTGAGGCTGGTCTCGATCCTGGTGCGCGCGGATGGCGAAACGGCATTGGAGCGCACGCCATATTTGGCGCCTTCCATTGCGACCACCCGCGACAGACCGACAACCCCGAGTTTTGCCGAGGCATAGTTCGCCTGGCCGAAACTGCCGACAAGCCCTGCCAGCGACGTCGTATGAACGACGGAGGCGGCAACCTTCGCCCCGGCCTTGGCCTGGTCACGCCAATAGGCCAATGCATGCCGGGTGGGCGCCGCATGACCCTTGAGATGCACGCCAATGACCGCATCCCACTCTTGCTCGCTCATGTTGGCGAGCGTCCGATCGCGCAGGATTCCGGCGTTGTTGACGAGAATGTCGAGTCGCCCAAACTTTTGCAGGGCGAAGGCCACGAGATCTGCCGCCTGGTCCCAGCTCGACACGTCGTGGCCGCTGACGGCGGCTCGGCCACCGAAACCTTCGATCTCGCCAACCACCTGCTGTGCCGGCGTCGCGTCCTGCCCCTCCCCATGAAGGTCGCCGCCCTTGTCGTTGACAATGACCATTGCGCCGTGGCGGGCCAGAGCGAGCGCGTGAGACCGGCCAAGTCCCCGCCCTGCTCCCGACACGATGGCAACCCGACCTTCAAGTTCTCCCTTGTTCACAGCGATCGGGCTCCCGACCCTTTCTTGTTCTCGAATTTTCACTTCGCTGGAAATTTTCCACTATGCTGATACTGAACCACTGGTTCCGTCAAGGCGGATCATCAGGCACCGGACCAGTTTTCGGAAGTGCCCATGCCGAAGAAGCAGGCAGAATTTCTCATCCGAGCGGCTGTCCCGAAGGATCGGCAGCGCTGGCTGGCAATGTTCGCCGCCCTCGTGGCAACGGGTCCGGAGCCCTGCGCCGCCGACGCACCCGACTATGTCTGGGACTGCGTTTCGGCCGCCGGTCATCCGATGCGCCTTCTCATCGCAACCGACCGCAGCGACGATGCCATCGGATTCCTGCTCTATCTCACCCATCCCTACTCTTGGTCTCGCCGGCCGATCGCCTATCTTCTCGACCTCTACGTCGAACCGTCCATGCGCAGTGCGGGCATCGGTACGGCGCTGATCGAGAGGTTGGCGCAGTTGGGTCGCGAGGCCGGGTGGCTCAAGATCTATTGGATGACCCAGGCCGACAATGACAAGGCGCATGCGCTCTATGGCAAGATCGCCACTCGGTCGCCTTTGGTGCGCTATGACTTTCCGCTCAACAGCTACTGACGCCTAGCCTGGCTAGATGCCGAGCGTAGCGAGCTCCTTGAGCGACAGCACGACAAGCATCACGCGCGCCTCGGTGTCGCCGGCATTGCGAATGCCATGCGGCTGCTCTGCCGAATAGCGCAGTGTATCGCCCTGCTCGAGCAATACCTCGCTGTCGCCGATCTCGATGATTACCCGCCCCGCGATCACCGTCTGGTGCTCCCAGGAGCCATTGCCGTGGGCATTGGCGCGCAGCGATCCGCCCGGCTTCAACACCATCTCGTACCATTCGACCGGTAGCGCCTGGCGGATCGGCGATAGAATGCGGGTGATGCAGAGCCCGTCGGCGCTGGTGATCGCCGGTGTCGAATAGGACTTTCGGTGCTCGTAAATATGCGGTGCATCGAGCCCGGTCCTGACCTCGCCGAGGAGGTCGCCGACGCCGATGCCGAGGGATCGGGTCAGGCGCCACACACGGGCGAAGGTCGGATTGACCGAGCCACGCTCGATTTGCGACAGCATGGATTTCGATATTCCGGTCAGGTCCTGAAGATCCGCAAGCGTCATGTTCTCCTTGAGCCGGTACTGCCGCAGCTTCGGACCGATCGGCGGCGGGGAGCTCTGGGCCGCCTTGCCGGTTCCAGTGCGGGCCGCCTTGCTCTGACCCGGCTTGCCCTGCACCTCTGTCGGGCCACTCTTCTTCCGGGTTGATCTCGCCATTCCCTTGCCTGCGCCCTTCGACATTGAACGGCATGATATCGACGGTTGAAATCGATATCGAGCACCTCTGTAAAACATGAAAAACGCGCGGTTGTTGTTACGATCGCGCTTTTTGCAGTAGAGAGCGAGACTGGAGATAGAAGAACACTCGCGAATGACCAGGTCGGAGTAGATCGACATCGCCGCGATAAGACGACGCGGCTGATGTTTCAACAATCTCTAGTCTTGCAACCCGTTGTATATGGGGACGATAATGACTTTTCCGGGCCCTGACAGGAGTGGTCGATGAAAAAGAGCCGGCGCGGATTGGCAGCCTTGGCGAGCGTGCTCATCTTTGTGGTGATCGGCGCCATGCCCGCGGCTGCTGACGCTGACGATGCCGCCACCGTCTCTGCCATCAATGCGGTTGAGGCGGCGCTCGATGCGGCATTCGAACGGAACGATCCAAAGGAAATCAGACGGGCGATGACCAGCGATCACCTCTCGGTCACACCCTATTATGACGGTCCCCAGACAATAGGGGCCCAGATCGCATCGCTGGGCGATCTGAAGTTCAGCCAGAAGCTGGTCGACAAGCCGAAAGTCATCCTTCTCGGCCGGGAAGTGGCAATGCGCACCTTTACGGCAGAATTTATCGGCACCTACAAAGGTCAGGAAATGCCGCGGCGCCAATTTGTCACCGCCGTCCTGGTGAAACGCGGCGGCCGGTGGGTAGAAAGATTCTATCAAGCAACAGCCCTCGGCCAATGATCGGGATGGTCCCGCGCCGGCGGGCGCGGGGGTGGGTACCTCCTCCAACGGATCTGGTTCCGTCGGCTCAGAACGGTCCGTTGAAGACGAAAGCGCCGCCAAGCGCGATCAGAGCGAAGCCGATGATGTGATTGACTGTCAGTGCCTGTCCCAGATACGCGATCGAGAATACGGCAAAAACACTCAGAGTGATGACCTCCTGAATCGCCTTCAGCTGAGCGCCTGAATAAGCGTAGCTTCCAAGGCGGTTGGCAGGCACCGCCAGGCAATACTCGAAAAAGGCAATGAACCAGCTGGCCAGCACGACGAGCCACAGCGACTTCTCACGATAGGCGAGATGACCATACCAAGCGAATGTCATGAACACGTTCGAGACGATCAATAAGAGGATCGGCAGTAACCGGACCCATCCATCTGCTGTGCTCATGGCTGCTCTCGCTCCAATTGTCAGTGTTCGCTGAGCGGCCGTATATTTGCATGTTGCTGCTTGCAACCTGCGTTCGACTGTCGCAGAGCAAGCGTGAGTCGTTTGCCGGGCGGAATAGATCCGGATCAGCCACGCTCAATCGACAGTTTCGACATCCGTCCCGATGAACTTGCCACGGGTATTGCGATAATTCCTTACCGGGTCGTAGGGCACGACGGCCAGATTGAGATCGCGCGCCGTCATCCGTCCGACCGAGGCGATCAGCTGGTAACCGGCAATGATCCGATCACGCTCGGCGGTTGCCAGCAGCACCTGCGAATCGACCAGCTCCTGCTCGGCATCCAGTACGTCGAGAACCGTCCGGTTGCCGACGCGCATTTCCTGCTGAACGCCCGCGAGCGCCAAGCGGTTGGCCTCGACCTGAACCCTGGCGGCACGGATCGTCGCTGTCGCCGCGAGCAGCAGATTCCACGACCCGGTGACCTGCTCGCGAACCTGGCGGCGGGTATCGAGTATCTCGAGCGCCCGCTGGCTGGCGGTCTGCTTGGCCTCGCGGATCCGCGAATAAACCTGGCCTCCCTCGTAGATCGGCATGGCGATCTGCCCGAAGATGGCACCCTCCTGATTCCAACCGACCGCATCGCTCGGCTGTTGCTTGTGGGCATATTGGGCGTTGATTGATACTTCGGGAAGGAGCTCACCGCGGACCAGGTCGATATTGTACCGCGCCGCCTCTTCGTTGAAGGCGGCAGCAAGAACGTTGGGGTTGCCCCGATCGGCGGTGGCGAGGGCGGCATCGAGCGATGGCGGCGCCTGCTTCGACAGGGGTGGGAAGCGCAATGTGCCGGCGGCCTGGCCGATGACGCGGGCGTAGAATGCCAGTGACGATGCCAGGTCGGATTGGGCGCGGGCGAGCGCGGCGCGCGACAGTGCAAGACGGGCGCGGGCCTGCGACACGTCGGTGCGGGTGTCCTCGCCGACCTTCAGCCGCTCCTCCGACGCATGCAATTGCGCCTTGAGAGCTGCGATATTCTTCTGTCGCAGGCCGAGAATGTTGCGGTCCCTGATCACGTTCATATAGGCGCTCGCGGCATCGAGCAGCACCTGCTGCTCGACGGCCAGCAGAGACTGCCGCCCGGCATTGACCACCGCCTCGGCACGGGCCGTGTCGCTCACGGTGCGAAATCCACGGAACACCGGTTGTGTGAGCCTGACAGCAGCACCGAGTGGCTGCCTGTCATGGCCCTTCCCGCGGTCCGAATTCGCCCACGCGATCCCGGCATTGGCGTCGGCGACGATGACGGGACGCCAGCCTGACAGGGCCTGCGGCACGGCTTCGTCGGTGGCGCGCTGGCGGGCGCGTTCGGCGCGCAGCGCCGGATTGCCGGCATAGGCGAAGGCGAGCGCCTCGGCGATCGACACCGCCTCGGCGCCCCAGAGCGGCTGCGGGGCAACAGCAGTGGTGGACAGCATCAGCAGCGCTGCTCCAAGATTATTCCTCTTTGAGGGCATGGGCGAAACTGTCCGTGAATGGCTGGATGAGATAGTCGAGCAGCGTTCGATTGCCGGTGATTATCGCGACCTCGGTCGGCATTCCGGAATAAAGCTTGAGCTGAGGCAGGCGTTTGAGCTCGGCTTCGTCGACCCGCACCGTCGCGGTGAAGAACGGGTAGCCGGAGCGCTCATCGGTGAAGGCGTCGGCCGACACCCGGGTGACCTCGCCGTCGAGCGTCGGGGTGGTCCGCTGCTTGAAGGCGACGAAGCGGACATTGGCCTTGAGCCCGCGATGCACCACATCGATGTCGAGCGGCTGAATGCGGGCTTCGATGACGAGCTCGTCCTTGCTCGGCACGATGTCCAGCAACGGCCCGCCGGGCGAAATCACCTGGCCGGGGGCGAAGGCACGCATATTGAGGATGGTGCCTTCCTGGGGCGCCCTGATTTCGCTCCTCGCGACCTTGCTCGCTGCCTTGCGCAGCGCCTCCTCGATCTCGGCGCGCTGGCCTTGGACACTGCGCAGATCTTCCGAGACCTCCTTGGCATGGGCCGACATCAAGCCCTCGATCTGCAGCTCGGCTTCGCCGATCTGCTCCTTGAGCGCGGCAATGCGGCCGCGATTGCCGGCAAGGTCGCCCTTCAGCGCGGCGGCACGCCTTTCGATTTCGAACACGCGCGATTTGCGCTCATAGCCCTTGGCCAGCAGCGATGTCGCATCCGTCAATTCGACATTCATCAATTCGATCTGACGCCCGAGCGACTGGTTCTGCTGCTCGGTCGCTGCGATCTGGCTGCGATACTGCTCGATGCGGGAGCGCCACACATCGCTTTGCTTGGCCAGGGTCGCCGCCTGGTCGGCCATGATGCGCTGCTGTCCGGCTAGCGCGGCAAGGACCTTGGGATCGGCCGAGCGCGACTCGATCCTCTTCGGCAAGGTGATGGCATCCGCCCGGTCGCGCTGGGTGATCAGTCGCGCTTCCTGCGTCTCGAAATCGATCATGCGCTGGTCGAGAGCGTCATAATCGGCGGCAAACTCGGTGCCTTGCAGCCGCATCAGCAGCTGGTTCTCGCTGACATGGTCGCCGTCGCGCACCAGTATCTCCGAAACGATGCCACCGTCATAATGCTGAACGATCTTGACGTGGCTGCTCGCCTTGACGACGCCGGGGGCCATGGCGGCGCTCGTCAGCGGCGCCAGCGCCGCCCACAGCGCAAACGACCCGAGCCCGAATACGCAGATGCCGAGGCCTGCCGCGATATGGCGTTGAATCTCTGGACCACCGGTGATGCCGGACCTCATCGTATGCTCCTCACTTTGGCGGGTCCGCGCCGCGCCTGCCGCGGCATTGCAATCTCTGTCATCACCTCGGCGCGTCCCCCGATCATGTCCAGGCGGCCGCCATTGAGAACGGCGATGCGGTCGGCATGATTGAGAAGCGCCGGGCGATGGGCGATGACGATCACGGCAGAGCGGCGCCGCTTCAGCGACTCGATGGCTCGGCCGAGCGCTTCCTCGCCGGCGATATCGAGGTTGGCATTCGGCTCGTCGAGCACGAGGAGCACCGGCTCGCCGTAGATCGCCCGGGCCAGTGCGATGCGCTGCCGCTGACCACCCGACAAGGCCGAGCCCTGCTCGCCGATATCGGTGTCATAGCCCATCGGCAGCCGCAGGATCATCTCATGGATGCCCGCAAGATGCGCAGCTTCGATGACCTCGCTCGGAGTGCCGTCGGTCATCCGGGCAATGTTGCGGTAGACCGAGCCGGGAAACAGTTCGACATCCTGCGGCAGATAGCCGATATGGCGGCCGAACTGGCGGCGGTCGAGGCTGCTGACCTCGGCGCCGTCGAGCCTGATCGCGCCCGCCTGCGGCCGTGCCAGGCCGACGATCAACCGTGCCAGGGTCGATTTTCCGGCGGCCGAAGGTCCGGTTATTGCCAGGACCTCGCCAGGTCGCGCTTCCAGCGTGAGACCGCGCAGCACCGGCTCGGGACTTCCTGGCGGGCAATAGGTCACGCCCTCGATCGTCAGGTGGCCGGTGGGCCGCGGCAACGCCATGGCGGGAACCTGAAGCGGTCGCTGCCGCAGCAATTCGCACAACCGGTACCAGGCATTTCGCGCCGCAACGGTGTGCTTCCAGGTGCCGATCGACTGTTCGAGGGGAGCCAGAGCGCGCCCCATGATGATCGATGCCGCAATCATTCCTCCAGCGGTGAGCTGGTGATCGAGGACCAGCAGCGCTCCGGCTCCGAGCACGTTCACCTGCAGCACCAACCGGAGAAATTTGGACGTGGCGCTGATCATGCCGCCGCGATCGCTTGCCATCTCGCCTTGCGCGATCGCCTCCTTGTTCAGGCCACGCCACAGCTTCGCCAAAGCCGGCCCCATGCCCATGCTGTGAATGACTTCGGCGTTGCGAAAGGTGGATTCGGCATGGCGCAAGCCTGACGCCGAGGCAGCCTTGGCCTGCTTGAGTGGGCCGGCTGTGAAGCGGTCGGTGGCGTAGGCGAGGCCGACCAGCAGGATCGCACCGGTGAGGGCGATGTGTCCGAGATAGGGGTTCAGCAGGTAGACCATTCCGAGATAGACCGGAACCCAGGGGGTATCGAACAGCGCCAAAATTCCGGGCGTGCTCAAGAAGCCTCTGATCGTTGCGAGATCGCGCAGAGCTTCGGTGCGGTACGATCGCCCGGTCACCGCGTTGTCCAGTCCCTTGAGATAGACCGAGGACGACAGCGACCGTTCGACCCAGCTGCCGACGCGGCCGAGTATGCGTGAACGGATCATGTCGAGCGTGCCGAGGATTGCTACCGCCAGAATGGCGATGACGGTCAGGTAGAGCAGTGTCTCGCGGCTTTGGCCGGACAGCACCCGGTCGAATATCTGCATCATGTAAAGAGAGGTGGTCAGCATCAGCAGATTGATGATCAGGCTGAAGGCACCGACGCCGATGAAGGCACCGCGGGCGCGCCTCATCACATGGCTCGGCATGTCGACGATCTGCGGTTCGGGCCGGCGCTGGCGACGCCTTCCGACGACCTTGGACAGCGGCGAGCGAGGCAGCATGGCGGCGATCGCGCCGGCGCGGCCCGGCAGGATCCAGACCATCGCCACACCCGCGGCAATCGCGGTGGCCAGCAGCAGCCCGTACACCTTCAGGATCGATGCCGCCCCGACAGCGAAATTGAGCTCCTTGACCACGCCGAGCGCGACGACGAAGTACCAGCTCACGGCCGATATGGCGGCAACGGCGATCACCCCGGAGCGCTCGAGGAGCTGGAGGGAGGCAAAGAACGGTCTCCCCCTGTTGCGCATCACTGCCGGCAGGCAGGACCTCTCCACCACGATGCCATTGATGGTCAGCAGGACCACGATCAGGATCTTGGCGTGGAGCTTCGGATTGGCGAGGAGATGCGGATCGTAGAACGCATAATACAGGAGAAAGCCGAGGCCGGACAGCCACAGCAATGCAAGACCGATCCTGACAAGAGGCGTCAGCAGCTCGATCAGCTTGACATCGAAGCTGTTGATGCGGCGGCCCAGAAGCAGCGTCGCCAGACGGAGATCGAGGATCAGCACGGAGCCGACAGAGATCGCAACGCCGATAAGATGCGCGAGCAGCAGTGGCGACTTGGACATGGCAACAACCCACCGGTTCGGGATCCATCGCAAGGATGGAGATCCGCGCGCAAACTCTCCCTTCGGCAGCGCCCTCTTGCCGGGGGCGCTGCCTGGATTAGGGATGGTTAATCAAGCTGGAAACGTCGGGGCGCTCAGGTCATTTCCATGTGATGACCGCCATCGCCGGCGCCGCCCACAAGAACACCGTCGTCCTCGAACATGTGGGGCCCTTCGGCCAGCGTGTCGTATGCCCCGTAGGTCACACCGGCGTCGAGATGCACGTCATTGGCGGTGACGAGATCGCCGAGCACCTTGATCGTTCCGAGGTCGTCGCCATTGTGGGCTCCGGCGCCCTGGTTGGAGTAGAGTGTGATCAGGCTGTAATCGTCCACGCCATCGCCATTGGAATCGCCATAGGTGATGTCGCGCATGCCGATGGTGTGACCGGCGACCTCGATCGTGTCGCCGGCGGCTCGATTGAAGTCGAGAATAACATCGTCGCCGATGCTTTCTACCCAGTGATCGTGCACGGCATTGTTCTCGCCGGTGACACCCGCCCAGTCGATCGTGCCATCGGCGTTGACATGCTTGGCAACGATTTCCTCCCGACCGTTGAGCGTCAGCTCGAACCGGAAGCGGTCGGCCCCGGTGCCGCCCTGCAGGATGTCGTCAGAGGCGTTGAAGGGCTCGCCTCCGAAGACTTGGACGCCACCCTGCGCCGCCGGTGTCTCGCCCGCATCGGAGCGGCTGAGAAGCGTGTCGTTGCCGATTCCGGCCTTCATCGAGTCGGAGCCGAAGCCGCCGACAAGCAGGTCATCGCCGCCACCGCCCTTCAGCTTGTCGTTACCCGAGCCACCCCACAGGGTATCGTTCTCGGCTCCGCCGAAAAGCACATCGTTGCCCGCCTTGCCGGCAATGGCATCGGCGCCACCACGCCCGATCATCACGTCGCGCGAGGTCGCACCAAGCAGATGGTCATGGCCGGATGTCCCCATGTCGTTGCCATGCGAGGACGAGTGACTCACGGCATGGCGCATCGCCGCGAGTCCGGAAGCAGAATTTGGGTTCAAGGCAGAATGTGCGTTCAAGCCGGAATGTGCGTTCAAGCCAGAATATGCGTTCAAGCCAGAATGAGCGTCGAATAATGAGTGGAGCCTGTGCGGCTTCATCACGATCCCCTCTTCCATCGATGAGCCGCCCTGACGCTCGTTCTGACGGTCAATGACGGCTGGTTTATGACCCGCCCCGGACCATCTCTGGGCGCTCGATTGCACGGGGGATGGCGGTATCTTTAAAACGATTGACCGTTCCTGAAGGACTGATCTCGATCAAGATCACTGCGGCGCGACCACCAATGGGCCAGGCTGTCCGGCACTGGATCTGGCTCGTTCGGCTTCTCTCGCCTTCTTAGGGCGGAATTGATCGTCCCCTGGGTCATGCGCCGGCCGCACACGGTGCAAATCACCCATGCTGCCGCCAGCTCATGCCATTCGCGAGGCGAACCGATTTTGCACAGCGGGCAGAAGACGTGGACGGTGGACATGAAGGCACCTCATCGCCGCTCGCGGACTGACCCTGGAGCGACTTCGACCAGGACGGACTGCTCAATTGAAAGGATCGAGGCGACAAGGGCCAATCCGGTGCCGACAGAAAGGTTCCACATTTTTGTCCGGTTTCGTACGATTTCTGTGCATGCATGGATTTATGAGACTTTTCGGCCAAAAAAATCCCAAACCCTCAATTGGATTCCAGGGTCTCGAGCTCAGTTTTGCGTTTCAGGCGAGATGCTCCATCTCCTGATCGTTGGCAAATAGCGTCCAGGAATGCCGCCGCGACTCGTAGACGGAATGGCGCGGGGGTGGGAAGTCCGGGTCGGCAAAGGCTCCCGCCGCGACGGCGATGAGGTCGGGAGCGATGCCGAGTTCCCAATAAACCGTCGTACCGCAATGCGGGCAAAAATGCGCCGTGATCGGCTTGCCGCTGTCGCCGGTCCGAACGAACTGCGCTTCGTCGCCGCCGATGTCGCTGACCTGGCTGCGCGGGAAGCGCGCCTGATAGCCGAAGGCACTGCCGGTGCGCCGCTGGCAGGCATTGCAGTGGCAGACCGAGATCCTGACGGGGTCGCCATGGCAGGTCAGATGAAGTTGCCCGCAGGCACATGAAGCTTTTCGCGCCGTCATTCCTGTCCTCCGGTCCGTCGTGGGGCCTAGCGCCCGCCCATATCATTGAACGATTGCCGGCGCCATGCGTTTATGAAAGGTGCGGCGGGCCGGGCAACCTTGGAGACCGAACCACGGCGCGACGAGGATTTATGGCAAGCAGGTCGATGCGCTCACTTGACTTCACCATGACAGGATCGATCGGAAGCCGATGGCGGGCGCTGTTGGACGATACGGTCGTCCCGATGCCGGAGCGGCTGACCGTATTGCTCGAGGAAATTGAAGGTGGCCCGAAGAGCGGCGCCGCGAACCACGATCAGAGAAGCGAATTGAAACCATCATCGGCTTCGCAACGAAGACGGATGGGTCGCAAGGAAGCAGCGGATAGAAAATAAAGGCGCCCCTCCCTTGAAAGGGAGGGGATAGTCTGGCCGATTGGCGCGGATGGATGCTCCGGGCCTACAGGCGCGTGGTGACATCGGAGGCCTTCATCCGGCTGCCCTTCCTCTCGTAGGACACCGTGACCTTCTCGCCGACCTTCAGCTTCTTGAAGTCGTAGGTCTTCGGTAGGCTGAACGTCTCGCCGGAGGCCAGATGGATCTCATGCTTGACAGCATTGATCGATTTGATTTCGCCCGATTTGGACAGGGGCGCGGCATAGGCAGCCGGACTCGCCAGCACGCCGGCAAGAACGACGAGGGGGGCGATACGTCTGAACGACATGGGGATGTCTCCTGTTGGCTCAAATGAAGACCCGTGAAGGGCCTCCCGAACATCACCATAATGGCCGCAACCGCATTACCGGGTGTTGGCCGCCCTTTTACAAGTTCGTAAGAGCGCGCCCGCGTCAGGCGAACTCCGTTTGCGGAGCGGGAGCACGTTGAAAGCGCAGCGAAACGCGCAAGCCCGGTGCGTCATCCTCGAGCGTGATCTGCGCATTGTGCAACTCGGCAATGGCTGCAACCAGGCTCAACCCAAGGCCGCTTCCCGGCGTCGAGCGCGATTTGTCCAGGCGGTAGAGACGGTGGAACACCTTGTCGCGCTCCTCCACCGGAATTCCCGGCCCGGTATCGCGCACCTCGGCGACAATGGTCGAGCGCTCTTCCCGCAGCGACAGCGCGATGGTCGTGCCCTTCGGGCAATGGCGGATCGCGTTTTCGACGAGATTGGCAAACAGCTGCACCAGCAATTCGCGATCGCCGAGAACCTTGCCGCACCTCGCCGCGCCGAGCCGGCTGACGAAGACGTCACCGGCATCGTCGGCCACTGCCTGGTACACTTCAGTCACATCCGCCAGGACCTGCTGCAAATCGACGATGGTGAAGCGCAAGCGGCGCGCCCCCGCTTCGATTTCGGCGATGCGCAGCAATGCATCAAAAGTTTCAACGATGATTCCGATTTCGCCCAGTGACGCTTCGATTGCGGCCTGCAACTGTGCTTCGGTCTTGGCCGAGCGAATGGCGGTGTCGAGATTCTGCTGCAGGCGCCCCAGCGGACGCTTCAGATCATGGGCGATATCGGTCGAGATCTGGTTCGACCGCTCGATCGATCGCTGCAGCTGGTCCAGCGTGGCATTGATCTGATGCGCGATGTGATTGAGATCGGCATTGCCGCGAAGGCGTGGCACCCGCTGGTCGAGCTTGCCTTCACCGATTGCGCCAAGCGTCGTGGCAATGGCATCGATCTGCTGCTGGGCGCGATAGGCCAGCATGCCGCCAATGGCAATCGACAGCAGCGCCGTTGCCGCAAGCCCCCAGATGAGACCGCCGAGCAGGGTGGCGCTGACATGGCGCATGTCGCGATCATCGCCGCCGACCAGGAGCATTCCGTTCGAAACCCGTCGCCACAACGCAAAATACCGATCGCGTTCCTCGTTCGGCCCGATCAGCCGTTTGTAGTCGCTAGCCCCGAGCGCGCGCCAATCCTGGAAAACCGGTATGCCCTGGACATTGCCGGCGATGAACTGGCCGTCCTTGTCGATGAGATAGAAGATATTTTCGACCGCGCGTGGTGAATTGGCCTCGGCGCTGACGATCTCGCCCAGCTCGGAAAATCCTTCATGCGAATCGATGGCGTTCAGCGCATCGAGATTCTCGAGCACCCTCAAGCGGACCCGCTGCTCGAGTTCGCTGTTGATCTGCCAATAGATGATGGCGAAGACCGCAATGACCGTGGCCGCGATGAGTACGGCAAAGCCGAGCGCCAGCCTGACCGCAGTTCGGTTGAAGACGTCAGCCACCATTGTGGATGCTGTAGCCGGCACCCCTGGTCGTGTGGATCAAGTCGTTGGCGAAGGGTCTGTCGATCTTGGCGCGCAGGCGCGAAATATGCGTTTCGACGACGCTCGTCTTGGGATCGAAGTGAAAATCCCAGACGCGCTCGAGCAGCATCGTCCGGGTGACGATGCGGCCCTGGTTGCGCATGAGGAACTCCAGCAGGCGAAACTCGCGCGGCTGCAGATCGATCGTCTGTCCGCCGCGGCGGACGGTTCGGCGCACCAGATCCATCTCGAGATCGGCGACGCGCAACACGGTCTCTTCGCCCTTGAGCGGCGGGCGTCGGGCGAGAGCATGCAGCCTGGCCAGGAGCTCGGAGAAGGCAAAGGGCTTGGTGACATAGTCGTCGCCCCCCGCCTCCAGCCCGTTGACGCGATCATCGACCCCGCCCAGCGATGTCAGGAACAGGACCGGAATCTGCTTGCCGACGCTGCGCAGGGTCCTGACGAGATGAAGCCCGTCGACGCCGGGAAGCATGCGGTCGACGATGATGACGTCGTAATCCTCGGTGGTGGCCTGCAGCAGTCCGTCGCGGCCATCGCTGAAGTGGTCGACCGCATGGCCCTCCTCGGCCAGTCCCCTGCTGATATAGGAGGCCGTGTCCATGTCGTCTTCGATGATGAGAACCCGCATCATTTGCGTTCCAGCGGGAGCCGTCTCCAGGGCCGAGCCCGAATGCGGCACGCGCCTCCAGGAGGTTAGCATTGCGCCTTGGTCGGAGAATGCTAATGCGCAGTCATTTCCCGTTCCATGGCCAGGATCTTACGCATTTGTAATGCCGCGCCCGGCAAGGTGGGGCAGCGCACCCCGCTCAATAGGCAGGCGGATCGCTCGCCGGGAAGGATTCCTCCTCCGCCTCCTCGACCTTGTCGAAGGGTTCTCCGTCCTTCTCCGCTGGCTCCGTTTCCTTGTTCTTCGGCGGGCGCGGCTTGTCGCTCCTCGCCCCGGGCTTTGGCTCCGGTTTCTTCGGCTTGGACATGGCGATCTCCTTTCGACGGGGACATAGCACGGCCGGCGGTCTCTTTCGCCGGGCCGGTCGCAATCACACGCTTGTGATATTTCGGCCGCGATGCTGTCCAGCTTCCGATGGAAATTGCTCGATACCAGCCATGCGCGACGGCGCGCATCGCCGGCGGGGCGCAGCGGGGAACGGACGGGGCGCTTCTGTTGGAGTAAAATTGCGTCCGTAGGCGGGGCGGCATTGCAAGAGGGGCTTGGGCCGCCCCACCGACCAGCCAGACTGGCGGCAGGACCATTTTCCGATCATGCGACGGCGGGAGTTTGAGACATGGCAAAAGGCTATTGGGTGGTCCGCGTCGACGTCAAAGACCCGGAGGCCTACAAGCGATATATCGCCGCCAACGGTCCCGCCTTCGCCAAGTTCGGCGCGCGCTTCCTGGTGCGGGCCGGCCGGCATGAGACTCTCGAGGGCAGCAGCCGGGAGCGCAATGTGGTGATCGAATTTCCCTCCTACGAGGCGGCCCTCGCCTGCTGGCATTCGCCCGAGTACCAGGAAGTGCTCAAGCTTCGCCGCGGCGCCTCCGAGGCCGATCTCCTGGTCATCGAAGGCTATGACGGACCGCCGCCGGAAGCGGGCAGGCAATAAAAAGCGAAACAGCCGCAAAGTCTTATCATATGAAATTGACAGGGATCATCGGAAGCCGAACTCTCCTTCCGGCGCGAGGAGAGGGGCATGGACGAGGAGCTGCAGCGCGCGGTTTCCGACGCGGTTGAGCCTTATCGCAATGGTTCGCGGATCCTGAATGTCGCCGCCGTGGTCGACCGTCTGGCGCAGGCTTTTCCCACCATCGACAAGGAAGTGATCGCCGACCTGGTGCGCCGCCGGGCGGCCGGATTGGGCGTAACCGTCCTCTTCAAGGCGCCTCGCTAAAAAAAATCTGGCGATATCAAGCGCAAAACGAGCGTTCGCGTTGACTTGCCGACCCGAATCAGACGATCCGGGAATAAGTATGCCTGTGAGATCATCGACACCCGGTTGGGGAAACGCGCCTTGTGGTTGCGGCGCCCGCCAATCGGCGGGCTTTCGGGAAGAGACGGCGATCCCGAAGCAGTTTCGTGCGGGCATGGTTTTGTTGACGGCCTTCCTGATCCCGCCAATCAGACGCGAAGGTGTCATGCGCACAAACCTGGCAATCGTCGCCGCCCTGCTGGGGTGCCTGGGGTCGGCCGCTCGCGCCAACTCGGCCTCGCCACCGTCTCTGCCCAACCCGCAGGTCAACATCCAGCAGCCCGAACTCGCCCGGCCCATGCCACGCCCGCAGGTCAGGCGGCCGGATCCGCCGGTCAAGGCTGCGGCTGCCAAGAAGGTGTCGCGGCCGGAGCGCCGTCACCGCAGCAAGCGGCGGCCGGAGAAACCGAAACAGCTTGCGCAGCGGCCGGTCGAAGCCAAGGCCAAGACCGCCTTGGCCGAAACCAGGGCCAAGAGCCCGCCGCCGCATCGTCCTGCGCCGGTCAAGGATCAGAAGGCGGCAAAGGATTTGAAGGCAGCAAAGGATCTGAAGGTCGTAAAGGATCAGAAGGCGGGGACGAGCGATGCGACCTCGGCGGTCGAGCCGCCGGCGCAGGCGAAGCCGCCGCATCCCGAGCACCGGCTCCGTCAGCCGTCGCCGGCAATCCTCACCACGCAGGGAGAGCCTGCCGTCGCTGCGGCGCCGCCTCCCGAGCCCGAGCCCGAGGCGACGCCGGAGCAGCAGCAAACCGCGACGGCATCGCCCCCGCCGCGGGCCGATGATCAGGACGAGCGAACCCGGTGGTGGGCGCAGGAAGGCAGTCCCGCGGTGGTGCGGTTTCGCGATTGCATCGCGGCTTTCGCGGTGCGCAACATCGGCAAGGACAACCGCACGACCTGGGCCGACCTCCTGATCCGCGCCGCCGAGAGCGATTGCCGCCAGTCCTTCAACGACATGGCGCATACCCTCTCGGCGCGGCTCGGGTCCGAGGCGACCGAACCGGTCATTCGCAGCCTGATCGAAACCACCTTGCTCCCGGCTGCCAGGAAAGCTGTCTTATCCACCCAGCGGGTGGCAGGCGGAAAGTCCGACCCTGCGCCAAATGCGCCAGCCCCCATACGCTGAAGCGACTTGCTTTGACCCTGCGCTAAGTTATTCTCGGGGAAGCGAAAAATGGCGCAGGCGGATAATACGGCATGGCACGGCACGAGGGCTGGCGTGTGACGCTTGTCCTGGTTTCCCAACTCGCAACGTCGCAACTGATGGCGCAGGACATGCGCAATGCCACCCATAATGCGCTGTTCGACAACCGCATGATGGGATTTTCCTCGAGCGCCGGGTGGCTGGCCGCGACCTGTGAAAATCAGGATCCCCATAGCCAGGGCACATGCAAGGGCGTGATCTGGGCGATTGCCGAGCGCATGGCCGCCGAGCACAGGATCTGCATTCCCATGAACATCACCTACATGTTCCAAGTGATGCTTGCGGAAATCGCCAAGTTCCGGATCACCCTGCCCGAAGTCATGGTCGACCCCGAAAAGGCGGGCCGCTGGTCCACCCCGCTCAGAAGCGTGCTCGAGCCGGCCCTTGCGGAGAAATTTCCCTGCAGCTGACGCCGCCGGTCGATGCTGGCCGGATGAGACTTGCGCCTAGACCCAGCCGCCATCGACGGTGAATTCCTGGGCCGAGCACATGCGCGCATCATCGGATGCCAGAAACAGCACCATGCGCGCCAGATCGGTCGGCTGGACCCTGCCCTTCAGGCATTGGCCCTGATCGATCTGCTTCTCGGACTTCGGCGTGACCCAGAGCTTGAGCTGCCTTTCGGTCATCACCCAGCCGGGCACCACCGTATTGACCCTGATGCCGTCCTTGCCGAAGTCGCGGGCAAGGCCGCGGGTCAGGCCGTGCACCGCCGCCTTGGCGCTGGTATAGGCCGGCATCCCGCCCTGGGCGAGCTTCCAGCTCACCGAGCCGAAATTGATGATCGAGCCGCCACCCAGTCGTTTCATCTGCGGGACCACCGACTGGACGGTAAAGAACATCGGCCGCAAGTTGATGGCCATGCGGTCATCCCAATAATCGGGCGTTACCGTTGTCCAGTCATGGCGCATGTCGTTGGCAGCATTGTTGACCAGCACGCCAATGTCGCCGAGATCACGTCCAGCCTTGTCGATTGTCGCTTGCAATGCCGCGACATCTCGGATGTCGCAGCGGATGTATTGAGGAGCGACACCGTATTGCTGCTTGATATCTTCGCAAAGCTTGCGGCTCCACTCGTCTTCGATGTCCACGAAGGCGACACGCGCGCCCTGATCGATGAAGTTTTCGACGATCGCCGCGCCGATGCCCGAGCCGCCGCCGGTCACGAACACCGTTTTGTTCTGCAGGCTTGGATAGCGGGCAAATTTCGACAGATCCATGGCTTCTCCCCTGGCTCGGGAACCGGTCAGTCGGTCGCTACAGGCTCTTGCCGTCAAACGGCTTCGGGCTCAACGCAGAAATGTCGACACCGTCAAGACAGCGGATGTTCACGGCAAACACTTCGCGGCCGTCCTTGGTCTTGCCGCGCGCAAAGGACTCGACACCGCAATCTCGACAGAAAAGATGGTGAATGACTTTCTTGTTGAACCGGTAATCGACCAAACTGCCCTCGCCCGACAGTAACCTGAACTCCTCCGGGCTGGCAAAAGTCAGCCATAGTCCGTGCCTGGCACATTGCGAACAGTTGCAGGCGATGGCCTCCGTCGGGTCGGTGACGACCTGGTAGCGCACCTTGCCGCAATGGCATCCGCCGTCATAGGTCTTGGCATCGGCCATCTCGTCCTCCTCGGTTGATCGCGCCGCGACCACCATTGACGCAGGTCATGCGCCGCGTCCAGTGCAGCGATTTCCGGGATGTCGAATAGGGTTGCCCCGCGGGTTGCCCCGCGGAGCTCCCTCCGGATTGAACCTGGTCTGCCGGGGGAGACGACCTTGCTCAACCCGAACCAGCAAGAAATGCCAGATCAATGGTCGGAATTCGAGCCAAATTGCGACAGTTTATGGGAGCGCGACTATTCCACAACTTGGTTTTCGATGAGTCCAACCAAAGGTGGAGTATATTCGCTTGTTGTAATTCTTGTCACACCTCTCTGTGGTTGTAGAAGAACTCGCATTAACGGGTCGGCTTCAAGACGTTTGGCGCCTGGACGACGACATCGACCGCCACCGTCCCTCCTCTGCTGAATTTAAGAATCAATGGGAAGATATCAGATTGTCTTGGTGAGGTATTAATACCTGTGACCATGAGATGAACGCCCATCGGTTTCAGGTCAACTTCGCCATGGCCGGGAATTTCGACGGCATTCAACGGCACCATCTTTATGACACCGCCGCTATCCTTGGACTCGTGCAGCATCAAATGCTGAGCCCCCGGCGACTCTGCTCCGACAAGCCGGTCGGCCTCGTTGCCCCTGTTTTCGATCCCGAGATAAATCACCCCGGTTTTGGCGCCTCCGACCGGCTGCGGCATCCAGGCATTGATGATAACGAGATCGCCGGCGGCGACCTCGCGGCGCAATTCCGCCGCCGCCAGATTCATCCCGACGGCCAGCAGCAGCGCGCAGGTCAGCACAATCCTCCTTTGCATTCGTCGCAATTTTCCGCGTTTTATCGGAACCAAATCAGCCCCCCGCCATTTATCCCCCATCTGATCACGCCAGGTTATCGCTCGCCAAGAAGCCGTCGGGATTCTGGTAAGTTTTCTTCCCGGCAACCGGACGTTATCAGTCACTGCGGGGCGGCTGTGAAGAGGCCGCCCCTTCGTTTGTCCAGGGAGTGAAGGATTGCCTATTAAAACTGAAGAACAACGTGAACGCGCCGAAGCAAAGGTCGAGCGGCTCCAGAAGGTCGCAGAAGAAGGACGTGTCGCAATGGCGGAATACAAAGCCGCAGCACTCGCGATGCGTCAAAAGACCGACCGGTTACGGGCTTTGCGGCTCGCCCAAGAGCTGGGACTCGAGGCAGGGCCGCTTGTCACCCCTGCTCCTCGGACGGCTCGCATCGCCGCTCAGAAAGCACCGAAAAGCCCACCAAAACAGTTGAAAAAACGCGCCAAAGCGCACTAAACGAACCTACGCTGCGTGCATATCGCGGTGTTCCTGGCGTTCCCGGCGATGGCGCAGCGCTGAGGCACCCTCATGTCGCGTATCGAACGGGCCGTCGATGATCTCCCATTCGTCGTCGTCATCGTTGAAACCTTCGAGCCAGATCCCGTCAAGGTGCGAGACGAGGCGGTACGTGGTCATGTTGGCCTCCACGCGCGTTGCTGATGTCGAGATCGAAACGCCGCGCCGGCGCTTTTGATCCCCCTGTTGCAATGTTCCTGGCCAGCCAGCAGATTGCGGACAGGCACTTCTAGGCCCGAAGACGATGATGTGGATCGACCGCCATCTGCCGGCGCTTCGAGAACGACCGCTGTACGGCTTCGGCTTGGCGCTGCTGCTGACGGCGGGATCGATCGCCGTCAGGCTGCTGGTGCCCGAGCTGCCTCCGTTCCTCACCCTCTATCCCGCGGTACTGTTCAGCGCCTTTGTCGGCGGCCGCTGGCCGGGCATCCTCGCCATGCTTTTGGCGACGATCGCCGCCTGGTACCTGTTTCTCGGCCCGACGCGGGGCTTCGCCCTCTACTCCTGGGACGTCATCGCGTTGCTCGGCTTCGTCGCCGTATCGAGCCTCATCATATTCGTCGTCGACCTGCTCGACCAGGCGGTGTGGCGACTCCATCGCGAGCGCAAGGCGCTGGCGGAGGAGCAGGTGGCGCTCCGGCGCGAGCGCCAGCGCATGCGCCTCGCCGTCCAGTCGGCGCGGCTCGGGCTATGGGAGCTGGCGCCACCCGACCGGATGATCTGGTACCCGTCATTCTATGCCCTGCTCGGCCTCGATCCCGAAACCGACGTGCCATCGCTCACGCGCTTCTATGCGATGGTGCATCCCGACGACCTGGCCAAGGTCAAGCAAGCCTATGACGGGGCGCGGTCCGGCAAGCATGTCGGGGAGTATGAATACCGCCTGATCCGCGCCGACGGCAGGGTCATCTGGATCGCCGAGCGCACCGCCTTCTACGACATGGGGGCGACGCTGCATGGCGTCAGCCAGGACATCACCGACCGCAAGCAGGCCGAGGAGCGGATCCGCACCTTGCTCCGGGAAATCGCCCACCGGGTGAAGAACCAGTACACGGTGATCCTCGGCATGGCGCGCGAGACCGGCAAGCAGATCACCGATGCCGAGGAATTCCAGCGGACCTTCGCGGCCCGGCTGATGTCGATGTCGCGCTCGCACGACCTGCTGCTCGAGGCCGGCTTCGCCGGTGCCACGGTCCGCAACCTCGTCGACGCCCAGCTTACGCAATTCGGCGTCGGCCAGCGCTGCACGCTCGAGGGCCCCGACCTGCTGCTGACGCCGCTGGCCACCCAATATCTCGGAATCGCCCTGCATGAACTGGCGACCAATGCCGTCAAATACGGGGCGTTCCGCACTGGCGAGGGCGAGGTGGCAGTGGAATGGAGCCTGTCGTCGCAGGACGGCACGCCGGTCTTCACCTTCAAATGGTCGGAACGCGGCATCAGCATCGCCAGCCCGCCGAGCGGCAAGGGCTTCGGACGCACCGTGCTCGAGCGCATTGCTCCATCCGCACTCCAGGGAACGGCAAGCTGGACCTTCGGAGCGGACGGGTTGAGCTGGGTGCTGACAGCCCCCGATGCCGTCATCGCCCGGGCGGTGCCGCCGGAGCAAGCGGGCAGCTAACCGCCGGCGATGCGCGGCAGCAGGTAGACCTCGGCACCCTTGGGTATCGACTGCGACCAGGAATTGCGGAAGATCTGGCCATTGATCGACACGGCGATGCCGCGATCGATGAAAGGCTTGAGCCCCGGATAGGACTTGCCAAGCCGGGAGAACAGCTCGCGGATGGTGGCGGCTTCGATCTCGACCGTGTCGCGGCCCTCCGCCGCCGAACGCAGCGAGCCCCAGAGCGTTACGCGCACTCTTTCTCCCTGGGGCCTGCTGCCAATCACGAGCGGCCCTCCAGCGCCTTGAGAATGCGCGGCGGCGACATCGGGATGTGGGTCATCCGCACGCCGACCGCATTCGACACCGCATTGGCGATCGCCGCCAGCGGCGGAACGATCGATGTCTCGCCGACGCCGCGAACACCATAGGGATGCTTGGGATTGGGGATCTCGAGGATGACGGTGTCGATCATCGGCAGATCGGAGCACACCGGGATCCGGTAATCGAGAAAGCCGGCATTCTGAAGTCGCCCGTCCTCGCCATAGACATATTCCTCGTTGAGCGCCCAGCCGATGCCCTGCGCCGCACCGCCCTGGAACTGACCTTCGACATAGGCCGGATGGACCGCCTTGCCGGCATCCTGGAGCACGGTGTAGCGCAGGATCTTGGTCGCCCCGGTCTCGCGGTCGACCTCGACATCGACGATGTGCGTGGCGAAGCTCACCCCGGCGCCGTCGGCATTGAACTCGTGATGGCCGGCGATCGGCCCGCCCGTGTTGGCGGCGGTGGCGGCGATCTCCTTGAGCGACAATGGCGGGAACGCGCCGGCATTGGGACCGGCGGGCTTGGCATAGCCCTTCTCCCAGACCACCGCCTCCTCGGAAATGCCCCATGTCTGGGCGGCGCGACCGCACAGCTTCTTGATCGCATCGCGGGCGGCGAGGATCGTTGCCATGCCGGAGGAGAAGGTGACGCGGCTGCCGTCGGTGACGTCGTTATAGCCCAGCGAGCTCGTATCGGCGACGACGCACCGCACCTTCTCGTATGGAATGCCGAGTTCCTCGGCCGCCATCAGGCACATCGAGGCGCGCGAGCCGCCAATGTCGGGGGTGCCGACCGAGAGGGCCACCGTGCCGTCGAGATTGATGTTGAGCGAGGTGCAGGTCTGACCGCCGAAATTGAACCAGAAGCCGCACGCCATGCCACGCCCCTGGTTCTTGCCGAGCGGCGCCGACATATGCGGGTTGCTCTTGGCCGCCGCCAGCGTGGCGCCGATGCCGATCGGGCCAAAGGTCGGGCCGTAGGAGGCGCGGGTACCCTCGCGGGCCGCGTTCTTGATCCTCAGGTCGATCGCCTCGATGCCGAGCTTGCGGGCGAGCTCGTCGATGGTGCTCTCGACCGCAAAGGCCGCCATCGGCGCCGAGGGGGCGCGATAGGCAGCGGTCTTCGGCCGGTTGACGATGACGTCGATGCCGATGGTGCGGACATTCTTGAGATCGTAGCAGGCAAAAGCGGTCATGGCGCCCAGATCGGCCCAGGACCCGACAAAAGCGCCGCCCTGGTAGCGCAGGATGGCCTCGGCGGCAACGATGGTGCCGTCCTTCTTGGCGCCGATCTTGACGTCGATCGAGGTCGAGGATGTGGGGCCGGTGGCCTTGAAGACCTCGTCGCGGCTCATCACCACCTTGACCGGGCGATTGGCCTTGCGCGACAGCGCCAGCGCGATCGGCTCCATCCACACATGGGTCTTGCCGCCGAAGCCGCCGCCGATCTCGGAAGCGGTCACCCTGAGCTTCGAGATGTCCATGCCGAGGACCTGGGCGGAAACATTGCGGACCATGAAATGGCCCTGGGTGCAGACCCACAGCTCGCCGCTGCCGTCGGGCGACACGCTGGCGAGACAGGCATGGGGCTCGATGTAGCCCTGATGCGTCGCCTCGGTCTTGTAGGACTTCGAGACCACCATGTCGGCGGCCCGGAAGCCGGCCTCGACATCGCCATGGCCGAACTCGCTGCGCCGCGCCACGTTGGAGGGTTTGTCGGGCTTGGGCTCGATCCCTTCGGTGAAGACGGAGTCATGAATGACCGGTGCTTCCGGCTTCATCGCGGCATCGACATCGGTCACATGCGGCAGGACCTCGTAGTCGACCTCGATGAGCTTGAGCGCCTGGCGGGCGACGGCGGCGCTGATGGCTGCGACCGCCGCGACGGCATGGCCCTCATACAGCGCCTTCTCGCGCGCCATGCAATTGTAGAGGACGTCATAGGTGCCGCGGTCGCCATTGCTGTGATCGGGAAGGTCGTCGCGGGTGATGATGGCTTTGACCCCGGCCAGCTGCTCGGCCTTCCTGGTGTTGATGCTGCGGATGCGGGCATGGGCGTGCGGCGAGCGCAGGATGCGCCCGATCAGCATGCCGGGAGCGGTGGCGTCGGCACCGAAGCGCGCCCGCCCGGTGACCTTGTCGATGCCGTCCGGACGCAGCGGCCGGGTTCCGACGACATCGAATTCGCGCTTGAGGTCAGGCTTGTCATCGAGTGGCATGGCTCAGGCTCCTTGCAGTTCTTTGGCGGCGTCCTGGACGGCGCGAACGATTTTGTCGTAGCCGGTGCAGCGGCAGAGATTGCCGGCCAGGCCGAAACGGATCTCCTCCTCGCTCGGCGCCGGATTGCGGTCGAGCAGGGCCTTGGCCGCCATCAGGAAGCCGGGCGTGCAGATGCCGCATTGCAGCGCCGCATGCTCGAGGAATTGGCGCTGGAGCGGGTGGAGGCGGTCGCCATCCGCCAGCCCCTCGACGGTCTCGATGTCGCGGTTTTCGCTTTCGGCTCCGAGCACCAGGCAGGAGCAGACCAGCCGGCCATCGAGGATGACGCTGCAGGCGCCGCAGTCGCCGGTGCCGCAGCCCTCCTTGGCGCCCGTGAGACCGAGGCGGTCGCGCAGGCAGTCGAGCAACGTCTCGTCCGGCTCGCAGACGAAGTCGAGACGGTCGCCATTGACGGTGGTCGAGACGTGAATTCCGGGCATTAACGCTCTCCTGCGCGCTGAAAGGCGATCTGCGCCGCACGCCGCGCCAGTACACCTGCGACCTTGGTGCGAAATTCGATGGTGCCGCGCTTGTCGTTGATCGGCTGGCAAGCGGCGGAACAGGCATCGGCCAAGGCTTGCAACGCCTTCTCCTCGAGCTTGGATCCAACCACGGCAGCGGCTGCTGCCGCGACAATCTTGACCGTAGGGGCAACGGCGCCAAGGGCGATCCTGGCCGCGGAGATGGTACCGTCCTTGCCGACTTCCAGATCGATACCGGCGCTCACCACTGCAATGTCCATTTCACTGCGCGGAATGAAGCGCAGATAGGCATCGGCGGAACGATTTTTTCGCTTTTTGAGAAGGATCGCCTCGATGAACTCGCCTTTGGCGAGCGAGGTCCGGCCGGGACCGACGGGAATGTCCTCGATCGCGGCGCTGCGGGTGCCCTTGCTGCCGCGGATCCTGACCTTGGCGCCGGCGGCTACCAGTGCCGGGACGCTGTCGGCGGCCGGCGAGGCATTGCAAAGATTGCCGACCATGGTGCAGCGACCCTGAATCTGCTTCGAACCGATGAGGTTTGCCGCCTCGACGACGCCCGGCCACTGCTTCCTCAGCTCGGCATTCTCGCCGAGCGCCGCGCAGGGGACCGCCGCGCCGATGACGAAACCGTCCTTTTCGAAGCGGATCTCCTGCAGGGCGGCGATGTGCTTGATGTCGACGATCAGGTCGGGTTCGACGAAGCCGCCCTTCATGCGCACCAGAAGATCGGTTCCGCCCGCTAGTACGAAGGACTGACCTTGGGCTTCCGAAAGGAGCGTACTTGCCGCCTCGACAGACACCGGAGCTTCATAGCGCATGGATACGGACCGCTTTCTTCAACTGATGGGAGAGAAATCTTCGAATTTTTTCGGATACCTCGAAAACCTTCCGATTTTCGGTGGAGTGTAACCTTGTTGCTCTGGTCGAATCATGGGGTTTGCCGCATGGTCATGATGCGGTCGCGTCCTCCCTCGCGACTGTGAGGCTTCCAGACTTGGGGCGGCTTGCAACGCCGCCCCCTTTCTTTTCATACAGGATGGAAATCGTCCAGATCAATTGGCCAAAATGAAGAGGCCCCGCAGCGTGCTGCGGGGCCCTTCCAGGTGGGTTTGGTCCGCCGGGGGAAGTAGACCTCACCCGTCTGAAAGATCATCAAGCCGACGAATCGACTTAATTCTTCAACGATTTGTGATTGTAACACGTTTACTGCAGACAACCCAGCAATTATTGGTTTGGATGGCAGTTATTCACAGCTCATGCGGCTCACCGGCCGGGTATTGATTACCGCCGAACGCCAGTGGCCGGCCGTTTCCAAGGATCCGCCGCAGGTCATTTTGCCGCGACGTCGCCAGGCGCAGCTTGTGTCTGAGATCGGCAATCTCCGCCTCCAGTTCGAGGATGATGGCGTTTTTGCCCTCGATCATGCGCACCGCGCGGGTCAGATGGCCGACCGCATCGGCAAAGGAAACGAGCATCTCCTCGCGCGTCGTGGCAGGCGGCAGCGGCAGATCGAAGCCCTCGCCGCGCCAATCCTCGAAGCTCAGAATATCGAGACCGTCCCCCTGCCCGTCCATGAGTCACCCCCTTGCCCTGTCGCGGCGATTATTCGCGCTAATCTTCGGACAATTCCACGACAAGCTGCCCTAATTTGCCGCATTGAAGACAATTGTGGGGCAGCTGTGCCTCCGCGGCCACAGGGCGGTCTTACTTGGGAACCTCGTTAAGCCGCGCTGCCGCCGGGGCTCCCTGCTTTGGCCCAAGGGTCAGGCGAAGGATGCGGTCTCGCGGAAGAGCAGGTCGCGGATGCTGTCGAGCTCGTCCCTCAGACGGCCCGTCTCGGTCGCGACGGCGGTTCGCGACAGCTCGGTAAGCCGCGGGAAGCCAAAATTGGCGGCAAGCCCCGTCAGGGCATGGCGGCTGCGCCTCAGGCTTTCCTCGCCGGACCCCAGGGCAAACCCCTCGAGGATCCAGGCGGCATCGAGGCAGAACTGGTCGAGAAGCTCGCGGTAGGCCTCCTCCCCGACCAGCCGGCGGATTTCCAGATGCCGCGCTTCATCGATCAATGGTCTCATGGCGCAGGTTCGGAGCTGTCAAAAACGCTGCATGATAGGCAGGTAGCATTAAAAAATTCGTGGAAGCTCAGAACCACAACTACAGGGAGAATCCGATGTCCGAACAGGAACACAAGCTGTCCGCCGCCCGCTTGCTTGCCCGGAAGGGAAAGATCTCGCGTCGCGATTTCCATCAGCTGGCCCTTGCGGCAGGCCTCACCGTCGCCACCGCCGATGCGCTCTTTCTCGCCGAGGCGAAAGCCGAGCCCAAGAAGGGCGGCACCTTCCGGGTCGGCGTCGGCAGCGGCGCCACGACCGACACCCTCGACCCGGCCACCTGGCCCGACACCTTCAACGGCCTGTTCGGCTGGGGAACCTTGGGCGCGAGCCTGACCGAGGTCCAGCCCGACGGCAAGGTGACCGGCGATGCCGCCGAGAGTTTCGAGGCCTCGGAAGATGCCAAGGCGTGGATCTTCCGGTTGCGCAAGGGGGCGCAGTTCCACAATGGCAAGTCGTTGACCGCCGAGGACGTTATCGCCTCCATCAACCATCACCGCGGCGCCGACTCGAAATCGGCGGCCAAGTCGGTTCTCAAGCCGGTGGTCGACGTCAAGGCCGACGGCAAGGACATGGTGGTCGTCACGCTCGACAGCGGCAATGCCGACTTCCCCTATATCGCCGCCGATTATCACCTGCCGATCCTGCCATCGAAGGATGGCAAGGCGAACTGGCAGGAGGGGATCGGTCTCGGGCCCTACAAGAAGACGGCCTTCGATCCGGGCGTGCGCGGTGCCGCGACGCGCTTCGAGAATTTCTATGGTCAGACCAATTTCGACGAGGTCGAGGTTCTCGCCATCATCGATGTGGCGGCGCGCACCAACGCGCTGACCAGCGGCGATATCAATTTCATCGATCGCGTCGACCTCAAGACGGTGACGCAGCTCAAGCGCAATCCGCGGATCAAGATCGCCGAGGTGGCGGGATTTGCCCATTATGTCGCGCCGATGGATTGCCGGGCCAAGCCCTTCGACAACAATGATGTGCGGCTCGCCCTAAAATACGCCATCGACCGCCAGCAGATCGTCGACAAGGTGCTGCTCGGCCATGGCTCGCCCGGCTATGACAACCCGATCGCGCAAGGGGTGCCCTATGCGGTGGTGCCGAAGAGCAAGCACAGCTACGACCCCGAAAAGGCCAAGTTCCACCTGAAGAAGGCGGGCTTGAGCGACCTCAAGGTCGATTTGTCGAGCTCGGATGCGGCCTTTGCCGGAGCGGTGGATGCGGCCTCGCTCATTGCCAACTCGGCCAGGGCGGCCGGCATCACGATCAATGTCATCCGCGAGCCGGGCGATGCCTATTGGGACAATGTGTGGATGAAGAAGCCGTGGTGCATGTCCTATTGGAGCGGCCGGCCGACCGCCGATCTCATGTTCACGACGGCCTATCAGACGGGTGCGGCCTGGAATGATTCATTCTGGTCCAATGCCCAGTTCGACAAGCTGCTGCTGGCCGCCCGCTCCGAGCTCGACCCGGCCAAGCGGGCGACCATGTATGACGAGATGCAGAACATGGTCGCCGACGATGGCGGGGTCGCGGTGCTGATGTTCTACAACTATGTCAACGCCCATGACGGCAAGGTCCAGCACGGGCCGCTCGCCGCCAATTATGACGTCGACGGGTTGAAGGTCACAAAACGGTGGTGGTTCGGCTGAGAACGTCCCCTCGCCCCGCGACAGCGGGGAGACGGTGTCCCTCCTTCTCCCCGTAGGCACACGGGGAGAAGGGAAAGGAGTGGGCGCAATCGCCTATTGCCTGTCGCCTATTGCCCGCTGCCCTCACATGTGAATGACCCGGCCATAAGCGTCGAGCACGCTCTCATGCATGGCCTCCGACAGGGTCGGATGCGGGAATACCGCATGAATCAGCTCCTCCTCCGTGGTTTCGAGATTCATCGCGATCACGAAACCCTGGATCAGCTCCGTCACTTCCGGCCCCACCATATGGGCGCCCAGGAGCTCGCCGCTGCCGGCATCGAAGATGGTCTTGATCAGCCCCTGGTCCTCGCCCAGCGCGATCGCCTTGCCGTTGCCGACGAAGGGAAAGCGGCCGACCCTGACTTTGCGCCCCTCCGCCTTGGCCCTGGCCTCGGTCAACCCGACCGAGGCGATCTGCGGCTGGCAATAGGTGCAGCCCGGGATCTTCGACTTGTCGAGCGGATGAACCGCGAGACCCTTGATGGCCTCGACGCAGATCACGCCCTCATGCTCGGCCTTGTGGGCGAGCATCGGCGGGCCGGCGACATCGCCGATGGCATGGAGACCCGCGACATTGGTGCGGCCAAAGCCATCCACCTTGATCATGCCCTTGTCGATGGCGACACCCAGCGCTTCGAGACCGAGCCCCTCCACATTGCCGACGACGCCGACCGCCGAGATCACGCGCTCGACCTCGATGGCGATGGCATCACCCTTGGCGGGCCTGATCTCGGCCTTGACCCCGCCCGCCGTCCGGGAAAGGCTGGCGAGCCTGGCACCGGTCATGATTTTGATGCCTTGCTTCTCGAAGCGCTTGGCGGCGAAGGCGGCAATCTCGCCGTCCTCGGCCGGAAGGATCTGCTCGAGTATCTCCACCACCGTCACCTCGGCCCCGAGCGTGCGGTAGAAGGATGCGAATTCGATGCCGATCGCCCCCGAGCCGATCACCAGCAGCGATTTCGGGATGGCGGGCGGCTTCATCGCCTCGAAATAGGTCCAGATCCGGTCGCCATCGGGCTCGATGCCGGGCAATATCCGCGGGCGCGCCCCGGTGGCAATGATGATGTGGCCGGCGCGATAGGTTCCCTCCCCGAGCACGCCGCGCGGTGCCGGCAAGGCCGGCTGCACCGCCGGCTTCGACGGCTTGCCGACCGTCACCTCGCCGGGGCGCTCGAGCCGCGCTTCGCCCCAGATCACCGCCACCCTGTTCTTCTTGAGAAGCCCCGAGACCCCGCCATTGAGCCGGCCGGCCACCGCCCGCGAGCGCTTGACGACCGCCGCCGGGTCATAGCCGATGCCTTCCGCCTTGAGCCCGAAATCGGCGGCATGCTGCATCAGCTGATAGACCTCGGCCGAGCGCAGCAGAGCCTTGGTCGGGATGCAGCCCCAATTGAGGCAGATGCCGCCGAGATGCTCGCGCTCGACGACAGCGGTCTTGAGGCCAAGCTGGGCGGCCCGGATGGCGGCGACGTAGCCGCCGGGTCCAGCCCCGATGATGATGACGTCGAATGTGGTGTCGGCCATGGGGGCTAGGGTGACGACGCTGCCGATTTCAGAGCCTTGATCTCGGCGTCGATGTCTGGCTCAGGCACGGCACTGGTTCTCCCTTCGAACCCCACCTCAACCTTCGGTTGTTGTACCGCCTTTCCGGTCGTCATTCAAGCCACCATCAACAGGGGTTGCTCCACCAGCACCTTGAAGGAATCGAGAAAACGCGCCCCGAGCGCACCGTCGACGGCGCGGTGATCGCAGGACAGCGTCGCCGTCATCACGGTGCGGATCACGACCGCGTCGCCGACGACCACCGGCCGCTTCTCGCCGGCGCCCACTGCGAGGATGGTGGCGTGCGGCGGGTTGATGACCGCGTCGAAATTCTTGACCCCGAACATGCCGAGATTGGAGAGCGCCGTCGTGCCGCCCTGATATTCATGGGGCGCCAGGCGGCGCTTGCGGGCCTTGCCGGCGAGCTCCTTCATCTCCTGCGAGATCTGGCTCAGCGACTTCTGGTCGGCATTGCGGATGACGGGCGTGAACAGCCCGCCCTCGATCGCCACCGCCACGCCGACATCGGCCCTGGCGTGCTTGAGAAGCGCATTCTCGGTCCAGGTGACATTGGCATCGGGAACCCGCTTGAGCGCCAGTCCCAGCGCCTTGATCAGGAAATCATTGACCGACAGCTTCCAGGCGGGATTGCCGTCCTTGTCGGCTGGCGCATGCTCGTTGAGGGTGGCGCGGGCCTCGAGCAGCGTGTCGAGCACGCAATCGACGGTCAGATAGAAATGCGGGATCGTCTGCTTGGCCTGGAGCAAGCGGGTGCCGATGATGCGGCGCATGCCGTCATGCGGCACGATCTCGAAGCTTCCCGGCTCGAACAGCTTCATGAGCTGCTCGTCGCTCATTGCCGGGGCGATGACCGGCGCACGGGCCGGCGCAGGGCCGCGCGCTTGCGGCCCGGCCGTCTCGACATCGACCTTGACGATGCGGCCGTTCGGCCCCGACCCCTTGATGAGGCGGATGTCGACGCCGGCCTCCTTGGCGAGGCGGCGCGCCAGCGGCGAGGCGAAGATCCGCCCGTCGCTCGCATCGCTGCGCGGCGCGGCGGCGGGTTGGGGCGCCGGCGCCGCCATTTGCGGCTTCGCCTCCGCGGGCTTGGCATCGGCGGGCTTGGCATCGGCCGGCCTGGGCGGCGCGGCTTGCGGTGCCGATGTGGCGATGGCGCTCGCGTCCTCGCCGTCGGCCAGTATCATGGCGATCGGGGTGTTGACCGCAACATCGTCGGTGCCTTCCGGGACCATGATCTTGCCGAGCCGCCCCTCGTCGACGGCTTCGACCTCCATGGTGGCCTTGTCGGTCTCGATCTCGGCGATGACATCGCCGGAGCGCACCGTGTCACCCTCGTGCTTCAGCCATTTGGCGAGCTTGCCCTTCTCCATGGTCGGCGACAGCGCGGGCATCAGAATCGGCGTCGGCATGTCCTCTCGTCCTGTCTGTCCTCGGCGCGCTCAGCGATAGAGCACGGCCTTGGCGGCGGCAACGACGTCCTCGACGGTCGGCAAGGCGAGCTTCTCGAGATTGGCCGCATAGGGCATCGGCACGTCCTTGCCGGCGACGCGGGTCACCGGTGCATCGAGCCAGTCGAAGGCATGGGTCATCAGCTGGGCCGCGATCTCCGAGCCGATCGAGCAGATCGGCCAGCCCTCCTCCACCGTGACGCAGCGATTGGTCTTCTTGACGCTTTCGACGACGGTCGGGATGTCCATGGGGCGCAGCGTGCGCAGGTCGACGACCTCGGCCTCGATGCCGTCTTGCGCAAGCTTGTCGGCAGCGCCCAGCGCATAGGTCATGGCGATCCCGAAGGAGACGATGGTGACGTGGCGGCCGCGGCGGGCAATGCGGGCCTTGCCGATCGGCACCAGCCAATCGTCGATCTTCGGCACATCGAAGGTGCGGCCGTAAAGAATCTCGTTCTCGAGAAAGATCACCGGGTTGGGATCGCGGATCGCCGATTTGAGCAGGCCCTTGGCGTCGGCGGCGCTATAGGGCTGGACGACCTTGAGGCCGGGAATCTGGCTGTACCAGGCGGCGAAATCCTGGCTGTGCTGGGCGGCCACCCGGGCCGCCGCGCCATTGGGTCCGCGGAACACGATCGGCGCGCCCATCTGGCCCCCCGACATATAGAGCGTCTTGGCGGCGGAATTGATGATGTGGTCGATCGCCTGGAGGGAGAAGTTGAAGGTCATGAACTCGACGATCGGGCGCAGACCCGCAAAGGCGGCGCCGACTGCCAGTCCGGTGAAGCCATATTCGGTGATCGGCGTGTCGACCACCCGCTTGTCGCCGAACTCGTCGAGCAGGCCCTGGCTGATCTTGTAGGCGCCTTGATACTGGCCGACCTCCTCGCCGATCAGGAAGACCGAAGGGTCGCGCCGCATCTCCTCGGCCATGGCCTCGCGCAGCGCCTCCCGCACCGTCATCGCGACGAGCTCGGTGCCCTCCGGCACATCGAGGTCGGCCGCCGGCGCGGCTGGCAGCGGCGCATGCGCGACGGCGGGAGCGGCAGCCGGCGGCGCCGTCGGTTCCTTTGGTCGGTCCCTGGCGGGAGCGGGTTCCTCTCGTGTACGGGCAACCGGCTCGGGGCTCTCGCCGTCGCCGGCGATCACCGCGATCGGGGTATTGACCTTGACCCCTTCGGTGCCCTCGGGAACCAGGATCTGCGACAGCTTGCCTTCGTCGACCGCCTCGACTTCCATGGTCGCCTTGTCGGTCTCGATCTCGGCAATGACGTCGCCGGAATGCACATCGTCGCCGACATTCTTGAGCCATTTGGCGATCTTGCCCTCCTCCATGGTCGGCGACAGCGCGGGCATCAGGATTTCCGGCATGTCTCGTCCTCACGCCGCCACATACACATCGCTCCAGAGCTCGGACACATCCGGTTCGGGGTCGGACAGGGCGAAATCGGCCGCATCGGCGATCCGCTGGCGGATCTCGGCATCGACGCTCTTCAATTCCTGCTCGCTCAGGAGCCGCTTCTCCAGGAGCCGCGCCTTCACCTGCTCGATCGGGTCGTGCTCCTCCCGCATCTTCTGCACCTCCTCCCTGGAGCGGTATTTGGCAGGGTCGGACATCGAGTGGCCGCGATAGCGGTAGGTCAGCATCTCGAGGATGAACGGTCCATTGCCGGCGCGGCATTGCTGCACTGCCTTGTCGCCGGCCTTCTTGACGGCCCGGACATCCATGCCGTCCACCTGCTCGCCGGGGATGCCGAAGGCAGCGCCGCGGGCGAAGAGCTGCTCGGCGCGGGCATGCGAGCGGGTCACCTCCGTGCCCATGGCATAGCGGTTGTTCTCGATGACGAACACCACGGGCAGCTTCCACAGCGCGGCCATGTTGAAGGTCTCGTAGACCTGGCCTTGATTGGCGGCGCCCTCGCCGAAATAGGTCACGCACACCAGATCATTGCCGCGATAGCGGTCGGCGAAGGCGAGGCCGGCCCCGAGCGGCACCTGGGCGCCGACAATGCCGTGACCGCCATAGAAGTTCTTCTCGCGGCTGAACATGTGCATGGAGCCGCCCTTGCCCTTGGAATAGCCGTGGCGGCGTCCGGTAAGCTCGGCCATGACCCCTTGCGGGTCCATGCCGCAGGCGAGCATGTGGCCATGATCGCGATAGGAGGTGACGACCTGATCGCCCTCCTTCAGCGCCATCTGCATGCCGACGACCACCGCCTCCTGGCCGATATAAAGATGGCAGAAGCCGCCGATACGGCCCATGCCGTAAAGCTGACCGGCCTTCTCCTCGAAGCGGCGGATCAGCAGCATGCTGCGATAGGCGGCGAGTTCCTCATCCTTGGTGAATTCGGCGATACCGACGTCTTCAGCCATTGGCTGGCTGGCTTGGGGACGTTTGGCCATTGATCCTCTCGAGAGCGATGCCACCGCCGCCATCGTGCCCGGTAAGAGGCGGCACGGCAACAGGCGAGACTTAGGATTATTTGGCTTCTGCCGGGGCAATCTCAAGCACGATCTCGTTCTCCTTGACGTAGCCCAGCGACCGACGCGCCATCTCGTCCAGGAGGTCGGGATCGATGGATTGCGGCCTGAGCAGCGCCACCCGGGCGTCCCTGGCGGCACGCTCGGCCGAGACCCTGGCAAGCTCGGTTTCGAGGCGTGCCACCTCGGCCTCGATGACCGCCTCGTTGGCGAAGCTCCGGGGCCCGTGAAAGCCGTGCCAGCCGAAATAGGCGAGGAGGCAGAGGGATCCCGCGGTGACGGCGATGTCGAATGCCCTGAGCCGCATCATCGTCCTTCTCATCGAGCCCTTCCCCGCGCCTGCTCCGGCGAGCATGAGACCGCAATGGTAAATGGATTCATAAGCCATGGCGGACCCTTGAAACGCGGCCGGCTGTGGCGATATGGGGGTTACCAGGCTTGAGAAGGGCGGCGGATGCTGTCGTCGTCGAAATTCGTCGTGGCGCTCCACATTCTGACGGTGCTGGCCCACCGCCGCGGCCATGGTCCGGTGTCATCGAAAATGATCGCCGACAGCGTCGGCACCAATCCGGTGGTGATCCGGCGGCTGATGACCGCGCTCGAGGGGGCGGCGTTGGTGAACGCGACGGCCGGACGGCACGGCGGGTTCGAGCTCGCCCGCGAGCCGCGGCAGATTTCGCTCGCCCGCATCTACCGCGCGGTCGAGGGCAAGGACCTGTTCAAGCTCCATGAGCCGCCGGTCGACGGCCGCTGCCCGGTCGGGCGATGCATCCAGGAGGCGATCTCCCGGCCGCTTGAAAGCGCCCGGCAGGGCTTGATTCGGGCGCTGGCGCGGACCAATCTTGCGGAGATCGCGACCCGTGTCGCCGGTTGACCACCGGGCGGGGCCGCCATAAGTCTTTGATCCCACGGAGGGGTGGCAGAGCGGTCGATTGCGGCGGTCTTGAAAACCGTTGAAGGCGAAAGCCTTCCGGGGGTTCGAATCCCTCCCCCTCCGCCAGCCTATCGTTCTTGGTCATCCATCCTCGACCGCACACGTCCGGCTATCCTCTCGAATTTCCTGCACTTTCTCTCCGTAGCTGTGCATAGGCGTCCGTTCACGTTTGTTCCAATCCGCGTTTTCTGCTAGGGCAGATGCTAGGACAGCAGTAATTCGGAGCGGCGCTCTTGGTTCGCAAAATCAATAAGCTCTCCGCGCGCACTGTCGAAACCCTCAAGGCGCCGGGCCGCTACTCTGATGGCGGCAATCTCTACCTGTCGATCTCGGCCAACGGCGGGAGACGCTGGGTCTTCATGTACCGCTTCGCCGGCAGGCAGCGGGAAATGGGGCTGGGCTCAGCCTCTAGGGCAGGCACTTCGCTTGCTAGGGCACGGGAGCTGGCCGCAGAGGCGCGTACGGCGCTCGGCGCCGGTCTAGACCCCCTAGAGGCCCGCAAGGCGATCCGGCTGGCCGAGCCGCACTGTTCCCAACTTTCGGAGAATGCGCCGACGCCTATGTCGAGACCCACTGCAAGAGCTGGCGCAATGACAAGCACGTCGCGCAATGGAGGATGACCCTCACCACCTATTGTGCGCAGATCCGGGCATTGCCGATCGACGAGATCGACACCGAGGCGGTGTTGAAGGTGCTGCAGCCGATCTGGGAGCGGTTGCCCGAGACCGCCAAGCGCCTTCGGGGCCGCATTGAGAAGGTCCTCGATGCAGCCGCGGTTCGTGGCTTCAGGACGGGTGAAAACCCGGCGCGCTGGCGTGGCCACCTCCAGAACCTGCTTTCCAAACCCAAGGTGCTCACACGCGGCCATCATGCGGCGCTGCCCTACGACAAGCTTCCGGAATTCGTGGCCCAGCTCCGTGCCCGGCAATCTGTCGCTGCCCAGGCGCTGGAGTTTGCCATCCTGACGGCCTGCCGCTCCGGCGAGGTGCTCGGTGCCCGCTGGGAAGAGATCGACCTCGATAAGGCGGTCTGGGTCATTCCTGGAAGCCGCATGAAGGCAGGCAAGGAGCACCGCGTGCCGTTGTCCGACCGAGCCGTGGCCCTTCTCACGGCCTTGAACGGAGATGCGCACCAGCGATTTCGTCTTTCCTGGCACGGCACGTGGCAAGCCGCTCTCAGGGATGGCGATGGCCATGCAGCTGCGGCGCATGAAGGCGGACGACATCACCGTTCACGGCTTCCGCTCGACCTTCCGGGATTGGGCGAGCGAAACCACGTCATTCCCGCACGAGGTCTGCGAGCAAGCGCTGGCGCATGCCATCGGCAACAAGACCGAAGCCGCCTATAGGCGCGGCGATCTGTTCGAGAAGCGGCGCAAGCTCATGGATGCTTGGGCCAGCTTCTGCGAACCCAAAGCATCGACCCTGATTACTCTGACTCGGCCGGTTTAACGATACCGGCAACAGCGTCTGGTGGTCCATCGACCGCCGACTTCCGCTCCGTTGGGTGGATATGGCGAGGCCCTGTTGATGTCGAAAGCGGTAAAACAGACCCGACCCAAGCCGTTCACGGGAATTTTGGCGCAGCCATTCGATGAGCCCGACGGTCTAGCCGTTGCCATCCGCGCATATGGGCAGACCCGAGACCGTCAAAAAGGCCATCTACCGAGCAGTTGACGAGTACGTGGGCCAACAAAGATGGGAAAGACTCGTCGCATTGGCGGAACATTATGGGGTAGACCTGCAAAGGCGGACGCCCGATCCCATCCTAGATCTACTTTTTCGGCTAGCTGCGGATTTCGTTCCGGGGTTCAGATCGAACAACGACCCGCGAAACGCCCGTTCCATTGGGCGGCCCCGCGCGATGCTCAGCGGCGAGAATTTTGAACTCTTCAAATCGATCGAGATGATCGTGCATCGGAGGGGAGTTACCGCCCTGAGCGCATGCACCATCATCTCGAAGGACAGAAAGAGCCCTTGGCATGGCAAACGGTGCGCCAGCTTTGTATGAGCGCTATAAGCGCTTCAAGGCTGAGTTAGAGTTTCGGCAGAAGGAGTGGCGTGAAAACCCGCACCCGCTGAATGCCCGCATTACCGAAATCAAAAAGGGCGGATCCGGGGCTACCCCACTCACGAAAATTCGCGACTAATTTCCGTTGGAAAATCATAAGGTCACGGAAACTCTGATCGTTTTATCGTGAGTCCTCCGAGCTCACATTGCCGTCAGCGCATACAGCGGCATTCGCATGAACATCGGAGACACTCATGACATCTGTGGAACCCTACGCGATCAGCATCTTGGAGGCGGTTCGCCTCTCTGGCATCGGCCGAAGCTCTATTTATGAAGCAATTCGCCGTGGCGAACTGGCGATCAGGAAGTCCGGTAGACGCTCCCTGATCTTGACGGCAGACCTTCAACGCTGGCTTTCCGAGCTGCCCACCAGCGGAGGCGCGTCATGACCGCTAAGGAGATCGCCAAAGTCCTTGGCGGGCGAAAAGTCGGCGCGGTCTGGATGGCCCGCTGTCCGGCACATGATGATCGCGACCCGAGCCTCGCGATCGCGGATGCCAGCAGCGGCAAGGTGCTCGTGCACTGCCATGCCGGCTGCGATCAGCGCGACGTAATCGCCGCCCTTAAAGCGAGGGGCGCCTGGAAGAGCACGGACCAAGGCGCGGGCCGATCCTTCCCGAGAGCCGATAGGCACTCACCAGCTGAACCCGATCGCGATGCCACAAACCGCACGGAGGCGGCGCTCGCCGTCTGGCGCGCTTCGCATCTGGCGGAGTGCAACGCCGGTTGAAACCTATCTCCGCTCGCGTGGGCTCGCGATCCCGGTGCCACCTTCGATCCGGTTCCATGCCGGGCTGAGACATTCTTCGGGCGGCATCTGGCCCTCGATGGTGGCGCTGGTGACGCGCGGCGTTAACGGTCAGCCGATCGGCATTCACCGCACGTTCCTCGCCCGCAATGGCAATGGCAAGGCGCCGATCGAGCCGGCAGAAGATGATGCTCGGTCCTTGCCGCGGCGGGGCTGTGCGTCTCGGCCGACCCGAGCGACGTGCTGATGGTCGGCGAAGGCATCGAGACCTGCCTCGCCGCCATGCAGGCGAGCGGCCATCCCGCCTGGGCGGCGCTTTCGACTTCCGGGCTGCGCGCCCTCGATCTGCCGAAGGACGTGCGTGACGTGATCGTGCTGGCCGATGGTGATGAGCCCGGCGAGCGAGCCGCACGGGAGGCAGGGCTGCGCTGGACACGGGAAGGACGCCATGTCCGCATCGCCCGGTCACCGCGCGGAATGGACTTCAATGACATCCTCATCGGGAAGGTGGATGAAGGCGGGGAGAATGCCGCATGATCGACGACCCCGAGAAGAGCCAATTCAAGGAGCAAATTGAGGCGGCCGTCAGGGATGCCGAGGAGCTCGTCTTCGAGTCTTCGATAGTTGATCTCAAGGAAGCCGGACTGTCGCAACGAGAGGCCCTGCTTTCGGTTTGTGATCGGGCCGAGATGTGGCAGTCGCCCGACGGCGATGTCTACGCCTCGGTACCTGTCGAGAACCATGTGGAGCATTATGAGCTAGTCTCGCCGGCCTTCCGGAGCTGGATGTTGACGGAGCTTGCTCGGAGCTTTCATCATAACGGTAGGCCTGCGTCGACAACTGAGTCGACGGTTAGAGATGCCCGAATGTCGCTCGAGGCGCGCGCGCTTGAGGCCAACCTCAAGCATGCCACTGGACTGCGGGTGGTCGAGCACGAAGGCGTCACCTACATTGATGGTGGTACACCGGACTGGTCGGCCATAGCGATATCGGGAGAAGGATGGGAGATAGTTCCGCGCCCGCCGATTCCTATTTTGCGCGGGAAGAAGGCAGATGCGTTTCCTGATCCGGCCATGCCGGGCGATTTCGGGCCGCTTCGAGTGCTTCTCGGTCACTTAGACGACAGCACCTTCATTCTTTTCATCTCTTGGTGCCTAGGAGCTCTATCTGCAGTTGGGCCGTACCCCATTCTCATTCTTGGCGGCGAGCAAGGCTCAGGTAAGAGCACGCTTGCGCGACTGGCGCAGCGGCTCACTGATCCGACCACCGGCGATCTGTTACAACCGCCGAAAGACGATCGAGATCTGGTCGCGGCAGCGCGGAAGAGACGGGTTCTGGCGTTCGACAATATTTCCAGCCTGTCGAGCGATCTGGCTGACAGCCTTTGCAGATTGGCAACGGGCAGCGAGATTGGCGGACGAGCTCTATTCACCGACCATGACACAGCGACGTTTTCAGCCTGCCGGCCGATCATACTGAACGGCATCCCCGATCTGGCGGCGCGTGGCGATCTAGCCGAGCGCGCCATAACACTGAGGCTTGGAAAGCTGAGTACCCTGATAACTGAACGAGATTGGCAGTCACTGGCAAATGCCGCATTACCCAAAGCTTTTGCTGCGTTGCTCGATGCTCTTTCGGTGGGTCTCAGACGGCTCAGGGAGGTCCCAACACCAAACACGCGGATGGCCGACTTCGCCCGGTTCATTGTGGCTGCCGAGCCAGCCCTGCCTTGGCCTGAGGGTAGTTTCTTAGCCGCCTACGAAAGAAATCGCGGAGAGGCTGCCTCAACGTTCATTGAGGGCGATCTCGTTGCCAGCACACTCAGGAGTTTCATGGATGGGCAACCCGAGGGTTGGCGCGGATACGTGACCGCACTCTGGCGGACACTCGGCGAGCGAGTGCCTTTGGAGGCGAAGCGGCGAGGAGATTGGCCAGCCAATGCACGGTGGTTTTCTGATCGCCTCAAGCGGGCCCAGCCGGAGCTTCGATCTATTGGTATTGGTTGCGCTGAACATCGCGACAGGCAGGGCGTCCGGTTGACCATCGGGTGGATAGCTGCACCAGCTGCATTCTCTACAGACTTGGATTTGGAAGCCGAAACTGGAACTGATGCAGCTGGTGTAAATAGTGCGTCTGGTGCACCTGTGCTGGACAGTGCAGCTAATGTAGCTGGTTCAGCTAGTGTATCTGGTTCAGCTGGTGCGGTGGGTGCAGTTGTTGATGCAGCTAGTGTAGCTAGTGCAGTTAGTTCATCTGATGATGCGAGTGCAGCTAACAGCCACCCTTCCGCGGGCCACAAGCCCTTCAGGATCGTGATATGAGCGCGGTTCTGGCCCTCAAAACTGCCAGGGCGGCAGGGCTCACCTTTCACATCGAAGGTGAACATCTGATCCTTGAGGCACCTTCTGCTCCGCCTGCCGATGTCCTCGAGGCAGTATCGCGGCATAAGGCAGAGATCCTCAACCTGCTGCGCTATGACGTAGCCGGGTGGTCTCCTGAGGATTGGCAGGTCCTCTTCGACGAGCGCGCCGGCATTGCTGAGTATGACGGTGGGCTTAGCCGGTTAGATGCCGAAATGTACGCATTCGAAGATTGCGTCGATCACTGGCTAGCGCTGCATCTACCGGTCGCACGTGAGCAAGAACACTGCCTTCGCTGTGGCACTCCCGTCTACTGATCAGGACAAAGCCAGTGTGGTGGTGACCTGTGTTGGCGGCACTATGGGACGGCTACATGATGGGTGCGCCCCGACATGGAAGAATCTGCGGCGATGGGAGGCACGCACCGCCTTGAGGTGGCTTCTTGATTCAAGCAAGAGAGCGGTGAATTGAAAACCGCTGTTGTGGAAATAAGTATGATTTGGAAATGGAAATTCTCGAGCAGCAGCTTCAGATACAGGAACGATGCAAGATGACGAACCCAACGGGCAAAGGTGGCTTCCAGAGGGGCCAGAGCGGCAATCCCGGCGGCCGTCCGAAGCTCCCGGCCGAGATCCGGGAGATGTTTCAGGCCAAGGTCACAGGAGGCTCTCGAAGTGCTGACCCGGTGCCTGCAGTCAGATGACGACCGCATCGCCATGATGGCCGCTCAAGCCATTCTCGACCGCGGCTATGGCAAGCCGGTGCAATCGATCGATGCCAATATCAATGATGATCCGGTTCGCTACATCGTCGAATTGCCCGAGAAGTCTGCAACGACGGAGGAATGGCTGGAAAGCATCAGGCGGGAGGATGCCGGGCGAGCGTTGGTCACCGGCGTCGCTGCTGCCGTCGATGACGAGCAAACGCATTAGGCGGAATCAGAGTCCGCCATGAGCAGAGGCTAAGCCATTGATACTGAGTCAATATCTCATCGGCCCTGGCTTCGTGCCCCAACGCTTACCCCAACAGAGGGCAGCGGGAGCAAAGAAATGTATGGCCCGTCCCCGGTCCGCAAGTGTGTTGTTGATGGTCTGAAGCGGTCTGCTTCAATGTATCCGGCCTATCTTCCGGAGCCTCGGCTCCTGGCCACGATGGGTATCCGCGCGCCCTGGTTCTGATAAAGCTTACGGCTTCTGGAGCCATTTTTTTGAACCAGGTTTCCAGAGCGCCGGTGCGACCGTCAGTCCATCATGATCACGCCTCGCAGACGATGGTGAGTTCGTACGCGCCTCCTCTTTGTCTCTCTCCTAGGCCGTCACTTGGACTGGATGCCGGTAGCTCTGGCCCATCAAGACCGCCCAGGCCATCCTCGCCAGCTTGTTGGCGAGTGCCACCACGGCCACGTTACGGTGAGCTCGCACAAGAAGCCCCCGCAACCAATGACCAAGCGCATCCCGGCGCTCCATTAAATGAGGCAATGCTGCTCTGGCGCCATGGATCAACGAGGCACGCAGATGCTTGTTGCCCCGCTTGGAGATGCCGAACAGCCGCTGCTTGCCGCCGGTCGAATGCTCCCGCGGTGTCAGGCCCAGCCATGCAGCCAGATCGCGGCCCCGTCTGAACCCAGCAGCGTTACCTACTGCCGCAACCAGACCAGTCGCGTTCACCGCTCCGATCCCCGGGATCTCGCACAGTCGCCGGCAGGTCTCGTTCTGCTTGGCCAGGCTCACGAGCTCGGCATCGTAGGCCTTGATCCGCTCGTCCAGCTCACGCCATTCTACCCGCAGGTCCTCGATCAATCGACGAATGCGTGGCGACAGGCCATTGCTCTCTTCGGCGAAGATGCTCGTCAACGCCTTCTCCAGCACATATCTGCGTTGGGGAACTATAATCCCCCGTTCCAGCAAGATCGCTCGCAGCTGATTGATCAGAGCCGTGCGATGGCCCACCAGCCGCTGCCGCACCCGATGGATCGTCTGAAGGTCCAGCTGGGCCTCGGTCTTCAGCGGCACGAACCTCATCGTTGGCCGCTGAACCGCCTCGGCATTGGCTTCGGCGTCCCGGTAGTCGTTCTTGTTGGCCTTGACGAAAGGCTTGACGTATTGCGGCGGCATGAGCCGCGCCGTGTGCCCCTGCACCTCCAGCGCCCGCCCCAGATGATGCGCCCCGCTGCATGCCTCCATGCCTATCAAGCAGGGCGGCATGTTTGAGGTCAGAACGAGCAACTGCTGTCGTCTAACCCGGCGGTGCAGCTCGATGCGCCCTTCGCCGTCGAAGCCCACCATGTGAACCCAGTTCTTGCCGAGATCCAATCCAAGCGTCACGATCGTCATGGTCCGTCTCCTCCTGTGCTAGGCAGAGCCATTCTGGCTCCCAGTGGAGGGGACGGGCCATCCCATAAAGCATGCTTATTGGGTCCCATCCAGACCCCACCCCCGGTCAATCGTGGGAAGTACCGGTACCTCGACGGCCCCTGTTCCTTGCTATCGCTGCGATGACAAGGGTCAGGTTATGAAGGAGGACGCTCTTCTGATTCGACCGGCGATTGAGAGCAGCGAAGACGTGTAAACGGTTGGTGGTAGCATGGGCCGACTTGGCGCGGGATAATCTTCGTTCTTACGAAAAGCTAAACACCGGGAAATCTGGACTTAACCGATCTTCAAAGGTTACGTTTAACCACGCCAGATCTCCGCTGCGTAGGTGCGGGTGCTGACGGGATATGTGACGCGACTGTGAAATTGACCCTGTCGCGGTCGAATTTCCCGCCGGTCTCGCTCGTATGGTGTTTTCTTCCACTGCCTCGATACCGGTTCGAGGGACCGGTCGATGCAGATGCATCGGAAGCACGGCCCTGCGACGAAGAGGCGATTCGCTCATGTCCCGAAACTGGCTGATTGAAGGCAAGTATATCGAGTACTGCAGCTGCGATCTCGGTTGCCCTTGCGAGTTCATGGCCGACCCGACGTACGGCCACTGCACTGGTCTAGTGGGTTTCGAGATCGAGAAAGGCTACTGCGATCAGATCGATCTCAGTGGCTTGAAGGTGCTGGCCACCTTCTACTTCCCGCATGCGATTCATCATGGGCGGGGTGTTATGCACCCCATCATCGACGAGCGTGCCAGCGAAGAGCAAAGAGAGGCATTGTTCTACATCCTGTCTGGCGCGGACCAGCCGGTCGGCACGATGTTCCAGATCTTCTCGGTAATAATCGAGACCATCAAGGATCCGCTCTTCGCACCGATCACCTTCGATTGGGACCTGAACAAGAGGCGGGCACGCATCGAGGTACCGGGCGCGGTACGCGCCAAGAGCGAGCCGATACGTAATCCGGTCACTGACGAGGAGGCTCAGATCCTCACGGTGCTGCCGAAAGGCTGGGTGTTTCACGAGGTCGAGAATGTCGCCGGCTTCGCCAAGAGTTCTCGGCCCGATCCGTTTCGACCTGAACCGACGACACAGTTCGATGGGGAATGTCGCCTGGGGGCCGCAGGGCTTGGTACACAGCTACGACGAATATAAGCAGAAATTCGGCCGACCATAACCTTGAATTCGACCTGGTCATTGCTGGAAGTGGTACTCCGCCGCGAAAGGTTGGTGGTTGTCACCGGCGTCTTCATGGTCGTCGCCGGCTCATGGGCCTGGCTGCTACTCGGTGCCGGCACGGGCATGACCCCCATCGACATGACCCGCATGGCCGGGATGGACGGCTGGCTGATGAAGCCGGCGCAATGGAGCATCGGCTACGCGTTGCTGATGTTCTCCATGTGGTGGGTGATGATGGTGGCCATGATGCTTCCCAGTGCTGCGCCGGTGCTGCTGTTGTTTGCCCGCGTCAGCGGTCGAAACAGATTGGACGGTGCGCCTTCGGTCGGCCTATTCGCGGCAGGGTACCTTCTCGTCTGGGGCAGCTTCAGCGCTCTCGCGGTGGCGCTACAATGGACGTTGGATACCGCTCGGCTGCTATCGCCCATGCTGGAGACCAGTACACTCTGGCTGGGCGCCGGCATTCTTATAGCAGCCGGGCTGTGGCAGCTCTCGCCGATGAAATCGGTGTGCCTCCGCCACTGTCGCACGCCGCTCGGCTTCCTGATCGGCCATTGGCGCCCGGGCAACTGGGGCGCGCTTCGCATGGGGCTTGCGCATGGCGCGTGGTGTCTGGGCTGCTGCTGGGCCCTTATGACACTGCTGTTTTTCGGCGGGGTGATGAACCTTTATTGGATCGTCGGGTTGGCAATCTTCGTGCTGCTGGAGAAAACCACCCCGCTCGGCCAATGGCTTGGTCGCATCGCCGGCATTGTGCTGGTCGCCTGGGGCATGTTGCTCCTCACCTGAACGCCGAAATTATCGCAAGCAACCTCCTCGAGGAGAAGGCTAAGATCTTTGGGAAGATGTGGCCGGGACCGCTCGAATATTGATGGCATCGTCTAGACGCTCATAAGATGTTCGACGAACCAGTCGCGTGCCGCACCGCTCGCTGCCGAAAAGTCCTTGACATAAGCATCAAAGTGTCCGCCACGCAGCAACGTAAGCTTCTTAGGCTCAAGCGCGCGGTTGTATGCCGCTATCGCCTCATCAGCCACGGTCAGATGATCGCCCGCCGCGACCACCATCAGAAACGGAGTCGGGCTGATATATTCGATATAGGCACCAGGTTCATACTCGGTGAACAACTCCACCGACTGCAGCGTGACTTCGTTTCGCCAAGCCGGGGCGCGCAGCTTGGCAGTCTCGGTAAACCACTCGTAGGAGTCGGGCGTGGGTAGGGCGCACGGGACGGTGGGATCGTTCGATACAACGGCAATCATGCCGTGAGGTTTACCGGCGTAGCGGGCCTCCCGATCTCCCACAAACATTTGCTGCACCCCGGCAATCACGTCTGCTCTGATCAGGCGACGCGCGTTTCGGTGGCCGCTGATCAGCGGCACCTGCGCCACCACGCATTTCACCCGGCGGTCGAGCGCACCGACCACAATTACATGCGCGCCGCTGTAGCTTGAACCCCAAATGCCGATCCTGCTCTCATCGACCTCGAGAAGCGTGCGACCATAGGTAATGGCGTCCCGATAGTCGGCCACCTGACGCCATGGGTCGATATGCTGCCGGGGTTCGCCGTCGCTGGCACCAAAGTTGCGATTGTCGAACACAAGGACGCCGAGGCCGGCTGCGGAAAAGACCTCGGCGTATCTATCGAGATAGTTCTCCTTCAAGGCTGAAAAGCCGTGGGCCATGACGATCGTTGGCACGCGACCGCGCGCTTGATCAGGCAGATACAACCAGCCTCGCAGGGTTACCCCGTCCTCAGCTTGAAATTCTATGTCCTTTCGCATCGATGCCTCCTCCAGGATCAACCCGCCGAGGATTGCAAGTACAAAGCACGGACGGGTCTAGGCCATTCTAGTTCATTCAGACAGCCGTTCGTTTCGCAATGTTCGACGACGGCGGAATGGTTAGCTGATCTGGCATTCCGTGGGTAGGGTTGAGGGGTATCAAGCAAGATGTTGATATCAATTGCCTTTCACCATCACGTCTACTGACTGGCGATCAGCTCAAAGCATGCTTATCGGGCCCCATCTATATATGCCCCGGCATCGATTGTCGGAAGGTACCCGTACCTAGATGGTTCCAGTTCCATACCTCTCGGCTTCCTTACGCTGGAAATCCCCATGCTGTCGGCGACCTTTACATGGATCGTGGGGGTGCCAAACAATAAGCGGAAAGCGCCTCAATTGCCGGCACCACAATGCGAAACGCTGAACGCGAAAGAATTTGATTGGTGCCGGACTGATCTGGCTCGAAATACTCTGTCGATGAACACAGTTTCTCTATCTGGTGAGGAAGCCATGAATGCCTTGCTTTGGGCTGGGACAATCGTTGGGGCCGTATGCGGCGTGGGGCACGGAATCTATGTCTACAACCGCGTCGGAGAGGTTTCAAAGGCCGCTCCCCGCAGTTTAGGTCGGCCGAAAGCAATTTTTTACGCAATCTGGACCTTTGTCCTATGGGTGCTGTTCGGTGTCTATGTGATGGTGTTGTGGGTAGTTGCTTGTTGCTTCTACATTCCAAGCCGCCTCTTGGGCCGCCAATCCACGATCCTATCTCGTCGCGCCGAACCACCGGTCGGCAAACTCGATCTCGGCATGGCTTCGGTAGTTGCGCCGTCGCAGACGACTGGACAGGTTAGCCAAGACAATCTGTCTTCGATTCGCCGGGTTGCAATTGTCGGTGCAGGTGCTTCCGGCTTGGCGACAGCCCGCATTCTGCTTGAGCAGGGGTTCGACTGCACGCTCTTCGAACGTCGTCCGATGCTGGGCGGCGTATGGGCTGACGGATATCTCAATTTCGGCGTCCAGGTTCAGCGTGAACTCTACGAGTTCCCCGATTGGCCGTTGCCGAAAGATGCTGCCCAATTCACGCCTGGCCCCGCTTTTCTCGACTACCTCACCAGCTATGCCCGTCACTTCGGAGTGCTGCCGCACATCCGCCTGGGTTGTACGGTTCTCGGGCTGAGCGAAAAAGTCGCACCGCGCGCAGGATGGCGGATCACTTACCACGATGGCTCCGAAGAGGCGGTCGAAGACTTTGATTTTGCGGTGGTCTGCGTCGGACTTTATTCGCAAACGCCTAACATCCCCCTATTCGAGGGACGCGATCAATTTAATGGCGAGGTCATCCACGTCTCGGCGCTTAAGTCCCGTGACCAACTGATTGGCAAGCGGGTCATCATCGTGGGCTACGGTAAGAGTGCGACCGATGCGGCCGTAGAGTTTGCATTCGCTGCCACCAATACCCATATCATCCTACACCATGCACATTGGCCAATACCGCGCAATCTCCTTGGAATCCTCCCCTTCAAATGGGGCATGCTGAATTGTCTCACGAGTACCCTGATTTCGATGTACCTGCACCCGACCTCCCTAGAGCGCTGGGTTCACGCTCTGGGCAAGCCTCTGATATGGTTTTGGTGGCGCCTTGTGGAGTTGCTGCTGCGATTTCAATGTCGGCTGGGGTCGAAGTTCGGTATGCGTGAAGACCTCATTCCGAACGAGCCCGTGGAGATCGGGAGTTTCGGCGAACCCACGATGCTTCCCCGTCCGGAATTTTATCGCCTGATCCGCAGCGGTACGATACATGCCCGAAGAACCGGTGTGCGTGGTTTCGAATTGAAGGAAATCGTTCTCGACTTAGGTGACAGCATTCCAGCCGACCTGGTCGTGCTCGCTACCGGTTGGAGTACAGACTATGCGTTTCTTCCCGCACCGGTCCGCGCGCAGCTCCAGATCGAGTCCGACGGTCTGTACCTTTATCGGCATATCATGCATCCAGACCTGCCGAGACTGGCCTTTGTCGGAAACGCCTCGACCATTTCCAACGTTCTGACCTATAGCCTCCAGGCGCGCTGGCTCGGCGATCTTTTGGCCCGAAAATTCGATCTGCCAAGTCACAGCACAATGCATCGCGAGATCAAGGCGCTCCGAGAGTGGAAGCGGCGATGGATGCCCGCCAGTCAACAAAGGGGCGCACGGCTGATCCTCCACATGCTGCATTACCATGACGAACTTGTCCGGGATATCGGCGCTTCTCCGCTTCGCAAACTTGGTTTCTTCGCCCCTCTGAAGGAACTCGTCGCGCCCTACCAGCCCCGTGATTATCGCGGTGTAGTCGCTGGTAGGTAACCCCCAAGCATCATCCGGGAAAGCATGCCACTTGGGCACCATCTAACTTGCCACCGGCTTCAATCGTGGAAAGTAGCGGTGTGAAGCCGTTCCGGCGCTGCCAGGGAAGTAACCCGAAGGTTTCGGTTATCGCAGCAAGGGAGATCTTAGACCGAGCTTATGGACGGCTCGGTGCAGTCAATCGACGCCAGCATCACCGAGGACAGGGCGCTGGTTCGTTATTACGCCGAAGTCCCCAAGCCTGCTGCAACGACAGAGGAATGGCTTGCTGGGAATCCGCCCCTGAAGAACGCCGAAACCCAACCATAAACCAACGCACTGATGAAAAGCATGCTTATTGCCCCCCCATCGTTCGTGGGAAGGTACCGGTACCTCGACGACCCCTGTGCCCTAACAGAGGGCAACGGAAAAGCTTATTGGGTCCCATCTCACCCCGCCCCCGGCATTGATCGTGGGAAAGTACACGTGTCACCGCCAAGCAACTGCCCTGGCTAATCCATCAAGAGGCGTGTCGGCGTTTCTCGAGAAGCGGAAGCCCAGCTTCGGGAAGCCATAATCCGCTATCCGTAGCGCATGACGCGCTCGCAGGCCTCGATGATCGCGTGCGTTGAGCCGGCATTGGTGCCAAAACGGCGCTCCAGATGCACTATCTCGCAACTGATAGGCACGAATGTGTCAATTTAAGGTTACCACCGCGGAAATTCATGGACTTTTAATCGATTGCGAGTATACAATACTTCGACTATAAATCCTTGGGCAGTGAGTTCCATGAGTAACCACGTTCGTCTGTCAGTAATGTTGCTTACTTTTGCGTTAATATCGGGGTCTGTGTGCGCATCTTTACTGACGCCCACGCCGGCCTTGGCCCAGTCTTCTTCAATAATTGTTAAGACACACGCAAGACAGCTGCAGTTGATGTATGGCAATCAGCGCGTCAAGATCTATCGCGTTGCTGTCGGAAAGGCCGGCAAGAAGTGGTACGGCACAACCATGATTGCCAGGAAAATGATTCGGCCACCATGGACGCCGCCTCCTGAGGTCAAGCGCGACAAACCATATCTTCCAAACTATATCAGGGGCGGTGCCCACAATAATCCAATGGGCGCGGCCGCCCTGCTTCTGGGCGGCGGCAAATACGCAATCCACGGAACCAACCGCCCCAGCAGCATCGGCACGTTCGCGTCATATGGCTGCATCCGGATGCACAATCGCGACGTGCTCGATCTGTACAGGCGCGTGAGCGTGGGCACGCGGGTCACCGTCGTTCCCTGATCTACAGCCCGAACTCCCGTCGCGCCGAGGCGAATTGCCGACTTCGCCTTCGGATCGTCGCGGAACCGCTCGGCAGACTACTCCGCCGCCTTCGCCCACTAGCCCGGCATCATGGGCGAGCGGACGAGGCGCGGGCCGAAACTGAAGGGACTGGAACGCAAAAGCACGGACCTCGAACACTTCACTAACTTGGTAACGAGTGTTGCAGCTGCTGTCGATGACAAGCAGACGCATTAGGCAGACTGCCATTCTGCCATGGGCAGAGGCTACGCCATTGATGCTGAGTCACTATTTTATCGGCTCGGGTCTTTGCCCCAACGCTTACCCCAACAGAAGACAGCGGAAGCAAAGAAAGAAAGCATGCTTTTAGGTCCCACAGCCCCTGGGGCATCGAGCGTGGAAAGTACCGGTACCTCGACGGCTCCTGTTCCGTGTGCCCGTGAAGGCTGCAACGACGCAGGAATGGCTGGAGGACATCAGGCGGGAGGATGCCGAGCGTTCGTTGGTCAACGGCGTCGCTGCTGTCGATGACGAGCCAACGCATTAGGCGGAGTTTGGGTCCGCCATGAGCAGAGGCTAAGCCATTGACAATGAAGTCAATATCTCATCGTCCCTGCTTCGTACCCCAACGCTTCCCCCTACAGAGGGCAACGGGAACAAGGAAGAGCACGCCTATTGGGGTCCCATCTCACCCCACCCCCGGTATCAACCGCGGGAAGGTACCGATATCCTGACGCCTCTGTACTATCCGGTCTTCAGCAAGGGGGAGTGGGAGGCTATGGCACCGAAATTTCCACCGGCCAACCCCCTGATTCCGGCCCCTGATTTAAGGGGTGCAAAAACCCCAATTCTCGCGTAAAATCAGCGTCACGACGGCGCAGTGCTGCGTGAAAGCGCTAGGAAGAGACAGCTGCTGTCCTCCACAATAGAGGCCGAAACTGCGAGGGTGAGCGCACCCTCGTCAGCGCGTCGTTGGCTATATGGCGCTCGGGTGCCGCTGCTGGTCGGGTTTGCCTATTATCTCGGCGCGCAGTTCGCCTTTCTGATCGGTACGCTTTCTGATCAGGTTTTCGCGCTGTTCTGGCCACCGAACGTCATCCTTTTCTGCGCACTCCTGTTTCGACCATGGCGCGAATGGCTGACCTTGATCACGGCGGCCTTCGTCGCCCACGTCGCTGCAGAAGTCGGGGTGGGCATGGCGGTGCCGCAGCTCTTGGTCGCCTTCGCCACGAACTGCCTCGTCGCTCTGCTCAATGCCTATGCGGTCCGCCGCCTGCTCGATCCGCCACCCTGGCTCGGCACCTTCCGGCGGATGGGCACCTATATTCTGATCACCGCCGGCATCAGCCCCGCTTTCGCCGCCCTCGGCGGCGCCTTCGTGCCGATTTTGGGAGGAGGGTCGATCCAGGACTACTGGGTGTTCTGGTCGCTCTGGTATCTCGGGAATGCCCTGCCGAGCGTCACCCTTGGCCCAGTGCTGATGATCTGGCTGGCCGAGCCTCGCGGCTGGTTGGGATGGAAGGGGTTATTTCAGCTCCTCGAGC
>CAVUUY010000006.1:0-373984 GCA_963744915.1 uncultured Alphaproteobacteria bacterium
GTCACCTGACTGCAGGCACCGGGTCAGCACTTCCAGAGCCTGTGGGGCCTTGGCCTTAAACGCCTCCCGGATGTCGGCCGGGAGCTTCGAACGGCCGCCGGGGTTGCCACTCTGGCCCTTCTGGAAGCCACCTTTGCCGGTTGGGTTCGTCATCTTGCATCATTCCTCTGCTGAAGCTGCTGCTCGAGAATTTTGTGTCCGGCTGCGCTTGAGGTTGGAATTGGTGTCGCCGAGATGGGCAGCCTCGGCGGCCCTCTCATTTTGGGGTGGCGAACCACGTACCCGTGAACGTCCGGAGAACAGGATACGCCCACATACCGCGCACAAGGCGGGTGGGTGAATATCGGCGGGATGCTCCAAAGTGGCGGGAATGCTGGCGCACCCGAGACGATTCGAACGTCCGACCTCTGCCTTCGGAGGGCAGCGCTCTATCCAGCTGAGCTACGGGTGCTGCGCGTCGGTGGTCCTGAACGTATAGCGGATGGCGAGGGGGCAAGGCAATTGCCGGATTTTCCGGGCCTTCATGGACCCCAGTCCGGTGCGTCTGGCGCACCTTGACCACGCGCTCCACCCCACCCCAGAGAACGCCCGCCGGTCAGGGCTGCCACAAATCTGGCGAAGGACAGACCGGACATGGCAACCATTCGACCGAGAGGCAAACGCTGGCAGGCGCAGATCCGCCGGCGCGGGCATCCTATCTTCAGCCGCACGTTTACTCTCAAACGCGATGCCTAAGCCTGGGCTCGGGCGACCGAGGCACAGCTGGAACGGGGTCAGCGCCCCTGTCCACAACCATGCGACATGCGGGGCCATCCTTGGCCGAACTCGTCATCCGCTATCGGGACGGCGTGAGCTGTCAGAAGAAGGGTAGGGCGGTGGAGTGGATTAGGTTGTGCGCCTTCCTGCGCCTTCCTGCGCCATCCCTTGTGCCAGAAGCCGGCCACTCACGTCTCAAGGGCGCATTTCGCGGCATACAGGGACGAGCGCCTGCTTTCGGTGCGATCAGGGACGGTGCGCCGCGAACTCTCGATCCTTCACAACATGTTCGAGGTGGCGATGCGCGAATGGGATCTCCGCAGAACAGATAATTCGGTGGCGCTGGTGCGGCGGTGCCTCGATGCGCCCCATCGAGAACGCAGACTTCGCCCAGAAGAAGCGGTGGCGCTCTATGCGGCGGCGACCCGTTACCGAAATCCCCTCGTCGGACCTATCATCGAACTGGCTGTCGAGACGGGCCTGCGCCGAGGCGAGCTGCTCGGCTTTCCTGGCACCACGTCGACCTACAAGGCCGCGTCGTGTTGATCCCCGACAGCAAGAACGGCAGGGCGCGCCACATCGTGCTCACCCGGCGAGCTGGCACGGTACTGGCCGCGCTGGCTCGAACTACCGGGCGCGTGTTTCCGATGTCCGCCAACGCCTTCAGGCTGGCGTGGGAGCGCGTCAGGCGGCGGGCGGGCCTTGGAGGACCTACACTTCCACGACCTTCGCCACGAGGCTGTGAGCCGCTTCTTCGAGATGGGACTGACCACGCCCGAGGTGGCCTCGATCAGCGGCCACCGCGACCCGCGCATGCTGTTCAGGTACTCGCACCCAATGCGCCAGCGAGTGCTGGAGGTGATCGACAGATCTGATCCATGAGGACCAATCACATCGGTCACGAGATCACATCACCCGCAACGCCGGCGCAACGTGATCCTGTGATCGTTGTGATCCGGGGGAGGTGCCCCAGAACATGGTGGGAGCCCCACACGATCTGCCAACCTATCCTGGGGAAAGTTCGTCGGCTATGCAATGAACTTGCCGTATGGGAACCGCCGTGAATTTACCCCCACACGCTATTCGACCCATTGGGGTGCGTGCGGGATGGTAGCGCTCTGCTGAGCATCATGATTGATCCACATGCGCGCGCCTTCCGATCTGATAATCCGATCGACCTTCTCCATGGAGGCTTTCGTCCGTTCGCCATCGACATTGATGCTTGGTACGCGCCGAAGGACAAAGTTCCTCTCGAAGTGCGCGACGTCGCCGCTCAATATGAGCGTGCCCGACTTTGGAAGTCGGACCACGAGCGAGCAGTGACCCGGCGTATGCCCCGGCGTCGAGATGAGGCGGATCGATCCATCGCCAAACACATCATAGTCGCCTCCAACGATCTCGGTCGGATTGTGGCGAAGGGTTTCATAAAGGTCAGGGACGTAACCGTAGTCCCCGTAGTCGGGACCGAACATCGCCTCGTACTCTTCCTTTTGCACGATCCATTTCGCTTTCGGAAACAAGCGCGTGTTTCCGACGTGGTCGAAGTGAGCGTGAGATAAGATCAATGTCGATACGTCCCCAGGATCGACACCGATCTCATCGAGCTGAGATTTTAGTGTTCGCTTCAGGACCCCACGAATGTCATGGGCAACGATCTTACCGCCCGAGATCTTGGCAAGCCCGTCATCTATCCCTGTGTCCCAAAGGATCCATTTGCCGGCGCGACGAATGAGGTAGGCGTTGCAGCTCAGGCTCAAAGGCTTGCCGACATCGATACCGGGCGAGTAAATGGACGCATCGGCAACTTCCGCAATACCCCCATCGAGATCATAAATTCGTTCGACTGGCGTCGCGACAATAGACTTGTCCGCCACGATCGGTCTCCTTCAAATCATGTCACGCGCATTTCGCTTAGGCCCTCAAGTGGCGAGACGATTTCATCACCAGCCGTGCCGACATTGTTTCGCAATAGATGTCATCGCCTTCACTCCGGTCGTGTTCCCGCATTGATAACCGGGCTGCGGCGAGGCAGGCCTTCTCCTTCGCGCTGCGGGCACACTGGCCCTGAAATCCCTGGACGTGGCCCTCATCATACGAGACCGCCATGAAGACGAAGGGCTCCACGCACTCCACGGTCTCCGGGGAGCTTGCCACTCAACAGAAGGGGTTCGTTGATGCGTCAAGCCGATGAAGGCTACACCGGCTTCGACGCGCCCATCAAGATGGCACCCCTGATTAGAATGATAGCGGGGCAAGAGTATGTGGGACCCCGCGCTGAATGGGAGGCTCGTTCGTGCGCCATCGGAACAGGCCGAGAATTAACCCCTCGCCCTCCGATGGGGTCGATGGCCGCCCAATATCAACCAGCCCTATCGATGAGCGTCACTCTGGCAGCCCAGCCTTTCTGAGGCCAGTGATGAGATGGTCGCGGTGTTCGTCCGTCTTCCACCGTTCGATCATGAGCACCTTTGAGATGGTCATCGGATGAGTTGTCATAAGCTCTTGAATTTCATGCTGCGCCTCTTCTATGCGCCCCAGATAAGCCAGTGCAGCAGCCATATAGGCCCTCTGCCAAGACTGACGTTCCCTCACCATGTTGTAGGCATCCAGGCATTGCTGATAGTTGCGCAGTCCGAAAAGCGCTGAACCCATCGCGTCCCAGTACCAGCTCGGAGGGAATGGATCTCTCTTGACGATCAGCTCAAGCTCGACCACCGCTTCAGTGCATCTGCCTGAAAGTGCGAGCCACTGAGCCCGGTTGACAGCGGCAAGCATGTTATTCGGGTTAAGGGCAAGCGCGCGATCGACATGGAGGAGCGCGAGATCCGGCCGATCTTGGAAAATATAAGCGAGCGACATCGCATTGTGTCCATCACTTAAATTCGGATTGAGCGCCAAGGACCGACGTGCATGATCATTTGCCTCGGCGATGTGACTACCGTCCAAGTCATGCCAGTACCTGCTCATTTCGACATGGGTCAGCATGGCGCAGGCCTCTGCCAATTTCGGATCAAGCTCAAGCGCACTGAGCAGAGGGGCTTCCGCTTTCTCATAGGTCTCAAATTGCGCGAGATACCAGCGGGCCTGAAGGAAGAAATCATAGGCCAACCAATTGCTCGGTTGTCGGCGCGCGATCTGTTCGGCTTCAGTATCGGCGATGCGGTGTTCTGAACAGATAACTACCGCCCTGACGACTTCATCCTGGACCTCGAATAACTCCTCCATTCGACGGTCATACCGTTCTGCCCACACATGCCTTCCATTTGTGGCATCGATCAGCTGGGCGGTTATACGGATGTGCGGGCCCACTCGACGAACGCTGCCTTCTACGAGGTAGCGTGCTCCAAGCTCGCGCCCCACCTTTTTCATGTCCTGCGATTTGCCACGATATTGGAACGATGAGTTCCGAGCGATCACGAACAGAGACGAAAAGCGCGAGAGTTCGGTAATGATGTCCTCAGTAATCCCATCGGCGAAATATTCCTGCTGTGGATCACCGCTCAAATTGGCGAATGGGAGCACCGCGATGGATGGCTTTGTCGAGGCCGTCGGGGGGGCGGGGGTGCTAACGCTTGCGGAGGCCGCCGATACGACGCGATAGACACGTGTGGGTTCGGCGATGTTCTTCAGATTTTGCTCGCCGAGATCCTCGAAGTTGAGGTTAATCTTTCCGCGTATCTGCCGATGAACACTGTCGGAGAGGCAGACACCTCCCGGCTCGCATACGGCCTCCAACCTCGCGGCCACATTGACCCCATCACCGAATATGTCGCCGCCTTCGACTACCACCTCGCCCAAATTGACGCCGATCCGCAAGACGATCTGCCTCTCCTCGGGCAGGACGCTGTTGGCTTCGGCCATGGCTGCCTGCAGATCGACTGCGCATTGAACCGCACTGACGGCGCTGGCAAATTCCAGAAGGACGCCGTCTCCCATCAGCTTCACGAGGCGTCCCTTGTGCCGGGCGACCAGCGGCTGAAGAAAATCGACCCGCCGGGCCTTGAGCGCCGCCAAGGTTCCGGCCTCGTCCGAAGTGATCAGGCGGCTGTAGCCGACCACGTCGGCAACGAGAATGGCTGCCAGTCGGCGTTCCATCCGCTCTCCCTTGGCCCTAACCAAGGATAGCGTGCATTTCAATCGGACGCGATACTGACTGATTGTTGTGGCAATTATGGTTACGGTGTTCCAACCAGCAGAGGCTGCCTTCGGAGCAGTAGCTACGCAAACAGAGCATCGATATGGAAGCGTTCACCTAAACAGGCCATCGTGCTCGCGCCATTGGATGTCCTTGGTCGATAGGACCCGCTGAGATTTAACCCCTCCACCCTGGGTGGGGTGCTGCAGCCGGAAATAGGTTAAGAGCATTTCCGATGATTTATTTCGCCGATCATTGGAGGCGTTCACACGTACCCCAGATGGTGAACGGTGATGGCGGGCAGTGAGGGCCAATCCCGGCCGGTGCAGCGCCCACCGCTGTGCTGTCGCAGCGTACCCCGCGGCCTCACAAGGTTGCATATAGTGTCTCAATGTGGCCGACGAACTCGGCGTAGTTCCAGACCCGCAGTTTGAGATCATCCTCCATCACGATGCGCTTTGCCGCGTTCCTGGCTTGCCTGTCGTTGGTGACATACACATCCGCGTCGCCTGCTGCTGTCACCGAGATTAGGGTGTCCGCCCACTGTTTTGATGAGCGCTTCTTCGTACCCTGCACACGAGACATACGCTTCTTCGTCGTTTCATCTGCCCAGTCGAAGCGCTCATCAACGACCGTGAGAAGAAGCCCGGGGCAGCGCAGAGGGCGTGGTCGCGCAACGCCAACAAGCTAAGGGAGCTGGGGATGTTCGAGCAGAATGGCGACCTCGTGCGCCCTGGGGGCATCGAGACTGCCGGCAGCGCGACGGTTGCGGCGGAGCAGAAGAAGCCCATGTCGGAGCCGCTGCCCGCTGAAGAGAAGCTCGACGCCGGACCCGGCGAAGGAGCGCCCGGTGATCTCAGCGAGCGAGGGGCTTTCCCGGGAAGGCCAGCGGCATCGATGGCGGGCAGGTGGAGCAGCTCGTGGCGGAAGGCGGATCGTCGAGGTCGCCACATACTGTCAGGAGGACGTGGTCAACACCTATCGGATCTGGCTCCTGCTCGATCTGCTCGACGGACGGTTGTCCGCACGGGAGTATGAGGCGAGCGAGGAGATCATGTGGCGGCGGGGCGGCGCGGGGAGTTTCGATCGCCTCGACTTCTCCTTCGTTCATTTCTCATGCTCTCCGACCGTCATGGCCGCGCCTCGAGCCAGCCCAGCATGATGCGGTTGAAGGTGTCGGGATGCTCGATATTGGGCATGTGGCGGGCGTTGGCGATCTCCTCGTAGCGGCCGCCGGAGACGAGTTCGGCGATGCGCTTGTTGCCGGCGGGCGGCGTCCCCTGATCATCGGCGCCGCAGACGACGAGCGTCGGCACCTTGAGCCTCGGCAAATCGGCGAGGAAGTCGAAATTCTGGATCGCCGCGGCGCAGCCGAGAAATCCCTGCGTCGTGGTGCCGATGATAGTGTCGCGGATCTGCTTGGCGCGGCCCGGCTTCTTCGCCTTGAAGGCGTCGGTGAACCAGCGCTCCATCGTGCCGTCGGCGATGGTGGAAAGGCCCTTGGCGTCGCTCACCGCCTTGACGCGCGGCGCCCAGGTCTCCTCGGCGCCGGGCGGCGTCGCCGGCATGGTGTCGCAGAGCATCATGGACTTGACCTTGGCGCCATGATGGACAGCGAAGGCCTGACCGATCATGCCGCCGATCGACAGGCCCATAAAATGCGCCGAGGCGACGCCGAGCGCATCCATCACGGTGGCGACGTCGTTCGCGAGATCCTCCATGCGATAGTCGCCGGCGATGGGATCGCTGCCGCCATGGCCGCGCATGTCGACGCGCAGCACGCGGTAGCCGGCGCCGAGCAGCGGCGCCATCTGCTCCGCCCACATACCGCCATCCGAGGCGAGCGAATGGGTGACGCAGAGGACGGGCCCGGTCTCGGGGCCGACAAGGTCGTAGCAGATCCGGCGTCCGTTCAAGGGAAGCAGCATCGAAAGCTCCTTTCCGCGGGTTGAGCGATCAGCTTGGCTTGCCGTCCGAGGCGGGGATCGGCAGACGGCCCGCGCCGGCGGTGGCGCCGGCGTCGATCGGCAGGACCGCGCCGGTGACCCAGCGCGCGTCGTCGCGGGCGAGGTAGAGGACGCCGTTGCCGACGTCCCAGCTCGTGCCTCGACCTGGAGGGAGTGAGCGCTGGCGGCGTGCCTTGCGCTGCTCCGGCGGGCCAACGCCTGGATGAACTCTTGCACCCTGGCGATGGTCTGGTCGGTCGGGGCATTGGAATAGCCATTCAGTAGGTCGCGAGTGTGGCACCTGACCAACAGCTCGAACAATTCGTCGAACCGGTCTGGTCGCGTTCGATGAGAGCGACCGCCGCCATTTCAACCGGCTCCCGATGTTCAGGGAATGGTTTAAGAATGGTCGGCGTCCTGGGCGCCTCGTAGGCCTCCTATTCAATCAAGAAGCAAAACTGAAAACGAGACGGCAGCATAGGTCTTTCCCCTTCGGAATAGTTGATGAATGATCCTGCGTCCGCCGATGCGCTTCTCGGCCCAGGCGCCGCGCAGGCTCCATCGTCTGGCAATTAATCGCTCACGATGACGGGGCAAGGCGACCACTCGGTAGCGCCAACGAGCCACGAACCTGCTCGGCTCCCGCTTCTTTTGCGACAGAGCGCTGCAGAGCAGGCGTAGACACGTCAGCTCCTGGTCGGGCGTCAGCTCGACATCAGGGTCGCTGAGAGGGTTGCGCCACACGAGGCGAAGAGATCCATATGCTGGGGACTGCTGCGAGCGAACCGAGGCTCCGCCTTGGATCACCACGGGCTGAAAGTCGGTCCCAAACGACATGAAAAATCCTCCTGGCTGTCGCGAGGAGGGCTTGCTCTACGACCTTCGTTGCCGATCGGCCGCATCCCCTTGAGGGAAACCACCTTGCCGTCGTTGGCAGGTTGGCGAGGGTCGAGCCCTGCTCTTGATGCAGGTACTAAGTTCCTACAGCTCGCCCGCAACGTCAATGCCGAGTGTCTTGATTTCTATCAATGACACCACGTCAGGTTTGGTCGCAGGCTTTGGGCCAATCGAAGGTCCGGCCCCGGATGTCTATTGAGCGACTTCGGCTGATTAACCGCTGCCTCGGCATCATAATAGTCTTATTGTACCTCGCCCTGGCGGTCTGGGGCTTGGAGGTATGGCTGCAGGGATGGACCTAATCAGCCTCCTTGGCCATGCATTCGGCGCTAAAGACCATCAGCTGAAAATGTCGCCGCGCCATGACGAGCATCCGATCCATGTCTTCCTGGTCAAGGTTGTACCCGAGTTCGGCGATCTCCTTCTCGAAGCGCTCACAGACTTCGGTAAGGAACATGGGATCGCGGCGAGCCTCCCGCGCCATGAGGAAGCTGATGGCAAGCCTTGTTGCGGCGCACTCTCCCTCTTGCCGAAAATCCCTTTTCGCGTTCTTGATCAGTATCTCGTCCAAAAGCATCGGCATCCCCCGGTAGATGCATGGCTGCCCTGCCTCTGAACGGGGCAAGAGAGCCGATACGTCTTTCTCAACCGCCTGCGCCCGGATCTTCGGGCAGGCGATGAGACAACTCTATTCCGCAATTTCTCGATCGTATATGGCGGCAACAAAAAGTTGATCGTGCAAAGGATTCGTACAATTCTATGGAACCTCACTCCTTGAGAACTCAGGCTAGAGCTTCGCGCGCCGAGCATTCCTTGCGGCGGGGGCGGACGTGATCGCGATCGCCGTCGACCAGGAGGGCTGCGGAAACATGGGCTGTCCCCGGCGTGCCTGGCCTACGGAACGTCCTCCCACCAGTTCCCGCGGTGCCTATGAGCGGCATGCGGCGCCGTGCCCCCGCAGAAACACTCAACGTCGCGCTGCCCGCCGCCACCTTGAGCGAGACCTTTGCCGAGAAGGTCACGGTGGTCGGTGCCGAAGCCGGAATGAACTTCGTTGTCTGGCTGAAGCTGGGCGGCGTTCGCGCGGCATCGCAAGCAGGTGGTGAACCGGGGCCCACAGACTTAAGGGGTGGGGGTGGGGGTTCAGATCTCTCAAAATTATCGGACGATTGGTCTCGACGTCATTCTCATGGCTATGCCCTGCGTGGTCCCTCACCACCCAGCGTGTCGTAGAGCCCCTCTCAGGTAAGTCGGAACCAACTTCTCGGGCTCTTGGGCATTTGCGCGACAACCCAATTCCGAAGTTTTGCATTGGAACTTTATTCCTTCGGCGCATTAATACCTTTAGTCGTCGTTCTGGCACCTTGTCATTATCAGGAGTGGAAAATGGCCATGCTCATGAGAGCGACAATATTGGCGGCAGCCACAGCTGCAGCCACGCTGCTCGCTCAGCCAGTTTTATCTGCCACCGTGCAGCCGCGCATGATTGTGTCCGACGTAGGCAATTCGGCGAAGATCGTCGACGTCGTCGGGCGCCGAGGAGGAGGTTTTGGACGTGGCGGAGGCTGGGGACGTGGCGGAGGATTTAGACGTGGCGGAGGAGGTTACTGGCGCCGAGGAGGCATGGGTGGCGGAGGCTGGGGCCGCCGAGGCTGGGGCCACCGAGGTTTTGTCCGTCGAGGCTGGGGCCACCGGGGCTGGGGCCACCGACGCTTTGTCGGTCGAGGCTGGGGTGGTGGGTGGGGTTATGGTTACGGGGGTGGTTGCCCATACGGTTATCGGTGGAGCTACCGCTGGGGCTGTGTTCCCTTTTATGGCTACGGATACGGCGCGCCGGTCGTGACCTTTGGGTTCGGCGGCTGGGGCGGCGGCTGGTAATCACTGAAACCTGCACCCCCTCCTCCCAGGAGGGGGCGCATTCTTTTTTGTGAGAGTTCAATCCACCGCCGGCAACGTGCCGTTCGTGTTGGCGTTCGACGCCGGAGAACGTGTTCTGGATCGTGCCCCTCACGCTCGACCTTGTGAGTGACCTCCGGTGGCCTTGATCTGCTCGGCGCGACGGGTCACCGCCTCGATGAACTCCTGCACCCAGCCGATGATCTGGTCGGGCGGGGCGCCGGGATGGGCGCTCAGCAGGTCGCGGGTCTGGCACCTGACCAACAGCTCCAACGCCTCCTCGAACTGCCGCTGGTCGCCGCTGCCATGTCGATCAGATTTTGCTGCTCGTCCCTTCCTACCGTCACCGCGTGATCGGTGCCGGCTGCATAGACAGTGCTGATGCGCTCGCCGAAGAGACCGCCAGCGCGAGAGCGCCGGCTCGGTTCAGCCGGCGCAGCCCGCATGGAGCGTGTTACTTCTCCCGGCTCGGATAATCCTTCGGAGTTCCGATCAGCGTTGCCGTGATCGATATCTTGGTGTCCGTCTTGTACGGGTTGGGATTTTCCAAATCTGCGCGCAACGCTTGCGCTAATGTGCTGTCTCCAAGGCCCTGGCACTCCAGGGCCGCCAGACAGGCCTCCGGGCGGCGCCGCCGTGATCTCGCTCAGAGGCTGGTTGGCGGCGTTTTTCCCGTTAAGCATGGTCGGTTCCCTGGCTCCGGGCTTACTTCCAAAATCTTGATCCTTGGACATAAAAATCCTCCTGCGGTTTTGCCGAGGAGGGCTTGCTCTACGACCGTTCGTTGCCGATGGCCGCATCCCTCTTACGAGGAAACCACCTTGCCGGTCGCGGCAGGCTGGCGAGGGTCGGAGCCCTGCTCTGGATGCACGCTGCGCTGTCGATACAGGTTGGCGACGGGGTCAATAAACTTGATGGCGCTCTCAATCTCGACGAAGGTTTTTTTGATGGGGGCGCAAAAGGCCGCCAACTTCTTTACGGGGCTTGAGTGGTTCGGCGGGTGGCAGCGCTGGATGGGTGGCGGTCAGATAACCGGGAGTTTTCCTATGTGACATTGACGCATCCATGAGAGCAGTGGGATCACCGCGCGGCACCCGCGACGTAGAGCCGCCCCTGCTGATTGGCCCCTGTGGAAGTCTATCGGGCTGATGAAATGGATCTAAAACCAGCCAAGTTGTACTCAGGTCAGCAAATGCGATGAAAGGATAGGGCTTTTCCGGGCTGGTTCGCGCAACATCGCAATCGGGATGGTGAGACGGGCCCCAGGCCTAAGGCGGGGTGGGGACCGACGGCGATCACTTCGCGACCATCGGGGCAGTTCACTTTCATGCCATGGCGGGGATTTCTCGATGGTCAAATCCCGATCTCTTGGCGATGTTCACCACCGCTTCCGTTCGTCGCGACCTCCGAGGGCGCGTAGTCCTCGACCCGCAGTCGGCAATGAGGACCCGAGGGCTGTGGTCTTTGCAAGTGAACGACCGGGGCAACCTCGATTGCATCCGGCGTGAGCGAACTATTACGGACGAGCTGCGCCCTGGCCGAGAGTGAAGCGGCGATATCGATCAGCTCGACAGCGTGGGTATAGTAGGCATTGTTGATCTCTTCGAGCGCGCCAAGCATCTGATTGAACAGCTGACAGATGGCCTCATGCCGCTCCTTGATATGCCCTTCGAGCATGGTGGAATGGCGGGTCAGGGAGTTGGCTATGCCGAGGAGGTATTGACTATCTTCGGTTTCCTGCTTCTTGGCGAGCATCTGCAGCTCGGCGACTGCCATTGACATCTTGGACATGTTCTTTTCCTTGAATTGGCTTGGTGGACGTGGAGCCCCTAAGCGCTGGCCACCCCTCAGGGGACGCGGCGCAAGGAGACCCGTCGCCTACAGCATCACCGCCCCGCACTATTCTGCGATGGGCGGGCAGTTGGCGGAAGTAACGAAACCGACATTCTGAACGTGAGGGCGAGACCCGGCGTCGGCGTTTTGAGCTGCATCAATTTACTCCATGGTAAAATACTTGCAGGATTTGTTTTCAAGACATGCGATGGGATGATCGCGGTAATCACTCTTCATGGAAAGAGCTTCACATGGGTATCCTTGACGAGCTGCTCGGCGGTGGGCAACCCCAGAAAGAGTACAAGGATTTCGTCAATCGATATGAGCGGGGAAATCCATCCGAGGGCTACTCTGATCAAGAAGTTCTCAAGCGGTACAGTGACGTGGCACACGCGGTGCCGCCCGACCAGTACGCTCAGGCAGCGCAGGAGGCGCTGGCCAAGCTGTCGCCGGAAGAGCGGGCGGCGTTCGTCAAGATGCTGCAGGCAGCGTCATGATGTATCCGCTGGCCGAGTTTAACGAGACGATGAAGACCCATGACTGGAGGAGCGTTCAGACCATCCCCTCGATGGCTCAAGAATCTGAGGAAGTAAAGTGGGTGCCGCCCGAGAAGTTCGTGGATACGCTGCCGTTGGCGCTGAAGGACGCCCCGGCGCTTCCAGGTGAGGAAGCGCGCTATGCCCAAGTCATGGCAGTCCTGCTGCCAGCACCGAAAACCGGTGACTTCTCCCTCTATATCCGGAGCTACTGGCCGAAGGCGCCAATCACTGATGGATCATGGACACCGCCCGCCGTGCGGAAAGTTGACTGACATTTATCCCCTAGCCGTTGCACCAGCGCCATCACATCGGTCACAAGATCACAATTCGCCTTTAGCGCAGCAATGTGATCCTTGTGATCGTCGTGACCCTGCGAAAGCGCTGGGACCCCAGCCGACAGTTACCTTCCGACCTATCCCGGCATGAGCAATGCCAGGGTTGATGTCGGTGGGGTAAATGTCAGCGCCAGGAGGGTGTAGCTTACGACGATGCCGGCGAGCGTGGTCGTGAGGAGAAAACAGCCAAGAACGCGACGGAGAAATTGGGCATGTGTGATGGGAGAGGACATAACGCGCCTCCTATTACCGCCGTCCCATCGAAGAGGTTCACGGCAAGAAGGAGATGGTCATTCCGGCTGGGGGAGAGGGCACCGAAAGCAGCGCATAAACCAAACCGGCAACGCACATGCCGGTTGCGAATACAAGACCTGCGAAAACTCCACGAAGAAACCGGACATCGGCGATCGGAGTGGACATGGCAGAACTCCCGTTACCCCGAGCAACAGGTTCCCCTCGCCAATTGCCGTCCAAATTGGCTGCTAAAAATGCGGTGGCGGCATCCGCCCGCTTTGCTGGATGTCCGGACGCTGCATCGCCATTACAGACCCGGCATTCCGACCACGCGCTCCAATATTGAAGCACATTGGCCCGTACAGATTATGGCGTTGCCAAAAACGTGTTCAACCAAGTTGTGAGACTTGGGAAGAGCAGGAGGGCGTCGGCCGATGCGGTGTTTGCGCATGGATGGCAGGGCGATCGCCGACAGGATCTTGGAAGTGGTCGGCAACCGGAAGTGCTACGTGACCCTTGATGTTGATGCCATGGACCCCGCTTACACCGGCGGTACGGGGACACCGGCACCCTGTGGACGTCTGCATTGCAGCGCGAAATCCTGTGGTGTTTGAAAGGCGTCAACGCGATTGGGGGAGACGTGGTCGAGGTGTCGCCACCATATGATGAAGCAGCCAAGACCGCGATCGTGGGAGCAATCGTCGCGATGGACATGTTGCATATTCTGGGAGAGGCGAGGGGCGGCAGCCGGTAGATGGCTATAAGACGGCTGCCTCGCCTTGTCCGTGGCACCATCGCCGGGGGGCTGGTCATCTCGGACGTCGGACTGCTATGAAGCGGCATGACGAACCCCTATGTTCTGCCGCCAGATCTCCCCCGTCCTCTCGACGACGGGGCCTGCGACCACCTCGTCGGAACGACGATGCCGCGCATCGCGCTCCCGTCGACGAGTGGCCGCGAGGTCGAACTTGGCGCTCTGCCGCCAGGTCGCACCGTGATCTATTGCTATCCGAGAACGGGCCGGCCCGGCGAGCAGCTGCCGGATGGCTGGGATGGCATCCCCGGCGCGCGCGGCTGCACGCCCCAGGCCTGTTCATTTCGGGACCATTTCCAAGAGCTGGCCGCGTTGGGTGCCGGGGTGTTCGGGCTCAGCACCCAGTCGATCGAAGTCTCAGCGTGAGGTCGTCGAGCGACTGCACCTGCCATTCGCGCTTCTGAGCGATGCGGAGTTGCGCCTGGCCCGCGCGCTGCGGCTGCCGACGTTCGAAGCAGGAGGCATGACGCTGATCAAACGGCTCACCCTGGTGGTGCGCGATGGGCTGATCGAACATGTTTTCTATCCAGTATTTCCGCCCGATGCGAGCGCCAGCCAAGTGACCGAATGGGCGCGGGACAGCGGAAGAATTCCGTAGGCGAGGGTCGCGCCAAAGTATTCTGCATTGCAGCAATGGCTGGGTGTTCTCCATCGCACTGCAGCATGGGCCGTGCTTGTCCGGAACGGCCAAAGATGTTACAGGCAGAGGCGCTGCATCGGCGCGCTTGTCAGCGCAACATTTTGCAAAAGTTCCATACAGTGATTGCTCTTCGAGGCTCGGGCATCGAACGGCTTTTGGAGGCGCGACCAGGATGGACAAGCAGGAGTTCGGCCCTCTCGGCTCCGCCGAGCTCAAGGAGCTGTTCGACGCTGCCTGGACGGAGTTCAAGGCGTCGTCGCCGGTCGGCATCGATCTGATTGCAGAAGCGTCCTTGCGGAGCATGATCGCCGCTCGCCTCATGCGGGCCGTGGAAAAAGGCGAGACCGACCGGGCCGCCCTGAAGGGGCTCGCGCTGTTCGGCCTTTGACCTAAGCCAGCCGCGCCGTCCGGCAAATATTCATCAGCACGTCCCGACCCGGTTCGTCTTGCGGCCCGGATCTTGCTCCGGCACCGGCAGGAACCCGCCTCGCCATCCCAAAATCGGACAAAGCTGATGACCATTGGACCGACTGCGCCCGCCGCACCCGCCCGCCATCCAGGCCGGCTCGACTGGGTCGATTACTGCAAGGGCATCTGCATCATTCTCGTGGTCATGATGCATTCGACCCTCGGCGTCGAAAAGGCGCTTGGCGAGACCACCTGGCTCAGCGCCTTCATCGCCTGGGCAAAGCCTTTCCGCATGCCGGATTTCTTCCTGATTTCCGGTCTGTTCCTGTCGCGCCGCATCGCCCAGCCCTGGCCCACCTACATCGACCGCAAGGTCGTGCATTTCGCCTATTTCTACCTCCTCTGGATGACCATCCAGCTCATCGTGCGCGGCCCCGGCATCGCCGCCGATGACGGGCTCGCTGCCGTGTTGACGACGTGGCTCGAGGCCTTGATCAACCCGTTCGGCACCTTGTGGTTCATCTATCTTCTGGCGGTATTCTTCCTCGTCGCCAAGCTGCTGCGCCCGGTTCCGCCGGCGCTCGTGTGGATCACCGCGGCCCTGCTCGAAGCCGCGCCGATCGCGACCGGCAACATGCTCATCGACGAGTTCTCCTCGCGCTTCGTCTATTTCTATACCGGCTACCTGCTCGGACCCCTGATCCTCGCCACGGTCGATGCCCTGTCGCGCCGCCGCGTCGGCGGGCTTCTTCTCGTCCTCACCCTGTGGGCCCTCGTCAACACGGCCGTCGTCGCACTCGGCGCCGACGCCTGGCCAGGGGTCAGTCTCGCGCTCGGCCTTGCCGGCGCCGGCGCCGTCATCCTCACCGGCGTGCTCCTGGCCCGCAGCCGCCTCCTCGCGCCGATCCGCTATGCCGGCGCGAATTCGATCGTCATTTATCTTGCCTTTTTCCTGTTCATGGCCAGCAGCCGCTGGCTGCTGCTCAATGCCGCAACCGGGCTCGAGCCGGGCGTGATCGCCCTTGTCGTCACGGCTGCCGGAGTCACCGGCCCGCTGCTCTTGCACCGGCTGATCCGGGGGAGCCGGCTCGCCTTCCTGTTCGTGCGGCCGGCCGCCTTCCACCTGGCGTCGGCACCGTCCGGCAGGGCCGCCGAAGCGGCGTCGATCCGGGTAGCCAAAACGGGAGGGCGGGTGGCATAGTGCGCCCGCCATGCCCTCCCCTCACGACCGCCCCGTCAAGCCCGGCGACTATGTCTACCTGATCGATGGATCCGGTTTCATTTTCCGCGCCTATCATGCTCTGCCGCCCTTGAATCGCCGCTCCGACGGGCTGCCGCTCAATGCCGTGCTCGGCTTCTGCAACATGCTGAACAAGCTGTTGCGCGAGATCGATGCCGGGGAGCGTCCGTCCCATATCGCGGTGGTGTTCGACAAGCCGGCACGCTCCTTCCGCAGCGCGATCTACAAGGACTACAAGGCCCACCGCCCCGAGCCACCCTCCGACCTCGTTCCCCAGTTCGGGATCATCCGCCAGGCGGTCAAGGCGTTCGCCGTGCCGGCAATCGAGCAGGAGGGCTTCGAGGCCGACGATCTCATCGCCACCTATGCCCGCCTTGCCCGTGCCGCCGGTGCCAAGGTCCGGATCGTGTCCTCGGACAAGGACCTGATGCAGCTCGTCAGCGACGGCGTCACGCTCTTCGACACCATGAAGGACCGCGAGATCGGCGAAGCCGAGGTCATCGAGAAATTCGGCGTTCCCCCGGACAAGGTGATCGATGTCCAGGCGCTGGCCGGCGATTCGATCGACAATATTCCGGGCGTCCCCGGCATCGGCCTCAAGACCGGCGCCCAGCTTATTCTCGAATATGGCGATCTCGAAGGCCTGCTGGCCGCCAGCCACCTGATCAAGCAGCCGAAGCGCCGCGAGAGCCTGGTGACCCATGCCGAGCAGGCGCGGCTGTCGCGCGAGCTGGTCCGCCTGCGCCAGGATGTGCCGCTCGAATTCCCGCTGGAGACCCTGGGGGTCGCCGACCCCGAGCCCAAGCACCTCATCGGTTATCTCAAGGCATTGGAATTCTTCGCGCTGGTCCGCCGGGTCGCCCCGGTTCTCGGCGCCGACCCGTCGGGGATCGATGCCATCGCGGTCGAGATCGCCGGCTGGTCGCCGTCCGAGGGTGTGGACCAGCCCGCCCGGCCGCTCCCCGCCAACCGCGCCGACCGCCCGGCCCCGCCCGAGGCGAAGCCGGTCGCCCGGCCGGCCGCGAAACCGATCGACCACGGCCTCTACCGCACGCTCAGCGATCGCAAGGCGCTCGCCGACTGGATCGAGGAGATCCATGAAGCCGGCCATGTCGCCATCGCCGTCAAGACCACCGTGGCCGATCCGATGCAGGGCGAGCTCGTCGGCATCGCCATGGCGATTGCGCCCGGCCGCGCCGCCTATCTGCCGCTCGCGCATCGCAATTCCCCGGGCCTCGACCTCACCGGCACTGCCGTGCCGCAGCTGCCATTCGGCGAGGTCCTTGCAGTGCTGCGGCCGCTGCTCGAGGACCCCTCGGTGCTCAAGATCGGGCATGACGTAAAGTCGGCGCTGACCGTGCTGGCGCGCTCCGACATCGCGCTGAAGGCGGTGGACGACACCTTGCTCGTCTCCTATGTCCTCGATTCCGGCCGCCATGGCCATGAGGCGCGCGAGCTCGCCAAGCTCCATCTCGGCCACGACATGCTCAAGCCCAAGGAGATCCTCGGCAGCGGCCGCTCGGCCGTGAGCTTCGATCTGGTGCCGCTCGAGCGGGCCACCGACCTTGCGGCGGAAGAGGCCGAGGTGACGCTGAGGCTGTGGACCCTGCTGCGGCCGCGGCTCGTCCGCGAGCACCGCGCCAGCGTCTATGAGACGTTGGAGCGGCCGCTTGTCGGCGTGCTCTCGGCCATGGAGCGCTCCGGCGTGCTGGTCGACCGCCAGGTGCTGTCGCGCCTCTCCGGCGAGCTCGCCCAGAAGGCAGCGGCGCTCGAGGCGGAGATCCACGTGCTGGCCGGCGGGCCGTTCAACATCGGCAGCCCCAAGCAGCTCGGCGACATCCTCTTCGGCAAGATGCAGCTGCCCGGCGGCCGCAAGACGGCGACCGGCGCATGGAGCACCGATTCCGACGCCCTCGAGACGCTTGCCGAGCAGGGTGTCGAGCTTGCCCGCAAGGTCCTCGACTGGCGCCAGCTGACCAAGCTCAAATCGACCTATGCCGACGCGCTGCCCGACCATATCAACCCCGCCACGGGCCGCGTCCATACCAGCTACGCACTGGCCTCGACCTCGACCGGCCGCCTTTCCTCGGTCGAGCCCAATCTGCAGAACATTCCGGTGCGCACGGAGGAAGGGCGGCGCATCCGCACCGCCTTCGTGGCGCCGCCGGGCGCCAGCCTGGTGTCGGCCGATTACAGCCAGATCGAGCTCAGGGTGCTTGCCCACATCGCCGACATCCCGCAATTGCGCCACGCCTTTGCCGAAGGCCTCGACATCCACGCCATGACCGCGGGCGAGATGTTCGGCCTGCCCGTCGAGGGCATGGACCCGCTGGTCCGCCGCCGCGCCAAGGCGATCAATTTCGGCATCATCTATGGCATCTCGGCCTTCGGCCTGGCGGCCCAGCTCAGCATCGGCCGCGAGGAAGCGGGCGAGTATATCCGCACCTATTTCCGGCGTTTCCCGGGTATCCGCGACTATATCGACGAGACGAAGCGGCTGGCCCGCGAGCGCGGCTATGTCGAGACGATCTTCGGCCGGCGCATGCATTTCCCCCGCATCGCCTCGCCCAATCACTCCGAGCGCGCCTTTCAGGAGCGCGCCGCAATCAATGCCCCGATCCAGGGCTCTGCCGCCGACATCATCCGCCGCGCCATGGCGCGCATGCCCGCGGCCCTGGCCGGCGCCGGCCTCGCCAGCCGCATGCTGCTGCAGGTGCATGACGAGCTGGTCTTCGAGTCATCGCAGGCGGAGGTCGAGGCCACCATGCGGCTCGCTCGCGACATCATGGAAAAGGCCCCGGAACCGGCGCTGCGCTTCGGTGTCCCGATCCAGGTCGATGTCCGCGCCGCCCGCAATTGGGAAGAGGCGCATTGACGGGGGCAGGGCGTGTCTAGCTCCCTATCCAGCCCCAGCTCGTCACCGGCAGGTCGCCGCTCAGCCGCTTGAGCTCGGTCAGCAACTGCTCGGAATCGAGCAGCCCGCTCGTGGTGTCGGACCGTGTCACGACGGCGGCGGCATTGATCACCGCCGCCCGCAGCGCCCGCTCGGCGCTGGCGCCCGAGGCCGTCATGAAGGCGAGCGTCGCGGAGAAGGCGTCGCCGGCGCCGGCGGTGCCCTGCACCTTGACCTTGAGGATCGGACAGAAATGCAGGCCGGCCGAATCGGCGAGATAGGCGCCCTGGGCGCCATCGGTGATGGCGATGCGCTGGGCCCGGCTGACCGCCATGAGGCCGCCGAGAAATTCGCCCAGTCCCATGTCGAAGCCGCCGAAGGACAGGCCGGTGCGCATCAGCCACGGCAGCTCGCTCTGGACGCCCGCCCTGAGCCGCCGGCCCTGGCCCTGCATCCGCGCGGCAACGGTCGGCACCAGCGCCTGCGCCTCGATCCGGTTGATCGTCACCAGCCCGACATCGATCAAGGAATGGATCAGCGCGTCGGTCCTTGACGTGATCTGCCGGATCCCCGGGTTGACGGCGATGAACGCATTCACGTCCTTGGCCTGGCGCAGGATCACCGGGAAGCAGTCGGCCGACCGGTTCGACAGGCCCGACACATAGACGAGATCGGCATCGGCAAACAGCAGCGGATCGAGATCCGAGGGCCGCAGCAGCCCGTTGGCTCCGCGCAGCGTGAAGATGGTGGCGTTGCGGTCATGCGAGGCGATCATCACCGCCTGTCCGGTGGCGAGCTCCTTGGTCCGCGTCAATGCCGAGCTGTCGATGCCGGCAGCGTCGAGTTGGTGCAGCACGCGCTCGCCATTCTGGTCCATGCCGATCTTGACGATCACCCGCGCCTCGGCCCCGAGCTGGCGCATCGCGGTTGCCGTGTTCAGCGCGCCGCCGCCGCAATGGCTGGAGACGTTCGACGCCTCGATCTTGGTCCCCTGCTCGAGCAGCAGAAAGGACGACGTCGCGTTGGTCATGGTCATGCGTTCGACATTGCGACTGTCGACCAGCACGACGATGTCGATCATGGCCGAGCCGATGCACAGGACCCGCATGCAATCTCCCTAAACCGTCAACTCAAGGATGGTGAATGGCGGCATGAAGCATAAGGTGCGTTCGCCAGGCTTCAATACAGCCGATCAGCGCCGGTTCACCCCGCGACACGGCGCGCACCGGGATGGGCTTGACCATTTCCGATACCCGGCCCTTCTGCTCGAACGCAACCGCAAAGGCGCCATCGATCAAGAGCGGCAGCAGATGCCGGGTCACCCCGCCAGCGAGATAGACGCCGCCGCGCGCATTCAGCGCCAGCGCCAGGTCGCCAGCAACCCGGCCGAGCCAGCGGGCGTGAAGCGCAATCGTCTCGACCGCCAGGGGATCGTTGCCCGAGACCGCCGCGGCGGTGATGGCTTCAGCCGTCTCCTGGACGAGCGACGAGCCGCGGCTGCGCGACAAGGCAGAATAGACGGCGAGCAGACCGCGCCCTGACAGCACATCCTCGTTCGACACCCGCCCATCGCTGGTCTCGAGCCAGCCGGCCAGCGCGAACTCCTCGGCACCCTGCAGGGCAAAGGTCATGTGCCCGGCCTCGGTCGGGAGCGACTGCCAGTGCTGCTGGCCGCGCACCAGGCCGGCCGCACCGAGACCCGTTCCGAGCGCGATGACGAGGCGTGTGCCATCGGGGCGCGCCTCGCCCGGATGGATGGTCACGAGGTCATCGGGGCCGAGCGATGGCAGCGCCAGCGCCAGCGCCTCGACGTCGTTGAGAATGAGGAGGGTGGCGACGCCAAGATGCCGGGCAAGGGCGGTGCGCGACAACACCCAGTTGCCATTGGTCATGCTGAGCCGGTCGCCGTCGACGAGCCCCGCCATGGCGATCACCGCCCCGCCGAGCACAGGCGAACCGACCTCGACGAGATAGGCGGTGGCGGCGTCCTCGAACCGCGCGTGGTTCCGCGTCGCCAGCACCCGGATCCTGCCGGGTTTGCCGTCATCGCCCGCCAAGGCGAATCGCACATTGGTGCCGCCGGCATCGACAATGAGGATCGGATTGTCGGATTCAGCCATGGCGGCGATCCTGGACATTCTTCATCCACCCCGGCAAGGCGAATTCGTCATCCGTGCGGGCAAAATCGGGTGGGTGCGCCCAGAGTTCCCGCGAGCCCCTCTTGCCTGATGGCGGCCGCCTCCATTACAGCCAATGCCATGTCGATCACCCTGCCGGCTCCGCGGCGCGATGGCCGCCAGTCCGATACCGCCCATGCCACCCAGCGCGGCGTCTGCCGCATGCTGCGCCAGCGCGGCTTCGCCAGCCTGTGCGAATTGCCGCTCGCCGACGGCCGGCGCGCCGACATCATGGCGCTCGGCGACAAGGGCGAGATCTGGATCGTCGAGATCAAATCCTCGCCCGAGGATTTTTATGCCGACCACAAATGGCCGTTCTATGCCGCGTTCTGCGACCGGCTCTATTTCGCCATCCCGCCCGGGATGGACCGGGCGATCATGCCGCCCGCCGCCGGGTTGATCGTGGCGGACAGCTTCGGCGCCGAGGTCCTGCGCGACAGCGCCCTGGCGCCGCTTGCCGCCGCCCGCCGCAAGGCGGTGATGCTGCGCTTCGGCCGCGCCGCCGCCTTTCGGCTGCACGGCCTGGCCGATCCCCAAGGCTTGCCCGACTGAGGCTATTTGGGGGCTCGCTTGGCGAGGATCCGCTGCAGCGTGCGGCGATGCATGTTGAGCCGCCGGGCCGTCTCGGAGACATTGCGATTGCACAGCTCATAGACCCGCTGGATGTGCTCCCACCGCACCCGGTCGGCCGACATCGGATTCTCCGGCAGCGCCGTGCGGGTATCGGTCTCGGCCATCAAGGCGCCATAGACGGCATCGGCATCGGCCGGCTTGGCGAGATAGTCGACCGCCCCAAGCTTCACCGCGGTGACGGCGGTTGCGATATTGCCGTAACCGGTCAGCACCACCGCGCGCGCATCGTGGCGCGCCTGATGCAGCGCCTCGATGACGTCGAGGCCCGAGCCGTCGCCCAGCCGCAGGTCGACGACGGCGAAATTCGGCGGATCGCGCCGCACCTGGGCGATGCCCTCCGCCACCGTTTCGGCGGTGCGGACGTCGAAGCCGCGGGTTTCCATCGCCCGCGCCAGCCGGGTCAGGAAGGGCTTGTCGTCATCGACCAGAAGAAGGCTGAGCGGCGTCTGCTGCCGGGTGTCGACCATGGTGTTCCTCAAAGCCTCCATTAGGCCATTGCCTCGTTGCTCATCAAGTCGTGCTGCTCGAGCCAGGCGCGCGGCCAGTCGAGCCGGATGATCGCGCCATGCTCGGGGTGGCGCTTGTTGGCCAGCGACACCCGCGCCCCGCTGCGCTCGAGCAGGGTCTTGGCGATGAAGAAGCCAAGCCCCATTCCGCCATGGCCGTCGCGCCCGCCGCGCTCGGTCAGCGTCTCGCTGCGCCGCCGCGTGGTCACGAAAGGATCGCCCAGCCGGTCCATCACATCCTGGGCGAAGCCCGGCCCGTCGTCGCGAATCTCCAGCGTCACGGCGTCCATCGACCAGCTGACATCGATCTCGACCCGTGTCGTCGCGAAATCGACGGCGTTTTCCACAAGGTTGGCCAGCCCGTAGCGCAGGCCAGGGTTGCGCGCAAGGATAGGCTCGGCAATGCCCTCGCCGGCCTCCGGCCTGACATCGAACAGGATCGCCACCTCGCTGCCGCGCAGCGGCTCGACGATCTCCTCCAGCATTTCCGACAGCTTGTGGCGGGCGAACATGTCGTCCATCTGCGCGTCACGGTTGCTGAGGCGGGAGAGAATGTCGCTGCAGCGCGCCGACTGGCTGACCAGGAGATCGAGATCCTCCGCAAGCCGGTCGGGGTCGGGAATGCCGCGCTTCAGCTCGTTGGCGACGAGCTGGATGGTGGCGAGCGGCGTCCCGAGCTCATGGGCGGCGGCGGCGGCAAGCCCGTCCAGCGCCGACAGCTTCTGTTCGCGCGCCAGGATCATCTCGGTGGCCGCCAGCGCGTTCGACATCTGCCGCAACTCGGCGGCGGTGCGGCCCGAATAGAGCGCCGAGAACACGACGCAGCAGGCCACCGCCACCCACATCCCGGCGATATAGAGCGGCGGCAGCTCCAGCGGGGCCACGCCATGCCAGGGCAGCGGCAGCCGGAAGATGGCGAGCACCGCCGCCAGCGCCAGCGCCAGCCCGCCCAGCCAGAGCGTCCGGGTGGGGGGCAGGGTTGCCGCCGACACCGCCACCGGGACGATGAACAGGAAGGCGAAGGGGTTGGCGAGCCCGCCGGTGAGGAACAGGAGCGCCGCCAGCTGCACGATGTCATAGGCGAGCAGCAGCGTCGAATAGCGCTCGTGCAGCCGCACGCTGGTCCGCCAGCGCAAGGTGAGGAAGATGTTGAGCCATGCCGACAGGGCGATCACCGCCAGGCACCAGCCGAGCGGAAACGGAAAACGCAGCCAGAAGGCCACGAACAGCACCGCTCCGGCCTGGCCGAACACCGCGAGCCAGCGCAGGCGGACGATGGTCTGGAGCCTGAGCCCCTCGCCGGAGGCATGGATTCCTCCCGGCCGGAGCAGCGCCGCGCCGCCCTCCCGCGCCGAATGGAGCGAATGGCTGGAAAGGCTGACCATCACCGCCCTGCGCCGCTTGGCCGCCGCTGCGAGTCCTTTAAAACGGCGGCCATTTTCACCACATTGCGGCCATGTCCGCCTCCCGGCCGCTGTTCATTGCCGCATGCCTGATCCTCGCCCTGCTGATCGGCGGGGCGGCGCTGACGCGGGCACCCGAGAACGGTACGGTGCTGACCACCGGCAAGGCCCTGGTCGGCGGTCCGTTCAAGCTGACCGATCAGCATGGCAGGACCGTCAGGGACAGCGATTTCCGCGGCAAATACATGCTGGTGGTCTTCGGCTACACCTTCTGTCCGGATGTCTGCCCGGCCGAGCTGCAGGTGATGACCGCGGCGCTGGACCAGCTCGGACCGCTCGCCGACCGCATCCAGCCGGTGTTCATCACCATCGATCCGCAGCGCGACACCGTTCCGCAGCTCTCGCTTTACGCCGGCAATTTCCACCCCCGGCTCGTCCTTCTGACGGGCAGCAGCGCCGAGATCGCCGACGTCGCCAAGGCCTATCGGGTCTATTACGCCAAGGCGGAAGGGTCGGCCAGCACCTCCCGCGACTACCTCATGGATCATTCGAGCATCATCTATCTCATGGGGCCGGACGGCCAGTTCGTCCGCCACTTCACCTATACAACGGATGCCGCGGCGCTGGCGCAGCAACTAAGGCAATCAATTCCGCGTTGAAATGTGAAACACCGATCTGACCAACGTCCCGTTGCATCGAACCCCGACACTTGCTAGGTTTTTAGCACGGGGCGCGTGAGTGCATCGGGCGGGGGGCCTGAATGCTTTATTACCTGTACGAACTTAATCATGCCGCTGTGGCGCCCTGGAGGGCGGCCGCGAACTTTGGCCGGTTTTTCTGGAAAAATCCAGGAAATCCGCTGTCCGGCACCTATATTGCGCGTTCCATGGCCGCCTCGCTCGACATGTTCGAGCGCGCCACCCGACGTTACGGCAAGCCCGAGTTCGGCATCACTGATACCCGAATCAACGGCAGCGACTACCGGGTCTCGGAGGAGGTCGTCTGGGAGCGCCCCTTCTGCCGTATGTTGCATTTTCGTCTCGAAGCCGACGGAAAACCGTTGCCGGCGGGACGCGAACGCGTGCTGATCGTCGCCCCGATGTCGGGCCATTATGCGACCCTTCTGCGCGGCACGGTTGCGGCCATGCTGCCCCATGCCGATATCCACATCACCGATTGGGCCGACGCCCGCCAGGTCGAGCTGTCCAAGGGCGCCTTCGATCTCGACGACTATATCGACTACCTGCTGGAGATAATTCACCATCTCGGGCCCGGCAGCCACATCATGGCTGTGTGCCAGCCCTCGGTGCCGGTGCTCGCGGCGGTGTCGTTGATGAATGCCAGAAATGACCCGGACGCGCCGGCCAGCATGGTGCTGATGGGTGGTCCGATCGACACAAGGCGCAATCCGACTGCCGTGAACAAGCTCGCGGTCGAGCGCGGCATCGAATGGTTCAAGCGCAACGTCATCGTGCCGGTGCCGATGCCGCATCCCGGCTGCATGCGCGAGGTCTATCCGGGATTTCTCCAGCTCACCGGCTTCATGACGATGAATCTCGACCGGCATATCGATGCGCATCGCGAGTTGTTCTGGCATCTCGTCCAGGGCGACGGCGACTCGGCCGACAAACATGACGAGTTCTATGACGAATATCTCTCGGTCATGGATCTGACCGCCGAGTTCTACCTCCAGACAGTGGAGAAGGTGTTCGTCGAACACGCGCTGGCACGCGGCGTGTTCAGCCATCGCAATGCCCCGGTCAATCCGGCCGCGATCACCCGCACCGCCCTGATGACGGTCGAAGGCGAGCGCGACGACATATCCGGTGTCGGCCAGACCGAGGCGGCCCACGATCTGTGCAGCGCTCTGCCGGCGGAAATGCGGGTGCACCATCTGCAGCCCCGGGTCGGCCATTACGGGGTGTTCAACGGCTCGCGCTTCCGCGAGGAGATCATGCCACGGATCATCGGCTTCATGGCGGCCAACCGGGCAAAAGAGGTCAGTTCTCGTCCATCTTCAGCGCGCTGATGAACGCCTCCTGCGGGATTTCCACCCGCCCGAACTGACGCATCTTCTTCTTGCCCTCCTTCTGCTTGTCGAGAAGCTTTCGCTTGCGGGTGATGTCGCCGCCATAGCATTTGGCGGTGACGTCCTTCCTGAGCGCCGCGATGGTTTCGCGGGCGATGATCTTCGCTCCGAGCGCCGCCTGCACCGGGATCTTGAACAGGTGGCGGGGAATGAGCTCCTTCAGCTTCTCGCACATTACGCGGCCGCGCTGCTCGGCACGGGAACGGTGCACGATCACCGACAGCGCATCGACCGGCTCTTCATTGACGAGGATTGTCATGCGCACCAGGTCGCCCTCTTCATAATCGAGCAATTGATAATCAAAACTCGCATATCCGCGGCTTACCGATTTCAAACGATCATAGAAATCGAACACGACCTCGTTCAGCGGCAGCTCATAGACCACCATGGCGCGCGCTCCCGCGTAGGTGAGCTCCTTCTGCCGGCCGCGTCGGTCCTCGCAAAGCTTGAGCACGGAGCCGAGATAATCATCGGGCACCAGGATGGTCGCTTTGATCCATGGCTCCTCGATGTGCTTGATCTTATGCGCGTCCGGCATGTCGATCGGGTTGTGCAGCTCGATCATCGAGTTGTCATGGAGGTGGATCCGATAGATCACCGAGGGCGCGGTGGTGATGAGATCGATATTGAATTCGCGCTCGAGCCTTTCGCGGATGATTTCGAGGTGGAGCAGGCCGAGAAAACCGCAACGGAAGCCGAAGCCAAGGGCTGCCGAGCTTTCCATCTCATAGGTAAAGCTTGCGTCATTCAGCCTGAGCTTGGCGATCGCCTCACGCAAAGCTTCGAATTCTGCCGTATCGACGGGAAAGAATCCGGCGAACACCACCGGCTGGGCCGGTTTGAACCCCGGCAGAGGTTGCACGCATGGCCGCTTCTCGTCGGTGATCGTGTCGCCGACCCGCGTATCCGCCACCTCCTTGATCGCTGCGGTGAGGAATCCGATCTCACCCGGCCCGAGCTTGTCGGTGGTTTCCTGCTTCGGGCGGAAGATTCCCACCCGGTCGATCAGGTAGCTGGCGTCGGTCGAAAGGAGCTTGATCCGCTGCCCTCGCTTGAGCTCGCCATCGACCACCCGCACCAGCACAACCACCCCGAGATAGGGGTCGTACCAGGAATCGACGAGAAGCGCCTTGAGCGGCGCGCTGCGCTCGCCTTTGGGCGGCGGCAGCCGCTGCACGATGGCCTCCAGCACTTCCGGGATGCCATAGCCGGTCTTGGCGGATATTTCGATGCCATGCGAAGCATCGAGCCCGATCACGTCCTCGATCTGCTGGCGCACCCGCTCGGGCTCGGCCGCCGGCAGGTCTATCTTGTTGAGGACCGGTACGATCTCGTGATTGTTGTCGATCGCCTGATAGACATTGGCGAGCGTCTGGGCCTCGACCCCCTGGCTCGCATCGACCACCAGCAGCGATCCTTCCACCGCCGCGAGCGAGCGGTTGACCTCATACGCGAAATCGACATGGCCGGGCGTGTCGATGAGGTTGAGAACGTAGGATTTTCCGTCCCGCGCCGTGTAGTCGAGCCGCACCGTATTGGCCTTGATGGTGATGCCGCGCTCGCGCTCGAGGTCCATCGAGTTCGAGAATCTGCTCCTTCATCTCGCGAACCGAAACGGCGCCACAAAACTGGATCAGCCGGTCGGCCAGGGTGGATTTGCCATGATCAATATGGGCAATGATCGAGAAATTGCGGATCTGGGCCGTTTCTACCATGGGGCGCTTGATGGCAGTGCCACGAGATGCCGTCAAGCGAGCCCGCCGGCATCGGCGGAGAAAAGCGGAACCCTTGACCGGGCCGCGATAGATTTGGAACAGTTCTAATGAATTTGACGATGGGGGAGAATCATGAAGCCGTTTTCCGAATTGACCGAGCAGGAGCTGCTGGCGCTCGCGATCTCGAGCGAGGACGACGATGCCCGCACCTACACGACCTTCGCCAATGCGCTGCGCGAGCGCTTCCCGGCCTCGGCGCTGGTCTTCTCCGACATGGCGGAGGAGGAGCATGAGCATCGCCGCCGGCTGACCGAGGCTTACCGGCAGAAATTCGGCGATTTCATCCCGCTGATCCGCCGCGACGACGTCACCGGCTTCGTCAAGCACAAGCCGGCCTGGCTCATGCAGCATATGGGCGTCGATTCGATCCGCCAGCGCGCCGAGGTCATGGAACTCGAGAATTATCGCTTCTACCGCCAGGCCGCCGAACGCAGCGCCGACCCTGCCATCCGCCAGCTCCTCATCGATCTGGCCGCCGCCGAGAAGCAGCATGGATCGATTGCCGACCGGCTCGAGGCGCAGCATCTCACGCCCGACGCCCTGACCGCCGAGGGCGAGGCGCAGCGCCGGCTCTTCCTGCTCCAGGTCATCCAGCCGGGCCTCGTCGGGCTGATGGATGGCTCGGTGTCGACGCTGGCGCCGCTCTTTGCCGCCGCCTTCGCCACCCACGACACCTGGCAGACCTTCCTCGTCGGCACCGCCGCCTCGCTCGGCGCCGGCATTTCCATGGGCCTGGCCGAGGGCCTGTCGGACGATGGCAAGCTCACCGGCCGCGGCCACCCGCTGATCCGCGGCCTGGCCACCGGCATCATGACCACGGTCGGAGGGCTCGGCCACGCGCTTCCCTATCTCATTCCGCATTTCTGGACCGCCACGGTGATCGCGATGATCATCGTCTTCATCGAGCTGTGGGCGATCTCGTGGATCCGCTACCGCTATATGGACACGCCGTTCCTGCGCGCTGCGGCACAGATCGCTTTTGGCGGGGTGCTGGTCTTCCTCACCGGGATCCTGATCGGCAGCGCATAGATTTTGTGATGTTGATGGAGTTCAGTTCTGCTGCCTTGGTGACTGAAGAGCCTCGACGCCTGCCTTGATCGACGCCAGCTGCTGGCTGACGCCGGCAAGCTGGCCTTTCATCTCGGCCACGCCCTCCGCCACCGTGTTGACGCGGTTCGCCACGTAACCGAGCGCCCCCACGCCAATCAGCACCGACACGGCGAAGACGCCGGCCATAAGATTGAGCCGGCCCTTGATGCCCTCGATCGCGATTCCGACCTCGCGAAGCGTCTTGAAATCCTCAACAGCCATTCAGCGACAATGGCGATGAAAGAACTGGTCCGCAAGAGGCAATCCATGGTTGCAAAATGCGGGTATCTCGAATTTCAACCGCGGTTCGTCACGACCGCAGCGTTGCGCCGGTCGCCTTGCTGGCCTGGGCAACGACCTTGGCGCTGATCGCCTCGATCTCCTGTTCGGTCAGGCTGCGCTCGCGCGGGCTGATGGTGATCTCGATCGCCACCGATTTCTTGCCGGCGCCGATCGCCCCGCCGGCGAAGACGTCGAACACCGCCACATCGCTGATCAGCCCGCGGTCGGCGCCGCGCACCGCCTTGACCAGCTTCTCCGCCGCGACGCTGTCATCGATCACGAAGGCGAAGTCGCGCTTGATCGGCATGAGGTCGGAAGCTTCGAGCGCCGGCCTGAGCGCCGTGCGCCCCCGCGGCTCGGGCACCGCATCGAGGATGATTTCGAAGCCGTAGATAGGGCCGCGCACATCCATCTCCTGCAGCACCCGGGGGTGGATTTCGCCAAACCAGCCAAACTGGTTCTTCGGCCCGAGCTGCAGCGTTCCGGAGCGTCCGGGATGGAACCAGGGCGGGCCGCCGGCAACGGTCTGGATATTGCCGACAGGTGCTGAGGCCGCCGCCAGCGCCGCCAGGCTGTCGGCCTTGACGTCGAAGACGTCGATGGCGCGCGCCTCGGCGGCCCAATGTCGCGGCCCCGCCGCCCCGCGCCGCACCGCCGCCGCCCGCACCGTCTCCTGCGCCGGCCGGTCGCCGCCATAGGCCTGGCCGACCTCGAACAGCCCGATATCGGCAAAGCCCCGCGCCAGGTTGCGCCCGGTTGCGGCGATCAGATTGGGCAGCAGCGAGGGACGCATGTCGGACAGCTCCGACGAGATCGGGTTGTCGAGCTTGAGCTCCGGCTGCCCGCCACCGAACAGCCGGGCCTGGTTTTCCGCCAGGAACGACCAGGTCACCGCCTCGTTGAGACCGAGGCTGGCAAGGCGCCGCCTGACCGCCACGACGCGCCGCTGCAATGGCGTGAGCACCGGGCGGGCCACCGCATGGAGCCGCCGCATGGGCGTCGCCGGCACCTGATCGAGACCGATGATGCGGCAGACTTCCTCGACCAGATCCGGTTCCCCCCGGATGTCCGGCCGGAAGCTCGGAACCTGGCATTCCAGTCCGGCTTCGGTTTCCCGCACCGTGAAGCCGAGGGACGTGAGAATGGCGGCCTGCCGGGCCGGCGGCACATCGAGGCCGCCCAGCGTCCTGACCCGCGACGGGTCGAGCGTGAACCGCCGCTCGAACGCCGGAACGGCACCGGCAATGACCAGCTCCGAAGCATTGCCGCCGCAGATGTCGAGGATCATGCGGGTGGCAATCTCGACGCCGGTAAGGACAAAGGCCGGGTCAACTCCCCGCTCGAAGCGGTAGCGGGCGTCCGACTGGACCCCGAGCTTGCGCCCGGTGGCCGCGGTGCGCACCGGATCGAACAGCGCTGCCTCGAGGAACACGTTCACCGTCTCGTCGGTGCAACCCGAGCGCTCGCCGCCGATGATTCCGCCGATCAATTCCACATCCTCGTCATCGGCGATCACCGTCATCTCGGGATCGAGCGCATAGGTCCTGCCGTCGAGCGCCGCGATGGTCTCCCCCGGCCGCGCCGGGCGGACGTGGATATTGCCCCTGATCCGGTCGGCGTCGAAGACATGCAAGGGGCGGGAGAAGGCATAGGTCATGTAGTTGGTGATGTCGACCAGGGCCGAGATCGGCCTCAGGCCGATCGCCACCAGGCGCCGCGCCAGCCAGTCGGGCGAGGGGCCGTTTGCGACGCCGCGAAAATACCGACCGACAAACAACGGGCAGGGGCTCGTGTCGCCGGCGAATTCGAGGTTTACGGCGACCGGCGAGACGAAGCGCCCCGCGACCGGCGCCACCGCCAGCGGCTTCAGCGTCCCCAGCCCCTTGGCCGCCAGATCGCGGGCGATGCCGCGCACGCCGAGCGCATCCGGCCGGTTCGGCGTCACCTTGACATGAAACACCGGATCATCGAGGCCGAGCGCCACCGCCGCCGGCGTGCCGACCGGCAGGTCGGGGTCAAGATCGATGATGCCCTCATGATCGTCGGACAACAGCAATTCGCGCTCCGAGCACATCATTCCGTTCGAACTCGATGCCGCGGATGAGGCCCGGCTCGAGATCGAGGCCGGTGCCCGGAATATGCGTGCCCGGCGGGGCGAAAAGGCCGACCAGGCCGGTTCGGGCATTGGACGCGCCGCACACCACCTGGACCCGCCCGGCGGCGGTCTCGACATCGAGAACCCGCAGGCGATCGGCATTGGGATGCGGCCGCGCCTCGATCACCCGCGCCACGGTGAAGGGCGCGAGCGCCTCAGCCGGGTCGCTGATGCCCTCGACCTCGAGGCCGGCGCCGATCAACCCGCCGCGGATCTCTTCGATCGTCGCCCGCGTGTCGAGATAATCCTTGAGCCAGCCGAGCGTGAACTTCACGTCAGCCCTCCGGCAAGCGAGGGCACATCGAGCGCGCGGAAACCATAATGCCGCAGCCAGCGCAGATCGGCCTCGAAGAAGGCGCGCAGATCGGGAATGCCATATTTCAGCATGGCGATGCGATCGAGCCCCATGCCGAAGGCAAAGCCCTGCCATTGCCCGGGATCAAGTCCGCCGGCCTTGACCACATTGGGATGCACCATTCCCGATCCCAGGATCTCGAGCCAGCTGTCGCCGGTGCCGATCCGGACCTGGCCGGCTTCCCAGGAGCAGTTGATGTCGACCTCCATCGAGGGCTCGGTGAACGGAAAATGCGACGCGCGGAACCGCATCTTCACCTGGTCGAGCTCGAAGAATGCCTTGCAGAACTCCTCGAGGCACCATTTGAGATGCCCAAGCGTCAGGTCGCGGTCGATCGCCAGCCCTTCGATCTGGTGGAACATCGGCGTGTGGGTGAGATCGCTGTCGCAGCGGAAGGTCCGCCCCGGCGCGATGATCCGGATCGGCGGCGCCAACGCCTCCATGCTGCGGATCTGCACCGGGCTCGTATGGGTTCGCAGCACCATGCGGCTGCCATCGGGCTTGGGCCTGAAATAGAACGTATCGTGCTCCTGCCGCGCCGGGTGCTCCGGCGGGATGTTGAGGGCGCCGAAATTGTACCAGTCGGTCTCGATATGCGGCCCTTCGGCGACCCCGAAGCCGAGATCGCCGAAGATCTCGACGACCTCGTCGAGGACATGGCTCACCGGATGGACGCTGCCTTCGCCGAATGGCCGGGGCGGCAAGGTCACGTCGAGCCGCTCGGTGGCGAGGCGCGCCTCGAGCGCGGCTTCCCGGAGCACATCGCGCCGCTCCGTCAGCGCTTCGGTGACCCGCTCCTTGAGCCGGTTGAGCAGCGCGCCGGTCGCGCGCCGCGCCTCGGGATCGAGGGCCCCGAGCTCCTTCATCCGCTCCGAGATCACGCCCTTCTTGCCGAGCGCAGCGATCCGCACCGATTCGAGCTGGCGCTCGTCGGTGGCCGTGCCGATCTCCGCCAGAATACCGGATTCCAGCCGCTCGACGGTGATCTCTTCCTTCATCATGGCGCTGTTCTCGGAAAGCCCGGGAGGCAAAGCCAGGCGAGGCGCAAAAGGCAGCCGCTCGCCTTACAGCGTCGCCCTGGCCGTCTCGACCAGCGACCGGAAAGCCTCGGGCTCCCGCACCGCGAGATCGGCGAGGACCTTGCGGTCGATCTCCACCCCGGCCTTGTCGAGACCGTTGATGAAGCGGCCATAGGTCAGGCCGAGCTCGCGCGCCGCCGCATTGATCCTTTGGATCCACAGGGCGCGGAAGTTGCGCTTGCGCTGGCGGCGGTCGCGATAGGCATATTGGCCGGCCTTTTCGACCGCCTGCACGGCGGCGCGAAACACGTTCTTGCGGCGGCCGTAATAACCTTTGGCCTGCTTGAGGATCTTCTTGTGACGGGCGTGGGCGGTGACGCCGCGCTTGACGCGAGCCATTGGGGAACTCCTTGAGCGTGAGAACTAGCGATAGGGCATGAAGCTCTTGAGCAGGCCGGCATCGCCAGGCTCGAGGATCGTCGTGCCGCGTTGCTGCCTGATCTGCTTGTTCGTGCGCTTGATCATCCCGTGCCGCTTTCCCGCCTGGGTCGCGCGCACCTTGCCTGTCGCCGTGAAGGTGAATCGTTTCTTGCAGGACGACTTGGTTTTCATCTTGGGCATTTTGCTATCCTTCTGAAGCATCAAAAACCGCCACGGCATGCCCTCTAACGAGGCCGGACGGTTCGAAACGCGGGCGGCTTTATAGGGCCCGGCGGAACCAATTGCAACCATGGCGGCGAATGCGGCCGGGTTCAACGCGGCGACAGCACCATCACCATCTGGCGGCCTTCGAGCCTCGGCTCCGACTCGACCTTGGCGATCTCCAGGGTGTCGCTCTTGACCCGGTTGAGCAGATCGATGCCAAGCTCGGTATGCGCCATCTCGCGGCCGCGGAACCGCAAGGTGACCTTGACCTTGTCGCCTTCCTCGAAGAACCGCCGGATCGACCGCATCTTCACGTCGTAATCATGCGTGTCGATGTTGGGGCGCATCTTGATCTCCTTGATCTCGATGATCTTTTGGTTCTTGCGGGCTTCCGCCGCTTTCTTCTGCGCCTGGTACTTGTACTTCCCGTAGTCGAGAATCTTACAGACCGGCGGACTGGTGTTGGGAGAGACTTCGACGAGGTCGAGCCCGGCTTCTTCTGCGATCGCGATGGCGTCCCTCGTCGGGACCACCCCCCGCTTTTCCCCGCTGGCGTCGATCAGAAGAACTTCTCGCGAATCGATGAATTGATTGATACGCGGCCCGTCATCACGCGGTGGCTGCGGGCCCCTCATAGGCTTACGAATGGTTGTCTCCTTCTTCCACGGACCAGGCTCCGGCAAATCCTTGAATTGAAGCCAGTGGTCACGAGCTTGCGAGGCCCCTATACACCGCGAAGGCTTTCCCCAAGTCAAGCGAGGAGAACAGCCAAGGAACGCAAAAATGCCGAATGCAACCCGGCTGGGGACTTTCGACAGCACCGAAGGCGCGCGGATTGCCTGGCGCGCGGATGGGCCGCCGCCGCAATCCGAGGGCCCTTGCGGATTTTTCTGGCTGAGCGGCTTCAAATCCGACATGAGCGGCACCAAGGCCGAAGCCATTGCCGCCCATGCCGCCGGCAGCGGCCGGCCATGCTTGCGCTTCGACTATTCCGGCCATGGCGAATCCGCCGGGGACCTCGCCCACGGCACGATCTCGGGCTGGCTCGCCGAGGCGGTGCAGGCCTTCACCACCCTCGCCGGCGGGCGCCGCATCGTCATCGGCTCGAGCATGGGCGGCTGGCTCGCCCTGCTGCTGCTGCGCCGGCTGCTCTCCACCGACCCCGATGCCGCCCGGCGCATAAGCGGGCTTGTCCTGCTGGCGCCGGCGCTCGACATGACCAGGGCGCTGATCTGGGCCCGCCTGTCCGATGCGGCGCGCCACGCGATCACGGCACGGGGCTATCATCTCGAGCCGTCCCGCTACGGCCCCGAGCCCTATCTCTACACGCTGGCGCTGATCGAGGACGGTAACCGCCACCTCATGCTCGATCCGGGGCTCGATCTTCCCTGTCCGGCGCGCATCCTGCAGGGCGACGAGGATCCCGACGTCGCCTATGACCACGCGCTGCGGAGCTTTCATGCCCTGCGCGGCGACGACATCCGCCTCACCTTGATCAAGGGCGGCGACCATCGGCTGTCGCGGCCCCGCGACATCGCGCTCCTGATCGCGACCATCGAGGAGCTGGCGCAGGCGAGCGACCGTGCTTCGGCTCAGTCGAGGAGCGATGCCAGCCCCTCCCGATAGGTCGGGTGGCGGAAGCGATAGCCAAGCTCGTCCTTGACCAGCCGGTTCGACACCCGCTTCAATTCGCTGAAGAAGCTTTGCGCCATCGGCGTCAGCGCCGCGGCTTCGATGGCGATCTCGGGTGGCGGCGCCAGGCCGAGGAGCCGGGCGGCATGCGCCACCACCTCCTGCGGCGGCGCCGGCTCGTCATCGCAGACATTGTAGACCGCCCCCGGCCGCGGCCGCGCCATCGAAGCTGTCAGAATTCCGACAATGTCGTCGAGATGCACCCGTGAGAAGACCTGGCCCGGCTTGACGATGCGCCGCGCCGTGCCGTCGCGCATCGCGGCGAGCTGGTTGCGCCCCGGCCCGTAGATGCCGGCGAGCCGAAAAATATGGATCGGCAGGCCGGCGCTTTCCTGAAGCACGCGCCATTCCGCCTCCGCCGCCACCCGGCGCCGCCCGCGCGCCGTCACCGGCTCGAGGGGGGCGGTCTCATCAACCCAATTGCCCGCCCGATCGCCATAGACGCCGGTCGTCGACAGATAGCCGACCCAGTCGAGCTGCCCTGCCCGCGCCGCCAGCACGTCGCGATGATGCCTGAGGACCGGATCGCCCTGGTCGTCGGGCGGGATCGAAACGAGCAAATGGCTGACCCCGTCAAGTGCCGCGGCCGCAATCGGCCGGGTGCCGTCAAATCGGCAGAGGGCGAAGCGATAGCCGGCATGGTCCGGCGCCGCCATCGCGGCGGCGCTGCGGTGCGTGCCGGCGATGGCGAAGCCGCGCGGCGCCAGCACCTGCGCCAACGCGGTCGCGACATAGCCAAGCCCGAAGCAGAGGAGCTTCAACCGCCGCTCCACCATTCGGCGCGCACCGCTTCGTCCAACTCGCCGGCCAGGAATGTCCGGGCGAGCTCCTGAAAGCGCTCGCGCGAGCACAGCTGCGACAGCGCCCAGGCGGCCATCGCCCGGACCAGCGGCGAGCGGTCGCCGGCGAGCCGCGCGGCGGTGTCGGCGAGCCTCGGCTCGTTGGAATTGCCGATCGCAATCAGCACATTGCGCACGAAACGGTCGCGTCCCGTGCGCTTCACCGGCGAGCCGGCGAACAGGTGACGAAAGCCGGCATCGTCGAGCGCCGCCAGCTCCTCGAGCGCCGGCAGGACGAGATCCGCCCGGGCCCTGATTTTCGCTTCGGCGGCGATCAAGGCAAACTTGTTCCACGGGCACACCGCCAGGCAGTCGTCGCAGCCATAGATCCGGTTTCCCATGGCCTTGCGGAATTCGCGGGCAATATGGCCCTTGTGCTCGATCGTGAGATAGGAGATGCAGCGCCGCGGATCGAGCCGATAGGGCTCGGGGAATGCCGCGGTGGGGCAGATGTCGAGGCAGGCGCGGCAGCGGCCGCAGCAGTCCTCATGCGGCGGATCGGGCGCCAGCGGCAGCGTCGTCAGCAGGGCGCCGAGAAAGGTCCAGGAGCCATGGTCGCGGCTCACCAGATTTGTGTGCTTGCCCTGCCAGCCGATGCCGGCCTTGGCGGCCAGCGGCTTTTCCAGGAGCGGCGCCGTATCGACGAAGACCTTGACCTGAGCCTGCGTCGTCCGCGACAGCCAGCCGGCGAGCTGCTTGAGCTTGCCCTTGAGGACCTCGTGATAGTCGCGCCCCAGCGCATAGACCGAGATCACGCCGCGGTCGCGATGGCCGAGCCGCTGCATCGGATCGACCTCCGGCCCGTAATTCAGCGCCACCATGACGGCGCTCTGCGCTTCCGGCCACAGCGCCGTCGGCGAGCGCCGTCGCGCGGCAGTGGCGCTGAGCCACCCCATGTCGCCATGAAGATCGGCAGCGATGAAGCTGTCGAAGCGCCGCGCGGTCACGGCGTCATGATCGAGACGGGCGATAGAAGCCGATGCCAGGCCGAGCGAGCGGGCTTGCGCCTTGATCCGCGTTTCGATGGGCCCCGCCGCCTTGCCCGGCGCCGCCTCAGAAATCGAGATCGGCATAGGTGGTCGGGGGCGAGATCCCCCGGATCTGGTCGCCGAGCAGCGGCCGGAAGGATGGTCGCGACTTGATGCGCTGATACCACGCCTTGGCGTCGGCATTCTCCTCCCATGGCACGTCGCCGAGATAGTCGACGCTCGACAGATGCGCCGCCGCCGCCAGATCGGCCATGCCGAGTTCACTGCCGGCAAGCCAGTTCCGGCTATCGGCGAGGGCGCCGATATAGTTGAGATGCGCCCGGATCGACGCCAGCGCCTGCCGCACCGGGCCCATTTCCGGCGACCCGCCGCCGGCGTCGCGCGGCAGATGACGCCGGACCACCTTTTCGGCGATCAGGGGTGCCGAGACCTCGCCATGGAACTTGAGGTCGAACCAGGCGACCAGCCGCCGCGTCTCGGCGCGCTCCGCCGGGGTCTTCCCGTAGAGCGAGCGCCCATCGCGCGCCCGCGTCTCGTCAAGATATTCCCCGATCGCCTCGACGCCTGCCGCCGGGGTGCCGTCGTCGTCCTCGAAGATCGGCAGGAGGCCTGCGGGATTGCGGTCCAGGAACTCCGGCCGGCCCTCCCATGGCCGCTCCTCGACCAGCTCGGCATCCTTGCCATACTCCCCGAGCGCCAGCCGGATTCGCCGGCACAGCGGGTCGAGCGGGAATTGAAACAATCTGGCCATGGTTCAGTCCGTGGGGGTATAGAGCCTCGAACCGCCCGCGCCAAGGGGACTGCGGCGGCGACGGCACAATCGGGATTCCTGCATGTCGATCGAGCAGATCATCGTTCTCGCCCTCATCCAGGGCATCACCGAATTTCTTCCGATCTCGTCCTCCGGCCATCTGATCCTGGTCCCCGCCCTGACCGGCTGGCCGGACCAGGGCGTCGTGGTCGACGTCATGACCCATATGGGCTCGCTGCTGGCGGTCCTGGTCTATTTCTGGCGCGATGTCGTCGCACTCGGCCGCGGCCTCCTCGTGCTCCTCACCGGACGGCTGACGCCGGAGGGCCGCATGGCCCTCTATATCATTGCCGGCACCGTCCCGATCGTCATCGTCGGGGCGTTGTTCAAGGTGACCGGCCTGTCCGATCTCATGCGCAGCCCGGTGCTGGTCGCCTGGGACGCCATCATCTTCGGGGTACTGCTCTACCTTGCCGATATCTTCGGCGCATTCCGCAAGACCATCGACGACATCGATTTCCGATCGGCGATGATCATCGGCGCCGCCCAGGCGCTGGCCCTGATCCCCGGCACCAGCCGTTCCGGCATCACCATGACCGCCGGCCGGGCGCTCGGCTATCTGAGGCCCGATGCCGCCCGCTTCTCGTTCCTGCTGTCGATCCCGGCAACCGCTGCCGCCGGGGTGCTGATCCTGGGCGATGCCCTGGAGAAGCACCAGCCGATCGGCCTCGATGCCCTGATCACCGGCGGCCTCACCTTCCTCACCGCGCTTGCCACCATCGCCTTTCTGATGGCGATCATCCGGCGCCACAGCTTCCTGCCTTTCGTGGTCTATCGCGTCCTGCTCGGGGCGGTGCTTCTGGGCCTCGCCTACGGCGGCGCCCTGCCGCACCACGTCCCGCCGGGGTGAGAGAGGATCAATAGAACTGCGTGACGCCCTGGTCGTTGGCGGGGCTTGCCGTTGCCGGCGGCGCCTCATACTGCCAGAAGATCTGCACCGCATAGAGCGCATGGCCGACCTGCACTGCGCCAGTCGCGATATAGGCATAGGCCGGATTGAGCAGGTTGCGGCGGTGCCCGCTCGAGTCGAGCCACTGGCCGAACAGCCGCCCCGCCTTGGCCTGGTCGACGCCCCCCGGCTGGCGGTCGCGGGCGGCATTCTCGCCATGATAGCCGACCGCCGCCGGATCGGCGAAGGCGGCAAAGCGTTGGCTGAAACGGTAGCCATTGCGCAACTCGTGGCCGACATAGCCGCCGAGCGCCATGTCGAGCGCCTGGGCGCGGGCGGCCCGCTTCAGCCGCTCGCTGGCGGCAAGCAATTTGCGACCGGCGCCGCGCCGCGTGCTGGAGGCAAGCCCGTCGAGATAGGTCTCGAGATCGGGCCTGAACCTGACGCCCTCCGGCGGCTTGGCCAGCAGTGCCTCGACATAGGTGCCATAGCCCGGCGCCGCCCTGGCCGGGACCAAACCGAACAAGGCGATGAGCCCCGCCATCGTGGCGGTTGCGATCAGCCGCAACATTCCCGTCTTCTCCCCGCTCCCGCCAGCCGATTGGCATGGTTTCTTGGCAGAAATCTGACCGCGCCGCTCCGTTCCAGGGGCCGGCCTTTCCTCTTCCGAACGGTGCTGCTATCAGGCGGGACCGAAAGAGACGAGACCGATGGACGACCTCAAGCTTGCCATTGCCGGCGCTGCCGGCCGCATGGGACGCACCCTGACCCGGATGGCGCGCGAGACCCCGGGGATCGTGGTGGCCGGCGGCCTCGAGGCGCCGCAATCACCGATGATCGGCGCCGATATGGGCGCGCTCGCCGGCATCGGTCCGATCGGCGTCGCGGTCACCGCCGACGCGCCGGCCCTGCTGGCCGGCATCGATGCGGTCGTCGATTTCACCAGCCCGGCCGCCTCGCTGGAGCTGGCCGCCCTCGCCGCGCAGGCCCGCATCGTGCATGTGCTCGGCACCACCGGGCTCAAGCCGGAGCACGATGCGGCGCTCGTCGCGGCCGCCCGCCACGCCCGCATCGTCCGGTCGGGCAATATGAGCGTCGGCGTCAATCTTCTCGCTGCCCTGGTCCGCCGCGTCGCTGCGACCCTCGGCGAGGAGTTCGACATCGAGATCCTGGAAATGCATCACCGCCACAAGGTCGATGCTCCGAGCGGTACCGCGCTCCTTCTCGGCGATGCCGTCGCTGCCGGCCGCGCCGTCGAGCTTGGCGCCGCCGCCGTGCGGACGCGTGACGGCCACACCGGTCCGCGGCCGGCCGGCGCCATCGGCTTTGCAACCTTGCGCGGCGGCAGCGTGGTCGGCGAGCACACCGTCGTGTTCGCCGGGCCGGCCGAGCGGATCGAGCTGACCCATCGTGCCGAATCGCGCGACATCTTCGCCCGCGGGGCGCTGCGGGCTGCGTTGTGGGCCTATCCGCGCAAGCCCGGGCTTTACAGCATGATGGACGTGCTGGACCTCGGTCCAGGATCAAGCGGGGGGTGAGCGCGATGGAACAAGTCTGCGTGCTGGTGCGCCACGGCCAAAGCGAGTGGAACCTGCAAAATCTCTTCACCGGCTGGCGCGACCCGGCCCTGACCGAGCTCGGCCGCAGCGAGGCGCGCGAGGCCGGGCAGCGGCTGAAGCAGCGTGGCATCACCTTCGACAAGGCCTATACCAGCAGCCTGCTGCGCGCCCAGGACACGCTGGCGCTGATCCTGGAGGAGATCGGCCAGCCGGGTCTCGAGACGGTGTGCGACAGTGCGCTCAACGAGCGCGACTATGGCGATCTGACCGGCCTCAACAAGGCCGATGCGGTGGCCCGCTGGGGCAAGAAGCAGGTCCACGCCTGGCGGCGCTCCTACGACGTGGCGCCGCCCGGCGGCGAGAGCCTCAAGGATACGCTCGCCCGTGCCGTGCCCTATTATCTCCGCGCCATCCTGCCTGACGTTCTCGACGGCAAGCGGATCATCGTCGCCGCCCACGGCAATTCGCTCAGGGCCCTGATCATGGCCATGGAGGGGCTGTCCCCGGCCGAGGTCGTGGGATGCGAGCTCGCCACCGGCGTGCCCATCCTCTATCGGCTGAAGAGCAACAGCCGCATCGAGAGCCGCGAGGTCCTGGACCGCTGACGCCAGATGCCGCGCCGCTCGAAACTGACCAGGGCCGAGATCGCCGAGATCTTCGACCGCTTCGCCCGCGCCGAGCCTGAACCCAAGGGCGAGCTCAATTCGGTCAATAACTACACCCTGCTCGTCGCGGTGGTGCTTTCCGCCCAGGCGACAGACGAAGGCGTCAACCGCGCCACCGCCCGATTGTTTCCCAAGGTCGACACGCCGGAGAAGATGGTCGCCCTCGGCGAGGAGGCGCTCAGCGACCATATCCGCTCGATCGGGCTCTACCGCACCAAGGCCAAGAACGTGATCGCGCTCTCGAAGGCGCTGGTCGAGCGGCATGGTGGCGAGGTTCCGCGCGATCGCGCCGCCCTCGAGGCGCTGCCCGGCGTCGGCCGCAAGACCGCCAATGTCGTCCTCAACACCGCCTTCGGCGAGCCGACCATCGCCGTCGACACCCATCTGTTCCGGGTCGGCAACCGCACCGGCCTCGCCCCCGGCAAGACCCCGGCCGAGGTCGAGCAGGTGCTCGATGCCGTGGTGCCGCCGGAGCGCAAGCGCCATGCCCATCATTGGCTGATCCTGCACGGCCGCTATGTCTGCAAGGCGCGCCGGCCGGACTGTCCGCGCTGTCTCATTCGCGACATTTGCCGGTTCAAGGAGAAGACGCCGGAACCACCCGTTCGTCAGCCGCGATCATCTTGAAGATGTGCACGAAATAGGCCGTCGAGAAGATCGGCACCAGCACATTGACGAGCGGGATCACTGCCAGCGCGGCCGGAATGAGGCCGGCGGCAAAAACGCGGGCGGCGTTGTCGCGCCTGAGGTTCGCCGCCTCGCCGAAGCCCATGTGGCGGGCCGCCACCATGGTGAAATATTCGCGCCCGAGCAGATAGGCATTGGCGATCACCATTGCCGCCGCCCCGATGCCGAGAAAGAAGGTCGGAAGCGTCGCCAGGTTGACCAACAGCACGAGCAGCGCGAATTGGATGCCCATGACTATCGCGGTGCCGAACGGCAGCGGCTTTCCGACCGGGTCCTGCGGATAGTCGCGGCGCTCGATCCGATCCGCCACCTGGTCGAGAAAGATGCCGGCGAACATCGCGGTGACCGGGGCCATCACGAAGAAGAAGGCGGCGATCAGCCCGAGCCCGGTGATGATCGACAAGACGGTGGTGAGCCACGGCCAGGGGAAGCCGGCAAACAGCGACAGCAGCGTCTCGACGCCGATGAAGATCGCCACGAACAGGAGCAGCGTCAGCCCGATCGCCTTCCACAGAATGTGGCGGAAATCGCTGGACAGCACGTCCCGAAGCGAACGCAGGGCAGCATCGAGCATGGATTTAAGGGTCTCCTCCTGAACGCTCGCGCCCTGAGATAGTCGCGGGATAGCGGCGAGGCAAGGATTGTCGCCAGGGTGCAATGGCCATAGTCTCCCGCCGAGCCCAACGCGCCCGGCGAGATGGAGACGGCATGCCTCCCGCAACTCTCGATGTCCTTGCCATCGGCAATGCCATTGTCGACGTTCTGGCCCGCGTCGATGACGCGTTCCTGACCGATTGGCAGCTTGCCAAGGGCAGCATGCGCCTCGTCGACGAGGCGGAGGCCGAGCGCCTCTATGCCGCATTCGGGCCGGCCGTCGAGATATCGGGCGGTTCCGCCGCCAACACGGTGGCGGGCGTGGCGTCGCTGGGCGGTGCGGGCGCGTTTATCGGCAAGGTGCGCGCCGATCAGCTGGGAGCCGTTTTCGACCATGACATCAGGGCGGCCGGTGTCCGCTACAGCATGGCCGGAACTCCCGACGGCCCGGCCACCGGCCGCTGCCTCATTGCCGTGACCCCGGATGGCGAGCGCACGATGAACACCTTCCTCGGCGCCAGCGCCCTGATCGCGCCGGCGGACATCGCCGAGGCCGAGGTCGCCGCCGCCGCCACGCTCTATCTCGAAGGCTATCTGTTCGATCGTCCCGCCGCCAAGCAGGCCTTCGAGAAGGCCGCGGCCATTGCCAGGGCGGCCGGCCGCCGCGTCGCCCTCACCCTGTCCAACTCGTTCTGCGTCGCACGCCATCGCGACGACTTCCTGGCCCTGATCGGCTCGAGCATCGACGTGCTCTTTGCCAATGAGGCGGAGGCGCGGGCGCTGTTCGGTTCGGATGAGCTCGATCGGCTGATCGCCGAGGCCCGCCGCCTCTGCCCGCTCGTCGCCCTGACGCGCGCCGCCGCGGGCTCGGTGATCATTACCGCCGATGCCGCCGTCGCCGTGCCGGCCGAGCCCGTCGACAAGGTGATCGACGTCACCGGGGCAGGCGACCTCTATGCCGCCGGATTCCTGTTCGGGCTCAGCCGCGGAATGGCGCTCGCCGATTGCGGCCGTCTCGGCAGCTTTGCCGCTTCCGAGATCATAACCCATTTCGGGGCACGCCCGCTCAAGCCCCTGCGGCAGCAGACAGGTGCCCGCGGGTTGCTGTGAATTACGCTTTTGGATTGACAAATCAGGCGCTTGGCCAAGCGCTGCAACCTATCCGCCGAAGCCTTCCCAAAAGGCGCGGGCGCGGGCGAAGAAGCCGGCCAATTCCGGGCTGTTGTTCTTGGCCTCGCGTTCGAATTCCTTGAGCAGCTCGCGCTGTTTTCGCGTCAGGTTGACCGGCGTCTCGACCGTCGTCTGGATGTACATGTCGCCATGCTGATTGGACCGCAGCACCGGCATGCCCTTGCCCTTGAGCCGGAACTGCTTGCCGGTTTGCGTGCCCTCGGTGATCTGGACCCGCGCCCGCTTGCCATCGATGGTTGGCACCTCGATCTCGCCGCCAAGCGCTGCCGCCGCCATCGAAATCGGCACCCGGCAGAACAGGTCGGCGCCGTCCCGCTGGAAGAACTCATGCGGCTTGACGCTGAGGAAGATGTAGAGATCCCCCGCCGGCCCGCCACGCACGCCGGCCTCGCCCTCACCCGCCAGCCTGATCCGCGTGCCGTCCTCGACACCGGCCGGAATGTTCACCGACAGCGTCCGCTCCTTGGTCACCCGGCCCTGTCCCGAGCAGGCGGCGCAGGGATCGGAGATCACCCGCCCGCGCCCCTGGCAGGTCGGGCAGGTCCGCTCCACCGTGAAGAAGCCCGATGACGAACGCACCGCCCCCTGTCCGTTGCAGGTGGGGCAGGTCTTGGGAGTGGTGCCGGCCTTGGCGCCGGATCCCTTGCATTGCTCGCAGGCGACCGAGGTCGGAACACGGATCTGAGCGTTCTTGCCGCCATAAGCCTCGGTCAGGCTGATTTCCATGTTGTAGCGCAGGTCCGAGCCGCGCTGGGTGCCGCCGCGCCGCCCACCGGCGCGTCCGCGCCCGCCGCCCATGAACTCGCCGAACAGATCCTCGAAAATGTCCGACATGGAGGAGGCGAATTCCGGTCCGAAGCCGCCGGCGCCCGGATGCCCGCCCGTGCCGCCGGTCTCGAATGCGGCATGGCCGAAACGGTCATAGGCGGCACGCCGCTGCGGATCGCGCAGCGCCTCGTAGGCCTCGTTGATTTCCTTGAACTTGTGCTCGGCGCTATGGTCGCCGGGATTGGCATCGGGATGATATTGCTTGGCGAGCCGACGGAAAGCGGATTTGAGGTCCTTCTCGCCGGCACCCCGCGACACGCCCAGAACGTCGTAATAGTCACGTTTGGCCATGGGCCTCTCCGGCCTTCACATTGATGTCCCCCGCCTGGGCCGACTGGAATTCGACCGAACCTGCAATCTGCATGTGAAGGACCGCCCTCGGTGCTCTTGCCGCGCCGGCAAAAGTTCGTGGACGGTCCCGTTTCAAAATCAGGCCGACTTGCGGTCGTCGTCCTTGACTTCCTCGAAGTCGGCATCGACGACCCCCTCGTCGGAACTCCCGCCAGAACCGCCTCCCGCCGCGCCGCCCGGCGGCGGCGTCTGCTCGCCGCCCTGGCTCTGGCGATACATCGCCTCGCCGAGCTTCATCGCCACCTGCCCGAGAGCATTGGTTTTCTGCTCGACCTCGTCCTTGCTGTCGCCCTCCAGCGCGGTTTTCAGCTCGCTGATCGCCTGTTCGATCGCCGATTTGTCGGCAGCCGCAACCTTGTCGCCGAATTCCGTCAGCGATCTCTCAGTCGAGTGAATCATACCTTCGGCATGATTCTTGGCTTCGACAAGCTCCTTGCGCTGCTTGTCCTCTGCCGCATGCGCCTCGGCATCCTTGACCATCTTCTGGATCTCGGTATCGGACAGACCGCCGCTGGCCTGGATGCGGATCTGCTGCTCCTTGCCGGTGGCCTTGTCCTTGGCCGACACCGAGACGATGCCGTTGGCGTCGATGTCGAACGTGACCTCGACCTGCGGCACGCCGCGCGGCGCCGGGGGGATGCCGACCAGGTCGAACTGGCCCAGCAGCTTGTTGTGCTGCGCCATCTCGCGCTCGCCCTGGAATACCCGGATCGTCACCGCCGTCTGATTGTCGTCGGCAGTCGAGAAGACCTGCGACTTCTTGGTCGGAATGGTGGTGTTGCGCTCGATCAGCCGGGTGAACACGCCGCCCAGCGTCTCGATGCCGAGCGACAGCGGCGTCACGTCGAGCAGCAGCACGTCCTTGACTTCGCCCTGGAGCACGCCGGCCTGGATGGCGGCGCCGACCGCGACCACCTCGTCCGGGTTCACGCCCTTATGCGGCTCCTTGCCGAAGAACTGGCGCACCGTCTCGATGACCTTCGGCATGCGCGTCATGCCGCCGACCAGCACCACCTCGTCGATCTGCCCGGCGGTGAGCCCGGCATCCTTCAGCGCCGCCTTGCAGGGGCCGACCGTCTTCTGGATGAGATCGTCGACCAGCGCCTCGAGCTTGGCCCGGGTGAGCTTGATCGCAAGATGCTTCGGTCCGGTCTGGTCGGCCGTGATGAAGGGCAGGTTGATCTCGGTCTGGGTCGAGGACGAAAGCTCGATCTTCGCCTTCTCGGCGGCTTCCTTCAGCCGCTGCAGCGCCAGCTTGTCGCGCCTGAGATCGATGCCGCTCTCCTTCTTGAACTCGTCGGCAAGGTAATCGACGATGCGCATGTCGAAATCCTCGCCGCCGAGGAAGGTGTCGCCATTGGTCGACTTCACCTCGAACACGCCGTCGCCGATCTCGAGCACCGAGATGTCGAACGTGCCGCCACCGAGGTCGTAGACCGCGATGGTGCCGGCCTCCTTCTTGTCAAGGCCATAGGCGAGCGCCGCCGCCGTCGGCTCGTTGATGATGCGCAGCACCTCGAGACCGGCAATCTTGCCGGCGTCCTTGGTCGCCTGGCGCTGGCTGTCATTGAAATAGGCCGGAACGGTGATCACCGCCTGGGTGACGGGTTCGCCGAGATAGCGCTCGGCCGTCTCCTTCATCTTGATCAGCACATAGGCCGAGATCTGCGAGGGCGCATATTTCTTGCCGCGCGCCTCGACCCAGGCATCGCCATTGTCGGCGCGCACGATCTTGTAGGGGACGAGCTTCTTGTCCTTCTCCACCATCGGGTCGTCATAGCGCCGGCCGATCAGCCGCTTGATGGCGGAAAAGGTGTTTTCCGGATTGGTCACCGCCTGCCGTTTGGCGGGTTGGCCGACCAGCGTCTCGGCATCATCGTTGAAGGCGACGATCGATGACGTGGTGCGGGCGCCCTCGGCATTTTCGATGACCTTCGGCGTCTTGCCCTCAATCACCGCGACGCAGGAATTGGTGGTGCCGAGATCAATGCCGATGACTTTATTCGCCATGATGTTCTCCTCCTGGCAGGCCGTCTCTGAAGCCCTTGTTGCAAGGCGCCCTTTGCCCCGGGTGTCGGGGGAGCAGGCCTCCGTGTTCGTCGAATTGAGACCGAGAGGCCCTGCCGTCCATCGTGCCGGTTCCCCTCAGGTTTCCGGGGTTATATAGGGGTATTCTCGTCGCCATCAAGTTGTCGTGTCCCCGAATTGGTAGAAATCATGGCGCAAGGACTGGTCCATCATCCGGCCTGCCTCGACCAAGACGCCCAGCGCGCGCTGGTCGAGGCGCTGCGCACCTGCATCGCCGCCGCACCCCTGTTCACCCCGGTGATGCCGAAAACCGGCCGGCCGTTCAGCGTGCGCATGACCAATCTCGGCCCCCTCGGCTGGGTTTCCGACCGGAGCGGCTATCGCTACCAGGCCGTTCATCCCGGCACCGGCCGGCCGTGGCCGCCCATTCTCGAGCCCCTGCTCGGGCTGTGGCGCACGCTTGGCGGGTATCCTCATGATCCCGAGGCGTGCCTTGTCAACTATTATGCTGCCGGGGCCCGCATGGGGCTCCATCGCGACGAGGACGAGGCCGATCTGACGGCGCCCGTCATGTCGGTGTCGCTGGGCGACGCGGCCCTGTTCCGCATCGGCGGCGCGGCGCGCCGCAGCCCCACCCGCTCGATCAAGCTCAACTCCGGCGACGTCATGATCATGGGAGGGGCGAGCCGGCTTTGCTATCATGGGGTCGACCGCATTCTGCCCGGCACCTCGCGGCTCCTGCCCGAGGGCGGCAGGATCAATCTTACTCTTCGGCGCGTGACCCTGCCGCACTGAAATCAGCTCGACGAACCGCCGGCGCCATTGCGGCCGGGTCCCTGGCGCGGCGCCGCCTTGGCAACGCCGACCAGTGCCGGACGCAGCACCCGCTCGCCGATGCGGTAGCCGGGCTGGACAACCTGGACCACCGTGCCGGGCGCCGCCTCGGGGTCGGGGACCTCGAACATCGCCTGGTGAAAGTTCGGATCGAAGCGCTCGCCCAGCGGATCGACCCGGCGGATGTTGTAGCGCTCGAACACCTGCATCAGCTCGCGATAGGTGAGATCGATGCCGGCCAGCAGGTTCCGCGTCGCCTCGTCGGCCCGTTCACGCGCTTTTTCCGGCATGGCTTCGAGAGCCCGGGCCATGTTGTCGGCAACGCTCAGGAGATCGCGGGCGAAGTTGCTGGCGGCGTAGAGCGTGGCCTCGGCCTTCTCGCGCTCGGCGCGGCGGCGGAGGTTCTCGGTATCCGCCATCGCTCGCAGCAGCCGGTCCTTGAGCTCGGCAACCTCGTTGCGCAGGCTCGCCTCGCGGGCAGGCTCCGTCCCGGCGCGCAGGAGGTCGTCGACCGAGATGGCTTCGCCGGGATCTCCGTCCTCCCTGTCATCGGCGCGCGGATCCGCCTCGCGCGGGTCGGCATCCTGGTCGGCGGCGGGCTTGCGGGTATCGATCATCATCAAGGGTCCGTGAAGCTTTTGCGAGGTTGGCGTTCAGAGCGATATCTGCCGCAATCGGGCGAAAAATCAAGTGAGGAGCCGGCCGACGGCCTTGGCGGTGTAGTCGACCATCGGGATAATGCGGCCATAATTGAGACGGGTCGGTCCGATCACGCCGAGAACCCCGACGATCCGCTGCTCGCCATCGCGATAGGGCGCGACGATCAGCGACGAGCCGGACAGCGAGAACAGCTTGTTCTCCGCCCCGATGAAGATCCTGACCCCTTCGCCGGCTTCCGCCAGGCCGAGCAGCCGGATCACCTCGTGCTTTTCCTCGAGATCCTCGAACAGCCGGCGGATGCGCTCGAAATCGGCCAGCGCCGCGGTGCTCTCGAGGAGATGCGCCTGACCCCGGACGATCAGCCGCTTGTCGTCCGGTTCATCGCCCGACCAGGTCGCAAGGCCCGCCTCGACCACCTTGGCGGTGAGCTCGTCGAGCTCGCGCGCGATGACATCGGCGTCGTCGCGGACATACCGCTGCATCTCGCCGACGGTCTTGCCTTCAAGGCGGTTGCTGAGAAGGTTGGAGGCGCGCGTGAAGGTGGATGCCGGCAGTCCAGCCGGCACCTCGATGCTGCGGTTCTCCACCGTTCCGTCGTCGCCGACCAGCACCACCAGCGCCCGCTGCGGCGACAGCGGTACGAACTCGATATGCTTGAGGCGCGGATTGTGCTTCGGCGTTATCACCACCCCGGCGCATTGCGACAGGCCGGACAGCAGGTTGGTGGCATCGGTCAGCGCCTCCTCGAGCCGGTGGCCGCGGTCGAACTTGCCGAGCCGGGCATCGATTGCCGTCTTCTGCTCGGCATCGAGCGGCCCGATATCGAGCAGCGCATCGACGAAGAACCTCAGGCCGAGCTGGGTCGGCAGGCGGCCGGCGCTGGTGTGGGGCGAGAAAATGAGGCCGGCATCCTCGAGATCGGCCATGACATTGCGCACCGATGCCGGCGACAGGTTGGAGGGCAGGATGCGCGAGATCGTGCGCGACCCCACCGGCTCGCCGGTTTCGAGATAAGTCTCGACCAGGCGCCGGAAAATCTCCCGGGACCTCTGGTCGAGGGCAGCCAATCCCGAAAGCTTGTCATCCATCGCGCTTGCCCGCCTGTCTTGCCCGCCTCGCCTGAAGGGGATGGGTTAAGGTAGGAACCGCACTCCCCGCCGTCAACGCACGCCCGGGGGCTGGACGCCCGCGGAGCTCACGCGGTAGAAGCGGCCGATTGCTGGGAAGGACAGGACCATGAGACCGTCGGGGCGCCGAGCGGACGAAATGCGGGCAGTCACGCTCGAGCGTGGCATATCGCGCCATGCCGAGGGATCATGCCGCGTCAAATTCGGCCATACCGAGGTGCTGTGCACCGCCACGGTCGAGGAGAAGGTGCCGCCGTGGATGAAGGGGCTCGGCCAGGGCTGGGTCACCGCCGAATACGGCATGCTGCCCCGCTCGACCGGCGAGCGCACGCGGCGCGAAGCCGCCGCCGGCAAGCAGTCGGGCCGCTCGTTGGAGATCCAGCGCCTGATCGGCCGCTCGCTCAGGGCCGTCATCGACCTGAAGGCGCTCGGCGAGCGCCAGATCCTGGTGGATTGCGATGTCCTCCAGGCCGACGGCGGCACCCGCACCGCCGCCATCACCGGCAGTTGGGTGGCGCTTTATGACAGCATCGACTGGATGCTGCGCCGCCAGCTGCTCAGGGCCTCGCCGCTGCGGACCACGGTTGCCGCGGTGTCGGCGGGCATCGTCGGCGGCGCGCCGGTGCTCGACCTCGATTATGAGGAGGACAGCGGTGCGGACACCGATGCGAATTTTGTCCTCACCGGTGGCGGCGGCATCGTCGAAATCCAGGGGACCGCGGAAAACGAGCCGTTCTCGGAGGAGAGCTTTTTCGAGCTCCTGCGGCTGGCCCGCAAGGGCATTGGCGAGCTCGTCGCCCTGCAGGAGCGCGTCGTTTCATGACCAATGCGCCGGCCCAGGTGCTGGAAAGCGTGCTTTATGCCGCGGATCTCGACGCGGCCGAGCGCTTCTATGGCGATGTGCTCGGGCTCGAACGCGTCGCAAGGGAACCCGGTCGCCACGTGTTCTTCCGCTGCGGCCCCGGCACCGTTCTGGTGTTCAATCCCGCCGTCACCGGCGTTGGCGCCAGCAATCCGGCCCTGCCAGTCCCGCCGCATGGCGCAACCGGCCCCGGCCATCTCTGCTTCGCCGCCGATGCCGCCGAACTCGATTTGTGGGCCCACAAATTCGGCGTCATCGACCTCGCCATCGAGGCTGACTTCGAATGGCCGCAGGGCGGCCGCTCGATCTATGTCCGCGACCCCGCCGGCAACAGCATCGAATTTGCCGAGCCGCGCATCTGGGGAGCGGGCGACAAGCGGTGCCTGGTTCCGGGCGACGAACTGGTGGTGGCCACCCACAATCCCGGCAAGCTCAGCGAGATCGAGGAGCTGCTGCGGCCGCTCGGCATCGTCATGGTTTCGGCAGCGGCGCTCAATCTGGCCGAGCCGGCCGAGACCGGCTCGACCTTTGCGGCCAATGCGGTGATCAAGGCCCGGGCCGCGGCAGTGGCGAGCGGCCGGCCGGCGCTTGCCGATGATTCCGGATTGAGCGTCGATGCGCTCGGCGGCGAGCCGGGCGTGCAGTCGGCCCGCTGGGCCGGGCCGGACCGGGATTTCCGCCGTGCCATGGAGATGATCGAGCAGCGACTCGAGGCGCTTGGCGCGGCGGCGCCCGAGCAGCGGCGGGCCCATTTCACTGCCGTGCTCTGCCTCGCCTTTCCCGATGGCGGGGTGCAGGTCTATGAGGGTCTGGTGAATGGGACGCTGGTGTGGCCGCCGCGGGGCACGCGCGGCTTCGGCTATGACCCGATGTTCAAGCCCGATGGCGAGGCGCTGACCTTCGGCGAGATGCCAGCCGATGCCAAGCACGCGATGTCGCATCGCGCCCGCGCCTTTGCCGGGCTGCGGCAGCGGATCGGCACCGCCGAGGCGCCATGACCGAGGCTTCCGCCGAACCGCTCGGCCTCTATGTCCATTGGCCGTTCTGCCGTGCCAAATGCCCCTATTGCGACTTCAATTCCCATGTCCGCCATGTCCCGGTCGACGCGACCGCCTTTGCCGATGCCCTGATCGGCGAGCTCGGCTGGTTCCGCGGCCAAACGGGACCGCGCACCGTGTCGAGCCTCTTCTTCGGCGGCGGCACGCCATCGCTGATGCCTCCCGCCGCCGTTGCCGCCGTGATCGATGCGGCGGCCCGGCTGTGGTGCGTCGACGGGCGCGCCGAGATCACCCTCGAAGCCAATCCCACCAGCGCCGAAAGCGGCAATTTCGCCGGCTACCGCGCGGCCGGGGTCAACCGTGCCTCGGTCGGGGTGCAGGCGCTGGACGACGCCGCCCTGAAGGCGCTCGGCCGGCAGCACACGGCAAGCGAGGCGCTTGCCGCTTTCCGGCTCGCCGCGCGCACCTTCCCGCGGGTTTCCTTCGACCTGATCTACGCCCGCCCGCACCAGACGATCGCTGGCTGGCGCGACGAGCTTGCGCGGGCCTTGCGCGAGCAGCAGGGCCACATGTCGCTCTATCAGCTCACCATCGAGCCGGGGACAGCCTTCGCCGGCCTTGCCGCCACCGGCGCCTTGCGCGTTCCCGACGAGGCGACGGCCGCCGGTCTTTATGAAACCACCCAGGAGATGACCGCCGCCGCCGGCCTTGACGCCTATGAAATTTCCAACCATGCCGCCGCCGGCCATGCGTGCCGACACAATCTGCTCTATTGGCGCTATGGCGATTATGCCGGGGTCGGACCCGGTGCCCACAGCCGCCTCACCACGGCCGGCCGCCGCCGCCGGGCGCTGGCGAGCGAGCGCCATCCCGAAACCTGGCTGCGCCAGGTTCGCAGCGACGGCCATGGGGTGATCGAGGACGAGACGCTGAGCGCTGCGGACCAGGCCTCCGAACGCCTGCTGATGGGCCTGCGCCTGGTCGAGGGCGTTCCCCGCACGGCGCTTGCCGCCGCCGGCGTTCGGCCGCAGCGCCTGTCGGAGCTCGCCGCCGAGGGGCTCATCATGGTCACCGCCGAGGGTGTCGCCGCCACAGCCGCCGGACGCCAGCTGCTCGATGGCGTCATCCGCGAATTGCTGCGCGATGCGAGCCCCCTGGCGGCTGACAGCCTTGATCAATAACCGGCTGCGAAGCGCGCCGGCGGGGGCGCGATCACCTTCGGACCGTTGGGCGTCACCTCGAGGATCGACAGGCCCCGCTCGATGAGGCCGTTGGGCCGGAAGCGGAACAGCCCGTTCACGCCCTGATAGCCTTCCGGATTGGTGATCTGCTGGGCGGTGAAGCGCTGGCCCGGCGGGCTTCGCCCCATGGCGATGGCGAGGCTCACCGCATCATAGGCGAGGCTCGCAATGCGCGGCGGGCTCGAACCGTAGCTCGCCTGGTATTTCTTGTCGAACTGGGCAACCAGATCCGGTGCCACCCCGGCATACCAGCCGCCGGCGATCAGCGCCGTGCGGCCGGTGACCGGATCATCCCACAGGCCGGTGCCCATCAGCTTCACCCCCTGCGGAGCGAAGCCGGATTGGGCCAGCGAGCTCGCAACGGTGCCGAGCATCGAGCCGCCCTCCGGGATGACCAGCGCCTGGATCTTGTCGCCGCCATTCATCTCGGTGACCAGCTTCCTTGCCGGGTCGGCCACTCCGTCGGGGGTCCGGGCATAGCGTTCCACCACCGGCACTGCCGAGCCGTAATTCTTGGTGGCGACCATCAGCGCCCGCTCGGCGATGCTGCCATATTGCGATTTCGGGATGAGCGCCGCATAGGATCGAATGCCCGTGCTGGTCGCATGGCGCACCAGGTTGGCGACCTCTTCCTCGGGCAGGAAGCTCATCAGATAGACACCGGGGGTCGCCGTGGCGCTGACCGAGGAGAAGGCGATGACCGGCACGCCGCGCTCGCGGGCAGCCGGCGCCACCGCCTGCACCTCATTGGCAAGCAGCGGCCCGAGGATGAGCTCGGCACCTTCGGCAATCGCCGCCTCGGCGGCCATCTGGGCGCCCTGGGCATTGCCGCCGGTATCCTTGGTGATCAGCGTTATTCCGGCATTGCCGGCATCGATCAGCGCCTGCTCCGCCGCCTGCTTCATCGCCGTGGCGATGCGTGCCGGCTCACCGGATGCGCCGAGCGGCAACAGGAGCGCCACCTTGGCACCCGAAGCCGGGGGCTGCGGGATGGCACCTGGCGCCGCACCCTGGCGTCCCGAGCTGTCGGAGAACAGGCTGCCCATGTCCATGCTGCCGGTCGAGCAGGCAGCCAGCAGCAGCGCCACCAAGCCGATCAGGAGCGATCGCCACGGTATCAGCGCCCGGCGCCGAAACGCTTTAGACTTGAACGCAATGACTGCGGCGTTCACCTGTCCCCTCGTGGTTCCGCCTGTGCATTTGAACGTCCCCCGGGCGTGGCGCAGTCATGCAGATTCTCACGGGCACCAAACGCCGTTAATCTAGGCCCATCCAATCTGCAACAAAAGCTGTCATGCCCCCATCGTCCCCAGCAAAGTCTCCCCCAGCGAAACCACCAGCAGCGCCATCTGCCTTCCATATCGCCGCCAGTGTTTTCGAGGCCCCGCGCCCCGCGCCGGGTCTCTATATCGTTGCCACCCCGATCGGCAACCTCGCCGACATAAGCTTGCGCGCCCTTGCAACCCTGGCGGGCGCCGACTATGTGCTCTGCGAGGACACCCGGGTCACTGCAAAGCTCTTCAACCGGTATCAGATCTCGACAATCCTTAAGCCCTATCATGACCATAATGCGGCGAAGGTGAGGCCCGGCATTCTCAAGGATCTGCAAAATGGGGCCGCGATCGCGCTGGTGAGCGATGCCGGAACGCCGCTCATCTCCGATCCGGGATGGAAGCTCGTCCGCGAGGCGCGGAGTGCCGGCTGCCAGGTCACGGTCGTCCCTGGCGCCAGCGCTCCCCTTGCCGCCATGACGCTGTCGGGCCTGCCCAGCGACCGCTTCATGTTCTGCGGCTTTCTGCCGCCCAGATCAGCCGCCCGCCGCACCGTTTTCGGGGAGCTCGCCGGCGTTGCGGCGACGTTGATCTTCTTCGAGACGGCAGCGCGGATCGGTGCCGCTCTGGCCGATCTCTCGGCGGTGCTGGGAGAACGGCGCATCGTGATCGCCCGCGAGCTCACCAAGCTCCATGAGGAGGTGCTCTCCGGCACCCCGGGCGAGCTTCAGGCGGCGATCGCGGCACGCGGCGGCCTCAAGGGTGAGCTCTGCCTCCTCGTCGAGCCCGGCGATGCCTCAGCCGAACGGGGCGACCCGGCCGAGATCGATGCCGCTCTCATCGCCGCCCTGGCCGATGCATCCGTCTCGCAAGCGGCGGCCGCCATCGCCCGTCGCTACGGGTTGGCGCGCCAGGATGTCTACCGGCGCGCCATAGCGCTCCAGCGCGGCGCCATCACCGACCCGCGGGAGGGGCAATAATGATGAGCGCCGAGCCGGCAAGCCGGCTCAGACGGAAAGCCGAGCGTCGCGGCAAGCGCGGCGAGGGCTTCGCCGCCTGGCTCCTCCGCCTCAAGGGCTATCGCATTCTCGCCCGCCGCGCCCGCACGCCGCTTGGCGAGATCGACATCATCGCCCGCCGCGGCCGCGTCACCGCCTTTGTCGAGGTCAAGACGAGGAACACGCGGGACGACGCGATGGCGGCAGTGACACCATGGCAGGCCAGGCGCATCCGCGATGCCTGCCGCTGGTGGATTGCCGGCCGCACCATCGGCGACTGTCGTTTTGACTTCATTCTCGTGACGCCCTACCAGATCCCGGTTCACATCGAGAACGCCTTCGGCGCCGAATTCGACACGCTGTGACGAGGGGAGGATGAAATGCCGATGAATGTTGCCGTCCAGATGGACCCGATCGAGACGATCAACATCGTCGGTGATTCGACCTTCGCCCTCATGCTGGAATGCCAGCGCCGAGGCCACCGGCTCTTCTACTATCAGCCGGGCGCTCTGGCGCTGCGCGACGGGCACCTCACCACCGAGGGCCGCGACGTCACGGTGCGCGACGAGGCGGGCCGCCACGCCGAGCTCGGGCCCTTGCGCCGCGTCGATCTTGCCGCATTCGACGTCGTGCTGATGCGGCAGGATCCGCCCTTCGACATGAACTACATCACCGCCACCCATCTCCTCGAATGGATCGTGCCCGCCGTGCTGGTCGTCAACGATCCGGCCGAGGTGCGCAATGCGCCGGAGAAGCTCTTCGTCACCCGCTACCTCGATCTGACGCCGCCGACCCTGATCACCCGCAGTCCGACGGAGCTGCGCCAGTTCCGCGCCGAGCATGGCGACATCATCCTGAAGCCGCTCTATGGCAATGGCGGCGCCGGCATCTTCCGTCTCGCCCATGCCGACGAGAATTTCGCGGCCCTGCTCGAGCTGTTCAGCCAGACGTTCCGCGAGCCCTTCATCGCCCAAAAATATCTGGCCGAGGTGAGGAAGGGCGACAAGCGCATCATCCTGGTGGAGGGCGAGCCGGTCGGTGCCATCAACCGCGTGCCGGCGGCCGGCGAGTCACGGTCCAACATGCATGTCGGCGGTCGTGCCGAGCCGACCGAGCTGACCGATCGCGACCGCGAGATCTGCGCCCGGATCGGCCCCGATCTGAAGTCCCGCGGCCTGATCTTCGTCGGCATCGACGTCATCGGCGACTGGCTCACCGAAATCAACGTCACCTCGCCGACCGGCATTCGCGAGGTGGCCCGGTTCGGTGGCACCGACATCGCCGCCGCCATCATCGACGCGATCGAGACCCGTCGGGCCGCCTCCCACAGCGGTTCTTGATTTCTCGCGAGCCTTGCACCATGGTGCGCGCTGTGGTTGCAACGACGGAGATTTCATGGTTGCCAGGGTTGCGACGGTCGCCTTTCAGGGGATCGAGGCGGTTCCGGTCAGCGTCCAGGCCCAGTTCGTCCCGGGCCTGGTCGCCTTTTCGGTCGTCGGCCTGCCGGACAAGGCGGTCGGCGAGAGCCGCGAGCGGGTCCGCGCCGCGATCGCCTCGCTGGGGCTCGCCCTGCCGTCGCGCCGCATCGTGGTCAATTTGGCGCCGGCCGATCTCCCCAAGGAAGGCAGCCATTTCGATCTGCCGATCGCGCTGGCGCTGCTTGCGGCCATCGACGTGCTGCCCTCCGATTCGGTCGGGCGTTATGCCGTGCTGGGCGAGCTTGCCCTCGATGGGTCGATCGCGCCGGTGAATGGCATCCTGCCGGCGGCAATGGCCGCCAGCGGACTCGGCCTCGGCATCATCTGCCCGCGCGCCTGCGGTCCCGAGGCCGCCTGGGCCGGCGATGAGCTCGACATTCTGGCTGCCGACAACATCATCCAGATCCTTAATCATTTCCGCGGCACCCAGCTGTTGTCGCGACCGGTGGCGGCCACCGCCGGCGACCCCGACAATCTCCCCGACCTCAGGGACATCAAGGGTCAGGAATCGGCCAAGCGGGCCCTGGAGGTGGCCGCCGCCGGTGGCCACCACATGCTGATGGTCGGACCGCCTGGGGCCGGCAAGTCGATGCTGGCGCGCCGGCTGCCCTCCATCCTGCCGCCCATGGAGCCCCGCGAGATGCTCGATGTCAGCCTCATCGCCTCGGTTGCCGGCGAGCTTTCCGGCGGCCGGCTGTCGCGGCGGCGGCCGTTCCGCGATCCGCATCATTCGGCGAGCCAGGCGGCGCTGACCGGCGGTGGCCTCCGGGCCCGGCCCGGCGAGATGGCGCTGGCCCACAATGGCGTGCTGTTTCTCGACGAATTGCCGGAATTCCAGCCGCGCGTGCTCGAGGCGCTGCGCCAGCCGCTGGAGAATGGCGAGATCGCCATCGCCCGCGCCAATCATCACGTGACCTACCCGGCCCGCTTCCAGCTGGTCGCCGCGATGAACCCCTGTCGCTGCGGCATGCCAAGCGATGACGGCTTGGGCGCGTGCCGCCGCGGCCCGCAATGCGCCGCGGACTATCAGGCGCGGATCTCCGGGCCGCTGCTCGATCGCATCGACATCCAGATTGCGCTTCCGGCGGTGCGGGCCGTCGATCTCATCAAGCCGGGGCCGAAGGAAGGGAGCGCTGCGGTTGCCGAGCGGGTGGCAAGAGCACGGCAGCGCCAGCGCCAGCGCTTCATGAGCCTCAAGGCGGAGGGACATTGGACCAATGCCCAGGCCGATGGCGAACTCCTCGAAACGGTGGCGACGCCCGACGCGGCCGGCATGCAGCTTCTCAGGGAAGCGGCGGAGACGATGAAGCTCTCGGCGCGCGGCTTCCACCGGGTTCTCCGGGTGGCCCGCACGCTGGCCGACCTCGGTGGGCGCGAGCGTGTCTCGAGGCTCGATATGGCCGAGGCGCTGTCCTACCGCCGACGGCATTGACCGACTGGGTGTGGGTATTGCGCTTGCGTAAATTACAGCTGGTGAATGGTTGTCCGCCCACTGCAAACGCGGTCAACTACATGATGTTCACCAATCGAGGTGCAAATGGCTGGACCATATAAGGGCGAATGTTTCTGCGGTTCGGTAAAGCTGGAAGCGACAGGTTCGCCAAAGGTGATGGGATATTGCCATTGCGGGTCATGCCGCTCGTGGTCGGCCGGTCCAGTCAATGCCTTTACTCTCTGGGCTCCTGAGGATGTGAAGGTGACGCAGGGGCGGGAATTGATCGGCACCTTTGCCAAAACGCCGCAGAGCGAACGGCAATATTGTACCAGATGCGGTGGTCACCTCATGACCAACCATCCGCCGTTTGGTCTGGTGGACGTCTACGCCGCGACCATTCCCGACCTGAAATTTGCGCCGCAGGTTCACGTAAACTATTCAGAGACGGTATTGAGGATGCAAGACGGGCTGCCAAAATTCAAAGACTTCCCGGAGGATTTCGGTGGCTCGGGTCAGACAGTTCCGGAATGAGCTGACCGCCAATGAAAAAAATCGTCCCCATTCTGATTGCGATCGCCTGTTTCATATTCTCCGCGGTCGGCGTGGAAACGGCTTCGGCAGCCGACCGCGGTACCGAGGCGCAGGCAAAGGCCTTGGTCGCAAAGGCGATCGCGGCCTTTGACGCCAAAGGGAAGAGCGCGTTCGCGGAGATGACCGCCCCCAGCACCAGTTTCGTCGACCGCGACCTCTATATTTTCGTAATCGGGCCCGATCACAAGACGGTTGCCCATGGAGCCGCCGCGAACCGGGTGGGGCTCGACGTGATGACTCTCAAGGACCAGGCCGGCAAGCTCTATGGAAAGGCACTTTGGGACCTGGCGACCCCCACCGGTGCATGGGTGGACTATGTCATGGAGGACCCGCTGACCGGCAAGCAAGTTCCCAAGACCTCCTGGGTGGTGCGGCACGCCAACCATGTCTTCGGCTGCGGCGTCTACAAGGCAGTACCCTGACCGATTTCCCGCTCGGCCCCGAAATCTTACTCCGCCGCCGCCTTGGCATGGGGTGCCGCTGCCCGGACCTCGGCATCGACATGATCGTCGAACTTGGCGAAATTCTTGGCAAACATCGCCACGAGCTGCGTCGCCCGCTCGTCATAGGCCGCGCTGTCGGCCCATGTCGCCCGCGGGTCGAGCAGCCGCCCGTCGCAGCCAGCGACCGCGGTCGGCACCTCGAAACCGAAATGCGGGTCGCGCCGCATCGGCGCCGCATCGAGCCGGCCCTCCAAAGCCGCCGCAACCAGCGCTCGCGTGGCCGCGATCGGCATCCGGCTCCCCACCCCGTAGCCGCCGCCGCTCCAGCCGGTATTGACCAGAAAGCACGCCACGCGGTGCCGGGCGATGTTGTCGCGCAGCAGCTCGCCATAGACGCTCGGATGGCGCGGCATGAACGGGGCGCCGAAGCAGGTCGAGAAGGTCGCCTGGGTGCCCTGCACCCCTTTCTCGGTGCCGGCGACCTTCGCCGTATAGCCTGAGAGAAAATGGTACATCGCCTGGGCCGGAGTGAGCCGGGCGATCGGCGGCAGGACGCCGAACGCATCGGCGGTCAGCATGATCACCGTCCGCGGATGCGGCGCGAGCCCGCTCGTCGAGGCGTTGGCGATGAAATCCATCGGATAGGCGACGCGGCCATTCTCGGTGAGCGATGCGTCGTCGAAGTCGGGGATGCGCGATTGCGGATCGATGACGACGTTCTCGAGAACCGAGCCGAACCGGCGGGTGGTGGCGTAGATCTGCGGCTCGGCTGCCTCCGACAGGCGGATGGTCTTGGCATAGCAGCCGCCCTCGAAATTGAACAGGCCGTGCTGCGACCAGCCATGCTCGTCATCGCCGATCAGGATGCGCGAGGGATCGGAAGAAAGCGTCGTCTTGCCGGTGCCGGACAACCCGAAGAACAGGGCCGAAGACTGGTCCTGGCCGGCATTGGCCGAGCAGTGCATCGGCAGCACGCCGCGCTCCGGCAGCAGGTAGTTGAGCATGGTGAACACCGCCTTCTTGGTCTCGCCGGCATAGCGGGTGCCGGCAATGAGCACCCGACGATTGGCGAAGTCGCAGGCGATGATGGTCGCCCCGTTGGACCCATGGCGCAGAGGATCCGCCTTGAAGCTCGGCAGGTTGAGGATCGTCAGGTCGGCCGCGAAGCGGGCGATCTCGGAAAGCTCCGGACGGCGCAGCAGATGGCGGATGAACAGCCCATGCCAGGCAAGCTCGGTGATGACCCGGACGCGCAGCCGGTAGGCCGGGTCGGCCCCGCCATAAAGGTCCTGCACGAAGAGGTCGCGGCCGGCCGCGAATGCCGTCATGTCGGCATTGAGGGCGGCGAAAGCCTGCGCCGACATGGCATTGTTGTTGTCCCACCAGATCGCCGCCTCGGTGGTGGCGTCGCGGACGATGAACTTGTCCCTGGCAGAGCGCCCGGTATGCGGGGCTGTCGTCACCTGCAAGGGCCCATTCGCTGCAACCTGGCCTTCGCCGCGTCGAAGCGCTGCCTCGTAGAGTTGCGGAATTCCTTGATTATAGAAGGCGTTGGCACCGACGATGCCGGCGGACTCGATGGGCTGATCGGGATTGAAGGGACCCGCCTTTGACAAGCTTCTATCCTCGGGCGCTGGGTGGAAACAATGGGGCGAAACCCTATTGAATTCCACCAAATGGATCAACAAACACTTGCAGCTCTGGCCCGTACGGCCATCTCTGCGAGCGTTGCGCGCAACTCCGCCGCATTTCTGACCGGCCGGTCGAAAGCGATTCGCTCGCTGCGGGCGCCGTCAACCAGCACCAGGCCGTCCGCATCGAGGGCGGTGATTCGCCAATCGCCGCCGCCACGCCCGGCCAGGGACGCGGCATAGAGCTGAACGGCGTCGGCATGGTCGCGGTTCATGTGGTCGATCGCTTCTTCCTCGATTGCCGCAATGGCGGCCGCCGCCGGGTCGAAAACCGCGCCGGCGGGGAAGGTCATGATCCGGCCGAAACCAGCCACCGCATGCACTTGCTCGGGCGCGAGTCGCCAGAAGGCGAAATCGCCAAAATCGCAGTATTCCGCGGCCTGCGGGTGCTGCGCCAGATAGCGCCGGCGGTCGCTGGCGAGAGCCTCGACCATGCGGCCGAGCACCGTCACCCGCGAGCCCTGGAGCGCATCCTCATGCGTATCTTTTCTGGTTGCGATGAAGAGGATCGAGGCACGGCTGTCACAGGCGATATTTTTCGTGTGCCAGGCGAGGGAAGAAAGGAGTAGGATGGGTGTTCCAGCGGGGTCTGTTGCAACATTGACGAGTGAGACATAGGGGTGGCCCGTGTCGGCCATGAGAGTTCCAAGATGCGCAGTTCGCGTCTGACGAAGGAGACGACGCGCCGCCGCAGGGGGTTCGATGTCATTCGCGTCGGTCATGGAGGCCTTCTCACCTGCGGGCTTGACTGGGCGCGGCGCTTCACCACAATCCCGCCCCACGTGCGACGGGAGGTCGGGGTTGGCCGAACCGGGGCTGGAGAACTGTGGAACTGCCACATTATTGCACGTGTTCGACTTCTAGGCCTGGGACCATCAGCAGCGAGGAGACAAGATGCCTACGATCGCTCTCGTGGATGACGACCGCAACATCTTAACCTCGGTCAGCATGGCTTTGGAGGCCGAAGGTTATCAAACCAGCACCTATACCGACGGCGTGGCAGCCCTCCAGGGTCTGCAGGACAATCCGGCCGATGTCGCCATCTTCGACATCAAGATGCCGCGCATGGACGGGATGGAGCTGTTGCGCCGGCTGCGCCAGCGCTCCGACATGCCGGTAATCTTCCTCACCTCCAAGGACGATGAGATCGACGAGCTGTTCGGCTTCAAGATGGGAGCCGACGATTTCATCCGCAAGCCGTTCTCGCAGCGCCTGCTGGTCGAGCGGGTCAAGGCGGTGCTGCGGCGCGCCCAGCAGCGTGACGGTTCGGTAACCGCTCCCGAGCCCTCGCGGGCGATCGAGCGCGGCAAGCTGGTCATGGATCCCGACCGCCATTCCTGCACCTGGGACGGCCAGGGCGTGACGCTCACCGTCACCGAATTCCTGATCCTGCAGTCGCTGGCCCAGCGCCCTGGAATCGTCAAGAGCCGCGATGCCCTGATGGACGCAGCCTATGACGACCAGGTCTATGTCGATGATCGCACCATCGACAGCCACATCAAGCGGCTGCGCAAGAAGTTCAAGGTGGTCGACGACAGTTTCGATGCCATCGAAACCCTCTATGGCGTCGGCTATCGTTTCAAGGAGGCCTAGGCTTCCACGCCAAGGACGCTCGAGCCTTGCTGCATCGAGCGTGGGGAGGGCTTGACTGGCCGCCATGGTGGCTGTCGAAACGCGAGATCGGATCGATGTCGACGACTATTCCTCGTCGGCCGATGTCGTGCGCGACGAGCCGAGCTTTTCGCTGCATGATCTGGCGCCTGCCCACCTTACCAGCCGCATCATCCTCTTCAACTTCGTCGGCCTCGTCATCCTGGTGGCGGGCATCCTCTATTTCAGCCAGTCGCGGGAAAGCCTGATCTCGGCCCGCGTCCAGAGCCTGATGACCCAGGGCCACATCATGGCGGCGGCGATCGCCTCCTCCGCCACCGTCGATACCGGCGAGATCGTCATCGACCCCGACAAGCTCCTCGAGCCGAGCGAAGAGACCGGCGACGTCGATGTTCACAATCTCGACTTCCTGATCAATCCCGAGCGCGCCGGCCCGGTGTTGCGCCGGCTGGTATCCTCCACCGACCGCTCCTCGGCCGATATCCGCGCCCGCATCTTCGACCGCGAGGGCCTGCTGGTGGTCGACAGCCGCTATCTCTATGGCCGCGGCGACGTGCTGCGGGTCGAGCTTCCGCCCATTCCGAAGGAAAGCAAGGGCGTGCTCACCACCGTCTGGAACACGGTCAACGACTGGATCTTCACCAATGACTATCCGGTGCAGAAGGAATACGGGCTCGACAATGGCAAGGATTTCCCGGAAGTCACGGCAGCGCTGAACGGCGCTTCCGTCTCGGTCGTCAGGGTCAATGACGAAAAGGAGATCGTGGTTTCCGTGGCGGTCCCCATCCAGCGCTTCCGCGCCGTTCTCGGCACCCTCGTGCTGTCGACCCGCGGTGGCGAGATCGACGAGGTCCTGCGCAACGAACGGCGGATCGTGTTCTTCACCTTCCTCTTCGCCGCGCTGGTGACAAGCCTGCTCGCAATGTCGCTTGCCGGTCATATTGCCGAGCCGATCCGGCTGCTTGCCCGGGCCGCCGAGCGGGTCCGCAAGGGCGTCAACAACCGCGTCGAGATTCCCGATTTCACCCAGCGCCGCGACGAGATCGGCCATTTGTCGGGCGCCTTGCGCGACATGACCGATGCCCTCTACCGCCGCATCGACGCCATCGAGGCCTTTGCCGCCGATGTCAGCCACGAGCTCAAGAACCCGCTGACCTCGCTGCGCAGCGCCGTCGAGACCCTGCAATATGCCCGCACCGACGAGCAGCGCGCTCGCCTCAACGGCATCGTCAAGGACGATGTCCGCCGCCTCGACCGGCTGATCACCGACATTGCCGATGCCTCGCGCCTCGACGCCGAGCTTGCCCGTGCCAAGGCGAAGCCGGTCGATCTGGAGCAGCTCCTGCGCACGCTCGTGGATTTTGCCAACGAGACCAGGAAGGAGAGCGCGCCCCACATCCGCCTCGAGCTGGTGCGGCCGCCCTACGGTCTCGAGGAGCCTTTCACCATTCTCGGCCACGACAATCGCCTCGGCCAGGTGGTGCGCAATCTGGTGGACAATGCCGTATCGTTCTCGCCGTCCGGCTCGACCGTCACGGTGCGGCTGCGGCGCCAGCCGCGCCAGGTCGAGTTCCGGGTCGACGACGAGGGTCCCGGCATCAATCCCGATCAGATGGCGCGCATCTTCGACCGCTTCTATACCGATCGCCCGCCCGGCTATTTCGGCAAGAATTCCGGTCTCGGCCTGTCGATTTCGCGCCAGATCGTCGAAGCGCATGGCGGCAAGATCACGGCTGCCAATCGCCACGGCACGGCGGCCGGCTCCGATCCGCCGCCAGTGCTAGGGGCGCGGTTCACCGTCAGGCTGCCCGCCGTCGAAGGTGGTCGCGACGTGGCGACCGAGGGGTGAGCTGTTGGCCATCGCGAGCGAAACCCTGCACGCGACCTGCCTCTCCGTGCAGGGACGGGGAATTCTGCTCTGCGGCCCTTCCGGATGCGGCAAGTCCGACCTTGCCCTGCGCCTGATCACCGGCCACGACGCCCGGCTCGTTGCCGACGACCAGGTCTTGGTGGAGCGGCGCGGCAGCATGCTGGTGGGCTCGGCGCCGCACCATTTGCGCGGCCTGTTCGAGGTGCGCGGCCTCGGCATCGTGCGCATGGATTACGAGCATGCGGCCGGCCTTGCCATACTGTTTCGGCTCAAGTCCTGGCACGACATCGAGCGCATGCCGGACCACCCCGTGCGGCAATTCAGCATCCTTGGCATCGCCCTTGCGGAAACCGATCTGGATCCGGCAGCGAGCTCTGCTCCGCAGCGGCTCCTGCTGGCGATGGACGTGGCCCTCAACCCTCTGCGGCTGCAGGCGCCGGACTGAAGGCGCCGAAGCATGACAGGGGATAGGTTGACGCGCCCAGTTGCGCTCGTGCCCTCGCTTGGACAATATGGCGCTCCTTTGGGGACGCCACCGAGGCGGCGCGTCTCAGCACGGAGTTGAAGGACTCGATGATTGGAATCGTGCTCGTGACGCATGGGCGTCTGGCCGACGAGCTGAGATCAGCCTTGGAGCATGTCGTCGGCGCGCAGAGCCAGATCGAGGCTATTGCCATCGGGCCTGACGACGACATCGCCCAACGCCGCGAGCAAATCATCAAGTCGGTCCACCAGGTCGACACCGGCGAGGGCGTCGTGGTCTTGACCGACATGTTCGGGGGCACCCCCTCCAATCTGGCTATTTCCGTCATGGAGCGCGGCCGAATCGAGGTTTTGGCCGGCGTCAACCTGCCCATGCTGGTCAAGCTCGCCAGCATCCGCCGCGACGCCAACCTCGACACCGCCGTCCAGCAGGCGCAGGATGCCGGGCGCAAATACATCAACGTCGCCAGTCGACTTCTCTCGAAATAGGCTGTGAGGTCAATGTCGAGCCCTGAGCCCGACAGGGTGCTTCGGTGCAAGCTCACAATCGTCAACAGCCGTGGGTTGCATGCCAGGGCCTCCGCCAAATTCGTCAAATGTGCCGACAATTTCAACGCGGCCATCACGGTCAGCCGCGACGGCCAATCGGCCCCCGGCACCTCGATCATGGGCCTGATGATGTTGGCAGCCGGCGAAGGGTCGACCATTCTGGTCGAAGCGACCGGACCTGAGGCGGAGAGCGCCATGGCGGCCATCTCCGATCTTGTGGCCTCAGGTTTCGGGGAGCGCGACTGACGGAGGTGGCAGCTTTGGGGCGGGCATGGTATCGGCGCGGGCAGTGGCCCTCCGAAACCGCATGGCTGTCGCGGGAACGCTCGCAGCTCCCCGGCATCTTCCTCAAGATCGCCTCGACCTTCACCTTCACCTGCATGATCGCCTGTCTCAAGGCCGTGGCCGACGACGTGCCGGCCGGCCAGCAGGTCTTCTTCCGCTCGCTGTTCGCGCTCGTTCCCATCTTCGTCATGGTGCTGATGAAGGGCATGAGCCTGCGAGCGGTCTTCGCCACGTCGAATTTCATGAGCCATCTGTGGCGCGGCGGCGTCGGCGCCCTGTCGATGGTCACCTGGTTCTACGCGGTGGCCCGCCTCGACCTGCCGGCCGCCATGGCGCTCGGCTTCGTGTCGCCTCTCCTCGTTATCCTGCTGGCCGGCATCATTCTCGGTGAGACACTGACCTATGTCCGGATCATCGCCGTGCTGCTCGGCTTCATGGGCATCGTCTTCATCCTGTGGCCGCAGCTCGAGCTGATCGAGCATCTGCCGTTGGAAACCCCGCAGCTCAGCGGCGCCGTGGCTGCCCTGCTGTCGGCCTTCTTCGCCGCATCCGCCATGATCCTGGTCAGGAGGCTGATCAAACATGAACCGACGACCACCATCGTGGTCTATTTCTCGATCAACTCCGCGCTGATCGGGTTGCTCACCCTGCCATTCGGCTGGGCATGGCCGAACCGGACCGAGCTCAGCCTCCTGGTGCTGTCGGGCCTTTTCGGCGGTGTCGGCCAGCTGCTCCTGACCCAGAGCTATCGCTATGCCGACGCCTCGACCATCGCGCCGTTCGACTACACCCAGATGGTCTGGGTGCTCATCATTGCCTATTTCCTGTTCGGCGAGCAGCCCTCGGTCAATGTCCTCATCGGCGCCGCCGTGGTGATCGCCGCCGGCCTGATGGTGATTCTCGGCGAGCACCGTCCGCGACGGCGGCGCCTCGATTAACCCCGCCCGATGCTCCTGCCCAGCAGCGCGCTCGCGGCACTGACGCCGCCCGAAATGTCGGGCGTGCGCAAGGCGGTCAGCCCCGCCTCGATCGCGCCGAGCACGCCGAGGATCGAGGGGGCATTGATGTGGCCCATATGGGCGATACGGAACCCCTTGCCGGAAAAGCTGCCGATGCCGGTGCCGAGCGACACGCCGCAGACCGTGTCGCACCAGCGCTGGAGCTCGAGCGGGTCGAAGCCGTTGGCGAGGATGGTGGTGACCGCGTTGGAGCGCTGCGAGGGCGCGATGATGTTGAATTCGACCGCCCCGCCCTTCGACCATGCCGAGACTGCCTCGCGCACCGCATCGGCGAGCAGCTGATGGCGGCGGAAGGTTGCCGGCGGCCCTTCCTCGGCGAGGAGGTCGAGCGACGCCCGCAAGCCGAAGATCAGATGCTCCGGCGCGGTGCCGCAATGCTTCATGTAATTTTCCTCGCCGTCGCGGAACTCCCAGTCCCAGAATCGGGTCACCAGGCCTGCCGACCGGCGCGCCTCCTTGGCCAGGGGGCCGGCCGCCACGAAGGCGATTCCGGGGGGCAGCATCATGCCCTTCTGGGCGGCGCCCAGCGCCACATCGATTCGCCATTCGTCCATCATGAACGGCATGGTCGCGAGCGAGGCGATGGCATCGACCAGGAACAGCGCCGGATGGCCCGCCGCGTCGATCGCCGCCCGGATGGCCGGGATGTCGTTGACGACGCTCGAGGCGGTGTCAACCTGGACCATCAGGATGGCCTTGATGCGATGCTCGCGATCGGCGCGAAGCCGCTCCTCGAGGGCTGCCGGATCGACCGCCCGGCGCGGATCGCCGGGGAGCATCTCGACCGCGATGCCGAGCACGCGTGCCAGATCCGCCCAGGCGGTGGCGAACAGCCCGCTCTCCAGCGCCAGCACCTCATCGCCGCGCGACAGGATATTGGTCAGCGCCGCCTCCCAGGCCCCATGGCCATTGGTGATGTAGATGTAAATGCTTCCCGTGGTGCCGAACACCACCTTGAGATCGGCGAGGCAGGACTGGGTGACGTCCTCCATCGCGCTGCCATAGAGATCGATCGGCTGACAGTGCATGGCCGCCAGCACCTCGTCCGGCAGGATCGTCGGCCCGGGCGTGGCCAGCACCTTGCGACCGCGGGAGACACTCATGAGCTTGCCTCGACAGATTGCGGGACTTGGGACATCTCACAGCTTGCCGGTGGTGGCAAGGAGGCGGTGAGCAGTTCTGCCATGACCGGCGGGGTCAGTCCCCGAGATAGGCCTTAAGCCCGGGGAGGTCGCGTTCGGCAAAGAATTCCGCCGTCGGTCGGAGCGCAATGATGCGTCCGCCGTCGAGGAACGCCGTGTGGGTGGCGGCGCGCGCGGCATCGTCGGGATTGTGGGTCACGAAAAGCACGGTCAGCCCCCGCTCGTCGCGCAGGTCGCGGACGAGCTGCAGCATGTCGTGGCGCAGCGCCGGCCCGAGCGCAGCGAACGGCTCGTCGAGCAGGAGGACAGGCCGCTGCCGGACCAGGGCCCGGGCGATGGCGGCGCGCTGCCGTTCGCCGCCCGACAATTCGCGCGGAAGCCGCCGCTCCATGCCGGCAAGCCCGACCCGGGCAAACGCCGCGGCAAGCACGGCATGGTCCTGGTCGGTGAGCTTGAGCGCCGGCGAGATGCCGAGCGCCACATTGGTGAACAGATCGAGATGGAAGAACAGGTTGTTCTCCTGGAACAGCATCGTCACCGGGCGATCCTGTGGCGGCGCCGCGGTGCAGTCGACGCCGGAGATAAGGATCCGGCCCGACAGCGGGCTCTCGAATCCCGCGATCAGGTTGAGCAGCGACGATTTGCCGGCGCCGCTCGGGCCGATCACGCCGAGAAAGGCGCCGGGCGGGATGACGGCGTCGAACAGCATGCGCATGTCGTCATAATCGAACCGCACGTCGTCGAGCACGATGCCGGGCGCCGTCATGGCTTGCTCCGGCGGGGCGTGCGCGCCAGCCACTCGGCGGTCCAGATCAGCGCCAGGCAAAAGCTGCCGAGAATCAGGGCCAGACCCGCCGCATCGGCGGTGCGGTAGGTGCCCATGCGCTGCAGCAGCAGATAGGGCAGGGTCAGGAAGTCCTCCGATCCGAACAGCGTGATGATGCCGAGATCGCCAAGCGACATCGCCATGGCGAGCGCCGCCGCCAGCCCGAGCGGCCGGGCGAGGACCGGCCAGTCGATCAGGCGAAACCGGGTCACCGCGTCGATCCCGAGGCTGAGAGCGAGGCGGTCGACGATTCGCGCATGCGCCAGCATGGCCGGCTCGATGATCCTGAGCGCGAAGGGCAGCGCCATGAGCGCATTGCCCGCCACCACCGCCAGCGGGGCGATCGAGAACGGTCCCGCGAAACCGAGCGTCAGCACGAACCATCCGGCACCGAGCACGATCGGCGGCATCGCCAGCGTGAGGCCGGCGCAGAGCGCTCCGATCCGGTCCAGCGCCCGCCGCCAGGCCGGCGGATGGCGGTTCCGCAACGTGTCGCGGCGGGCTGCGGCGAGCGACCAGGCGGCGGCCATGGCCAGCGCCGTGGCGGCCAGCGCGACGGCGAAGCTGGTGGCGGCGGCCTGCCACACCGTCTTCTGGAGGGCCAGGCTGGCGAGCGGCGCCCCGAGCCCGGAGATCACGATGGCTGCGAGCGGCAGGCCGATGAAGCCCGCGGCGGCGCCGATCAGCAGCCAGTCGCCGGGCTGCGGGCCGCTGCGCAGCAGCTTTGGACGGGTGCGCGCGCCGAGCGTCATGCCGGGATCGACCTCGGTGCCGAGCCGGCCGAGAATGGCATAGCAGCTGGCGCACAAAGCGAGCTGGAGCAGCGCCAGGATCACCGCCTGGCCGGGGTCGAAGTCGAACCGCAGCGCCTGGTAGATGGCGACTTCGAGGGTCGTCGCCGACGGGCCGCCGCCGAGCGTCAGCACGATGGTGAAGCTTGCCGCGCACAACATGAACACCAGCAGCATGGCGCCGGGCAGGATCTGGCGCACCGCCGGCCATTCGACATGGCGCCAATGTTGCGCCGGCGTGAAGCCGAGCTGGGCGGAGAGCCGATCGCTTTCGTGGGGGATCGCTTCGAGTGCCGCCAGCACGATGCGGGCGGCGAGCGGCATGTTGAAGAACACATGCGCCAGCAGAATGCCGCTCAGCCCGTAGATCTCGATGCGGCCGCCGAAGGCGAAGCTCTCCAACAGCGCATTGACCCAGCCGCGCTGGCCGAACACCGCGACAATGCCGAGCACGCCGACCAGCGCCGGCAGCCCGAGCGGCAGCGCCATCAACCTGAGCAGCGCGCCGCGAAACAGGAACACCGGCTGGTGCGCCAGGGCTCGCGCCAGCGGCACGGCGAGGCCGACCGACAGGAGGGTCGACAACCCCGCCTGCAGCAGGGTGAAGCGGACGATCCGCAGCGTATAGGGCGCGGTCAGCACGTCGATGACGCTGGCGCCCGCCCGGGCGTGGCCGATGAGCGGCATGATTGCGGCCGCGGTCAGCGCGGCAACGGCGGTAACGACCGCCAGTCCGGCGGCCGCCCCGGGAGTTGGTCGAAGCAGCACAGCCAATCAGCGGCTGGTGGCGGCAAGCCACTCCTCAGTCCACGCCTTGCGGTTCTCAGCCACCAATTGCGAGCTGAAGAGGAGCGATTTGCTTGGCTTGACCAGCGTATCGAACGCGGCCGGCAGCGGCTTCGAAATCGGCGCCGCCGGATACATCCAGTTCGTCTCAGGCACCGCGTCCTGGAACCCGGGGCTGATCATGAAGGCCAGGAAGCGGCGGGCCAGCTCCTTGTTCTTGGCGCTCTTGGTCATGCCGGCGACCTCGATCTGCATATAGTGGCCCTCGGCAAAGGCGAAGGCCTGGTAGCGCTTGGTGTTCTCCGCGATGATGTGATAGGCGGGCGAGGTCGTGTAGGACAGGACCATCGGCGCCTCGCCCTTGGTGAACAGGCCATAGGCCTCCGACCACCCCGGCGTCACCGTCAGGATCCGCGGCTTGAGCTGCTCCCAGGCTTCCTTCGCCTTGTCGCCATAGACCGCCTTGATCCACAGCAGCAGGCCGAGGCCCGGGGTGGCGGTGCGCGGATCCTCGATCACGATCTTCTCCGGCCCCGGCTTCTCCACCAGCTCCTTGAGGCTGCGGAAGCTATCGGGCGCGAGCTTGTCGCTGTCGAAGACGACGGCGAAATATCCCCAATCGAAGGGCAGGAAGGTCGGGTCGTGCCAGCCACCAGGCACGGTCAGGCCGGCTGTCGCCACCTCATGCGGTGCGAACAGGCCGGTCGCCTCCGCCTCTGCTGTCAGATTTGTGTCAATCCCCAGAACGATATCGGCCTTGCTGGCCGCACCTTCGAGCTTCAGGCGATTGAGCAGCGCCACGCCGTCCGGCAGGGCCACGAAATCGACCGTGCAGTCGCACTGCTTTTCGAACACCGCCTTTATCTTCGGACCGGTGCCCCAATCCGCGGTGAAGCCGTCATAGGTGTAGATCGTCAGGGTGTCCTTTGCTTCCGCGACGCTGGCGAACATCATGAACGCCAGGGCAACAGCGATCAGCCCTCGCATGCGCTTGGTCCTTCCATTGCGGGCGCCGGATGAGGGGGGAGATGCCTGGGACGAGGCTCCTCTCCCTCCGCCGGCATGACCCGGATCAGGTTCGTCGGGTTGACGCAATACCGCGCCTCTCAGCCCGCAGTTCGGGCACCCCGTAGAGCGATCGCGAGCTTATACGCCACTTTCGCGGCCTGCAACCGCAAGCGCGCAACTGGACACAGGCTCGAAGGCGGGGTAGAGGCGGAAGCCGATGACCACCTTCACGCTGCTTCTTGCTGGCGACATCGTGCCGACGCCGCGGCTGAGCGGCCAGATCGCCGGCAGCCGCGTCATTGCTGCCGACAGCGGCATGCGCCATGCCGCCGTTCTCGGGCTGGTGCCGGAATTATGGCTCGGCGATTTCGACTCTGCCGGCGATGAACTGCGGCAGGCCAACAGCGCCGTGCCGCGCCTGGAGTTTCCCGCCGACAAGGCGATGACCGACGGCGAGCTTGCCGTCGAGGAGGCCCTGCGGCGCGGCGCCACCGGGCTGATCCTGGCCGGCGGCTTCGGCGGCCGCAGCGACCACGCCATGGCCCATATCCAGCTCGCCCTTCGTCTCGAGCATGCAGGCATTGCCACCCTGATCACCAGCGGCACCGAGGAAGGCTACCCGCTTCTGCCCGGCGCGCGGACCATCGATCTTCCGCCCGATTCGCGCTTTTCGGTGGTGCCGGTCACCGATCTCGTCGGCCTGACGCTCGCCGGCGTGCGCTGGCCGCTCGAGCGTCGTTTCGTGCCGGCCGGCGCGACCCTGACCATCTCCAACCTGGCGTTCGGACCGATCGATGTCGCGCTCGAGGCCGGGCGCGGCATTGTGCTCGCCGAGCCGGAGCGCGGCGAGCCGATCGGGCGCCATCCGCCCTTCGCTGCTCGCCATTCGGCTTAACTGGTGGCGAGCGGCGTCCGCCGGTTCGCCACCGGGAAGGCCTTGTCGAGCCCCTGCAGCTCATAGACGTTGAGCGTGAGATCGAGCGCGGCGTGGAATTCCTTGACCCGCGCCGTCTTCGATGTCTTGGGGATCGCCATCACCTGTTCCTGCCGCAGCACCCAGGCCAGCGCCACCGTCGCCGGCGATACGCAGCGGCTTTGGGCAATCTCGTTGAGGGTCCTGTCGCCAAGGATGTCGCCGCCGCCGAGCGGCGAATAGGCCATGACCGGGATGCCCGCCTGCCGGGTCGATGGCAGAAGGTCGAACTCGATGCCGCGCGCGCCAAGATGGTACATCACCTGGTCCGCGGCGCAGCCCGGATCGATGTCGGCCAGCTCGGCCATGTCGCCGACGTCGAAATTGCTCACCCCCCAATGACGGATCTTGCCGTCCTGCCGCAATTGCCGGAACGCCGCGACGGTCTCGGCGAGCGGCACGGCGCTTCGCCAATGCAGGAGATAGAGATCGATGACCGCGCTGCGCAGCCGCTTCAGGCTGCGTTCGCAGGCGGCGATCGTGTTGGCGCGCGCTGCGTTGCGCGGATGCACCTTGCTGACGATGAAGACGTCCTGGCGCCGGTCGCCGACCGCCTCGGCCACCACCTCCTCGGCGCCCCCCTCGCCATACATTTCCGCCGTGTCGATCAGAGTGAGGCCGAGGTCGATGGCCGTCCTCAGGGCTTCGACCTCCTGGCTGCGCCGGTGCGCATTCTCGCCCATCCGCCAGGTCCCGATGCCGAGGCAAGGGACCTGTTCTCCATCCGGCAAGGTGACGTATCGCATGGGAATCTTCCGTCTCACACTGATGCTTGGCAGCTTGACCTCGCGCCCGACTGCGGGGCAAGTGTAGATCTGGATGAGAGGCAAGCATTGTTCACCGGAAGAGTTCCATGACTTCGGCACAGCTTGAGTTTGAGCGCCGGGGGCAGGTACCTCGTAAAGTGGCAGTCCCGGAAAGTGTCACAATCGGCGGCCGTGCCGATGCTGCGGTCCTTCCCCTGCTGTTACCGGTCGAAATCACCAGCCGCGAGCTCGACGCCAAGATTCTTCTTGGCCTGTTCGCTGCCGAGCGCGGTTATGACGTCATTGTCGGCCGCAACCAGCCGCTGAAATCGCCGCTGCTTCCCCGCTCGATCTTTCTGTGCAAAAGCGTGCGACGTTTCCAATCGGTGAAACCGCCTTTCATTCTCGGCCACAGCGTGGTGGCGATGGACGAGGAGGGCCTGGTTCGTTTTCCCGATCAATTCCAGAGCATGCGGCTCGAGACGGAGGTGTTCCGCGCTACCCGTGCGCTGCTCGCCTGGGGCCGCGACAATGCCGAACATTGGACCCGGCTCCCCAATTATGACGGCACGCCGATCTTCGAGACCGGCAATCCGCGCGCCGATCTGCTGCGGCCGGAGCTGCGCGGCTTCCATGCCGAAGCGGCAAGGAAGCTCGGGGAGCGTTACGGGCCGTTCGTCCTGGTGAACACCAACTTCTCGATCGTCAACCACTTCACTCCGGGGTTCAACCCGGTCAAGCCGACGCGGAATGTGCCGCTGGCGGTGTTCCAGGCGGCAGCCGACGGGCTGGTCCGGCACAAGACCGCATTGATGGGGGAGTTCGGCGCCCTGCTGCCCCGGCTCGCCGCCGCCATTGCCCCGGTCAAGCTGATCGTCCGGCCGCACCCCTCGGAGAACCGCCAGCCGTGGCAGGAAGCGGTGCGCGACCTCGCCAATGCCGAGGTGGTGTTCGAGGGCGCCGTCGTTCCCTGGCTGCTGGCGGCGAGCTGCGTCATCCACAATGGCTGCACCAGCGCCATCGAATCGCGTGTCCTCGGCACGCCGGCCATTGCCTTCCGCCCGGTGCGGTCGAGCGCCCATGATCTCGAGCTCCCCAATGCGGTGAGCGTCGAATGCGACACCGCCGATGAGGTCGTCGCCTGTGCCATGACCGCGCTTGCCGGCGGCGATCCGAGGCTCGCCAAGGGGCTGCCGGTGCCGGAGCTGCTGCGCCATCACATCGCCAATCTCGACGGTCGCTTCGCCTGCGAGCGGATCCTCGATGCCTTCGAGGAGAGCCGCGCGGCGCTGCTGGCGCCGCCGCCGCCGCGTCCGTTGAAGGACCGCGGCTTCCGCGTCCTGTCCTATGGCCTTGGCGAGCTCGGCCGGCGTTTTCCGGTGACCGAGCGGCTGCAATATATCAAGCATGTCTTTCCCGGCATGCCGGCGGCCGAGATTTTCGACAAGGTCGCGCTGGTCCAGCGCCTGTTGAACCAATTCCACGACGTCGAGGTCGTGGCGCTCCGCGATGATGCCGTGCGCTTCCGCCGCTCCGGCAAGCCCAACGCGCCCCGTCACGATGCCTGAACGCAAGACGCTGCTGCTGCCGGTGGTGATCGGCAAGCGCGAGCTCGATGCCAATTTGCTGCTGGGACTGATCGCGGCCGAGGCCGGCTACCGCGTGCTGATCGGCCTCAGGCACAGCATCGACAACACGCCGCGCTATGGCGAGGCGCTCTATCTTGCGAAAAATGTCCGGCAGAATTTCGTGATGGACCGGCCGATGGCGCAAGGCCACGCCATCGTCGCCATGGACGAGGAAGGGCTGGTGCGCTTCCCGCCACACGTCCAGACGGTGCGCTACCAGGCGCGCTCCATGAGCCTGCCGCGCCTGCTGTTCGCCTGGGGCGCCGACAATGCCGATTATTGGCGCCGCTCGCCCTTCTACACCGGTGCACCGATCCTCCTGACCGGCAATCCGCGCGCCGACCTGCTGCGCCCCGAGCTGCGCGATTTCTACCGCAAGGAAGCCGACGCGATCCGACAGGAATTCGGGCCGTTCGTGCTCTTCAACACAAACTTCTCGCTCGTCAACCATTTCCGGCCGAAGCATCGCTCCTTCCGTTCGCCCGGTATCGGCCGGCATGATTTCGACAATGTGTGGAGCGGCCTCGAGGCCCACAAGCGGGCGCTGTTGCAGGGCTTCGTCGATCTTGTCCCGCGGCTTGCCAGCGCGATTGCACCGCACCGCCTCGTCATCCGGCCGCATCCCTCGGAGAATGGCGCGGTGTGGCAGGAGACGGCGCGCGCCGCCGGCAATGCCGTCGTCGTCAATCGCGGTGCCGTCGTGCCCTGGCTGATGGCGAGCTCGGCGGTGCTCCACAATGGCTGCACCAGCGCGATCGAGACGGCACTACTCGGCCGGACGGCCTATGCCTATCAGCCGGTGAGCTCGCCGGAATTCGACCTCGAGCTCCCCAACGCCGTGAGCAGGGCCTTCGATCGTGCCGACGACCTGATCGCCGCCATCGCGGCGGGCCTTGGCACATGCCAGGGGAGAACCGCCGGCCCGGCACCGCGCGAGGCGCTGGCCCGGCATGTCGAGAGCCTGTCCGGGCCGCTCGCCAGCGAGCGCATGGTCGCCGCCCTCGGCGAGCATGCGGGCCGGCTTGCGGAAAGGCGCGCGCCGCCCGTCCGCAGTCGGCTGGTGTCGCTCGGCAGCGTCGTCCTCGATGCCGTGATCTCGCGCACGACCGAGCGTCGCTACAATGCCCATATTTTCCCCGAGCTTGATCGTTCGGCAATCAACGAACGCATCGCGACGATCATGCAACTTCTCGGCAAGACCTTTCCGGTTCGGCTGGACCTTCTGTCGAATGAAATATTTCAGCTTCAGGTTGAGGGAGGCTGACCGAGAACGCCCAAGCTTTCTGTCGACATGCGGGGGCAAAATGGTGCGATCCCGTTTACTTGTCGCTCCGAACGGTCCAGAAATCACCCCTCGGGAAAAAAGGCTGGGCGGAGAGCAGGGGAGAAGATGTTCCGCATTAAGATCGTTGGCGCCGGCTCGATCGGCAATCACCTTGCCCATGCCGCCGTCAGCCGCGGCTGGGAGGTGACGCTCACCGATATCGACCCTGCCGCCCTGGAGCGCACCCGGTCCGCCACCTATCCAGGCCGCTATGGCGCGTGGAACGAAGCCATCCGCCTGAAGGACTCGCGGGCTGCGCTGGGCGACAAGGCCGACGTCGTCTTCATCGGCACCCCGCCCGACACCCATATCGCCCTTGCCAATGCCGAACTCGATGCCGCGGTGCCCCGTGCGCTGCTGATCGAGAAGCCGCTCTGCGGTCCCGACCTCAAGGGCTGCGCCGCGCTGCTGGGGCGAACCCGCCAGCTCGGCATCTTCGCCGGCGTCGGCTACAATCACACCCTCACCGCCAACACGGTCATGGCCGAGGAGCGCCTGCGGACCGGCGCGATCGGGACGGTGGTCGCCATCTCGGCCCGCACGCGCGAGCATTGGGGCGGCATCTTCAAGGCCCATCCCTGGCTCTCCGGCCCTGCCGACAGCTATCTCGGCTTTGCCGCGCGCGGCGGCGGTGCGGCGGGCGAGCATTCGCATGGCATCAATATCTGGCAGCATTTCGCCGGCGTCATCGGCGCCGGCAAGGTTCAGGAGGTCACCGGCCTGCTCGACCTGGTCGAGGAGGGCAAGGTCAGTTACGACCGGTTGATGCTCGCCGGCCTGAAGACGACCGAAGGCCTGGTCGGCGAGGTCATCCAGGACGTGGTCACCGCCCCGCCGGAGAAGCTTTGCCGCATCCAGGGCCGCGACGGTTTCGTCGAATGGCGCGTCAATCACAAGCCGGGCTTCGATGCGGTCATATCCGGCGATGGCGAGCGCGCCGAGGAGCAGCTGCTGGCGAAGACGCGGGCCGACGACTTCAAGACCGAAGTCGAGCATCTCGAAGCCATTCTGGAGGGTCGGCGCAAGGATTCCCCGATCGCCCTCGAGCGCGGCCTCGATACGATGCTCGTCATCGCTGCCATTTTCCGTTCGCATGCCACCGGCCGCAAGGTCCGGATCGATTGGTCGGCGGGCTATGTCCCGGACGCTTTGCGCTGAGGAGGAAACGTCCCGTGCTGGACAGACAAGGCTTCACAGACCTGTTCATCTACGACCTCGCCAACAATCATCAGGGTGATCTCCCCTATGCCAAGGAGATCGTGGCCGCCGTCGGCAAGGTCAACCGCGAGGCGGGGGTGCGGGGCGCCCTCAAATTCCAGTTCCGCCAGCTCGACACCTTCATCCATCCCGACTACCAGTCGCGGAGCGATCTGAAATATGTGAAGCGCTTCAAGGAGACCAAGCTCGACATGGATGCCTTCGCCGATCTCGCGCAATCGGTGCGCAAGGCGGGGCTCCTCACCATGTGCACGCCGTTCGACGAGGACTCGGTCGACATCATCTGCGACATGGGGCTCGACATCGTCAAGATCGCGAGCTGCTCGGCGGATGATCGCCCGCTGCTCGAGAAGGTGGTGCGCTCGCGCAAGCCGGTGGTGGTATCGACGGCGGGCCTGCGCACCGACGAGATCGACTGGCTCGTCAACTTCATGGAAAGCGAGCGCACCGAATTTGCCCTGATGCACTGCGTCGCGCTCTATCCGACGCCGGACGACAAGCTCCAGCTCAACCAGATCGGCCAGATGATCGAGCGCTACCGCAATGTCGCCATCGGCTGGTCGACTCATGAGAATCAGGACAATGTCGCAGCCATTCAGATCGCTTATGCCAAGGGCGCCCGGCTCTTCGAACGCCATGTCGGCCTGAATGACGGGCGCTACAATCTCAACGCCTATTCCTCGACACCCGACCAGCTCAAGACCTGGCTCGCCGCCTGGAAGTCAGCCCGCCTCATGCTCGGCAATGAAGAGCGCGCGCCGACCTCCACGGCCGAGCGGCAGACCCTGACCGAGCTGAAGCGCGGCGCTTATGTCCGCCGCGGTGTCAAGGCGGGCGAGGCGATCACCGCCCGCGACGTGTTCTTCGCCATGCCGGTTCAGGACGGCCAGCTGGTGAGCGGCGATTGGCGCCCCGGACTGGTCGCCGATCGCGACTACCCCGGCAACGCCCCGCTGTCGGCGAGCCTCGCCGGTCAGGGCTTCGGCGACGAGCAGCTCGTCTATCAGATCATGCTGCAGGTGCGCGGCATGCTGAACAAGGCCAATATCCACATCAACGAGGATGCCGAGATCGAGATCTCGCACCATTTCGGGCTGCGCCGCTTCCGCGAATATGGCGCCGTCATCGTCACCTGCATCAACCGCCAATATGCCAAGAAGCTGGTGATCCAGCTGCCGCGCCAGAAGCATCCTTATCACTTCCATAAGCAGAAGGAGGAGACCTTCCAGCTCCTCGAAGGCGATCTGGAGATCGTCAAGGATGGCGCCCGCACCTCGATGCGGGTCGGCGACACCTTTCTCGTCGCGCCGGGAGAGTGGCACAAGTTCCACACCCTCGACGGCTGCGTCTTCGAGGAGATCTCCACCACCCATCACAACAACGACTCGTTCTACGAGGATCCGGAGATCGCGCGTCTCGACCGCAGCCATCGCAAGACCAAGGTCGACAATTGGCTCGCCTATTTCCGCACCCGGCACGCGCTGTGATCCCGTCATGAACCTCGAGGCGGTCCATGCTTGGTGATCGCCGCGTCCTCGCCGTGGTGCCGGCCCGCGGCGGCTCGACCGGCGTCAAGCTCAAGAACCTGCGCACCGTCGGCGGCGTGCCGCTGGTGGTGCTGGCCGCCCGCATTGCCCTTGCATCGCCGTCGATCGACCGGGCGATCCTGTCGAGCGATCATGCCGAGATCGCGGCCGCCGGCCGCAGCGCCGGCCTCGCCGTGCCTTTCACCAGGCCGGATCACCTGTCGGGACCCCGTGTCGCAGACCTTGATGTGCTGGTCCACGCCCTGACCGAGATGGAGCGACAGGACGAGCAGCAATATGACATCGTGGTGATGCTGCAGCCGACATCGCCGGGCCGCCGCGTCGAGCACGTGCAGGCAACCATCGAAAAGCTGGTGGATGGCGGCTATGACGCGGTCTGGACGGTGAGCGAGACCGACAGCAAGGCGCATCCCCTCAAGCAGCTGACGATCGACCAGGAGGGCCGGCTCGACTATTACGACCAAGCCGGCGCCCGCATCATCGCCCGCCAGCAGCTGACGCCGGTCTACCACCGCAATGGCATTGCCTATGCGATCACCCGCCAATGCCTGCTCGATCAGAAATCGATCAAGGGCGGGAGCACCGGGGCCGTCGTGATCGATGAGCCTCTGGTCAATATCGACACCGAGTTCGACCTCATCCTTGCCAATGTCCTCGTGAAGGAACCGCGCAAGGATTAGAGTTGCCTTTGGGATTTCCGCCGGAGGCATCGCGAGCCGCGAGGGAGATTTGAGTGAGCATGGATAGGGACAGCGGGGCGGTTGACCGCCTTGCCGGCCGGATCGCCGGGCGCGAAGCCGTCGTCGGGGTGATCGGGCTCGGCTATGTCGGCCTGCCTCTTGCGGTGACGATCGCCCGCGCCGGGTTTGTCGTCGTCGGTCTCGACATCGATCCGGAGAAGCCGGAGCACATCGCCGCCGGCCGCTCCTATATCGGCGCCGTCATGAGCTCCGATCTCAAGCAGCTGGTCGGCGAGAAGCGCCTTTCCGCCACCACCGACTTCGCAGCCCTTGGGCGCTGCGACGTGGTGATCGTCTGCGTGCCGACCCCGCTCACCCGCCACCGCACGCCCGATCTGTCCTATATCGAGGCGACCATGACGGCGATCGTCGAGCATCTGCGCCCCGGACAGCTGGTCGTTCTCGAATCGACCACCTATCCCGGAACCACGCGCGAGGTGGTGCTGCCAATTCTCGAGAGCCGCGGCCTCGAGGCAGGCCGGGATTTCCTGCTCGGCTATTCGCCCGAGCGCGAGGACCCCGGCAATGCGAAGTTCGAGACGGCATCCATTCCGAAAGTGGTGTCCGGTCTCGACGCCCGGACAGCAGAGCTGGTGGCGGCGTTCTATGGCGCGGTGGTCAGAGAAGTCGTTCCGGTGCCCTCCTGCGAGGTGGCCGAGGCCGTCAAGATCACCGAGAACATCTTCCGGGCGGTGAACATCGCACTCGTCAACGAGCTCAAGATGGTCTTCGACGCCATGGGGCTCGACATCTGGCAGATCATCGACGCCGCCAAGACCAAGCCCTTCGGCTACATGCCCTTCTACCCGGGACCCGGCCTCGGCGGCCACTGCGTTCCGATCGACCCCTACTACCTGGCGTGGAAGTCGCGCGAGTTCAACGTGCCGACCCGCTTCATCGAGCTCGCCGGGGAGATCAACACCCAGATGCCGTTCTATGTCGTCCGGCGTCTCGAGGAAGCCCTCGACCGCAGCGCCGCCATGGCGCTCAGCTCCGCCAAGATCCTTTTGATCGGCCTTGCCTACAAGAAGAACGTCGCCGACATCCGCGAGAGCCCCTCGCTGAAGCTCCTGGAATTGATGGCGGGGCGCGGCGCTGAAGTGGCCTATCACGATCCGCATGTCCCGGTCGTGCCGGCGACCCGCGAGCACCCCTATTTGCGCGGCCGCGAAAGCCTGCCGCTGTCGGCCGCGGCGCTCGCACGCCATGACGCGGTGCTGATCGCCACCGACCATGACGCCATCGACTACAGGCTCATCGCCGAAAATGCCCGCCTGATCCTCGACACGCGGAACGTCTTTGGTCGGATGGGATTGACCGGCAATCACATCGTGAAGGGCTGAACCGGCGCCATGAGAACCCTCGTCACAGGTGCTGCGGGTTTCATCGGCTTTCACCTCTGCGACCGGCTGCTGCGCGACGGCTTCACGGTGGTCGGCCTCGACAATATGACGCCCTATTACGATGTCTCGCTGAAGGAGGCGCGCCGGCGCCAGCTCAAGGATCGCTACGGTTTCGAGGTGGCGCTTGTCGATATTGCCGACAGGTCGCGGCTCGAGAGCCTCTGGAACGAGGCGAAGCCTGAATGGGTGTTTCATCTTGCCGCCCAGGCGGGCGTTCGCTACAGCCTCGAAAATCCGGGCGCCTATGTCGACAGCAATCTCGTCGGCTTTGCCAATGTGCTCGAATGCTGCCGGCGGTGGCCGCCGCAGCATCTGCTTTACGCCTCTTCAAGCTCCGTCTACGGGGCGAATCCGGTGCCCTGGTCCGAACACCAGCCGACCGACCATCCGGTTTCCTTCTATGCTGCCACCAAGAAGGCCAATGAAGTGATGGCGCACAGCTATGCGGCGCTGTTCGGCATCGCCGCGACGGGCCTGCGGTTCTTCACGATCTATGGCGAATGGGGCCGGCCGGACATGGCGTTCTTCAAATTCGCCGATGCCATCATGCGGGGCGCCCCGGTAGAGCTGTATAATGGCGGACGCTCGACACGGGACTTCACCTATATCGGCGATGCCATCGAGGCGATGGTCAGGATCGCGCCGCGCCCGCCCGCGGCCGATAGCGCTTGGCAGGGCTCGACCGACCCGGCGACAAGTCCCGTCGCACCGCACCGGCCCATCAACATCGCCTCGGGCCGCCGCATCGCGCTCAACGATTTTTGCCACATGATCGCCGTCGCATTGGACGCGCCCGCCGACATCCGGCTCTGCGGAATGATGCCGGGGGATGTCGCCGACACCTGGGGCGACGTGACGCTCCTCAGCGCTCTCACCGGCTATGTTCCGGATACGCCGGTCGGCACCGGCATCGAGCGATTCGCCCGCTGGTATAAGGAAACCTACGCAAGGTAAGATCGCTCACGATAAAAGGCGACAGGTGCTTCCTATGCGTGTCATTTATTCAGAAAATCACCGAATGCATTTCCCGCAAGGGGAAATATATGGCGGCGAGCTGGTCACCCCTTTCGAGCGGCCGTCCCGCATCGAATATGTGTTGCGGCGGCTGAAGGAGGTCGGCCTGACCGACGTCGCCCCGCCGGCGGAGCTGGATCAGCGGGCGCTCGGCGCCATCCACGATGCCCGCTTCCTCGAGTTTCTCGAGAGTGCCTGGCGCGACTGGACCGCCAATGGCAACCGCGGCGAGCTCATTCCCACCACTTTCCCGGTCCGCGGCATGCGCCAACGGATTCCGGAAAATGTCGAGGGCAAAGCCGGCTATTACACCTTCGCCATCGAGACGGCGATCGCCGCCGGCACCTGGCAGGCGGCGCTGTCCTCGGCTGCCGTGGCGCTCAGCGCTACCAAACATGTCGCCACCGGCGCGCCGGCGGCTTTCGCGCTGTGCCGCCCTCCCGGCCATCACGCCCATCGCGATCTCTATGGCGGCTATTGCTTCCTCAACAATGCCGCACTGGCCGCCCAGGGGTTCCGCGATGCCGGCGCCAAGCGCGTCGCCATTCTCGATGTCGATTTCCATCACGGCAATGGCACCCAGGACATTTTCTATCGCCGCAAGGACGTCCTGTTCTGCTCGCTGCACGGCCAGCCGCAGGAGGCCTTTCCCTACTTTCTGGGCTTTGCCGACGAAATCGGCCATGGCGAGGGCGAAGGGTTCAACTTCAACTACCCGATGCCGCCGGGCACCGCTTACGGCAAATGGCGTGTCGGTCTCGACGATGCGCTGCGGCGGATCCGCGACTACGGCCCCGACGCCCTCGTGGTCTCGCTCGGCGTCGATACCTACAAGGACGACCCGATCAGCTTCTTCAAGCTCAACTCGGAGGATTTCGCCGATTACGGCCGGCGCATTTCCGAGCTGAAGCTGCCGACCCTGTTCGTCATGGAGGGTGGTTACGCCATCGAGGCCATCGGCATCAATGTCGTCAATGTCCTGACCGGGTTCCTTGGGCGGTAACGAATGACGTGAGTGGTGAGGTCGTGAGTGGTGAGTGGTGAGTGGTGAGTGGTGAGTGGTGGAAGGGCAGCACTCGGCCGGTACTGCTCACTCCGCACCACTCACTATTCGCTCACTATTTCTGCAGCTCGGTCCAGATCGCGGTATAGAGCTCGTTGACCTCGGGCGGGCAGGTCAGCGAGAACTTGCCCTTGGCGGCGAATTCGGACGGGATGTTGACCTCCGGCGCAGTCCGCATATCCTGCGGCATATAGGCTTCCGAGCCCTTGATGCCATTGGCATAGCGGGCAAATGCCGAGATCATGGCCGCGTTCTGCGGGTCCATGATGAAGTTCTGGAACAGCTTGGCATTGTCGGTGTTCTTGGCGTCCTTGAGCACCATGACATTGTCCATCCAGATCGGATATCCCTCCTTGGGATAGCCATAGACGATGGCGGAGTTCTGCAGCCGCGCCCGGAATGACGCGCCATTCCAGTTCACCCCGGCCGCCATGTCGCCCTTGGCATATTTCTCGACATTGCCATAGTCCATCGACAGCCAGTTCGGCTTGGCGGCGATCAGGGCATCGCGGGCCTTCTTCAGCGCCGCCTTGTCGCTGGTGCAGGGCTCGCTGCCGACATAGAACAAGGTCAGGTTGATGACGTCGACCATCTCCGGCACGACATTGACCTTGCCCTTGAGCGCGTCCGGCGGATTGAGGAAGATCGCCGATGTGTTGGGATCGCCCGGATAGACCTTGGTGTTGACAGTCATGCCGGTGGTGCCCCATTGCCACGGCACCGAATAATGCCGGCCCGGATCGAAGGGAACATCGACCCATTTCGGGTCCATGTTCTTGAAATTCTCCATCTGGTCCGGCCGCGTCTCCTGAACCAGGCCCTCGGAGATCCAGATCGGCACGAAGCTTGCCGAGGGCACCACGATGTCGAAGCCATGGCCGCCGGCCTTCACCTTGGCCAGTGCCGTGTCGTTGGAGTCATAGTCGGTGACCGTCACCTTGACCTTGTAGGCCTCCTCGAATTTCTTGATGAGCTCGGGGCTCGTGTAGTTGCCCCAGTTGAAGATGTTGAGCTGCCCGTCGGCCAATGCCGCCGGCGTGCCGGCACAGGCCGCGATGCTCAATGCCGCGACGGTGACTGTCCACTTCATTTTTTTCTCCCTGCGGTGAGTGAATGGCGAATTCTAAGCGTTTCGCCTGTTCAAGACGAAGAATATTGTCACAAGAGCGATGGAAATGGCCAGAAACACCGTCGAGATCGCATTCATCTCAGGCGTGACCACCCTTCGGAGCTGCCCCAGCATATAGGTCGGCAAGGTATCCTGGCCGCCTGATTTGACAAGCTCGGTGATCACCACGTCATCGAGGGAGATGACGAAGGCGAGCATGATTCCGGCAATGATTCCGGGCCATAGCAAGGGCAGGGTGACGCGCCGGAAGGTCATCCACGGCGTGGCATAGAGATCGGCCGCGGCGCGTTCGAGCGACAGGTCCATGCTTTCGAGCCGCGCCCGGATCGGCAGATAGGCGAAGGGGATGCAGAAGGCCGAATGGGCGGCGACGAGATAGGCGAGGCCGGAATAATTCGTCGCCACCTTGATCATGGCAAAGAAGATGAGGAGCGCCACGCCGGTGACGATCTCCGGCACCATCAGCGGCGTGTTGATCATGGCATAGACGGCGGTGAGGCCGCGATAGTGGCGGGTGCGGGTCGTTGCCAGCGCCGCCATCGTCGCGGCGGTGGTCGCGATCACCGCCGCAAAGCTGGCGATCACCAGCGAGCGCATCGCGGCATCGCGCGCCTGGTCGTTCTGCCAGGCCGACTGGTACCAGCGCCACGAAAGGCCCTCCCAGATCGCGATCGACACCCCGGCGTTGAACGAATAGACGACGAGCGTGACGATCGGCAGGTAGAGCATGATGAAGCAGGCGACCGCGATGGCGGTGAAGCCGGTTTGCCGGCGCACTGAAAATGGCCGGCCGGTGCCGGCATGCGCCTCAGCCATGACCGGCCGCGTCCGATTTGGCGGCAAAGCGCACATAGACGAGCAGCGCCACCATGACGATGGCGAGCAGCGTCACCGACAGCGCCGAGCCGAGCGGCCAGTTCCTGCCCTGGCCGAATTGCAGCTCGATAAGATTGCCCAGCATCATGTTCTTGCCGCCACCGAGCACCCGCGGCGTCACATAGGCGCCAAGCGAGGGAATGAACACCAGAATCGAGCCGGCGACGATCCCCGGCTTGACCAGCGGAATGATCACCCGCCGCAGCACCTGAAAGCGGGTGGCATAGAGGTCGTAGCCGGCCTCGATCAGCCGGAAGTCGAGCTTCTCCATGCTGGCATAGAGCGGCAGCACCATCAGCGGCAAATACACATAGAGCATGCCGACAAGGATCGCTCCGTCGGTGAACATGAGCTGCAGGGGATGGGCGATGACGCCGAGCCGCAGCAGGACATTGTTGATCAACCCTTCATTGCGGATCACCTCCTGGATCGCGAAGGTGCGGATCAACAGATTGGTCCAGAACGGAATGGTGATCAGGAACAGCCAGCTGTTGCGGCTTCGCTCGGGGCGCGTCGCGATGAAATAGGCGGTGGGAAAACCGAAGACGAGCGCCAGGACCGTGGTGGCGAAGGACAGCTTGGCCGACCGCCACAGGATCGTCAGATGCGCATCCTGCAGATGCAGGCTGTCGTCGAAAATGTCGCGCTGGAACAGCACCCTGAACCAGCCCTCGAACGATGGCGACCACACCACTCCGCCATAGGGTCCTGGCGTCAGGAAGGAATAGACCAGCACGATCAGCAGCGGCCCGACGGCGGCGAAGGTCAGGATGACGAGCGCCGGGCCGAGCAGGGCCCAGCGCGTCCGCGCCGCCTGCCTGGTAAGTGCCGAAGCGCCGGCCGCAGCGCCGGCATCGGCAAGCTCGGCTACGGCCGCGTGGCTGAGCGCCATCGGTCAATCCCTCAGGATCTGCGCCGCAGCGTCGGCAAAGACGATGCCGGCGGGGCTTCCCGGCTCAAAGCCGTCGCTGGCGCCGCGGCGGTTCTGGCGGCGCACGATGAATTCCCGCCCCTCCGGCAGCGTCACGTGATAATGAGTGTCGGTGCCGAAATAGACCACGTTCTCGACGATGCCGCGCAATGGTGCAGCACCGAGATCGCGGGTGAGGTCGGCATGTTCCGGCCGCACCACGATGGTGACCTTGCCTGCCGGCGTCGCCCCGGGGGGCGGCGATGCCGCGACGACGGCACCCGACGCCAGCCGTACCGAGCCCGCTCCGTTGCTGCTGCCCAGCCACTCGGCATCGAGAAAATTGGTTTCGCCGATGAAATTGGCGACGAATCGCTCGGCCGGGTGATCGTAAATATCGCGCGGCGACCCGATCTGGAGGATCCGGCCGCGGCTCATGACGGCGATGCGATCCGACATGGTCAGCGCCTCCTCCTGGTCGTGCGTCACGAACACGAAGGTGATGCCGGTCTCGTGCTGCAGCCGCTTGAGCTCGATCTGCATCTCCTTGCGGAGCTTGAGGTCGAGCGCCGACAGCGGCTCGTCGAGCAACAGCACCTTCGGCCGCGGCGCCAGTGCCCGCGCCAGCGCCACCCGCTGCTGCTGGCCGCCCGAGATCTGGCTGGTGCGCCGGTTCTTGAGCTCGCGCATCTTGACGAGCTCGAGCATGCTTTGAACCGTCTGGTCGATCTCGGGTCGCGGCCGCCCCAGCATCTCGAGCCCGAAGGCGATGTTGCCGGCGACCGTCAAATGCGGGAACAGGGCGTAATTCTGGAACACCGTGTTGACCGGGCGGCGATAGGGCGGCAGGGGCGAGATATCGGCTCCCTCCAGCAGGATGCGTCCGCGGCTCGGGTGCTCGAAGCCGGCGATCAGCCTGAGCAGTGTGGTTTTGCCGCAGCCGGAAGGGCCGAGCAGGGTGAAGAACTCGTTCTTGCCGATCGAGACGCTGACCTCGTCGAGGGCGCGGACCTCATCCTCGCCTGCGCCGAAGATCTTGGAGACCCGCTCGACCTCGATCGCGCGGGATGTTCCCACTGGCCGGTCCACTGCGCGAACTCCCGCCTTTTTGCTTCGTTTTGCCGCGATGATAGACAGAGCCGGATCAAATCGTCCAGCCGCCGTCGATGATAAAGGCCTGGCCGGTGACGAATGCCGCATCGTCGCCGCCAAGATAGGTCACCAGCGCCGCGATCTCCTCCGGCTTGCCGAGACGCCCGGTCGGCTGGCGTGCCAGGAACTCGGCTCGCGCCTTGTCATAGTCGCCCCGCGCCTGCATCCGGGCGATGAGGCTCGGGGTCTCGACCGTTCCCGGGCAGATCGCATTGGCGCGGATGCCGCGTGCGACATAGTCGGCGGCGAGCTGCTTGGTGAGCGCGATCACCGCCCCCTTGGTGGCGCCATAAAGGAAGCGGTTGGGCGCTCCCTTGATCGTCGACACCACCGAAGCGATGTTGACGATGGCGCCGGCTCCCCGCTCGAGCATGGCCGGAAGATAGGCCCGGATCATGCGGAAATGCGCGCGCACATTGAGGTCGAAGGAGAAGTCCCAGTCCGCCTCGCTGACGTCCATGACGGTGCCGTGATGGACGAAGCCGGAACAATTGACAAGGACGTCGACCGGGCCGGTCTTGGCCGGCGCCGCGCTGACCTTGGCGCCGTCGCAGACGTCGAGGATGAGCGTCTCGATCGCCGGGTTCTCCGCCTTGAGCCCGGCAAGGCCGGCGGCATCGATATCGGCGGCGAACACCTTCGCCCCCTCGCGTGCCAGCGCCACCGCCGAGGCCCGCCCGATGCCGGCCGCCGCCGCCGTCACCATCGCCACTTTGCCTGTTAACCGACCCATTGCGACCTCCCTTCGAGCAGGATGCGGCAGGGTAGACCCGACCGCATCATGCCCTGATCTCACGACTGAAGGCTTGGCAGTTCAAGACCGTGCTCGCGGGCGGCCTGGCGGGCGATGTCGTAGCCCGCATCGGCATGCCGCATGACGCCGCTCGCCGGGTCGTTCCACAGCACCCTTTCGAGCCGCCGGTCGGCCGCCGCGCTGCCGTCGCAGACGATCACCATGCCGGCATGCTGCGAATAGCCCATGCCGACCCCGCCGCCATGGTGGATCGACACCCAGGTGGCGCCGGAGGCGGTGTTGAGGAGGGCATTGAGCAGCGGCCAGTCGGACACGGCATCGGAACCGTCGAGCATGGCTTCGGTTTCACGGTTAGGGCTGGCGACCGAGCCGGAATCCAGGTGATCGCGGCCGATCACCAGCGGCGCCTCGAGCTCGCCCAGCCGCACCATCTCGTTGAAGGCGAGGCCGAGGCGGTGGCGCTGGCCGAGACCGACCCAGCAGATGCGGGCCGGCAGGCCTTGGAACGCGATCCGCTGTCGCGCCATGTCGAGCCAGTGATGCAGATGCGGATCATCGGGAATGAGCTCCTTGACCCGCTGGTCGGTGCGGTAGATGTCCTCCGGATTGCCCGACAGCGCCGCCCAGCGGAACGGCCCGATGCCGCGGCAAAACAGCGGCCGGATATAGGCCGGCACGAAGCCCGGGAAGGCGAATGCCTGTTTGAGCCCCATGTCGAACGCCATCTGGCGGATGTTGTTGCCGTAATCGAGCGTCGGGACGCCCGCGGCATGAAGCTTCAGCATGGCCTCGACATGGGTCCGCATCGACGCCTTGGCGGCCGCCGCGGTCCCGGCCGGGTCGCTCAGGCGGCGCTCCTCCCACTCGGCCAGCGTCCAGCCGGCCGGCAGGTAGCCGTTGACAGGGTCATGGGCCGAGGTCTGGTCGGTCAGCACATCGGGGCGGATGCCGCGCGCGACGAGCGCGGGCAGAAGCTCCGCCGCGTTTCCGAGAACCCCGACCGACACCGGATGTCCGGCCGCATGGGCCCGCTCGACCATCTCCAGCGCCTCGTCCAGCGAGCCGGCCGCAGCGTCGAGATACCGGGTTCGCAGCCGCATCTCGATGCGCGAGGGCTGACATTCGATGGCAACCAGCGAGGCGCCGGCCATGGTTGCCGCCAGCGGCTGGGCACCGCCCATGCCGCCGAGACCGGCCGTCAGGATCCATTTGCCCTTGAGATTGCCGCCATAATGCTGGCGGCCGATCTCGGCGAAGGTTTCATAGGTCCCCTGAACGATCCCCTGCGTTCCGATGTAGATCCATGAGCCGGCCGTCATCTGGCCATACATCATGAGCCCTTTGCGATCGAGCTCGTTGAACTTCTCCCAATTGGCCCAATGCGGCACCAGGTTGGAATTGGCGATCAGCACCCGCGGTGCATCGGGGTGGGTGCGGAAGATGCCGACCGGCTTGCCGGACTGAACCAGCAGCGTCTCGTCGTCCTCGAGCGAGCGCAGCGACTGCACGATGCGGTCGAAATCGCCCCAGGTGCGGGCGGCCCGGCCGATGCCGCCATAGACCACGAGATCTTCCGGCCGCTCCGCCACCTCGTGATCGAGATTGTTCATCAGCATGCGCAAGGGTGCCTCGGTGAGCCAGCTCTTGGCGCTCAGAACCGTGCCGCGGGGGCTGCGGATGCGGCGGGAATTGTCATGGCGAGGATCGGCATTCACGGCGTGTGATCTCCCTCCGCGGTGACCCTGTGGCGGCTGTGAAGGACGAAGCGGCTGGCCGGAAAGCTGAGGCGCGCCATGGTGAGGACGGCGCCCCCCGACCAGCTCCGCCGGTTGAGGATGAGGCAGGGTTCATCCGGCCCGATGCCGAGCAGCCGCTGCTCGTCCGGGCTCGGCATGGCGGCCTCGACCGTGTGCTCCAGCTCCTCGACCGGGAAGGTCTTCATCAGCCAGGCGGTGGGCGTCATGGCGGTGAAATCCTGCTCGAGGAAGTCCGTTGCGAGGTCGCCGTTGACGAGGCGCTCCTCGAGCTGCACCGGCACCAAGTTCTCGTCATGCACCATCACCAAACGGTGGATCGGCCGCCCCGGTTCGATCGCGAAGCTTTCGGCCATATCGCTATTCGCTGCAAGCGTGTCGCGGCTGATCAGGCGGCTGCCATGATGGCGACCGCGCCGCTTGATGTCCTGGGCGATGTCACGCGGCGCCAGCAGGCTGCCCCGCGCCGGCGGCTGGCGCACGAAGCTGCCGACCCCGGGGCGGCGCGACAGCCAGCCGTCGGCTGCAAGCTCCCGCAGAGCCCGGTTCACCGTCATCCGGCTCAGGCCGAAGCGCGATACCAGCTCGTTCTCCGAGGGGACCCGGGCGCCAGGGCCGAACTCGCCCGAGGCGATGCGGGCCCGGATATGCTCCTTGACCTTGAGGTAGCGCGGCCCCTTCTCCTGGCGCCCATCGCTCATCGCAACTGCCCGCGCACGCATTCGCCGCCGCGGAGCGTGGCCTTGAGCGGGTTCAGTCCTAGCGGATAGGCGAGGTCGCCCGGCCGCGCCGCGTTCCACACGGCGAGATCGGCGCGCAAGCCCGGCGCGATCCGGCCGCGGTCGGCGAGGCCCAGCGCCAGGGCCGCCACCCTGGTGACGCCGGCAAGCGACTCTTCCGGCGTCAGGCCGAACAGGACCGATGCCATGTTCATGGCGATGAGGGGCGAATGGACCGGCGAGCTCCCGGGATTGAGGTCGGTTGCAACGGCCATCGGCACGCCCGCCCGGCGCAGCGCCGCGACCGGCGGCTTGCGGGTCTCGTTCAAATAATAGAAGGCGCCGGGGAGGAGCGTCGCCACGGTCCCCGACCCGGCAATGGCCTCGACGCCTGCCTCGTCGAGATATTCGAGATGGTCGACCGACAGGGCGCCGTACCGCGCCGCCAGCCGCGCCCCGCCCAGATTGGACAGCTGCTCGGCATGCAGCTTGACCGGCAGGCCATGGGCCCGCGCCGCGGCGAACACCAGGTCCGTCTCGGCGACCGAGAAAGCGATGGTCTCGCAAAATGCATCGACGGCATCGGCCAGGCCCTTGACCTTGGCCATCATGCCGCCGACCAGCCGGACATAGCCTTCCCGGTCGTCGCGATGCTCCGGCGGCATGGCATGGGCCCCGAGATAGGAGGTGACCACCGATACCGGGCGCAGCGTGCCCAGCGCCCGCGCCGCCCGCAACATCTTGAGCTCGGTCGCCTCGTCGAGCCCATAGCCCGACTTGATCTCGACGGTGGTCACGCCTTCCGCCAGCAGCGCATCGAGTCGCGGCAAGCTCTGGGCGAGAAGCGTTGCTTCATCGGCAGCGCGCGTCGCCCGGACCGTCGACAGGATGCCGCCGCCGGCCTTCGCAATCTCGGCATAGCTCTTGCCCTCGAGGCGCGCCTCGAACTCGTCGCTGCGCGAGCCGGCATAGACGAGATGCGTGTGGCAATCGATGAGCCCGGGGGTCACCAGGCGCCCTTCGAGATCGATGACCGCCGCGCCGCCCGGCGCCTCGCCGGAGGGTCCGACCCAGGCAATCCGGCCGTCATCGAGGAGCACGGCTCCATCGGCGATCAGGCCATAGGGCATCGCGCTCTCAACCATGGTGGCGAGCGTTCCGTGCTTGAGGAGCAGGGACATTTCGATTGAACCGCAAGGAAGGGTGCTTTAGAAGCTGTCTATACAGCATAGGCGCCCCGATGACCCCACGCAAGCTTCATGTCGATGCGGCACTCCTCCCCGACGGCGTGGCAGCGGGGGTAACGATCACCGTCGGCGCCGACGGCCGCATCGCCGCGGTGGCGGTCGAGGAGGGGGCCGGCGCCGAGCGCATCGGCGGCTTCGCCCTACCCGGTATGGCCAATGTCCACAGTCACGCCCACCAACGGGCGATGGCCGGCCTCGCCGAACGCTCTGGCAGCGACGCCTCGTCCTTCTGGACCTGGCGCGACGCCATGTACCGCTTCGCCTTGAAGATGAATCCCGACGAGTTTCAAGCGGTTGCGACGCAATCCTATGTCGAGATGGCAAAAGCTGGCTATACCACGGTCGGAGAATTCCACTACCTCCATCACCAGCCCGACGGTAGGCCCTATGCGGATCCGGCGGAGCTCGGATTGCGCTGCCTTGCCGCGGCCGAGGAGAGCGGGCTTGCCATCACGCTCCTGCCCGCCTTGTACATGCAGGGAGGCTTCGACCGCCCGCCGCAGCCCGGCCAGCGCCGCTTCGTCAATACGATCGAGGGATATCTCGCGATGATCGCCGGCCTGCCGCCGGCCGGTCCTTTGGCGCAATACGGCATTGCCTTCCATTCGCTACGCGCCGTGCCGGTCGCGGCCATGCGGGCGGTGCTGGCGCAGGTCGCGACCGGGCCTGTCCACCTGCATGTTGCCGAGCAGACCCAGGAGGTCGAGGACTGCCTGGCGGCCACCGGCCGGCGCCCGGTCGAACTTCTGCTCGAGAGATTTGATGTGACCGACCGCTGGTGTCCGATCCACGCGACACATATGACGTTGACGGAAACGTCAAGTTTGGCCCAAACCGGCGGCACGGTGGGCGTTTGTCCCATTACCGAAGCCAATCTTGGAGATGGAATTTTTCCGGCGGATGCTTATTGCCAGGCGGGTGGCGCGATCGCCATCGGCACCGACAGCAATATCGAGACGACCGTTGCCGGAGAACTGCGCATGCTCGAATATTCCCAGCGCCTCAAGCACCACGCCCGCAACGTGCTGGCCGGCGGGCCTGGCCGCTCGACGGGGCGGGCGCTTTACCAAGCCGCGGCAGGCGGCGGCGCGACGGCGCTGGCGCAGCCCATAGGGGCGCTCGCCGCCGGCTGCCGGGCCGATTTCGTGGTGCTCGATCCCGACCACCCGGCGCTTCTCGGCCGCCATGGCGAGGCGGTGGTCGACAGCTTCGTCTTTTGCGGCGGCAATGAAGCGGTGCGCGACGTGTTCATCGGCGGCCGGCACATCGTCAAGGACCGCCGCCATGTCGGCGAGGCTGCGGCGGGCGAGCGCTTCCGCCGTGCGCTGGCGAGCCTTGCTGCGAGGGAATGATGAGCGATCCGCACCGCCCGACGATCGTCATCGGCCCCGACGACCTCACCCTCGACGACATCCGCCGCACGCTCGCCGGACCCGTCACGATCGCCATCGCCCCGTCGGCGGTGACCGCCATCGCCGCGAGCCATGCCCTGGTCGACGCGCTGCTCGCCACCGGCGAGCCGATCTATGGCGTCAACACCGGCTTCGGCAAGCTGGCCAAGGCCCGCATCGCCGATGCCGATCTGAAGCGCCTGCAGATCAATCTTGTCCGATCCCATGCGGCGGGCACAGGCCAACCATTAGCGCCAGAAATCGTGCGGCTGATACTTCTTCTAAAGATCAAATCGCTGAGCCGCGGGCATTCCGGCATCGCGCCGGCGACCCTTCAGCTCCTGGCGGCGATGATCGACCACGACGTCCTGCCGGTCATCCCGTCGCAGGGCTCGGTTGGTGCCTCCGGCGACCTCGCGCCGCTCGCCCATCTGTCGCTGGTGGCGATCGGCGAGGGCGAAGCGCTGGCCGGCGGCATGCGCATGAGCGGCGCCGCGGCGCTGGCGCGGGCCGGCATCGGGCCGGTGGAGCTTGGGCCGAAAGAGGGGTTGGCGCTCCTGAACGGCACCCAGGTCTCGACCGCCATCGCGCTTGCCGCACTGATCGGCGCCGAGCGGGTGATGCATGCGGCGGTGGTCGCCGGAGCGCTGTCGACCGACGCCATCAAGGGCTCCGACACACCGTTCGACCCTCGCATCCACGCGCTCAGGCCGCATCCCGGCCAGGTGCGCCTCGCTGCCGCCTACCGCCGGCTCCTCGCCGGGAGCGCGATCCGCGCCTCGCATCTCGTCGGCGACGACAAGGTACAGGATCCCTATTCCTTCCGCTGCCAGCCCCAGGTCATGGGTGCCGCCCGCGACCTTCTCGCCGCCGCCGCCGCGACCCTGATGATCGAAGCCAATGCGGTGAGCGACAATCCGCTGCTGTTTGCCGAGCACCGCGAGGTCCTGTCCGGCGGCAATTTCCATGCCGAGCCGGTGGCATTTGCCGCCGACATGATGGCGCTCGCCATTGCCGAGATCGGCGCCATTGCCGAGCGCCGGGTGGCCGAGCTGACCGACACCACCATGAGCGAGCTTCCGGCCTTCCTCGTTGCCGAGCCAGGGCTCAATTCGGGCTATATGATCGCGCATGTCACGGCCGCGGCACTCGTCGCCGAGAACCGCATGCTGACCCATCCGGCGAGCACCAATTCGCTGCCGACCTCGGCCAATCAGGAGGACCATGTCTCGATGGCCACCCATGGCGCGCTGCGCCTGCACCGCATGCTCGCCAATGCCGAGGGGGTGATCGCCATCGAGCTGCTCGCCGCTGCCGAAGGCATCGAGTTCCGCCGCCCGCTCCGCTCGTCCGCGGCCCTCGAAACGGCGCATCGGGCGATCCGTGCCGCGGTGCCGTCGCGCGCCGTCGACCGTGCCTTCGGCGACGACATCGAGGCCATGCGCCGGCTGATCGCCGGTCAATTGTTCGCCGAGCTGGTCGGACCTTTGCTGCCGGCCTAGCCCAGCGCCTTCTTCAGGAAGTCGATGGTGCGCCCGAAGGCGAGGTCGGCTGCCGCCTTGTCGTAGCGCGCCGCATTGGTGTCGTTGTTGAAGGCGTGGTCGACGCCGTCATACATGTAGAGCGTGTAGGGAATGTCGGCCGCCTTGAGCGCCGCCTCATAAGCGGCGATTCCGGCATTGATCCGCTCGTCCTTGCCGGCATAGTGCAGGAGAAGCTTGGCCTTGATCCGGGGCACGTCCTTGGGATCGGGCTGGCGGCCGTAATAAGCGACCGCCGCAGCGAGGTCGGGGGCGTTGACCGCCATGGCGTTGACCATGCCGCCGCCCCAGCAGAAGCCGACCGCCCCGACCTTGCCGTTCGAATCCGGGCGCGATTTGAGATAGGCGACCGCCGCCACCGCATTGCCCACCGCCTTATTCATGTCGAGGGCGGCGATCATGTCACGCGCCTTGTCCTCGTCGCTCGGCGTGCCGCCGGCCGGCGACAGGAGGTCCACCGCCAGCGCCAGGAAGCCGTCCAGCGCCACCCGCCGCGCCACGTCCTGGATATGCGGGTTGAGCCCGCGATTCTCATGCACCACCACGACGCCGGGCAGCTTGGCGGCGGCATTGGCGGGCTTCACCAGGTAACCGGTGATGGTGCCATCGACGCCCTTGAAGGTAACCGTTTCCGCCTTGAGGCGCGGATCGTCGGCGGGGACCAGGGCGGCCTTGGCATAATCGTTCTCGAGCATGGCGAGAACGGCCATCGCCGCTGCACTCGAGCCGGCGAGCTGGGTCAGCTTGGCCAGGAAGCCGCGCCGGTCGAGGGTGACATGGGTGTATTCGTCATAAAGGCGGATCATCTCCGGCGTGATCTTGGGCTGGGTATTCATGAGGGCGGTCTCCAGGCTGTTTGGCTCCCAGCAGACGAGGTAGTGGCGAGTTGCCGCTGCGCAAGACTGCCTTTGCCGTCATGCGGATGATTCTCCTATGATCGTCGCCAATGACGACTGCGACAAAGTCCCGGCCACGGCGTTCCATGCGTCGCCGGCTCAAATCCTTGCGCACCCCGATCGCTGCCGCCCTGGCCGGGGGTGCGGCAGTGGTCGTGTTGCTCGCGGTCGGCCTGGTGCTGGCGGTCAACCTGATCACCGGCGTGCGCAGCGCCACCGAGCTTTTGAGCGACAAGATCGAGCTCATCATCGGCCTGATCGAGAACGCGGTGGAGGCCGAGCTGCAGCCGGCCCGCGAGCAGACCGTCTATCTCGCCCGGATCCTGTCGGACAAGCTGACCGGGCCCGACTCCGCCCCGAGCGACGACCTGCTCATCGGCTCCCTTGCCGCCACGCCGTCGATCGGCGGCGTCACGTTTGTGCGGGCCGATGGAACGCGCTTTCTCGCCATTCGGGATGACGTTGGGGAAGGTAGTGTCGAAAAAATTCCACCGCCTCTCGATCCGACCTTCGCCAAGGTGCTGGCGGCGGCGCGCAATGGCGACAATCCGGGGTGGTCGCGGCCGGTCTTCGTCACCGGCGCCAAGGCGACCTACGCCTCGGCCCATGCCACGGTGTTCTCGGGCGGGGTGTTCCGCGGCGTCGTCGTTGCCGGTGTCAGCATGGAGCGCCTGTCGGGGCTCGTATCCAAGATCTCGGCCGAGGAGGGCCTGATCGCCTTCATCCTGTCGGGCACGGGGGTGCTCGCCCACCCGCTGCTCGTCTCCGGGGCGGGCAATCTCAGGCCCGGCAGGCCGCTGCCCGACAGCGCCGCCTTCGGCGACGAGGTGATCGCCGGCATGGACAAGGCCGTGAAGGTCGATCTCTTCCGGTCGATGCGCGACCGCGACGTCAATGTCCGCATCGAGTCGGGTGCCCGGGGCAATGATTGGGTGATCATCACGAGGCCGCTGCCTGCCTATGGACCGCTGGCTCTCACGGCTGGTGCCTATGTCTCGCTCGATGCCGTGGATGCGCCGTTGTCGCGGCTGATGATCAGCGGCCTCGTCGGCCTGAGCGCCCTCCTTGCCGCGCTCGCTCTTGCCATCTGGATGGGCCGCAAGCTCGGCCGTCCGATCAGCGACATGGCCGATGCCGCGGTCGCGGTATCGAGCCTGGAGCTCGCCGCCGTGCCGCCGATGCGCCGCAGCCGCATCCGCGAGATGGACGAGCAGGCCCGCGCCTTCAACCGCATGATCGAGGCCTTGCGCTGGTTCGAGCGCTATGTGCCGAAGAGCCTGGTGCGCCGCTTCATCGCCCAGGGCGCCCATGACATTCCCTCGGTCTACCGCCTCGCCACCGTCTGCTTCACCGACATCGTCGGCTACAGCCGCATCACCGAGCCGATGAGCCCGAGCGACACCGCCGCCTTGCTCAACCGGCATTTCGAGGTTCTGGCCGCCGCCGTCGAGGCGACCGACGGGGTGGTCGACAAATATATGGGCGATGCCATGATGGCCTTCTGGCTGGCCGAGGGCGCCGAGGATGATGGCGGCCGCACCTCGGCCCGCGCCGCTGCCAGCGCCGCCGAGCTGATGGCCGAGGGCATCGAGCGGGAGAACCAAGACCGGCTCGCCGCCGCAATGCCCGTCATCGCCGTGCGCATCGGACTCCATACCGGCCCGCTGCTGGTCGGCAATATCGGGGCGCCGGGGCGGATCAACTACACCGCCGTCGGACGCACCGTGAACATCGCCCAGCGCATGGAGCAGGTCGCCCGGATTTTCAGCCCCGAGACCGCCGCCGTCCGCATTGCGCTCAGCCAGGAGACCGCCCGCCATCTCGAAGGCTTCAATCTCGAAAATCTCGGACCCCACCGCATCCGCGGCGTCGCCCGTCGCTTCAACCTGTATCGCCTCATTCCCCGCAAGAATAAAGAAGCTGAAGCTGTGCCAAACAGCACAGGGGACCTCTAGTTCTGCAAGTACAATCGGGAGGGCAAGAGAGCAAACGTCAGTAAGGTGGTGCGTCAATGACTGACTTCTTGAGCAGGATAGGCCAGTTCGTTCGTTCCCACACACCAGTGCAGCGCAGCAAATCGCAGGAAAACGAACAGCCGATGGAGAAGCGTGCCGCTGGAAAGCGGTCGCATTCTCTGGCATCGCGTTCCTCGGTCAAATCTCTCAAGTCGAGGATGGTCAGCATCGGTTCGCCAAAAAAAATACAAAACCGAGCCCGCCAAACAAACCCAAATTGGATCCTGCAACCGCATTGCAGCTGACGCCGGATGAGTATTTCGGGATCGAGGCCAGACCTGAACCGAAGGTTCGCCCGCTGCCGGTACAGGACAGCGTCGACCGGGAAATCGAAGATCTAATCCGAGGCCTGAATGACGAGGAGCTGCTTCTTTCATTCGATCCAAAGAGAATCGCGGCTGACGCCGAGCCCGAGCAGGCGCCGAAGCTGGCGCATCGGCCTCTACCGCTGGAGGCGTCCGCCAGGCGCGATTTCACGTCTGCGGCAAGCGAGGCGGAAGACGCGATCAACAAGGCCGAGGCGGAGCTCAATCGTACCTTGGCAGATGCCGAACGCAATTCGGCAGCCGATTCGGCGCAGAAATCTGTCAACTCGATCCCCAGGGAGCGCGCAATGCCGGCGCCGCAACGGGTCATTCAGCGCGGGCTTCCCCGGCGTGCCGCGCATCACGCGCCGCCCCCAAACGCGACCTCACCGGAGCAGCGCGGACCGGTCGGCAGGGCTGCACCTGCCGCAAGGCCACCGGAGAACAGGGGAGGGGAGCAGTGAGGGCCGGCCCCGTCGCTACGCGCTCAACCGGCCCGCCTGGTCGAGGAAGCCGACGATGTCGCCCGCCGCCTCCTCGGCCGAGCGGTGGGCCGTGTCGATCCGGATCTCCGGCTGTTCAGGCGCCTCATAGGGCGAGGAGATGCCGGTGAAATTTGCAATCTCGCCGCGCCGCGCCTTGGCATAGAGTCCCTTGGGATCGCGGGTCTCGGCGAGCGCCAGCGGCGTGTCGACGAACACCTCGATGAATTCGCCCGTCTCGACCAGCTCGCGCGCCATCAAGCGCTCGGAGCGGAAAGGCGAGATGAACGACACCAGCACGATCAGCCCGGCATCGACCATGAGCCGCCCGAGCTCGGCGACGCGCCGGATGTTCTCCACCCGGTCGGCATCGGTGAATCCCAGATCCTTGTTGAGCCCGTGGCGGACATTGTCGCCGTCGAGCAGATAGGTGTGATGGCCCATCGCATGGAGGCGCTTCTCCACCAGATTGGCGATGGTCGACTTGCCGGCGCCGGACAGGCCGGTGAACCACAGCATGCAGGGCTTCTGCCGCAGGAGCGCCGCGCGCGCCCGCTTGTTCACGTCCAATGCCTGCCAGTGGATGTTCGAGGCGCGGCGGAGCGCGAAGTTGATCAGCCCCATTCCGACCGTGTTGTTGGTGAACCGGTCGATCAGGATGAAGCCGCCGAGGTCGCGGTTCTCGGCATAGGGTGCAAAGGCGATCTCGGCATCGAGCGCCAGGTTGCACACGCCGATCTCGTTGAGCTCGAGGGTGCGCGCCGCCATGTGCTCCAGCGTGTTGACATTGATCTTGTATTTCGGCTGCGCGACCGCCCCCTGGACGGTGCGGGTGGCGCATTTCACGAGATAATGCCGGCCCGGCAGCATCGGCTCGTCGCCCAGCCACAGGATCGAGGTCTCGAACTGGTCGGCCACCGCCAACGGATCCCTGGCCGCCGTGATCACCGTGCCGCGGCTCGCATCCACCTCGTCGGCGAAGGTCATCGTCACCGACTGGCCGGCGCCCGCCCGGTCGAGATCGCCATCGAAGGTGACGATCCGGGCGATGGTGGTTTCCCGCCCGCCCGGCATCATTTTGACGCGATCGCCGGGCTGGACGCTGCCGGCGGCGATCATCCCGGAGAACCCCCGGAACGACTGGTCCGGCCGGTTGACCCATTGGACCGGCATGCGGAACGACCCGTCGCTGCCGGAGCGGTCGACCGGCACCTCCTCGAGAAAGCCGAGCAGGGTCGGGCCGCCATGCCACGGCATGAGCGTGCTCCGGGTCACGACATTGTCGCCCCGCAGCGCCGACAGCGGAATGGCGGTGACGGCAGCGATGCCGAGGCTCTCGGCAAACTGCCGGTACTCCGCCTCGATCCGCCGGAACACCGCCTCCTCATAGCCGACGAGGTCCATCTTGTTGACCGCGAGCACCACCGTTTTGATGCCGATCAGCGACACGATGAAGCTGTGGCGCCGGGTCTGGGTGAGCACGCCCTTGCGGGCGTCGACCAGGATGACGGCAAGCTCCGCCGTCGAGGCGCCGGTCGCCATGTTGCGGGTGTATTGCTCATGGCCCGGAGTATCGGCGACGATAAATTTTCGACGCTCTGTGGTGAAGGCACGATAAGCAACATCAATCGTGATGCCCTGCTCGCGTTCGGCCGCAAGCCCGTCCACCAGGAGCGCGAAATCGAGCGCTCCGCCCTGCGTCCCGATCCGCCTGGAATCGGATTCGAGGGCCTGCAGGTGATCCTCGAAGATCAGCTTCAATTCATAGAGCAGCCGCCCGATCAGCGTCGACTTGCCGTCATCGACGCTGCCGCAGGTGATGAAGCGCAGCAGGTCCTTGCTCTCCTGGAGCGCGAGATAGTCGGCGACCGAGGTCGTCGCGGGATCGAGCCGTCGCATCAGAAATAGCCTTCCTGTTTCTTCTTCTCCATCGAGGCCGACTGGTCATGATCGATGACCCGTCCCTGGCGTTCCGAGGAGGTGGCGGTCAGCATCTCCTCGACGATGGCCAAAAGATCGGTGGCGGTGCTTTCCACCGCCCCGGTGAGCGGGTAACAGCCGAGCGTGCGGAAGCGGATCATCCGCATTTGCGGCGTCTCGCCCGGATCGAGCGGCAAGCGCTCGTCGTCGACCATGATCAGCTGGCCGTCCCGCCGCACCACCGGCCGCATGGCGGCGAAATAAAGCGGCACGATCGGGATGTCCTCGCGGTGGATATATTGCCACACGTCGAGCTCGGTCCAGTTGGACAGCGGGAACACCCGGATGGTCTCGCCCGGGTTCTTGCGGGCATTGTAGAGGCGCCACAGCTCGGGGCGCTGGTGCTTCGGGTCCCAGCGGTGCTTGGCGCTGCGAAACGAGAAGATCCGCTCCTTTGCCCGCGATTTCTCCTCGTCGCGGCGGGCCCCGCCGAACGCCGCATCGAAGCCCCATTTGTCCAGCGCCTGCTTGAGCCCCTCGGTCTTCATCACGTCGGTATGGAGGGCCGAGCCGTGGCTGATCGGGCCGATGCCGCGTTTGAGCCCGTCCTGGTTGACGTGGACGAGGAGATCGAGCCCGAGCTCGCGCGCCGTGCGGTCGCGGAAGGCGATCATGTCGCGAAACTTCCAGGTGGTGTCGACATGCAGCAGGGGGAATGGCAGCCGGCCGGGATGAAAGGCCTTGCGCGCCAGATGCAGCATCACCGCCGAGTCCTTGCCGATGGAATAGAGCATCACCGGCTTGGTGCATTCGGCCGCGACCTCGCGGATGATGTGGATCGATTTCGGCCTCGAGCTGGTCGAGATGGGAGAGATTGGGGGATGGCATGGCGCGCTAGGTAGAGGCGTTGGCGAATTTAGGCAATAGGCAGTCCTTTTCAGCGCCGGCGCGGCGCTCTAAGGTTCCTGCCATGTTCGCCCAGGATCCGCATAGGGTCGGTCCGGCCGAGGGTCGCCTGCTCGAGGAGGCGATTGGCCGGGAGGTCCGGAATTTCCGCGAAAAACTCGGGCTGACCATTGCCGAGCTGGCCAAGTCGTCGCGCATTTCCGCCGGCATGCTGTCCAAGATCGAGAACGGCACCACCTCGCCATCGCTATCGACGCTGCAGGCCCTCTCCCGTGCCCTCCATGTGCCGGTGACGGCACTTTTCCGCTCCTTCGAGGAGACCAACGAGGCGACCTTCGTCAAGGCCGGACAGGGCCTCACCATCGAGCGTCGCGGCACCCGTGCCGGCCACCAGTACCAGCTGCTCGGGCATACCCCGCATGGCGCGCTGGTGGTCGAGCCCTATCTCATCACCCTCACCGATGAATCCGATGTCTTCCCCATCTTCCAGCATGCCGGGCTCGAATTCCTCTATATGCTGGAGGGCGAGGTCGCATACCGCCACGGCGCCAAGACCTATGTGATGACGCGGGGCGATTCGCTGTTCTTCGACGCCGAGGCGCCGCACGGGCCCGAGGAGCTGCTGCGCCTGCCGATCCATTTCCTGTCGGTGATCTGCTACACCCGCGAAACGAGGTGAAGCCGCGCCAGATAGGCGGCGAGCTTCTGGCGCTCCGCCGCCGGCTCGGCAAATCCGACATAGCCGTCGGGCCGGACGAGATAGGCGGCACCCTCCTTGAGGCCGGCAGCGGCCGCCCCAGGGGACCACGGGAAGACGTGCAGCGGCAGATCGAGCCGCGAGCAGGTTTCGCTCAGCGACACCGGGTTGCCGCCATAGACATGCACCTGCCAGCTGCAGCTCGCCAGCGCGGTGAAATTGTCGCGCCCGGCCGGGGCCGCGACATAGGGCAGGCGGTCGCCGCCTGCCACAGTACCGGCCTTGCCGGCACTGATCGGCGAGCCGCGATAGTCGAGCCCGATCTGCGACACCGTGCGGAACATCAGCCGGCGCATGGCGGTGAGCTCGAACAGCGCCGGCAGCAGCCGCGGCACCAGCTCGACCCGGACCAGGCGGGCGATCCGGCCCGCACTCGTGACGATGGTGAACGCCCGGTCGGTGGTCTCGACCAGGCGCCGGGCAAAGGCGATGCGCTCGGTCTCATAGCTGTCGAGCAGCTCCTTGCCGGAGCCCTTGAGCACCGCGGCAAGCTTCCAGGCGAGATTGGTTGCATCGCCGATGCCGGTGTTCATGCCCTGGCCGCCGACCGGGCTGTGGATATGGGCGGCATCGCCGACGAGGAAGCTGCGGCCGCGCCGGAAGCGATTGGCCACCCGATGATGCACGCGATAGGTCGAGAACCAGTTCACCGCCCCGATCGACATGCGCAGATGCTCGATCACCGACTTGCTGACGTCCTCAAACGCCAGCGTGTGCTGCCGGCCTTCGGCCTGGTCCTCGATGGTGCCGACCAGCCGCACCCGGCCCTGACCCTTCAGGGGGAATACCGCCAGGAAATCGGCATCGTCGAGCGCCACATGCAGCTCGCCATCGGACACCGGTCCGCTGGCGGTGATGTCGGCGACATAGAAAAGATGCGAATAGGTGCCGCCCGGGAAGCCCACCTCCAGTGCCCCGCGCACCGTCGAATGGGCCCCGTCGCAGCCTGCGACATAGAGCGCCTCGACCGTCTCCTCGCTGCCATCGCCATGACGGAGCTTGGCTATCGCCCGCGCCTCGTCCTGCGTCATCGAAACGAGCTCCACCGGCCGTTCCACCGCGACCCCCAATTGCATCAGGTGGTCGATCAGCAGCCGTTCATGGACGTCCTGCGGCAGGATCAGCACATAGGGATAGGGCGACAGCCCGGTGCCGATATCACCCAACGACACCCGCCCCGCCTTGCGGCCGCGCACCCACAGATTGACCGCGGTCATCACCTGCCCGGCTGCCACCGCCGCAGCGGCAAAGCCGAGCTGGCGATAGAATTCGAGGGTGCGGGCATGAACCACCAATGCCCGCGAGGTCATCCCCGGCGCCGGCGCCTTGTCGATGATGCGGAACCGGACGCCCAAGGTCTTGAGCCACAGGGCAAGGACGAGACCGGTCGGGCCGGCACCGACGACGAGGACTTCCGTTTGGGCCATGGAGGGGTCCACTTTCCGCTGGTCGGCGGCCCTTAGAACCGGCCCGGCGCCCTGTCAAGGTGGCGCGCCGGCGGTCCTGCTTCCAACCCGAGTCGGCATTGTCGGCGCCGCCTGCCATCGATCGCGGCGGCCACAATTGACGCCGCGGTTCAGAGAGGCTAGTGCAGTGTGGTGTTGGGGGGGGAATAATAGTTTCAGCCCAGGAAAGTTTTGCGGATGTCCGCCGACCTCGCCAAATACGCCAGCGATCACAGCATCAAGTTCTTCCTGTTCAACTTCACCGACCTGTTCGGGACCCAGCGCGCCAAGCTCGTCCCCGCCGAGTCGGTGGCAGCCATGCAGAAATCGGGGGCCGGTTTTGCCGGTTTTGCCACCTGGCTGGACATGACTCCGGCGCATCCCGACCTGTTCGTCATACCTGATCCGCAGTCGGTGATACCGCTGCCGTGGAAGCCCGGCGTCGCCTGGGTGGCCGGCGATCCGTGGATGAACGGCAAGCCGGTGGCGCAGGCGCCGCGGCTGGTGCTGAAGAACCTGATGGACAAGGCGGCAAGCCGCGGCATGACCTTCATGGCCGGCGTCGAGCCCGAGTTCCATCTCATCAATGCCGACGGCTCGGCGATATCCGACCACCGCGACACCCAGGAGAAGCCCTGCTACGACCAGGCCGCCATCATGCGCCGCTACGAGGTGATCGCCGACATCTGCTCGACGATGGTCGGCCTCGGCTGGTCGCCCTATCAGAACGACCATGAGGATGCCAACGGCCAGTTCGAGATCAACTGGAACTTCAATGACGGGCTGACCACCGCCGATCAGCTGTGCTTCTTCAAGTTCATGGTCAAGTCGATCGCCGAGCAGCATGGGCTCAGGGCGACCTTCATGCCCAAGCCGTTCGCCAATCTGACCGGCAATGGCTGCCATGTGCACATGTCGGTGTGGGATGGCGACCGCAAGATCAACCGCTTCCAGGATTCCGGCGAAGATCTCGGCCTCTCATCCGAGGCGCAGCATTTCCTCGGCGGAGTGATGCACCATGCCGAAGCCCTGGCGGCGATCACCAATCCGACGGTCAACAGCTACAAGCGCATCAATGCCCCGCGGACGGTTTCGGGCGCCACGTGGTCCCCGAACACGGTGACCTATGGCGGCAACAACCGCACCCACATGGTGCGGGTGCCCGACGAGGGCCGCTTCGAGCTCAGGCTGCCCGATGGCGCGGCCAACCCCTATCTCATGATGGCGGCGATCCTTGCCGCCGGCCTCCATGGCATCGACGAGAAGATGGACCCCGGCAAGCGGCTCGACATCGACATGTATGCCGAGGGGCACACCGTGAAGGACGCCAAGCGCCTGCCGCTCAACCTGATCGATGCGCTGCGCAGCTTCGAGCGCGACAGCTATCTCACCGAAGCGCTCGGCCGCGAGTTCTCCGCCGCCTATGTCAAGCTCAAGACCAATGAGTGGAACAATTACTGCCGCCACCTGACCCAATGGGAGCGGGACACGACGCTCGACTGCTAGAAGGGTGACAAGGGTCGGTTTCTCGCCCTTGAAGAGCTGCGTCGGAAATGAAGCGCTAGCAGGTGTGGGTCATGGCGGGTCCTTTGTTGACGAGACCCACGGATTTGCTGCCGTGCCTGTGCGGTTGGGCACAGCCGCCTCGATTGACGGCGCGGCCGGGAGCCGCTAGTCCATTAGCCGATCGGGGGATCGAAACGTCTGGCTGTCGAGGGGCTTTTCGTCATTTCCGCCGGTCCTGCCAATATGCACTATTCCATCTTCTCGCTCGTCCGCAATGCATTGAGCGGCCATCGGCACTGGCCGCCGGCCTGGCGCGAGCCCGAGCCCAAGCCCGACTATGACGTGGTCATAGTCGGTGGCGGCGGGCACGGGCTCGCCACCGCCTACTACCTCGCGCGCGAACACGGCATCAACAATGTCGCGGTGGTGGAGAAGAGCTGGCTCGGATCCGGCAATATCGGGCGCAACACCACGATCATCCGCTCGAACTATCTGCTGGCCGGCAACAATCCCTTCTACGAATGGTCCCTGAAACTATGGGAGGGACTCGAGCAGGAGTTCAATTTCAACGCCATGGTGTCGCAGCGCGGCATCATCAACCTCGTGCATTCCGATGCGCAGCGAGATGCCTCGGCCCGCCGCGGCAATGCCATGCGGCTGCTCGGCGTCGATGCCGAGCTCCTCGATCGCGACGGCGTCCGCCGCATCCTGCCCTTCCTCAATTTCGACAGCAGCCGCTTCCCCATCATGGGCGGGTTGATGCAGCGCCGCGGCGGCACCGTGCGGCATGACGCCGTCGCCTGGGGCTATGCCCGCGGCGCCGACAGCCGCGGCGTCGACATCATCCAGAATTGCGAGGTCACCGGCATCCGCCTCGACAATGGCCGGGCCGTCGGCGTCGAGACCACCAGGGGCTTCATCGGCTGCCGCAAGCTGGCGCTGGCCGGCGCCGGGAACTCGACCGAACTTGCCCATATGGCCGGGCTCGCGCTGCCGATCGAGAGCCATGTGCTGCAGGCCTTCGTGTCGGAAGGCATCAAGCCCTATCTCGACATGGTGGTGACCTTCGGCATGGGCCATTTCTACATGTCGCAGTCCGACAAGGGCGGCCTCGTCTTCGGCGGCGACATCGACGGCTACAACTCCTATGCCCGGCGCGGCAACATGCCGACCGTCGAACATGTCATGGAGGGCGGCGTCGCCCTCATTCCCGGCCTGTCGCGCATCCGCGTTCTGCGCTCCTGGGGCGGGATCATGGACATGTCGATGGATGGTTCGCCGATCATCGACAAGACGCCGGTCGAGAACCTGTTGCTCAATTGCGGCTGGTGCTATGGCGGCTTCAAGGCCACGCCGGCCTCCGGCTGGTGCTTCGCCCATCTGATCGCCACCGGCCAGACGCACCGGCTCGCCGCCCCCTTCCGGCTCGACCGCTTCCGCACCGGCCGCACCATCGATGAGCGCGGAGCCGGCGCACAGCCCAACCTGCATTGAGGACCCCAAGCATGCTGATCGACTGCCCTTATTGCGGCGCGCGTCTCTCCGAGGAGTTCACCATCCTCGGCGATGCCACCAAGGAGCGGCCGTCGGGGAGTCGAGCCTCCGACATGGAAGCCTGGTACGACTATGTCTTCATCCGCGACAACCCCAAGGGCAGGCACCGCGAATATTGGCAGCATAGCGGCGGCTGCCGCGCCTGGCTGGTGGTCGAGCGCGATACGCTGACCCACCAGGTCTACGCCGTCACCGCAGCGCGGAACACCGGCCCATGACCAGCCGTCGTCTGGCCCAGGGCGGATTGATCGATCGGGCGCGGCCGCTTCGCTTCACCTTCGATCGTCAGCCCTTTACCGGCCTTGCCGGCGATACGCTGGCCTCGGCCCTGCTCGCCAATGGCCGCACGCTGATGGCGCGGAGCTTCAAGTACCACCGGCCGCGCGGCGTCGTGACGGCCGGCGCCTCCGAGCCCAATGCGCTGATGGAGATCGGCGAGGGCGGCCGCCGCGAGGCCAACACCCGCGCCACCATGGTCGAGCTTCGTGACGGGCTGGTGGCCACGAGCCAGAACCGCTGGCCGTCCCTTGCCTTCGATCTCGGCGCCGTCAACGGCCTTGCCGCCGCGATCTTCGTCGCCGGCTTCTACTACAAGACCTTCATGTGGCCGAAGAGCTTCTGGGAGAAGGTCTACGAGCCGATCATCCGCCGCGCTGCCGGCCTTGGCCGAGCGAGCCATGAGCCCGATCCCGACCATTACGAGAAGGCATATGCCCATTGCGACGTGCTGGTGATCGGCTCCGGTCCGGCCGGTCTGATGGCGGCGCTGTCGGCGGCCCGCAGCGGCGCCCGCGTCATCCTCGCCGACGAGGGTTCGCGCCTCGGGGGATCGCTTCTTGCCGAACGCGAGGAGATTGCCGGCGACAGCGGCTGGGCGTTCCTGGCGGCAACGCTGGCCGAGCTCGAGGCCCTGCCCAATGTGACGCTGATGCCCCGCACCACCGTCTTCGGATGGTTCGACGGCAATGTCTTCGGCGCGCTTGAACGGGTCAACAAGCATGTCGCGGAGCCGCCGGCCCATGAGCCGGTCGAGCGCTATTGGCGGATCATCGCCAGGGAGGCGGTGATGGCGACCGGTGCCGAGGAGCGTCCGCTGGTATTCGGCGGCAATGACCGCCCCGGCGTCATGCAGGCATCCGCCGTGCGCGCCTATGTCAACCGCTACGCGGTGACGCCGGGCGCCCGTGCCGTGGTCTTCACCAACAACAGCTCCGGTTACCGCACGGCCCGCGATGTCCTGGCCGCCGGCATCGATGTCGCCGCCGTGATCGATGCCCGCGATGGCGGCTCGGCCGCAAGCCAGGTGGCCGGCGTGCCGCTGATACGCGACGGCGTCGTCACCGCCGTCGTCGCGCGTGAGCGGATCGCCGGCATCCATGTGCTGAAGAGCGGCCAAAGCAACGCCGACCGCATCGAGGCGGATTTCGTCGCCATGTCCGGCGGTTGGAACCCGGTGATCCATCTCTCCTGCCACAAGGGCGAGAAGCCGGTGTGGGACGCCGAGCGCGCCTGCTTCCTGCCGCCGTCATCGACGCCGGGCCTTACGGCGGTCGGCGCCGCCGCCGGTGCCTTCACCCTGTCGCAATGCCTGAAGGATGGCAGCGAGGCCGGCGCCCGCGCCGCCGAGCGGGCCGGCGCAACGGTGAGGCCGATCCTCGTCCCGCCGGCGCGTGACGACGACGAGCCCTACGCGATCCGCCCGCTTTGGCACGTCAAGCAGTCGACTGCCAAGGCCTTTGTCGATTTTCAGAACGACGTCACGCTGAAGGACATTCCGCTCGCTGCCCGCGAAGGCTTCAGCTCGATCGAGTTGCTCAAGCGCTTCACCACCAGCGGCATGGGCACCGATCAGGGCAAGCTCTCCAACATCAATGCCAGCGGCATCCTCGCCGAGGCCACCGGCCGCAGCGTCGCCACGATCGGCACCACGACCTTCCGGCCGTTCTACACGCCGGTGTCGTTCGGGGCGCTGACCGGCGCCTTCCGCGGCACCCATTACCAGCCGGTGCGCAAGACGCCGCTGCACGCTTGGTGCGAGGCGATGGGCGCGGTGTTCATGGAGGCCGGGCTGTGGCTGCGCTCCGCCTGGTTTCCGCTGGCCGGCGAGGATTGGCGCGCTGCCGCCACCCGCGAGGTCTTGGCGGTGCGCCAGTCGGTCGGCATCTGCGATGTCTCGACGCTCGGCAAGATCGACCTTCAGGGGCCGGATGCCACAACCCTACTCAACCGGCTCTATTGCAACGGCTTCTCGACGCTGCAGCCTGGCAAGGCGCGCTATGGCCTGATGCTGCGCGAGGATGGCTTCCTGTTCGATGACGGCACCGTCAGCCATCTCGCACCCGGTCACTATTTCCTCACCACCACCACCGCCAATGCCGGCCGGGTCATGTCCCATATCGAGTTCTGCCACCAGGCACTGTGGCCGGAGCTCGACGTGCAATATGTCTCCGTCACCGACCAATGGGCCCAGATCGCGGTGGCCGGACCCAATTCCAGGCGCCTGCTCGAACGCGTGATCGCCGAGGATCTCTCCGATAGCGCCTTCCCCTATCTTGCAGCGGGGCCGGTGACGGTGGCGGGCGGCATCAAGGGGCGGCTGTTCCGGATCTCCTTTTCCGGCGAGCTTGCCTATGAGCTGTCGGTGCCGGCCGGCCACGGCAATGACGTGGCGCGCCTGCTGATGCGCGAGGGGGCAGGGTCCGGCGTGGTCCCCTATGGCGTCGAGGCGCTGTCGATCATGCGCATCGAGAAGGGCCATGTCGCCGGCGGCGAGCTCAACGGCACGACCACGCCGGAAGACCTCGGGCTTGGCCGCATGGTATCCCGCAGCAAGGATTTCATCGGCCGCATGATGGGCGAGCGCGAGGCGCTGAAGGCCGGCAATCGCGACGTGCTGGTGGGTCTGAAGCCGGTCGAGCCCGACGAGCAACTGCGCGCCGGCGCCCATCTCCTGACCCGGGGCGCCGTGCCGTCGCTGGAGGCCGACCAGGGCTATGTGACCTCGGTCGCCTATTCGCCCATGCTCAGGCAGTGGATCGGGCTGGCATTGCTGAAGCAGGGCCGCGAGCGCCATGGCGAGGTCGTCCAAATCTATGACGATCTGCGCAATTCCAGGATGATGGCCGAAGTCACCCATCCCTGCTTCTACGACCGGGAGAATCTGAAGCTCAATGGCTGAGACGATCCTCGCCCCCGGGCGCTATGGCTCGAACCGCCCCGACGGACCGGGGGTGACGCTACGGCTTCGCGATCCCCTCTCGATCTTTTCCGTCATCGCCCGCAAGGGCAAAGGGGAGGCGCTCGCCGCGGCGCTGCGCGAGCGCTTCGGGCTCGAGCTTCCCGGCCCCGGCCTCTCCTCGGCCAGGGACGGCCGGGCGCTGCGATGGGCCGGACCCGAGCAGTGGTTCGCGCTTGCCGAGGTGAGCGACGCCGCATTCGGCCAGGAGCTTGCCGCCGCACTCGCCGACATGGCGGCGGTGGTCGATCAGGGCCATGGGCGGGTGGCGATCGTCATTGCCGGCGCCAAGGCGCGCGCCGTTCTCGCCAAGGGCACGGCGGTCGACCTCGATCCGAGCCGCTTCCGCCCCGGTCAGGTCGCGGCCACCCAGATGGCCCATGTCGGGGTCCATATCACGGCCGTCGCCCCCGATGTCTTCGAGCTTCTGGTGTTCCGCAGCTTCGCCGAGAGCCTGTTCGAGTTCCTGACCGCCATGGCCGGCGAATATGGCTACGAGATCACAGCTCCCCCCGGATCGCCCGCTTGAGCAGGGTCTGATACTGCCGCTCGCTGAAGGCGATCGGATTGCCCTCATGGGTCGGGTCCTTCACCGCCATGGCGGCGACCTCGGCGGCCCGCTTGCCGTCGATGCCGATTTCGCTCAGCTGGTTGGGGATGCCAATGGTGCGACGGAGCTTGACGAGCCAGTCGACGAAGCCGTCGAAGCGGCCGCGTATGCCGAGATAGGCGGCGGCGCGCTCGATCGCCGGCTCGATTTTCCGGCGGTTCGCCATCACTACATAGGGCATGATGATGCCGTTGAGCAGCCCGTGATGCGAATCATAGAGGCCGCCGAGGGGATGCGACAGCGCATGGATCGCCCCGAGCCCGCCCTGAAAGGCGGTGGCGCCCATTGCCGAGGCCATAAGCATCGCACCGCGGGCTTCGAGATCGCCAGGCCGCTGCACCGCCGCCGGCAGGTTCTCCTTGACGAGCCGCATGCCCTCGAGCCCCACCCCCTTGGCGAGCGGATGCCAGAAGGGCGCGCAATAGGCCTCGAGATTGTGCGCCAGCGCGTCCATGCCCGTTGCGGCCGTGAGCTTGGCCGGCAGCCCGACCGTCAGCCTCGGATCGAGGACCGCGAAGCGCGGCATCATGGCGGGATGGAAGATGACCTTTTTGGCATGGGTCTCGGGCTGCGTGATCACCCCGGCCCGGCCGACCTCGGAGCCCGTGCCGGCCGTCGTCGGCACCGCGATCACCGGGGCGATCGTCGCGGCATTGGCGCGGGTCCACCAGTCGCCGACATCCTCGAAATCGAATAGCGGACGCGACTGGCCCTGCATGAAGGCCACCACCTTGCCGACATCGAGCGCCGAGCCGCCGCCGAAGGCGATGACCCCGTCATGGCGTCCGCTGCGATAGGCCTTGACGCCGGCCTCGACATTGCCCGCCACCGGATTGGACCGGACGTCGCAGAACAGCTTGACCTTGAGCGCCGCCGCAGCGAGATCGGCCACCACCTCCCCGGTCATGGCCATCTCGGCAAGCGCCGGGTCGGTGACCAGGAGCGGCGCCGCCATGCCCGCCTCGCGGCACAGCGCCGGCAGATCCTTCACCCGGCCGGGGCCGAAGCGGATGCTGGTCGGGAAGTTGAAGTTGGCGGCAACCATGCGGGCCCCTCAATATTGCTCGAAGCCGCGCTTCAGCTCCCAGTCGGTGATGCGCCGGTCATATTCGAGCTGCTCCCAGCGGGCGGTGTGGAGATAGTGGTCGATCACCCGGTCGCCGAATGCCCGGCGCAGAAACGCCGATTCGTCGAGCAGCATCATTGCCTCGCGCAGGGTCTTGGGAATCTCGCGCAGCTCGCGCCCGACATAAGCGTCGCCCTCGAAATGCGCCTCGAGCTCCATCTTGTTGTCGATGCCGTCGAGCCCCGCCGCCAGCAGCGCCGCAAAGGCGAGATGCGGGTTGAGATCGGCGCCCCCGACCCGGCATTCGACGCGCACCGCCTTGCTGTCGGCGCCGCACAGCCTGAAGCCGGCGGTGCGGTTGTCGAAGCTCCACACCGCGCGGGTCGGCGCGAAGGTTCCGGCCTGGAAGCGCTTGTAGGAATTGATGTAGGGCGCCAGGAAATAGGTGATCTCCCGCGCATGGCCGAGAAGGCCGGCCAGGTAGTGCCGCATCAGCTCCGACATGCCGTGCTCGCCCTTGCCGTCGGCGAACAACGCCCGCTTGCCGTCCTTCGACCACAGCGACTGGTGGATATGCGCCGAGTTGCCGGCCTGGCCATAATCCCATTTGGCCATGAAGGTGACCGCCTTGCCATGCGCCCAGGCGATCTCCTTGCAGCCATTCTTGAGGATGGCATGGCGGTCGGCCATGTCGAGCGCCGGCGCATAGCGCACATTGATCTCCTCCTGGCCGCGCCCCCACTCGCCCTTCGAATTCTCGACCGGGATACCTGCAGCATGGAGGCCGTTGCGGATCGCCCGCATCACCCCCTCCTCCTTGGTGGTCTGGAGAATGTGGTAATCCTGGATGAATCCGCCCGCCGTCTTCAGCCCGCGATAGCCCTTGGCGCTGGCACCGTCATAGCTGTCGTCGAACAGGAAGAACTCGAGCTCGGAGGCCATCATGGCCGTCATGTCCATCGCCGCCAGGCGCTCGAGCTGGCGCTTCAGCATGCTGCGGGGGGCGTGGTCGAGCAGCTCATGGTGGTGGTCGAGCAGGTCGCAGATGACCAGCGCAGTGCCCTCGAGCCACGGGATCCGCCGCATGGTGGCGATGTCGGGCTTGAGCACGAAGTCGCCATAGCCCTTCTGCCAGCTGGCCACCTGGTAGCCGGGCACCGGCTCCATGTCGATGTCGCAGGCGAGCAGATAGTCGCAGCCATGCGTCTCCTCATGCGCGCTCTCGCAGAAATAGCCGGCATGGAAGCGCTTGCCGACCAGCCGCCCCTGCATGTCCGGAAAGGCCGCGACGACGGTGTCGATGGTGCCGGCCTCGACTTCCTCGGCAAGCGCGCCCAAGCTCAATTGTCCCTGCATGGTGCCCTCTTTCGATGGGTCAGACCGGGCCGCCGGTGCTCAGGACCTGGGCCAGCCGCCCGGCCCAGGCTGACTGCCCGGCCTCCTCGGTGATTAGGTCGTTGCGGATCTCGATCATGCCGTTGAGAAGCCTGCGGCGCCCGGCGTGAAGGTTGAGCGTATGGGTGACCCCGTCCTCGGGCCCGTAAGGCTCGTTCCGCCGGACCTTGATGTCGCCGTGACGGCTCAGCGTCGCGATGAGATGATCGGCATAGCGCCGATCGCGATCATGCAGGATGCCGACATCGAGGTGACGGGTCATGCCCTTATAGACCGGCGTGAAGCTGTGGATCGCGACGAAGCTCGGATCGCGGCCGCTCGAATGCCGCCGGTCGAGCAGCGCGGCAATGGCGGCGTGGAACGGCTCGTAGATCGCCGCCGTCCGCGCCGCGCGCTCATCAGGGGTGAGCCCGGCATTGCCGGGGATCGGCGTGGTCTCGGAGATCTCGGGCATCGCCGAGGCCGCCTCGGGCGGGCGGTTGCAATCCTGGACGAGCCGGGAATAGCGTTGCAGCACCAGCGGTGCATCGAGCAGCCGCGACAGGCGCCGCGCCACGCTCTCGGCGCCGATGTCATAGGCGATGTGACGCTCGAGTTCGCTGTCGGGCAGGCCCAGCGTTCCAAGCCGCCGGGGAATGGCCCGGCCGGCATGTTCGCAAACCAGGAAGATGTGCGAGGGCCCGTCGGCATTGATGACGACGACCGGATCGTCCTCCCCCTCGAGCAGCGGATGCGGTGCCATGATTACGCCGGAGAATGGGCCTGCGCAGTGGCCCGGGCCAGCAGGCCGGAATAGATGTCGTCGTCGCGCACGACCCCGATGATCCGTCCCTCCTGGGCAAGCAGGATCGGCAGACCCGACTGGTGGCGCGCATCGATCACCACCCGCATCGGCGCCGAATGCGGCATCACGACCACTTCGCCGCGCGGCCAGCTTGTTGCCTCGCCATTGCTCTCGAAGATCTTGAGCTGATGCTCGCCGAGCGCTGCCCGCTCCGCCGCACCGGCATTGTCGAGCGCGACCGTCAGGCCGAGATCGTCATCGAGCATCAGCATCGGTCCGATCCGCTTGAGCGTCGGCAGCGGCGTCATCATCACATCGCCGGTCAGCACGTTGAGCGGGTTCATATGCTGCACGAATGCCGCCACATAATCATTGGCGGGATTGAGCACGATTTCCTGCGGCGGGCCGTGCTGGACGATGCGGCCGCCCTCCATGATGGCGATCCGGGTGCCGATCTTCAGCGCCTCGTCGAGATCGTGGCTGACGAACACGATGGTGCGGCGCAGCTTGCGCTGGAGCTCGAGCAGCTCGTCCTGGAGGTGGGTGCGGATCAGCGGATCGAGCGCCGAGAACGGCTCGTCCATCAGGAGGATCGGTGCGTCGGTGGCGAAGGCCCGCGCCAGGCCGACCCGCTGCTGCATGCCGCCCGACAGCTCATGGGCATATTTGTCGGCCCATTGGTCGAGCCCGACGAGCTTGAGCTGCTGTGCCACGCGGGCGCGCCGCTCGGCGGGATCGACGCCGGCCAGCTCGAGCCCGAGCCCGGCATTCTCCGCCACCGTGCGCCAGGGCAGGAGCCCGAATTGCTGGAACACCATGGCAACTCCATGCATCCTGAGCTGCCGCAGCTCCTCGAACGGGCAATGGGTGACATCGACGGTGCGGTCGCCGGTGCGCACCATCACGCCGCCCCGCACCGGCTGGTTGAGGCCGTTCACCGCCCTGAGCAGCGTCGACTTGCCGGAACCTGAGAGGCCCATCAGGACGCAGATCTCGCCCTCGCCGACATCGAGCGTCGCCCCCGCCACTCCGAGCACCGCGCCCGTCTTCTCGAGGATGGCGCCCCGGCTTTCGCCGCGGTCGAGCAGCTCGATCGCCTCGCGCGTCCGCCGTCCGAAAATGATGTCGACGTCGCGAAAGGATACGGCCGTGGTCATCTGGCATTCCCCTTGGTGGGCTCGACCCGGCACACCCGGTCGAGAATGATGGCGAGCACCACGATGGCGAGGCCCGCCTCGATTCCCATCGGGATGTTCACCGTGTTGAGCGCCCTGACCACCGGCTTGCCGAGCCCGTTGGCCCCGATCAGCGCCGCGATCACCACCATCGACAACGACAGCATGATGCATTGGGTGAGCCCGGCCATGATCGAGGGAAGCGCGGCCGGCAGCTCGACCTTCCACAAAAGCTGGCGCTTCGTCGCGCCGAACGCCTCGCCGGCCTCCATCAGCTGCTTCGGCACCGTGGTGAGACCGAGATGGGTGAGGCGGATCGGCGCTGCGACGGCGAAGATCACCGTGGTGATGAGGCCCGGCGCGAGCCCGAGGCCGAACAGGATGAGCGCCGGTATGAGATAGACGAAGGTCGGTAGCGTCTGCATCAGGTCGAGCACCGGCCGCAACAGCTGGAACAGCCATTCCCGATGCGCCGCGGCGATGCCGAGGGGCACGCCGATCGCCATCGAGACGGTGGTGGCGCCGATCACCAGCGCCAGGGTCTCGACGGTTTCCTTCCACAGTCCTTGATTGATGATGTAGAGCAATCCGAGAAGCACCCCGAGCGCGATCTGCCATGAGCGCTGCAGGATGAAGGCGAATACCACCAGGCCGGCGACGACCACGAGCGGCGGTGGATAGAGCAGGGCGGCGATCATCGCGTCGAGCGCCGTGGTGATGCCCTTCGACAGCCCATCGAAGAACCAGTCGAAATAGCTCGTCAGAAAGCCGAAGAACTGCTTGCCCCATTGCCCGACGGGAATTTTGTGCTGGGTCAGCTGGTGGGTGAGCCAATCCATGGCCGTTGTCTCTCTTGCTCCGGCACCTGCCTGCCTCCCTCCCGGCCGGGAAGAGAAGCAGGCAGATGACGTGCTGTTGCGCTACCCTACGACCCGAGCGTCTTCTTCACCGCCGCCGTCGCATCGCCACCGTCGAAGCCGGTGACGCCGGCGAGCCAGGGCATCGCCACATCGGGATGGGCCTTCAGCCACTCGGTAGCCGCCTCCTTGGCATCCTTGCCCTTGAGGATCTGATCCATCAGCGCGTTTTCCATCGGCAGGTCGAATTTGAGATTGGCAATGAACTTGCCGACATTCGGGCACTCATTGGCATAGCCGGCGCGGACATTGGTGTAGACCTTGGCGGCGCCGAAACCCGAGTCGCCCATCCCGTCGAGATATTTGATCTTCATGTTGCCCATGACGGGGTGCGGGGTCCAGCCGAGGAACACGATCCAATCCTGGCCCTTCATGGCCTTTTCCGCCTGCGACAGCATGCCGGCCTCGGAGGATTCCACGAGCTCGAAGCCGTCAAGTCCGTTGTCCTTGTTGGCGATCATCCCGAGCACGATGCGGTTGCCGTCGTTGCCCGGCTCGATGCCATAGATCTTGCCGCCGAGCTTGTCCTTGAACTTGCCGATGTCCTTGAGGCTCTTGATCCCGCCGTCATAGACATAGTCGGGGACCACCAGCCCATAGCCGGCGCCTTCCAGGTTCTGCGACAGCCTCTCGACCGTCTTGGCATCGGTGAACGGCTTCACATCGGCAGCCATGCTCGGCATCCAATTGCCGAGAAACACGTCGATGTCCTTGTTCTGCAGCGACTGGTAGGTCACCGGCACCGACAAGACCTGCACCTCCGGCTGGTAGCCCAGCGCCTCGAGCAGCACCGAGGTGACGGCGGTGGTCGCCGTGATGTCGGTCCAGCCGACATCCGACAATCTTACCTTCCGGCAGGCTTCACTGTCGCCCGCCATGGCAGGCGCCGCAAACAGCACGGCGGCCAGAACGCCGCCAAGGATCTTCCTGAGCATCAAGTCCTCCCTGAATAAAAGTGGCTCGGCTGCGCGCCGACTTTGTCGCTCATGGCCAATTGATTGACCAATAGCGGCACATCGTCCATCATTTTATTTAGCATTTGGCCGGAGAAACAGAGCGATGGATGCCTTTGATTTCATCGTCGTGGGCTCCGGCTCGGCCGGCTCGGTGCTGGCAAACCGCCTCTCGGAAGACGGTCGCAACCGGGTTCTGGTGCTGGAATATGGCGGCACCGACTGGGGTCCGTTGATCCAGATGCCGGCGGCACTGTCCTATCCGATGAACATGCCGCTTTACGACTGGAGCCTCAAGACGGAGCCCGAGCCGCATCTCGGCGGCCGGGTCCTGGTGACGCCCCGCGGCAAGGTCATTGGCGGCTCGTCCTCGATCAACGGCATGGTTTATGTCCGCGGTCATGCCCGCGATTTCGACGGATGGGAGGCGATGGGCGCCGCCGGCTGGGGCTTCCGACACGTGCTTCCCTATTATCAGCGGCTCGAAGATTCGCATGGCGGGGAGGAAGGCTGGCGCGGCAGCGGCGGACCGCTTCACGTCACCCGCGGGCGGCGCACCAATCCGCTCTACACGGCCTTTGTCGAGGCCGGGCGCGAGGCCGGCTATCCGGTGACCGTCGACTATAATGCCCGCCAGCAGGAGGGCTTCGGCGCCATGGAGATGACGGTCTGGCAGGGCGAGCGCTGGTCGGTGGCCAAAGCCTATCTGCGCCCCGCCCTCAAGCGGCCCAATCTCCGGCTCCTGACCCGCGCCCTGGCGCGCCGGGTGATCCTTGACGGGCACAAAGCGGTGGCGGTCGAATATGAGCGTGGCGGCAAGGTCGAGCGCGCCGCTGCCAATCGCGAGATCGTGCTCGCCGCGAGCGCCATCAACTCGCCGAAGCTCCTCCTCATGTCGGGCATCGGCGATGCGGCCGATGTGAAGGCGGCCGGCATCGCGCCGGCGCATCATCTTCCCGGGGTCGGCCAGAATCTCCAGGATCATCTCGAAATCTATTTCCAGCTGCGCAGCAAGGAGCCGGTGACGCTCAATTCCAAGCTCGGCTTGATCTCGAAAGGGCTGATCGGCGCCGAATGGCTGTTCTTCCGGCGCGGCCTCGGCGCCACCAATCATTTCGAATCCTGCGGCTTCATCCGCTCGCGGCCGGGCGTCGAATATCCCGACATCCAGTATCATTTCCTGCCCGGGGCCATTCGCTATGACGGCAAGGCGGCAGCGCCAGGCCATGGCTTCCAGGTCCATGTCGGGCCGATGCGCTCGCGCTCGCGCGGTTCGGTGACGCTGCGCTCCGGCGAACCGCGCGATCCGCCGCGGATCCGCTTCAACTACATGTCGCACCCCTCCGACTGGGAGGATTTCCGCCGCTGCATCAGGCTGACGCGGGAGCTGTTCCGGCAGCCGGCCATGCAGCGCTACGCCGGCAGCGAAATTCAGCCCGGCGACCACGTCATCGACGATGAGGCCATCGATGCCTTCGTCCGGGAGCATTGCGAGAGCGCCTTTCACCCCTGCGGCACCTGCCGCATGGGCCGCGCCGACGACCCGATGGCCGTGGTCGACCCGCAATGCCGGGTGATCGGCATCGAACGGCTGCGGGTTGCCGATTCCGCGATCTTCCCGCAGGTCACCAATGGCAACCTCAACGCGCCGTCGATCATGACCGGCGAAAAAGCTGCCGATCTGCTGCTCGGCCGCGACCCGCTGCCCGCCTCCAATCTCGAGCCCTGGATCAACCCGGACTGGCGCACCAGCCAGCGCTAGCTAGCGCAGCCGCTCGAGGATCGACACGTAATTGGCGACCGCCGCGCCGCCCATGTTGAAGATGCCGGCGAGCCGCGGATTCTTCACCTGCATGTCGCCCGCTTCCTCGAGAAGCTGCAGCGAGGCCATGACATGCATCGATACGCCGGTGGCACCGATCGGGTGGCCTTTGGATTTGAGGCCGCCGGAAGGATTGACCGGCAGGCGTCCCTCCTTCTCGGTCCACCCTTCCTCGATGGCGCGGGCACCGCCGCCGGGCGGGGTAAGGCCCATCGCCTCATATTCGATGAGCTCGGCAATGGTGAAGCAGTCATGGGTCTCGACCAGCGACAGGTCCTGGAGCGTCGTTCCGGCCTCGCCATGGGCCCGGCTCCAGGCCAGCCGGCAACCCTCGAAGGCGACGATGTCGCGCCGCGACATGGGCAGGAAATCCTGCACATGGGCCTTGCCGCGGATGCGGACCGCGCGCGGAAAGCTCAAGGCGGCGGCATCGTTGGTCATCACCAGCGCCGCCGCGCCGTCCGACACGAGCGAGCAGTCGGTGCGGCGGATCGGTCCGGCGACCAGCGGGTTCTTGTCGCTTACCGTGTTGCAGAACTGAAAGCCGAGATCCTTGCGCAGCTGTGCCAGCGGATTGCCGAGGCCATTGCGGTGGTTCTTCGCGGCGATCCGCGCCATCGCCGCCGAGCGGTCGCCATAGCGCTGAAAATAGAGCTCGGCGATGCGGCCGAACACGCCGGCAAAGCCGCCCGGGATGGCGCCCTCCTCCTTGCGGTAGGAGGCGTTCAGGAGGACATCGCCCACCTCCTCGGCCGGCTTCACCGTCATCTTTTCGGCACCGACGACGAGAACGATCCGGCTGCTGCCGCCGTCGACCGCAGTCGCCGCGAGGTGCACCGCAGCCGAGCCGGTGGCGCAGGCATTCTCGACCCGCACCGCCGGCTTGAAGCGCAGCGCCGGGTCGGCATCGAGCGCGAAGGCCGCCGGGAAGCTCTGTTTCTCGAAGCCGCCGAAATTGCCGACATAGATCGCATCGATGTCGGCAAAGCCGACGCCGGCATGCTCGACCGCCTCACGCGCGACGCGGGCGATCAGCGTCTCGAGATCGTCGTCCTCGAGCTTGCCGAAGCGGGAATGGGCGAAGCCGATGATCGCGGCCATGTCTGATCCCTTTTTTCTAGACCGTTCGCAGATACCACTCGAAATCCCGCTCCGTCGGCTCGGCGCCGAACCGATCGGCCTCGACCTCCTTGATGGTCGCAGAAGATCTCGACGAAGTCCTTGCCGAAATACTCCTTGAGCACCGAGGCGCGCCAGAACGCATCGATCGCGTCATACCAGTTGCCCGGCATGTCGCGGGCTCGCCGCTCATAGCCATTGCCGGTGACCGGCTGGCCGGGATCGAGCTTCTGGGTGATGCCGTGATGGATTCCGGCGAGCACGGCGGCCAGCACCAGATAGGGATTGGCGTCGGCGCCCGCCGGGCGGTGCTCGATATGGCGGGTCGGCGCCGCCCCGGCCGGGATTCGGAGCGACACGGTGCGGTTGTCGATGCCCCAATTGGCCGCCACCGGCGCATAGGAATTGCGCCGGAACCGCCGGTAGGAATTGGCGTTCGGAGCGAAGATCAGCATCGATTCCGCCATCGTCGCCTTGAGGCCGCCCAGCGCCCAGCGCAGCAGCGGGTGGCTTTGCGGATCCGGGCAGGCGAACAGGTTTTCGCCGGCCTCGTCGGCAAGCGACACATGGACATGCATGCCGCAGCCCGTCCATTCCGAATAGGGCTTGGCCATGAAGCTCGCGATCATGCCATGGCGCTCGGCCACCGCCTTGATCAGGCGCTTGAGCATGATCGCTTCGTCCGCCGCCTTGAGGATCTCGCCGCGGTGCTTGAGCACCACCTCCATCTGACCCGGCGCATATTCCGAGATCAGCGCCCTGGCAGGCAGGCCCTGGATCTCCGCAAAGGCGTAGAGATCGGTGAAAAATGGTGCAAAATCATCGAGATCCTGGAGATTGTAGGCTTGGTAATGCAGCGGCCGCGCGGGCACGGTCAGCCCCTTGGGAGCCTGCGGGTGACCGCTCAGGGCGGCATCGCGGTCCATCAGGAAGAATTCGAGCTCGACCGCCCCGACCGGCACCATGCCCTGCTCGCGCAGCCGCGCATCCATCCGGCTCAGCAGATTGCGCGGATCGGGCACCGCCGGCGTCCCGTCAAGGTCGTGCATGGTTGCGATATATTGCGCCGAGGGTTCGGCCGACCAGGGCATGGTCACCAGCGACCCCGGCACCGGCCACAGCAGGAGATCGCGGTCGCCCTCGTCGAATACGAGCCCGGTTTCCGGGACGTCCTGGCCGGTGACGTCGAGAACCATTGCCGAAATCGGCAGATACCGGCCGTCCTTCCATGCCGCCGCCAGGTCGTCCCGCCTGAGCAGCTTGCCGCGCTGCACGCCGCCGAGATCCGTCCACATCAGATGGAAGGAGCGGATGTCCGGGAACTTCGACAGGAAGGCCTCGGCCTCCAAGGCGCGGTTCGGGACGATGATCGACATGTGGCGGCCTCGCGGTTGCGTTCAGGCCCTGGGCTCTAGCACGGCTGCCACGGGCAAGGGAAAGCTCCTGTTGACGGCCGGTGGACGAAGCGCCGGTTTTCTGGTTTGGATCTCAGCCGGGCGTCACCTGCGGAAGGCTCGAACATGGGACGGATTGTTTACGTTAACGGGGCTTTCGTCGACGAAAGCGACGCCCAGGTTTCGATCTTCGATCGCGGCTATCTTTTCGGCGATGGCGCTTATGAGGTGGTGCCTGTCTGCGGCGGCCGGCTGATCGACCGGGCGCCCTTCATCGCCCGTCTCGGGCGCTCGCTGGGCGAGCTGCAGATCGCCTGGCCGTGCACGCCGGAAGACTACATCGCTTTTCACGACGAGCTGATCCGCCGCAACCATCTGGCCGAGGGCATGATCTATTCCCAGGTGACGCGCGGCGTCGCCGACCGCGACTTCGCCTTCCCCAGGGGCGTCAAGCCCGCGGTCATCGCCTTCACCCAGGCCAAGGCGATCATCGCCAATCCGCTGGCCGAGACCGGTGTCCGCGTGGTCACGGTCGAAGACATCCGCTGGAAACGGCGGGACATCAAGGCGATCGCCCTCCTCGGCCAGGTGCTGGCGAAGCAGCAGGCCGCCGAAGCAGGCGCTTTCGAAGGCTGGATGGTCGAGGACGGCATGATCACCGAAGGCACCTCCTCGACAGCCTATATCGTCAAGGACGGGGTGGTCGTGACCCGCCCGTTGTCGCGGGCCATCCTTCCCGGCATCCGGCGGCGGGTGCTGATCGAGCTCGGGCGGCGCCACGGCGTCGCCATTGCGGAGCGCCCGTTCACGCTCGCCGAAGCGCTCGGCGCCGATGAGGCCATGCTCACCTCGGCGTCGAATTTCGTCCTGCCCGTCGTCGCCATCGACGGCAAGCCCATCGGAACCGGAAAACCGGGCCCGGTGGCCCGGCATCTCCGGGATATCTATATCGCCGCGGCGCTGGCGGAGGCGGGGATCGGCTGACCCCGCTCACTCATCCAGGATGCGTCGGGCGATGACGTCGCTCCTCCTCAGGCCGATGTCGCGCAGCAGGTGGTCATCGAGATGACTGACAGCGCTCCGTCGCCTCTGCCGCCGCCTGCGAAAGCGAACGATGACAGGGTTGACCAGCACTCCCATTCTCGAGACCACGATGGCCAATATTGGGATGCCATACATGATCTCTGTCCTTAAATGCATGTCCACGACCCTCACGGCCGACAGACATAGTAGTTGTTCTGGATGTCGTGGCTGAGCTCGTGAACCACGACGGACGAAAATCCGGCTTCCGCGAAGAAGCGCTCGGCCGTCTCGCGGCCCCACATCGCGCCGAGACCATCGCCGCCTTGCGCCAGCGAGACGGTCATGCAGTGCATGCAGGAGACCGTGTAGAGCAGCGTGCCGATCGGATGATCGACGTTCAAATGGTGGTGGCAGGAGCCCTTGATGTCCTGTGCCAGGTAGAAGCCGTCGGGCTTGATGGCCCGGCGGATCCCCTTGAGCACGTTCAGGGGCTTTGCCTGGTCGTGGATCGCATCGAAGGTCGTGACGAGATCGAAGCCGTTGCGCGGCGCCGTCATATGGAAGTCCGACAGGTCGCGCACCTCGAAGCCGAGATTCATGACCCCCAGTCGCTCCGCCGTCTCGCGCCCCCAATTGATGGCCTCGGGCGACAGGTCGAAGCCGATGAAGCGGCTCTTGCGGAACAGCTGGGCCATCATGATCAGGGCCTTGCCGCGGCCGCAGCCAACATCGAGAACGTCGATCCCGGCCTCGAGCCGCTCGACCAATCCCGGCACCAGCGGCAGGATGTGGTCGCGCAGCGCCGGCAGGACCGACTGCCCCGAATCCTCGGCCATCACCTCGTGGAAGCGGGTGAAGCGGGAATAGGGGACGCCGCCGCCGGTGCGGAAGCATTCGACGATGTCGTCCTCGACCGAGCCGAGAAGGGCGATATATTGCGCGAAGACCCCGAGATTTCTGGGTCGGCGACTGACGGGTGAGCGTGCCCGCATGCTCGACGGGCAGCCGGTACAGGCCCTGCTCCGGGTCGAGCTCCACAACTCCCGATGCGACCATGGCGCCGAGCCACTCGCGGACGTAGCGCGCATTGAGCGACGCCGCCCTGGCGATGTCGGCGATCGTCGCCGGCGGCAGGCCTGCCATGGCATCAAAAAGGCCGGTTCGGTGGCCGATCGAGGTCATCAGGCAGAGCGCCCCGCCATTGAGGGCATCCACGAAGCGGGCCTCGAAGCGGGCCGCACGATCGGCGTCGAAATGCAGGGTGCCGGGGTTCGCGTTCATGGTGCTCTCTCCGTGATTAAACAGACTGGTTGGTTTGTTTTATGAGTGGGAACGAGAATGACGGGCAAAAGGGCTCAGCCATTGGCGCATGTTTGTTAGGGGCCGGCGGGTGAACCGCCGATGAACGAAAAATCCTGTGACAATACGCACATATTGCATTTCTATTTCCTCTTTCCCATTTGCGCGCTCGGCCCGTTTCCGTATTGTGGAATGCGTTGCTCGAGAACGGACCAGATAGTCTGTTCATAGCCGGAAGTGACGAGGAGAGACGGTTGGGAAAGGACGGAACACAGACCAAACGCGCCATTCTGGACGCCGCCGAGCGATTGGTGTTCGGTCGCGGCTTTGCGGCCAGCTCGGTCGATGAGGTGATTGCCGCCGCCGGCGTGACCAAGGGGGCGTTCTTCCACCATTTCCGGACCAAGGCCGAGCTTGGCCATGCCCTGGTCGAGCGGTTCGCCCGTCGCGACCGGGCCCAGCTCGAGCGCAACATCGAACGTGCCGAGCGGCTTGCCAGCGATCCCCTGATGCAGCTCCTGCTGCTGGTCGGGCTCATCGAGGAGGACATTGCATCCCTCGGGAGCGAGATCCCGGCCTGTCTCTTCGCCTGCTACCTCTACGAGGCGCAGTTGTTCGATGCGCGCACGCTCGACATCATCGCCAAGGGCCTCCTTGCCTGGCGCGAGCTGCTGCGGCCGAAATTCGAGGCGGCGATCCGCAATTGCGAGCCGCAGCGCCAGGCCAGCCCCGACGAGCTCGCCGATCAGCTGCTGGCGACCATCGAGGGGGCCATGATCCTTGGCCGCTCCCACCGCGATTCCACCCTGCTGCCGCGCCAGCTCAGGCAATATCGCAACTATCTCGAGCTTCTGTTTGCCCGCTGGATGCCGGCGAGGGGGCCGGTCGAGCTGGTCCCCGCGGCAGCCGACCGCTAGCTGCTGGCGAGCTGTTCGGGGACCGCCTTCGGCCAAGGAATTAACCCACCCAGGCTATTGCCTGCGCAACGACATTGATGGAAGCTCCGAGCCGGGCGAGGCGAGAGGAGACCATCATGTCGACCGAAGCAATTGCGGTTGGCCGCCAGGAATTGCGGCGCGCCATCGACTGGCGGGGTGCGTTCTGGGTGGCGAGCGGCGTTCCGGCTCTCGTCCTGTTCTCGATCGGGGGCATCGCAGGCACCACCGGGAAGCTGGCCTTCCTGGTGTGGATCATCTCGATGGTCATGGGCTTCATCCAGTCCTTCACCTATGCGGAAATTGCCGGGTTGTTCGCCGAGAAATCCGGCGGCGCTCCGATCTATGGCGCGACCGCCTGGCTGCGCTATTCCAAGCTGGTCGGGCCGCTTTCGGTGTGGTGCTACTGGTTTGCCTGGTCGCCGGTCCTGTCCCTCGGCTGCGCCATTGCCGCGAGCTACCTGCTCAACGCCTATGCCCCCATCCCGGCGGTGGATTCGCCGGCGGTCAAGGACTGGATCACCGCCCATGCCTCGACGATCGCTGCGGATTCACCGCGGGTTGTCGAGTGGCTCGCCGCCAATGCGGGCAAGACGGCGAGCGATGCCGTCCAGACCCTGCTGTCGGCCGATGCCGTGGCGGCACTCACCCCGGCGATCCGGGGCTGGGAGGCCGCTTCCTTCAACATCCCCGGCCTCGCCACCGCCCATCTCAACGCCACCTTCATCATCGGCGTCGTGCTGATGCTGATCATCTTCGCCATCCAGCACCGCGGCATCCTCAGCACCGCCAACTTCCAGAAGGTGGTCGGCTCGATCGTGATCGTGACCCTGCTGGTGGTCGGTGTCGCGCCGATCCTTCTCGGCCATGTCGACTGGTCCAATTTCACCAATCTGGTGCCGCCAAAGGCCGCCTATTCGGCCGAGCCGGGGGCCTGGAACAATGGCGGCTGGACGCTGTTCCTCGGCGGCCTCTTCATCGCGGCGTGGTCGACCTACGCGTTCGAGACCGCGGTCTGCTACACGCGCGAATTCAAGGATCCGCAGAGCGATACCTTCAAGGCCATCTTCTATTCCGGCCTCCTCTGCCTCATTCTCTTCACGCTTGTCCCCTTCACCTTCCAAGGCGTCCTCGGCGTCGAGGGGATGCTCGCACCCGCGGTGGTCGATGGATCCGGTATCGCCGATGCGATTGCCGGCATGGTGGGCGGCGGCAACTTCATCCATGCCCTGCTGGTGGGGCTGATGGTGCTCGCCCTCATTCTCACCATCATGACCGCGATGGCCGGCTCGTCGCGCACCCTCTATCAGGGTTCGGTCGACGGCTGGCTGCCGCGCTATCTGCACCACGTCAACGAGCATGGTGCGCCGACCCGCGCCATGTGGACCGATCTCGGGTTCAACGTCTTCCTGCTTGCCATAGCCTCCGACGTCTCGGGCTACTTCTTCGTGCTCGCGGTGTCCAATGTCGGCTATATGATTTTCAACTTCCTGAACCTGAATGCGGGATGGATTCACCGCGTCGATTCCGGGCATGTGCCGAGGCCGTGGAGGGCGCCCAACTGGCTGATCGGCCTCAACACGGTGCTCGCTTTCGTCAATCTGCTGTTCCTCGGAGCCGGCGCCAAGGTCTGGGGCTATGCCAATGCGCTGTGGGTCGGCTTCGCCTTTGCGGCGCTGATCGTGCCGGTGTTCGTGCTGCGCCACTATATCCAGGATGGCGGCCGCTTTCCGCCCAACGCGCTGGCGGAGCTCGGGCTCAAGGGCAGCGATCTGGGCGAGCGCAAGGCCGGCATGCTGCCCTATCTGGCGCTCGCCGCCGGCTTGGTGGTGGTGTTGCTGGCGGACCGGTATTTCCAGCTTCCATCGTGATGGGAGCCGACCACTGCCAATGCCGAGTTGCCTAGGCGGCCCTACTGGAAGTCGCGTGATTTCGGGATGATGCGGTTCTGCCGCGGGTGGCGAGCCGGCGGCGGGTGCGAGCCGCCGGGTGCGCCGCGCGCCACCTCGTCGGCCCGCGCCAGCGGATTGACCAGAAGATCGTCGGGCGCGAGCCTGGCGAGCCAATGGGTCAGATCCTCGATCCGGTGCGCGATGACATGGATGATGTCGTCCTGCCGCTGCACCCGGCCCTTGACCAGCATCAGCCGCGCCCCCATCACCGCCGAGCGGTAGGTCTCGAGCGTCTTCGGCCACACCACGATGTTGGCGATCGAAAACTCGTCCTCGAGCGTCATGAAGACGACGCCCTGCGCCGAGCCCGGTCGCTGCCTGACCAGCACCACCCCCGCCACCACCACCAGGGCATTGTTCCGCACGCCCGCGAGCGCCGCCATGTCGGTGACGCCGCGGCCGCGGCAGTCCTGCCGCAGAAATTCCATCGGGTGGCCTTTGAGCGATAGCTTGAGGGTCTGGTAGTCATTGACCACATGCTCCGACAGCGGCATGTCGGGGAGCCGCACCGGCTCGTCATGACCTTGGTCCTCGAGCCCCTGCGCCGCAAACAGCGGCAACGGCCGGGCCCGCGCCAGCGCCTTCGCCTGCCACAGCGCCTGGCGCCGGTCGATGCCGAGCGAGCGGAAGGCATCGGCCGCCGCCAGCGTCTCGATCGAATGGACGGCGATGCCGGTGCGCTGCCTGAGCTCGGTCAGCGAGCCATAGGGCTTGCCGCCGCGCCGGGTGGCGGCCAGCCGCGCATCCGCCTCCTTCAGCCCATCCACCGAGCCGAGGCCGAGCTGCAGCACGGGCGCGGACCCTGCGCCGGTGAGGGTCGCATCATAGTCGCTGCGATTGACATCGGGAGGGCTGACGTCAACCCCATGCTCGCGGGCATCGCGCACGATCTGGGCCGGGGCGTAGAATCCCATCGGCTGCGAATTGAGCAGGCCGGCCGCGAAAGCCGCCGGATAGCGGCATTTGATCCAGGCCGAGACATAGACGAGATGGGCAAAGCTCGCAGCATGGCTTTCCGGGAAGCCATATTCGCCGAATCCCTTGATCTGATTGAAGCAGCGCTCGGCGAAGCTGCGGTCATAGCCGCGCTCGACCATGCGGGCGATCATCTTCTGCTCGAGCCGCCCGATGGTGCCGCGCCGCTTGAACGTCGCCATCGCCTTGCGCAGCTCGTTGAGCTCGCCGGGCGTGAAATCCGCCGCCACCATGGCAAGCTTCATCGCCTGCTCCTGGAACAGCGGCACGCCCTTGGTCTTGCCGAGCACCGCATAGAGCTCGTCCGCATCGCCGAAAGCCGGGTCGGGGGCAGGATATTCCTCGCGCTCCAGGCCCTGGCGGCGCCGCAGATAGGGATGGACCATGTCACCCTGGATCGGGCCGGGGCGGACGATCGCCACCTCGATCACCAGATCGTAGAACGTCTTCGGCCTAAGCCGCGGCAGCATGTTCATCTGGGCCCGGCTCTCGACCTGGAAGACGCCGATCGAATCGGCGCGGCACAGCATCTCGTAGACTTCGGGCTCCTCGCGCGGCACCGTCGCCAGCGTGTAGTCCACCCCATGCCAGGCGGCGATCAGCTCGAAGCATTTGCGGATGCAGGTCAGCATGCCGAGGCCAAGCACATCGACCTTGAGGATGCCGAGCTCGTCGATGTCGTCCTTGTCCCATTCGATGACGGTGCGGTCCGCCATCGCCGCATTGCCGATCGGCACCGTCTCGTCGAGCCGCCGCCGCGTCAGCACGAAGCCGCCGACATGCTGCGACAAATGCCGGGGAAAGCCGATGATCTCCTCGGCAAGGGCAATGACCTGCGACAGCAGCGGATCGCTCGCGTCGAGCCCTTTTTCCTGCAGCCGCCGATCGGTCAGCTCCTGCGACGGGCCGCCCCACAGGGTGCCGGCGAGCGCCGCCGTGACATCCTCCGACAGCCCCATGGCCTTGCCGACCTCGCGCACCGCGCTGCGGCCGCGATAGGTGATGACGGTTGCCGCCAGGCCGGCCCGCTCGCGGCCGTAACGGTCATAGAGATATTGGATCACCTCCTCGCGCCGCTCATGCTCGAAATCGATGTCGATGTCGGGCGGCTCGCGGCGCTCCTCCGACAGGAAGCGCTCGAACAGGAGATCGATCTCGGTGGGATCGACGGCGGTGACGCCGAGGCAGTAGCAGACCGCCGAATTGGCGGCCGAGCCGCGCCCCTGGCACAGGATCGGCTGTTGCCGCGAGCGGGCGAAGCGGACGATGTCATGGACGGTGAGGAAATAGCGCGCATAGTCGAGCTTCTCGATCAGCGCCAGCTCCTTTTCGAGCATCGCCCCGACCTTTGCCGGGATGCCGTCCGGATAGCGCTCCGCCGCCCCCGCCCAGGTCAGCTGCGTGAGATGCACCTGCGGCGTGAGGTGGGCCGGCACCGGCTCGTCGGGATATTCGTAATGGAGCTCGGCGAGCGAGAAGGTCAGGGCCTCGGCGATCTCGACGGTGCGGTCAACCGCATTCTCGTGGCCGCGAAACAGCCGCAGCATCTCCTCGGCGGGCTTCAGGTGCCGCTCGCTGTTGACGGCGAGCCGGAAGCCGGCTTCGGCGATGGTGCATTTCTCGCGGATGCAGGTCAGGACATCCTGCAGCATGCGCCGGTCGGGATGGTGATAGAGCACGTCATTGGTGGCGATGAGCGGGGTGCGGTGCGTGCGTGCCGTCTCGGCAAGAGCAGCAAGCCGCGCCCGCTCCCCGGCCTGGCGCAGCAGCGCCGCCACGAGGTAGGTCGGCTGCTCGATCTTGCCCCTGATGGCGCGCATGGCGGCAAGGAAGGGCGGTTTCGGCATGCCGCGCGGCGGCACGATGGCGAACAGCGAGCCCGCCTGGAATTCCGCCACATCATCGAGGGTGAGGATGCATTTGCCCTTCTCGGTGCGGCGCTGCCCGCGCGATACGAGCCGCGTCAGCCGGCCATAGGCGGCCCGGTCCCCGGGCCAGGCGAGGAGGCTGGCAAAGGCGGCATGCGGCGGCGTCTCCCCGTCCACGAGGTCGAGCCTGACGCCGGGAATGAATTTCACCCCATTCGCCTTGGCGCTGGCATGGGCGCGGACCAGTCCCGCCATGGTGTTGCGGTCGGTGACGGCGAGCGCCGCCAGGCCGAGATGCCTGGCCTGGCCCACCAGCTCTTCGGGATGCGAGCCGCCTTCGAGAAAGGTGAAGTTGGTGAACGCCTGGAGCTCGGCGAAACCGGTCATTTGCCCTGGCCTTACGGAAAAAGCCCATGGATGAACCAGGCTGGCGGCGCGTCGGCTTCCTGGTAGAGGCCCTGCCGATAGAGCCAGTAGCGGCGGCCCATCTCGTCCTCGACCAGGTAGTAGTCGCGAGCCGGGCCGGTCTTCGGCAGCGCCCGCCACCATTCAGCCTCGATCCGTTCCGGGCCGTCCGCCCGTGTCACCCGGTGGGCGGCGCGGCGCCAGGTAAAATGCATGGGCGGTCCATCGGGCACCGCGGCAATGACCTTGACCGGCTCGGGCGGGGCGAGCAGCAGGAGCGGCCGGGGAAGGTCCGGCGGCGCCGCTGCGGGAGGGCCGTGGTTCCTGGCGAAGGGCGAGGCCGGCCGCTCCGCCCGCTCCGGGATGTGGCTCGCCACGGGGAGGAAGGCGGACAGCCTGCCGCCATCGTCCCGGTTGGCGATCCGGTCGGCCAGCGCTGCAAGCGCCGTGCCGTCGCGAAGCGGGCCGGCAGCCGATCCGGCGAGGCTCGTCTGCAGCGGCTCGACAGTGGCGGTCTCGCTCGCCTCGAGCGTTGCCGCCTCGATGCCGAAGCCGAGATCGAGCCCGTCGAGCTTGGGCGCAAGCAGGCTCGCCATGTGCCTGCCGTCGACCGAGGGGGCGGCGAGCCCGGCCTGGACGGCGACACGCGAGCCGTCGACCCGGTAGAGCTTGAGCACCAGGCGCGTGCTGCCGCACCCCTCGCGGGCGAGCGCTTCGCTCAGAAGCTGGGTCATCCGGCGGAGCAGGAAGGCGATGGCATCGGCGGTGATGGCCGGCTCGTCGAGCGATTGCCGCACGGCGAAGCGCGGCGGCGGATTGAGCGGCACCAGCGGGGTCTTGGTCAGGCCGAGCGCGGCATCGAGCTTGTCGAGCACCTCGCCCGGCAGCGTGCTGTTGCGGAAGCGCCGGGCGAGCGCTGCACGGGGCAGCGGGTAAAGATCGAGGATCCGCTTCAAGCCGAGCCGCTTCAGGGTGCTGACGGTTTCCGGCAGAAGGCCGAGGGCGGCCACCGGCAGCTTGGCCAGCGCCGTGCGCTCGCCGTCTTCCGGAACAATGACCGGTGCGCCATCACGGCTGGCGAAACGGCTGAGGCCACGGGCTGCCGGCGGATTGCCGGCGAGCGCCAGCCGCACGGTCAGCCCGAGTGCCGTCAACCGTTCCCGGATAATGGCGAGAAAGCGCGCCTCGCCGCCGAAGAGATGCGGAATACCGGTGGCATCGAGCGTGATGCCGTCCGGCTTGTCGAGCATGATGGAGGGGCTCCACCGCTCCGCCCAGCGGGCAAGCGCCAGCAGCGCCGCCTCGTCCTTTTTCGGCTCGTGGATCTCCGACAGGAGATCCGGCACCCGCGCCCGGGCATCGGCCAGCCGGTCGCCCGGTGCCAGCCCCAGCCCCCGGGCCACCCGGTTGATGGCGGCAAGGCGCATGCCTTTAGCCCCGGCGGTGACCAGGACGAAGGGCGCTTCCGGCGGCGGCAACGGCTCCCCGGCCTGCCGCAGCGCCCGCATCAGCTGCTCCACCGGAAACAGCGGCAACCACAGAGAAACAATGCGTCGCATGATCCCATTCCACTGAAAACTCCCCCGGTTTTCCCCGGCGACAGCGCAGCAGCGCGAGGCGCCAGGCCGGTTTTCCCGGGGCGCGCGGGTCGAATGGCGGCGGCAGCGATGGGAGGCTTGCCACCGACCAGCGGCTGCGCGCCGCGCTCGGCAGGCCTGAGGCTTTCGCCATGACGATGATGGCCGGGGTCTTCCCGGCCTGGGCCGCCAAAGCGAGGCGGCGGGCCGCGGCCACGCTGCAGCGAGCCGGATCGAGATCGAGGATGACGCCGCTCAACGACCCTGATTTGAGAGCCTCATCCGCCGTCCACAGCACCGCCTGCTGCGTGCGCAGCGCCACCGTCAGGATCCGGGCTGCCGGCATCCCGATGGCATCGAGGCCCGGGCCGTGGAGCCCGCCCGCTTCCATTCCCATGCGGGCGAGGCGGCACCACAGCAGGGGACGGCCGTCCTCGCCAAGCGCCAGCAGCCGGCGCCTGCCGAGCGCCGCCGCAAAGCCCATCGCCGCCGCCACATCCCCGGCCTGCCGGGGGGCGATCTCATGCAGCCCATCGGCAGCGAGACCGTCGGCCGGGAGCCGGGCATCGATAAGCGAGAGCCCGAGCCGCCATGGCGTGGCCGGCGCCGTTCCGGCCGTTTCCGCAACGAGCCCGGGCAGATCCCCCTCCAGCCGCCAGATCCGTTGCCGCAAAGTCTCGACCAGCGCCTGTCTTGCGCAGGAATTATCAGCAATGTCCGTGGCTTGCCGGTATTCCAGCGTGATGGATGCCGGTTCCGCCGCAGGGAGCTGCGCCGGTGTGCTCGCCATGATGAGATCCTTAAATGTTGCCATTTTGTTCTAGCGCAATGCGCAAGCCGCCGTCAAGTTTCCGACCGCTAACACTTACTGCGGCTTGGCGACCCGGTTGTGCAGCACGCCGACGCCGTCGAGCTCGACCTCGATCTCGTCGCCCGTTTGCAGCGCCCGCGTCTTGCCGGGCGTCCCGGTGAAGATCAGGTCCCCCGGCTCGAGCGTGAACTGCTGCGACAGCTCCGCGACGATCGCCGCCACCTTGTTGATCATCCGCGACGTGCGGGTGCTCTGCACCACCTTGCCATTGAGCCGCGTCGTCAGCCGGAGATCGTCATAGAGCAGGCCCGGCACGATCCAGGGACCGAGCGGCGCGAATGTGTCGCTGCCCTTGGCCCTGAGGATCTGCAGCGGCGAAAAGGGATAGCCCCGCTCGGTGACATCATTGCCCGCCGTCACCCCGAAGACGTGATCGAGCGCCTCCTTCGGGCTCACCCGGCGCGCCTGCTTGCCGATCACCACCACCATCTCGCCTTCATAATTGAGATTGGTCGAATCGGCCGGCGGCACGATCTCGTCGTGGTCGCCGACCAGCGCGCTCGGCAGCTTGGCGAAATAGCCCGGACCCGGGCCGGCATTGCCGGGCAGCGGCGGATTGTCAGGATAGTTGAGGGCAATCCCGATGATCTTGCCCGGTATCACCGGCGGCAGCAGCTTCAGCCCCTCGAGCGGAAAGACGCGGCCGGTCACCTGGGCGGCGGGATCGAGGAAGCTGCGATCGATCTCATGCACCCCGCCCGCCGACAGCACGCCGTAACGGATTTGCCCGTCGGCCTCGAAGCGGCCGAATCGCAACGGCGCATCATCGCCAAGCGTGACCTGGGCAGAGGCCTCACCCGCGACGACAAGCGCCGTCAGCAGCAGCAGGGCGACGAGCTTGACGAGGCGCAACGGCATCAGCCGACCGACATTCCGCCATGCAGCGTTCCCCAGAACAAGGTGAGGCCGACCAGCACCAGCAGGACCCCGGCGCCGGCCTTGAGCGTCAGGGCGATGGTGCCAAGCCATGCCGTGTCGCTCTTCGCCAGCCGCAGCGCGAGCCGGCGCGAGCCGACCGCGATGGCGGCGATCGCCGATACCGTCAGCGCGGTGCCCAGCGCCATCACGAAGGTCGACACCACGCCGGCCCAGTAAAGCCCGGCGGCGGAGGAGAACAGCAGCACCAGCAGCGCCCCGGTGCACGGCCGGATGCCGACCGCCAGTGCGATGGACAGCGCCCGGCGCAGCGACCAGTCGCCATCGAGCGAAACCGCCGAGGGCAAATGATTGTGGCCGCAATCATGATCATCCGCGCCATGATCATGATCGCAGTGGGCATGTCCGTGATGATGGCGATGATCGTGATGGTGGTGGTGACCATGATGATGATGGCCGTGGCCGGCCGGCGCCAGCGCCGGCTGAAGCGAGCGCGCCTGCAGGCGGCTGGCAAGCGCCTGCCACAGCAGCCAGAAACCCATTCCGGCGATGAGGAGGTAGCTCGTGGCCTCGAGATAGCGCGCCACCTGCCGGGTCACGCCCGACGCCGCGCCGAGCATCCAAACCAGCACGCTGACCAGCGCCACCGCCGTGACCGCCTGGATCAGGGCCGAGAGGAAGGCGATGGCGACGCCGCGCCGCAGCCGCTCGCCATTGCCGACCAGCCATGCCGAGACCACCGCCTTGCCATGGCCGGGACCCGCCGCATGGAACACGCCATAGCCGAAGCTCAGCCCGATCAGGGTGAAGGAGGCAAGCCACGGCGTGGTTCGCTTGATGTCGCGAATGGCCAGCGACATGGCGCGGTAATATTGCTGCTGCTTGAAAAGGATCCAACCCGCCGGATCGGTCAGGGCCGACGGCGCCGTCGCCTCGTTGCGCGGCCCGATCAGGAGCTTGCTCGGATCGATCCTGGGCTTCGTGGTCGTGGCCGCCACCCCCGGCTGTGCCGGTGTCGGCGCCGGCGGTTCGGCCCGTGACGGCGTGGTGGGCAGGATCAACAGCAGCACCAGCGCCAGCAGCAGCGCGGCAACCCGACAGCACCAAACAGGCCGCGTCATCCTGCCGCTCCCTTGTTGCAAACCACCGCCACCGGATGGGCGAACATGATCCCGAAATCGTCCTCCTGGTCCGGCGTCCAGTCCTTCCCCTTGGTGGCGAGCATCGCCTTGGTGTCCTCGGTCTGATTCGGGTCGGGCGGATCGCGAACCTCGATTCGGCAGGATTGCGGCTTGTTGCCAAGGGCTTCCACCGGCTCCTTGCCGACGAAATCGATCGCTATGTAGAAGGTCGGATCATAAATTCGGTAAATGAATTCCGCGCTGCGCGGGTCTACCGGCTTGACGAACGGCACGACGAAATGCATGCGCAGCCGGCCGTCATCTCCCATGAGCTGACCGTAGTCGGTGACATCGGCCCATTTCATCTTTTCGCCGTTGAGGCGGCCATAGACGAAATAGCTCCATTCCTTGAGATTATCGATGTTTTCCTTGGCCAGCGGCTCAAGCTCGTCGGTGGTCAGCATGCCATCCTTGTTGACGTCGAGCCCCTCGGTCGCCATCGACGAATAATCCGGATCGAACACCCATTCGACATTGATGGCATTGATCAGCCCGGCGTCATTGAAGACCACGTCGGACGTCGTCTCGATGAACACATGCGGGTGCGCCCGCGCCTGGGGCACTGCGGCAAGCATGGCAATGGTCGAGGCAAACAACAACCGCCCGATCATTCTGACCCGTCAAATCCGGTTCGAATGCGGCGGGGACCATGCGCACGGATTGTGCCCAAAACGTGGAGAAAGCGCCCTTCGGTTGCGTGTCCTCAACCGCTGCGATGGTGGTAATGCGGTTGCGGGAAATAGCGCTTCATCAGGCCGCCATTGCGGCCGAACACGATCGAGCCGAGATAGGCGAGGCCCGCCACCAGAATGATGGAGGGGCCCGAGGGCAGGTTGAAGTGATAGGAAACGAGCAGCCCCGCCATGCTCGACAGAAAGGCGATTGCGGTTGCAACGATCGACAGCGACCATACCTCGTAGGCCCAGAGGCGCGCCGCCGCCGCCGGCAGCATCATCAGCCCGACCGCCATGAGCGTGCCCAGCGCCTGGAATCCGGCCACCAGGTTCAGCACCACCAGGATCAGGAAGATGATGTGGAACAGCGAGCCACCACCCCCCATGGTCCGCAGGAATCCCGGATCGAAGCATTCGCAGATGAGCGGCCGGTAGATCACTGCGAGGGTCAGCAGCGTCACGCTGGCAATGATGCCGACGAGCACGAGGCTTGCCGTGTCGACCGCCAGGATGGTGCCGAACAGCACATGCAGGAGGTCGATATTGGAACCGTATTTGGAGACGATCAGCACCCCGACCGCGAGCGACATCAGGTAGAACCCGGCGAGCGTCGCATCCTCCTTGAGCGTGGTGATCCGCGACACGACGCCGGCGAGAATCGCCACCGTGAGGCCGACGGCGAGGCCGCCGAGGCTCATCGACCACAGCGAGAAGCCGGCGGCGAGAAAGCCGAGGGCGGCACCGGGCAGGATGGCATGCGACATCGCATCGCCCATCAGGCTCATGCGGCGCAGGACGAGGAAGATGCCGATCGAGCCGCAGCCGAGCGACAGCGCGAAACAGGCAACCAGCGCCCGCCGCATGAAGCCGTAGGCGAGCCATGGATCGATCAGCAGCGCCTGCAGATGGGTCATGAGAATTCTGCCGCCAGGGCCGGCCGCTCCACCGGGGTCGCGCCATGCCGGTCATGGGCGAGGCCACGGGCGCGGCGCAGATTGGCAGGCGTCAGCACCGTCTCCGTCGGACCCCAGGCGATCGGCTCGCGCAACAGCAGCAGGCAGGAGGGGAAATGCGCCTCGACCTGGTCGAGCTCGTGCAGCACCGCGACCACCGTGCGGCCTTGCCGGTGCCAGTCGAGGACCAGGCCGAGAAGGTCGCTTGTGGTGCGCTCGTCAAGGGCTGCGAAAGGCTCGTCGAGCAGCAGGACCTGCGGGTCCTGAACGATCAACCGGGCGAACAGCAGCCGCTGGAACTGCCCGACCGACAAGGCGCCGATCGGCCGCTCCGCCATGGTCTCGATCCCGACCGTTGCGAGCGCTGCCCCGACGCGTTCGCGATCGCCGCGGTCCATCTCTCCGAAAAGGCCGATCCGGTGCCACAATCCGAGCCCGACGGCATCGCGCACGGTGATCGGGAAGGTCCTGTCGACCTCGGCGAGCTGGGGCAGATAGCCGAGCGTCTGGCGCGACAGGCCTTCGAGGGCGACCCGGCCCTGGTCGGGCTGAACGATCCCGACAATGGCCTTGAGCAGCGTGCTCTTGCCGGCACCATTAGGCCCGACAATGGCAGTCATGCTGCCGCAGACGAAGGTGCCGCCGACATGGTGCACCGCGGGTTCGCGATCGAACGAGACGGTCACGTCCTCGAGGCGGATGCCGGGGGCGATGCTCATTGGATGGCCCATGCGACGGCGAGCCACAGCAGCAGGATCGGCAGGCTGACCAGCGCCAGCCGCCGCACCGTCCCGGCCATCAAGGGAGATGGATGCATGGCAACCCTCGATCAAATCCCCCCATCCATGCCCCCTGTATGCTATGTTATAACGTATCAAGTCAACCCCGGCTGCCCGCCTTCCGCAGCCGTGGCGGCAATTGACTGGCTTGGCTGCATTGCCTACTGGCTACTACCCAGCCGAGGAGCCCGAAAAGCCCGTGACCGACCATTTGCCGCTCTTTCTGCTTGCCTTTCCGGCCGGCGTGGTCAGCTTCCTGTCGCCCTGCGTGCTGCCGCTGGTGCCGCCCTATCTGTGCTTTTTGGCCGGCGCCACGCTCGAGCAGCTGACCGAGGAGAAGGCACCGGCGGCGATGCGGCCGCGCGTCCTGTCGGCGGCGCTCGCCTTCGTCACCGGCTTCTCCGCCGTGTTCATTGCGCTTGGCGCCACCGCGAGCGCCCTGGGTAGCCTGGTCCATCAGGCCCTGACATGGACCGTTACCTTGGCGGGCCATGAATTCAACGTGCTGGCGAGCCTTGCCGGGCTCGCCATCATCGCCATGGGCCTGCATTTCATCGGCGCCTACCGCATCGCGCTGTTCGACAGCGAGCTTCGCTATCACCACGCGGCCCGGCCGGCCGGCAGTTTCGGCGCCTTCCTGATCGGTGCCGCCTTCGCCTTCGGATGGACCCCGTGCATCGGGCCGGTGCTGGCGACCATCCTGGCGGTGGCGGCGGCGGAGGAGAGCGTCGCCCGCGGCGCCGGATTGCTCGCCCTCTATTCGGCCGGGCTCGGCCTGCCCTTCATCGCCGCCGCCTATGGGCTCGAGGGCTTCATCGGCGCCTTTCGCCATATCCGCGGCCATCTTGCCAAGGTCGAGATGGTGATGGGCGCGACCCTGGTGGTGACCGGGATCATGTTCATGACCGGGGCCATGCAGACCTTCTCCTATTGGCTGCTCGAGACCTTTCCCAATCTCGGCAAGCTCGGCTGAATCCGCTATGCTGCCGGACCGAGCGAGCAGCCAAGTGTAACCGGTCATGCCAGCACCGCTTCAGGGCATCAAAGCCTGCGTTTTCGACGCTTACGGAACCTTGTTCGACGTCCACACGCCGGTGCTGCAAGCCTTGGTGGCCCTTGGCGATGATAAGGTCCAATCGTTTTCTGCGGGGTGGCGTGATAAGCAGCTTAAATATACCTGGCTGCGAAGCCTGATGGGCGTCCATGCCGATTTCTGGCAGGTCACCGCCGATGCCCTCGATCACACCATGCAGCTGTTCGGACTCGATGATCGCGATCTCCATCGGCGGTTGATGGAGCTTTATCTGAGCCTTCCCTCGTTTCAGGACGCCGCGTCGAGCCTTGCCGAATTGCAGCGCCGCGGGCTGCGCCTTGCCATTCTCTCCAATGGCAGTCCCGCCATGCTCGATGCGGCCGTGCGAGCCGCCGGCTTCGCCAGCTTCTTCGAACGGGTGATGTCGGTGGAGGAGGTCGGCATCTTCAAGCCGTCGCGCCGCGTCTACCGCCATGCCCAGCAGATGCTGAAGCTCGCCAGCCCGCGGGACATCTGCTTCGTCTCCGCCAACAGCTGGGATGCCAAGGCGGCGGCGAGCTTCGGCTTTCAGGTTGTCTGGATCAACCGGAGCGGCAGGCCTGCCGACTGCATTCCGGGGGTGCCGGCCGTCGAGCTCGAGACCCTTGCGGACGTCGCTTCGCACATCGCCCGGTGATCATCCGGTCACGAGGCGCGCCTGAGGGTGCGCGGCCGGGCGGCATAGGCGCGGGCGGCAGCGCCGAAAGCCGTAAAGAGCTTGACCGAATCGGGATTGTCGGCGGCCTTGTATTCGGGGTGCCACTGGACGCCCATGGCGAAACCGCGCGCTCCCTTGACCGAGACGGCTTCGACCGTCCCGTCGGGGGCCGTTGCCTCGACCGCAAGCGCGGGCGCAACGCCGTCGATTCCCTGCCGGTGGAGCGTGTTGACCAGCGTTTCGCGCTTGCCGAGGATCTGTTCGAGCTGGCCCCCGGGGGTGATCGCGATCGGATGCGCCGGAGCATAGAGCATGGCAATGTCGGGCGATCTCGGTGCGCGGTGGTCGAGGCGCCCCGGCAACTCCTGGAGCTCGGTCGCCAGCGTCCCGCCGAGCACCACGTTGAGCTCCTGGAAGCCGCGGCAAATGCACAGCAGCGGCATGCCCCGCTCGATGACCTGGGCGATGAGATTCAAGGTCAGCCGGTCGCGGCGATGGTCGTACGGCTCGTGCCGCTCCGTCGCCACCGCGCCGTAATGCGGCGGATGCACATTCGACACCGCTCCCGTCATCATCACCCCGTCCAGCCGGTCGAGCAACGCCTCGAGATCGAACTCGGCGTCGAGCGCCGGGATCATGATCGGGATCGAACCCGCCACCTCGGCCACGGCGCGCAGATATTTGTCGCCGATCGAGTGGAACACGAAGCCCTTGTCCTCGAACGTATCGGCGGGGAGCCCGACAAGGGGCTTCGAATCGCTGGTCAATGTCGACATGGCCTCGATCTTACCGTGACCGGAACCGGGATTCCATGCCGAGAGCCCGACCCTGGCCTGCTTGTCAATCATGGACCCTTCCGCTTTATTAACGCCGCCACAAAGAGGATGAGACAGGATGAACCGCAGGAAATTCGTGCGCGCGGCAGGTGTGTCGGCGATCGGCTCGGCCGTGCTTGCCGCCCCCGCCATCGCCCAGTCGCAGCCGGTGCTGAAATGGCGCCTGACCTCGTCCTTCCCAAAGACTCTCGACACCATCTTCGCCGTCGCCGAAACGTTCTCGCGGACCGTTTCCGAGGCCACCGACGGCAATTTCCACATCCAGGTCTTTCCCCCCAACGAGATCGTGCCTGGTCTCCAGGCTGCCGACGCCGTCACCAATGGCTCGGTCGAAATGTGCCAGACCTCCTCCTATTACTATGTCGGCAAGGACCCGACCTTTGCTTTTGGCACCGCCGTGCCCTTCGGCATGAATGCCCGCCAGCAGAATGCCTGGCTCTATTTCGGCGGCGGCCAGGAATTGCTCAACGCCTTCTATGAAAAGTACAAGATCTACTCCCTGCCTGGCGGCAATACCGGCGCCCAGATGGGCGGCTGGTTCCGCCGCGAGGTCAAGTCGGTGGCCGATCTCAACGGCCTCAAGATGCGCATCGCCGGGCTCGCCGGCCGGGTGGTCTCGAAGCTCGGCGTATCGCCGCAGCAGATCGCCGGTGGCGAAATCTACCAGGCGCTCGAGAAGGGCACCATCGATGCCACCGAATGGGTCGGCCCCTATGACGATGCCAAGCTCGGCTTCAACAAGGTGGCGCCCTATTATTATTATCCCGGCTGGTGGGAGGGTGGGCCGACCATCCATTTCTTCATCAATATCGAGAAATGGCACGCGCTGCCCAAGAGCTATCAGGCGCTCCTGACCTCGGCAGCCGCCGCTGCCAATCTCGAGATGCTGGCGCGCTATGACGCGCTCAATCCGCCGGCGATCAAGAACCTGGTCGCCAGTGGCACGCGGCTGCGGCCCTTCCCGCCCGACGTCATGGAAGCCTGCCTCAAGGCCGCGAACGAGCTCTATGCCGAGATCGGCAAGGACAATGCCGAGTTCAAGAAGATGCATGATATCTACATGGCGTACCGGAACACCGAATATCTCTGGTTCCAGGTGTGCGAATATTCCTTCGACAATTTCCAGATCCGCACCCGCCCCAAGGCCTGAGCTCTCGGTAAGCTATTGCGGCGCCAGCTGCGGTGCGGGGATCTCCTCGAGCGTGGGGATGTCGAGCTCTTGGATCGCATTCGGGTCGATGATCGGGCCGTGATCGAGAAAGGCGGTCACGATCTGCGGGAAGAAGATCAGCACCACCACCAGGACCAGCTGCAGCCCGACCCAGGGGATCGCCCCGAGATAGATGTCGTTGGTCTTCACCTCCGCGGGCGCGACGCCGCGCAAATAGAACAGCGCGAAGCCGAATGGCGGATGCATGAAGGAGGTCTGCATGTTGGCCCCGATCAGGATGCCGAACCAGATCAGGTCGATGCCGAGCCTCTCCGCAACCGGCGCCAGCAGCGGAATGATGATGAAGGCGATCTCGAAGAAATCGAGGAAGAAGGCGAGGATGAATACGAAGATATTGACGAAGACGAGGAAGCCGACCTGGCCGCCCGGCAGCGACCGCAGCAGCCCTTCGAGCCACACGCCGCCGTAGAAGCCCTGGAAGATGGAGGAGAATATCGTCGAGCCGATGAGGATGAACACCACCATGGTGGAGATCCGGGTGGTCGCATCGACCGCATGCCAGAAGGCGCCGAGGCTGAGGCGGCGATTGACGATGGCGAGCAGCAGCGCCCCGGCCACCCCCATGGCGCCCGATTCGGTCGGCGTCGCCAGGCCAAGCAGGATGGTGCCGAGCACCACGAAGATGAGGGCGAGCGACGGCACCATGCCGCGCACGAGCTTCCAGGCGAGGGCCAGGCCGCGGAGCGTGCGTGCCTCGGGCGGCAGCGCCGGCACCGCCGCCGGCCGCCACAGGCTTACGATCAGGATATAGATGCAGAACAGCGCCACCTGCACGATGCTGGGGCCGATCGCGCCGCGATACATGTCGCCGACCGACCGCCCGAGCTGGTCGGCGAGCACCACCAGCACCAGCGCCGGCGGTATCAGCTGGGTGATGGTGCCGGAGGCGGCGATGACGCCGGTGGCGAGCCGCATGTCGTAGCCGTAGCGCATCATCACCGGCAGCGCGATCAGCGCCATGGCGATCACCGAGGCCGCCACCGTGCCGGTGATCGCCCCGAGGATGGCTCCGACCAGCACCACGGCATAGGCAAGGCCGCCGCGCACCGGCCCGAACAGCTGGCCGAAGCCCTCGATCATGTCCTCGGCAAGCCGCGAGCGCTCGAGGATCGCTCCCATCAGGGTGAAGAACGGGATCGCCAGCAGGAGATCGTTCGACATGATGCCGAACAGCCGGAGCGGGATCGTGTTGAGGAAGCTCGAACTCGAGCAGGTTGGTCTCGATCCCGAATAACGCAAAGGCGAGGCCTACCGCGGCGAGCGAGAAGGCGACCGGATAGCCGATCAGCAGGAAGATCACGAGCCCGGCGAACATGTAGGGAGCAACGGTGATCGGCTCCATGTCACTGCACCGGCTTCTCATAGGAGGTGTCGAAGGCGAAATGGCCGGCCAGCGCCTCGCAGCGCTTGATCAGCTCCGAGACCGCCTGCAGCAACAGGAGGCCGAAGCCGAGCGGGAACATCAGCTTGGCCGGCCAGCGCGGCAGTCCGGCGGCGTTCGCTGCCTGCTCGCCGGTCTGCCATGAGTCCCAGAAGAACCAGAAGGTGAGCCAGCCGCCGACCGCGCAGGTGGGAATGAGGAACAGCAGCGTGCCGAGAATATCGATGATGAGCCGCGTCCGCGGCTTGAGCATGCCGTAGACCAGGTCCACCCGCACATGCTCGTTGCGCTGCAGCGTATAGGCGGCGCCGAGCATGAACATGGCCCCGAACAGGTACCACTGGATCTCCAGCCAGAAATTCGAGGTGATGCTCAAGGAGTAGCGCAGGAGCGCATTGCCGCAGCTTATGGCGCAGGCCGCCAGCATGGCGACCGCCGCCAGCTGGCCGACCCAACCGGACAGCCGATCGATGGCGCGACTGAGCGACAGCAGAGCCTTCACGCGGGGGTCCCCCACCCGGCCCTGCATGTGGCGGCTTCAGCCGGCAGGGCTTTTCGACTATAGAGGCAAGGTCGAGAAACGCGCCAGCCCCAATCGGGCCGGCTGCGGCAGACGAGGGAGCATGGAAAGCAGCGTCACCACGGCCGCGCAGTTGTTCGACCTGACCGGCGAAGTGGCGCTGGTCACCGGTGCGTCCTCGGGCCTCGGGCGGCGCTTTGCCAAGGTTCTTGCCGCCCATGGCGCGGCGGTCGTGGTGGCCGCCCGCCGGCGCGACCGCCTGGAATCGCTCAGCCGCGAGATCGCTGCCGCCGGCGGGAGCAGCCATTGCGTCGAGGTCGACCTCGCCGATCGCTCGCGCATTGCCGCGGCCTTCGATGCCGCCGAAGCGGCCTTCGGCACCGTCACGCTGGTCGTCAACAATGCCGGCATATCAGGCAGCCTGAAGCGCGGCGTCGAGCTCAGCGAGGATGAGTGGCGCAGCGTCATGTCGATCAATCTCGACGCGGTCTGGTTCACCGCCCAGGAGGCCGCCCGGCGCATGCTGAGCGCCGCCAAGCCGGGCGCGATCATCAACATCGCCTCGGTGTTCAGCTTTCGCGTCGGCATCAATCTTGCCCCCTATGCCATTGCCAAGGCGGGGGTCGTCCAGATGACACATGCGCTGGCGCTCGAGCTGGCGCGCCACCGCATCAGGGTCAATGCCCTTGCGCCGGGCTATGTGCAGAGCGAGATGACCGAGACCTTCCTGTCGAGCCCGGCAGGCGAGGCTCTGAGGATGCGGATTCCGCAGCGCCGGTTCGGCGACCCGAGCGATCTCGACGCGGCCCTGCTGTTGCTGGCTTCCCGCCGGGCGTCGGGCTTCATGACGGGTTCGACCGTGCTGGTCGATGGCGGCCATATGCTGTCCGGGGCCTAGCGCTGGACCGGAGGAGATCGCATGGACTTCACCTTGCCGGCCGATATTGCCGATCTTTGCGCCAGGGTCCGCAGCTTCCTCGAAAGTGAAGTCCTGCCGCTGGAACAGGACCGCTCCTCCTATGACCAATATGACAACATCCGGATCGATCTGTGCGACGCGGTGCGGGCGCGGGCGCGCCAGGCCGGCCTGTGGGCGCCGCAGATGCCCCGCGAACGCGGCGGTCTCGGCCTGCCGATCACCGCCTGGGCCGCCTTCTACGAGGAGGCGAACCGCTCGATCTTCGGGCCGGTCTGCCTGAACTGCCAGGCACCCGACGACGGCAATATGAGCCTCCTCGACAAGGTTCTGCCGAGCGCCAGCGCCAAGGACCGCTGGCTGCAGCCGATCATCGACGGCAAGGTCCGCTCCTCCTTCGCGATGACCGAGCCAAGCCCAGGCTCAGGCTCCGATCCCGGCGGCATGATGCTGACCCGTGCCGAGCGGCGGGGCGAGCGCTATGTCGTCACCGGGCGCAAATGGTTCATCTCGGGTGCCGCCGTGGCCAGCCACTTCATCCTGATCGCCCGCACCTCCGAGGATCCGCGCCGCGGCCTCTCGGCCTTCCTGTTCCACCGCGACGACCCGGGCTGGCGCATCGTTCGCCGCATCGCCACCATGGGCCCCGATGAACATGGCGGGGTGTGCGAGCTCGAATTCGACGGCCTCGAGATCCCGCTCGAGCACCGCCTCCTCGAGGAGGGCGACGGGTTGCGGATCACCCAGATCCGCCTGGGTCCGGCGCGCCTCACCCATTGCATGCGCTGGCTCGGGCTCGCCAAGCGCTGCCTCGAAATCGCCGCCGCCTATGTGGCGGAGCGCCGCGCCTTCGCGATGCGGCTCGCCGACCATGAATCGGTGCAGATGATGCTGGGCGAGGCCGCCAAGAACATCCAGATCGGCCGGCTTCTCACCATGCATGCCGCATGGTGCCTCGACAATGGCAGCCATGCCCAAAAGGAGGTGTCGATGGCCAAGCTGCATGTGGCCGACACCCTGATCCAGGCCGCCGATGTCGGCCTGCAGCTGCTCGGGGCCCGCGGCTATTCGAAGGACACACCGATCGAGTGGATCTACCGCTATGCCCGCGCCGCCAAGCTGGTCGACGGGGCCTCCGAGGTCCATCGCATGCTGCTGTTCCGCGCCTATGACAGACTGGGCGACGGCTTCTGGCGCTGGGGCGTGCCCTGACCGAGAAACCCCGGAGCGCGGTGCGCAACAAAATTGCTGACGGAAGTGGTGCCGAGGCGCAACGGTGCGCGCGAAGGGGCGGACGGCGCCACGCCGTTGCGTTCCTTGGCTTGCCGGCACAGGCACGTTGTGAACCGCCCCGCCCTGTGCCACTTTCCACCGACCTTGCGCCGGTTGCGGCGTGGCCGGTTCGTTACCACATTCGACCTGAACACTCTGGCGACGGGCCTTAGGCCCAGGAAGCGCTGCGATGACGCTGAAGACGGTCAGCCTTAACGACAAATACGATCTCGGCAAGACTTTGGTGTTTCTGTCCGGCATCCAGGTGCTGGTCCGCCTGATGTTGATGCAGAAGGCGCGCGACGAGGCGGCCGGGCTCAACACCGCCGGTTATGTCAGCGGCTATCGCGGCTCGCCGCTCGGCGGCCTCGACCAGCAGTTCACCCGCGCCAAGAAGATCCTCGAACCGCGTCATATCGTGTTTTTGCCAGGCTTGAACGAGGACTTGGCGGCCACCGCCCTGTGGGGCACCCAGCAGGCCGAGATGCGTGGCGATGGGGCTTATGACGGCGTGTTCGGAATGTGGTACGGCAAGGGTCCGGGGGTCGACCGCTGCGGCGACGTCTTCCGCCACGCCAATGCCGCCGGGACCTCCGAGCATGGCGGCGTGCTGGTGCTCATGGGCGACGACCACGGCGCCGAGTCCTCGACCGTGCCGCATCAAAGCGAATTTGCGCTCGTCGATGCCATGATGCCGGTGCTCAATCCGGCCGGCGTCCAGGAAATCCTCGATTATGGCCAGCTCGGCATCGCCATGTCGCGTTATTCCGGCTGCTGGATCGGGCTGAAATGCATGCATGACACGGTCGAATCGACCACCATCATCGATGGCTCGCTCGACCGCCTGGCGATCGCCGTGCCGCAGGATTTCAAGATGCCCGAGGGCGGCCTCAACATCCGCCCGCGCGATGACCGCTTCGAGCAGGAGCGGCGGCTCCATCTCCACAAGCGCTTCGCCGCGGTGGCCTTTGCCCGCGCCAATCATATCGACCGCCTGGTCTTCGCCGGCGGCCCGGCTCCGAAGATCGGCATCATCAGCACCGGCAAGAGCTATCTCGACCTGCGGCAGGCGCTCGACGAGCTCGGCATCGACGAGGTCGAGGCGAGCCGGCTCGGCCTGCGGCTGCTGAAGATCGGCCTGGTGTGGCCGCTCGATCCGCGCATCGTCGCCGACTTTGCCGCCGGGCTCGACCTTCTGATCGTCGTCGAGGAGAAGCGTTCGCTGCTCGAGACCCAGCTGCGCGAGCAGCTGTGCAACAGCCCCCATCCGCCGGTGGTCATCGGCAAGAAGGACGAGGCCGGCAACCATCTGTTCCCGGCTTTCGGCACGCTCGAGCCGAACCAGATCGCGCTTGCCATCGGCGAACGCCTGCTGAAACGCGAACCCAATCCGCGCCTCGAGGAACGCATGGCGGAGATCCGCGCCGTCATGGCCGGCCTGTCCAATGCTCCCGATCTCGCCAGCCGCATCCCCTATTTCTGCGCCGGCTGCCCGCACAATTCATCGACCGTCGTCCCCGAAGGCGGCCGCGGCTATGCCGGGATCGGCTGCCACTGGATGGTGCAGTTCATTCCGGCGCGCCATACGGAAGGGGCGACCCATATGGGTGGCGAGGGCGCCAACTGGATCGGCGAGGCGCCGTTCTCCACCCGCAAGCACGTCTTCCAGAATCTCGGCGACGGCACCTATGCGCATTCCGGCACGCTCGCGATCCGGGCGGCAATCGCGGCCGGCGTCAACATCACCTACAAGATCCTTTACAACGATGCCGTCGCGATGACCGGCGGCCAGCCGGTGGACACCAACCTCGATGCCGCGATCATCGCCCGCCAGGTCAGGGGCGAGGGGGTCAGCCGCATCGCCATCGTCTCCGACCAGCCGGAGAAATATCCGGCCGATGCCGGCTTCCCGCCCGGCGCCACCTTCCACCATCGCGACGACATCCAGGCGCTCCAGAAGGAGCTGATGGACGTTCCCGGCGTCTCCGTCCTGATCTACGACCAGACCTGCGCCGCCGAGAAGCGCCGCCGCCGCAAGCGCGGCGAATATCCCGATCCGAACCGCCGCGTCCTCATCAACGAGCTGGTCTGCGAAGGTTGCGGCGATTGCGGCGTCAAGTCCAACTGCGTCGCGATCCAGCCGGTCGAAACCCCGTTCGGTCGCAAGCGCCAGATCGACCAGTCGGTGTGCAACAAGGACTATTCCTGCCTGAAGGGCTTCTGCCCGAGCTTCGTGACGGTCGAGGGCGGCGAGCTGATCAGGGGCCTGCAGAACATCAAGCTCCCCGGCGATACCACGCTGTTCCCGGTCCTGCCGGAGCCCGAGCTGCCGCCGCTGGCGCGCCCATGGTCAATTCTCGTCACCGGCATCGGCGGCACCGGCGTCGTGACGGTCGGTCATATACTCGGCATGGCTGCCCATCTCGAGGGCAAGGGCTCGGGCATCATCGACATGGCCGGGCTGTCGCAGAAGAACGGCGCTGTCGTAACCCATCTCAAGCTGGCCCGCCGGCCGGAGGATATCGCCGCCATCCGCATCGCTGCCGGTGGCGCCGATCTCATCCTCGGCTGCGATCTGGTCACCAGCGCCTCCGAGCGCGTGCTCGCCACCGCCAGCCGAGCCCGCACCGCGGCAGTCGTCAACTCCCACCAGACCATGCCGGCGCAGTTCACCGGCAATCCCGATTTCAAGATTCCGGCCGACGAGATGGGGCTGCAGATCGAGGCGCGGACCCGCCCCGGCGCCACCACATTCGTCCACGCCACCGAGATTGCGACCGCGCTGCTTGGCGACTCCATCGCCGCCAATCTCTTCACCCTCGGTTTCGCCTGGCAGCAGGGCCTGGTGCCGCTGGGTGCCGAGGCGATCGAGAAGGCGATCGAGCTCAATGGCGTATCGGTCAAGATGAACCTCCAGGCCTTCCTCTGGGGAAGGCGCGCGGCCCATGACCGCGCCGCCGTCGAGGCGGTCATCGCCGCCGCGGGGGGGCCGGATCCCGAGGCCGAGACGCGGCCCGAGACTTTGGCGGATATGGTCGAGCGCCGCTTCGCCTTCCTCAAGGCCTATCAGAGCGGGCGCTATGCCCGGACCTACAAGGCCTTCGTCGACAAGGTCATCGCCGCCGAGACGGCAATCGCGCCCGGCTCCACGATCCTGAGCATGGCGGTTGCCCGCTATCTCTTCAAGCTGATGGCCTACAAGGACGAATATGAGGTGGCGCGGCTTTACACCGACGGCCATTTCGCCGCCGAGCTCGCCCGCAAGTTCAAGGGTTCCTACACCCTCAATTTCCACCTCGCGCCGCCGCTTCTGGCCAAGCGCGATCCGGCGACCGGTCATTTGCGCAAGCGGGTGTTCGGCCCGTGGATGATGACCGCGTTCAGGCTGCTCGCCCCCTTCCGCAAGCTCCGCGGCACGCCGCTCGACATTTTCGGCTACACCGAGGAGCGCAAGACCGAGCGGGCGCTGATCGGCGCCTATCGCAAACGCATCGGGGAGCTGCTGGCCGGCTTGAGCGCGGCCAATTTGCCGCTCGCTGCCGAGATCGCCGCCATTCCCGAACAGATCCGCGGCTATGGTCACGTCAAGGCCCGCCACCTCGCGGAGGCACAGCAGCGCGAGGAAGCGCTGCTCGCCCGCTGGCGTGACGGCACCGACAATGTCGTGCGCATCGCCGCCGAGTGATTGCCCGGCGCGTGCGATTTTTATCGGGGAGGCCTGACCCGTGACGCCGGCACCGCGAACGTGGCAACCGTCCCGACGCCGGACTTCGATTCGATCGTGACATCGCCGCCATGCAGCCGCGCCAGCTTGCGTGCAATGGGCAGACCGAGCCCGATGCCGCCGAATCGGCGGGCGATGCCCGCATCGCCCTGGACGAAGGGCTCGAAAATCCGCTTCAGCTGATGCCGCTCCATGCCGATACCGGTATCGGTGATGCGGAATTCGAGATCGCCCTCGGCGCTGCGGCTCAACCGCGCCTCGACATGCCCCTCCGGCGGGGTGAACTTGACGGCATTGCTCAGGAGATTGACCAGAACCTGCCTGAGACGCGTCACGTCACCGACCACCTCGACGCCGCTCACCTCGGCGAGCAGGGCAATCGCGATGTTTTTGCAGCGCGCGTCCTGCCGGCACATCTTGACGCACACTTCCAGGAGCTCGACGGCATCGATTGGCTGGTCGTACAGCTTGAGGCCGGCCTGCTCGACCCGCGCGAATTCGATCACATCGCCGATCAGCGCCGCAAGATGACGGCTCGAGTTCGAGGATGTCGCGGGCATAGTGGCCGTATGCCGGGTTGCCGAGCGCACCCTCGCGCTCCTCGGCCATGATTTCGGAAAAGCCGATAATGGCATTGAGGGGCGTCCTCAGCTCATGGCTCATCATTGCCAGGAAATGCGACTTGGCCGAGCTCGCCCGTTCCGCCTCCTCCTTGGCGCGCAGCAGATGCTGCGCTGTCCGATGATAGGCCGTGACGTCGTGCCCGATGCCGCGATAGCCGGTGAAACGACCGGCCTTGTCGAATAGCGGCCGGCCGGAGATCTGCCAGTAGCGGAGCATCCCGCCGATACGGGCCGGGACCTCGATGCGGTCGATCGGCAGGCGCTCCGCCATCCGCATCATCAGCTGCCGTCGGCCGCGGGATTTTTCGATCGCGCCGCTTGCCTTGTCCAGCGGCGCGGCCACGGGATCGGCACCGGTGAAATGCTCGAGCTGTGCCGAGGCATGAACGATCCGCAGCTCCGCGTCGGTCTCGAACAGCCAGTCGGGACTGTTGGCGGCAAATTCGTTGATGAGCGCCGGGATGGCCAGTGCCGGTTGCGGCAGGTTGCGGGCGGGGCCGCCTTCCGCCTGCGCCGGCGGCCTAGAGTAATGCAAGCCGAGGAACGCGAGCAGGAGACCGCTATAACCGGCAATCAGAGCCGCCGTGGTCGCTGTCGGCAGGGTGCGAAAGGCGACGACGGTGAGGGCGAGCCATGCCAGTCCACATAGGGGTGCGACATCGGCAAGGCGCGGACCGGTGGCGATTCTGGCGCTATCTCTTTCATCCGCCGGCAAGGCTGGTCCTCAAGCGACAAGGCGCCCACGCAACCCCGCGAATGACAGCGTCGCGGGCCGAGAGCATACGGCGCAATCCTTCTTTCCGGGTTAACCGCTGTTGCGCATCACCGGTTCGATCCCACATTCTCTCGATTCGAGGAGGAGTTTCGATGGACGACACCGCCGTTTCCGCCAATCGGCTGCCCACCGGCCATCCGGTCGTCAACCATGGCCGGATCGGTGTCCTGATCGTCAATCTCGGCACCCCCGAAGCGGCCAGCTACTGGCCCGTCCGCCGCTATCTGAAGGAATTCCTATCCGATCCGCGCGTCATCGAGACCAACCGGGCTCTGTGGTGGGTCATCCTGAATGGCGCAATCCTGACCTTCCGGCCGCGGCGGAGCGGTCATGCCTATGCGCGGATCTGGAACACCGCGGCCGGTGAATCGCCGCTCAAGACCTTCACCCGTGCCCAGGCCGAAGGCCTTGCTGCGACGTTCCGCGGCACCCCCCGCATCGTCGTCGACTGGGCCATGCGTTATGGCCTGCCGCCGATCCGGGAACGGATCGAGTCGCTGGTGCGCCAGGGCTGCGACCGCATCCTGATCTTTCCGCTCTATCCGCAATATTCCGCCACGACCACCGCCACGGTTTATGACAGCTGCTTTGCCGCGCTGAGCCGGGTGCGCTGGCAGCCGACGATTCGCGGTGTTCCGCCCTATTACGACGATCCGGCCTATATTGCGGCGCTGGCCGCCTCGCTCGACCGCCACCTTGCCTCACTCCCGTGGAAGCCCGACAAGATCATCGCCTCCTTCCATGGGCTGCCCGAGGCCTATCTGGAGAAGGGCGATCCCTATCATTGCCACTGCCAGAAGACGACGCGCCTCCTTGGCGAGGCAACGGGGCTCGGCCCTGACCGCCTCACCATCGCCTTCCAGTCGCGGTTCGGTCGTGCCGAGTGGCTCAAGCCCTATACCGCCGAAACCGTCGCCAAGCTTGCCAGCAGCGGGACCCGCAATCTCGTGGTCATCAGCCCCGGCTTTGCTTCCGACTGCGTCGAGACCCTCGAGGAAATCGCCATCGGCGTCCGCGAGATCTTCCATGCCAATGGCGGGGAAAACTTTTCCATGGTGCCGTGCCTCAATGACAGCCCCGAGTTCGATCGAGCTCCTGGCTGGCCTGATCCGCCGGGAGCTCTCGGGCTGGGCATAAGGCCGGCTCCGACCGCAAGAAGGAAAACTTATCGATTTTCGGCTATTCTCCCCCCTCGAGAGGCGGGTCGCGCGCGAGGGAACAGCCGATGTTTGAAGGATTGAGCGTTTTTGCCCTGGTGTTCCTGGCGTTGGTGGTGATCACCATCTTCCAGGGAATCAGGATCGTGCCGCAGGGCTACAACTATACCGTCGAGCGCTTCGGCCGCTACATCCGGACCCTCTCGCCGGGGCTCGCCCTGATCATCCCGTTCATCGACCGGATCGGGTCGAAGACGAACATGATGGAGCGCGTTCTCGAAGTGCCGAGCCAGGAGGTCATCACCCGCGACAACGCCATGGTGGAGGTCGACGGCATTGCCTTCTTCCAGGTGCTCGATGCCGCCAAGGCGACCTATGAGGTCAACAACCTCGAGAACGCCGTGCTCAATCTGACCATGACCAACATCCGCACCGTCATGGGCTCGATGGAGCTCGACCATCTGCTGTCGCAGCGCGACGAGATCAACCACCGCCTGCTGCGCGTCGTCGACCAGGCGACCATGCCCTGGGGGGTCAAGATGACCCGCATCGAGATCAAGGACATCAACCCGCCCCGCGACCTCGTCGAATCGATGGCGCGCCAGATGAAGGCCGAGCGCGACAAGCGAGCCGCCGTCCTGGTCGCCGAGGGCGACCGCCAGTCGGCCATCCTTAAGGCGGAAGGCGAGAAACAGGCCGTGGTTCTTGCCGCCGAGGGGCGCCGCGAGGCCGCCTTTCGCGATGCCGAGGCGCGCGAGCGGGGCGCCGAAGCGGAGGCCAAGGCAACCCAGATGGTCTCGGAAGCCATCGCCGGCGGCAACGTCCAGGCCATCAACTATTTCGTTGCCAACAATTACATGAAGGCGCTCGAGGCGATCGCCGCGGCGCCCAATCAGAAGGTGCTGATGCTGCCGCTCGACGCCTCATCGATGATGGGCTCGATTGCCGGCATCGCCGAGATCGCCCGCGAAGCCTTCAACGGCCAGAGAGGCAGCGCTGCCGCGCCGCGCGAGCCGCGCCGCCGGCCGCTGCCGACCGGAACCGTGCCCGACACCGGCGACAACAGCTGAGGCAATGGCGGAGATCTTGCCGACGCTCGGTCTCTGGGTGTGGTGGATCATCGCTGGTCTGCTGCTCATCGTCGAGCTGCTGCTCGCAGGCATCTTCTTCGTCTGGCTCGGTATCGCGGCGGCGATCATGGGGCTCATCGACATATTTGCACCGCCGCTCGACTGGCAGGTCGAGATCGCGATCTTCGCCGTGCTGTCAGCCGTCCTGGTGATGGCCGGTCGTCCCTGGCTCAAGCGCCGCCAGGCGATGGACAGCGACCGCCCCAACCTCAACCAGAGGATCTATGACACGGTCGGCAAGTCCTATGTGCTGGATGAGGCCATCATCAACGGCCGCGGCAAGGTCAAGATCGACGACACGCTGTGGGAGGTGACCGGTCCGGACATGCCGCAGGGCGCCTGGGTAAGGATCGTCGGCGTCGAGGGATTGCGGCTGCGCGCCGTCCCGGGAAGTGGCAATTGACAGCTCGTTAACCATCGCCCGGCTACGGTCGCCCCGAATCGAGCCACAAAACAGGGGGACATTGCCGTGGCGGGCTGGGTCGCAGATGCGCGTTGCCTGCTCCGCATCCTGGCCGCGGCGCTCCTGGTGCCGGGATTGGCATTGCCGGCCGCCGCCGCCGCCAGCGACCTCAAGCCCATCGTCCGCCTCCCCGGACTGCGCCCGGCCTTGATCGATTGGAACGCCGATGACACGCCCGCCCTCGCCACCGACCTTGCGGGCGAGCAGCAGAGCTTCGAAAGCGCCGCCACGCTGCGCCGCCGTCTCGGGCGCGACCTCGAGGCCTTTCCGGCGCTGGGCATCAAGACCGGGCCGATCCTCTATTTTCCGTCCACCACCGTCGAAGGCGTGGTCACCGACAATGTCCGCAATTCCCATTCCGACCGCATCGGCGATATCGGCCTCAGGGTCGCGCCCAGCCTGACGATCGAGTCCGACTGGGTGCGCCACGCCTTCCGCCTCTCGGGTTCGGCGATGCGGATTTTCTATGCCAATGAAAGCGCTTACGACCCGACTGCCGCCGACGCCGCGGCGAGCCTCAGGCTCGATCTCAAGGGCGGCACCACCCTCGATTTCGACGCCGTTTACGATCTGAGCGAGGCGGGTGCCGGCTCGGACGAGGTGCCGCAATCGGCGGTCGGCCTGCGCCGCGACCAAAGTTTCGGCGGCAGCGCCAGCGCCACCCATGATGTCGGCCGCATCGCTGTCGAGGCGAGGGCCGCAGCGCTGACCTTCGTCTATTCCAATGTGGCGCTGGGCGGTGGCGGGGTTGAGAACAACAGCGATCGCAACTATATCGAGCCGCAACTGTCGGTGAAGACCGGCCATGGCCTGAAGCCGGGGCTCAAGCCCTATGTCAAGCTCGAATATGCCCCGCGCTTTCACGAGCAAGCGGTCGACCGCAATGGCGAACGGCGCGACTCGCAGGGCGGCGCCGTCTATCTCGGTGCCGCCGTCGATGACCAGCCCCTGTGGAGCGGCGACCTCGCGGTGCGCTACGAGCTGCGTGTCTATGACGACCCGGGGCTCGCTCCGGCGAGCATCGTCGGCCTGGTCGGAAATCTGATCTGGCGACCGTTGACCACGACCACCGTCGCGCTGACCGCCAGCTCGGGCTTGAGTGAAACGTCCAACAAGGGCGAAAGCGCCACGCCGACCGAGGGCGTCAGCCTCGGCGTCACCCAGCTCTTCAAATATGACCTCGCCGCGACCGCTCTTGCCGGACTCGACTGGTCGGGCGGGGCGGGCGGTGGCGATCTCACCTGGTCGGCAAGCCTCGGCGCGACCTTGGCGCTCGGCTCCTCGGCGGCCCTGGTCGCCGGCTATGAATTGACCGTCTTCGACAGCGCCGACGCGGCGAGCTCCTATGTCGAGAACCGCCTCAGCGCGGGGATGCGGTTCCGGATTTAGGGAAGTAGGCAAGTAGGCAATAGGCAAGTAGGCAATGGGCTGGAGCGGCTCTACCGCTTGGTTGCCTATTCCTGCGACAGCAGCGCCCGGAGCAGCGCCACGTCGCGGATCCTGAGCTTGCGGCCCTGGCGCTGGACTATGCCCAGGCGCTCGAGATGGGTGATCTCCCGCGTCACCGCCTCGCGATGGGTGCTGATGCGGGTGGCGATGTCCTGGTGCGTCGGCGCCGGCGCCAGCACCACGTCGTTGCGCGAAGGGGCCGTCGTTTCGGCGAGGCGGACGAGCTCGCTGTGAACCCGGCTCCTGACCGCGAGCGTCGAAAACTCGAACACCCGGGCGGTCAGCACCCGGACCTGGCCGGTCAGATGCCGCAGCACCGCGAGCATCAGCGGCGGACAGCTGCTGAGCGCCGCGATGAACGCCGCCTGCGGCAGCACCGCCACCGCGCAGTCGCCGATCGCCTCGATCGAGGCCGAGCGCGGCTCCCCGTCGATCGCCGCCATCTCGCCGAAAATGCCGCCCGGCCGGATGTCGCGGAAGCTCACCTGCTTGCCCTGGGAGGAATAGACGCTGACCCGTGCCTGGCCATCGAGCAGGAACAACACGTCGCAGGAGGTATCGAGATGCCCGATGATCAGCTGGCCGGCCCGGTACTCGGCGAACCGGCACTCGGCGGCGAGCGCCTTCAGCGCCGGCTCACCGACGCCCGATAGGAACCCGACCGACCGCAAGGCGTCGATTCCGTGCGTCTTGTGCATGCGGCAAGTAGGCAATAGGGCAGGGCAGGAGGCAATAGAAATCAGAAGGGAAAAGGAGGGTACGGCGAGATCCCAAAAAGAGTCCTGGCCCTATTGCCTGCTGCCGGTGTTTCTGGCACAGTTAGGACAGCATCACTGTCTCTTTTTTGGCGGACGTGCAAATGACCAAGGCCAATACGGGGGCCAATCGGCCCAAACGTCACTGACGGCCGCTACGGCGACGGCGGCCAAAATTCGAAAATTCCGCCGCCCATTGCACAAAAAGTTCCGAAAAGCCGTTTAGGATTGTCTTGGCTTCGGCCTCTTCGAGGAGCGCCAGGCCAGGATCGAGGTGAGGAGACCTGAGGCATGTCCGGACCTGCCGACACCCGGCACCGCCCATTCGGCCTGCCCGAGCCCTTTGGGCTCTACGACCCCGCCCGCGACCACGATGCCTGCGGCGTCGGCCTCTATGCCAACATCCGCAACGACAAGAGCCATCGCGTTCTCCAGCAGGGCCTGCGAATCCTGCGAAACCTCGAGCATCGCGGCGCCGTCGGCGCCGATCCCAAGGCGGGCGACGGCTGTGGCGTGCTCATCCAGATCCCGCACGGTTTTCTCGCCGCCGAGGCGCAGCGGCTCGGTTTCGCCCTGCCCGAGCCCGGCGACTATGCCGCGGCCTTCCTGTTCATGCCGCGCGAGCCGGTCCTGCGCGAGGAGATCGAGCGCATCTGGTGGGAGACCGCCCGCGAGGAGGGGCTCAAGGTTCTGGGCTGGCGCGATGTCCCGGTCGATGATTCGGTCTTGGGTGCGAGCGTCAAGAAGTCGGAGCCGTTCTCGCGCCAGCTGTTCATCGGCAGAGGACCGCTGATCCGCGACGAGGCGCATTTCGAGCGCAAGCTCTTCGTTGCCCGCAAGGTGGTGTCCAACCGGGTGATCGAGGTGCTCGGCGCCGCGGCCCGCGCCTACTATCCGGTCTCGGTGTCGAGCCGCACCATCGTCTATAAGGGCCTGGTCATGCCCGACGTCCTTCCCCGCTATTATCGCGACCTCGGCGACGAGCGGGTGGAAACGGCCCTGGCGCTGGTCCATCAGCGCTTCTCGACCAACACCTTCCCGTCATGGCCGCTGGCCCATCCCTACCGGTTCATCTGCCACAATGGCGAGATCAACACGCTGCGCGGCAACTACAACTGGATGGCGGCCCGGCAGGCCAACATGTCCTCCGAGATCCTCGGCGGCGACCTCGAGAAGCTCTGGCCGATCTCCTATGAGGGCCAGTCCGACACCGCCTGCTTCGACAATGCGCTCGAGCTGCTCTTCATGGGCGGCTACTCGCTGCCCCATGCCATGATAATGCTGATCCCGGAGGCCTGGGCCGGCAACCCGCTGATGGACGAGGACCGGCGCGCCTTCTACGAGCACCATGCGGCGCTGATGGAGCCGTGGGACGGCCCGGCGGCCATCGCCTTCACCGACGGCCGGCTGATCGGCGCCACCCTCGACCGCAACGGCCTCAGGCCGGCCCGCTATCTCGTCACCCGCGACGGCCATGTCCTGCTCGCCTCGGAGAGCGGCGTGCTCGACATCCCGGAGGAGGAGATCATCGAGAAATGGCGGCTGCAGCCGGGCAAGATGCTGCTCATCGATCTCGAGGCAAGGCGCATCGTCTCCGATGACGAGCTGAAGAGCGATCTCGCCCGCCGCCACCCCTATCGCGACTGGCTCAAGCGCTCGCAGATCATGTTGCGCGACCTGCCGCTCGCCGCCGGCAAGGGCCGGCGCTCCGAGGTGCCGCTGATCGATCGCCAGCAGGCTTTCGGCTATACCCAGGAGGATATCAAGCTCCTGATGCAGCCGATGGCCCAGACCGGCCAGGAAGCGGTCGGCTCGATGGGCACCGACACGCCGATCTCCGCCTTGTCCGACCGCCCCAAGCTGCTCGACACCTATTTCAAGCAGAACTTCGCCCAGGTGACCAACCCGCCGATCGATCCGATCCGCGAGGAGCTGGTGATGTCGCTCGTGTCGTTCATCGGCCCGCGACCCAATCTGCTCGACCTCAAAGGCACATCGCGCCATATGCGGCTGCAGGTGTCGCAGCCGATCCTCAACAACGAGGAGCTCGAGCGCATCCGCCAGATCGGCAAGGTGTCGTCGAACCCGTTCCGCACCGTCACCATCGACATCACCTACGATGTCGCCAACGGCCCCGATTACATGGAGGCGGCGCTCGAGGCCATCTGCGCCGGCGCCGAGCGGGCGGTGCGCGACGGCTACAACATCATCATCCTCTCCGACCGCGCCGTGTCGGCCGACCGCGTGCCGATTCCCGCCCTGCTTGCGACCTCGGCCACCCATCATCATCTGATCCGCCGGGGCCTTCGCACCTCGGTCGGCCTGGTGGTGGAGTTGGGCGAGCCGCGCGAGGTACATCAGTTCTGCACGCTTGCCGGCTATGGCGCCGAGGCGATCAACCCCTATCTCGCCTTCGAGACGCTCGACGACATGCTGCCGGTCCTCGGCGAGGAGATCAGCTCGAAGGACCTCGCCAAGCGCTACATCAAGGGCATCGACAAGGGCCTGCTCAAGGTCATGTCGAAGATGGGAATTTCGACCTACCAGTCCTATTGCGGGGCCCAGATCTTCGACGCCATCGGCCTCTCCAACGCCTTTGTCCGCAAATATTTCACCGGCACCGCGAGCCTGATCGAAGGCGTCGGCCTCGGCGAGGTCGCCGAGGAGGCGTTCCGCCGCCATGCCCAAGCCTTCGGCGGCAATCCGCTCTATGCCGACGCCCTCGATGTCGGCGGCGATTATGCCTACCGCATTCGCGGCGAGCAGCATATCTGGACGCCCGAGACGGTGGCCGAGCTGCAGCATGCGGTGCGCGGCAACAGCGCCGAGCGTTTCGGCGAATTCACCCGGCTGGTCGACGAGGAGGCGGCCCGCAACAAGACCCTGCGCGGCCTGTTCCGGATCAAGGATGCGGGCGAGATGGGGCGACACCCCGTGCCGCTCGACGAGGTCGAGCCTGCCGCCGCCATTGTCCGGCGCTTTGCGACCGGCGCCATGTCCTTCGGCTCGATCAGCCGCGAGGCCCACACCACCCTCGCCATCGCCATGAACCGCATCGGCGGCAAGTCGAACACCGGCGAGGGCGGCGAGGAGCCGGATCGCTTCCGGCCGCTGCCCAACGGCAATTCGATGCGCTCGGCCATCAAGCAGGTGGCCTCCGGCCGCTTCGGCGTCACCACCGAGTATCTCGTCAATGCCGATCAGATCCAGATCAAGATGGCGCAAGGGGCCAAGCCCGGCGAGGGCGGCCAGCTGCCCGGCCACAAGGTCGACGCCACCATTGCCCGCGTCCGTCACTCGACACCCGGCGTCGGGCTGATCTCGCCGCCGCCGCATCACGACATCTACTCGATCGAGGATCTGGCCCAGCTGATCTTCGACCTCAAGAACGTCAACCCGCAAGCCGCGATCTCGGTCAAGCTCGTTTCCGAGGTCGGCGTCGGCACGGTCGCGGCCGGCGTCGCCAAGGCCCGCGCCGACCACATCACCATCTCGGGCTATGAGGGCGGCACCGGCGCCTCGCCGCTGACCTCGATCAAGCACGCCGGCAGCCCATGGGAGATCGGCCTGGCCGAGACGCAGCAGACCCTGGTCGCCAATCGGCTGCGCGGCCGCGTCGCCGTCCAGGTCGATGGCGGCCTGCGCACCGGCCGCGATGTCGTCGTTGCGGCGCTGCTTGGTGCCGACGAGATGGGCTTCTCCACCGCGCCCCTGATCGCCGCCGGCTGCATCATGATGCGCAAGTGCCACCTCAACACCTGCCCGGTCGGCGTCGCGACGCAGGATCCGGTGCTGCGCAAGCGCTTCAAGGGCCTGCCCGAGCATGTCATCAACTATTTCTTCTTCCTTGCCGAGGATGTGCGGCGCGCCATGGCGGCGATGGGCTTCCGCCGCTTCGCCGACATGGTGGGCGCCACCGAATGGCTGGAGAAGGAGGCGGCGTTCAGCCATTGGAAGGGAAGCGGGCTCGACTTCCGCCGCCTGTTCCAACGCCCGGAGATCCCGGACCGGACGCCGCAGAGCCATACCGAGCGGCAGAACCACCCGATCGCCGCGGTCCTCGACCGCACCTTCATTGCCGTTGCGAAGGATGCCATCGCGAGCGGCGCCAAGGTCGAGCTCGCGGCGACGATCCGCAACACCGACCGCACCGTCGGCGCCATGCTGTCCGGCGCCGTCGCCAAGGTGCACGGCCATGCCGGGCTCGCCGACGACACCATCCACGTCAAGCTGACCGGCACCGCCGGCCAGAGCTTTGCCGCCTTCCTGGCCAAGGGCATCACCTTCGAGCTCGAAGGCGCGGCCAACGACTATGTCGGCAAGGGCCTGTCCGGCGGCCGGCTGATCGTGCGCCCGCCGGCCGGCTCCGGGGCCGCTCCCGAGCGCTCGATCATCGTCGGCAACACCGTGCTCTATGGCGCGATCGCCGGTGAATGCTATTTCCGCGGCATTGCCGGCGAGCGCTTCGCCGTGCGCAATTCCGGCGCCATCGCGGTGGTCGAGGGCGTCGGCGACCATGGCTGCGAATACATGACCGGCGGCGTCGTCCTGGTGATCGGCCCGACCGGGCGCAATTTCGCCGCCGGCATGTCGGGCGGCGTCGCCTATGTCCTGGACGAGGCCGGCGACTTCGCCCGCCGCTGCAATCTCGCCATGGTCGATCTCGCGCCCGTCCCGGCCGAGGAGGAGACCATCGAGCGGCTGCATCATCATGGCGGCGACCTCGAGCATCACGGCCTGGTCGATGTCTCGGCCGACATGACGCGGCGCGATGCCGAGCGCATCTTCGAGCTGCTCGGCCGCCATCTCAAGAACACCGGCTCGACGCGGGCCCGCACCATTCTCGAGCACTGGGACAGATATTTGCCGCGCTTCGTCAAGGTCATGCCGGTCGAATATCGCCGGGCGCTCCTCGAGCTCGAAGCCCAGCAGGCGGCGAGCGACGGCCTCCAGATCGGCCTCAAGCGGCGGGCATGAGGCGATGGGCAAGATCACCGGCTTCCTCGAGATCGACCGACAGGACCAGACCTATGCCCCTGCCGCCGACCGCGTGCGCCATTTCGGCGAGTTCTCCATCCCGATGGAGGATCGCGACCTGGTGCGCCAGGCCGCCCGCTGCATGGATTGCGGCGTGCCCTACTGCCACGGGCCGACCGGCTGCCCGGTCAACAACGAGATTCCCGACTGGAACGATCTCGTCTATCAGGGCAATTGGGAGGCGGCGGCGCGCAATCTCCATTCCACCAACAATTTCCCGGAATTCACCGGCCGGATCTGCCCGGCGCCCTGCGAGGAGGCCTGCACCCTCAATCTCGAGGACGCTCCGGTGGCCATCAAGACCATCGAGCAGGCGATCGCCGACAAGGCCTTTGCCGAAGGCTGGGTCAGGGCCGAGCCGCCGGAACGCTCGAGCGGCCGCGCCGTCGCCGTGGTCGGATCGGGCCCGGCGGGCCTTGCCGCCGCCCAGCAGCTCGCCCGCGCCGGCCACGCCGTGCATGTCTACGAGCGCTATGCCAGGGCCGGCGGCCTGCTGCGCTACGGCATTCCCGATTTCAAGATGGAGAAGCAGATCATCGATCGCCGGGTGGCCCAGATGGAAGCCGAAGGCGTGGTCTTCCACTTCAATGTCGACATCGGCGTCACCCGGCCGTTCCGCTCGCTGCTCGACCGGTTCGACGCGGTGCTGCTGGCCGGCGGGGCCGAGCGGCCGCGCGATCTCACCCTTCCCGGCATCGCGCTCATCGGCTGCCACTATGCCATGCCCTATCTCGTCCAGCAGAACCGCCGGCTTGCCGGCGAGCCCTTGGGGGATGAGGAAGAGATTTTGGCCGGCGGCAGGCATGTGGTGGTGATCGGTGGCGGCGACACCGCCTCCGACTGCATCGGCACCGCCTTCCGCCAGGGTGCCCTCTCGGTCACCCAGCTCGACATCCGCCAGGAGCCGCCCGAGCGCGAGGACAAGCTGATGATCTGGCCCTATTGGCCGACCAAGTTCCGCACCTCGACCAGCCAGGCCGAGGGTGCCGAGCGGGAATTTGCCTGCGCCACCCTGGAGGTGATCGGCGATGAGATGGGTCGCGCCGTCGGGGTGCGATGCGCCCGGGTCGATGGGAGCCGCCGACCGCTGAGCGGCACCGAATTCACCATTCGCGCCGATCTCGTGTTGATCGCCATCGGCTTTGCCGGGCCGGAGGAACGCGGCCTGCTCAAGGAGGCCGTCATCGCCCGTGACGGGCGCACCAACATTCGCGCCAACACCGACGACTATCGCACCTCGCTCGCCAATGTCTATGCGGCCGGCGATATCCGCAAGGGCCAGTCGCTGGTGGTATGGGCGATCCGCGAGGGCCGCCAGGCGGCCCGTTCGATCGACCTCGACCTCATGGGAGAGACGCAGCTGCCGCGGTAGTCAATGTCCGCAATCGAGACCGGGGCGCGCTTGCGCGAACCTACTGCCGGTTGCTCCAGGTGAAATCGTCGATGCGCCCGGGCCGGGCTTCCGGCCACACCCCGCCGCTGTAGAGATTGGCCGCCGCCGTGCCGGGGCCAAGCTTCGACTTCACCCCCTCGAGCGCGCTGTTACGGCTCTCGTCGCCCCGCGCCACGCTGGCGAGGCCTTTCTGCGGCAGGTCCTCGGGCGCAACCAGCCGGACATCGCCGCCCGCCGTGATGCTGCCGAATTGCGGCCCGCTCGGCACCGGTCCGGCGGCGGTCGGCAAGCCCCCGGTTTGAGACGGCATCGGCGCCTCGGCCACCGCCTTCTCGCCGTTCGCGACCGCGGCATCGTCATTGAGCGCCGCCAGCACCGCCAGCGCCGCCTTGGTGTTGCCGGCCCTGAGGAAAGTGACGCCGTCGCGCGAGCGGAGCCGCTGGACATCGCCCTCATCATCGACGCCGGTCGCGGCGAAGCCGTCATCGTCGCCCGAGAACAGCTTGCGGAAATCGAGGAAGCGGATGCCGTTGGCCGCCGCCCGCTCGCGCTGCACCTCGTTGACGAACTTGACCGCCGCATCATGCGCGGACGAGCCCATGGGCGGCACGCCGAGCCAGTAGACGGGTATGTCGGCGGTCTTCAGGATGGCGATGAAACGATCGACCGCCGCGGCATAGGCCTGGCGCCATTCCGGTGTGCCGAAGGGGATGGCGCCCGACCCGTCGGCGGCCCGAATCGGGCGCCCGTCATTGGTGCCGACGATGACCACGGCGACATCGACCTCGTTGCTCTCGAGGATCTTGGGCAGGGCCTTTTCCCAATTGTAGAACTCAGGCCGCGCCAGACCCGAATCCTCCTTGAAGCGGCCGTTGAAGTTGAATGGCGAATCGCCGACGTTGCGGCCAAGTCCGGACCACACACCCTCGGCCAGCATGTCGCCGAGCACGAACACGTTCCATTTGTCCCGCGGCTGGCCGAGATAGCCGCGCGACGGCAAGGGCGAGGTCGCCGAGCCCATCGACGGCAGCTGCTGGCCGGCCGGTCCCGGCGGCAGTTCCTGCTGCGGCGGCGGCGCCGGCGTGCCGGTCGGCCCAGTACCGCCCGGCGCGGTCTCGCTGTCCTGCTTGGCCGCGGCACCACCCTCGAGCGTGTCGCTGTTGCCCATCAGCGGCGCGCTGGGGGCGGCCGTCGCCGGCGCCTGATCCTGCTTGGCGCCCTCCGTGGTTTGCGCGAGGCCGGTCACGGCCCCGCCGAGCGAGAGCCCGAGAATCACGACCAGCGGCAAAATGCGAATCCGGTGCGCGAACATCACCTCAACCTCTTAATCCTTGCATCGCGGCCGGTCCAGCCGCCGCTCGCCGGACCGCTGCTGCCGGCTCCTACTGCTTGATCCCCACCGCCTGTGTCTCCCGGTCGATCCGCCCAAGCGTGCGCTGCTCCTGCGGCCAGGCCGCGACAAGCGCCGGTCCGCCGCCGATCCGGTCGCCGAGATGCCCGACCGCCAGCGCATAGGACACCGCGGCATTGTATTTCAGGATGGCATTGAAATTGCGGGTGACGAGGAAGGCCGGACCGCTGCCGGCCGGCTGCACCAGATAGGCGCTGGCGTCGCCGGCGGCGAAACCCTGGCCGAGCGCCGGCCGGACCCCGAGCCTTGCCCAGGCAGCGAGGCTGCGGCGGGCTTGCTCGCCGACGAGCCGCCGGTCGAAACCGGCCGGCAGGCGCACCTCGTAGCCCCATTTGAGACCCCGCTGCCAGCCGGAACGCGCCAGATAATTGGCACTCGAGGCGAGCGCGTCCTCGACCGAGTTCCAGATGTCGCGCCGGCCATCGCCGGTCCAGTCGACGGCATAGGCATTGTAGGTCGTGGGGATGAACTGGGTGTGGCCCATGGCGCCCGCCCAGGAGCCGGTGAAGCCTGCCGCATTGATGTCGCCACGCTCCAGGATCTTGAGCGCTGCCACGAGCTGCGAGCGCCCGAAATTGCGCCGGTTGCCGACATAGGCGAGAGTGGCGAGCGAGCGGATGACGCTCATCTGGCCCTTGTGGCTGCCATAGTTCGACTCCATGCCCCAGATCGCCAGCAGGATCTCGCGGTCGACGCCATAGCGCCGCTCGATGCGCTCGAGGGTCGCGGCATGACTTTGCGCCATGTCGCGTCCGGCGGCGATCCGCTCCGGCGTCACCCGCTTGGCGAAATAGTCGCCGATCGGCGTCTTGAACTCGGGCTGGTCCTGGGCGAGCACGAGCACGCTCGGATCGGGGCCGACGCCGCGGAACGCCAGCTCGTAGACCCGCCGCGAAATGCCGGCGCGGTGCGCTTCCGTCCAGAAATCATGCACGAAGCGCCCGAACCGGTCGGATGCCGCATCGCCCATCAGAAGGGCGAGAATTCCGCTGTTGTAGCCCGGAAGCTCGGCCCGCGCCGGCGGGCCGGACAGCGCTGCGGCACAGATCACCGCCGCGACGAGCTTGATGGTTCTCGCTCTGCTCATGCCCTTCCCTCTACCGACTCCACTCACCCACCCTTCGAGGCCCCATCAGGCGTTCCGCTGCCGCAGTCGTCGCTCCCATGCCAGTGCCGAGGCCACGATCAGATCGAGATCGTCGTGCCGCGGCGACCAGCCGAGCACCTGGCGCGCCCGCTCGGCTCCGGCCACGATTGCCGGGGGATCGCCCGGCCGGCGCGGCGCATCCCTGACCGGCAGCGGCCTGCCCGTCGCCCGCTCCATCGCGGCAACGACGTCGAGCACGGAATAGCCGCGGCCGTAACCGCAGTTGAAGATGCCGTTTGCGCCGCCGCCGCGCAGATGGCCAAGTGCCGCGTCATGGGCGGCAATGAGATCGCTGACGTGGATATAGTCCCTGACGCAGGTTCCATCGGCGGTCGGATAGTCGCGCCCGAATATGTCGAGATGCGGCCGCGCGCCGACCGCCGTCTCGCAGGCGACCTTGACGAGATGGGTGGCGCGCGGCGTCGACTGGCCGGTCCGCCCCTTGGGATCGGCTCCCGCAACATTGAAATAGCGCAGCGCCACATAGGCGAGGCCGGTCGCCGCCGCCGTGTCGCGCAGCATCCACTCCGTCATCAGCTTCGATCGGCCATAGGGCGACATCGGTTTGAGCTCGGCCTCCTCGACCACCGGAACGCTGTCGGGCTGGCCATAGACGGCCGCCGTCGAGGAGAAGATGAAGCGCTCGACCCCGCCCGCCACCGCCGCTTCCAACAGATCGCGCGACTTGGCGGTGTTGTTGAGGTAATAGGCAAGCGGGTCGGCCACCGAGTCCGGCACCACCACCGATCCGGCGAAATGGATGATCTCGACAATGGCATTCTCGCGGATGAGCCGGTTCACCAGCTTCTGGTCGGCGATGTCGCCACGAATGAAGGTCGCAGCATGCGGCACGGTCCATTCGGCGCCGGTTGCCAGGTTGTCGAGCACCACCACCGTTTCGCCGCGCTCCATCAGGGCATGCGCCATATGGCTGCCGATGTAGCCTGCTCCGCCGGTGACCAGGATGGCCATGATCTCCTCAGTCCTGTCGGGTGTCAGCGCGTTGGCGATCCGCAAAGGCAACGCTTCACTGTCGTGCGACTTTCTTGCAAAACGTTTCCCAAATGGTTACCGGCCATTAGCCTTGCTCCATCTCGAACCAGGTTCCCGCCATGAAGCGCTCCATCAAGAAGGCCGTTTTCCCAGTCGCCGGCCTCGGCACCAGGTTTTTGCCTGCCACCAAGGCGGTGCCCAAAGAAATGCTGCCGGTTGTCGACCGTCCCGTCATCCAGCTTGCGGTTGACGAGGCCCGCGAAGCCGGTTGCGAGCATTTCGTCTTCGTTACAGGGCGGAACAAAGGCGTCATTGAGGATCATTTCGACAAGCAGTTCGAGCTGGAGGAGACCCTGAAGCGGCGCGGCAAGCATGCGGAGCTCGCGCTGCTGGAGCAGGACCTGCCCTCGGCCGGCCAGACCAGCTTCACCCGCCAGCAGGAGCCGCTGGGGCTCGGCCATGCCGTCTGGTGTGCCCGCGAGCTCATTGGCAACGAGCCATTCGCCCTGCTTCTACCGGACATGCTGATCCACGCCAAGCCCGGCTGCCTGAAGCAGATGATGGAGGTCTATGCCGATACCGGCGGCAACGTCATTGCCGTCGAGGAGGTGCCGCGCGACCAGGTCAGCCGCTATGGCGTGGTCAAGGTCGGGCCCGCCTTCGGCCGCGGCTTTCGCATTGACGGCATGGTCGAGAAGCCGAAGCTCGAAGATGCTCCGTCCAATCTCATCATTTCGGGCCGTTATATTCTGCAGCCGCAGATCTTCGATCGCATCGCCGCGCAGCATCCCGGGACCGGCGGCGAGATCCAGCTCACCGATGCAATGATCCAGCTGATGTCGGAGGACCGTTTCTTCGGCCTCAAATTCGAGGGCAAGACCTATGATTGTGGCGATCGCGTGGGCTTTCTGGCCGCCAATGTCGCTTATGGGCTCGCCCGCGAGGATTTGGGCCCGGCTTTCCGGGAGGTGCTGAAGGAGATCGTTGCCGGCTTCGGCGGGCTCTAGGGAGGGATGGATGAATTTCGCGAGCGACAACGTCTTCGGCGTCCATGAGCGGATCATGAATGCGCTTGTCGCGGCCAATGCCGGCACGGCGGCTTCCTATGGCGTCGATACTTGTACCCGCGCGGCCGAGGACCGCCTGTCCGAGGTGTTCGAGCGCCGGGTGTGGAGCTTTTTCCTGCTGACCGGGACCGCCGCCAATGCGCTTGCCCTGTCGCAGCTGGTGCCGCCCTATGGCGCCGTCTTCGCCCATGCCGATGCCCATGTCATGGTCGATGAATGCGGCGCCCCCGAGCTGTTCACCGGCGGCGCCAAGCTGATCGGCAGCGCCGAGCCGGCGGGCAAGATCACGCCGGCGGCGATCGCCCGGATGATCGCCGGCTTCATCCGTGGCGAGCACGATCCGAAGCCGGCAGCCGTGTCGATTGCCCAGGCAACCGAGCTCGGCACCCTCTACACACCGACAGAGATCGGCAGGATGGCCGAGCTGTGCCGCTCGAACGGCATGAAGCTGCATATGGACGGCGCCCGGTTCGCCAATGCCGTCGCCGCCCTTGGCTGCGCCCCGGCGGACATCACCTGGCGGGCCGGTGTCGACGCCCTGTCCTTCGGCTGCACCAAGAATGGTGCATTGGCGCTTGAGGCTGTCATTTTCTTTACAGAAGAGCTGGCAGACGGCTTCATCTATCGCCGCATGCGGGGCGGGCAGCTGCTATCCAAGGGCCGCTTTCTCGGTGCCCAGATGCTGGCCTATCTCGAGGGTGACCTGTGGCTGAACAATGCCCGCCATGCCAACAGCATGGCCAGGCTTCTCGGCGAGGGACTGGCGCGCATTGCCGGCATCCGCCTGGCGGTCGAGGTGGCTGCCAATGAGGTGTTCGCCATCATGCCGCGGAGCCTGTTCCAGGCGCTGGCGGCCGAGGCGCATTGCTATGAATGGCCGGGAATGGGTTCGGGCTTCGACAAGCCGGGCGTGGATGAGGCCCTGGTGCGTCTCGTCTGCTCTTTCCGCACCACCGAAGAGGATGTCGGCAAGCTTCTGAAGCTCGCCACCGCGGTGCGGCCGTTGTCGGCAGGGCGGTCGAATTGATAGACCCCCATTTCCCTTCTCCCCGTGCTGACGGGGAGAAGGTGCCCCGGAGGGGCGGATGAGGGGTCTTCTCCCAATAGGGTCCTGCCCTAAGGATCAGGCCTTCAATGTCAGGCTGCTTCCTTGCGACCCTCGATGACCTTCCTGTCGGCCTGGGTCACCGCAACGGTTCGCGGCTTCATCGCCTCGGGGAGCTCGCGCTTGAGGGCGACATGAAGGAGACCGTTTTCGATCTCGGCGCCCTGCACCTCGACATGGTCGGCAAGCCGGAAGCGACGTTCGAAGCTCCGGGCGGCGATCCCCTGATGGAGAAATTCGGACTTGGTCTCCTTCTCCTGGCGCTTGCCGGAGATGGTCAGGGTGCCTTCCTTAACCTCAATGTTGAGATCAGCCGCGCCGAAGCCTGCAACCGCCATGGTAATGCGGTATGCATTTTCACCGGTGCGCTCGATATTGTAGGGCGGATAGGTCGGGGCTTCGAAATTGCTCACTTCATCCATCATCTTGGCGAAGCGATCGAAACCGACGGAACTGCGATAAAGAGGGGTAAAGTCCAACAGCATGGCAACAACCTCCTTGAGCTCTGTTGCGTGTTATCCTGCCGGATACCCGGCCAGGCTGGTGTTGCGGCCCGTCTTGGCGCCGCACCCATGATTTAGGCGCGCGCCTCGGCCCTTCAAGAGGCATCGAATGGAGAAATGCATGCCTTCGAAGTTCCTTGCCTTTGCCGCCTTGGGCTTCCTGGCGCTTGCGACTGCCACCGCCCCCGCCGCCCGTGCCGGCGTCTATCTCGCCGACCGCGGCTTTGGCCCTTACGGCTTTTACGGCGGCTATGGCGGCTTCGGGCCCTATCCGTCGCCGGATCTCGACCCGCGCAGCCGCTCCTACAATCCGGACGCATGGCGCTACATGTACAAGTTGAATTGCGTCGATGCCGGCCGATCGTTGATTGCCCGCGGTTTTCTGGTGATCCAGCAGATCCACTGCCAGGGCAACACCTACGCCTTTGTTGCCCTGAGACGCGGCAGGCCCTATCGGGTGGTGATGGATCCCTGGTCGGGAACCATCCTCAGCGTCGCGCGTGCTCAATGACAACCGACGCGTGTTTGAACGTCTTTCACCCATGCCATCCAGGAGTCCGTTTCATGTTCAGGCTTTCACTTGCCGCGCTTGGCGCAGCGATTGCCTTGGGTCAGCCGCTGCCGGCGGCGGCCGGTGTCGTGCCGGCGCTCGATGCCGCCCGGGCGGCACCGCTCGTGCTCCAGCAGGTGCAGTACTACCCGCCGCCGGACGGTGGCGAGGAGGACCCCTATGGCGGCGGTCAGCCGGATGGCGGCTATGGCGGTGGCGGCGGCTACCCGGGTGATGGGGGCGGTTACGGTGGCGGTGGCGGCGGCTATCCCGGTGGCGGTGGTGGCGGTGGCGGCGGCGGCTATGGCGGCGGTGGCGGTTATGGTGGCGGTGGCGGCTATGGCCGTCTCGGCTGCCGCGATGCTGCCCGGCTCATTCGCCGCCAGGGTTTCCGCGTCGTCGACTTCATCGACTGCTCGGGCCGCAACTACACCTTCCTGGCACGGCGCGGCGACGGGCTCTTTCGGATCCGCGTTTCCGCCTCGGGCAGGGTGCTCGCGGTGAGCCCGGCCCGTCGCTACTGACGAATTCGCCCGGCGAGCGGTGCGGTCGCGGCAAAAGCCGCGATCTCGCCGCAAATCGGCACTAACCCTTGGGGTGAGGAATTCCGCTTTGGAGGCGTCGTGGCGCGTCCAAGCGTGGTGCCATCGGGGAGCTTCGTCATGAGGAAAGCATCGCAAATCGTCGCGCTGGCCGCCCTGGCTGCAATCGGCCTCGGCCTCGTTCCCAAGCACACCGCGGCCCAGTCGCACTGGTTCTACGGCAATTATGGCCATTATGACGGCGTGACCTGGGGTGTGTTCCCGCCGCCCCCGCCGCCGCCCTCTTACCCGCCGGCCGCCGGCCAGTATCAGGAACCCTCCGGCGAGCCGCCGCAGGCCGCGCGCCCGCATCGCCAACGGCCGCGCTATGCCTACCAGCCGCCGCAGGCGCCTTACGAGGCGATGGATCCGGCGCTCCAAGGCGAGCCGACGGCGTCAACCAGCAGAGCCGAGCCGATGCCGGCGCGCAAGGTGAAGGCCGGCGCCGCCGCTCTCGGCGCTGCCGATGAGGACGCCGTCGATTCCGCCGCTCAGCCGGCGCAGGGCTCGGGTGCGGGCTCGGTCAGCTGCGACAAGGCGCGCGGCATCGTCGCCGATTACGGCTTCAGGGACATCAAGGCCGACAGCTGTTCGGGGAAGACCTACGGCTTCAGCGCCACCCGCGACGGCAAACCCTTCTCGATCAAGATCGTGGCTGCCAATGGCGAGCTGGCGGAGGTCAGGCGCCAATAGGGCCGCCGCCCGCCATAAGCGTCCTTTAGAAAGTGGGATGGTGGACATCGATGCCGTCGGCCGGGGGTGCATTGCGCGCGGTCCTGCCGGGTTCGGGAGCAGCGCTCTCGCCGGTCAGCAATGCCACGGTCGCGTCCCTTTCTCCCAAGCTGGTCGCCGTACCGGGAAATGAGAATTCCCCCCGGCATGATCTGCGGCCGCCTGATGACGCGGGACGGCGTGGCGCTGCGCTATGCGATCGCGCCCGGGCCGAGCCTGTCCAAGGGCACCGTCTGCGTTCTGCAGGGACGCGGCGAGTTCATCGAGAGGTACTTCGAAACGGTGCGCGACCTGCGATCGCGCGGCTATACCGTCGCCACGCTCGACTGGCGCGGGCAGGGTGGCTCAGCCCGGCTGCTGCGCCAGTCGTGGCGCGGCCATGTCCGCAGCTTTCGCCATTATGACATCGATCTCGAGACCTTCATGCGGGAGATCGTTCTGCCCGACTGCCCGCCGCCATTCTACGCCATCGGCCATTCGACCGGCGGACAGATCCTGCTCAGGGCGCTGCGCCGCCATCGCTGGTTCAGCGCCGCCGTGCTGTCGTCGCCTTTTCTCGGTCTCGGCCCGACGCCGCTGCCGTCCTGGCTGCTCCGGCTCATCGCCCCCTTCTTCACCATGACCGGCCTCGGCTGGATTGCCGTTCCGGGCCGCGGCAAGCAGGCGCTGGTGCCGCGATCCTTCGAAGGCAATACCCTCACCAGCGACCGCCGGCGCTTCGCCCTTTCCGCGCGGGTGCTGGAAGCAGAACCGGCGCTGGGCCTCGGCGCTCCCACCATCGCCTGGCTCGCGGCGGCGCTGTCGTCGGTGCGCGAGCTCCACCGGCTGAAGGGTGAGCGGCCGTTGACGGCGCCGGTGCTGATCGTCGCCGCCGGCGCCGACCGCGTCGTGTCGACCGAGGCGTCGCGCAGCTTCGCCCGTCAGGTGCCGGGCGTCGCCACCGTCGTCATCGACTATGCCCGACACGAGCTGCTGCAGGAACGCGACGAATTTCGCGTTCAGTTGTGGGCGGCGTTCGACGCCTTTGTCGGGGCGGTGTCGCCGTCGCGCTGATCGGCCAGCATCTCCAGCACCACGGCGTGCAGCGCCGGACCGGCCGAAGCGATGATGTCGCCGCCGCCCAGCGGACTGCCGCCGCTCCAGCTCGTGACACAACCGCCGGCGCCGGTGATGATCGGCACGAGCGCGGCAATGTCGTAGGTCTGAAGCCCGGTATCGATGGCGATCTCCATCTGTCCCGCCGCCACCATGGCGAAGAAATAGGCATCGGCGTCATGGCGGAATTCCCGCACCCGGCGGCGCAGCTCGGCATAGATCCGAGCCGCCTTGCCGCCCGGTGCATAACGCGCCGGCCCGGTGGTACCGCAGCGGGCATCCGCAAGCACCGCCGCACTGGCCGATCGCAACTCAGAGACCCGCTCGCCATGACGGTAGGCAAAGGCGCCGTCGGCGCCGCCGAGAAAGGTTTCGCCGATGAATGCCTGATGGGCGGCGCCTACCACGGCGCGCTCGTCCTCGATGAGGCCGATCAGCGTCATCCAGGTCGGCAGCCCGCACACGAAAGCCCGGGTTCCGTCGATCGGGTCGAGTACCCAGACGCGGCCCGAGCGCGATGGCCGGGGGCCGTATTCCTCACCGAGTATCCCATCGTCGGGATAGGTCAATTCGATCAGCGCGCGCAGCGCCCGCTCCGCCGCCCGGTCGGCTTCGGTGACCGGGTCGAAGCCGCCTTCGAGCTTGTTGTCGATGCCCGGCAGGTTGCGGAAATAGGGCAGGATCGCCGCGCCGGCGGCCGCGCAGAGCGCGAGGGTGAAGCGGTTGAGCTCGGTTGTGTCGGCGCGCTGAGGCATCGGCCGGGACCCTAACCCTTGGATCGAGTTGTTTCAATACGGCGCGTTATTAACAGCCTCTTTACCGATCGCTGCCAGTGTCAACTCCACCATTTGACGGCGATGGGGCGGGCAAGCGGTCTCCAGGGATCCTGCTCGATGGCGTGATCGATTGAACGACAGCTCTGACAGGCAAGCGAATTTCCATGACCCATCGCGTTCTCATCGTTGACGACGATCCGGCCCAGCGGCGTCTCCTGGACAGCATGATCCGCCGTTGCGGCCATGACACGCTGCTCGCCGACAGCGCCGCGGCGGCGCTCGATCTTCTCGCCCAGCCGCGCGCCCGGCCGATCGATCTGATCGTGCTCGATCTCGTCATGCCGGGCATGGACGGCCTCGAACTGCTGTCGCGGCTCGACGGCATGGGCAGCCATATTCCGGTCATCGTCCAGACGGCGCAAGGCTCGATCGAAACTGTCGTCAAGGCGATGCGGGCCGGCGCCGACGATTTCGTCGTCAAGCCGGTCAGCCCCGAGCGCCTCAAGGTCTCGATGCAGAATCTGCTGCGAGTCAATGCCCTGACCGAGGAAGTGAAGCGCCTCAACCAGAAGGCCGGCGGTCAGCTGACCTTCGCCGATCTGATCGCCACTGCACCGGTCATGCAAAACGTCGCGCGGCTGGTGCGTCGCGGTGCCCAGTCGAGCATCCCGATCCTGATCGAAGGCGAATCAGGCGTCGGCAAGGAGATGATCGCCCGCGCCATCCAGGGCGAGAGCGACCGCCGCGGCCGGGCTTTCGTCGCCGTCAATTGCGGCGCCATCCCGGAAAACCTGGTCGAGAGCATCCTGTTCGGTCATGAGAAGGGGGCCTTCACCGGCGCCACCGGTCGCCATGCCGGCAAGTTCCAGGAGGCCGATCAAGGCACGCTGTTTCTCGACGAGGTGGCGGAGCTGCCGCTCGACATGCAGGTCAAGCTGCTGCGCGCGATTCAGGAAGGCGAGGTCGATCCGGTCGGGTCGCGTCGGCCGGTCAAGGTCAACTTCCGGCTCATTTCCGCCACCAATCGCGACATGATCGAGATGGTCAAGGCCGGGCGCTTCCGCGAGGACCTCTACTACCGTCTCAATGTGTTCCCGATCCTGGTGCCGCCGCTGCGCGAGCGCAAGCAGGACATCCCGGCGCTGGTCGACCACTTCATCACCCGGTTTTCGGCCGAGGAGGGCCGGCGCGTCCATGGCGTCGCCCCGCAGGCCCTCGAGATGCTCCTCGCCTATGCCTGGCCCGGCAATGTGCGCCAGCTCGAGAACACCGTCTTCCGCGGCATCGTGCTGTGTGAGGGCGACATCCTCGAGGTCGAGGATTTTCCGCAGATTGCCTCGCTTGTCGAAGGCTACGAGGTCAAGGTGCCGGCAGTGCCGCCGCCGGCTTTGCGACCACCGCGGGCGAGCGGCCACGCGGCGGTGATCGGCGGCGAAAGCCAGATCATTTCTTCGCGCAGCGGCGTCGTCGGCGATGGCATTGCGGTCGGCATCCCCGCCGTCACCGATGGTGGCCATATTCGCCGGCTCGAAGAGGTCGAGGCCGACATGATCCGGATGGCGCTGCAGCGCTACCGCGGCCAGATGTCGGAGGTGGCGCGCAAGCTCGGCATCGGGCGCTCGACGCTCTATCGCAAGATGCGGGGATTGGGACTTGAGGCTAAGATGTGACAGCCACGTCGTTTTTGGAACGTCAGAGGCTGCTCGGGGTTGTTATAGGGGGCGTGGTTCGATAGTTTGCCGCGCCGGGAGGACGCAAATGCCGCGCTGCTGTGGTTTTCTTGGCGTGTCGGTGATTGGCCTGGTCGTGCTGCTCATGGTTTCGGTTGGCGGAACGACCCCGGCAGCGGCCCAGCAGGCACCCGGTTTCGGCTGGTTTGGCGGCGGCGGCTTCACCGACGACAATTGGGACGGCAACCGCCGGTCCCGTCAGCGTGCCCTGCAGCAGCAGCGGCAACAGCGCCGCACCGTGTTCAGCCCGTTCGGCTTTGGCCGTCCTCAGAACTATGGTCAACGCGGCTGGTCCCAGAATCAGAATCGCGGGTGGCGGGGGAACCCCGGCGTGGCGCAGCGTCCGGATGGCGGGATGTGGGGCGGCAATCCGGCCTATGAGCCCCGCGTCAGGCCGCGTCCGCGGCGCCTCTGGTGGTTTGAAAACCCACCCGTCCGCGAGGTTGTCGAGGAGGATACGTCCGGTCCCGACGATGGCGAAAGCAATGCAGCCCAGATCTATACCTACCGGCCGGAACCGCTGCTCCAGGTGAGCGACCCCAAGGTGGGTGCGGCCCATCCGCCGAAGCTTGACGATCCGATGGCCCAGTCGCTGTGGCAGCGTCTGCGCGACGGCACGTCGGGTGCCCGCGCCACAGCGGCGCAGCGCAAGGCGGTGCTTGCCTTTTACGAAGGGCGGGGCTTCACCCCCGTCTGGGTTACCCGCAATGACGTCGAGCCACGGGTCGCCAAGCTCAAGCATTATTTTGCCGCGGCCGGCGCCGAAGGCCTCGATCCCCGGGATTACAACGTCGCCGCCGAGGTCGGTCATCTCGGGGCGCTTTCGGATTCCGAAAGGGTGCGGACGCTGGTTCGTTTCGACATCCAGCTCACCGTCGCGGCGCTGCGCTATGCCCAGCATGCCTCGGGCGGTCGCATCATTCCCAACCGCCTGAGCGGCTATCACGATCTGAACCCGCCGTCGGTCAGCGCCGAAGCGGCGCTGGCAGCCCTCGCCGGGAACCAGGCACCGGAGCGCTATCTTGCATCGCTCCACCCCACCCATCCGGCCTACGCCATTTTCCGCCGCGCCCTGATGCTGCAGGGGGCCGGCAACGAGCATGCCGAGGACGCCCCGCCGATCGCCCTTGGCCCCACCATTCGCGAGGGGCAGCGGGACGACCGCGTGCCGATGCTGCGCAAGCGCCTGGCCCGACTCGGCTTCCTGGACGTTCCCGGCGAGGCGAGCAAGGATGACGCCGCCGTCCAGGTCGAGCCGCTTGCCGGCGATGGCGACCAGCCAGCCGACGCGGCGTCCGATCCGGAAGCCGTTGCCACCACCGATTCGGCCGCCGAGCCGGGCGATCCCGACAGTCCGAGCCTGGGTGATTCGGAGGGCTCGACCGGGAGCGCCGCCGATCGGCTGCCGGCCGACCCGGGCGACAACGTGCTGAGCGCGGACGATACCGAGGCTTTGCGCAGCTTTCAGGAGCAAGCGGGCCTGCGGCCGGACGGCATTGTCGGCAATGCCACCATTGCCCGTCTTAATGACAGCGGCGAGCTGAAGCAGGTCCAGCACATCATCGGCAATATGGAGCGGCTGCGCTGGATGCCGCGCGATTTCGGCGCCCGCCATGTGCTCGTCAACCAGGCCGCCTTCGAGCTGCAGGTCGTCGATCACAACCGGCCGATCTGGACGACCCGGGTGATCGTCGGCAAGCCGAACACCCAGACCGCGGTGTTCAGCGATGTCATGGAGACGGTGGAGTTCAATCCCTATTGGGGCGTGCCGCAGTCGATCATCATCAAGGAGATGCTGCCGCGGCTGCGGCGCGATCCGAGCTATCTCGACCGCAATGGCTATGAGGTGCTGGACGCCCGCGGCCGCGAGATCAGCTCGAGCTATGTCGACTGGTCGCGCTACGGCAACAAGGTGCCGCTGTCGGTGCGCCAGCCGCCGGGCGCCGCCAACGCGCTTGGCGTCGTGAAGTTCCTGTTCCCCAACAGCCATGCCATCTACATGCATGACACCCCCACCCGTTCGCTGTTCGAGAAGAAGGTGCGGGCATTCAGCCATGGCTGCGTCCGGGTGCAGAATCCCCGCGAGCTGGCCGAGCTGGTGCTGGGCTGGGACGCCGAGCGGGTCGACGAGGCGATCGAGCAGGGCAGCAATCAGGCGGTGAAGCTGTCGCGCAAGCTTCCGGTGCATCTCGCCTATTTCACGGCATGGCCGGACGAGACGGGGCGAATCATCATCTATCCCGACGTTTATGACCGCGATGCACAACTCGAAAAGGCGTTGGACGGTGGAGATGTCGCCTTGCGATGAACGCGGCCGGCCAAAGCGCGGCATTAAGATCACATTAACGGAAAATCTCTAATCATTCCCCACCTGCTGCTGCCCAATAGCAGCCGCATTCTTGTGGACAACTCGTAACCATGCAAACCTCTGGATGACGTGGGTGTTCTAGGGGTTAATTCTGGGGTCGGGGTCTGACCACGGGTTGGTTTGGTCAAGGGTGAATGTGGCCGCTTAAACTGCGTCACCACAGCGGGGAAGTTACGCGTGAAGCATCTGCTATCGGCCGTTATTCGGTCTTTCGCCGTGTTCTTTGCGGGCACGATGCTCTGTCTGAGTACCACCGGTCGGGCTGCCGCCGATGTGCGCACCATCAGCCTCTACCACGTGCATACTCACGAATCACTGACGGTCACCTACAAGAAGGATGGCCGCTACATTCCCTCCGCCATGGCGCAGATCAACTATCTCCTGCGCGACTGGCGGAAGAACCGGCCGACCACCATGTCGCCCGAGACGATCGACCTGATGTGGGAGATGCATGAGGATCTCGGCTCCAAACAGCCGATCCGGATCATCTGTGGTTTTCGCTCTGCCGAAACCAACGCCATGCTGAAGCGCATAGGCCGCCATGTCGCCCGCCAGAGCCAGCATATCACCGGCAAGGCCATCGACATGTACTTCCCCGATGTGCCGCTGGAGACGGTGCGCAACAGCGCGCTCGTCCGCCAGCTGGGCGGCGTCGGCTATTACCCGGCAGGCGGCGGCGGCTTCATCCACGTCGATACGGGCCATGTCCGGCACTGGCCGCGCATCAGCCCGACCAAGCTTGCCCAGATCTATGGCCAATATGCCCACTCCATCGGCGCGCGCGACAAGCGTTCGCCGTCGAGCTTCCAGATGGCCACCGCAGCGCCGAGTTTCACCCCCGCACCGCGTGGCGTCGCGGCGAGCAAGGTGCCGGCGGCGGATGAAGGCGATGACGATGCGAATGGTGCCCGTTCCGCCGATCTCCGGGAGCAGGATTTCGAGAATTACACGCCGGCGCCCAAGGCGGTGGCCAAGGTTGACACCCCGGCGGAGCCACTCATTCCGCGGCCGCGTCCCAAGCCCATCGAGGTGCTGATGCTGGCCGCCGCCAACATGCAGATCGAGCCGGCATCGGCGCCGGTCGAGAAGCCGAATTTCGCCGAGCGGCCGGTGACCATGCAGGAGAGCCTTGGCCCGGTGAATGCAGACCAGCATCTGGTGGGTGAGCGCGACCTGACCTCGAACATCGCCGCCAAGGGCAGCTTCGCCATGGAGCTGGTGAGCGCCACCAGCAAGGACGCGCCGATGATCCGGCCGCTTGCCGAGGGGGCCACCGGGGTGACCTGGCAGGCCAGTCTCATGACGGCCTCGCGGCTGGTCCGGCGCGATGGGCAGCCGCAGCCTTTCGGCGGGTCCGAGTCGCCGGCGCAGCTGACCGAGGCGTCGTTGGCGCCCCCGGTCCATGTCATCCAAACGCGCGTGCTGAGCGCCATGGCCGGTGCAGCGGCGAGTGATGCCGACAGCCCGACCTCGGCCGGCACCGGCAAGGGTGACAGGCTCGAGGTCAATCGCAGTAGCAAGCGCGACCTGACCGAGCTTGGTTCGGCGCCGCCGGCCAAGGCGCGGCTGAGCGCCATCGACCAGTTCCTCGGGCTGTTCTCGCGATAGGCATCCGGCTTTGCCGGCAAGCCGTCGGCTCAGGGCTGCTGCTCGGCGATCAGAGCCCCCCAGCGATCGAGAAAGCCCTCGAAGCTCGCCACCACCAGGTCGAGATCGGCCTCGCTCATCGGCATCGACAGGGCGATATAGCCGCGGCGGGCAATGTAGAGGTGGTCGAGCAGCAGATCGAGATGGAGCAGCGGCTTCAGCGCCTGGTTGGCCCGCGCCACGTCGGCTGGCGTGTTGACCGGCCCAGCCGAGAAATGAATGGTCATCAGCGAACCGACGCCGGTGACGGTGACCGGCAGCGTCCGCCGCCGGGCGGCGTCGTTGAGGCGCGCGCGCAGCCGCTCGCCCTTGTCGTTCAGGTCCACCGCTGCTTGCGGCGTGAACACCTCGGTCAGGCCGACCACGCCCGCCGCCATGGTCAGCACGTTGTTGTTGAACGTGCCGGCATGGTTCCAGTGATCGGGCCGGCGCGGGTCGAAACGCGCCATCAGCCGCGCGGCGCCGCCGAAGGCGCCGATCGACATGCCGCCGCCGACATATTTGCCGAGCGTGGTCAGATCCGACCGGACGCCAAGCGTCTCCTGCAGCCCATGCGGGCCAAGCCGCGACGTCATCACCTCGTCGAAGACGAGAAGGATGCCGTGGTGGTCGCAGGCGCGGCGGAGCGCGGCAAGAAAGTCGCGCGATGCCGGCAGGCAGCCGCCGCCGCCCATCATCGGCTCGATCAGCACCGCTGCCAGGCGGTCGGCGTTCTCCTCGATCAGCTCGAGCGTCCGCTCGGCGTCGTTGAATGGCGCGATCACCACCGGCACCGGCGCGTTGAGCGGGCCGGGGGCATTGGGGAACCACAGCAGCCCGCCATGATAGCCACCGGCGAACACCATGACCTTGTCGCGGCCGGTGATCGCCCGGGCCGTCGACAGGGCGAACATGTTCGCCTCGGTCCCCGAGTTGCAGAACCGCACCTGCTCGATCATCGGGAAGCGTTGCGTGACGGCCGCCGCAAGCTCCGCCTCATAGCGATTCGGGCCGCCGAGATTGATCCCGTCGCGCGCCACCCTGGCGATGCATTCGATGAGCCGCGGCTCGGAATGGCCATAGACGGCGGCGCTCTGCTCGCTGACGAGATCGAGATATTCATGGCCGTCGAGATCGAACAGCCGCGCCCCCTTGCCGCCGGCGAAGGCGATCGGGAACGGCGGATAATAGAGCAGGGTGCGGGTGTTGCCGCCCGGCATATGGGCTTCCGCCGCCGTCTGGCGCCGGGCGCTGGCCGGGTTCTCCTGTCGAAGCCGCGCCGACACTTCGGCCACCGCATCCTCGACGGTGAGATTCCGCCGGAGCGACATCCTGCTCATCGCTTTCTCCGCTTGTTCCATTGCGGAAGCTTATGCAGGAAGCGGTCAGCGATCAATCCAACCAGAGTTCAGGTCACGGCAGCGCCGTCATGCGGTACCCATATAGGCGCCGCCGACCGCCCGGATGTCGGCGATGCGCTTGCGCACGTCCTGCACCAGCTGGGTGGTCCGGGTGAAGATCTCCCGGCCCGGCATGTCCGGCCAGTGCTGCCGCATCTCGCGTGCAAAGGTCATGCTGAGAAGCTCCATCATCGCCTCCCGCCGCTCTTCCGAGGTCGTCAGCAGCGTCATGACCGCCGTGTCGATGATTTCCTGCTCACCTTCACGCGGCGCCGCGTCATCCCGGTCCGACAGTTTCGCCATCGCTCGACCCCTGCTTCCCCATCTCCCGGCCATAATGAGCTTAGGGGCAAAGGCCGCTGCCCTCAATCAGCCCCAATCCGCTGTACCCAGCTTTTTGCCGCAACCGGGCATGGCGGTTGACAGCCGGCGGTCCCGTCACTACGTTCCGCCCAACTTTGAGAGAACAGGCCCATGAAGATCCGCAATTCGTTGAAATCGCTGCTCGCGCGCCACCGCGCCAACCGCATGGTGCGGCGCAAGGGCCGCGTCTACATCATCAACAAGCAGAATCCGCGCTACAAGGCGCGCCAGGGCTGACGCTCGCACGACGGTGACGGCATCGCCCTCGCATTTGCGGGGGCGTTGCTTTTTCGGCACATTTGGTGAACCTATCTCAACCATAATGACCGAGCGATTGAGACCTGTCCTCCTGACCGCCTTCGCCATGGCGCTGGCGCCCGCCGCCCTTGGCCAGCAAAGTCCCCTGCCGTCGGCTCCCGAATCGCCGGCCGAGACCGCCGTGCCGCCACCGCAGCCACGCGCCGCGCCGAGCGATCAGCAGCTTGCCCAGGACTTGCTCGACCGCCTTTTCGGCCAGCTCCATGCCGCCAAGGACGAAGCTTCGGCCAAGATGATCGAGGACGCGATCTGGAAATTGTGGTCCCGTTCCGGCAGCCCCAGCGCGGACGTGCTGATCGTCCAGGCGGTGCAGGCGATGGAGGCAGGCCAGCGCCAGACGGCGCTGCGCATTCTCGACACCGTCATCGAAGACCAGCCGACCTTCGCGGAAGCCTGGAACAAGCGCGCCACCCTCTATTACATGATGGGCGATTACGACCGCTCGCTGGCCGACATCGCGCATGTCCTCGAGCTCGAGCCGCGCCATTTCGGGGCCCTTACCGGGCTTGGCACCATCCTCAACGATCGCGGCAAGAAGGCCGAGGCCCTCAAGGCCTACCGCCGGGCGCTGGTGATCCACCCCTTTCTCGAAGGAGCCAAAAAGGCGCTGCAGCAGATCGAGCCCGAAACCGAGCAGAAGATCTGAGGCGGGGCTACACCGCCTCGCTGCCGGGCAGGCCGATCCGCGCCACCCTGAGTAGGTTGGTCTTCCCCGGCGTCCGCAGCGGGACGCCGGCGGTGATCACCACCCTTTCCTCGGGCTTGCCGAACCCTTCCTCGCGGGCAATCCGGGTGGCGCGCGACACCATGTCGTCGAGGTTCGCCGCATCCTCGGTCAGCACGCAATGCAGGCCCCATACCACCGACAGCCGCCGTCCGGTTGCGACACTCGGGGTCAGCACGATGACCGGCACCTCCGGCCTTTCCCGCGCCACCCGCAGGCCGGTCGAGCCGGAACCGGTGTAGCAGACGATGGCCGAGGCGCCGATCGTCTCGGCGACGGTGCGGGCGGCGTTGGCGATGGCATCGGCCGAGGTCGGCTGCGGTTCGGTCCGCCGGGCCCGGCTAAGCCCGCGATAAAGCGGGTCGTTCTCCACCGAATGGGCGATGCGGTCCATCGTCTCGACCGCCTTGACCGGCCAGGCGCCGGCCGCCGATTCCGCCGACAGCATGACCGCATCGGCCCCCTCGAACACCGCCGTTGCCACATCCGAGACCTCGGCCCGGGTCGGCACCGGCTCGACGATCATCGATTCGAGCATCTGGGTCGCCACAACCACCGGCTTGCCCGACAGCCTTGCCGCGCGCGTCAACCGCTTCTGCCAGCCCGGCACTTCCTCCAGCGGCAGCTCGACGCCGAGATCGCCGCGCGCCACCATGATGCTGTCGCAAGCCTCGATGATGGCAGTGATCTCCTTGAGCGCCGCCGGCTTCTCGACCTTGACCATGAGGCCGGCGCGGCCGGCGATCAGCCGCCGGGCCTCGACCACGTCCTGCGCCCGCTGCACGAAGGACTGGGCGATCCAGTCGACCCCGAGCCGGGCGGCGAATTCGAGATCGGCATGGTCCTTCTCGGTCAACGGTGCGAGCGGCAGGACCACATCGGGAACATTGACGCCCTTGCGGGCCGACAGCGGACCGCCGAATATCACCTTGGTGGTGAGCCGCTGCGGCGCGACCGCGGTGATTTCGACCCGCACCCGCCCGTCATTGAGCAGCAAATGCTGCCCCGGCGTCGCCGCCGCGAAGATCTCCGGATGCGGCAGCTCGACGCGGCCCTGGTCGCCGGGCCGCGGGTCGGCATCGAGCACGAAGGTGTCGCCGGCCTTGAGGTCCACCCGCTCGGTGCTGAAGCTGCCGATCCTGAGCTTTGGTCCCTGAAGATCGGCCATGATGCCGATCGGCCGCCCCCGCCGCGATTCGATGCCGCGGATGATCTCGTGATAGTGCGACAGCATCTCGTGGCTCGAGTGGCTCATGTTCACCCGAAACACGTCGACACCGGCCACGAACAGCGCCTCTACCATTTCCGGCTCGGCCGATGCCGGGCCAAGCGTGGCCACGATCTTGACGTTGCGGTTCCGCCTCACTGGTTGGTGGACTCCGAGGTCTTGGCACCGGAAAGCTCGATCGTCCAGTCAAGTTCCTCGCCGGTATCGACCTCGAAGAAACCGGTTTTCTGGTAGCCGCGCTCGGCGCAGCCGGTGATGCCGCGGATGGTGAACAGCTTGTTCTGGGTGCACATGATGGATTTGCCGCCCCACGACCCGCCCTTATCGTAATCGACGGCGAAAATGTAGTAGTAGCGCGCGATGAGGGCACCCTTGAGCAAGGTTTCACAGGAATTCGGGCCGATGTTCCACCATCCCTCGCTGGCCCAGCCCTGCTGGTCCTTGTAGCCGAGGGCAACACCTACCCGGCTCTGCGTCTGGTTGCAGAGCTTGAGGTCGGCATGGGCCGGCAGGCTCCCGGCGAGCGAGAACAATGCCAGCGCCACGGCCATGGCGGCCCAACGTTTGGCCGGCATCACAATCCTGCCGCTTCGATAGGAATAAACCATGGCCCTTCCTCCACCTTCCCGCGCCGCCATGGCGAAGGGTGAATCTCCAGTGATTTGCACCTTGCAGCTGTCGCACTGCAAGATGGATTGTGGAATTTGGCAGGATCATGGCTCGTCAATCGACAACCTTCAATCTTCCAGCCGATTGCCTCCTCGAGGGCGATCCCGGTTGTGGATTCTTCATTTTGTGCGACCATGCGAGCAATGCGCTTCCGACTGGCTACGGCACCCTCGGATTACCCGCAGCCGAACTCGAACGCCACATTGCTTATGACATAGGTGCCGCGACAGTCGCCCGCACCCTGGCCGCCCGGCTCGGCGCCCCGGCGGTGCTCGCACCCTACTCCCGGCTGCTGATCGACCCCAATCGCGGCCTCGATGATCCGACCCTGATCATGACATTGTCGGACGGCGCCGTGGTGCCGGGCAATGCCGGGCTCGACGCCGCCGAGCGGGAGCGGCGAATCGCCGGCCATTACCGGCCCTACCATGATGCGATTGCGGCAGCGATCGACCGGGCGCTGGCGCTCGGCAGGCCGCCGGACATCGTTGCCATCCACAGTTTCACCCCCTTCTGGAAGGCCACCCCGCGACCATGGCATGTCGGGATCCTCTGGGAGGGCGACCGGCGCCTGCCGGCGGCGGTCATCGCCGAGGTCGGCAGCGACCCCGCCCTGGTGGTCGGCGACAACGAGCCCTATGCCGGGGGGTTGCCGGGCGACACCATGGACACCCATGCGATCAAGCGCGGCCTTCGCCATGCGCTGATCGAGATCCGCCAGGATCTGGTCGCCGTCGACAGCGATGCCGTTGAATGGGGTGAACGGCTTGCGCATATCCTGCCGAAGGCAGTTGCGCGGGCCGGTTCCGACCTCTAGAGCATGAACCCCGCCGCCGCTCGATCGAGGAGTGCATGGCTATGACCGAGCTCGACGACAGGACACGGACGGAATTGGAAGCCGCCGCCTTCCGGCGGCTGGTGGAGCATTTGCGCCAGCGCAGCGATGTTCAGAATATCGACTTGATGAACCTCGCCGGCTTCTGTCGCAATTGCCTGTCCAACTGGATGCAGGACGCGGCCGGCGCCCGCGGTGTTGCACTCGACCGAGACCAGGCGCGGCAGCTTGTCTATGGCATGCCCTATGAGGAGTGGAAGGCACGCCATCAGAAGGAATGATCGGGGAACGCAGCGGGGAGACGCATGGACGCCAAGACCAGCTTTGCGAACGGCCAGCTGAAATCGCTTGTCGAGCGCATCGAACATCTCGAGGAAGAGAAGCAGGCGATTGCCGGCGACATCAAGGAAGTCTATGGCGAGGCCAAGGCCAACGGCTTCGACACCAAGATCCTGCGCAAGGTGATCTCGATCCGCAAGAAGGATCACGCCGAGCGCGAGGAGGAGGATGCCGTGCTGGCGGTCTACCTCCAGGCCCTCGGGATGGTCCCGGCCTAGTCTTAAGGGTGGTGCGACGGGTGGCGCGACGCTCCTTCTGAGGAGCGTTTGCGGCGCCGCATCAGATGGCACGGGGCGGCATCCCAGTATCGCAGCCCGGCGGGCGCAGCGGCGAGCGTCATGGTCAGGCCACGCCCCGACGACCGACAGAAGCGCCGCCTGCCAGCATCTGCCAATAGTCGAAATAGGCGTTGGCCATCGCCTTGTGGCTGAAGCAGCGTCGGGCCTTGTCGCGGCAGGCTTCGGGGCGGATCCGGCGCACCAGCGCAATCGCCGCCGCCATCGCCTCGACCGTCTCGACGAGATAGCCGGTGACCTCGTGCTCGACGGTTTCGGGCAGCGCGCCGCGGGCGAAGGCGATCACCGGGGTGCCCGTCGCCGCCGCTTCCCGCGCCACGAGCGAGCTTGTCTCATCGACCAGGCTCGGGATCAGCAGGCATTCGGCTTCGCCCAGCAGCTGCCGCTTGCGGGCGAAATCGACCGGCCCGACGAAGCGGCAGCCGGCACCGAGATGCGGCGCGATCTCGTGATCGAAATAGGTTCGGTGCGCCGCATAGGGAAAGATCTCGCCGGCGATGACCAGCGGCACCTTGGCTTGCGCCGCTGCTGCGATCGCGACATGGATGCCCTTTTCGGGGCAGATGCGGCTGAGCACCAGGGCGAAGCCCTGGGCACTGCGCTCGATCGCCAGCCGCTCGACATCGACGCCGTTGCCGATCGGCGCCAGCATATGCGGGTTGTCGGCAACCGCGCCGTGCTGGGTCGCCGACACGCAGTTGAACCAGCTGTCCGGCCGCGACGGCCACAGGGCCGCCTGCGGATACCAGCCGATCGGCAGATGCAGGGTGGTCAGGACCGGCAGACCGGGAGGCGGCAGATAGTGGAAGAAATCGAGGCCGTGGAAATGCACGACATCGACCGCATGCTGCGTCAGGCTGCGTGTCACCACCTGGCGGCAGGTGGCGCGGCCCTGCGCCATCGCCATGTCGTCGAGCGGCCCGGCTATCGTCGGCAAGGCGATGAGCTCGCCGGTGACCTTGGAACCCTCCGGCGCAATCACCAGCGATCGGTGGCCGGCTTCGACCAGCGCCTGGTCGAGATGGGCGAGCACCTGCTCCGACCCGCCGCTGGCATCGCCGCTCACCGGCGCAAAGGGATAGGCGACGGACAGCAGCGTCAGTCCCATGTCAGGCCCTCGCGCGCCAGGGCCGCCATGGCCTCGCCGACCCGGCGCTGAAACAGGACGCGGTCCATGCCCCAGGGGAAGCGCTCATACATCAGCCGGCCCTGGTTGGGGAGCTCCGTGAAGTCATGCAGCAGTGCCGGCCGGAACTGCTCGCGGCCGGGATCGAACATGCTCAGCACCTGCTGCTGGCTGGCATGGGCAGCGATCATCGCCTGCTTTCGGTCGAACGTGCCTCCTTCGACCCTATAGTCGATCGCGCCCGCTCCCGGCACGGCGAAGGAGGTGGTGAAGCCGTCGCTTTCCAGGTCGATGCGATAGAGCGGCATCTCGATGACCGCCAGCCCATGTCCGCGCTGCTGCAAGAGCCGCGAGGCCGCCTGCACCGCGAAGGCGACCGCGTCGTGATCGGGATGGCCGCCCTCATAGGCGTGGGTGACCACCATTGCGATATTCCGCGCGATGAAGGCGCCGGCCAGCATGGCGCCAAGCTGGGCAAGGCCATTGGTGGCGCCCTGATCGGCAAAGCCCAGCATGATCTGGCGCTCGAGCGGCACGCCGGCGATCGCCAGCGCTGCCGCAAGCTCGCGGCGCCGCGCCGCGGCATAGTCCTGGAAGGAGGCAAAGCCGTGCTCGCGGGCAACTGCCGCCGATCGCGGTGCGCCGTCGGTGGCCAGCACGACATGGGCCCCGGTGGTCCGCAGCAGCAGCCCCGCCGCCCCGATCGTCTCGTCGTCGGGATGGGCAACCACCACCGCCAGCCGGTCGGCGGCGATCGGCAGCCGCTCCCCCGACAGCAGCGCCTCGAGGAACGCGTTTGCCGTCTCGGCGCTCATGCCGCCGCCTCGCCAAGGCCGATCCGCCGGCCATAGCGGTCGAGCATGGCGGCGCAGAAATCGCCATATTCGACCGGATCGATCGGCGGGCTCGTATGATGGGGTGCCATGCCCCGGTGCTCGGGCGTGAAGCAGAAGGTGACGGTGACGTCGAACGGCGCCAGCGCGTCCATCTGGCGATCGAACCAGTCAAGCGCATCCGGCCGGAAGCTGTCGGCCCAGGACAGGCCGGTCCGCAGGTGCCTGACGCCAAGCCGCTTCAGCCAGCGCACCGCCTCGCCCAGCCGGTGGTCCTCGAAATGGAACCATTGGCAGATGCCGAGCGCCGGGGTTCTGAGCGCGAACCGCTCGAGCGCCGGCTTGGGCGCGCCGTCCTCGCGCAGGAGCCCCATATAGAAGTGCCGATAATAGGACGAGCCTTCCGCCTCCTTGTGGCGGGTGGTGGCCTCCCAGGCCTGCGGCAGGTCATAGAGGCTGTACCAGTGGATGCGGGCGCTGTGCGGTGCCAGCAGGTCGGCCGTGCGGTCGACGCCCCAGGCCTGCACCGCTTCGGCGCCGAACGAGGAGACGCCCACCTCGCTGACCCAGATCGGCAGGTCGCAGACGGCGCAAATCTCCGCCATCTTCGCCGGCCATTCGTCGATCTGCCACAAATTCCAGTCGAGCGGAAAGCCGTGCACCGCGACGACGTCGACGTGATCGAGCACGCCGCGCCCGGCCATGTTGCGCATGAATTGCGGGTCGATCGGCGAGATGCCGCCGAGCGCCCGCGGCAGGCCGGGACAGCTTGCCGCGATCGCCTTGCCGGCGATGATCGCCATCTCGGCAAAGCGGGCCCAATCGGGATCGATCGCAATGTCCCAATGCGACTTGTTGTTGGGCTCGTTCCAGATCATTGCCGCTTCGATCATGCGCTCTTTTCCTCATGATGCGGGATGTGGGCGGCCAGCGGGATCGGCCCCGCCCGGCAGATATAGACCTCTTCCTCGGGATGGCCGAGAATGGCAAAGCCGCTCGCCCTGAGCAGCGCCTCGACGCAAGCGCGGTTGGGCACCCACCAATTGGTCGGATCGCCGGCGAAGCTGCGCTCGAGGAAATGCAGCTTGGGATAGCCCGGCGCATCGAAGGGCGCCAACTCGAAGAAGGCATAGTCCTCGGCCACCGGCTCGACCTCACCCGATCCGCGCTGCATCGACTGGAAGACGAACAGGTCCCTGGCGACGTGAGCGCGGATCAGATCGAGCGCCAGCAACGGATGGCGCAGATGATAGAACACGCCCATGAACAGCACGATGTCGAACCGTTCCTTCAGCTCGGCCACGTCATAGACGGAGAGCTCGCGAAACTCAACCTCGAGGCCGCTGACCTCGGCGGCGAACCGCGCCTGGTCGAGATAGTCCTTGTCGAAATCGATCCCGAGCACCCGCCGGGCGCCGCGCCGCTTCATCTCGAGCGCGTAGAAGCCGGCATTGCAGCCGATGTCGAGCACGCTTGCCCCGCTCAGGTCGGGAGCAAGTGCGTGGCTGAACTGCCGCCATTTGACCTGCGGATAGTCGCCCAGGAAATGCGTCGGCGCGGTCGCCATGCCGGCGAGCTCGATGTTGTGGAACCACGGCCCGAGGCTTTCGATGCGGGCCCGGATCTCCTCACGGCTGAGCGAGCGGCCCCGCATCATCGCCGGATACCGTCGGCAGCGCTGCCGCCGTCAAGCAGGTTGATCGCCATGCGATAGCCATCGAAGGTGCCGACATCGACATAGGCCGTGCCGGCCTTGGTGCCATAGGCCTCGCCGCCCGCGGCGATCCAGGCATTGACCAGCGTGCCGACGAACTCGTCGCCGCGGTCGGGCTGACGCCAGAGCCGATGGAGATCGCGCAGGGTTGCGCCGGGCAGGCGGAAGGCGCCCCAGATCCAGTTGCTGCGCGCCGCGGCCTGCTTGACCTCGATCGCCGTCACGCGCCCCGTTTCGTCGACCACCACGGCATCGAAGAACTGCGGCTGCTTGACGGGGAACAGCAGGAAGGCGAACCCGTCGGGAAGGGCGGTGAGCGCATCGGCGGGGAACCAGATGGTGTCGGGAAGCCCCACCACCACGCTGTCGTGCCGCCCGATCAGCGGCTCTGCCCGAAAAATCGCATCGCACAGCCCGAGCGGCTCGGGCTGCACCACATAGGCGATGGCCGCCGGACCATAGCTTGCGCCGAAATATTCCATGATGTCCGACTTGCCCGGCGAGATCACGAAGCAGACCTTGTCGAACTCCCGCCTTGACCATGCGTTCGAGCAGGTACTCGCTCACCGCGCAGGGCCGCTCGCGGCCATTCTCGCGCCGGCTGCCGACCGGCAGCAGCTCCTTCGAGAAGGCGAGCGGCTGGATGCGGCTGCCGCGTCCGGCCGCCGGGATTATACCCCACATGACGGTGGCTCCGGCCCCGGCCGCACAGGAGGATGGTCGAACCGCCCCGTCCGCGGCGCTTCGAGTGCGGCCATCAGCTCGTCGGCGCGCCTCGCCGAAGTGTGGTCTCGCAGAAGCCGTTCATGCGCCGCCTGGGCGATCCGCGCGAGCGCGCTGTCGGGTTCATCGAGGGCGCTCAGCGCCTCCTCGGTGCTGTGCGCGATCAGGATCTCGCGGCCCGGCTCGAAAAACGCATCGAGCCCCTCGAACCAGTCGGAAACCACCGGGGCCTGGCAGGCCGCCGCCTCGAACAGCCGCCCCGACGGGCACCACCCCATCCGGGCCATCGTGTCGCGGGTGACATTGAGGGTCAGGCGCGACGACGAATAGAAGGCCGAATGGAGTTGGGGCGGAATGTGCCGCACGAACCAGATATTGGCAGTCCAGGGAAAATTCTGCGGATAGAGCGAGCCGCCGAGCAGGAAGCGGTGGTGCGGGCGGGCCCGGGCCGGTGCCGCGAACAGCGCCTCGAGGCCGTTCTGCCGGTCGGACGCCCAGGTTCCGAGCCATGACAGGTCGGCCTTGAAGCGCGGATCTTCGGCAACCCGCGAATGGGCGTCGGGATCGGCATGGCCGTAGAGCGGCACGACGCGGCGGGCGCCCAGCGCCTTGAGTTCGTCCAGCGCCCGCCCGCCGGTGAAGCTCAGCACCAGATCGAAATCGCCAAGCCCGGCCGGGCCGAGCCACGGCACGGCCTGGCCGCCGCGGGCCAGCGCCAGCGTCACCGGCGTGTCGAGATCGTAGAACACGCTCAGCGGCCGCGCGCATTCCTGGACGAGCCGCGCTGCCTCGATCGCATCGGGGCAGTAGGAGGTGGTGATCGCGACATCCGCCGCCTGCAATTCCCGCCGCGCCCCGGGAAGCGCTTCGGCAAAGCTGTCATAAAGCGTGAGCCGTGCTCCGTTGAGCGTGCTGAGATCGCGGTTCTCGGCGTAGAAATCCGTGTTCCGCTCGAAGAACGTCACGCTATGGCCGCGGCGCGCCAGGGCCTTGATCAACCCCCGCCACAGGGTCGCATGGCCGTTCCCCCATGACGAGCTGACGGTCAGGCCGAAGATGACGATCTTCATGAGGCCTCAGCCTCGCCCGGCGATGAAATCCGCGGTCAGGCGCTGTGCTTCATCGTCGGAATATTGCTCGGGTGGCGATTTCATGAAGGCGGCGCACGGTCCGGTCAATGCCCCGGCGAGCCCACGGTCCATCGCCAGCTTGGCGCAGCGCACGGCGTCGATCACCACGCCGGCGGAATTGGGCGAGTCCCACACTTCGAGCTTCAATTCGACATTGAGCGGCACGCCGCCGAATGCCGTTCCCTCCATGCGGATATAGGCCCATTTGCGATCGCCCAGCCACGGCACGTGATCGCTCGGCCCGATATGGATGTTCTCAGCTGCCAGCGGCACCTCGAGCTGGCTCGAGACCGAGCGGGTCTTGGACAGCTTCTTGCTTTCGAGCCGGTCCCGTTCGAGCATGTTGAGAAAATCGGTGTTGCCGCCGAAATTCAGCTGGTAGGTGCGGTCGAGCCTGACGCCGCGCTCGCGGAACAGCCGCGTCAGCACCCGGTGCACGATGGTCGCGCCGACCTGGCTCTTGATGTCGTCGCCCATGAGCGGCAGCCCCGCCGCCTCGAAGCGCCGCCGCCAGGCCGGCTGCGAGGCGATGAAAACCGGGATGCAATTGACGAATGCGCAACCGGCTTCGAGCGCCCGCTCGGCATAGAAGTGGGTTGCTTTCTCCGACCCGACGGGCAGATAGGACACCAGCACCTCGGTGCCGCTCTGCCGCAGAACGCCGGTGACATCGGCAGCCGGCAGCGTCGAACTCGACGATCGCATCCGCGAGATACTGGCCGATGCCGTCGAGCGTCGGTCCACGCTCGACCCTGACGCCGAGCCGCGACACCGCGGCGAACATCCGGGTGTCGTTCGGGGGCGCCAGAATCGCCTCAGCGACATCGAGCCCGACCTTGCTCCGATTGACGTCGAAAGCGGCGGTGATCGTCACGTCGCTCACCCGGTAGCCGCCGATGTCGGCATGCATCAGCCCCGGGATCGGGGCGTTGTCGCGGGCGTCCCGGTAATAGGCGAGGCCTTGGATCAGGGACGAGGCACAGTTCCCAATTCCGACGATGCCGACCCTGACACCGCTCGTTTCCTCGAATGCCGAAATCCATACGCGTTTCCCACGGCCTGGCCGGGCTGGCCTGCCGTCGTAAATCTATGTTGGTTTGCAAATGTTCCGCGGCTGCGGGACTTGACCTCAGCTTGCATCTTTGGTGCAACCTCCGGTGCGGAGAGCAGCGGCCAGCGTGACCCTGCTGTTCCAGCAAGCGGGCGGGGCTTGCGCTTCGCGGAACAGCGATGCTGGCCAATCTGGGGCTGCTCGGCTAGCTTCCGCGCGCCGCCGAGATGGGTGCCGAATCGCGATGTCCAAACGCTTTTTTGTCCTGATGTTTTTGGTGATTGCCGCCATTCTCGGCGGCCTCGCCTGGTTTCACTACGTGTTTCTGCCGCAGGTCATCAAGCAGGCCATCACCACCGCGCCGCAGCCGCCGGTTACCATCTCGGCCGAGCTGGCTCGTGTCGAAAAATGGACTCCCCGTCTGTCGGCAATCGGCAGCCTGCGGGCTGTCACCGGGATTGACGTTACGGCAGAAGTCGGCGGGATCATCCGCACCATCAATTTCAGCTCGGGCGACGAGGTGACGGTCGGCAATGTGCTGGTGCAGCTCGACGACCAGGTCGAGCAGGCCGACCTCCACTCCAATCTCGCCACCTTGAAGAATGCCGAAAGCGAACTCAATCGCCAGCGCGACCTGTTCCACCGGGGAACCGTGGCGCAGTCGCAGCTCGACACCGCGACGGCGCGCCGCGACGAGGCCGCCGCCGCCGTCGACAAGACCCGGGCGGTGATTGCCCAGAAGCGGGTGCTCGCGGCCTTTTCCGGGCGGCTCGGCATCCGCAAGGTCGATGTGGGCCAGTATATTTCGCCCGGCATGCCGCTGGTGCCGCTGCAGGCGCTCGAGGAAATTTTCGCCGATTTCCCGCTTTCCGAGCAGGATCTGGCGCGGGTCAAGCTTGGCCAGGATGTCGAGATCCGGGTCGACGCCTATCCTGGCCGCGTCTTCAGGGGCAAGGTCGACGCGGTGGATTCACGCGTCAACTCGGAAGCCCGCACCATCATGGTGCGGGGCCGGCTGGAGAATGCCGAGAAGCAGCTCCTGCCCGGAATGTTCGCCAATGTCGAGGTGCTCGCCGGCGCGCCAGCGGATGTGGTGACCCTGCCGCGCACAGCGGTGAGCTACAGCCTTTACGGTGATTTCGTCTATGTCGCCAAAAAGCTGGAGACCGCCGCCGGCCAGCCCCAGCCAAAGGAGGAGCTCTATGAAATCGAGCGCCGCTTCGTGCGGCCGGGCGAGGCCCGCGACGACCGTGTCGCGATCAATGAGGGGGTGAAATCCGGCGAACGCGTGGTCATTGTCGGTCAGCTGAAGCTGCAGCAGGGTGCCAAGGTCAAGATCGACAACAGCACCCTGCCCAAGCCGCAGGTGCCGCGCCCCCCGGAATAGGCCAGCAGCCATGCGTTTCACCGACATCTTCATCAAGCGTCCGGTCCTCGCCACCGTGGTGAGCCTGCTGATCCTGCTCATCGGCCTCCAGTCGCTCGCCAAGCTGCCGATCCGGCAATATCCCGAGCTGACCAACACCACGATCACCATCACCACCATCTATCCCGGGGCCAATGCCGACCTGATCAAGGGATTCATCACCACGCCGATCCAGCAGGCGGTGGCGAGCGCGGAGGGCATCGACACGCTCACTTCCTCCTCGGCGCAGAACGTCTCGACCGTCACCCTCAATCTGCGCCTCAACGCCGACCCCGACCGGGCGATGACCGACGTCCTGGCGAAGGTCAACCAGCTCGGCGACATCCTGCCGAGGGAGTCCAACCGGCCGGTGGTGGTGAAGCAGACCGGCGAAGGCTATGCGCTGCTCTATATGTCGTTCAACAGCGATGTCATGACCTCGTCGCAGATAACCGACTACCTGATGCGCGTGGTGCAGCCGCGGCTCCAGACCATCGACGGCGTCGCCAATGCCCAGATCCTCGGCGGCCAGACCTTTGCCATGCGTGTCTGGCTCGACCCCGAGCGCATGGCTGGGCTGAACATCACGCCCAATGAGGTGCGCGCCGCCCTTGCCGCCAACAACTTCACCTCGGCGCCCGGCCAGATCAAAGGCGACTTCGTCAAGTTCACGATCAACGCCCAGACGTCGCTGAAAAGCGCCCAGGCCTTCGGCCAGCTGGTGGTCGCCCAGCGTGGCGATACGCTGATCCGCCTCGGCAGCATCGCCCGCATCGAGCTCGGCCCGGAGAGCGCCGATTCATCCTCGGTGTTCGACGGGCTGAAGGCCGTGTTCATCGGCATCTATCCCACGCCGAGCGCCAATCCGCTGACCGTCATCCAGTCGGTGCGCAACACCGTGCCGGCGATCCAGAACGATCTGCCGGTCTCGCTCAAGGCCGCCATCGCCTATGATGCCACGGCCTTCATCCGCGCCTCGATCGAGGAGGTCGTGCGAACACTCGGCGAGGCGGTTCTGATCGTCGTCGTGGTGATCTTTCTCTTTCTGGGCAATCTGCGCTCGACCCTGATCCCGATCGTCACCATTCCGCTGTCGCTGGTCGGCGTCATGATGGTGATCCTGGCGCTTGGCTATTCGGTGAATCTGCTGACGCTGCTTGCGCTCGTGCTTGCCATCGGGCTCGTCGTCGACGACGCCATTGTGGTGGTCGAGAACATCTATCGCCATATCGAGGAGGGCATGACGCCCTTCGAGGCTGCCCTCAAGGGCGCCCGCGAAATCACCGGCCCGGTCATCGCCATGACCATCACGCTGGCCGCCGTTTACGCCCCGATCGGCTTCACCACCGGGCTCACGGGGGCGCTCTTCCGCGAATTTGCCTTCACGCTTGCAGGTGCCGTGGCAGTGTCCGGCGTCATCGCGCTCACCTTGTCGCCGATGATGTGTTCGCGCCTGCTGCGCGCCCATGATTCGAGCGGCGGCTTCGCCCGCTTTCTCGATGTCAATTTCGAGCGGCTGAAAGGGCTCTATCAGCGGGCCCTGACCCGGACGCTGCGCGGCCGCCCCACCACCATCCTGATCCTGATCGGGGTGATAGCCGCCGCGGCCCTGCTCTACACGGCGACCCAGAAGGAGCTGGCGCCGGAGGAGGATCAGGGCATTCTGTTCGTTCTGACCAAGTCGCCGCAATATGCCAATCTCGACTATCTCGAGCACTACACCGACGAGCTCGGCAAGGTCTTCAGCACGGTTTCGGAACGGTCGAACTGGTTCGCCATCAACGGCTTCCAGGGCGTGACCTCGGGCTTTGCCGGAATCCTGTTCAAGCCATGGGGCGAGCGCAGCAAGGATCAAAAACAGATCCTGCAGGATCTGCAGCCCAAGCTGGCCAGCGTCGCCGGCATTCAGGTCTTCGCCTTCTCGCCGCCGGCGCTGCCCGGCAACACCGGCGGCCCGCCGCTGCAATTCGTCATCACCACCACGGCCGATTTCGAGCAGCTGTCCGGCATCCTGCAAAAGATGAAGGCTGAGGCCGACAAGAGCGGGCTCTTCATTTTCACCGACAGCGATCTGCGTTTCGACACTCCCCAGGTCGAGCTCATGATCGACAATGACAAGGCAAATCGCCTCGGCATCACCATGGCCGACATCGGCTCCGCCCTCGCCACCATGCTCGGCGGCAATTATGTCAACCGCTTCGATCTGTCGGGGCGCAGCTACCAGGTGATCCCGCAGGTGCCGCGCGATTACCGCCTCACGCCGGAATGGCTGAAGCGCTATTATCTGCGCACCACCGGCGGCCAGCTGGTGCCGCTGTCGGCGGTCGCCTCGATCTCGCAGTCGGTGCAGCCCAACGCGCTCACCACCTTCCAGCAGCTCAATTCGGCGACGCTGTCCGGCGTGCCCTTTCCCGGCCGCACGCTTGGCGAGGTCATCGATTTTCTCCGCGCCAAGGCGGTGGAAATTCTCCCCGAAGGCTTCTCCTACGATTTCCAGAGCGAAAGCCGGCAGTTCGTCCAGGAGGGCAATTCGCTGGTGCTGACCTTCGTCTTCGCGCTGATCGTGATTTTCCTGGTGCTGGCCGCCCAGTTCGAGAGCTTCCGCGATCCCTTCATCATCCTTGTCGCCCTGCCGACCTCGATATTCGGCGCCTTGCTGCCGATGAGCTTCGGGGCGGCAACCGTCAACATCTACACCCAGATCGGCTTCGTCACCCTGATCGGCCTGATCTCGAAGCACGGAATCCTGATGACCGAGTTCGCCAACCGGCTGCAGGAGCATGAGGGCTATGACCGGCGCGAGGCCATCATCCATGCCGCCGCCGTCCGGCTGCGGCCGATCCTGATGACCACCGCCGCCATGGTCGTCGCCATGGTGCCGCTTTTGATCGCCAAGGGCGCGGGCGCCCGCAGCCGCTTCGATATCGGCCTGGTGATCGCCGCCGGCATGAGCATCGGCACCATCTTCACCCTGTTCGTCACCCCCGCTGTCTACACCTACATTGCCCGCGATCACCGGGCGCGGGGCGGGGCTTTGCCGACCCCGCCCGAAGCGCCGGTGGAAGCCGCTGGCCAGCGCCGCCCGGCGCCGCCCCGGCCGGATTCGGAGCATGGTGGCGGCGACACGCGCAAGCGGAAGGAGCCGCAGCGGAGCTGATGTCATGCGGGTTCTCCTGTCGGAGGGCAACAGCACCTCGGCGCGCGAGGCGATCACCGCTCTCGGCCTCGGCGGGCACAGTGTCGAGATCTGCGATCCCGAGCCGTTCTGCCTCGGCCGCTTCTCGCGCTTCGTCGCCCGCGTCCACCGATGTCCGGGCATCGGCCGCGATCCGGCCGGTTACCTCGCCTTCATCTGCAATCTGCTCGAGCGCCGCCGCTTCGATGTCCTGCTGCCGATTCACGAGCAGGGCCTCGTCTTCGCCAAGGCACGCGGTCGGCTGACGAAGCGGACGAAGCTCGCCATTCCGTCCTTCGACAGCTACCTGACCGCCCTCGACAAGGCCGCTTTCAGCGCGCTTCTGCTCACGCTTGGCATCGCCCAGCCGCAGACCACGATCCTGCCGTCGCTTGCCGCCTTGCCGGCTCGGGTGCCATTTCCCTGCGTGCTCAAGGCGAGCATCGCCACTGCGAGCCGCGGCACCTTCGTCATCCGCAGCGATGCCGAGCTTGCGGCGGCGCGGGCCGCGCTGTCGCGCGATGGCGGCCGGCTCCTGCTCCAGCAATGGCTCGACGGCCCGACCGAGCATGTCCAGGCGCTGTTCCAGCATGGGCGGCTGCGGGGCATTGCCGCCTTCGCCCAGCTCATGGCCGGGGCAGGGGGCGGGCCGGCGCTCAAGGAATCGATTGCGCCGGACCTGGTGGAGGAGCCGGTCAGCGCGATCGGGGCCCGGCTCGACTGGCACGGCGCCATGTCCTTCGACTATATCCGGCTTAACGACACCGCTCATTTCGTCGATTGCAATCCGCGGCTGGTCGAGCCGATGGCTGCCCGCTATGCCGGTGCCGACCTCGCCGGGCTGCTCGTCGCGATCTCCTGCGGCGACCCGGGGGCGGGGGTAATACGGGCCCGGCCCGGCATGCGCAGCCGCCTCGCCATCCAGGCGTTGCTCGGGGTTGCCGCGACCACGCGCTCGCGGGCCGCCATTCTTGAACATGCCGGCTGGCTCGCCGCCGCCGCCGGCCCCTATGCCGGGTCCCGCGAGGAGCTGACGCCGGTCGGCATCGACGCCTGCGCCGCCATCCCCTTGGGGATGACCACCCTCATGCTGCTGGCCCGGCCGGCGCTCGCCGCCAGCCTGCCGCAGCGCGGCATCGGCCGCCATCTCCTCAATTCCGACAGCGTTGCCAGGATCATTGCCTGGGAGGCATCATGAGGCCTGGACCAAGGAGGACGCCATGGCGCTCAAGCGTGTGAGGCTCGAACTCGGCCGCACCAAGGACTTCCCCAATGGCAGCCGCAGCCGCGGCTATGAATTCACCGCTCCCCTCGACCACGAAGACCGCCTCGATCCTGCCGAATGGAAGAAGCACCGCGATCAGTGCCGGGTCCGCCGCTTCTGGGAGGGGGAGGCGGACGAGGTCGGCCATCTCGTGCACCGGCCAGGCGGCGCCTGGGCGTTTCACTATGATATCCACGGTGACGACAATGCCGATGAAGCGGGCTATCGCTTCTCCGCCGAGCGCTTCCGATCCGGCGAATATGTGTCGATCCGCGAGCAGGACGACGAGATGCGCACCTTCCGCGTCATCACGGTCCAGGATGTCACGTGAGCGCCGGACCCGGCGCAGGATGACGGTGGTGGTCTACTGGCCGAGCTTGAGCGCCCCAGACGACTGGCCCGCCTTGCCGGTGTGCTGCTCGTTCAGGACCTTGAACCATTCCTGATCTTCGCCGGTCTGCAGCGTGTATTGGCAGAGCGGAGCACAGACCGACGAAAAGGCATGGCCGGCTTTGTAAACCGAGATATTGCGGTCGCCGGCGCTTGTGACATTGACGTCAAAAGCAGCAAGCTGATTGCCGTCGACATCGAGGACGATGACATTGGTGGCGCCGAAATTGCGGCCATGCAGGATGATCACGCCCTGCTCCACCGAGACATCGGCGAACATGGGGTTGCCGACCACCACTGCCGACGGCGTCCCCGCAACCGACACGATGCGCGCGTGATCGGCCCCAACGTTGATCGAGGGTCCGGCCAGCAAGGGCGCGGTCGAGAGCAGCATCATCGCAGTGGTCAAAGAAAGTCTAAGAAGCGCGCGGGTTTTTCCGGTCATTGCACCATCCCTTCGAGAGATCCGGAGTTTGGCCGGGCAATGGTGAACGAAGGCTTACACCGACCAGAAGTAAACAGCCGCAACGGCTTTACCCAGTTTTAATTTGGAAAACTTATTTTGCCAGAACGGCTGGTTCGTGATCGCGGGCAAGAGGCCGAGAGACAGAGAACCATCGAGGAGCTTCGTATGGGCAGGATCATTCATTTCCTCAGGAACGAGGACGGCGTCACCGCCATCGAATATGGCCTGATCGCCGCCGCCACCGGTCTTGCGCTCGCCGCCGCCATGCCGGCGATCGGAACCGGACTCGGCACGGTCTTTGGAAATGTCTCCGGCGAAATGAAGTAAGCCAGAAGAGTCTACGAGGGAGGCTCGGGACCGCCGGCCGGCGCCTGCCGGCGGTCTCGCATTGCCTTTGCGGCTTCCCCGGTGGTCAGCGAACTTAACGCTGCCTTTACTGGCATTGTGCCAGTTTGACCCGGAGAGCAATCAGCGTCTGGGGCGGCATCCGATGGCGAACACGTTTGTCCTGAGTTTCTTTCCGGTGCTCATGGTGATCGCCGGCATCGGCGACTTCTTCACGCTGCGCATCCCCAATTGGCTCAATGGGCTCATTGCCGCAAGCTTGCTGCCGATGGCCGTGGTGTTCGGCATGCCGCTCGACATATTGGGCCTTCATCTGGCGGCCGGCTTCATCATGCTGCTGGCGGGCGTGGCACTGTTCTTCGCCGGTCAGATCGGCGGGGGCGATGCCAAGCTGATGGCAGCGGCAGGCCTGTGGATCGGCCTTGGCCCCCTGATGCCGTTTGCCGTCTACACGGCGCTCGCCGGCGGCGTCCTCGCCGTGATCATGTATGGCGGCAACCGCCTGCTCACCGCCGGCACCTTCTACTATCCGGCATGGCTCGGCCACTTCGCCGGCAAATCGGTGCAACTTCCCTACGGCATCGCCATTGCCGCGGGCGCGCTTGTGGTCTTCCCCGACACATGGTGGTTCGCCGCCCCGACTCATTAACCTTGTTTTGACGTTTCAACCGGAGAGTGCCTCTCCACACGTTGGGCGTCCAGAATCGGGAAATGGGTATGAAGCGGTCGCGCATTTTGATCCTTGGTGTCGCTGCCGGTTCGGCAGTGCTTGCAGGCATCCTCGCCAAGGGTTTCCTTGCCGCTCCGCCGCCCGAGCGCCAGGTGATCGAGATCAACAAGGTGGCGAGCGGCGAGGTCCTGGTCGCCGGCGCCGACCTGCCGCTCGGCGACAAGCTCACGGCGGGCAACGTCGCCTGGCACAGCTGGCCCAAGGATGCCATCACGCCGCAGATGATCACCCGCGACGCCAGGCCCAATGCTGCTGCCGAATTCGAAAATGCGCGCCTGCGCTCTCCGATCTTTCAGGGCGAGCCGATCAACGAGAGAAAGCTCGTGACGCCGAATAGCGCCGGCTTCATGGCCGCCGTCCTGCCGCAGGGCAGGCGCGCCATTTCGGTCGCGATCACCGCCGAGACCGGTGCCGGCGGCTTCATTCTCCCCAATGACCGCGTCGACGTGCTGATGACCTACAAGACGGCTGCCGACAGCTCCGGTCAGCAGCGCAGCGTCTCCGAAACCGTGCTGATGAATGTCCGCGCGCTGGCCATCGACCAGACCTTCCAGACCAATGACAAGGGCGAGCAGGTGGTGGTCGGCAAGACCGCGACCCTCGAGCTCGAACCGCGCCAGGCGGAGGTGCTGGCCTATGCCGAGCAGACCGGTCAGCTGTCGCTGGCGCTGCGCTCCATCAACGACAACGGCCAGCGCGCCCTGGGTGATGACGGGCCACGCCTGGCGGCGCGCTTCGCCAGAGGCGGGCGCGGCGGTGAGGTCACTCTCTATCGTTATGGCGTCCAGCGGACGACCAATCTGAGCAAATAGGGGCGGGGGATTCCAAATCATGCTCAAGAACATGCGGGCCGCCGGGCTGACGGCCGCTCTGATAGCGACCGTCGCCCTGCTGATCATGGCGCCGGCCGCGGCGGGCGCCGAGGAGGCGCGCTTCGTCCGCCTCGGCCTCAACAAATCCATGGTCATCCGCCTGCCGACGCCCACCCGCGACGTGCTGCTCGGCAATCCCGCCATCGTCGATGCCGTGGTCCGCACCCAGAACACCGCCTATCTTTTCGCCAAGAGCGTCGGCCAGACCAATGCCTTCTTCTTTGACGGCGAGGGCCGCCAGATCCTCAGTCTCGACATAGAGGTGGCGCTCGACGGCAAGGCGCTGCAGCGGCTCATCAGCCGCGCCATTCCGGAAAGCCGCATCACCGTCGACACGGTGAACAGTAACGTCATTCTGGCGGGCACCGCCGCCAACGCCGCCGAGGCGCGCAAGGCGGTCGATCTCGCCGCCGCCTTCGTCAACGGTTCCTCCGGCGGCGCCGCTGCGGCCGGCGGCGGTGGCGCCAACACAGGCAATGTGATCAACAACATCGTCATCCTCGGCAAGGAGCAAGTGATGCTGCGGGTGCGGGTGGCCGAGCTGCAGCGCGATGTCCTCAAGCAGTTCGGCATCGACACGCGCGCGCTCTTCAGCTCCGGCGGCCTGACGGTTGGCTACCTCAACGTCAATCCCTTCACCGTCAACGACTCGCTGAATGGCGGCCTGCAGAGAGTGGCCAACCCGCTGATGGGCGGTGTCGCCGACACCAATCCGGTAGCGGCCGCGACCGGACTCGGCAGCTCCTTCGTGGGCGACGGTGTCCAGCTCGACGATCTCGTCAAGGCCTATGAGCGCGACGGCCTGATCCGCACCCTGGCCGAGCCGACGCTCACCGCCATCTCCGGCGAGAACGCCAAGTTCCTCGCCGGCGGCGAGTTCCCGATACCGGTGGCGCAGGACAATGACCGCACCACCATCGAGTTCAAGCCGTTCGGCGTCGGCCTGGGATTCACTCCCGTGGTGATGAGCGAGGGCCGCATCAGCATGCGCATCACCAGCGAGGTGAGCGAGACCACGTCGGAAAACGCCATCAGAACCGATCGGTTGACGATCCCCGGCCTGAAGGTGCGCCGCGCCGAGACCACCGTCGAGCTGCCGTCCGGCGGCTCGATGGTGATGGCCGGGATGATCCAGGAGCGCACCAAGCAGGACCTCAACGGCATTCCCGGAGTCAAGGACCTGCCGGTCCTCGGCGCCCTCTTCCGCAGCCGCGACTACCTCTCCAACGAGACCGAGCTCGTGGTCATCGTCACGCCTTTCATCGTCGCGCCGGTCAACGAGAACAAGCTCACGACGCCGCTCGACACCCTGAACCTGGCGAGCGATCGCCAAACCATCCTGTGGGGCCGCCTGAACCGCATGTATGGCGTGCAGGGCGGCGGCGCCAAGGGCGTCTATCAGGGAAATGTCGGCTTCATCGTCGAGTGAGCCATGAAGGAGATGAAAAAAACCATGTTCGCCCGCCGCCTGTGCCGCCGGCCCGTCACCCGGCTGGCCCCGCTCCTGCTCATCGCCGCGCTCGCCGGCTGTGGCCAGTCGTCTCTCAATGGCGAGATCGACGATTTCTACAACCCGCCCATGCATTATCAGCGGCACCCGATCTCGGTGGTCAAGGACACCGCCCGCATCGAGCTGGTGCCGCACCGCGGCGGCCTCACCAGGATCGAGCGCAACGAGGTTGCCCGCTTCGCTCAATCGGCGCTTGCCACCGCCAGCCGCTCGGTCGGCTTGAGCCATCCGCGCAATGCCGGGGCGGCCGCCACCGCCGGCGAGGTCAGGTCCATCCTGGTTGGCGAAGGCGTGCCGCCCTACATGATCGTGACCACCGCCTATAATGGCGGCGGGCCGGTCAGCCTCAGCTTCTCGCGCACCGTCGCCCGCACCGAGCCTTGCGGCGACTGGAACGACAATCTCGCCCGAACGGGCGACAACGAACCGTTTGCCAATTTCGGCTGCGCCCATCAGCAGAACATCGCTGCCGTCGTCGCCGATCCCAATGATTTCGTGACCCCGCGTGCCGAAACGCCGGCAGACGCGCCGCGCAAGTCGCAGATCTTCACGAATTATCGGACCCCCAAGGATCCCTCGACACCGGTCAATGCCGAGCAGAATGCCTGGATCAGCGAGGTTGGCCAATGACAAGGGACGAGCCTGAAGCCGCCGACGGCCGCAGCCACAGCGGCGATGTCGTGGCCCTCATACCGCGCATCAACATCCACGCCTTCTGCTCCAGCCCCGGCACCGCCCAGGCCATGCAGGCTGCTGCAACCGACCGCCGGCTGGCGCGGGCCCATCTCGATATCCAGTTCGGCGGCGTGATGGCGGCCGTACAGGCCTATGGCGACAGCCATACGCCGAACCTCCTGGTGGTCGAGACCGCGTGCGGCCGCGACGCGGTGCTTGCCGAGCTCGCCCATCTCGCCAATGTCTGCGATCCTTCGACCAAGGTCATCGTCATCGGCCATGTCAACGATGTCGTGCTTTATCGCGAGCTGATCCGCTCGGGGGTGAGCGAATATCTGGTGGCGCCGCTCGGTCCGCTGCACATCATCGAGGCAATCGGCGCCCTTTATGCTAATCCCAAGGCCGGCCAGATCGGCCGCATCTTCGCCTTTGTCGGCGCCAAGGGCGGCGTCGGCTCGAGCACCATCGCCCACAATGTCGGCTGGTTGCTGTCGCGCAAGCTCATGATCGACACGGTCATCACCGATCTCGACCTGGCCTTCGGCACCGCCGGCCTCAACTTCAACATCGATGCCGCCCAGGGCATCGCCGAGGCGCTCGGCCAGTCCGAGCGTGTCGATCAGACGCTGCTCGACCGCCTGCTTGCCAAGGCTGGCGAGCGGCTGTCCCTGCTTTCGGCCCCCGGCTCGATCGATCGCGACTATGCAATCGACAAGGAGGCGCTGGAGCACATTCTCGAGGTGGTGCGGATCAGCGTTCCCAATGTGATCGTCGATGTGCCCAACATCTGGGCGCCGTGGACAAAGGCCACGCTCGTCCAGGCGGACGAGATCGTCATCACCGCCACCCCGGAGCTCGCGAGCCTCCGCAACACCAAGAACCTCGTCGACTTTCTCAAATCCGCGCGGCTCAACGACCGGCCGCCCCGTCTCGTCCTCAACCAGGTCGGCATCCCGCGGCGTCCCGAGATCCCGGTCGGCGATTTCGCCCGCTCGGTCGGCATCGAGCCAGCCATCGTCATTCCGTTCGAGCCGCAGCTCTTCGGCACCGCCTCGAGCAACGGCCAGATGATTGCCGAGGTCAGCGCCAAGTCGAAGGTGGCGGAGCTGGTGGAGGGCTTCACCCTCGACCTTGCCGGGCGCAGCGCCACGCCGCCCAAGGGCGGCAAGCGCTCGCTCCTCGCCTTGATGGGCAAGATTTCAGCCGCGAGAAGGACGTGACATGTTCGGCAAGCGCGGCGAGATGCCGATTTCTGTGGCGGGCGGCGAGATGCCGCTTCGTGCACCGGGCTTCGTCGGAGCTGCTCTGAAGCCGGCGGCGGCGCGGGCAATCGCCATTCCCGAGATCGTGGTGGCGCCGCGGGGGGCGCCGGTTCCGGCCGCCGCGGCGAGCGCGCCGGGCAATGGCAGCAATGGGTCCCGCGACGCGGCAAAGCCGCAGGCCGCGATCAATTCCCGCCGTTCCGACAATTATTACGACATCAAGTCGACGATCTTCAACGCGCTGATCGATGCCATCGACCTGACCCAGCTCGGCCAGCTCGACCGCGAAAGCGCCCGTGACGAGATCCGCGACATCGTCAACGAGATCATCGCGCTCAAGGACGTCGTGATGTCGATCGCCGAGCAGGAGGAGCTGCTCGAGGACATCTGCAACGACGTCCTGGGCTATGGCCCGCTCGAACCGCTGCTGGCCCGCGACGACATCGCCGACATCATGATCAACGGCGCCAATACCTGCTTCATCGAAGTGAACGGCAAGATGGAGCCGGCCAACATCCGCTTCCGCGACAACGCCCAGCTTCTCAACATCTGCCAGCGCATCGTCAGCCAGATCGGCCGCCGCGTCGATGAGGCGAGCCCGATCTGCGACGCCCGCCTGCCCGACGGCTCGCGCGTCAACGTCATCGTCCCGCCGCTGTCGATCGACGGTCCGGTGCTCACCATCCGCAAGTTCCGCCGCGACCGCCTGAAGATGGCCGATCTGGTGAAGTTCGGCTCGATCACGCCGGAGGGCGCGACGCTGCTCGGCATCATCGGCCGGGTCCGCTGCAACGTGCTGATCTCGGGCGGCACGGGTTCCGGAAAGACGACGTTGCTCAACTGCCTGACCGGATTCATCGACACCGAGGAGCGGGTCATCACCTGCGAGGACGCCGCCGAGCTGCAGCTGCAGCAGCCGCATGTGGTGCGCCTGGAAACCCGCCCGCCCAACCTCGAGGGCGAAGGCGAGATCACCATGCGCGACCTCGTCAGGAACTGTCTGCGCATGCGCCCCGAGCGGATCATTGTCGGCGAGGTCCGCGGATCCGAGGCCTTCGACCTGCTGCAGGCGATGAACACCGGCCATGACGGCTCGATGGGCACGGTTCACGCCAATTCGCCGCGCGAAGCCCTGTCGCGGCTTGAATCGATGATCACCATGGGTGGCATTGCGCTGCCCTCGAAGACCATCAAGGAGATGATCGTCGGCTCGATCGACATCATCATCCAGGCGGCCCGCCTGCGCGATGGCTCGCGCCGTATCACCCACATTACCGAGGTGGTCGGCATGGAGAGCGACGTGGTCATCACCCAGGACCTCTGCCTCTACGAGATCATGGGCGAGGATGCCAATGGCCGGGTCATGGGGCACCACCGCTCGACCGGCATCGCCAGGCCGCATTTCTGGGACCGGGCCCGCTATTTTGGCGAGGAGGGCCGTCTGGCCGAGGCGCTGGAGCGGGCCGAGGCGCTGAACGATGACCGAACGTGACGGCAGGGCGCTGAACAATGACTGAGCTCGCCCTGATCGTCTTCATCGCGCTGAGCACCGGCGGCTTTCTCATCGGTGCGCTCCATCCCTGGCTGACCGGCGAGGCCCAGGTGGCCAGGCGCGTTCAGACCCTCTCGGACAAGAGCAGGCGGCGCGACAAGGCGCAAGGTCTGCGCGCCCGCCTCATGGCCGAATCCAAGGACAGCCGCCGCAAACAGATTCAGGAATTCGCTGAAGCAGCTCGACGAAAGCCACAGAAAGCGCCGCCGGCGGCTCACGCTCCGGACCTTGCTGATGCAGGCCGGCCTCGAGCTGTCGGTGCAGAAATTCTGGATCGGCTCGATCATTCTCGGTATCGGGCTTGGCCTCGCGATCGTGCTTGCCGGCGCGACCTGGTATGTGGCGCTGGCGGCTGGCGCGGTCGGTGTGCTCGGCCTGCCGCGCTGGTTCCTCGGTTATCTGCGCAAGCGCCGCCAGGAGGTGTTCCTGCGCGAATTTGCCGACGCCGTCGATATCATGGTGCGCGGCCTGAAGGCCGGCCTGCCGGTGTCGGACGCCATGAAGGTCATTGCCGGCGAGAGCCCGGCTCCGGTCGGTCCGGAATTTTTCGAGGTCGTCGAGGGTCAGCGGGTGGGCATCGCCATCGACCAGGGTATCGAGCGCATGTTCGACCGCATGCCGCTCGCCGAGGTCAATTTCCTGAGCATCGTCATGGCCATCCAGTCGAAGACCGGCGGCAATCTCGCGGAGGCTCTCAACAATCTCTCGAAAGTCCTGCGCGACCGCAAGAGGATGAAGCAGAAGATCGCCGCCGTCAGCCAGGAGGCCAAGGCCTCGGCCCTGATCATCGGCTCGCTGCCCTTCGTCGTGACCGGCGCCATGAGCGTGCTCAATCCGGAATATCTCGACCCGCTATGGGATACGCAGATCGGCAACCTGCTGGTCGCCGGCTCGCTGATCTCGATGGGAACCGGGGTCCTGATCATGCGCAAGATGATCAATTTCGACTTCTGAGGCGGAGGCTCGGGCAGCATGGTGGCGTTTCTGGTATCGCTTCTCGAACCGCGAACCGTGGTGACGATCCTGGTCGCGCTGTCGGCCTTCGCGACGGTTTTGACGCTGGCCGGCCCGCTGCTCCAGGGCGACAGGCTGGCAACGCGGATGAAGCAGGTCGCCTCCGAGCGCGGGCGGCTGCGCGCCCAGGCCCGCACCGTCACCGTCGCCTCGGAAGGGCGCTTGCGCGAGCGGCCGAAGGGCACACTGGCGCAGATCGTCGAAGTCCTCAATCTCAGGCAGCTGTTCCAGGCCGAAACCTCGCGCGAGCACCTGCGCCAGGCCGGGCTGCGCAGCGAGCACCACCTCGTCACCTACCTGGCTTTCCGCCTTGTCATCCCGTTCCTGTTCGCGTTTCTGGTCTTCGTCTATTCCTCGACCATCTTTGCCGACCGCATCCCGGCATCGATGCGCCTCGTTGCTGCCATGGCCGGGCTGATCGCCGGCTTCTATCTGCCCAATGTGTTCCTCAGGAACCTGATCCAGCGCCGCCAGGCCTCGATCAGGCGCGCCTGGTCCGATGCTCTCGACCTGATGCTGATCTGCGTCGAATTGGGCATGGCGATCGAGCCGGCCATGGCGCGCGTGGCGAAGGAGATCGGCAGGCAGTCGCTGCCGCTCGCCGAGGAGATGACGCTCACCAATGCCGAGCTGTCCTTCCTCGGCGATCGCCGCCGCGCCTATGAAAATCTTGGCAAGCGGACCGGCCTGGCGACTGTCAAGTCGGTGGTGACCAGCCTGATCCAGTCGGAGAAATACGGCACGCCACTTGGCACCGCGCTCAGGGTGCTCGCCCAGGAGAACCGCGACACGCGCATGTCGGAGGCCGAGAAGCGCGCCGCCGCCCTGCCGCCCAAGCTGACGGTGCCGATGGTGATGTTCTTCCTGCCGGTGATCTTCATCGTCCTTTTGGGGCCGGCCGTCATCCTGGTGTTCGGCAGGTAGCGCATGGCGAACAGAGGGGGCGCTATCCGTTCCTAGCGGGCGAACTGCTTGTATTTGATCCGCTTCGGCATGACCGAATCCTCGCCGAGGCGGCGCTTCTTGTCGTCCTCGTAATCGGCGAAATTGCCCTCGAACCATTCGACATGGCTGTCGCCCTCGAAGGCGAGGATGTGGGTGGCGAGCCGGTCGAGGAACATGCGGTCGTGGCTGATGATGACGCAGCAGCCGGCGAAGTCCTCGAGCGCTTCCTCGAGCGCCGCCAGTGTCTCGGTGTCGAGATCGTTGGTCGGCTCGTCGAGCAGCAGGACATTGGCGCCCGACTTCAGCACCTTGGCGAGATGCACCCGGTTGCGCTGGCCGCCCGACAGGGTGCCGACCTTCTGCTGCTGGTCGGGGCCCTTGAAGTTGAAGGCGCTGGTGTAGGCACGCGAATTGACCTCGCGCTTGCCGAGCGACAACACGTCGTTGCCGCCGGAGATCTCCTGCCACACCGTCTTGTCGGGGTCGAGGGCATCCCGGCTCTGGTTGACATAGCCGAGATTGACGCTGTCGCCGATGCGGATGGCGCCGCGATCCGGCTTCTCCTCGCCGGTCAGCATGCGAAACAGCGTCGTCTTGCCGGCGCCGTTCGGGCCGATCACCCCGACAATGCCGCCGGGCGGCAGGGAGAAGTTCAGGCCCTCGATCAGCAGCCGGTCGTCATAGCCCTTGCTCAGATTCTCGACCTCGATGACCGTGTTGCCGAGCCGCTGCCCAGGCGGGATGACGATCTGGGCGCTGGTGGAGCGCAGCCGCTCCTCGTTCACCCGCAGCAATTCGTCATAGGCCTTGATGCGCGCCTTCGACTTGGCCTGCCTCGCCCTTGGCGAGGCCGCAATCCACTCCTGCTCGCGCTCGAGCACCCGCTGGCGCGCCACATCCTCGCGGGCTTCCTGGGCGAAGCGCTTGGCCTTTTTCGCGAGATACGCCGAATAGTTGCCCTCATAGGGGATGCCGCGGCCGCGATCGAGCTCGAGAATCCAGCCGGTGACATTGTCGAGGAAGTAGCGGTCATGGGTGATGATCAGGATGGCGCCCGGATAGGCGCTCAGATGGTGCTCGAGCCAGTTGACCAACTCGGCATCGAGATGGTTGGTCGGCTCGTCGAGCAGCAGGAGGTCGGGCTGGCGCAGCAGGAGCTGGGTCAGCGCGACCCGCCGCTTTTCGCCGCCGGACAGCCGGTCGACCGTGGCGGTGCCGGGCGGGCAGCGCAGCGCATCCATCGCCTGCTCGACCTTGGCATCGAGATCCCACAGGTTCTGCGCATCGATGATGTCCTGGAGCTTCGCGGCCTTGTCGGCATTCTCCTCGTTGTAGTCGCTCATGAGGGCACTGTACTGGTCGAGCACCGCCTGCTTGGCCGCCACCCCCTCCATGACATTGCCCATCACGTCGAGCGCCGGGTCGAGCTCCGGCTCCTGTGGCAAATAGCCGACACTCGCCCCTTCGGCCACCCAGGCCTCGCCCGCGAACTCGCGGTCGAGACCGGCCATGATGCGCAGCAGCGTCGACTTGCCGGAACCGTTCGGCCCGAGCACCCCGATCTTGGCATCGGGGTAGAACTGCAGGTGAACGTTCTCCAGGACTTTCTTGCCGCCGGAATAGGCCTTGGTAAGCCCTTGCATGTGATAGATGAATTGACGCGCCATCGGCCGCCCCTTGCTGTCGCCATCGTCTCGGGATAGTGGCTGTTTAACCAAGGCGCCAAGAGGACGCAATGTCGATCTGGGTCAAAATTGCCGAGCAGGTGACGGCACTGGGCAGCGATATCGTTGCCGGCCTTCGCCGTATTGCCGGCAAGAGCGATGCCGGCCCGGCCGATCCCGAAAGGTCGGTGGGGTTCACCATCGGCATGATCGCGCTCGGCGCCAAGATGGCCAAGGTCGACGGTGCCGTGACGGAGCGGGAGGTGAAGGCGTTTCGCGAGGTCTTTCACATTCCGCCGGACGAGCTTCCCAATGTCGCCTATGTGTTCAACCTCGCCAAGCAGGACGTCGCCGGCTACGAGCTCTATGCCCAGGAGGTCGCCAGCCTGTTCGGCGACCAGCCGGGCGTGCTCGAAGACGTGCTCGACGGCCTCTTCCACATCGCCAAGGCGGACGGTGCGATAGGGCAGCCGGAAATCGCCTATCTCAGGAATATTGCTGAAATTTTCGGCTTGTCGGAGCGTTTCCGCTGCATCCGGGCCCGCCATGTCGTCGCCACCGAGGACGATCCTTATGTCGTGCTGGGCGTCGATCCTTGCGTCGACGACAAGGAGCTCAGGCGCCTGTTTCGCCAGATCGTTCGGGAATATCACCCCGATCGCCACATCGCCGCCGGCATGCCGAAGGAGCTGATCGCGATCGCCACCCAGCGGCTGGCGGCCATCAACACCGCCTGGGAAAAGATCCGGGCCGAGCGGGGGATCTGACCGCCGGGCAGGCATCGGCCGGCGCTTGACGGGGTCGGCGGCGGACCTTAACTGATGCGGGCCAGCTGGCCGGATGACCGCCGCCGCAGTTCCCGAAAGGGTGCGGGGGAGGAAAGTCCGGGCTCCACGGAAACACGGTGCCGGGTAACGCCCGGCGGGGGCGACCCCAGGGAAAGTGCCACAGAAAACAAACCGCCACGCCGCCATCGGCGGCAGGCAAGGGTGAAACGGTGCGGCAAGAGCGCACCGCCGGTTCGGCAACGGAACGGGCACGGCAAACCCCACCGGGAGCAAGACCGAATAGGGACGGCATGGGCCTTGGCCCGTCTCGGGTTTCCGGATCGCCGTCCGGGTTGGTCGCGCGAGGCATGCGGAGACGCATGTCCCAGATGAATGGTCATCCCGCCCTCGCGGGTGGACAGAACCCGGCTTACAGGCCGGCTGGCTTCTTTCCCGGCGCCGCAATGACGCGCCGGCGAAACCGTTTGTTAAGCGCGTCGGGGGCAGAGTTCGGCCAGGGCATCAACCATTTGTTCGCCATGTCCGATTTGGGATCGCGATGACGTCGACAGCCAACCCGCAAGCAGCACCCCGGCACCTGCCGGTGATGCCGGAGGAGGTCATTGCCGCACTCGCGCCGAAGGACGGCGGCATCTATGTCGACGGCACGTTCGGCGCCGGCGGCCACACCCGCCTGCTGCTCGAACGGGCGCAGGCGAGGGTCTACGCCATCGACCGCGATCCGAGCGCAATCCGCGACGGCAGGGCGCTCCAGGGGATTTTCGGCGATCGCCTGGTGCTGCTCGAAGGGCGCTTCTCCGAGATGATCGATCTCATGGCGGCGGCCGGTGTCGAGCGCGTCGATGGCATCCTGCTCGACATCGGCGTGTCGTCCATGCAGCTCGATGACGGCGCGCGCGGCTTCTCCTTCACGCATGACGGCCCGCTCGACATGCGCATGGCGGGCCATGGGGTGAGCGCTGCCGATGTCGTCAACACCCTCGAGGAGCCAGCCCTCAAGCATCTTCTGCGGGTGCTCGGCGAGGAACGGCGGGCCCATGCCGTGGTGCGCGCCATCGCCGCGGCCCGGGGGCGCGCCCCGATCACCCGCACCAGCGAGCTGGCGGCAATCGTCGACAAGGCGCTCGGCCGCCGGCCGGGCGAGCGCATCAGCCCGGCCACCCGCACCTTTCAGGCGCTGCGCATCTATGTGAATGGCGAGCTCGGCGAGCTCGTCGGCGGGCTCAATGCATCCGAGCAGCTGCTGCGCCCCGGCGGCCGCCTGGCCGTGCTGACCTTCCATTCGCTCGAGGACCGCATCGTCAAGCGCTTTCTCAAGGAGCGCTGCGGCGCCACCGGTCGGCCATCCCGCCACAGCCCGCCGGTCGAGCAGCAGCCGGCGCGCTTCGTCGACATCCTGCCGGGCGGCGTCACCGCGACCGCCGGCGAGATCGCCGCAAATCCGCGGGCGCGCTCGGCGCGGCTGCGCGCCGCCGAGCGCACCACCGCTGCCGCCACGGCGCTCGATCGCGCCGATTTCGACGAGATCACCCAGCTCGAGGCAGGCCGCGGGTGCTGAGAATCCTCAACATCGTCCTGGTGCTGATGGTGCTCGCCGCCGCCTTCACGCTCTATTCGCTCGAGCATGAGACGCGGCGCGGCGAGCGTCGCATCGCCGAATTGAAGCGCGGCATCCTGGACGAGCAGGAGATGATCCGCCTTCTCGAGGCCGAATGGAGCAATCTGACACGGCCGCGCCGGATCGAGCAGCTGGCCAGCCAGCATCTCAAGCTCGCTCCGCTTTCGCCTTTGCAGCTGGTCAAGGACAAGGACCTCGACGCCAGGCTGCCGATCCGCCCCGAAAATCGCCTGCCGGAGCCTGGCACGGATCCGATCGCCGATATGCTCAAGGTGCTGAAATGAAGCGCGCTCCGGCCGACCTGCTCGGATTGGGCCACCGCGATCTCAAGGGCCGCCGGCGCATCCGGCTGGTCATGCTGGCCTTCTCGCTGGTCTTTCTGGTCATCGCCGGCAAGCTCGCCTTTCTGTCGCTGATGCCGCGCGACGAGAGGCTGCCGGGCGGCGCCGAGGCGCAGAAGATGCCCCGGCCCGACATCGTCGATCGCAATGGCGAGGTGCTGGCGCGCGACATCCGAGTCGCCTCGCTCTATGCCGAGCCCAACAAGCTCATCGACATCGATGAGGCCGTCGAGCTGCTCACCGCCAATGTTCCCGATCTCGACGCCCGGGAGCTCCGCCGCAAGCTGTCGCTCGACCGGAGCTTCATCTGGCTGAAGCGTCAGGTGTCGCCGAGCGAGCAGCAGCTCATCCACGATCTCGGCATTCCCGGCATCGGCTTCCGCGACGAGACCTTGCGAATCTATCCCCGCGGCCGCCTCGCCGCCCATGTTCTCGGCTATGTCGATGTCGATTCGCACGGCCTCGCCGGCATCGAGAAATATCTCGACGGCCGCGGCGCGCTGTACGCCGCCTCGCTTGCCGACCCGGCCAGCCGCAGCCTCGACCCCGTTCAGCTGTCGATCGATTCGCGTATCCAGCATGCGCTCGCCGATGAGCTGCAGAAGGCGGTCACCCATTACCAGGCGCAAGCCGGCGGCGGCGTGGTCCTCGACGTCAGCAATGGCGAGATCCTCGGCATGGTCTCGTTGCCTGACTACAATCCTAACCAACCGATCGAAGCGCAGCAGAAGAATGCCGGCAACCGCATGACCGGCGGGGTGTACGAGCTCGGCTCGGTCATCAAGGCGGTGACGTTCGCCATGGCGCTCGATGCCGGCGTATGCGACTTCAACACCCGCTATGACGCCCGGTTTCCGCTGATCGTCGGCCATGCCCGGATCAGCGATTTTCATGCCGAGCGCCGGTTCCTGACGGTGCCGGAAATCTTCATGTATTCCTCCAATATCGGCACCGCCAAGATGGCCCTGGACGTCGGGCTCGAGGGTCACCAGGCGTTCCTCCGCAAGGTAGGGTTGTTCGACCGCATGCAGACCGAGCTGCCCGAGGCGGCGGCACCCCTGCTGCCGCACCGATGGTCAACGATCACGACCGTTACCGCGGCATTCGGTCACGGTTTTGCCGTACAGCCGCTCCAGGGTGCAGCGGTGGCGGCGGCATTGTTGAATGGCGGCAGGCTGATGACGCCGACATTCCTCAAGCGCGACCGCGAGGCCGCCGAGGCGGTGGCGGTGCGGGTCATCAAGCCTGAGACGAGCAGGAAAATGCGGGACCTGTTCCGGCTCAATGTCGAGAAGGGGACCGCAAGCAAGGCGGATGTGCCGGGCCTCAGGGTCGGCGGCAAGACCGGAACGGCGGAGAAGGTGATCAACGGTCGCTACAGCAAGAACCATCGCTTGAATTCCTTTGTCGGCGCCTTCCCCATGGAAGATCCGCGCTACGTCGTGCTGCTGATGCTCGACGAGCCGCAGGCGGTGCCGGAATTGATGGGCTTCGCCACCGCCGGCTGGAACGTCGTTCCTGCCGGCGGCGCGCTGATCGCCCGCATTGCCCCGCTGCTCGGCGTCGAGCCGGTTCTGACCGTCGATGAGCGCGACAAGCTCGAAAAGACCTCGGCCACCGCCAAGACGGCTCTGAGGACGGTCCGCTGACATGCGCATGGCGCTCGGCCACCTCGCCGACGGGATCGTCGATCCCCTCCCGCCGGAACTGGCTGCCAGCGCCATTTCCGGCCTGACCGCCGACAGCCGCGCCGTGCATCCAGGCTATCTCTTCGCCGCGCTGGCAGGGACCAAGGCCGATGGCGCGCGCTTCATCGCCGATGCGATCGCCAAGGGCGCCGTTGCGGTGCTCGCCGGCCGCGACGCCGGGCCGATGGACGCCACGGTTCCGGTGATGGTCGCCGACCAGCCCCGCCGCGCGCTCGCCTTGATGGCGGCACGTTTCTACGCCGTGCAGCCCAATATCGCCGTCGCCGTGACCGGGACCAACGGCAAAACCTCGGTCGCAGCCTTTGTGCGCCAGATCTGGGGGATGATGGGCTTCGGCGCTGCCAGCATCGGCACCGTCGGGGTGGTCTCGCCGTCCGGCAACCGGGCGCTCGACCACACCACCCCCGATCCCGTTCACCTCCACGCCGTGCTGGCCGAACTCGCCGAGGAAGGCGTGACCCATGTGGCGCTCGAGGCTTCGAGCCACGGTCTCGCCCAGTCGCGGCTCGACGGCGTCAGGCTTGCTGCCGGCGCCTTCACCAACCTGACCCGCGACCATCTCGACTACCATCCGACCTTCGAGGACTATGCCGCGGCCAAGCTCCGGCTCTTCACTGAAGTCCTCGCTCCGACGGCGACGGCCGTGATCAACGCCGATACCGAGGCCGCGCCGGAATTCGTTGCCGCCGCGCGCGACCGCGGCCTGATCGTCCACACTGTCGGAGCGCGCGGCGAGCAGCTGCGCCTCCTCAGGCAGACCCGCGACGGCCTTGGCCAGCAGCTCAGGATCGGCGCCGGCAATGCCGTTTACGAGGTCTATCTGCCGCTCGCCGGCGCTTTCCAGGCCTCCAATGCCCTGATCGCCGCCGGGCTGGTGATCGGCGCCGGCGGCGATCAGGCGGTGGCCATCCGGAGCCTGGAATCCCTCAAAGGTGCGAGCGGCCGGCTCGAGCTGGTCGCCGCGACCGCAAATGGTGCGCCGGTCTTTGTCGACTATGCCCACACGCCCGATGCGCTGGCGACGGTTCTCGCCACCCTCAAGCCCTATGCCAGCGCTCGCCTCAAGGTGGTGTTCGGGTGCGGCGGCGACCGCGACCGTGGCAAGCGCCCGGAGATGGGCGCCATCGCCGCCCGCCTCGCCAACGAGATTTATGTCACCGACGACAATCCCCGCAGCGAGAGCCCGGCGGCCATCAGGGCCGCGATCCTGGCCGCCTGCCCGGGCGCGATCGAAATCGGCGATCGCGCCGAGGCGATCTTTGCCGCCATTGCCGGCCTGAAGCGCGGCGATGTGCTGGTGGTTGCCGGGAAGGGTCATGAAACCGGCCAGATCGTGGGCAAGGAGGTCTTGCCGTTCAGCGACCAGGAGGTCGTCCGGGCGGCGGTGGAGGGGAGGCCGAGGCCATGAACGAGGAGGCGCTGTGGACCCCTGAGGAGGTTCAGGCCGCAACCGGGGGTGCCTTTGCGGGGCGCCCGGCGGTGCCGGCTAGGGGCGTGTCGATCGACAGCCGCACCCTCGATGCCGGGGATATTTTCTTCGCCATTGCCGGCCCGTCGCGCGATGGCCACGCATTCGTCGCGCCGGCGCTCGGGCGCGGCGCTGCCTTTGCGGTGATTGCGCGGACCGCCGCGCCGCGGCTTGGCGAGGGCGCCTTTCTCCTGGTCGACGACCCGCTGGCGGCGCTCACCGCCCTCGGCGGCGCGGCGCGCCGGCGCACGAAGGCCGGCATCGTCGCGGTCACCGGCAGCGTCGGCAAGACCACCACCAAGGAGGCGCTGCGGATTGCGCTGGCGGCCAGCGCGCCCACCCACGCCTCGGTTGCGTCCTACAACAACCAGTGGGGCGTGCCGGTGTCGCTGGCCAGGATGCCGCGCCAGGCCGCCTATGGCGTGTTCGAGGTCGGCATGAACCATCCGGGCGAGATCAGGCCCCTGACCGCTCTCGTCCGCCCGCATGTCGCAATTGTGACAGCCATTGCCGAAAGCCACCTCGGCCATTTTTCCGGCCTCGCCGCCATCGCCGATGCCAAGGCCGAGATCTTCGGTGGCGTCGAGCCGGGCGGGGCCTGCCTGATCAATGGCGAGACACCGTTCCATGAACGCCTCGAACAGGCGGCGCGCCGCGACGGGCTCGGCCGGGTTTACCGATTCGGCGCCGCCCAGGATGCCGATGTGCGGCTCATCGAGGCTGATCTTGCCCCCGAGCACAGCTCCATCACCGTCTCGGTGTTCGGCGAGCGGCTGTCGCTGCGGATCGGGGCGCCGGGCCGCCACATCGCGCTCAACGTGCTCGCCGTGCTCGGCGCGGTAAAGCTCTGCGGCGCCGATCTCAATGCCGCCGCGGCGGTCCTGTCGTCGTTGGCGCCGGGGAAGGGTCGCGGCCTGCGCCTGCGCCTGCCGCTGGCCGACGGCGCCGTGACCCTTATCGACGAGAGCTACAATGCCAACCCAGCCAGCATGCGGGCCGCTTTGGCGCTGCTTGCCCGGGCGGAACTCGGTCCGGGGGGAAGACGAATCGCGGTGCTCGGCGATATGCTGGAGCTAGGAGACAGCGCGAATGCCCTGCATCGCGCCCTCGCCGCGGACATGGATGCGGCCGGAGTCGATAGGCTTTACGCCTGCGGCCATGGCATGTCCGAACTGGTGCCGGCACTGCCTGTTAGGATTTCGGTCCTTCACCGGCCGCTGTCGACAGATCTGGTCGAGCCATTGAGCCAGGCGCTCAGGGCCGGCGACGTGGTGATGGTCAAGGGATCCCTCGGCTCCCGCATGGGGGTGGTGGTGGACGCGTTGAAGGAGAGATTGACGGCGGCCGGCGGCCGCTGAGGGGGCGCTCCGAAAGGAAGGACGCGGGGAGAGGGACGGGGAAGCGGAAGAGATGCTCTACCAATTGTTGTCGGGACTCGCTGGAGAAGTCTCGGCACTCAATGTGTTCCGCTACATCACCTTTCGCACCGGCGGTGCGATTGTCACGGCGCTGCTGTTCGTGATGCTGTTCGGTCCCTCGCTGATATCGCTGCTCAGGCTAAAGCAGGGCAAGGGTCAGCCGATCCGCTCCGACGGCCCGCAGCGCCACATCGTCGAGAAGCAGGGCACCCCGACCATGGGCGGCCTCATGATCCTGGCCGGGATTCTCGCCGGCACCCTGCTGTGGGCCGACCTGACCAACCTCTATGTCTGGGCCGTGCTGTCGGTGACGCTGGGCTTCGGCGCCATCGGCTTCTACGACGACTATCTCAAGGTCACCCGCCGCCAGTCCGACGGCTTCTCCGGCCGGGTCCGGCTGCTGATCGAGTTCGCCATCGCCGCCGCCGCGGCGCTGCTCTTCATGGAGCTCGGCTCGCCGCAGCTGTCGAGCGCGCTTGCCCTGCCGTTCCTCAAGGACGTGCTGATCCAGCTCGGCTGGCTGTTCGTGCCGCTCACCGCCTTGGTGATCGTCGGCGCCGGCAACGCCGTCAACCTCACCGACGGGCTCGACGGCCTCGCCATCGTGCCGGTGATCATTGCCGCGGCAAGCTTCGGGGTGATCGTCTATTGCGTCGGCAATGTCGCCTTTGCGGAATATCTGCAGCTGCATTATGTCCGGGGATCGGGCGAGCTCGCGGTCCTGTGCGGCGCCATCATCGGCGCCGGCCTCGGCTTTCTGTGGTTCAATGCGCCCCCGGCTATGATCTTCATGGGCGATACCGGCTCGCTGTCGCTGGGCGGGGCGCTCGGCGCCATCGCGGTTGCCGTCAAGCATGAGATCGTGCTCGCCGTGATCGGCGGCCTGTTTGTGCTCGAGACCGTGTCGGTGATGGTGCAGGTGGTGTCGTTCAAGCTCACCGGCAAGCGCGTTTTCGCCATGGCGCCGCTGCATCATCATTTCGAGCAGAAGGGGTGGCGGGAGCCCACCATCGTGATCCGATTCTGGATCATCGCCGTTGTCCTGGCGCTGGTCGGCCTGTCGACCCTGAAGCTGAGGTGAGGGCCGCCATGTTCCCCGCCACCCGCTTCAAGGGCAGAAGGATCGCGCTGTTCGGCCTCGCCCGCTCGGGCCTCGCCTGCGCCGCCGCCCTGGTGGCGGGCGGCGCCGAGGTGGTGGCCTGCGACGATGGCGCCGATGCCCGCGCCGCTGCGGCTGCCGCCGGCATCCCGGTCGGCGATCTCGCCGCCGCCGATTTCGGGGAGTTCTCGGCGCTGGTGCTGTCGCCGGGCATTCCCCTGACCCATCCCCGCCCGCATTGGAGCGTCGACAAGGCGCGGGCCGCCGGCATCGAGGTGATCGGCGACACCGAGGTCTTCATCCGCGAGATTGCCGGGACCGGGTCGCGCCTGGTTGCCATAACCGGCACCAATGGCAAGTCGACCACCACCGCGCTCACCGGCCATGTGCTGCGCGCGGCCGGGCTCGATGCCCATGTCGGCGGCAATATCGGCACGGCGGTGTTCCAGCTGCCGCCGCCCGCGCCCGGCCGGGTCTACGTCCTCGAGCTCTCCTCCTATCAGATCGACCTCACGCCCGGGCTCAAGCCCGATGCGGCGGTGCTGATGAACCTGACGCCCGACCATCTCGACCGCCATGGCACCATGGCCGGCTACGCCGCCGTGAAGGCCCGGATCTTCGCCCGCCAGTCCACCGGCGATGTCGCCATCTGCTCGGTCGACGACAGTTGGTCGGCTGCCATTGCCAAGGCGCTGCCGGCGGCTTCCACCCATGTCCCCTTCTCGGTGCTCGAGCCGTTGGCCGACGGCATCGGCGCTTGCGACGGGGTGCTCGAAGAGCGGCGTGGCGGCGCGCTTCTGGCCCGGCTCGACCTCCATGGGCTCAATGCGCTGCGCGGCCGTCACAATTGGCAGAACGCCTGCGCCGCCTATGGCGCCGGGCGGGCCATGGGGGTGGACGCCGCGGCCATCGCCGCGGGCTTCAGCAGCTTCCCCGGCCTCGCCCATCGCATGGAACAGGTCGGGCAGCAGGGCAAGGTCATCTTCGTCAATGACAGCAAGGCGACCAATGCCGATGCCGCCGAGAAGGCGCTGCTCTCCTTCGACACGATCTACTGGATCGTCGGCGGATTGATGAAGGCCGGCGGCATCGAGCCGCTGCGGCCGCTGTTCGGCAAGGTCGTGCGGGCCTATCTGATCGGCCGCGACGCGCCGGCGCTTGCCGCGACGCTCGAGGGCGGCACGCCCTACCGCATGTGCGGCACGATCGAGCAGGCAACCGAGGCGGCGGCGCGCGATGCCCGCGCCGACAATCGCCGCGATGCCGTGGTGCTGCTGTCGCCGGCCTGCGCCTCCTTCGACCAATTTCCCAATTTCGAGGTCCGGGGCGATGCCTTCCGCAAGGCGGTGCAGGCGCTGATGCGGGAGGGCGGGCCATGCTGATCTCCCGTGCCGACCGGGGCCTGCTGGCCAATTGGTGGTTCACCGTCGACCGCGTGCTGCTGATGACCGTGCTCATCCTGATGGCGCTCGGCGTCCTGTTCTCGATGGCCGCGAGCCCGCCGGTGGCGGCGCGGCTCGGCCTCCCCGATTTCCACTTCTTCAACCGCCAGCTCGTCTATGTCGTGCCCGGTCTCGTGGTGCTGTTCGCAGCCTCGCTGCTCGACCTCAGATCGGCCCGCCGCGTCTCGCTGGTGATCTTCGTCGTCGGGCTCGCCCTGATGGTCGCTGCCATCATGGTCGGTCCCGAGATCAAGGGTGCGCATCGCTGGATCGGCGTCGGCCCGATCGCGCTGCAGCCGTCGGAATTCGTCAAGCCCGCCTTTGTCGTGATGGCCGCCTGGTTCCTCGCGGAAGGCGACCGCACGCCGGGCATGCCCGGTCTCGTCATCGCCTGGCTCACCTTCCTCGCCTTTGCCGGCGTGCTGGTCAGGCAGCCCGATTTCGGCCAGACCGGGCTCGTCAGTCTCGTCTTCCTCACCATGCTGCTGATCAGGGGCATTTCCTGGCCCTCCCTTGCCGGGCTCGGCGGCACCGGCCTGGCGTTGGCCTTCCTGACCTACGAGATGGTCCCTTATGTCCGCTCGCGGGTCGCCGGCTTCATCAATCCCGACAAGGGCGACAATTTCCAGGTGAAGACCGCGTTGGAGGCCTTCGGCAATGGCGGCCTGCTCGGCACCGGCCCCGGCGGCGGCGTCGCCAAGCAGATCCTTCCCGATGCCCACACCGACTTCGTCGCCGGCAGTCATCGGCGAGGAGTTCGGCTTCCTCGCACTGATGGTGCTGCTCGGCCTCATCGTCTCGGTGGTGATCCGCGTGCTGCAGCGGGCCCAGCGCGAAGCCGACGCCTTCGCGGCGCTGGCCATGGCCGGGCTTGCCACCATGTTCGGCCTGCAGGCATCGATCAATCTCGCGGTGAACACGGCGCTCGTCCCCGCCAAGGGCATGACGCTGCCGTTCATCTCCTATGGCGGTTCATCGCTCGTCGCGACAGCCTTCGCCATGGGACTGGTGCTGGCGATGAGCCGGCGCCGTCCCGAGGCGGTGCTGCCGGCGGGCACGGTTGCAACGACGGCGTGAGGTGAGGCAGGAGACGCCCATGGAACAGCTGCCAGCGCGCGGCGATCGTCAGGTGGTGGTGCTAGCGGCCGGCGGCACCGGCGGCCACCTCTTTCCCGCCCAGGCCCTGGCCGAGGTGCTGACGAGCCGCGGCTATGTCGTCCACCTCATGACCGACAAGCGCGGCATGGAATATGGCGGCAGGTTTCCGGCCCGCGAGCTGCACCATATTCCGTCCGCGACGATTTCCCTGTCCAAGCCCTGGCTCCTGCCGCTCAGCGCCTTCAAGCTGACGCGGGGGTTCAGCCGCGCCAAGCGGATCCTCAGCGCGCTTGCACCGCGGGTCGTGGTGGGATTTGGCGGCTATCCGTCGTTCCCGCCGCTGATCGCCGCCCAGCGGCTGAAGATCATGACGGTGATCCATGAGCAGAATGCGGTGATCGGGCGCGCCAATCGGGCCGTGGCCCACGGTGCCACCGCCATCGCCACGTCCTTTCCCAAGGTCGAGCGCCTGACGCCGGCGCTTGCCGCCAAGGCCACCATGACGGGCAACCCGGTGCGGGCGAGCGTGCTGGCGGCCCGCCACCGGCCCTATACGGCCCCAGGCGCCGGCGAGCCGTTCAATCTCCTGGTGTTCGGCGGCAGCCAGGGAGCACGGTACTTCGCCGAGCTGATGCCGGAGGTGATCGGCCACCTGCCGCATGCCGTGCGCCGCACCCTGACGGTCGTCCAGCAATGCCGGGAGGAAGACATGAAGTCGGTCCGCGCCGAATATGAGCGGCTCAATGTCAAGGTGCAGCTCGCACCCTTCTTTGCCGATCTGCCGGAACGCATCGCCGCCGCCCATCTGGTGATGGCCCGCTCCGGGGCATCGACAGTGGCCGAGCTCTCGGCCATCGGCCGGCCGGCGGTGCTGGTGCCGCTGCCGCACTCGCTGGAGAGCGACCAGCTGAAGAATGCCGAAAGCTTTGTCGCCGTCGGCGGCGGCTGGATCCGCGAGCAGGGGACGTTCCTACCCGCCGACCTCGCGGCGTTTCTCACCCATCTGCGCTATGCCGCGGAAGATCTCGAGGCCCATGCCGCCTCGGCCCGTCGCCGGGGACGGCCCGATGCCGCCGAGCGGCTGGCCGACCTCGTCGAGCGTTCGGCGAGCGTCTCAGGAACCACGGCAACCGGCGACGCAACAGAGCCCGCAGCGACATTGGAAAGGACCGATCCATGAAGCTTCCGCGCGAGACTGGCCCCATTCACTTCATCGGCATAGGCGGCATCGGCATGAGCGGCATTGCCGAGGTCATGAAGACGCTCGGCTACACCGTTCAAGGATCGGATCTCGGCGACAATTACAATGTCGCGCGCCTGCGCAAGCTCGGCATCCCGGTCGAGATCGGCCATCGCGTCGAGAATCTTGCCGACGCCAGGGTCGTCGTCATCTCCTCGGCGGTGAAAGCCGACAATCCGGAGCTTGCCGCGGCCCGCGACCGCGCCATGCCGATCGTCCGGCGGGCCGAGATGCTGGCCGAGCTGATGCGGTTCAAATCCTGCGTTGCGGTCGGCGGCACCCATGGCAAGACCACCACCACCTCGCTCGTCGCGGCGCTGCTCGATGGCGGCAATCTCGATCCGACGGTGATCAATGGTGGCATCATCAATGCTTATGGAACCAATGCCCGCCTCGGCAAGGGCGACTGGATGGTGGTGGAGTCCGACGAATCCGACGGCACCTTCGTCAAGCTGCCGGCCGACATCGTGATCGTCACCAACATCGATCCGGAGCACCTCGATTATTACGGCACCTTCGATGCCGCCCGCTCCGCCTATCGCGCCTTCGTCGAGAACATTCCCTTCTACGGCTTTGCCGTGATGTGCGTCGACCATCCCGAGGTCCAGTCGCTCATCGGCACGATCAGGGACCGCCGCATCATCACCTACGGCACGAGCCCGCAGGCCGATGCCCGTCTCGTCTCGCACCGCTTCGAGGAGGGCGAGAGCCTGTTCGGCGTGCTGCTCAGCGACCGGCGGACCGGCGCCGAACGCCTGATCGATGGCCTGCGCCTGCCGATGCCGGGCGGGCACAACGCCCTCAACGCCACGGCCGCCGTGGCGGTGGCCAAAGAGCTCGGGGTTGCCGACGAGGCGATCCGCGGGGCGCTTGGCGACTTCGCCGGCGTGAAGCGGCGCTTCACCCGCACCGGCGCCCATGACGGCATCGTCGTCTATGACGATTACGGGCACCATCCGGTCGAGATCGCGGCGGTGCTGGCGGCGGCGCGCGAGGTGACGGCAGGGCGCGTCATCGCCGTGGCCCAGCCGCACCGCTATACGAGGCTCGCCAGCCTCTTCACCGAGTTCTGCACCTGCTTCAACAATGCCGACGCGGTGATCGTCGCACCGGTCTATTCGGCAGGCGAGCCGCCGATCGAGGGCGCGACCCACGAAGCCCTGGCGCTCGGCCTCAAGTCGCGCGGGCACCGCAATGTGCAGAAGATCGACGACCCGGCCGAGCTCGCGCCATTGATCGCGGAGCTGGCTCGGCCTGGCGATATCGTGATCTGCCTCGGCGCCGGCACCATCACCCAATGGGCCTATGCACTGCCCATGCAGCTCGCAACCCTCGACCGGGTGGCCCGGGCGGCGGCCGGAAGGGGGGCGGCGTGACCACCGCGCTCGATGGCGAGGCGCTGATCGGCCGCCTGCCCAAGGCGCGCGGCCGGGTCGAGGCCAATCGCAGCCTTGCCGAATTCACCTGGTTTCGCGCCGGCGGGCCGGCCGAGGTGCTGTTCACCCCGGCCGACGAAGCCGATCTCGCGGAATTTCTGCGCGGGCTCGATCCGGCGATTGCGGTCACGGTGATCGGGGTCGGCTCGAACCTCCTGGTGCGCGACGGCGGCGTTCCCGGCGTCGTCATCCGGCTCGGGCGGGGATTTGCCGGGCTCGGCCATGACGGCAATGGCCGGGTCACCGCCGGGGCCGCGGTGCCGGATGTGCGGGTGGCGCGGTTTGCGCTTGATCATGGTGTCGATGGATTAACCTTTCTGAGAGGTATACCCGGCACCATCGGCGGGGCGCTGCGGATGAACGCCGGGGCGCATGGCGGGGAAGTTAAGGATGTTCTGGTCGAAACCGTTGCCATCGATCGCCGCGGCGGGCGCCACGTGCTGGCGTTGAAGGACATGGGCTATTCCTACCGCCACAGCGCGGCGCCCGACGAGCTGATCTTCACCCTGGCCGTGCTGCAGGGCCGGCCGGGCGACACGGCCGACATTGCCCGGCGCATGGAGGACATCACCTCGGCGCGCGAGGCTTCGCAGCCGATCAAGAGCCGCACCGGCGGCTCGACCTTCAAGAACCCGCCCGGCACGCGCGCCTGGGAGCTAATCGACCGCGCGGGTCTGCGCGGCTTTGCCATCGGCGATGCGCGGGTGTCGCAGATGCATTGCAATTTCCTCATCAACGAGGGCCAGGCCACCGCCAGCCAGATCGAGGAGCTCGGCGAGACGGTGCGCCGGCGGGTGCGGGAGCAGTCCGGCATCGAGCTCGAATGGGAGATCAAGCGCATCGGCCGCAAACTCGAACAGGCGGCCTGAGCGATGGCGAACCGCGTCCCCGAACTCACCAATGTGGTCGTGCTGATGGGCGGCTGGTCGGTCGAGCGGGAGGTTTCGCTCGCCAGCGGCACGGCCTGCACCAAGGCGCTGGAGGAGGCGGGCTTCCGGGTCGCCCAGATCGACCCCAAGCGCGACGTCGCCGAGGTGCTGGCTGCCCTCAGGCCCGATGTCGTCTTCAATGCCCTGCATGGCCGCTGGGGCGAGGACGGGACGCTCCAGGGCATCCTCGAAACGCTGGAGATCCCCTACACCCATTCCGGCGTGCTGGCCTCCGCCTTGGCCATGGACAAGCCGCGCGCCAAGGAGATCTTCCGCGGCGCCGGCGTGCCGACCGTCGAGCACCGGGTGGTCGACCTCGAGACCGCCGCAACGCGCCACGTGATGAACCCGCCCTATGTCGTCAAGCCTGCCAATGAGGGCTCCTCGGTGGGGGTGCACATCGTCCATGGCGGCGCCAATACGCCGCCGACGGCGCTGCTCGAGCAGAGCGCGATCTATGGCGGGGCGGTGATGGTCGAGCGCTTCATTCCCGGCCGCGAGCTGACCTGTGCGGTGATGGGCAATGTCGCGCTCGGGGTGATCGAGATCCAGCCGGCGGTCGGCTTCTACGACTACCGCGCCAAATATGCCCCCGGCGGCTCGACCCATGTGCTGCCCGCGCCGGTGCCGTGCGACATCTACCGCAAGGTCCAGCAATATTCCCTGGACGCCCATATGGCGCTCGGCTGCCGGGGCGTCAGCCGCGCCGATTTCCGTTACGACGACGGCCCCGGCAAGGAGGCCGAGCTCTATATACTCGAGGTCAACACCCAGCCGGGAATGACCGGCACCTCGCTGGTCCCCGAACTCGCCCAGCATGCCGGCCACAGCATGCAGGAACTGGTGAAATGGCTGATCGACGACGCTTCGCTCGACCGCTGAACCAGCCCGCCGCGCCGCCGCGGCGCCGAGCCCACGCGCAATGGCCGCATGCCCTGGCGCGCTGCGGCGCGCTGCTGCTCATCGGTTTCGCTATCGTCTACGGCCTGCTCGTCGGCGGCCATCTCGAAGCCGACAAGGGACCGCTGAGCGAGCTACCGGCGCGCCTGGCGCATGCCATCGGCTTCTCGGCCGAGCAGGTCAGGATCACCGGACTCGAACGGCACCGGCCGGAGCAGGTGCTGGCGGCGATCGGCGTCAAGCTCGGCGGCTCGCTCATCGGTTTCGATGCCGGGCGCGCCCGCCGCATGATGCAGAACATCGACTGGATCGAGAGCGCGAGCATCCACCGCATCTACCCGAACGAGCTCGACATCGTGGTCCGCGAACGGCGGCCTTTCGCCATCTGGCAGCGCGGCGGCGTGCATTACGTCATCGACCGCTCCGGCGCCGCCATCAGCGCGCTCGAGGCGGGCGAGGCAACCGATCTCCTGCTGGTCACCGGCGAGGGCGCGCAGCACGCCGCGCTCGATCTCGTTAATCATCTGGAAGCCCACCCCGCCCTATTATCCAGGGTGAGGGCGGCGGCGCGCGTTGGCGACAGGCGATGGACACTGCATCTGGCGTCGGGTCAGCGGCTGCTCCTGCCGGAGTCCGGCGAGGCGGCGGCGCTTGACCAATTCGACATGCTGGAGAAGCGGTTCGCCATCCTTGCCCGCTCGGTGAGCGAGATCGACCTGCGCCTGGCGGAGCGGGTCACCCTGGTGCCGGTGCCGCTCGACCAGCCAGCGCTCGCCGTTCAAGGTGGCGGTGCCACCCATCAGGTCAGCCTGCGCTGATGTTGCGGAAGGTGAGGCGAAGGCGATCATGACCGTTGTACCCCTGGCAAGGCGCGAGCGTTCGACCAAGCAACCGGACAAGGGTCCGAAGATCGTTGCCGCCCTCGACATCGGCTCCACCAAGACTTGCTGCATGATCGGCGAGGTGGTCCCTGGGCGGCGCACCCAGACCGGCGAGCAGATCGAGGCCCGCGTCAAGGTGCTGGGCATGGGCCATCAGGCGGCGCGCGGCGTCAAGGGCGGCGTCGTGGTCGACCTGGACGAGGCGGAGCGGGCCATCCGGGTGGCGGTCGACCAGGCCGAGCGCATGGCGCGCTCGACCATCACCGAGGTGTTCGTCAACGTGTCGGGCGGCCGTCCGCTCTGCCAGGGGTTCCTCGGCTCGGCCGAGACGGGCGGGGAGGCGGTGCGCGCCGAGCACATGAACGAGGCCGTGGCGCGGGCGCTGGCGAGCTGCGATCCCGGGCGCCGGGTGCTGCTGCATGCGAGCCCGGTGCGCTTCGGCATCGACGATGCCAAGGGTGTCGAGCATCCCGAGGGAATGTTCGGCGAGACCCTGAGCGTCGATCTGAACGTCGTCACGGTCGAGCGCGGCGCCTTGCGCAACCTGACGCTCGCCATCGAGCGCTGCCATCTCAAGGTCGCAGGCTTCGTCATCGCTCCCTATGCCGCCGCCAAGGCGGCCCTCGTCGATGACGAGCAGAAGCTCGGCACCACCCTGATCGAAATGGGCGGCGCCACCACCAGCATCGCGGTCCTGCAGGACGGCGCCCTGTGCTTCGCCGATGTCATTCCGGTCGGCGGCCAGCACATCACCAACGATCTCGCGCGCGGCCTCGGCACCACCATTGCCCATGCCGAGCGGCTGAAGACCATGGCCGGCAGCGCCATGTCGGCGATCTGCGACGAGCGCGAGATGATCGCCGTGCCGCTGATCGGCGAGCGCGGGCCGGACAAGGTGCACCGCGTACCCCGTTCGATGCTCACCGGCATCATCCGGCCGCGCCTCGAGGAGACCTTCGAGCTGGTGCGTGACCGGCTGCGGCAGGAAGGGGCGGCCAGCGCTGCCCGCCGCGTCGTGCTGTCCGGCGGCGGCAGTCAACTGCTGGGGGCCCGCGAGCTCGCGGCCCAGATCCTGGAAAAGCAGGTGCGGGCCCATCGCTCGATCGATCTCATGGGCCTGCCCGATCTCGCCCGCTCGCCGGCCTATGCCGTGGCCGCGGGCCTGCTGCGCTACGCCCTCAATCCCGACCGCCATCTCAGCCTGCGCGGCCGGTTCGGCGCGGATGCCGGCAGCTACCTGCTCAAGGTCGGCAAGTGGATCAAGGAAAGTTTTTGATCCGACCGGTCTCGAAAAGGCGAGAAACCTTGAAAATTCCTGCTCTTGGTAAGCCCCTGTTAACCTTTTGTTATCGATTGGGAAACCAAGATGCCGATGAGGGAAGCGTTCGAGCGGGACATCGGCAATGACCATCAACCTGACCGTTCCGGATCTGGCGGAGCTGAAACCGAGGATCACCGTCTTCGGTGTCGGCGGTGCCGGCGGCAATGCGGTCAACAACATGATCGAATCCCGGCTCGAGGGCGTGGAGTTCGTGGTCGCCAACACCGATGCCCAGGCGCTGATGCAGAGCGCCGCCACCCGCCGCATCCAGATGGGGACGGTCATCACCCAGGGCCTCGGCGCCGGCTCGCATCCCCATATCGGCGCCTCGGCTGCCGAGGAGGCGCTGCCGGAGATCATCGATCATCTCGCCGGCTCGCATATGGTGTTCATCACCGCCGGCATGGGCGGCGGCACCGGCACCGGGGCCGCCCCGGTGATCGCCCAGGCCGCCAAGGAGCAGGGCATCCTGACGGTCGGCGTCGTCACCAAGCCGTTCCATTTCGAGGGCTCGCGGCGGATGCTGATGGCCGAGCGCGGCATCGAGCTCCTGTCGAAGCATGTCGACACCCTGATCGTCATCCCCAACCAGAACCTGTTCCGCGTCGCCAACGAGAAGACCACCTTTGCGGCCGCCTTCGCCATGGCCGATCAGGTCCTCTATTCCGGCGTCGCGTCGATCACCGAGCTGATGACCAAGGAAGGCCTGATCAACCTCGATTTCGCCGATGTCCGCGCCATCATGAGCGAGATGGGCAAGGCGATGATGGGGACCGGCGAAGCCTCGGGCGAGAAACGCGCCGTCGAGGCGGCCGAGGCGGCCATCTCCAATCCCCTGCTCGACGATGTGTCGATGCGCGGTGCGCGCGGCCTCCTGATCTCGATCACCGGCGGTCCCGACCTCACCCTCTATGAGGTCGACGAGGCAGCGACCCGCATCCGCGAGGAGGTCGATCCCGAAGCCAACATCATCCTCGGCGCCACCTTCGACGAGGCCCTTGAAGGGACGATGCGGGTGTCCGTGGTTGCCACCGGTCTGAACAAGGCCGAGGAGGAGGCCCGGGCTGCCGCTGCCGGCACGCCGATCGAGGAGCCGAAGCTGGCGCCGCTGGTGCGGCCCATGCCGGCGCGCAGCTACGCCTACACCGGCGCCCTGCCGCAGCAGCCGGTGAAGCGTTCGCTCGAGACGCGTTCGGCCATGCCCGTTGCCCAGCCGGCGGGGGTCTTCTCGACCGCTCAGGCAGCCCTGGTCGAGGACGACCCGCTTGAAGAGGAATTCGAGGCGGAAAGAGACAGCGATCCGACCGCCGAGATTTATGGGGAGGGCGAGGTCGCCATGCCGGCAGAGCCGGCACGGTCCTCGCCACCGTCGCGCAGCCCCCGCCTACCTGCTCCCGACGAGTTTCCAGAAATCGCTCAGCGCCAGCTTGCCGGGCGCCAGAGGGATATCGAACAGATCGCCGACGAGGGGCAGAAGCGGAGGCGGGGGCTGCTCGACCGGCTCGCCGGAACGTTCGGGCGCCGCGACGAATCGACCGTCGCATCATGGCCGGGAACCGCAGCTTGGCGCCGAACGCATCGAATCGCGCAACCGTGGCCCGGCCGCTTCGGGCCCGGCGCCCGCGCCGCGCGCTGCCAACGTGGTGGCGATACAGCCACAGATCGATCCCATGATCGACGACGACCAGCTTGAAATCCCTGCTTTTCTCCGCCGGCAGGCAAACTAGGCGCGACCGCCCGCCAGGGCCACAAATCCGCCCGGATTGGCGCCTCATCTCGCTCGTGGATTGACGTGAGCGGGCGCTGGCGGCTCACCAGCAGATCGGCTATCAGGGGCGGCTCGGCATGGGGAATGGCCGGACTGCCAATTGGTCGAGCCCAGGCAGGTGCGGGGAGAGCGGAATTGAGACGCGGCAAGCCGTTTCGACTGGCAGGGGCCGGTTTCCGGGCTGTGACATTGTTCGCTGCCGCCCTCGCGATGACGGCCTGCACCAGCCAGGTCGACCTCTATGACTATCTCGGCGGCGGCAGCAGCTCGAGCGGCGCCACCACCGGCTCGACCACGCCGGCGCCGCCGGCCGGCGGTCCGAGCGGCTCATCCGCGGCGCTGCAGACCACCGGCAACGCACTGGCGCCGGACATGGCGGCGGCCGACGATGCCAAGCCGATCGCCGACCTCTACAACAAGGCGCTGAAGAGCCTGCAGAACGGCAGCTACAAGGAGGCCGCCAAGAATTTTTCCGAGGTCGAGCGGCAGCATCCCTATTCGAGCTGGGCGACCCGGGCGACGCTGATGACGGCCTATGCCCAATACCAGCGCAATGCTTATGACGACGCGATGAATGCGGCACAGCGCTTCATCACCCTCCACCCCGGGCACAAGGACGCGGTCTACGCCTATTACCTCCTTGCCATGTGCCAGTATGAGCAGATCCGCGACGTCAAGCGCGACCAGTCGATCACCGAGAAGGCGCTGACCGCGCTCGACGAGGTGTCGCGCCGCTTCCCCGGGACCAATTATGCCCGCGATGCCGAGGCCAAGGCGGTGCTGGCGCGCGACCATCTCGCCGGCAAGGAGATGGAGGTCGGGCGCTATTACAGCCGCAAGAAGGCCTATCTCGCCGGCATCAACCGCTACAAGACGGTGCTGACCCGCTACCAGACCACATCGCACACGCCCGAGGCCCTGTACCGCCTGACCGAGGCCTATATGGCGCTCGGCGTGCGCGCCGAGGCCCAGGCCGCCGCCGCCGTCCTCGGGCACAATTATCCCAACAGCGACTGGTACAAGGACGCCTACCAGCTCCTCGCCAATGAGGGCTTGCAGCCGCAGGCCAATTCGAGTTCCTGGATCAGCCAGGCTTTTTCATCGATCAATCCGTTCTGAGCGCGCACCAGACCGGGCGCGTCGCCAGCACGGGTTCTTTGCGGCTATAAGGGGCGCATGCTCAACGCGCTGTCGATTCGCGACATCGTGCTTATCGAAAGACTCGATATCGCGCTCGAAAACGGGCTGACCGTTCTTTCCGGCGAGACCGGCGCCGGAAAATCGATCCTGCTCGATGCCCTGGGGCTGGCGCTCGGCAGCCGCGGCGATGCCAGCCTGGTGCGCCACGGCGCCGCCAGGGGCGTGGTCACCGCCGCCTTCAACCCGCCGCCCGGCCATCACGCCTTCGCCGTGCTGGACGAGCAGGGGATTGCCGCCGACCGCGAGATCGTCCTGCGGCGGGTCCAGGGGCGGGACGGCACCAGCCGGGCCTTCATCAATGACCAGCCGGCGAGCGTCGCGCTGCTGCGCCAGGTCGGCGGCCTCATGGCCGAGATCCATGGTCAGCATGACAATCGCGCCCTGTTCGATGTCACGCATCATCGCGCGCTGCTCGATGCCTTCGGCGATCTCGGCGCGGAGCGCGAGCGGGTGGCCCTCAGCTTCGAGGCGTTGCAGGCCGCCGAGGCGGCGCTGGCGCAGCACCGGAGCATGGCCGAGCGGGGCGAGGCGGAGCGCGCCTTCATCGAGCATGCCGTGGCGGAGCTGCGCGCCGCCGCGCCAGTCGCCGGCGAGGAGGAAAAGCTCGCCAGGCAGCGCCAGCTGATGATGAATGCCGAGCAGTTCGCCGATGCCGTCACCGAGACGCGCCGGGCGCTTGATGCCGAGGGCTCGCTTGCCCCTCACCTCAACGCGGCCTTGCGCAAGCTCGAAAGGCGCCGGCAGCAGGCGGCCGGCCTGCTCGACGAGCTGATCGCCGCGCTCGAGCGGGTTGCCACCGAAGTCGCCGAGGCGACCCGCATCCTCGATGCGGCGGAGCGCTCGGTCGCCTTCGACCAGGGCGCGCTCGAACGCGCCGAGGAGCGCCTCTTCGCGCTCCGTTCGCTGGCCCGCAAGCACAAGGTGGAGGTCGACGCGCTGCCGGCATTGCTTGCCCGCTTCGAGGTGGAGGAGCGGGCGCTCGAGGATGATGGCCGCATTCTTGCCGAGCTCGAGCGTGCCCTTTCGGCAAGCCGCAGCGCCTATGACGCTGCCGCACAGGAGCTCAGCCGCCGCCGCAACGCTGCCGCCAGCCGGCTCGATCAGGCGGTGGCCCAGGAATTCGGCCCCTTGCGCCTCGAACGGGCCCGTTTCGTGACCCGCCTCGAGACCGATCCGGCCAGGCCTTCGTCGCACGGCATCGACCGGGTGGAGTTCCAGGTGGCGGTCAATCCCGGCACGCCGCTCAGCCCCTTGACGAAAGTGGCTTCGGGAGGTGAGTTGTCGCGCTTCATGCTGGCACTCAAAGTGGCATTGTCGGCCAAGGCTTCGGCCCCGACCCTGATTTTCGACGAGATCGACACCGGCGTCGGCGGTGCCGTGGCCGATGCCATCGGGCAACGCCTCGCCCGCCTCTCCTGCGTGCTGCAGGTGTTGGCGGTCACCCATTCGCCGCAGGTCGCCTCGCGTGCCGCCAGCCACTTCCTGATCACCAAGATCGCTGCGGCGGGAGAACCCCAGGGCGACGAGCCGAGCCGGGTCGTCACCCGCCTCGACGAGCTGCAAGGAACGGCCCGGCGCGAAGAGATTGCCCGCATGCTGTCCGGTGCCGAGATCACCGATGAGGCGCGGGCCCAGGCCGAGCGCCTGCTGGCGGCGGAGTGAGCGGCCGATGGCCCGCAGGAAGCGCAGCGCCGGTGGCGGCGGCGAGGCGGATGCAAGCATCGCCGGGCTGACCATTGCCGAGGCCGAGGCGGAGCTCGCCCGCCTCGCCCGCGACATCGCCCACCATGATGAGCGCTACTTCAAGGACGATGATCCTGAGATCAGCGATGCTGATTATGACGCCCTGCGCCGGCGCAATGCCGCGATCGAGGAGGCCTTTCCCGATCTCGTGCGGGCGGATTCGCCGAGCCGCCGCATCGGAGCCGGTCCGGCAGAGAAATTCAGCAAGGTCCGGCACCGCGTGCCCATGCTGTCGCTCGGCAACGCCTTCGCGCCCGAGGAGGTCGAGGAATTCGTCGCCCGCATCCGCCGCTTTCTCAAGCTCGCCGACACCGCTCCACTGCAATTCACCGCCGAGCCCAAGATCGATGGACTGTCGATCTCGCTGCGCTACGAGGCGGGCCGCCTGATCGAGGCGGCGACCCGTGGCGATGGCTATGAAGGCGAGAACGTCACCCGCAATGTCGAGACCATCCGTGACATTCCGCGCCGAGTGAAGGCGGCCGACATGCCCGCAGTGTTCGAGGTCCGCGGCGAAATCTACATGACGCACAAGGACTTCGCCGCCCTCAATGCCGAGCAGGCGCGCAGCGGCGACAAGGTGTTCGCCAATCCGCGCAATGCCGCTGCCGGCTCCTTGCGCCAGCTCGACCCGGCCATCACCGCCGCCCGGCCGCTCAGGTTCTTCGCCTATGCCTGGGGCGAGACCAGCGCGCTTCCGGGGGAGACCCAGTGGGATCTCCTGCAGGCGATCGAGCGGTGGGGATTTCCGGTCAATTCCCGGACACTGCTCTGCGACAGCACGCAGGGCCTGATCGACCATTATCGGGCAATCGAGCTCGAGCGCGCCCGGCTTGGCTACGACATCGATGGCGTCGTTTACAAGGTCAACCGCCTCGACTATCAGGGGCGGCTTGGTTTCGTGTCGCGCAGCCCGCGCTGGGCCATCGCCCACAAATTTCCGGCCGAGCAGGCGAGCACCGTGCTCGAGGGGATCGAGCTTCAGGTGGGCAGGACCGGTGCGCTGACCCCGGTGGCGCGGCTGAAGCCGGTGACGGTCGGCGGCGTCGTGGTGGCCAATGCCACCCTCCACAATGAGGATGAGATCGCCCGCAAGGACATTCGCATCGGCGACACGGTGATGATCCAGCGCGCCGGCGACGTGATCCCGCAGGTGCTGGGCATCATTCCCGAGCTCAGGCCCAAGGGCGCCAAGCCGTTCGTCTTCCCGCAGGTGTGTCCGGTGTGCGGCAGCCATGCGGTGCGCGAGCTCAATGAGAAGACCGGCAAGCTCGATGCGGTGCGGCGCTGCACCGGCGGGCTCATCTGTCCGGCGCAGCGGGTCGAACGCCTGCGCCATTTCGTCTCGCGCAGCGCCTTCGACATCGAGGGCATCGGCGAGAAGGTCATTCAAGAATTTTATGATGAAGGCCTATTGGCATCGCCGCCGGATATTTTCACGCTCGAAGAGCGCGATCGCGACCTGAAGCCGCCGCTCAAGGTGCGCGAGGGTTGGGGCGAGACCAGCGCCCGCAATCTGTTCGCCGCCATCGATGCCCGCCGCAGCATCGCGCTCGACCGCTTCATCTATGCCCTCGGCATCAGGCATGTCGGCGAAACCACGGCGCGGCTGCTGGCGCGCTCCTATGGCACGGCCGAGGCCTTTGTCGCCGCCATGCGGGAGGCCGCCAGCGATCGTGACGGCGAGGCCTTCCACGACCTCGACAATATCGGCGGGATCGGCGAGACCGTGGCCGAGGCCATCGCCGATTTCTTCGCCGAGGACCACAATCTGGCCGTGGTCGACGGCCTGCTGCGCCAGGTCGAGGTCGAGCCACTGGCCGCCGTGGACGTCACCTCTCCGGTTGCCGGCAAGACGGTGGTCTTCACGGGCGCGCTCGAGCGGATGACCCGCGAGGAGGCCAAGGCCATGGCCGAGCGGCTGGGCGCCAAGGTCTCGGGCTCGGTGTCGAAGAAGACCGACCTCCTGGTCGCCGGCCCCGGTGCCGGATCGAAGTTGAAGGATGCCGAGCGCCACGGTATCGAGGTGATCGACGAGGCGGAGTGGTTCCGCCGCGTCGAGGGAGGCTGAGGGGGATGGTGCCGGACTGGCCGGAGTTTCGCCGCGGCGTGTTCGACATCCTGCCGGTGGTCGCCGCCGCCATCCCGATCGGTCTGCTGTTCGGGACGCTCGCCGCCGGCAAGGGCATCGGGCCGGTGGCAGCGGCGCTGATGAGCGCCACGGTCTTTGCCGGCGCGGCGCAGTTCGTTGCCGTCGATCTGTGGACCAACCCGGCGCCGGTCCTGCTGCTCACCCTCACCGTCCTCATCGTCAACATCCGCCATGTCCTGATGGGCGTCTCCTTCGCTCGCCATATGGGGCGGTTCCCGCCGGCGCTGCGCCCGCTGGCGATGTTCTTCCTGGTCGACGAGAACTGGGCCTTCGCCGAGCGGCGGGCGCTCGCCGGACCGGTGCCGCCCGCTTATTGGTGGGGCATGGGTGTGGCGATGTGGAGCCAGTGGGTGGTCGGGACCACCCTTGGCGCGGTTCTCGGCCGCAGCCTCGGCAACCCTGCCGCCTTCGGCTTCGATTTCGCTTTCACCGCCATCTTCATCTGCATCCTGGTCGGCTTCTGCCGCAATTGGCGGACCGGCGCCGTGCTCGCCGCCAGCGGCGGTGCCGCAGCGCTCGCCAAGCTGATCATCCCCGGGGTCTGGTACATCGCCATTGGCGGGCTGGCCGGGGTCGCCGTCGCCTATCTCCTGGCCGGCGAGACCGGCGCGCAAAACGCCAAGGCAGAGTCGTGAGTGCCGGCCACGCCACCGTGCTTGCCATCGCTGGCATGGCGGTCGCCACCTACATCACGCGTGTCCTGGGCCTTTACCTGATGCGCTTCATGAAGGTGGAGGGGCGGACCAAGGCGGCGCTCGATGCCGTGCCGCCCGCCATTCTGATGGCGGTGATCGCGCCCGTTGCCTTTGCCACCGGCCCGGCGGAAACCGCTGCCGCCGTCGTCACCGCCATTGCGGCGCTGCGTGTGCCGCTGATCGTCGCGGTGATCATCGGGGTGGTGAGCGTGGTGGCCTTCCGGCAGCTGCTGCCCTAGTCCCGCTGCACCGGCCGGCAGGCATTGTCGAGCCAGCGCCGCTCGGCCTCGTTGAGGAACGGGGCGATCTCGCGATGGACGCGCTGGTGATAGGCATCGAGCCAGTCGCGCTCGCTCGCATCCAGCAGCGCCGGCTCGACGAGCCTGAGGTCGATCGGCACCAGCGTCAGCGTCTCGAAGCCGAGCATCGGCCGCTCGCCGCCCTCGATCGCCGCCGGTTCGGCGACCATGATGAGATTCTCGATGCGGATGCCAAACGCGCCCTCCTTGTAATAGCCGGGCTCGTTCGACAGGATCATCCCCGGCTCGAGCACCATCCGGTCGGTTTTCGACAGCCGTGCCGGCCCTTCATGAACCGACAGGTAGCTGCCGACGCCATGGCCGGTGCCGTGGTCATAGTCGAGGCCCGCCGACCACAGCGCGCTCCGCGCGAAAGCATCGATATGGCCGCCCATCGTGCCCGGAGGAAAACGCAGCCGCGATATGGCGATGAGGCCTTGCAGCACCCGGGTGAAGCGGTCGCGGATCTCGGCGCTCGGCTCGCCGACGATCACCGTGCGGGTGACATCGGTGGTGCCGTCCTCATATTGGGCGCCCGAGTCGACGAGAAGGACCTGGCCTGGCACGATCGCCAGGTTCGACCGGTTCGATACGCGGTAATGCGGGATCGCCGCATGCTCGCCCGCTCCGGCAATCGTATCAAAGGACACATCCCTGAGAACGCCGGTATCGCGGCGGAACCGCTCGAGTGCAGTCACCGCGGCGATTTCATCGAGCGATCCGCCCGGCGCCTCGACATCGAACCAGTGCAGGAACCGCGCCATGGCAACGCCGTCGCGCCGGTGGGCGGAGCGGGCTCCCTCGCGTTCCGCCGCATTCTTGCGCGCTTTCGGCAGCACGCAGGGATCCTTGCCCTTGACAACCTCGGCACCTGCCGACTGGAGCGCGGAGACGATGGCGTCGGCGGCCCATTCCGGATCGACCAGCACCCGCGCCCTCTCCTCGCCCAGCCGCTGCAGCGCCGCCTTGAGCTCTACCGGCCGGCGCATGTCGGCGATGCCCGCGAGATGGGCGGCGACGTCTTCCGGCAGGCGCGAGGGTTCGACGAACAGCTCACTCCGCCCGGCCCGCCGCACAATGGCATGCGCCAGCACGATTGGCGTGTGGGGGACATCCTGGCCGCGGATATTCAGGAGCCAGGCCACCGAATCGGGGAGCGTCAGAACCGTCGCATCAGCCTTGGCCTTCTCGAGCTCGGCGGCGATATCGGCGATCTTCTCGCTCGCCGCGCGACCGGCAAACTGCGCCGGATGGACCGCTACCGGCTCGGCGGGGGCGGGCGGCCTGTCCTGCCACAGGCTGTCCACCAGATTGGGCTCGACCGCCTTCAGCACGGCGCCGCGCTCGGAACAGGCCTTGCGCAACCGCTCGGCCGCCTCGGCGGTGGTCAGCCAGGGGTCGTAGCCGAGCACGGCGCCGGGCGCGAGCGTCCTGGCAAGCCATCGATGGGGCGGCTCATCGACCGAATGGACGATGGTGAAAATCGCCGGATCGAGCTGCTGGCGCGCCTGGATGGTGTAGCGGCCGTCGGTGAACAGCGCCGCCTGGTCCCTGGTGACGACGCACAGGCCCGCCGATCCGCTAAAGCCGGTGAGCCAGCGCAGCCGCTCCGAGGCGGGCGCGACATATTCGCCCTGAAACTCGTCGCTGCGCGGCACGACATAGGCGTCGAGGCCAAGCTCCTGCATTTTTTGGCGAATCCCGGCTATTCGTTCACGCGCAAGCTGTGGCTTGGCAGTATCGTCGAAGGTCTGGAACATGGCGTCGACTCTTAAGCGCTCGGCCGCGACCCGGCAATGGCAAGCCGGCGCAATGCCAGGATCCATCGATGCTGCAACGCAATATGACAGGCTGTCGGTCTGGAGCTTGCCTTGCCATGCGTCAATTGCATGAGCAATTGGCGACAACCCCGCAAATGATGTCTAATACTCGCCAGGGTGGATGACAGATTGATGGATAAACGACGGTTTCATGGTGCCTTTAACTCAATTAACAGATGATGAACGAACCTATCACAAACATGCATAGCTGAAGTGTTTCGCCATCCCTGGTGAACCGGCGAATCAAACGTATATAGCTGTCCATGAATTGTGCGGCGCAGCACGAACGCAGGCGCCACGAAGTGCATGGAGAGGACCTATGTCTAGCACCACCTTGAACAACATCCATGAAAATGGCCGTGCGGAGCGGCGTGCGGTTCCCGAGACTGTCTCCCGAATTGCCCAGAGCATCGGCCGTTTCTTCACCCTGTCCCGCGCCCAGCGCGAGCTCGACGAGCTGGACGACCGCATGCTTGCCGATATCGGTCTCAGGCGTGGCGATATCCGCCGGGTCGTCTGGGGCGGCCGCCGCTTCTTCTAACCGCCATGATCGCAACGGGTTGGAGCACCAGCGTGCTCCAACCCTCGATTCGAATTCGCCGGACGAGACGGAAGCCGCGGTCCCGATAGGCGGCAACCAGCCAGCGTTCCTGCTCGACCTGCAGGCCGGACAGCACCACCCTGCCTCCGGCCGCGACCAGCCGGTGAAGCTCCGATGCCAGCGCCACCAGCGGCCGCGCCAGGATATTGGCCAGGATGAGGTCATAGGGCGCGAGCGCCCGGATTGCCACGGACCGGGTGCCGGTGGCGCGTTCGACCCTGATGCGGGAGCGGTTGAGCCGGGCGTTGGCCCGCGCGACCCTGACTGCCTCGGGATCGATGTCGGTTGCCGAGACCTGGGCATGAGACGCGCGAAAGGCAGCGATCGCCAAGACGCCGCTGCCGCTGCCGACATCGAGAATCCGCCTCGGCCGCTGCTTTTTGAGCAGGTCGTCGAGGGCCAACAGGCAGCCCATGGTGGTGGCGTGATGACCGGTGCCGAATGCGGTGCCGGCATCGATCTCGATCGCGATGCCGGCCGGCGGCCGGCGGCCGCGATCATGGCTGCCATGGAGAAGGAAGCGGCCGGCCCTGATGGGCTTGAGGCGCTCGAGCGTGGCGCTGACCCAGTCGATATCCGGCAGAGTCGCATAAGCGAGCGCCGTTGCGTCGAGTCCGGCCTGTTCGAGGGCGCCGGCATCGGGTGCCGCGGCAAAGATCGCCTCGACCATCCAGCAATCGTCCATGGCGCCGTCCTGAACCATCGCCACGGCATCGGGCGGCGGCCAGAGCAGGGTTTCGAGCGCTGCCGCGAGGCCCGTGGCGGCAGCCTTGTCGAGGTGCCGCGAGCGCAGCACCACAGGGGCGGAAGAGCTTGGGGTCATTGCGTCAGGTCGGCGTCATACCACCGCCGCGACAGGCGCGACAGGGTGCCGTCGCGGTGCATGTCGGCGATGATCTGCCTCAGCCGGGCGCCGAAATCCGGGTCGCCCTTGTCGATGGCCACCGCCAGCGGCTCGAGAAAGAGCGGGCCGCCGATGATCTTCAGCGGATAGCCGCTGCGGATCGCCCCGAGCACGGTCGGCATCGCCGTGATGACCGCATCGAGCCTGGTGCCGTCGCCAAGCCTCAGGTCATCGAGCGCCAGCTGGTCGGTGTCGTAGGTGTGGATGCGCGGCTCGGCAATGAGGTAGTCGAACTCCACCGCTCCCGGCACATCGATTTCGAGATTGTGCCTGAGGTAGCTTTCATAGGTTGTGGCGATCCCGACCCCGATCGCCTTGCCCGATGCCAGCTCGGGCGACGTGATGTCGCGATTGGCCATATGGACGACCAGCGTGGCGGGCGTGTTGTAATAGATAGCCGGAAAGTCCAGGTATTTGCTTCTCTGCCGGGTCGGGCTCATCGAACCCACCGAGATATCCCACCTGTTCTGCCAGTTTCCGGCGGTGATCACGTCCCAACCCGGAGTCACGAATTTGAGTTCCACGCCGAGCCGCCGGGCGATCTCGCGGCCGACATCGATGTCGAAGCCCTCGAAATCGCCCGAGCTGGTCAGGTTCGACTGCGGCGGGTATTCGGGGTCGGTCGCCATGACCATCTGCCGCTTTGCCAGGATCCGGTCGAGCACCGGCCCTGCCGCGGCGATGGTGGTGACGCTCACCAGCGCGGCGGCAGTTGCGAGGGCCATGGCGAGCTTGCGAGGGAACAAGAGAAATTCCATGTCTTCCTGCCCCGATCATCGACCAGGTGATGGCCCGGCCGCAAGTGGGGCCGGCTGATGGCGAGTCTCATGCTGGTGCCGCTGGTCGCGGCCGCTGCGCTGTTCATGGAAAACCTCGACGCGACGGTCATTGCCACGTCGCTGCCGGCCATCGCCCGCGATCTCCATCAGGATCCGGTGATCCTCAAGCTTGCCTTCACCTCCTATCTCATCGCGCTTGCCGTCTTCATCCCGGTTTCAGGCTGGGCCGCCGATCGTTTCGGAGCGCGCAACGTGTTCCGCGGCGCCATCGTCATTTTCACCCTGGCATCGGCTGCCTGCGGCTTCGCCGATTCGCTCGAATGGCTGGTGGTCGCCCGCGCCGTCCAGGGCCTGGGCGGCGCCATGATGACACCGGTCGGCCGGCTGATCCTGCTGCGCTCGGTGCCGAAGAGCGAGCTGGTCCAGGCGCTGGCCTATCTCACCATCCCGGCGCTGCTCGCGCCGCTGGTCGGCCCGCTGGTCGGCGGATTCATCACCACCTACTTCCATTGGCGCTGGATCTTCTGGATCAACATTCCGGTCGGCGTGCTCGGCCTCGCGCTTGCCACCCGCTACATGCCGGATGTCAGGGCCGACCGCGTGCCGCCGCTCGACTGGCGCGGCTTCTGCCTCTCGGGCCTCGGACTCGCGGCCATCATATTCGGCTTCACCATCACCGGCGGCGAGGTCCTGCCGCGCCTGGCGGGGCCGGCGCTGATCGTCGCCGGGGTGGTGCTCGTTGCCCTCTATGTCCAGCATGCGCGGCGCGCCCCCCACCCGATCCTCGACCTCCGGCTATTTCGCATCCCGACCTTCCGCTCGAGCGTGGTCGGCGGCACGGTGTTCCGCACCGGCATCGGCTCGATCCCGTTTCTCCTGCCGCTGATGCTGCAGGTCGGCTTCGGCCTCAATCCCTTCCAATCCGGCTCATTGACCTTCGCCGCCGCCGCCGGCGCGCTGGTGATGAAATTCACCGCCCTGCCGATCCTGCGTCATTTCGGCTTCCGTCGGGTGCTGGTGTTCAATGCCCTGATCTGCGGCGCCTTTCTCGCCATCAACGGCATGTTCACGGCCCATACGCCGCATGGCTTCATCCTGCTCGCGCTGTTGACCGGCGGGTTCTTCCGCTCGCTGCAATTCACGAGCCTCAACGCGCTCGCCTTCGCCGATGTGCCGCCGCCCATCCTGTCGCAGGCCACCAGCATGTCGGCCGTGGCGCAGCAACTCGCGTCGGCGGCCGGCGTGGCGCTGGCGGCCTTCCTCCTCGAAAGCGCCCGGTCGCTGCGCGGCGACACGGCCCTCGTCACCGCGGATTTCTCGATCGCCTTCATCATCATCGGGGTGTTCACCGCCTTCTCCGCCTTCATGCATCTCAGCCTCGAGAAGGATGCCGGCGCCGAGGTCACCGGCGCGGCGCGGAAGTGACGGCGCCGGTCAGGTCGGCTCGAGGAAGCTGTCGATCACCCGCTTTTCCCCCGCCTTGTCGAAATCGACGGTGAGCTTGTTGCCCTCGATCCGGAGGATGCGGCCATAGCCGAATTTCTGGTGGAACACCCTGTCGCCCTGGCTGAAGCTGGCGCCGGCCGTCTCGCTGGCGATAAGGTGGCCCTCGATCATGCGCGGGGCCGACCGCATCGCCTCGCCGGCCGCGTAGCGCTTCTGTGCCCGCTGCCATCCCGGCGTGGCGTAGCTGTTGGCGAAGGGCTTGAGATCGTCGAACCGGCTGCCGCCAAAGGCATTGACGCCATAGCCGGCAAAGCTTGTCGCGCGCTCGACCACGTCGATATGGTCGGCCGGCAATTCGTCGATGAAGCGTGACGGCAGCGCCGATTGCCACAAATTGTGCATCCGCCGGTTCTGGGCAAAGGAGATGAAGGCGCGGCGCTTGGCCCGGGTGATGCCGACATAGGCGAGACGGCGCTCCTCCTCGAGCCCGGCGCGGCCGGTCTCGTCAAGCGAGCGCTGGTGCGGGAACAACCCTTCCTCCCAGCCGGGCAGGAACACCGTGCCGAACTCCAGCCCCTTGGCCGAATGCAGGGTCATGATGTTGACCTTCTCGTCGATGTCGCTCGAATCCGCATCCATCACCAGCGCGACATGCTCGAGAAACCCGGTCAGCGTCTCGAACTCGCTCATCGAGCGGATCAGCTCCTTGAGGTTCTCCAGCCGACCCGGCGCCTCCGGTCCCTTGTCGTCGAGCCACATCTGGGTGTAGCCCGATTCGTCGAGCACGATCTCGGCAAGCTCCGGATGCGGCATGCCGTCGAGCAGCTGGCGCCAGCGGGCAAAGGCGGCGAGGAGGTCGGACAGCGCCTTGCGGGTCCTGGCCGGGAGCTCGTCGCTGTCGGCGAGCTTGCGCGCCGCGCGGTAAAGCGAGGTGCCGTCGCGTCCCGCCACCTCGTGCAGCCGCTTCACCGAGCTCTCGCCGATGCCGCGCTTGGGCACATTGACGATCCGCTCGAAGGAGAGATCGTTGTCGGGCGACACCACCACCCGGAAATAGGCCATCGCGTCGCGGATTTCCTGCCGTTCGTAGAAGCGCGGGCCGCCGATCACCCGGTAAGGCAGGCCGAGCGTGATGAACCGGTCCTCGAAAGCCCGCATCTGGAACGAGGCGCGCACCAGGATTGCGATGTCGTCGAGGCTTTCGCCGCGGCGCTGGAATTGCTCGATGTCGTCGCCGATGGCGCGCGCTTCCTCGTCGCCATCCCAGTGACCGCGCAGGGTGATGAGCTCGCCCTCGTCGAGCTCCGTCCGCAGCGTCTTGCCGAGCCGGCTCTCGTTCTTGGCGATGAGCCCGGAGGCAGCGCCAAGTATATGCGGCGTGGAACGGTAGTTCTGCTCCAGCCGGACAATGCGTGCCCCAGGAAAATCCTTCTCGAAGCGCAGGATGTTGTCGACCTCTGCACCGCGCCAGCCATAGATCGACTGGTCGTCATCGCCGACACAACAGATATTTTGCCGGCCCTGACCGAGCAATCTCAGCCAAAGATACTGCGCAACATTGGTGTCCTGATATTCGTCGACCAGCATGTACTTGAACCGCCGCTGATAGTCGGCGAGAACGTCGGGATTGTCCTGGAACAACCGCAGGCATTCGAGCAGCAGATCGCCGAAATCGCAGGCATTGAGCAGCTTCAGGCGCTCCTGGTACAGGCGATAGAGCTCGCCGCCTTTGCCGGCAAAGCCATGACCCTCGCCGGCCGGTACCTTGGCCGGCGACAGGCCGCGATTCTTCCAGCCGTCGATCAGCGCGGCGAGCTGCCGCGCCGGCCAGCGCTTCTCGTCGATGTCGTTGGCCGACAGGACCTGCTTCAGCAGCCGGATCTGGTCGTCGGTGTCGAGTATGGTGAAATCCTTCTTGAGGTCGACCAGCTCGGCATGGCGGCGCAGGATCTTGACGCCGATCGAATGGAAGGTGCCGAGCCATGCCATGCCCTCGACCACGCCGCCGATCAGCAGCCCGATCCGTTCCTTCATCTCGCGGGCGGCCTTGTTGGTGAACGTCACGGCCAGGATCTGCCCCGGCCATGCCTTGCCGGTGGCGAGCAGATGGGCAAGCCTCGTCGTCAGCACCCGCGTCTTGCCGGTGCCGGCACCGGCCAAAACCAGCAGCGGGCCGTCCAGCGTCTCCACGGCGGCGCGCTGTTCGGGGTTCAGGCCCTGCATATAGGGCGGATCGGCGGGCGCCATCGCCCGGGCCGCCAACCCGCCGCGGCGGGGCGCCAACCCGGGATCGTCGTCCAATTCGTTGAAATCGATGGGTCCGGTCACCATGCCCCTTAGCGAATCGCGCCGATCACTTATGATTATATAACAGCGGGGACATGGGAATTCGACCTCATGATCCCAAGGAAAAGCGTGCGCCAGGCGCCTGGCTTGGCTAGTCTTCCCCGGCGGGCAGAGGTTAAGGACAGGCATGACGACGGCACAGTTCCCGCGGGCGCGGGACGGCATCGATGCGGCATTGGAGGCGATAGCCGGCGTGATCGGCGATCGGCTGTCGCGGGCCGCCGCGGTGCGCGAGCAGCATGGCAAGGACCTGACCTGGCATCCCGGCTCGCCGCCCGATGCGGTGGCATTCGTCGCGAACACCGCGGAGGTGCAGCAGATCGTGCGGATCTGCGGCCGCCATGGGACCCCGATTATCCCTTACGGAACAGGGACTTCGCTGGAGGGGCACATCACCGCGCCGCAGGGCGGCGTCACCCTCAACCTGAGCGGCATGAACCGCATCCTCAAGGTCAATGGCGAAGATCTCGATTGCCGGGTCGAGGCCGGCGTCACGCGTGGCGCGCTCAATTCCCATCTGCGCGATCAGGGGTTGTTTTTCCCGATCGATCCCGGCGCCGATGCCTCGCTCGGCGGCATGGCGGCGACCCGCGCCTCGGGCACCAACGCGGTTCGCTACGGCACCATGCGCGAGAACGTGCTGAGCCTCACCGTGGTGACGGCCGACGGCGAATGCGTCACCACGGCGCGAAGGGCGCGGAAATCCTCGGCCGGCTATGATCTCACCCGCCTGTTCGTCGGCTCCGAGGGGACTTTGGGGGTGATCACCGAAGTGGCACTGCGCCTCTACGGCATCCCGCAGGCGATCATTGCCGGCATCTGCCCGTTCCCCTCCATCGAGGCCGCCTGCAACAGCGCCATCGCCACCATCCAGTTCGGCATACCCATCGCCCGAATCGAGCTCGTCGACGCCGAGCACGTGCGGGCCTTCAACGCCTATTCCAGGACGGCGATCGCCGAGACCCCGACCCTGTTCGTCGAGTTTCACGGCACCGAGGCCGGTGCGGCCGAGCAGGCGGCGCTGTTCGAGACGATCGCCCGCGACAATGGCGGCGGCCCGCTGTCGAGCGCGCGGCATGAGGAGGATCGCGCCAAGCTCTGGCAGGCCCGGCATGATGCCTTCTGGGCGGCCAAGGCGATGCGCCCCGGCAAGGAGGTCTTTGCCACCGACGTCAGCGTTCCCATATCCCGCCTAGCGGAATGCGTCGTCGAAACCGAGGCCGATCTCGCCCGGTCCGGCCTCTACGGTCCGATGGTCGGCCATGTCGGCGATGGCAATTTCCACGTCGTCCTGTTCTGCGACCGCAAGGACCCGGACGAGGTGGCGCGGGTCGAGGCGTTCTACGAGCGCCTGATCATGCGGGCAATCGCCATGGACGGCACCTGCACGGGCGAGCACGGGGTGGGGCAGGGCAAGATGAAATTCCTCAGGCTCGAACTCGGCCGCGGCGTCGATCTGATGCGCCGCGTCAAACAATCGCTCGATCCGGGGAACATCATGAATCCAGGTAAGATCGTCGCCGCATGACTCTGAAAGCTCTGGAAAACGGCCGCGGGCCGCGGGCGGAACAGAGGCGATGAGCCCATGGAAGTCGCCTCTCCTGCTGCTTGGAATTCTCGCCATCGTCGCCGCGGGAGCCGCCCTTTTTGCGCCTTTTTTCCTCGATTGGGACGCCTATCGCCCCACCATTGAGTCCTATGGGCGCCAGCTGACCGGCCGCGACGTGCGGATCGGCGGCAGGATCGATGCCCAGTTGTTTCCTTGGCCCACCCTGACGCTGCGTGATGTCCGCGTCGCCAATCCCGCCGGCGCCATTCATCCCGATCTGCTCGTCGCCCCCGTCCTCACCATCGAGCTGGCGCTGCCGCCGCTGCTCTCCGGCCATCTCGAAATGACCGAGGTCAGGATTGCCCGGCCGACGGTCGCGCTCGAGCGTCTCACCGGCAATGAGGGCACCTGGAATCTCAAGCCCGACCGGGCGCTTCTCGAGGAGATCGGGCCGCGACGCCTGTCCTTCCCGGCGATTCGCATCGATGGCGGCACCGCCTTTCTTGCCGACGGCGAGCGCGGCGGCATCGCCGCGGTGGCGATCCGCTCGATCGATGCCAGTGCACCCGAGCTCCGGGGGCCGTGGAAGGTCGGCGGGACCGTCGCCTATCGCGGTCGCGAGCTGCAGCTCACCTTCACCTCCGGAACCGCCCGCCAGGGCGAGCCGCGGCCGACCTTCTTCAGGCTCTCGCCGGTGTCGGGCGGCGGCTACGCCTACAGTTTCGAAGGCACCGCGCCGGCGAAGCCGGGTGGCACCATGGACGGAACATTGAACATCGCCCCCCTTGCGAACGCGGAGGGCAAGGGCGATGCCGAGATCGGCATCCAGCCCTTCAGCCTCAAGGCCGAGATGGCGGCGAGCTTCAACCACGTCGCCCTGTCGAAGATCGAAGTCAGCCCGGCAGCCAGCACGGATGCCGGCAATCTGGTCACCGGCACCGCCGATATAGAGCTTGGCTCGAGCATCGTGGTCAGCGCCGATCTCACATCGCCGCGCATCCAGCTCGACGACATGGTCGACGCCCAAAGCCGCCGCGCGCTGCTCTCCAGGGACTTCCTCGACACCCTCTCGGGGCTGATCGAAACGGTGCCCGACAAGGTCGTCGCCAATCTCCATCTCGGCGTTGCCAGCCTGGTCGCCGGCGGCGAAACGCTGGACGGCGCCGAGTTTGCCGCCTCGCTCTCGGCGGGAGGCCTCAAGGTCGACGCCCTCAAGCTGTCGATCCCCGGCCACACCAAGCTCGCCTTCACCGGCACGCTCCTGCCGCAACCCGCCGGCGCGGCGCTGGCCGGAGATGTGCGGCTGGAATCGGCTTCTCTGCGCGAGCTGGTCACGTGGCTTCTGCCCGAGCAGGCCGAGGCCATCGACAAGGTGTGGTCCGGCCAGCGCGGCCAGCTCGACCTGTCGGGACGAATCGATGCCAGCGCCGAGCGCATACGCTTCAGCGACGCCGAGGTCACCCTCGACGGCGCCAAGGCCGACGGCAATCTCAACCTGACCATTGCCGACAGCCCGTCACTGGCGCTGCGGCTCGCCGCCGACCGCCTCGAGCCGAGCCGCTATGTCGATGTCGCAGCCGGGCCAATCGCCAAGCAATGGATCAAGTCGCTGCCGCAGCTCCTGAAGCTCGGCGATCTCCAGCTGACGTTGCAGGCCGACGAGCTGGTGATCAACAGCATCGCCGCCAAGGACATCGCCGTCGATGTCGCGGCGAGCGGCGGTGTGGTGGAGATGCGCACCATCGAGATCGGCGAGGTCGACGGTGCCCGGGTGACCCTTTCCGGCCTCATCAAATTGCCGGAGGACGGCCTCGAAGGCTCGCTCGTCGGCGAAGTGGCGGCGGCCGATCCACGCGGCCTCATGCGCCTGATCGGGGTCCTGCCGGCGCCCGGCAGCGACCATTCGGATCCGCCCTGGGCGCGTCCCGGGCGGCTGACGCTGACGCTGCGCGGCGATGCCCGCGAGCGCGACGGCATCACCAATGGCGGCATCCGGCTCGAAGGCGGCTATGGCGGCACCTCGGGGACGCTGTCGGTCAAATATTCCGGCGGCCTGCATGGCTGGCGCACAGGCAATTTCGAGGCCGATCTAAACGGCTCCAGCCCCGACAGCCGCGCCGTTGCCGGGCTGTTCGGCTTCATCCCGGTCGCCGGCGGTGATGAACCGGCGCGCTTCAGGCTCAATGGCAGGGGCTCGCCCGACGCCGGCATCGCCACCACCGCCGAGCTTGCGGCGTTCGGCAGCGAGCTGCGCTATGCCGGCAATGTCGCCCTCCATGACGCGCCCACCGCGGTCGGTCGTGTTGCCATCTTTGCCGAGCGCCTCGATGGACTCTACCGCGCCCTCGGCCTGCCCATTCTCGACCAGGGGCCGGCCGGTCGCGTCCTCTCGGCCGAGGGTGAGATCGACGCCACGCCGGAGCGCATCGAAATCAAGGCAGTCAACGGTGCCGCCGCCGGCGCGAGCTTCACCGGCAGCGGCTCGCTCGGCCTCGCCGGCGAGCGCTTGTCGCTCAAGGCCGCGAGCACGACCGGGCGGCTGAGCCTCACTCCGATCCTGGCGCTGATCCTGCTGCCGCGCGATGGCGAGCCGCCGTCGGCCGGCAAGCCGTTCGGGCCGGCTCTTGCCGATGTCGTCGACCTCGATCTCGCGCTTGCGACCGAGACGCTGAGCGTGCTCCCGGGCCTGACGTTCAAGGCTGCCCGCTTTGCCGCCAAGGGAACACCCAATGGCCTCGACCTCACCGTTGAGGGCGAGGCGGTGCCTGGCCACCGCTCGTCGCTCGCTGGCACCATTGCCCGCGACGGCAAGGGCTACCGGGTGAACGGGAAGATCAACCTCGATGCCGAGCTCGCAACCCTGCTGCTCGGCCAGGACCGCCGGCCGGCGCTTCAGGGCGAGGCCCGGCTCGATGCCAAATTCACCGCGACGGGCCTCAGCATCGGCGGCCTCTTCGCAGCCATGGACGGCGAGGGCACGCTGGCGCTCGACGCCGGGGTGCTGCGCGGCGTCGACCCGGTGGCCTTTGCCGGCGGCATCGAGACCGCCAAGACGCCGACCGAGATCGATCAGCTGGTCGATGGCGTCCTCAGCGCCGGTGCGCTGCGCTTTACCGGGGGCAGCGCCAGGATCGCCATGCAGGCGGGAGTGATTTCGAGCGAGCCGCTGGCGATCGCCGGCGAGGACACCGAGGGCCGGCTCAAGCTGGTGCTCGACACCGCGGCCGCCGAAGCCGATGTCAGCGCCGCCCTGACGCTTCAGAAGCTCGCCGGCAAGCCGTCCTTCGAGGTCGCCTGGGCAGGTCCTCCCGAAGCGCTGCAGGCGAGCTATGACGTGAGCGGCCTCAAATCCACCATCTCGGTCGGGGCGCTGAGCAAAGGCATCGACAAGCTCGAGGAGCTGCAGCGCGAGCAGGAGCGGATCGTCGCCGAGGAGCAGGCCTATGCCCTCGACCAGGCAATCATGATCACCGAGCGGGCCCGCCGCCGCCAGGCCCGCGAGGCGGCGGCGCGGGCGGCGATCCGCCAGGCGGAGGAAGCGGCGCGGATCGAGGCCGAGCGCCAGGCCCGATTGATTGCCGAGGCGGTGGCGCGGGCGAAGGTCGACGAGCAGCGCCGCCGGATCGACGAGGCGCAGCGCCAGGTCGAGGAGGGCAGGAAGAAACAGGTCGAGGAGGACAGGAAGAAGCAGGTCGAGGAGAATAAGAAGAAGCAGGAGGAGCAGCTCCGCAAGGCGGAGGAACTCCGCCAGCGCAATAGCGAGCGCAAGCCTGCCCAGATGCCCGCCTTCGGTCAGTCCAGCGATGCAGCGCCGATCGACATCGAGCCGATCCCGTCGGTCACCTCGACGCTGGGGCAGCCCCAGACCATTCCGCCGATCCCCAACGAGGCCGACTTGCAGAAGGCCAAGGACCAGCGCCGGCCAAAATCGCAGGACGACGCATCGCCCTGGCCGCAGCGGCGCAATCTCAGGGAGGGGAAGTAGGCAAGTAGGCAATAGGCAAGTAGTGAGTGGTGAGTAGTCAGTAGTGAGTGTGCTCACTTTTGCCTATTGCCTATTGCCTATTGCCTACTTGCCCCTTTGCAGGAGCCACACCCGGACTGCGCTCGACAGATTGCGCGGGCCGCGTTCGGCGTCGATCGCACCGATCAGGCTGGCGAGGCTCGTCGATTCCTCGGTTGCAGCCCGTTGCAGGGCGTCCCAGAACTCGGACTCGAGCGACAGGCTGGTGCGGTGGCCGGCAATCGACACCGATCGCTTGATCGGCGCGCGTGATGCCGGACCGGGGCGGCCGGCTCGCGTCACGGCTTCGGATCGTCCTCAGGGTTGCGGCGGTGGCCGTCGAGCTTGCGGTCTTCCTGCTTGCGGCTCGCCGCCTCCTGCGAGCGCTCCGCCTTGGTCCTGCCGAACCGGGTCCGGTTCTCCGCCGCCGCCTGGCTCTTGCGGTCGCGCTCCTTGCGCTTGCGGTGGCGCCGCAGATTGACGATCTCGGCCATCTATTCGGGTCCGATCATCTTTTTCGGATCGACCAGATCGTCGAATTCGGCTGCACTGACATAGCCCGAGCCCACCGCCTCCTCGCGCAGCGTCGTGCCCTTGACATGCGCCGCCTTGGCGATCTTGGCGGCGGCGTCATAGCCGATCTTCGGCGCCAGCGCGGTGACCAGCATCAGCGAGCGCTCGAGCCCGGCCTTGATGTTGTCCTCGCGCGGTTCGATTCCCGTGACGCAGTTGTCGGTGAAGGAGCGCGCCGCATCGGCCAGCAGCCGGACCGACTGGAGGAAGGCATAGGCCATCACCGGGTTGTAGACATTGAGCTCGAAATGGCCCTGGCTGCCGGCAAAAGTGATGGTCGCCTGATTGCCGAACACCTGGCAGCAGACCATGGTCATGGCCTCGCTCTGGGTCGGGTTGACCTTGCCCGGCATGATCGACGAGCCCGGCTCGTTTTCCGGCAGGGCGAGCTCGCCCAAGCCCGAGCGCGGCCCGGAGCCGAGGAGCCGAATGTCGTTGGCGATCTTGAACAGCGAAGCGGCCACGGTGTTGATCGCACCATGCGTCATGATCATCGCATCATGCGCCGCCAGCGCCTCGAACTTGTTCGGTGCCGAGGTGAAGGGCAGGCCGGTGAAGGCCGCGATCCGCCTCGCCACCTCCTCGGCAAAGCCCTTGGGGGCATTGAGACCGGTCCCGACGGCGGTGCCGCCCTGGGCCAGCTCCATCAGCATCGGCAAGGTTTGCTCGATCCTGTAAATGCCGTTCTCAACCTGCTGGGCATAGCCGGAGAACTCCTGGCCGAGGGTGATCGGCGTCGCATCCTGGGTGTGGGTGCGGCCGATCTTGATGATGTGCGACCAGGCCCGCGCCTTGGCTGCCAAAGCGTGGTGAAGATGCCGGAGGGCAGGCAGCAGCGCGCCGGTCACCTCCTGCGCCGCAGCGATATGCATCGCTGATGGGTAGGTGTCGTTCGATGATTGACTCATATTGACGTGATCATTGGGATGGACCGGCGCCTTGCTGCCGCGTTCACCCCCGAGCATCTCGATTGCCCGGTTCGCGATCACCTCATTGGCGTTCATATTGGTCTGGGTTCCCGAGCCGGTCTGCCACACCGCCAGGGGGAAATGCCCATCGAGCTTTCCTTCCACCACCTCGCGCGCCGCCTTGCGGATCGGCTCGCCGAGCTCCGGCTTGAGCCGGCCGAGCGCCATGTTGGCCTCGGCCGCCGCATGCTTGATGATGCCGAGCGCCCGGATGATCGGCTGCGGCTGCTTTTCCCAGCCGATCTTGAAATTGCCGAGCGAGCGCTGCGTCTGCGCGCCCCAATAGCGGTCGTCGGGCACCTCGATCTTGCCGAAGGAGTCGCTTTCGCTTCGCGTCTTGGTCATGTGAGGTCTTTCCACCAGAAGGCGCTCGTCCAGGCGCGCTTGCCCGAACCGTCGACCAGCACCACGCGGAACCACGGGCTCTTGTTGCGCAACAGCCAGCCCTCTTCAAGCAGCGACAGATCGAGCACGGTCTCGGTCACCGCCCGGCCGTGCCGGGTCACCGCCCGCGAATTGCCGCACACCACCGCCGCCACATCGACCGGCGACGACACGATCGTGAGCTCGCCCCCCGACAGCGACATCTCGCGGATCTCGGGTCCCTGGCTCGCGTAATAATGCCCTTGCCTCAAGGCGGCCACCAGGGCCTCGGGCTCGAGGCTCTCGGCCTTCACATGGACCCAGCCGCCGAAGAAATCATTGACCTTGAAATGGGCATCGTCGGTGGCGAAGGCCGAGAGCCGCGCTCCGTCATTGAGCAGCTGGTCGTAGAGATACCACCCTTCGCCGCGATCGGTCTCGACGGCGCAGCCATGGTTGTAGATCTCGACCGCATGTGCCGCCGCGAGCGCCCGCCCGTCGGCAAGGGTGAGCTGCGACCATGCGGGGTGCGCGATCCCGACAAACGCCCCGGCCGCGGCGGCCCGCTCGGCAAGGGCCGGCCCGCTCTCGTCGGGCGGGCAGGGTGGAAAGTCGAGCGGCAAACCGGCCGCCACGATGTGCCAGAGCTCGCCGACCGCCGTTTCCGGGGCGTGCAGCTCGGCCCCGATGATGGTGGTGAACCGGTTCGAGCGCATCCCCCTCGTATCGGCCATCGGCCAGCCATAGCGGTCGAGGAAATGATCGGACAGCATCATGAAGTCGTAGCCCGCATCCTTATAGGCCTCGACCACCTTGTCGGGCGGAAGCCGGCCGTCCGACAGGTTGGAATGGGTGTGGAGGTTGCCGCGCCAGAAGCGCCCGCTGAACGAAAAGGGTGCGAGATCGGTCATGATGGACTGCTCAGTCGCGAAGAGCCTTGAAACGCTGAAGCACTGCTAAGCCATGGCCTGGCGGGATCTCGCCAGGGAAATGACACCCGGAACCACCAGCGCCGCCAGGGCCACCGCCAGAATCGTCGCCGAGATCGGTTGCGTCACGAACACCGAGAGATCGCCCTGGCTGATCGACAGCGCCCGGCGGAAATGCGCCTCCGCCATCGGGCCGAGGATCAGCCCGATCACGCACGGCGCCACCGGCAGGCCGCAGCGCCGCATGATGTAGCCGAGCGCCCCGCAGATGGCGAGGAGAATGAGGTCGAAGGTCGAGCCGTTGAGGCTGTAGACGCCGAGCGTCGAGAATACGAGAATTGCCGCATAGAGCAGGTGCTGCGGGATGGACAGAAGCCTGACCCACAGGCCGACCAGCGGCAGGTTGAGCACGAGCAGCATGGTATTGCCGATATAGAGCGAGGCGATCAGGCCCCATACCAGCTTGCTTTCCTGCTGGAACAGCAGCGGCCCGGGCTGCAGCCCATATTCCTGGAAGGCAGCCAGCAGGATCGCCGCGGTGGCCGATGTCGGCAGCCCGAGCGTCAGCAGCGGCACCAGGACGCCCGCGACCGCCGCATTGTTGGCAGCCTCGGGACCTGCCACGCCCTCGATGGCGCCCTGTCCGAATTCCTCGGGATGGCGGGCCAACCGCTTCTCGGTGACGTAGGACAGGAAGGTCGGAATCTCGGTGCCGCCGGCCGGCAGCGCGCCGAACGGGAAGCCGATCAAGGTGCCGCGCAGCCAGGGCCGCCAGGACCGCGACCACTCCTCGGCCGTCATCATCAGCGAACCCTTCACCGCCTCGATCTTCGCCTCGCGCAGATCCGGCCTGGATGCGATATGCAGAGCCTCGCCCACCGCGAACAGGCCGACCGCCACGATCACCACGTCGACGCCGTTGAACAGATTGGGAATTCCAAGCGTGAAGCGCGCCTGGCCGGTAAGGCTGTCGATGCCGACGAGGCCGATGGCGAGGCCGAGGAACAGGCTCGCCAGGCCCTTGACCCTGGATTCGCCGAGAAAGGCCGAGATGGTGACGAAGGCCAGCATGATCAGCGAGAAATACTCGGCCGGCCCGAACCGGATGGCGAATTTGACGATCAGCGGCGCGAGGAAGGTGAGGAGCAGCGTGCCGATCGTGCCGGCAACGAAGGAGCCGATCGCCGAGGTGGCAAGCGCTGCGGCGCCGCGGCCCTGGCGGGCCATCAGGTTGCCCTCGACCGCGGTGACGATCGAGCCGGATTCACCCGGGGTGTTGAGCAGGATCGATGTCGTGGAGGAGCCGTACATGGCGCCGTAATAGAGCCCGGCGAACATGATGAAGGCACTGGCGGGCGTGAGCGAGCTCGTCACCGGCAGCAGCAGGGCGATGGTGAGCGCCGGCCCGATGCCCGGCAGGATGCCGACCAGCGTCCCGAGGGTGACCCCGACAAAGGCCCAGCCGAGATTGACCAGCGTCAGCGCCGTCGAAAATCCCTCCATGAGATTCTGCAGCGTGCTCATCGCCAGACCCCGGCGAGAAATCCCGGCAGGTTGAGATGGAGCAGGTAGCGGAAGAGCGCATAGGCGGCGATGGCGACGAGCGCGCCGACGATGGTGTCCCACAGTGCCGACCGGCTGCCGAAACCGCGGGCGACGCAGAAGAACAGCAGCGTCGAGGCAATGACGAATCCGGCCGGCTTGAACAGCAGCCAATCGGCGAAAAGCCCGAAAAAGATCCAGGCCACCGGCCGCCATTGCGGCCTGACCTCGTCGCTCGCGGCCGGCGGGCTCCTGAGGCTGGTCCAGGCCATCCCGCTGCCGGCGGCGACGAGCCCCGCCGCCACCAGCCAGGGCACGAATGTCGGACCGACCTTGGCGTAGACCGTCTGCACCTCGATACGCAGCGTGCCGACGGCAAAGGCGACGCCGAGAAGGGCGATGCCGATGCCGACGACCGTGTCGGCCGAGATGCGGTCGGTGCGCAATGGACCTCTAGGACGTGATGCTCATTGCACGAGACCGATCGATTTCAGCGTGTCGGCGACACGCGCATTCTCCTCCTTGAGGAAAGCCGCAAAGGCATCGCCCGAGAGATAAAGATCCATCCATCCGCGGTCGCCGAGGGTCTTCTTCCAGGCGTCGCTCCTCGCCATTTTGTCGACCAGGGCGATCAGCGCCTGCTTCTTGGCGTCATCGAGCTCGGGCGGCCCGAACACCGCCCGCCAATTGCTCAGCGAAACATCGCTGCCCTGTTCCTTGATCGTCGGGATGTCGACACCCGGAAGGCGTTCCGGCGAGGAGATGGCGATGGCCCTGAGCTCGCCGGACTTGATCTGGCCCAGCCATTCCCCGAGCCCCGACACGCCGACCGTGACATGGCCGCCAAGGATCGCCGCCAGCGCCTCGCCGCCTCCCGAGAAGGGGACGTAGTTGACCTTCGATCCGTCGACCCCGGCCGCTTTGGCGATCATCGCCGCCAGAATGTGATCGCTGCCGCCGGCCGAACCGCCGCCCCACGAGACGGAACCGGGATCGGCCTTGAGCTTGGTCACGAGGTCGCCGAGCGATTTGATCTCGGAATTGGCCGGCACCGCCAGCACCTCATATTCGCCGGTGAGGCGGGCGATCGGCGCCGTCTGGTCGAGGCTGACCGGCGACTTGTTGGTGAGAATGCTGCCGACCATCACCAGGCCGGACACCATCAGCACATCGCCGCGCCCGGAATATTTGTCGGCGAGCTGGGCCAGGCCCACCGTGCCGCCGGCGCCGGCGATGTTCTCGACCGTCACCGGCGCGGCGAGGTCCGCGCCCTGGAGGACGCTTTCCATGGCCCGGGCGGTCTGGTCCCAGCCGCCGCCGGGCTTGGCGGGCGCGACGATGGTCAGCGCCTCCGCTGCCTCGGAGCGGGACGGCGACAGGGTGCCGGCGCCAAGGGTGGCGCCAAGAGCAAGTGCCAGCAGGCTTTGGCTGAAGCGGCGTCTGTTCATGAGTGACCCTTGGTTTCGCGTCATCGGAGCATACACAACGCCGTTGCCTGCGAAAGTAGGGAAAGTGAGGGGGTGGCCAGTTCTTCCGGAACAGCCCTATTTCTTGCGGAACTGATCGAGCGACACGATCTTTTCCGGGCTGCGCTCGGGCTTGTCCGGCTCGTCCGCCGGCGCGGCATTGCTAGCCTCGCCGGTGGCGGCGGGCGGATGCGGTACCGCCTCGAGCAGGGCCTCGCGCTGGTCGGCGGGGATCTCCTCGAATTGCAGCCCGAACTGGACGGACGGATCGAAGAAGCCTTTCACGGCGTCGAAGGAGATCGACAGCTTTTCGGGGATGTTGTCGAAGGAAAGGCCGACCTCGAAATGCCGCTCATGCACCACCAGGCCCCAGAATTGATGCTGCAGCACGATGGTCATTTCGCTGGGATGTTTCTGGCGCAGACGCTCCGAAATCTTCACGCCCTCGTGCCGGTTGTTGATCGCGATGAAGAAATGGTGCTCCGCCGGCAGCCCGGTCCGCGCCGCGCGGAGCAGCGCCAGCCGGACAACTCGCCTCAAAGCCTCCTGCACCAGGAGGTCGTATCGCATCAGATCTTCGGCCATGGCGCCCGCCGCAGAATCAATCCCCGAAACCCCAACATACCCCAAAAATGAAGTGCAGGCTTCTGTTGCCAGGTGCCTGCGAACCCCGCCTGAAGCGGCTAAACCTCAGGGCTTTGATTTAGGCTGGTTTAGCTTGCCATCGCAAGCTGAACAGGCCCAGCATAGTTGTCATTGTTGGCAACTACTATTTCGGCCCGATAACGGCGGAACCATGCCGGGCAAAAGCTCACCCTTTACGCCCTCGTCGATCCTATTTCACCCCCATCAGATGCCGCCCTGGCCCAGGGTGGCGGAATGTGGTGGAGGTGCCGGGTACTGCCCCCGGGTCCGATAGGTTTATTCCGATGGCCGTTTATCGCCATAGCCAACCTTGCGGGAGGCAGGATCTATATAATCGGTCCGCGTGTGAATTTGAAGAGGTTGAGGATAAGGTTGTGGGGATAAGATCGCCGGACGCGGCGACGAACCTGGCAAAGCTTCCTATATAAAGGCCATGCAGCAATATCTCGACCTTCTGCGCCACGTCCGCCTGGCGGGTACCCGCAAGAGCGACCGCACCGGGACCGGGACGCTGTCGGTGTTCGGTTACCAGATGCGCTTCGAGCTGGAAGACGGTTTCCCCTTGGTGACCACCAAGAAGCTGCATGTCCGCTCGATCGTCCACGAGCTCCTGTGGTTCCTGCGCGGCGACACCAACGTCGCGTATCTGCGGCAGAACGGGGTTACCATCTGGGACGAATGGGCCGATGCGGCCGGCGAGCTTGGCCCGGTCTATGGCGCGCAATGGCGCTCATGGCCGACCCGCGACGGCGGCACCATCGACCAGATCGCCGAGGTGGTGCGCCGCATCCGCAGCGATCCCGATTCGCGGCGGCTCGTGGTGTCGGCCTGGAACCCGGCGGATATCGGCCGCATGGCGCTGCCACCGTGCCATTGCCTGTTCCAGTTCCACGTCGCGGAGGGTCGGCTCTCCTGTCAGCTCTATCAGCGCTCCGGGGATGTCTTCCTCGGCGTTCCGTTCAACATCGCCTCCTATGCGCTCCTGACCCACATGGTCGCCCATGTCACCGGCCTGAAGCCCGGGGCATTCATCCTGACGCTGGGTGATGCCCATCTCTATCGCAACCATCTCGAACAGGCCGACGAGCAGCTGACGCGCGCCCCAATGCCGCTGCCAAAGCTGGAAATCGCCCGTAATGTGGACGATATCGGCGGGTTCCGTTTCGAGGACTTCATCTTCGCCGGCTATCAGCCGCAGGCCCATATCGCCGCCAAGGTGGCGGTCTGACCATGCGCATCACCTGCGTCGTCGCGGCGGCCCGCAACGGCGTGATCGGGCGCGACGGGCGCCTGCCGTGGAAGCTCCCGTCGGATCTCAAGATGTTCCGCAAGTTGACGCTGGGGCGGCCGGTTATCATGGGCCGCCGCACCTGGGAAAGCCTGGGCATCCAGCCGCTGCCGGACCGGCACAACATCGTCATCACGCGCCAGCCCGGCTACCGGGCCGAAGGCGCGCGCGTCGTTCATTCGCTGGAAGCAGCGCTGGCCGTGGCGCGGAAGCTCGCCGAGCAGGATAGCGCCGAGGAGATCGCGATCATCGGCGGCGGCCAGATCTTTGCCGAGGCGCTGGCCGCCGAACTGGTCGACCGGATCTATCTGAGCGAGGTCGACCTGGAGGCCGCCGGCGACACGGTGATGCCGGCTATCGACCGGGCGAAGTGGCGGCAAACGGCGCGGCAGGAGATGCCAAGGGGCCCGCGTGACGAAGCCAGTTTCAGCCTCGTCACGCTGGACCGAATTGTCTGATATTTGACATTACTGCTGGGTGGTCCCACTCGGTGCGGGTGCTGGTGCCGGTGCCGGTGAAGGCGACGGAGCAGGCGCGGGCGCCGGTGCGGGAGCCGCAGGTTCGTTGCTGCCGCTGGTCCCGCCGCTCGGCGCGGGTGCCGGAGCAGGGGTTGGAGCAGGGGCAGGCGTGGTGGTCGTGGTGTCGGTGCCAGTTGTGGTTGTCGCAGTCTTCTGTGTGCCGCCATAAACCAGGAACGCGATAACGGCGATCACCACGATCAGGCCGCCAATGACAAAGGCCATCGTCCTACCACCGCCGGGGTCCCGGGGACCCGCCGTCCGTGGGTTCAGATCGCTCATTCGCTCTTCCTCCTTCTGTTGCCGGTCCAGTTTCGAACCGCAGCGGAACCCATTGGTTCCGCGGGCGTCCGTCCTGGACCCGCATTCGACGCGCCGCTACATTAGCGACCATGCATTCTGGACCGAGCGGTCTTCCTGCGGTGGTCGTCGTAGGCGCCGGGGCTGCCGGCATCGGGGCGGGGTTGGCGCTGGCCCGCTCCGGGGTTCCCTACATCATTCTCGAAGCCTCGTCACGTCCGGGCGGACGCGCCTACACCGACTGCGACAGCCTCGGCTCGCTGTTCGATCATGGCTGCCACTGGTTTCATTCCGCCGACCGCAACCCGCTGCGCGTGCTGGCCGACCGCCTGGGTCATGTATATGCCGCGCCGGCCACGCGCGGCGTCCGGCCGCTCTGCGTCGACGGCAAATGGCTCGACGTGCCTGAACGCGAAGCCCTCAACGCGATGATCTTCGGGATGTTCGACGACATTGAGGCCGCCGCCAGCCAGGGCCGCGACGTCGCGGCAAGCGATCTCATCGACTTTTCCGGGCGATTCGGGCCATTGCGCCGCCACTGGATGGAGCTGCTCGAATGCCGCGCCCCCGAGGAGGTGTCGGTCCTCGATGCCGGGCGCTATTGCGACAGCAAGGTCAACCTCGCCGTCAAGGACGGCTATGGCCGCCTGTTCGAGAAGCTGAGCCACGGCCTCGCCATCCGCTTCATGAGCCCGGTCGGCACCATCGAGACCCGGGGCAATGGCGTGCGGGTCAGCGGCAGCTTCGGGGAAATCGACTGCGCCGCGGCCATTCTCACCGCGCCGCTCGGCGTGCTTGCCGCCGGCGCGATCACCCTTCGGCCGGCGCCCGACCAGGCCTTTGCGGCGGCGCTCGACGACATCCGCATGGGAACATACGAAAAAACCGTCATCGCCTTCGATCGCCCGATCCTGCAGTTCCCGGCAGGAACCGAGAGCTCCTACTGCGACATCGTCGACCCTGCCGATGCCGATGATTCGCCACTCAATTTCGAGATCCACCCGTTCGGGCGGCCGCTCGCCATCAGCCATCTGGCCGGCGGCTCGCTGGACCTGCTCCTCGCCAGGGAGGGCGAGCGCGGCCTGGTCGACCTCACCATTGCCAAGCTCGTCCGGGGCTTCGGCGCCGACATCAGGCGCCACATCGTCGGCACGCTCGTCACCTCCTGGGGTAGCAATCCCTATATTCGCGGCGGCTATGCGATCGCCCGGCCGGGGCGCGCCGGATCCCGCGACCGGCTGATCGCCGGCGACATTTCCGATCGCGTGTTCCTGGCCGGCGAGGCCTGCCACCCCTATTGGTTCGCCACCGCCCATGGCGCCTATCTGACCGGAATCGACCGGGCGCACCGCGCTCTGAGCGCCATCGGTCATCCGGCAGCGCCGCCGGACCCGCTGTGGCTGCCGCATGGCGAGGCGGCCGTCGGCGGCTGAGCCCGACGCTTCGACCCTCGGCAGTCCATGGACTTGTGGGCGCGTCTTACCTATATCACGCGCACGTTTCGCGTGGGCTTCGCGCCGCGACCCATGCCGCTCGATCGTGAGGAACAATATCGGATGCCATGGAGCAATCAGGGGGGAGGCGGTGGCTGGCAAGGGGGCCGCGGGCCCTGGGGGCAGGGCCCCTCCGGACCGCCTGGACGCGGTGGCGGCAACCAGCCGCCCGACCTCGAGGAGCTGATCAGGAAGAGCCAGGAGCGGCTGCGCCAGATCCTTCCCGGCGGTAGCGGCACCAGCGGCGGCTTCGGCCGCGGCCAGTGGCTTGCGGTGCTGGCGCTGGTCCTCCTCGGCTGGCTCTATATGAGCGCCAACACCATCAAGCCGGACGAAAACGGCCTGGTGCTGCGTCTCGGCACCTATCACCGCACCGTCGGCCCGGGACTGCATTTCGTCTTCTGGCCGGTCGAGCGCATCGAGAAGCTTCCCGTCGAGGCCGAAAACCAGATCGATTTCGGCGGCGGCAAGGGTGAAGGGCTGATGCTCGCCGGCGACCAGAACATCGTCGACATGCGCTTCACCGTCCTGTGGAAGATCAAGGATCCGCGCGACTTCCTGTTCAATATCGCCGAGCAGGAGGAGCTCGTCACCCGGGTGTCCGAAAGCGCCATGCGCGAGGTCGTCGGCCGCACCCCTGCCGACGAGATCCGCACCCGCGGCCGCCAGACTGCCCAGGACCAGGTCCGCGACCTCATCCAGAAGACGCTCGACGACTACCACTCCGGCGTCCTCATCACCGGCGTTCAGCTCGAGAAGGCCGACCCGCCGCCGCAGGTCGTCGACGCGTTCGAGGAGGTGCAGCGCGCCGAGCAAAATCAGAACAAGCTCATCCGCGAGGCCGAGCAGTACCGCAACCAGATACTCGGCCAGGCCCGCGGCGACTCCTCCAAGATCGTCGCCGACGGCAAGGCCTACAAGTCGCGTGTCGTCGCCGAGGCCCAGGGCGAGGCCAAACGTTTCCTCTCGGTTCACGATGAATATGAAAAGGCCAAGGACGTGACGCGCCAGCGCCTGTTCCTCGAGACCATCGAGGACGTTCTGCAGAAATCCAACAAGGTGATCATCGACGAGGGCAAGGCCGGGCCGGGCGTCGTGCCCTATCTGCCGCTGCCCGAGCTTCAGAAGCGCCAGCCCCCGCCGGCGCGCACCGCCACCACGGGAGGCCAGTGATGGCTGGGCTCCGCACCATCGTGATCGTCGCAATCATCGCCCTGGTGATTGCCGCCTATTCGTCGCTCTTCATCGTGGACCAGCGCCAGGCAGCGCTCGTCACCCGCTTCGGCGAAATCCAGCGGGTGGTCACCGAGCCCGGCCTCTACGTCAAGTTGCCGGTGGTCGACGAGCTCATCCCGATCGAGAAGCGGGTGCTCAATTTCGAGAGCACCGACATGGCCGTGCAGGTGTCCGACGGCCGGCGCTACCTCGTCGATTCCGTCACCATGCTCCGGGTGGTCGACCCGAAGCGCTTCCGCGAGACCGTCGGCGCCTCGCTGCGGCTGGCCTGGGCCCGCATCAAGACCCGGCTCGACGCCGCGCTGCGGCAGACCTACGGCCGGCGCAATTTCGATGCCGCGCTGTCGAAGGACCGGGCCGCGATGATGCGGGAGATCCGCGACCAGGTCCGCCCCGAGGCGCTGGCGCTCGGCATCGAGGTTGTCGACGTCAGGATCAGGCGCACCGACCTGATGCCGGAGGTCATGAACGACACTTATGAGCGCATGAATGCCGAGCGCTTTGCCGAGGCCGCCCAGCTGCGCGCCGTCGGCCAGGCGGAAGCTGCCCGCATCCGGGCCGAGGCCGACCGCGAGGCGGTCGAGAAAGTGGCCCAGGCGCGGCGCGAAAGCGAGATCGTGCGCGGTGAAGGCGACGGCGAGCGCAACAAGGTGTTCGCCGAGGCCTATCAGAAGGACCCGGAATTCTTCTCCTTCTATCGTTCGATGCAGGCTTATGCCAAAAGCCTGGCCGATGCCGGGACGACGCTGATACTGAGCCCGACCTCGGAGTTCTTCAAATATTTCGGCGGCAAGTCCAGCGCCGCTCCGGCGCCGGCGCCGGCGGCGCCGCCGCCGCCGCCGCGAGGCATCGCAGGCAAAGCCGCCGGCAACACCCCCGCCGGGCGAAGCCGGTGCGGCGCCGGTCCAACCGCTCAACCAGGCGCCGGCGGCCAATCCGTGATGCGGGATGGCGGGACAGGCGCAAGCATCAGGGGTCGCGAAACAACTGAGGAGGCCATGCGATGATCGAGTTTCGATGGGCCGGCGTGCTCCGCAGCTGCCGTGTGTCGGCTTTCGCCCTCATGGCGCTCGCCATGACCGGCGGGGTAGCGGGCGCCAACGGCCCGGAATCGGTGGCTGAAATCGCAGCCAAGCTGTCGCCGTCCGTCGTCAACATCTCCACCAGCCAGAAGGTGGTCGGCCAGTCGCCGGTGCCGATGCCGGAGCTGCCGCCCGGCTCGCCCTTCCGCGACTTTTTCGAGGACCTGTTCAAGGACCAGCCGGGCGGCGATCCCGGCGCCCCGGCCCGCAAGGTCAACTCGCTCGGCTCCGGCTTCGTCGTCGATCCCTCGGGCCTCATCATCACCAACAACCATGTGATCGAGGATGCCGACGAGATCGAGGTCAATCTCGCCGACGGCGCGAAGCTCAAGGCCGAGCTCAAGGGCCGCGACGGCAAGACCGACCTGGCGGTGCTGCAGGTCAAGCCGCCGCATCCGCTCACCGCGGTGACCTTCGGCGACTCCGATCACATCCGGGTCGGCGACTGGGTGATGGCGATCGGCAACCCCTTCGGGCTCGGCGGCTCGGTGACGCTGGGCATCGTCTCGGCGCGCAACCGCAACATCAATTCCGGTCCCTATGACGATTTCATCCAGACCGACGCCGCCATCAACCGCGGCAATTCGGGAGGCCCGCTCTTCAACATGGCGGGCGAGGTGGTCGGCATCAACACCGCCATCATCTCGCCCTCGGGCGGCTCGATCGGCATCGGCTTCTCGATACCCTCCAACACCGCCAAGCGCGTCATCGACCAGCTCGTCGCCTTTGGCGAGACCCGGCGCGGCTGGCTCGGGGTCAAGATACAGGAAGTGACCGACGATCTGGCGAAGTCGTTGAAGCTCGACCAGGCGCATGGCGCGCTGGTCGCCGACGTGACCCCGACCGGCCCCGCCGAGAAGGCCGGCATCAAGCCCGGCGACGTGGTGGTGAAGTTCGACAACAAGGACGTCCATGAGATGCGCGACCTGCCGCGCATCGTTGCCGACACGCCGGTTGGCACGCAGGTTGCCATCGAGGTGCTGCGCAAGGGCGTTCCCATGACCTTCTCGGTCCAGCTCGGGCGGCTGGAGGAGGGCGAGAAGCTCGTCAATGCCGCGGCCACGCCGGAAGCCACCGAGCCGGCCGCGGAGGTGCTCGGCATGAAGCTGTCGCGCTTGACCGCCGATCTCAGGACCAAGTTCAAGCTGCCCGATAGCGTCGACGGCGCGGTCGTTGTCGCGGTCGAACCGTCAAGCCCCGCCGCCGACAAGCGCATCGAGCCGGGCGATGTCATCGCCATGGCCAATGACGAGAAGATTGCCGGCCCCAAGGACGTTCAGAAGCAGATCGATCGGGTCAAGTCGGAAGGCCAGAAGTCGATTCTCGTCGTGGTCAACAAGGCTTCGCGCCGCGGCGACCCGCATTTCCTGTCACTCAAGCTGGAGTGACGGCGACAGGAAGGCGCTCCTGCGGTAACCCTGCAGGTAGAGCAGGGCGGTGAGATCGCCATGATCGATGCGGACGTTTGCGGCATGGCGCACGGCGGGCTTGGCATGAAGCGCAACGCCGATGCCGGCAGCCGCCAGCATCGGGATGTCGTTGGCGCCGTCGCCGACGGCAATGACGTCGTTCCGGCCGATGCCAAGGCGGGCGGCAAGCTCATCGAGCGCCGCAAGCTTGGCATTGCTGCCGAGAATCGGGCGCCGCACCGTGCCGGCGAGCCTGCCGTCAGCGATGTCGAGCTCGTTGGCCCTATGCTCGTCGAAGCCAAGCGCTGCCGCGACGCCGGCGGTGAAGGCCGTGAACCCGCCCGATATCAGGACGGTGTAGCAGCCATTGGCCTCGAGCGTGGCGAGGAGCGTGCGCCCGCCGGCGGCATAATCGAGCCTGGCCATGACCACCCCGATGCTGCTTGCCGGCAGCCCCTTCAGCAAGGCCACGCGCCGGATCAGCAATTCCTCGAACGGGATCTCGCCCCGCATCGCCGCGAGGGTCACATCCCTGACCTCGTCCGAGACGCCGGCCAGCTGCGCCAGCTCGTCGACGCATTCCTGCCGGATCATCGTCGAGTCCATGTCGGCGAGCAGCAGCCGCTTGCGGCGGCCCGCGGCATCGACCAGGGCGACATCGATCGGCCGCGGCGCCAGCGTCCCCCGCAGCTCCTCCTCGCGCATGGCCGGCACCAGGCCTTCGAGGACGAACTCGCAGGCTTCCGCCTCGGCCAGCCAGACCGGCGCGCCGAAGCCCGCTTGCTCGAGGATGGCGAGCGCCTCGCCGTCAATGGCGCGTGAGCCGGGCGCAGCGATGAGGACGAGGACGGTGCCTGCCATGGCGACGACGGGATCGGCCTTGCTTGGAGAAAATCCTGCGGTGCTTATCGCAGGGCCGACCGCCAGCGGCAAGTCGCGCGCCGCGCTGGCCATCGCCCGGGCCTTCGGCGGCATCGTCATCAATGCCGACGCCATGCAATGCTATCGCGAGCTTGGCATCCTCACCGCCCGCCCGTCCGAGGCGGAGGAGCGGGAGGTGCCGCATCGCCTCTATGGTCATCGCAGCGCCCGCGAGCCCTGGTCGGCCGGGATCTTTGCCGCCGAAGCCGCCGCCCAGATCACGGCCGCGTGGCAGCGACAGGCCCTGCCGGTGATCACCGGCGGAACCGGCCTCTATCTGCGGGTGCTGGAGCACGGGCTCACGCCGTTTCCGCCCATCCCGCCCGAGATCCGCCAGCGCTGGCGCGAGGCGCTGCGGCGGGACGGCGTCGTTGCCCTTCATTCCCGCCTGACGCCGGAGGATCGCCAGGCCATCCGCCCGAGCGATCCGCAACGGGTGCTGCGCGCGCTCGAGGTTGCCGAGGTCACCGGCGAGCCGTTCTCGGTGCATCATGCCCGTCATGCGGCCTCGGGGATTCTCCTCGGTGCGAGCCTCCTGCGCCTCGCCATCGTTCCCGACCGCGCCCGCCTCTATGACCGGATCGACCGGCGCGCCGCCGGCATGATCGCCGCCGGCGGCCTCGGCGAGGTGCGGCAACTCCTCGCACTCGATCTCGATCCGGCGCTGCCGGCCATGCGGGCGGTCGGCGTCGAGCCCCTGGCGGCGCATCTTGCCGGCGCCATCGACCGGGATGAGGCGCTGGCCCGGATGCAGCAACACAGCCGCAATCTCGCCAAGCGCCAGCTGACCTGGATCCGCGGCCAGATGTCCGATTTTTTGCAGGTTTCGACCGCCGAGGCGGCTGTCGATGCGGCCGGCCGGGCGCTCGGGGCCGGCGTGCCGGCGCTTGACGAGAGCCTCCCCAGAGGTTAAGGATCGCCCCATGATCAGGATTCTCCTTATTGTAGGACCGCGCACCGCGGGGGTGGCATAAGCCGCCCCGCCTGGAGTGGTGCGCGAAACAAGGCCCGTCAGCGGGCCTTTTTCATTTTCAAGGGTCGGCTTGGAAGGCTGAGATGAAACGTGAGAATGGGAACAGCGGCATGAGCGGCGAAGCGGAAGAATTGATGACCGGCGCGGAGATCGTGCTGAGGGCGCTCGCCGACCAGGGCGTGAGGCATATCTTCGGCTATCCGGGCGGCGCCGTGCTCCCGATCTATGACGAACTGTTCCAGCAGGACCAGGTGCGCCACATACTGGTGCGCCACGAGCAGGGCGCCACCCACATGGCCGAGGGCTATGCCCGCTCGACCGGCAAATGCGGCGTCGTCCTCGTCACCTCCGGTCCCGGCGCCACCAATGCCGTCACCGGCCTGACCGATGCGCTGATGGACTCGATCCCGATGGTCTGCATCACCGGCCAGGTGCCGACCCATCTGATCGGCAACGACGCCTTCCAGGAATGCGACACGATCGGCATCACGCGGCCCTGCACCAAGCACAATTACCTGGTCAAGAACGTCAACGACCTGGCCCGTGTCCTGCATGAGGCCTTCCATGTGGCGATGCACGGCCGGCCGGGCCCGGTCGTGGTCGACGTTCCGAAGGACGTCCAGTTCGCCAGAGGCCGCTATATCGGCCCGGCCAATATCGAGCACAAGACCTATCGCCCGCGGGTCAAGGGCGACCCGCTCGCCATCGAGGCGGCGGTGGCGCTGCTGCTGCAGGCCAGGCGGCCGCTGCTCTATACCGGCGGCGGCGTCGTCAATTCCGGCCCCGAGGCGTCGCGGCTGCTGCGCGAGCTGGTCGAGCTGACCGGGTTCCCGATCACCTCGACCCTGATGGGGCTCGGGGCCTATCCCGCATCCGGGCCGAGCTGGCTCGGCATGCTGGGCATGCACGGCACATACGAGGCGAACCTCGCCATGCATGGCTGCGACGTGATGCTGTGCATCGGCGCGCGTTTCGACGACCGCATCACCGGCCGGCTCGATGCCTTCTCGCCCGGTTCGAAGAAGATCCACATCGACATCGATCCCTCCTCGATCAACAAGAATGTGCGGGTCGACATTCCGATCGTCGGCGACTGCGCCAATGTCATTGCCGACATGCTGGCGCTGATGCGCGAGCGCAACGCCTGGCCCGATCGGCACAAGATCGAGGATTGGTGGAGAGAGATCGCCCGCTGGCGCCGGCGCGACTGCCTGCGCTACCGGCCGAACGACGACGTCATCATGCCACAATACGCCCTCGAGCGGCTCTATGCCCTGACCCGCGGCTATGACACCTACGTCACCACCGAGGTCGGCCAGCACCAGATGTGGGCCGCCCAGTTCTTCCGCTTCGAGGAGCCGAACCGCTGGATGACGTCGGGCGGGCTCGGCACGATGGGCTACGGCCTGCCGGCGGCGATCGGCGTCCAGGTGGCGCACCCGCAAGCGCTGGTCGTCGACGTTGCCGGCGATGCCTCGGTGCAGATGACCATGCAGGAGATGTCGACGGCGGTGCAATACCGCCTGCCGGTCAAGATCTTCATCCTCAACAATCAATATATGGGCATGGTCCGCCAGTGGCAGCAGCTGCTCCATGGCAACCGCCTGTCGGAAAGCTATTCCGAGGCGCTGCCCGATTTCGTCAAGCTGGCGGAGGCCTTCGGCTGCCACGGCATCCGCTGCTCCAAGCCGGGCGAGCTCGACCAGGCGATACGCGAGATGATCGAGGTCAAGGCGCCGGTGCTGTTCGACTGCCGCGTCGCCAATCTCGCCAACTGCTTCCCGATGATCCCCTCCGGCAAGGCGCATCACGAGATGCTGCTCGGCGAGGACGTCCCGGAGGCCGAGATCGAGCAGGCGATCGGTGCCGAAGGCAAGGTCCTGGTGTAGGGGTGGTGTCATGAGCAAACCCGCGATCGACCCGCCGGCATCGGCCTATTTCCTCGAGGACCGCAAGGATCCGATCGAGGCCCACACCCTCTCCATCGTCGTCGACAACGAGCCGGGCGTGCTGGCGCGCGTCATCGGCCTGTTCTCCGGACGTGGCTACAACATCGAATCGCTCACCGTGTCGGAGACCGAGCACGAGGCGCATGTGTCGCGCATCACCATCGTCACCCGTGGCACCCCGATGGTGCTGCAGCAGATCAAGAGCCAGCTCGAGCGGCTGGTCCCCGTCCATTCCGTGGCCGACCTGACGGTGACCGGCAATGCCATCGAGCGCGAGCTGGCGCTGGTCAAGGTGGCGGGAATCGGCGAGCACCGGGTCGAGGCGCTGCGGCTCGCCGACGCCTTCCGCGCCCATGTTGTCGACGCCACCAACCGGTCCTTCGTGTTCGAGCTGACCGGCAAGACCGGCAAGATCGAGCAGTTCATTGCGCTGATGCAGCCGCTTGGCCTGGTCGAAGTGGTTCGCACCGGCATTGCCGCCATATCGCGCGGCGTCGAGCGCTTGCGGGTGTGACATGGCGACGGCGCTTTCGGTCAACGTCAATGCCATCGCGCTCCTGCGCAACCGGCGCAACCTGCCGTGGCCGTCGGTCGAGGCAATCGCCCGCATCGCACTGGAAGCCGGCGCGCATGGCATCACCGTTCATCCCCGTCCCGACGAGCGTCATATCCGCCGCTTGGATGTGCCGGTGCTCGCCAGTCTGGTGCGCCAGTTTCCCGGCGCCGAATTCAATATCGAGGGCAATCCCGATGCCCGCTTCATCGAGCTTGTCGAGAGCGTCAGGCCGGATCAGGTGACGCTGGTGCCGGACGACGTCCGCCAGGCGACCTCCGACCACGGATTCGACATCGCCGCCCATCGCTCGTTCCTGAGCGGCGTCATCGCCCGCCTGCGCGCCGGCGGCATGCGCGTCTCGGTCTTCGTCGAGGCCGAGCGCGAACGCGCCGGCGAGGCCCGCGCCGTCGGGGCGGACCGGATCGAGATCTATACCGGCCCCTATGGGGGCGCTGTCGATCCCCTCGTGCGCGCCTTCGAGCTCGACAAGATCGTCGCCACCGGCGAGGCCGCCCGGGACGCCGGGATCGGCCTCAATGCCGGCCATGACCTGACCCTCGTCAATCTGCCGCCGCTCGTTGCGCGGCTGCCCAATCTCGCCGAGGTCTCGATCGGGCACGCGCTCACCGCCGATGCCCTGATCCACGGCATGGCCGAAACCGTTCGGCTCTACCGGGAGGCATGCGGGAACTGACCTTGCGCCGACGGGCGCGGGGATGGTCTAACAAGCTCTTCGCCAAATGGGAGGTCGTCCAGCGATGCGCGTTTATTATGATCGAGATGCCGACGTCAATCTGATCAAAGCTCGGAACGTGTGCATCGTCGGCTATGGCAGCCAGGGTCGCGCGCATGCGCTGAACCTCAAGGATTCCGGGGTCAAGGACGTCGTCGTGGGGCTTCGTTCCGGCTCGCAATCGGCCAAGAAGGCGGAGGCCGACGGCTTTCGCGTCCTGGCCGTCTCCGACGCCGCAAAATCAGCCGATCTCATGATGATGTGCACTCCCGACGAGCTTCAGGCCGACATCTGGCGCAACGAGATCGACGGTCAGATCAGGGATGGCTCGGCCATCGCCTTCGCCCATGGCCTCAACGTCCATTTCAATCTGATCGAGCCGCGCCAGAGCCTCGATGTGGTGATGATCGCCCCCAAGGGCCCGGGTCACACCGTGCGCAGCGAGTACCAGCGCGGCGGCGGCGTGCCCTGCCTGATCGCCATTCACCAGGACGCCTCGGGCAATGCGCATGATCTGGCGCTGTCCTATGCCTCGGCGATTGGCGGCGGCCGCTCGGGCGTCATCGAGACGACCTTCAAGGAGGAATGCGAGACCGATCTATTCGGCGAGCAGACGGTGCTGTGCGGCGGCCTGGTCGAGCTGATCCGGGCCGGCTACGAGACCTTGGTCGAGGCCGGCTACGCCCCCGAAATGGCCTATTTCGAATGCCTCCACGAGGTCAAGCTGATCGTCGACCTGATCTATGAAGGCGGCATCGCCAACATGAATTATTCGATCTCCAACACGGCCGAATATGGCGAATACACCGTCGGCCCGCGCATCATCACCGATGCGACAAGGGCCGAGATGCGCCGCATCCTCAAGGATATCCAGACCGGCAAGTTCACCAGCGACTGGATCCGCGAATGCCGGGCCGGCCAGCCGATGTTCAAGGCGACGCGGCGGGTCAACGATGCCCATCCGATCGAAGCAGTCGGCGCCCGCTTGCGCGAGATGATGCCGTGGATTGCCAAGAACAAGCTGGTCGATCGGGCGCGGAACTAGTGAGCGGGTAGGCAATGGGCAGTAGGCAAGTAGTGAGTGGTGAGTGGTGAATAGTGAGTGGGCAGGTGGGCGGTGATCTTGTCTACTCACTCCTCACTACTCACCCCTATTGACTTGCCCAGACGATCCGCGCGATCCACGCCAACTCGCCGATGCCGAGCGAGACCGGGGGCTCGTTCGGGCTGAAGGCGTTGAACTCGATCGTCCTTGCCGTCTGGCGCGCCAGCACCTTGGCGAGCACCTCGCCGGCCTTGGTCCTCACCACGACCCGATCGCCGCGCCGGGCCTGCGAGTTCGGCGACACGATGATCGTGTCGCCGTCGCGATAGACCGGCAGCATGCCGTCGCCGGAGATCTCGAGAGCGAAGGCGCAGGCATCGTTTACCTTGGGAAAGGCGATCTGCTCCCAGCCCGTCCCGGTCGGCGCGCCGCCATCGTCGAAGAGCCCGGCCTCGCCGGCTTTGGCGAAACCGATGAGCGGGATCGATTCGGCCGGCCGCTCCGACCTGCCGTTCACCAGCAGCACGAAGTCGTGGAACGGCGTGCGCGTCGCATCGAGAATGCGCGACAGGCTCTCCGTAGTCGGCCATCGCATATGGCCGGCCGAGGACAAACGCTTCGATTTGTTGAAGGTGGTGGCGTCCAGCCCGGCGCGTTTGGCCAGTCCCGAAGTCGAGAGGCTATTGCGCGCAGCAAGTGCATCGATGGCATCCCACATCTGTTTATGCGAGAACATTCGGGCCTCGACTAGGACATTGTGTCATAAGCGTTGTTAAATTAGGAAAATTGTACCATGAACGGTTCCTGCACGCAAGCCGAGCGAAAGCCTCGTTGCAGCCAAAAAAGGCTGCCAGACCCCGCCGCATGAGATTGTTTCGACTGACCCGGCCAGTGCTCGGGATGATCAATGCCGAGACGGCGCATCGGCTCACCCTCGGGGCGCTCCGCCTGGGGCTGGTGCCGGGCGGCACCGCCGTCGACCATCCGGCCCTGGCGACGAGGGTCATCGGCCTCGACTTCCCCAACCCGGTGGGCCTTGCCGCAGGCTTCGACAAGAATGCCGAGGTGATCGATGCCATGCTGAAGCACGGCTTCGGCTTTGTCGAAGTGGGATCGCTGACCCCTGAGCCGCAGGTTGGCAATCCCCGTCCCCGCCTCTTCCGCCTGACCGAGGACCAAGCCGTCATCAACCGCCTCGGCTTCAACAATGACGGCCAGGCCGCGGCACTGCCGCGGCTCGAGCGACGCCGCCACCGCCCCGGCATTGTCGGCGTCAATATCGGCGCCAACCGGACCACCACCGACCGCATCGGCGACTATCTGCTCGGCATCGCCCGCTTCAACCGCGTCGCCGACTACATCACCCTCAATGTCTCCTCGCCCAACACGCCCGGTCTGCGCCGCCTGCAGGACCGGCGCGAGCTCGAGGTGCTGCTGGCGCGCCTGCGGGAGGAGCGGGCGCGGGCCGGCGAGAAGGACGGCCGCAGCGCGCCGCTGCTGCTCAAGATCGCCCCGGATCTCGATGAGGCGAGCCTCGCCGACATCGCCGAGGTGGCAATCGAAAGTGCGGTCCTCGACGGGCTGATCATAGCCAACACCACGCTGTCGCGTCCGGCCCTGCGCTCGCGCCATGCCCGCGAGGCCGGCGGCCTTTCGGGGCGCCCGCTCTTCGAGCTCTCGACCCGGATGCTCGCCCGCATGTACCGGCTGACCGGCGGCAAGCTGCCGCTTGTCGGCGTCGGCGGCATCGCCTCGGCGGCCGAGGCCTGGAGCAAGATCCAGGCAGGCGCCAGCCTGCTGCAGCTCTATTCGGCGCTGGTCTATCAGGGACCGGACCTCGTCCGCGCCATCAATCTCGGCCTCGTCGAAAGATTGGACCGGCACGGCCTGCCGTCGCTCGCCGCGGCGATCGGGAGCGATGTCGGGGCCTGGCTCTAGCGCACATCAGGGAACCGACGCCGCCGCAGCGGGTTCGGCTCCCATGCATGACGTCGAGCTGGCATTGGAAGAAGCTGGATTGCGCCGGGTCGACCCGGCGGACATGTCGATCCGCCGCGTCAAGGCCGGGCTTGGCTTCAGCTATGTCGACGCCGATGGCCGCACCATCATCCATCGCGGCATCCGCAAGCGGATCGCCGACCTGGTGATCCCGCCGGCCTGGAGCGAGGTGCGGATTGCCGCCGATGCCAGTGCCCATTTGCAGGCGGTCGGCCGCGACGAGGCAGGCAGGCTGCAATACATCTATCACGACGCCTGGGAGGATGTGCGCGCCCAGGCCAAGGCCGAGCGCCTCAGGCAGCTCGGACTCGTTCTGCCCGACCTGCGCGAACGCGTGGCGCATGCCATCGCTGCCGCCGAGCTGAACTCGAGAGGGGGCAATCGCCGCCGCCGTCCGGCTGATCGACGTCGCCGTGCTGCGGGTCGGTCATGAGATGTATGCCGGCGAGGAGAGCGGTCGCGGCGCTGCCACCCTGCTCAAGCGCCATGTCCGCCTCGCCAATTCGACGATCAACCTGTCGTTCCGCGGCAAGGCTGGCAAGCGCATCGACAAGCAGCTTGACGACCCGCTGCTCCGCGGCGCCATCGAACGCCTGCGGCGGTTTCGCGGCAGCCGCCTGTTTCTCGATCCGACCCCGCCGATCAAGCCGCTGACCGCCAAGGACATCAACTCCTGGCTTGGCGAAGTCACGGGCGCGCCGGTGACGGCCAAGGATTTCCGCACCTTTCATGCCTCGGCGCTGGCGCTCGAGACCTTTGCCAGAAGCGGTCCGCCCCGGTCGCGCACCGAGGCCAAGCGGACGACCACGGCGGTGGCGCGCGACGTCGCGCTGGTTCTCGCCAATACCCCGACCGTCGCCCGCAAGAGCTACATCCACCCCGCGGTCCTGACCGCCTATGAGGCCGGAGCCCTGTCGCAGGAGCTGCTTCATCCGGCCCGCCGGCGCAGCCTGTCGCTCGCCGAGACGGCGCTGATGCGGTTCCTGGAGCAGACAACCGGCTGAGCGAGCGCATTGCTACCGTCAACAACTTATGGTTGAAGGCGGTGCATGCCATGCCCCCTTCACTCGGCCTGCTTCGGGCTCGCCTCGAGCCGACCGCAATTTTCGGCGGCGCGCCGGCTGACCGCCGCCCAGGGGGTCGTGCTCAGCCTCGCCGGCACGGCACTCGCCGTGATCCTGGCGGTCTGGCCAGCGACCATCCCCATGGTCATTCCCTTGCTCGCCTCGCCGGCCTTCCTGGCGCTCGCCACCCTGCGCTGGGCCTGCCTGCTGCGCTGGCGGCAACCGGCAAGCCGGCGGCCGCGCCGGCTTAGCGACGCGGAGCTGCCGGTCTATACCGTCCTGGCGCCGCTCCATCGCGAGGCCGCCATTCTCGGCCAGCTGGTCGGGAGTCTTGCCGCCCTGCGCTATCCCCGCCACAAGCTCGACGTCAAGCTCGTGGTCGAGGCCGAGGATCACGAAACCCGGATCGCCCTGGCGCGGTGCCGGCTGCCGCCCGGATTCGACATCATCGTCGTGCCGCAGGCCTTGCCGCTGACCAAGCCCAAGGCGCTGAACTATGCCCTGACCTTCGCCCGCGGCAGCCTGCTCACCGTGTTCGACGCCGAAGATGTTCCCGACCCTGGACAGCTTCGCCTGGCCGCCGACATCTTCGCCGCGAGCGGGCCCGAACTCGCCTGCCTCCAGGCCCGGCTTGCCTTCTACAATCCCCATCAGAACTGGCTCACCCGCCAATTCGCCATCGAATATGCCGTGCTGTTCGATCTGCAGCTGCCGATGCTGTCGGCGCTGTCCTGCGCCTTCCCGCTTGGCGGCACCTCCAATCATTTCCGCACCGTGGCGCTGAAGAGGGTGGGCCGCTGGGACCCCCATAACGTCACCGAGGATGCCGATCTGGGTTTCCGCCTGGCGCGGCACGGCTATCGCTGCCGAATGATCGCCGCATCGACCCGCGAGGAGGCCAATGTCGCACTGGCCAATTGGCTGCACCAGCGCGCCCGCTGGCTGAAGGGCTTCCTCCAGACCTGGCTCGTGCATATGAGAAATCCGCTGCGGCTTCGGCGCGAGCTTGGCACGGCGAGCTTCCTGGCCTTCCAGGCGACGACCATCGGCGTCGTCGCCTCGGCGCTGCTTCATCCCGTGTTCCTGGGCTTTCTTGCCGCCGAGATCGCCGGCGGCAGCTTTCCTCCCGAACGGCCGGAATTCGCCGGCGCCTTCGCCTCCGGCATCGGCCTTGCCGTGCTGCTGCTGGGCTATGGCGGCGGCATGGCAGCGGGCCTCAAGGCCACCCGGATACGCAATCTTGGCCGGCTGCGCTGGTCGCTCATGGCCATGCCGCTCTACTGGCTGCTGATCTCGGCTGCCGCCTGGCTCGCCCTGTGGCAGTTCCTGCGCCATCCCCATCGCTGGAACAAAACCCGCCATGGATTTTCGAGAACTGCCGAAAGATGTGCGACAGGCCGCGACGAATCACAGGAAGATGTGCCACAAACCGGACCGGCGCCCGACCACCGCAGCCATGGAGAGATGCTCATGGGCCGACCGAACGGGGCACCCCGCCCGCCAGAACCTGCCAAGGCCAGGCAGAAAAAGCGCGCCAGCGGCGCGGCGACCATGCTCAAAAGGGCTTCCGCGGAGCGGCTGTTCCGCGAAGGCGACATTGTCGAGACACCCTGGCAGCGCAACCGTTTCGTGGTGATCCAGGCGGACGGTCTTGACCTCACCGTCCATCGCCTGGCGGACGAAGCGAAAGAGCCACTTCTGATCGATGCCCGCGACGTGACTAGGGTCGACTGACAGCGGCGCTCGATCTCACGATGCAGCGGAAGCCGACATGGCTGGTCGAGGTGTCGACCGGCTCGGGATGGCGCGCCGCCGGACGATAGCGCCGGCAATAATTGGGTGCGCAGAGGTGCGATCCGCCCTTCAGCACCTTGCGCGGGATCCGCGACTCCGGCTGGCGTGGATCGTAGCTCTCCGCCTCGGGGCCGCCGCGCGGGTTCGGCGGCACGCAGCAGGCCTTGCCGGCGTCGCCGGCATGTTTCGGCGAATACCAGTCGGTGGTCCACTCCCACACATTGCCGATCATGTCGTTGAGGCCGTAGCCATTCGGCGGGAAGGCGTCGACGGGCGAGGTCCGCCGATAGCCGTCCTGCGTCAGGTTTTCGTGCGGGAAGGCGCCTTGCCAGGTATTGGCCAGATGGCGGCCGCCCGACGTGAACTCGGCACCCCAGGCATATTCTGCACCATCGAGGCCGCCGCGGGCCGCGAACTCCCATTCCGCCTCGCTCGGCAACGCCTTGCCTGCCCATTGCGCATAGGCCTCGGCATCGCAATAGGCGACATGCACCACCGGATGGTCGTCGAGGCCGCCGATCGAGCTTTTCGGCCCATAGGGATGCCGCCAGTCGGCGCCGAAGGTGAAGCGCCACCAATTCGCGAAATGGCGCAGGTCGACCGGGCCTTTCGGCGGCGTGAAAACCACCGAGCCGGCGCGCAACATTTCCGGCTTGGCGCCCGGATAGTCCTTGGGCTCGGGCGCCTTCTCGGCAAAGGTCACATAGCCGGTGGCCATGACAAAGTCGCGAAAGGCGCGGTTGGTCACCGGGGTTCGGTCCATGAAGAAGCCGTCGACGCTGACCTCATGGGCCGGCGCCTCCTCCGGATAGTGGGCGTCGGACCCCATGCGGAAGGTTCCGCCGGGGATCCACGCCATCGACGCGGTCAGCGCCTCGTCATGCTTGCGGATTTGAGCGATATCTGGCGAACTCATCGGCTTGCCTTCCACGTCTCGAATGCGGCCAGCATTTCCTGATCGGGCGGATAGAGGCCGAAGATCGACTGCCCGCCCTTGACGCGCTCGGTGACGAAATCCTCGAACAGGCTCTGCCGATCTCCGTCTCTGGCGACCTCCTCGGCGAGGTGCCGCGGGATCACCACCACGCCCTCGCGGTCGCCGACGATGATATCGCCGGGAAACACTGCCACCTCGCCGCAGCCGATCGGCACGTTGATGTCCATGGCATGATGCCGTGTCAGGTTGGTCGGTGCGCTGCGGGCGGCACAATAGACCGGAAGATCAAGCTGCTCGATAGCCGGCGTGTCGCGCAAGCCGCCATCGGTCACCACCCCGGCGGCACCCCGCACCATCATCCGGGTGATGAGAATGCTGCCGGCGCTGGCGGCGCGCTTGTCCTGGCGGCAGTCCATCACCAGCACGTGACCCTGCGGAATGGTTTCCACCGCCTTGCGCTGTGGATGCTCCCGGCTTTCGAAGACCGTGGAGACATCGAGATCCTCGCGCGAGGGGATGTAGCGCAGCGTGAAAGCCTCGCCGACCATGCTGCCGCCGCCGGTCGTCAGCCGGTAGACATTCTGCATGAAGGTGTTGCGCAAACCCCGGGCCAGCAGCTGGGATGTGAGCGTTGCCGTGCTGATGCGCGACAGCAGGACCTTGGTCTCATCGGAAATGGCCGCGGGGGACATGTGGACCTACCCTTCGATGTCAGAGCACGCGGTCGCCAAGCTTGGGGAAGACCTCGTGCCCGAAAATCTGCCGTTCGCGAATGATCGCCAGCGGCCGCTCCGGATTGGGGCTTTCGAACTCGCGCGCAATGCGGTGGCCGTCGAAGATCGCATCTGCCAGGTAACGCGGCGCCAGGCAGTCGCCCGACCGGACCACCATCTCGATGCCGCTTGCCTCGAAGCTGGCGCGGCGCGCGACAAGGTCGTCATAGAGCGCGGTGCTCGACTCGCGTGCGGTGCACAGGATCACCGTGTCGCAGTCGAGCGTTTCGGTGGCATCGCCAAGCCGGCGCGGGAACACCCCCTTTTGCGGCTGCGAGGTCCGCCGCGACCCGTCGCGATAATGATCGTAGAGAGCAATCTCGACGCCATGATTGGTCGCCGTCACCCGTTCGACCCAGCGGCCGACACGCTCATGGATGCCCTTCTCGCGCATCAGCCGTTTGAAGTTCATGCCCTCGAGCGTCAGATCCAGCATCGGTGCGACCGTGTCCCACGGCGTGACGATCGTGACCGTCCTGCCCTGGTCGGCCAGCACCTCGGCGATGCTCGAAGCCATGAAATAGCCGTCCGAATCGAGAATGGCCACGCGATCGCCGATCGGCTTGCCGGCAAAGAACTGGTCCGGCGTCACGCAATGCGACAGCGCCATGTCGACGCCTGAAAGCGGATCGGGACCGGACGCGCCGAGGCCGTTGCCCACCCATTTGGCGCCGGTCGCAAGAACCACGCGGGGCGCCCCGTAATCAAGGATCTCCTCGGCCGAGACCCTGCCGGCGCCGCGCATGATCCGCACATTCGCCATGCGCGAAAGCTGCTGCTCGCGGAAGGTGATGACCCGGTTCCATTCGGCAAGCCCCGGCAGCTTGACGACATCACGCAGATGTCCGCCGAGCGTCGCCTCTGCCTCGACCAGGTCGACCTCGTATCCCCTGAGCCCCAGCACCCGGGCGCATTCCATGCCGGAGGGTCCGGCACCGACCACCAGCACCTGCGACGGGCGCGCGGTCACGGCAAATATTTCCGGGTGCCAGCCGCGGCGATATTCTTCCATGGCGGTGGGGTTCTGGGTGCAGATGATCGTGCTGTTGAGGTTGAAGCGCGACACGCAAACATTGCAGCCGATGCATTCGCAGATATCCTCGACCCGACCCTCGTCGATCTTGCGCGGCAGCCAGGGATCGGCGATCGACGGCCTGGCGCAGCCGATGATGTCGAGCTGACCCGATTTGATGACCCTGACCATCTCGTCGGGATCGGTGAAGCGGCCGACGCCCACCACCGGCACCTTGGCGATCCGCTTGACTTCGCTGTTCCACGGCGCCTGGTGGTTGCTCTTGTAGAAGCGCGAAGGGCCTGAATCCTCGCCCCAGGCATCATGGCCGGCGCCGCCGAGGATGATGTCCCAGAGGTCGACGAGGCCGAGCCGGTCGGCAAGCTCGACCCAGCGCAGACCCTCGTCATACATCTCGATTCCCCAGGGTCCGGCAATATCGTCGATGGCGAAGCGGGTGGCGATGGCGCAATGGTCGCCGGCGGTGCGGCGCAGCGTCTCCAACGCCTCGATCCAGAACCGGGCCCGGTTCTCGAAGGAGCCGCCATATTTGTCGGTGCGACGGTTGAAATGCCGCGACAGGGCGTGGGCCGGAAACACCCCGGCGGCGCCGTGGATGTAGAGAATGTCGAAGCCGGCATCGATTGCCCGCTGCCCCGCTTCGGCATACATCAGCATCAGCCGCTCGATATCGTCCTCGCTCGCCTCATAGGTATAGACCTTGGGGATGCCGCCAGACGGAAAGCGGTCGAAGGCAGCCGCGACATAGCGCGTGGCGAGGTTGTCCTTGACCCCGCCGGCCCCCAGCTCCACCCCGGCCAGCGCGCCCCAGCGATGCACTTCGTCGGTCATGTAGCGATGATTGATGACATCGCCCTCGTCCCAGATGGTCGTGCAGGTCGATGTCGACTGATTGACCTCGGGATGGATCGAGCAGGACTCGGTGCAGATGCCGGCCCAGCCTCCTTCCGCCTTCACGGCCCGGTGGGCGAGATTGCTGCCCGGCCGGAGCACGCCGGCGCCGGTGCATTGCGGCACCTGGTAGAAGCGGTTCTTCAGGATCTTCGGTCCGATGCGGATCGGCTCGAACAGCGGGTCGTGGCGAGGATCGCGCGGCATGATCAAAAGAAGGTTCGAACAGCGGAGACGACATCGTAGCCATCATTCACGACGCACAGCACCTGCCACTTGTCGAAAGTCGTGCAGGGATGCGAGATGCCGAGCGCCACCATGTCGCCCACCTGGAGCGGGCTCGCGCGCGGCACCGCAAGGTGGCAATGCTGATCATTGAGGCCGGTCACGACATGATCCGAACCGAGAGGAGCGATGTCGGCGGCCGTGGCGCCGGCTCCCGGCCTGAACCATTTCACTGCCTGCGGCAAGCGCGAGTCGAAGGAGATATCGCGCTTGCCGGCGGTGAGCAGCGCCTTCTCCGGCTCGGGCCGCGATTGCACATAGGCCCAGACCTCGAGCGCCGCCATGAGGCCTGGTCCGAGTTCATCGACCTCCGGCGAGCGCTTGCGCAACTCAACGAAGCGGGCGGCATATTCCCCGGAGTCGTGCGTGAGGTAGCAGCCGCTGCGGGTCAGCACCATGAACGGGCGGGTGACTTGCGCCTTGGCGAAGCGACGCGCCACCAGGTCGTAGAAGCTCGAGCCGCCGGCAGTCAGCATCACGGTGCCGGAGCCGAAATGATTCTCCTGCTCGCATACAACCGCGATTGTCGTCAGATAGTCGAGAAAATCGTCGACCAGCCTTTCGGTCTCGGCAGGGGTTGCTCCCTTGAGCAGCCCTTCATAACCCCCGACGCCGCGGAGCGACAGGAACGGCTCGCCCGCCTTGACCGCTGCGGCAACCGCCAGCGCCTCGGCGAGCTGCCGGCAGCCGGTGCGGCCGCCATGGAACCCTCCCTCGACAATGAGCTGAAGCGGCCTCCCCAGCTCGGCATGGCGCGCGGCCTCAGCCAGCCGCTTCACCAGCGCCACGGAATCGACGAGGCAGTAGAAATCGAACGCCGGATCGCGATTGATCTCGTCGAGCACGTAGCGAATGGACCGGCGGCCGACCAGCTGGTTGGCCATCAGCACGCGATCGAAGCCGTAGTGGCGCGCCACTTGCAGTTGCTGCACCGAGGCGATGGTGATGGCAAAGGCGCCGTCGTCCAGCTGGCGGCCGAACAGCTGCGGGCTCATCGTCGTCTTGCCATGCGGGGCGATCTGCGCCCTGGAGGCGGCGAGGAAGCGCCGCATCCACTGGCCGTTGTGGCTCAGCGCCGTGTCCTTCAGCACCGCCAGCGGCAGGGGCAGATCTTCGCGCAGCACGTTCCAGCCCTGTCGAGCGATATCGCCGAGCGGCATCGGGCCGAGCCCGCCCGGCATGCCCTTGACGGTTTCGTCGACGAGAGTTGCCTCGATGGCCTGAAGATCGATCACTTGAATTCCAACGCGAGGAGGTGCCGAATGGGAGGGTAGACTGATTTATGGTGCCCGGCAAAGAGGGTCGACGTGGCCTCTGGAGACATTATCGACGAACTCGGCCTCACCCGCCTGATCAACGCTTCGGGAACCGAGACCGTGTTTGGCGCGAGCCCGGTGAGCCCCGAGGTGGTCCGTGCCATTGCTGCAATCCTGCCTCACGCCGTGGACATGGCCGAGCTCCAGCGGCTCGCCAGCCGCACCATCGCCGAGGCAACCGGTGCGGAGGCCGGCTGCGTCACCAACTGCACCTCCGCCAGCATCACGATTGCGGCGGCCGCCGCAATGACCGGGCTCGATCTTGCAAGGGTCGAGCAGCTGCCCGACGCCGCCGGCATGAAGAACGAGATCGTCATCCAGAAGGGGCATGTCGTAAATTACGGCTCGACGATCACCGGCGACATCCGCCTCGCCGGGGCGCGGGTGATCGAATTCGGCGCCGCTTTCGAGACCGGTCTCTACCAGCTGCGCGCCGCCCTGAGCGATGCGACGGCGGCGGCCTTCTACGTCGTCTCGCACCATGCGGCGCCGACCGGCATGATTCCCTTGCCGCTCTACGTTGAGGCCTGTCATGCCCGCGGCGTGCCGGTGGTTGTCGATGCCGCTGCCGAATATGGCTGGCGCGACATGCTGGCGACCGGAGCCGATCTCGTGCTGTTCAGCGTCCAGAAGGCCCTGGGCGGGCCGACGGCCGGCGTCATTGCCGGCAAACGCCACCTGGTGCGCGCCGCCTATGCCCAGAGCCGCGGCATCGGTCGTCCCATGAAAGCCGGCAAGGAAGCGGTGGTCGGCACCATCGCCGCATTGCACCGGTGGATGGCTCTCGATCATGCAGGCATCAGGCAAAGCGTGGCGAGGAGCGCCGATCATGTGGCGCAACGGCTCTCCGGCATCCCCGGGATGCGTGCCAGCGTGGTGCCCGACGAGACCGGCAACCCGTTCACCCGCGTCCATCTCCTGATCGACAGTGCCCGGGCCGGCTTCAGCGCCCATGGCCTCGACGCCGAGCTGTCGCGCCGTCAACCGCGCCTCATTCTGCGTTCGCTGCAGGCCGATTGCGGCATCCTCCAGATCGATGTCCGGCGGCTCGATGCTGCCGGTCTCGATGACCTCTGCGACCGCATTCTCGCCGCCCTCGACAGCGCCCGCCGCGATCGCGCGACATCATTGCCGGAACCGCCGGCCGATCGCTCGGCTGCCGCCGTCCTTGGCTGGTTGGATGAAAATTGACAGTGCCCGATGGGTTGTGCGAGCGTCAGGAGAGATGGCGGTTTTGCACTGATGCCAGCCATCATCGTCGAGTAGCGGAGGTGGTGATGCGCGACTGTCTTCCTCGTTCTTCGGGCGGAGATCGGCACCTGCCAGCGCCGGCGAACCTTGTCGCAGCAGCGCTGCTTTGCTTCACCGGAAGCGTCGCCGGGGCTGCCGAGCACCACCAGGCGCCGATGCTCGAAGAGATGGTGAAGGCAGGCAAGCTGCCGGCGGTCGAGCAGCGGCTGCCGGAGAATCCCCGGGTCGTGTCGCCGGTCGAGAAAGTCGGCAAATATGGCGGGACCTGGCGGTCCGGCATGGTCGGCGGCTCCGACCGCAACTGGCTCTTCCGGATCGCCGGCTATGAACCGCTGCTCGCCTGGGACCGCGAATGGACCGGCAAGGTCGTTCCCAATCTCGCCGAGGAGGTCACCAGCAATCCGGCAGCGACCGAATTCACCGTCAAGCTGCGCAAGGGGCTGAAATGGTCCGACGGCAAGCCCTTCGGCAGCGATGACATCGGCTTCTTCGTCAACGATATCGTCGCCAACAAGGAACTCCTGCCCAATTCCATCGACTGGATGGTGAGCGGCGGCGAGCCGGGCAAGTTCGAAAAGATCGACGACAACACTTTCAAGATCACCTTCAAGGAGCCCTATGGGGTGTTTCCGCAGCGCCTGGCCAGCGTCTACGGCGTCCAGATGACGATGATGGCCAAGCACTATTGCTCGCAGTTCCATCCCGCCTACAACAAGGACGGCATCGCGGCGTTGGCCAAGGAGGCGGGCGTCCAGAACTGGACCGAGCTCTTCATCAAGAAGTGCGCCGTCGATACCGAGGCCAATGAGCGCTGGCAGAACCCTGATCGTCCCACCATGGAGCCGTGGGTCATCAAGGAACCCTATGTGGGGGGCGCAACGCTGGTGACTCTCGTGCGCAATCCCTTCTACCACAAGGTCGACAGCGCCGGTAACCAGCTCCCCTATATCGACGACCTGCGAATCTCGGTCAATGCCGACAAGCAGACCCTGGTGCTCAAGGCGGTGAATGGCGAGATCGACTATCAGGACCGCCACATCAATGCCAATGCCAACCGGCCGGTGTTTCTCGACGCCGCATCGAAAGCCGACATCCGCCTGGTCGACGGGCCCAACGCCGATATGAACACCACCGTCATCTCGCTCAATCTGACCCACAAGGACCCGGTGAAGCGCGAGATCTTCAACAACAAGGATTTCCGCATCGGCCTGAGCCATGCCATCGATCGCAAGGCGATCATCGACTCGGCTTTTGTCGGGCAGGGCGAGCCGTGGCAGGCGGCGCCGCGCAAGGAGTCACCCTATTACAACGAGCGGCTCGCCAAGCAGTACACCGAGTATGACGTCGGCAAAGCGAACGCGTCCCTCGACAAGGCCTTCCCGAAGAAGGACAGCGAGGGCTTCCGCCTGGGGCCGGACGGCAAGCGCATCACCTTCAACATCATGGTGATCCCGGCGCTTGGCGACTTCCTCGATTCCACCCAGCTGGTGGCGCAATACTGGCAGGCGGTCGGCATCGACGCCAAGGTTCAGACGGTGGACCGCACCCTGTTCTACGATCGCAAGGACAACAACGAGCACGACGCCGCCGTCTTCCTGGGCAGCGGCGGCATGGCCGATGCGCTGTTCGAGCCCACCTTCTACTTCCCGTTCTGGAACGAGTCGCTGTTCGCGGTGCCGTGGGGCAACTGGTATGCCTCGGGCGGCAAGTCCGGCGAGGAGCCGCCGGCCGCCGTCAAGAAGCAGATGGACCTCTATCGCGAGATCACCAAATATTCCGATCCCGCCAAGCAGGTCGACCTCATGAAGCAGCTGCTCGATATTGCTGCGGATCAGTTTTACGTCATCGGGGTCAGCACGCCCGGACCGCTCTATTCGGTGGTGAAGAACACCATGCACAATGTCTACCCGCGGCCGTTCGCCTGGACATATCCGAGCCCGGTCGCCAGCAATACCGAGCAATATTATTTCGATACGGCGCAATGACGGAAGGCTAAGCCGCCACCGTCGATCCAGCCGCAGCGGCGAGGGGTCAGAGCAAGGAGGACGATGCTCAATTTCCTGCTCCGGCGCATCTTGTGGATGATCCCCTCCTTCTTTGCCGTGTCGGTGGTGGCCTTCACCATCATCCAACTGCCGCCCGGCGACTTTGTCACGAGCTACGCTGCGGATCTCGCCACCTCCGGCTCGCCCGCGGGCGCCGAGCAGCTGCAGGAGCTGCGGGTGCGCTACGGCCTCGACCAGCCGCTTCCGATGCAATATCTGCGCTGGATCGGCAATGCGCTCCATGGCGACCTCGGCGTGTCGTTCGAGTACCGGGCGCCGGTCGCCGATCTCATTTGGAACCGGCTCGGAATGACGGCACTGGTCGCCTTCTGCACATTGCTGTTCGTGTGGCTCGTCGCATTTCCGGTCGGCGTGTTCTCGGCGCTGCGCCAGTACAGCATCGGCGACTATTTCATCACCTTTCTCTGCTTCCTCGGAATGGCGACGCCGAATTTCCTGCTCGCCCTCTTCGTCATGTACATCTCGGTCGTGTTTCTGGGCTATTCGGTGGGCGGGCTGTTCTCGCCGGAATTCGTCCATGCCCCCTGGTCGCCGAAACGGATTTTCGATCTGCTGCAGCACCTGTGGCTTCCGGTCGTGGTGCTCGGCGTTGCCGGCATTGCAGCACTCGTGCGCATCATGCGCGCCAATCTCCTTGACGAGCTCGGCAAGCCCTATGTCGAGACCGCACGCGCCAAGGGACTGGCCGAGATCGCCCTGACGCTGCGCTACCCGACGCGGGTGGCACTGAACCCGTTCGTCAGCACGGTCGGCTGGGTGTTGCCGGTCCTGGTCTCCGGCGAGGTCATCGTCTCGAGCGTCATGAGCCTGCCGACCGCCGGGCCAATATTGATCCAGGCCTTGAAGACCCAGGACATGTATCTCGGGGGCGCGCTGATCATGTTCCAGTGCATCCTGGTGCTGGTTGGAACATTGCTCTCCGACCTGCTGCTGGTGTGGCTCGATCCGCGTATCCGCTATGACCGCTAGCTCGCCGGCCGCCGCCGGCGATCCGCTGCCGCCGGACACCGTTCCTCTCGGCCGTGCCGGCTCCTCGTCGCAGCTCCAGCTGATGTGGGTGCAGTTCAAGCGCCACCGCATGGCCATGGTCAGCGCCGTCGTGCTGGTCGCCATCTATCTGATAGCCGGCTTCTGCGAGTTCCTGGCACCCTTCAGCCCGATTGCCTTCAACCCCCGCTACACCTATGCGCCGCCGCAGCAGCTCCATCTGTTCGACCGCGATGCGGCCGGGCAGCTCATCTGGCGCCCTCATGTCAACGGCTACAAGGTCACGATCGACCCCGTCGCACTCCGCCGCACCTTCATCGTCGATGACCAGGTCAAGCATCCGGTCGGCCTGTTCGTGGCCAGCGAGCCCTATCCGATGTGGGGCCTGTTCACGCTGAGGACGAAGCTCATCGGCCCGCTGGTCAAGGGCGATCCGATGTATCTGCTGGGTGCCGACCGCCTCGGCCGCGACATGCTGAGTCGCATCCTCTACGGTACGCGCATCTCGGTGACCATCGGACTGATCGGGGTGAGCCTGAGCCTTGTTCTCGGCATCGTCCTCGGTGGCCTCTCCGGCTATTATGGCGGCACCGTCGACCACATCATTCAGCGCACCATCGAGTTCGTCCTGTCGCTGCCGACGACGCCATTGTGGCTTGGCCTTGCCGCTGCGATGCCCACCAACTGGCCGCCGCTCAGAATTTATCTCTGCATCACCGTCATTCTGTCGCTGATCGGCTGGACCAGCCTCGCGCGGGTCGTGCGCGGCCGTTTCCTGTCGCTCCGCACCGAGGATTTCGTCACCGCCGCCCGCCTCGATGGTGCGCGCGAATCGCGGATCATCTTCCGCCACATGGCGCCCTCCTTCCTCAGCCACATCATCGCCGAGGTGAGCCTCGCCATTCCGGGCATGATCCTTGCGGAAACGGCGCTGAGCTTCCTCGGGCTCGGTCTCCAGCCGCCCATGGTCAGCTGGGGTGTCCTGCTGCAGGAGGCTCAGAACATTCGGGCGATCGCCACGGCGCCCTGGCTTTTCGCGCCGGGAATTGCCGTGGTCATCACCGTGCTTGCCCTCAATTTCGTCGGCGACGGCTTGCGTGACGCCGCCGATCCCTATCGGCAATAGGCTTGGCCATGGCCGAAACCGACAGCGGCATCGTGCTCGAGGTGAAGGATCTCAGCACCTGGTTCGAAACGCGCCACGAGACCGTCAAGGCGGTCGACCATGTCAGCATGACCTTGCGGCGGGGCCGGACGCTCTGCGTGGTCGGCGAGAGCGGCAGCGGCAAGAGCGTCACCGCCCGCTCCATCCTCAACATCGTGCCGAAGCCGGGCCGCATCGTCGGCGGCCAGGTGCTCCTCCACGGCAGCACCGTCGAATGGGCGGGCGGCAAGCCGATCGACCTCGCGGCGCTCAATCCCAGGGGCCGCCGGATCCGCAGCATCCGGGGCCGCGAGATCGCGATGATCTTCCAGGAACCGATGGCAAGCCTGAGCCCCGTTCACACCATCGGAGCGCAGATTGTCGAAGCCATCCGGCTGCACCGCCGGATGAGCCAGGCCGAAGCCCGCGCATATGCCGTCGAGATGCTCGATCGCGTCAAGATCCCGCGACCGGCGCAGGCTGTCGACAGCTATCCCTTCGAGTTCAGTGGCGGCATGCGTCAGCGCGCCATGACCGCCATGGCCCTCGTCTGCGAGCCAAAGCTCCTGATCGCCGACGAGCCGACGACGGCGCTCGATGTCACCACCCAGGCCGAGATCCTCGACCTCATGAAGAACCTGCAGAGCCTCTACGGCATGGCGCTGATGTTCATCACCCATGACATGGGCGTGGTCGCCGAGATCGCCGACGAGGTTGCCGTGATGTATCAGGGGAACGTGGTGGAGCATGGACCGGTCAACGACATCTTTGCGGCGCCTCGGCATCCTTACACCCAGCGCCTGCTGAACTCCGTCCTGGTGCTCGAGCGCCGTTCGCATCGAGCGCTCGGCTCTCCCCTCCGCTCCGCCGCGGACACGATTCTCGATGTCGAGAATCTCGGCATGCGCTTCGACAGCCGGCGAGGCCTGTTCGGCGGCTCGGATGGCGGGGCAGTGCAGGCGCTGGACTCGGTCGGCTTCAGCCTCAAGCGCGGCGAGACGCTCGGCATCGTCGGCGAGAGCGGCTCCGGAAAGACCACGCTCGGCCGCTGCATCCTGCGCATTCTCGAGCCGACCGCGGGTCGCATCCGCTTCAAGAGCCGCAGCCGCGAGCTGATCGACCTGGCCGCCCTGCCGGCACCGGCCATGAAGCCCTATTGGCAGGCCATGCGGATGATCTTCCAGGACCCGTTCGCTTCGCTCAATCCGCGCATGACCTTGCTGCAGATCATCGGCGAACCGCTGCGCAATTACGGCGTTGCATCGGGCAGAGAGCTCGAGCATCGGGTCGCCATGCTCATGCAGCGTGTCGGCCTTTCGCCCGAGACCATGCGGCGCTATCCGCACGCCTTCAGCGGCGGCCAGCGCCAGCGCATCGGCATCGCCAGGGCAATCGCGCTCGAGCCGGAGCTCATCGTGGCCGATGAAGCCACCTCGGCGCTGGACGTATCGCTCCGGGCGCAGATCCTCGACCTCCTGCTCGATCTCGGTCACGAGCTCGACCTCAGCTACATCATCATCAGCCACGACATCAGCGTCATCCGCTACATGTGCGACCGGGTCGCGGTGATGCACCGCGGACGGATCGTCGAGATCGGCGATGCCGGATCGGTCTGCGATGATCCGCAGCATCCCTACACGCAGTCGCTGATCTCGGCCATACCCAAACCTGATCCGCTGCTGCGCGGCCGCGCCGGCCGCATACGCTATCGGCCGGACGGCGCAACCTGACGGGAGAAATCGATGAAGCCGAATGTCGAATGCGCTCTCGATATCAAGGCGAAGCTCGGCGAATGTCCGGTCTGGTGCCCGCGCAGCAGCAACCTCTACTGGATCGATATCCAGGCACCCAGTCTCAACCGCTTCGACCCGTCAACCGGCAGCAACCGCGTCTGGCCGCTGCTGGAGCCGATCGGCTCCTTCGCGCTGTGCGAAACCGAAGGCGAGGCGGTCCTCGCCCTCAAGTCCGGCCTCTATCGCTTCGACCTCGACAGCGGCGAGCTGACGCCGCTCGCGGCCCCGGAGCCGAACCTGCCCGACAACCGCCTGAATGATGGTCGCTGCGACCGCCAGGGGCGCTTCTTTGTCGGCAGCATGCGCGATCCGCCCGAGCCAGGCGCGCCCACCGGCAGCCTCTACCGCTTCGATGCGACCGGCCGGTGCACGGCGATGGTGGGCGGTCTGTACGTCGCCAATGGCCTGGCGTTCAGCCCGGATGGCCGGATCCTCTACCACTCCGATTCCTTCCCTGCCGTGCGGTCGATCTGGCGCGCCGATCTCGATGTCGCCAGCGGCGCGATGTCGAACCGCCGGTTGTTTGTCGATACCCATGGCATGCCGGGGCGACCCGATGGCGGCGCGGTCGACGCCGATGGCTGCTACTGGTCGGCTGCGACCGACGGCTGGGAGCTCGTCCGCTTCACGCCGGCCGGCAAGGTCGATCGCCGCATCCCGCTCCCCGTCGCCAAGCCGAGCATGCTCGCCTTTGGTGGCGGACGTCTCGACACGATCTATGTCACCTCGATCAGACCGGCCAATGCCGATTTGTCGAAGCAACCGCTCGCCGGCTGCCTCTTCGCCATCGAGGCGGGCGTGTCGGGCCTGCCCGAGCCGTTGTTTGCCGGCTAGTCCCGCCGCTTGTAGCCATCGGCCGCGAACGGGCCCCCCTGGAACTTCACCGCGGGTGCGTCGGGGTCGCGCCGATCGCCGTCGGGGATCAGCGTTGCAGCAAACCGCTCGGCATTGTCCTTGGGATCATAGGAGACATTCGCTGCCGCCTCGTTGCTCCACCAGCGCCGGTCGTTGTCGGAGACGCCATAGAGGATGGTGCAGCCGAGCCGCGGGGCCGCAAAGCAGGCCTTGATCATGCGCAGCAGATCCTCATAGCTCTGCCAGGTCGACAGATGGCGCGGGTCGCTCGGCTCGGGTTTTGCCGTGCCGATCCTGAGGCAGGCGATCTCCAACCCGTATTTGTCGGCATAGAGGGAGGCGAGATCCTCGCCGAACGCCTTGCTCACCCCGTAAAGCGAGTCGGGGCGTGGACGGACGTTGGCGTCGATACGGTCATCGCGGCGGTAAAAGCCGATGGCATGGTTCGAGCTGGCATAGACGATGGGCCCGGCCCCATGCCGGCGGGCCGCCTCGAGCACATTGTACGTGCCGATGATGTTGGCGGCGAGGATCCGGTCGAAATCCGCCTCGTAGGAAATGCCGCCGAAATGGATGATCCTGCCGACCCCTTTGACCAGGCGATCGACAGCCTCGGCATCGGCGAGATCGGCGATCGCCAGCTCCTCGCCGGAGAGCGCCGGCGCCGGGTCGTCGATATCGGACGATCGCAGCGGCCCATAAGCCTCGACGAGACGCGGCCGGAGCCATCGTCCAAGAACGCCGGCGGCGCCGGTCAGCAACAACGGGCGTGAAGCGGTCATCGGGTCTCCGTCACCTTGTTGAGCAGCCGGGGAGCGTCAGGATCGAAACCGAGCCGGCGCGACACGCGTTCGGCACTGACGTAGAATGACTGGATGATCGAGATCGGATCGAGCAGGGGATGAGACGTCGGCTGGTAGGGCGGCACGAGCACCCGTGCTTCCGCCTGTGCCAGTGCTGCCACGGTCATGGCGGTGGTTGCCGCTGCCGCATCCGTTGATTGGAACACAAGAACTGGAAAGCCGGCCTGCACAAGCTCCACCGGGCCATGCATCAATTCGGCGGCGGAATAGGCTTCGGCATGGAGCCGGCAGATCTCCTTGAGCTTGAGGGCAGCCTCCCGCGCCATCGCCAGCGACGGCCCGCGGGCGAGCACATAGAGCGACCGAGCCGTGGCAAGTGCCTCCTCGACCGCGTCCCACCGGCAGTGCAGCGCCTGCGCCAGGGCATCCGGCAACCGGCTCACGGCGTCTTCGAGCCGGCGGTCACCGGCAGCGGCGGCGACCATAGCGGCGAGCAGCGCCACCGAGCAGATGAACGTCTTGGTCGCCGCGACACCGAGCTCGGGTCCGGCGAGCAGCGGCAGGCAGAGATCGGCCCGGCCGGCGAGCGGCGAGGTCTCGTCATTGGTCAGTGCGACGGTCAGGATGCCGGCCCGCTTGGCCTCCTCCTGGCAGGACAGGATGTCGGGACTTCTTCCCGATTGCGAAACGGTGACGAGAATGCAGTCGCGCAACGCAAGATGGGCGCCAAAGACCGAGACGACGGAGGGGCCGAGCGAGCAGCAGGGCAGGCCGAGAACGATCTCCGACAGATACTTGAAATAGGCCGCCGCGTGATCGGAGGACCCGCGGGCGCAGGTCAGGAAAAATGACGGCTTGGACGAGCGAAACTGCCGCGCGAAGGCTTGGAGGGCGCGCCGGTTGCCGGTAAGCGCCCGGCCGACAGCTGCCGGAGCGTCAATGGTTTCCTGCGCCATTTGGCTGGTGAATGCTGGTATTGGTTCCACGGCAGCAGTTCTCAGACCTCGTTTGTGAAGTCCATTTGACATATTCCTTTCGGCAGGACTAGCGTGCCATCATCGTTGCGCCGGCGGGCAGTTGGGAGAAAGGTAGCGTGATTGCCAGGGCTCCCTTGCTCCAGCTCGAGGAAATCACCAAGAATTTCGGCGCGATCAAAGCCTTGCGCGGCATCAGCTTCGAGATCGATCGCGGCGAGGTGGTGGCGCTGCTCGGCGACAATGGCGCCGGCAAATCGACACTGGTCAAGATCATCTCCGGAGGGCTCGAGCAGAGTTCCGGCCGCGTCCTGTTCGAGGGCGAGGAGCGCCGGTTCGGCTCGCCGGCCGAAGCCAAGCGGGCCGGCATCGAGACCGTCTACCAGGACCTGTCGCTTTGCACCAACGTCGATGTCGTCGCCAATTTCTTCATGGGCCGCGAGATCGTCAAGCGCCGGTTCGGCATTCCGATCCTGCAGGAGGCCGAGATGGAGGCGGCAGTTGCCCAGGCGATGGCCAATGCCGGGACCCGAATTCCTTCGCTGCGCATCAATGTCGAGCATCTCTCGGGCGGCCAGAGACAGGCGATCGAGCTCAACCGCTTCGTCCATTGGGGCGGCAAGCTCGTGCTGCTGGACGAGCCCTTTGCCGCGCTCGGCGTCGAGCAGACCCGGCGGGGGCTCGAGATGATCAAGCGCATCGCCGCCCAGGGCATCGGCGTCGTCATCATCACCCACATCATCGCCCAGGCGTTCCAGGTGGCGGAGCGCATCGTCGTGATCCGCCAGGGGCGGGTGGCGGGAAATGTTGCGCGAACCGCCACCAGCCCAGATGAAATCATTCAGATGATCACCGGTGAAGCAATCAACGGCCAGGCGCTGCAAGCGTGAGCAAAGGGCCCGGCCAAGTCAGGAGAACGGAGGAAGCACCATGCAGCGTTTGTGGAGTTCTGATCATTTGTGCCGCAGCGGTCCTGGCGGCCGCCATGGGCACGCCGGCCTTGGCCGAGTCGAAGGGCAAGATCTACTACCTGGTCCCGACCTTGCTCGACGAGTTCCAGACCGAATTGGTCAAGGCGATCGAAAAGTTCCTGAAGGACGGCGGCTACGAGCCGGTAACGCTCAATGCCGACAACAAGACCGATCTTCAGCAGAGCCAGATGAATGACGTCATCAACCTCAAGCCCAAGGCGATCGTGCTGGCGGCGGTCGACTTCAACGCCATCCAGCCGGCGATCGAGAAGGCGCGCAAGGCCGGCATTCCGGTGATGATCTTCGACCGGCAGATCACATCGACCAAGACCGACCTGACCTCGGTCGCGGGCACTGTCGAGATCGGCCATATCGCCGCCGGCGAGATCCAGCGGCTGCTCAAGGAGAAGAAGGGTGCCGTCAAGGGCAAGGTGCTGCAGGTGCTGGGCGACCCGGCCGACCCCTATACGCTCGACATCCAGAAGGGATTCGAGGAGCGCATGAAGGAATTCCCCGACGTGAAGATCATCTCGCTGCCGGCCATGCAGTGGGAGGCCTCCAACGCCGGCACGATCGTTTCCGACCAGATGCTGGCCAACCCCGACATCGACCTGATCTTCGTCCACGCCGCCCACCTCGCAGTGGCCGCGGCGGCGGCGCTGGAGGGCAAGGGCAAGAAGCCGGGCGAGGTGATGCTCGTCTCCTCGAATGGCGCGCCGGTCGGTCTCGACCTCATCCGGAAAGGCTGGGAGCAGGTCGAGGTCGAGCAGCCGCTCTACGCTCAGGCTGCCGCCATCGGCATGTTTGCCGACAAGGTCGTCAACAAGCAGGAGATCAAGCCCGGCAAATACAAGGTGCTCGGCCTCGACTCCGAACTGACCGCCGAGTCGTGGGGTCCCAACCTGAAGATTCCGGGTGCGGCAATCACCAAGGACAATGTCGATGAATCGCGCTTCTGGGGCAATCTGAAAGCCCCTGCCGAACCGATCAAGCCCGTCGAATGAGCAGGCCTGCATGACTCACGACCAGACAGCCCCCGGAGCCGCGCGTTCCGGGGGCGCTTCTGCGGAGCTCCCCGGCATGGCCGGCCGTGACTACCGGGCGGTGGTCGAGTTCCTTCTCGACAATCTCGTCTGGCTCATGCTGATCATCGTCCTCGCGGTGTTCTCGCTCACCATCCCGCAATTCTTTCAGATCGGGATTTTCGCCAACATCGTCGAGCAGTCGACCTTTGTCGGGGTCATGGCGATCGGCCTCGCCATCGTGATCATCGCCGGCAACATGGACCTGTCGGTGGAATCGGTGGCGGCGCTCACGGCCATGGCCACCGGCATCCTGTTCTGCTCCCGCGGCATCGGGCTCGGCATCACGCTGACGCCCGAATGGCTGGTGATCCCGGTGTCGCTGGCTCTCGCCCTCTTCATCGGCGGCATCATCGGCGCCATTAACGGCCTGCTGGTGGTTCGCCTCAAGATGAACGCCTTCATCGTGACGCTCGCATCCTATATCTGGGTGCGTGGCCTGGTGGTGGCGATCTCGGGCGGCCGTTCGGCCCAGGATCTCGCGCCTTCGTTGCGCTTCATGGGCATCGAGACCATCGCCTATGTGCCGCTGATCGCCTGGCTGGCGATCGCCTGCTATGCGCTTTTCACCTTCATCATGGCGAAGACGCCGTTCGGGCGGCACGTCACGATGATCGGCGGCAACCCGGTCGCAACCTTCCGCGCCGGCATCAAGGTCGACCGGCTGGTGCTCATCACCTTCATCCTGGCCGGCGCCATTTCGGGGCTGGCCGGCTGGCTTCTGGCGATCCGCACCTCGGGCGCCACGGCAAATCTCGGCGTCGGCATGTTGTTCAACGCCTTTGCCGCGGTGGTGATCGGCGGCGTCAGCCTCAAGGGGGGTATCGGCCGTCTTCCCGGCGTCTATGCCGGCGTGCTGCTGCTGTCCTCGATCCACACGGCCATCAATCTCATGGGTCTGCCTGCCCATTATACCCAGATGATCCTCGGCGCCCTGGTGCTGGCTGCGGTTCTCATCGACACCGTCAAGCTCCAGATCCGGCAGAAGCTCGCATGAGGCTCGAAGGCCGCGTCGCGCTCATCACCGGGGCGGCGCGCGGCATCGGCCTCGCGGCAGCCCGCGCCATGCTGGCGGAGGGCGCGCGCGTCACCTTGTGCGACATCGACGATGATCCATTGCAGGCCGCCGCGGAGGAGCTGCTGCAGGCCGGCTTGCCGGTCAGGGCCGTCCGGGTCGATGTCTCCGACCAAAGCAGCATCGCCACGGCCATCGAGATGACGGTGGCCGCCTGGGGCCAGCTCGATGTGCTTCTCAGCAACGCCGCCATCACCGACGACACGCCGCTCGAGAACCTGTCGCCGGAACGGTGGCACAAGGTGCTGGCGGTCAATCTCGACAGCGTGCTCTACGGGGCGAAGGCTGCCGTTCCGCACCTCGGCCGCAGCCGCAATGGCAGCATCATCAACGTCGCCTCGATCCAGGGCCTGCGCGGCCAGCCCCATGCCATGGCCTATGCGTCGGCCAAGGCCGCCGTGATCAATCTCACCCGCTGCCTGGCGGTGGACCTCGGACCGCTCGGAATCCGGGCCAATGCCGTCGCGCCGGGTTTCATCGACACCCGCATGGCGCTGATGCATGGCAGCATCCATGAGCATCGCACCGAGTGGTTCCAGGACATCTTCATCAAATATGGGCGCTTGCCGCTCCGCCGCCCCGGCACGCCCGATGATGTCGCCGGGCCGATCCTGTTCCTGGCGAGCGACGATAGCCGCTATGTGACCGGGCATGTGCTCGTGGTCGACGGCGGCCTGACCTCAACCTATTGACGAGGCGACCATGACCGCCACCGACCCTTATCGAAAGCGCGGCGTCCGGACGGTGATCAATGCCAAGGGACCGGCGACGCGCCTGTCGGGTGGCGTCATGCGCCCCGCGGTCATCGCCGCCATGGCGGAAGCGGCACAGCATTGCGTCGATATGGCGGAGCTCGAAGCCCATGCCTCGCAGGTGATCGCCAAAATCACTGGCGCCGAGGCCGGCTATGTTGCATCCGGCGCCGCCGCCTGCCTGCTCCTGGCGACGGCCGCCTGCGTCACCGGCCTCGATCCCGCGCTGATGGCCCGCCTGCCCGACACCACCGGCATGCGGAACGAGGTCATCGTGGTGCGCAGCCAGCGCAATTTCTACGACCATGCGGTGCGGACCGCCGGAATCCGGTTCGTCGAAGTCGGTCTACCGGACCGCTATGCCGGGGCCGGCCTGCGCGATGCCGAGGCCTGGGAGATCGCCGCTGCCATCACGGACCGGACAGCCGGCATATTCTATGTGGCCGACCAGTTTGCGCGACCGCCGCTGAGCGAGGTGATCGCCGTGGCCCATGACGCCGGCCTGCCGGTGATCGTCGATGCCGCGGCGCAACTGCCGCCGCAAGCCAATCTGCAGCATTTCATCGCGGCGGGCGCCGATCTTGTGGCCTTTTCCGGGGGCAAGGCGATCAACGGGCCGCAGGCCACCGGCATCCTGTGCGGCCGCCGCGACCTCGTCATGGCGGCCGCGCTGCAGCATCTCGACTTCGACATCCTGTGGGACCAGTGGTCGCCGCCGCCGGCCCTCATCGACAAGGCTCGGCTGAAGGGCGTGCCGCAGCATGGCATCGGCCGCAGCTGCAAGGTCGGCAAGGAGCAGATCATCGGTCTATTGACGGCGCTCGAACTGTTCGTCGGCGAGGGCGATGCGGCCCGCCATCGCCGCTGGATGGCATTGGCCGAACCCCTGGCCGCCGGTCTCGAGGCGCTGCCGGGCTGCACCGTCCAGCTCGAGGGCGCGGCGCGTGGCGAGGAGGTTCCGACCGTCACGCTGACCCTGGCGCACGGCGCGGCCCTGTCGGCGCTTGAACTGGTCACGGCCCTCCAGAACGGCACGCCCACCATCGCTGCCGACCCCACACGCTGGGATCACGGGATCGTGATCTTCAATCCGACCTGTCTCCAACCGGGGGAGCCGGAGCAGATCGCCGCAGCCATTCGGCGGTTGCTTGCAAATAGTTGACTGAACTGGTCAGGAATTGCTACTCCCATGGCGAGCAACCTCTGGCCACTGGAGTCATTGATGAAATTCGTGGTTTCCGCGTTCTCCGTGGCTGTTGTTCTCGTTGCGCTGGCCTCGGTGCCTCCCTCGTCGCGCGCGGACAACTCTCCCGAGACCATCACGGTCTACAATGCCCAGCATGCGGGCCTCGCCAAGGAATGGGTGAAAGCCTTCACCAAGGAGACCGGCATCCAGGTCGTCCTGCGCAATGGAGAGGACAGCGAGTTCGCCAACCAGATCGTCGCGGAAGGCGAAAGATCGCCGGCCGACCTGTTCCTCACCGAGAACTCTCCGGCCATGGCGCTGGTCGATGCGGCGGAGCTATTCGCTCCGGTCGACCCCGAGACCCTGGCGCAGGTTCCCGAGGAATTCCGGCCTGCCGCTGGGCGCTGGGTGGGGATTGCGGCCCGCAGCACCGTGTTTGCTTATGACAAGACCAAGCTTACCCCCGACAAGCTGCCGAAATCGCTGCTCGACCTCGCCGATCCAAGCTGGAAGAAGCGCTGGGCGGCCTCGCCCAACGGTGCCGATTTCCAGGCGATCGTCAGCGCTCTCCTCGAACTGAAGGGCGAAGCGGCCACCCGCGCCTGGCTCGAGGCGATGAAGGGCAATGTCAAGGTCTATCGCGGCAACAGCACCGCGATGAAGGCGGTCAATGCCGGCCAGATCGATGGGGCAGTGATTTACCATTATTATTATTACGGCGACCAGGCGAAGACGGGCGAGAACAGCAAGAACGTCGCGCTGCACTATTTCAAGAATCAAGACCCAGGCGCCTTTGTCAGCATCTCCGGTGGCGGCGTGCTGGCATCGAGCAAGCATCCGAAGGCAGCCCAGGCCTTTCTCAAATGGATTACCGGCAAGGGCGGGCAGGAGGTCTTGAAAACCGGCACGTCTTTCGAATATGCCGTCGGAAAGGGCGCCGATTCCAACCCGGCCCTGGTACCCCTCAAGGACCTGCAGGCGCCCAAGGTCGAACCATCGAAGCTCAACAGCAAAAAAGTCACGGACCTGATGACGGAGGTCGGCCTGCTCTGATCCCCATTTCCGTTGCCCGCAGCATTCCGTTCGCGCCGGCGCCGCCGGCCCGGCAGCGGCTGCTGCCAGCGCGGTCATGGATGGTTGCCGCTGCGGTCGCGGTCTCGCTGGTTTCCCTGCTGCCGCTCGGCTTCGTCATCTGGACCACCGTCGAGACCGGCTGGGCCACCGCATCGGCCCTGATCTTCCGTCCGCGGGTTGGCGATCTCCTGGCCAATTCGCTGCTGCTGATCGTGCTGGCGGTGCCGCTTTGCACGGTCCTGGCGCTCGCCCTTGCCTGGCTGATCGAGCGCAGCGACCTGCCGGGTGGCCGGTTATGGGCCTGGCTGTTGGTCGCCCCGCTGGCCGTGCCGGCGTTCGTCCAGAGCTATGCCTGGGTGAGCCTCGTGCCGGATCTCAATGGGCTGCCCGGCGGCGTTCTGGTGTCGGTCCTGGCCTATTTTCCCTTTCTCTATTTGCCGGTCGCGGCAACGCTTCGGCGTCTCGATCCGGCACTCGAGGACAGCGCCGCCTCCCTCGGCCTCGGCCCCTGGCGGGCCTTCCTGCGTGTCACCCTGCCTCAGCTGCGCCTTGCCATCTGCGGCGGCGCGCTGCTGGTCGGGCTGCACCTCCTTTCCGAATATGGCCTGTTTGCCATGATCCGGTTCGAAACCTTCACCACCGCCATCGTCGATCAGTTCCAATCGACCTTCGACGGTCCGGCCGGAACCATGCTGGCCGTGGTCCTGGTGGCCTGCTGCCTCGGCCTGCTTCTGCTCGAGAACGCCGCGCGCGGCGAGGAGCGTTATGCCCGGGTCGGCACCGGCGCGCCGCGCCCCGCGGCCAAGGTCCACCTCGGCTGGAAGGCGCTTCCCTTGCTCGCCCTGCCGGCCATCACCGTGCTCCTTTCGCTCGGCGTGCCGTTCCTCACCATCGGCGGCTGGCTGGTCGCGGGTGGCAGCGCAGTCTTCCAGATGGGCGAAATCCTGTCGGCGCTCTGGCAGACCATGCTGCTGGCGCTCGCCGGCGGCCTGCTGACCATTGCAGCCGCCTTGCCGATCGCCTGGCTGGCGGTAAGAGGGCAGGGTCTCCTGCCGCGGCTGCTCGAGGCTTGCGGCTATGTGGTGGGCTCGCTGCCCAGCGTGGTGGTGGCCCTGGCTGTCGTCTCGGTCACGGTGCGGCTGCTGTTTCCGCTCTATCAGACGCTTTTCACCATCCTGGCAGCATATGCGCTGATGTTTCTGCCGCGCGCCATCATCGGTCTGAGGACGAGCCTCGCCCAGGTGCCGGTGGAGCTCGAGCAAGCCGCGGCCAGTCTCGGCAAGACACCGGCGCGGGCGTTGTGGGCGACCACCGTCAGGTTGGCGGCGCCAGGGGCGGCCGCCGGCATGACCCTCGCCTCGCTCGGCATTCTGAATGAGCTCACCGCCACCCAGATGCTGGCGCCGAACGGCACCCGCACCCTGGCCATGGCCTTCTGGTCCTTGTCCGGCGAGCTCGACTACGCCGCCGCTGCCCCCTATGCCGTGGTCATGATCGTGATCTCGCTGCCCCTGACCTGGCTGCTCTTTCTCCAGTCCAAGCGGCTGGCCGGTCAATGAGCTTTCTCGAGGTCACCGGCCTGCGCAAGCGCTATGGCGCGCTGGCGGCGCTGGACGGCATCGAGCTGAGCGTCCCGGCGGTCAGCCGCACCGCCATCGTCGGCCCGTCGGGCTGTGGCAAAACGACCCTTTTGCGCCTGATCGCCGGGTTCGAGACGCCCGATGGCGGGCAAATCGTGCTTAACGGTGTGCCGCTGGCCGGTGCGCAGCATGCGGTTCCGGCCCATCAGCGCGGCATCGGCGTCGTGATGCAGGATGGCGCTCTGTTTCCCCATCTCAGCATCGCCGACAATATCGGCTTCGGCCTGAGCCGGAACGAGCCGGAACGGGCGCGGCGCATCGCCGAACTCGCCTACACGGTCGGGCTCGACGCATCGATCCTGAGGCGCCGTCCGCACCAGCTGTCCGGCGGCCAGCAGCAGCGGGTGGCGTTGGCCAGGGCCATGGCGCGGCAGCCCAGCCTCATGCTGCTCGACGAACCGTTCTCGGCGCTCGACATGGGGCTGCGCGCCAGCATGCGCGAGGCGGTGGCCGAGCTCCTCGAATTGGCCGGAATCACGACCATCCTGGTCACCCACGATCAGGCCGAGGCGCTGTCCTTCGCCGACCAGGTTGCCGTAATGCGCGAGGGCCGCTTTTCGCAGGTCGGAACGCCCCGCGAGCTCTATTTTCACCCCAAGGACAGCATGGTTGCCCAATTTCTCGGCGACGCGATCCTGCTGCCGGCCCGGCTTTCCCGCGGCATGGCCGACTGCGCCATCGGCAAAGTCGGCGTCATCGCGGCCGATCGGAGCGATTCGGTCCGGATCATGCTGCGTCCGGAACAGATCGTGCTGGAACCGGTCTCGGCCGCCGAGGCGACGGCCAGCGAGATCATGCCGGCCTTTGCCTATGGCGAGGTCAAGAAGTCGGAATTTGCCGGTTCCTATTGCACCGTTTCGCTGCGCCTGCTGAACACCCCGGATGCTCCGGCGGCCGCCATCGGCGCCACCCCGCTGGTGCTGCGGCGCTCGTCGGTGGAGGAGCTGACGCTCGGATCCTTCGTCAGGATCAGGATCCTCGGTAAGGCGCATGTGATCGCCTGAGCGGCCGCCGCGAGGGAGCGATCACCGACACTTGCACGTTGAAACCCCAGAAATGTGCCACCATTACAAGGTCGTAACCATTCGGCCATCATCCTGAAAGGCGTAGAACGTCAGGATTCCCTGCCCGAGAGGGGCAGTATAGTTTCTGCGGGAACCGGTCACTTTACATGGGCATGCGGAAAACCACCTCGGCCGTGCTGCTTGCCGCCATCCTTCTGGCGGGCGGCGGGGGTTATTATGCCTGGCAGAGGCAGCAAGGGGCGGCATCGGGGGAGGCGATCGCCAGCCGCGCCGGAGGAGCGCCGCAGGCGCCGGTTCCGGTGACCGTGACAACGGCCGAGAAAACGGCATTTCCCGTCTACCGCAACGGGCTTGGGACGGTGCAGGCCTTCAACACGGTGTTTGTCCGCACCCGGGTCGATGGCCAGATCGAGAAAGTTGCCTTTAAGGAAGGCCAGACGATCAAGGCGGGGGACCTGCTCGTCCAGATCGATGCCCGCCCCTATCAGGCAGCACTCGACCAGGCGAACGCCAAGAAGGCCCAGGACCAGGCCGCTCTCGTCAACACCAAAGCCGATCTGCAGCGGCTGATCTCGCTCGGCAAATACGCCACCCGCCAGCAGACCGATACGCAGCAGACCACCGTCAACCAGACCACCGCCCAGATCGCCCTCGACCAGGCGACGATCGACAACGCCGCGACCCAGCTCAGCTATACCACCATCCGCGCACCGATCAGCGGCATGACCGGATTCCGCCAGGTCGATGTCGGCAATATTGTCAATGCCGCCGTCCAGACCGGCATCGTCACCATTGCCCAGATCGAGCCGATTTCGGTGATCTTCACGCTTCCCGAGGAGCAACTCCAGGACATCAATGGGGCATTGGCGGCCGGGCCCGTGCCGGTGATCGCCTATTCGACGGACGGCCAGAAGAAACTGTCCGAGGGCACGCTGAGCGTCATCAACAACCAGGTCGACGCGGCGAGCGGCACGGTGCGCCTCAAGGCCACGTTCGACAACCGGGACCATGCCCTGTGGCCGGGCCTGTCGGTCGCGACCCGGATGCTGGTGCGCACCATTGCCGATGCCATCGTCATTCCCGACGAGGCCGTCCAGCACGGTCCGAACGGCCTTTATGCCTATGTGGTCGACGCCGCCGGCAAAGCGATGCGGCAGGACATTGCCGTGAGCCTGTCCGCCGATGGCCGCTCGGTGGTTTCGAAGGGTCTTGCGGCCGGCCAGAAGGTCATCATGGAGGGGCAATACCGGGTCCAGCCGGGGGCCCTGGTGGCAGCCCAGGACCAGACCGCCAAACCGGTGGCGCAGAAGGCCGACTGACGTGAACGGGGGTATCTCAGGCACCTTCATCCGCCACCCGATCGCGACCTCCCTGATCATGGTCGGCATCCTTTTTGTCGGCCTTGTCGCCTATCCGCTGCTCGGCGTGGCGCCGCTTCCCCAGGTCGATTTCCCGACCATCCAGATCTCGGCGCAATTCCCCGGCGCGAGCCCGGAGACCATGGCCTCCTCGGTGGCCCAGCCCCTCGAGCGGCAGTTCGCGCAGATCCCCGGCGTCACCCAGATCACCTCGACCAGCACGCTCGGCTCGACCTCGATCACGGTCCAGTTCGATCTGGCGCGCAACATCGATGCCGCGGCCAACGATATCCAGGCCGGCATCAATGCCGCCGGCGGCCAGCTGCCGACGGACCTGCCCAGCCCGCCGACCTATCGTAAGGTCAACCCGGCGGACTCGCCGATCCTGCTGCTATCCGCCGTGTCGGACACCATGCCCCTGACCGAGGTCGATGACCTGGTCGATATCCAGCTCGCCCAGCAGATCAGCCAAATTTCCGGCGTCGCCCAGGTGTCGATCGGCGGTCAGCAAAAGCCGGCTATCCGGGTTCAGATCGACCCCCAGAAGCTGGTGGCGAAGAACATGTCTCTCGAGGACATCCGCACCCAGCTGTCGCTCGCCACGGTCAACAACCCGAAAGGCAGTTTCGACGGCCTGACCCGCAGCTACACCGTCTATGCCAACGACCAGCTGACCGCGGCCAAGGACTGGAACAACGTCATCCTCGCCTACCGGGATGGGGCACCGCTGCGCATCCGCGACGTCGGTACTGCCATATCCGGGCCCGAGGACACCAAGCAGGCAGCCTGGGCCAATGGCAAGCGCGGCGTCTTCCTGATCGTCTTCAAGCAGCCGGGCGCCAACGTCATCACCACGGTCGACAGCATCCTGAAGGCGCTGCCGCGCCTCACCGCCTCGCTGCCGAAGGGCATCCAAATCGCGATATTGAGCGACCGCACCCAGACCATCCGGGCCTCCGTCCGCGACGTCCAGTTCACCCTCCTCATCACCATCGCATTGGTGGTCGGGGTGATCTTCGCCTTCCTGCGCAGCGTCTCCGCCACCATCATCCCGAGCCTCGCCGTGCCGCTGGCGCTGCTAGGCGCCTGCGGCCTCATGTGGCTCGCCGGCTATACGCTCGACAACCTTTCCTTGATGGCGATGACCATCTCGGTCGGCTTTGTCGTCGATGACGCCATCGTCATGCTCGAGAACATCACCCGCTATGTCGAAGCGGGGATGAAGCCTTTGCAGGCGGCGCTCAAGGGTGCCGGCGAAATCGGTTTCACGATCATATCGATCAGCATCTCGCTGATTGCGGTGCTGATCCCGCTGCTGCTGATGAGCGGCATCATCGGGCGGCTGTTCCGGGAATTCGCCGTTGTTCTGTCGATGACGATCGCGGTTTCCGCCTTCGTCTCGCTGACGCTGACCCCGGTGATGGCGGCCCGCTTCCTGCGTCCGAATGCCGACACCCGCCATGGCCGGCTCTATCAGCTGAGCGAGCGCGGCTTCGATGCGCTGCTCCATGGCTATGAGCGCGGGCTCGACTTCGTGCTGCGCCACCGCCTGATCACGCTCATCGTCTTCTTTGCCACGGCGGCGCTCTCGGTCTGGCTCTTCATCATCATTCCCAAGGGCTTCTTTCCGCAGCAGGACACCGGCCTGATCACCGGCATTTCCGAAGCCGCCCAGGATGTCTCCTTTGCCAAGATGAAGAAATTTCAGGAGAAGCTGGGCGCCGTCGTCCAGAATGATCCCGATGTGGCGAGCGTGGCCATGTCGATCGGCGGCAGCGGCAACGCCCTCAACACCGGTCGGATGTACATCACGCTCAAGCCCCGCGACCAGCGCAAGAGCAACGCGTTCGAGATCATCGAACGGTTGCGTCCGAAGCTCGAGAAGGTCGAAGGGGCGCGGTTGTTTCTCCAGGCGTCCCAGGATGTGCGGCTTGGCGGGCGGGCGTCGCGGACCCAGTTCCAGTACACCCTGCAGGACTCCGACCTGGCGGAGCTGAATGCCTGGGCTCCCAAGATCCTCGACAAGCTGAAGACGTTGCCGGAGCTGCGCGACGTCGCCACCGACCAGCAATCGCTGGGCACCACCGTCACCCTGGATATCAACCGCGACAGCGCCTCGCGCTTCGGCATCACCCCGCAACTGATCGACGACATCCTTTATGACTCGCTCGGTCAGCGCCAGGTTGCGCAATATTTCACCCAGCTGAACAGCTACAATGTCATATTGGAGATCCTGCCGCGGCTACAGGGCACACCCGAGAGCCTTGAACGGACCTACATCAAGTCGCCGACCACCGGCGAGCAGGTTCCCATGGCGGCATTCTCGCGCTGGTCGACCGTTCCCGTCGCGCCCTTGTCGATCAGCCATCAGGGCCAGTTCCCCGCCATCACCACCAGCTTCAATCTGGCCCCCAACGTCGCGCTCGGCCAGGCTGTTGAAGCCATCAACCGGGCCAAGGACGACCTCAGGCTGCCGGCCACCCTCAATGGCAGCTTCCAGGGCAACGCCCAGGCGTTCCAGGATTCGCTGAGCTCGGTGCCGCTTCTCATCGTGGCTGCGCTGGTGGTCGTCTATCTGATCCTCGGCGTTCTCTATGAGAGCTACATCCATCCGCTCACCATCCTTTCGACATTGCCGTCGGCCGGGGTCGGTGCTTTGGCGCTCCTGCTTCTTGCCGGCTACGATTTCAACCTGATCGGCCTGATCGGCATCATCCTGCTGATCGGCATCGTCAAGAAGAACGGCATCATGCTTGTCGACTTCGCCATCGTTGCCGAGCGTGAGCACAACCTGACCAGCGAGGAGGCCATCCGGCGCGCCGCGCTGCTGCGTTTTCGTCCGATCATGATGACCACGATGGCGGCCCTGCTCGCCGGCGTTCCGCTGATGCTCGGCACCGGCACCGGCTCCGAGCTTCGCCAGCCATTGGGTGTCGCAATGATCGGCGGATTGGTGCTGAGCCAGGCCCTGACCCTGTTCACCACGCCGGTCATCTATCTCTATCTCGACAAGCTATCGAACTGGCTGTCCGGCGGCGGCCCGAAGCAGGAGGAAGAGCCGGAGCTGCTCGACGACGAGCACATCGTCGAATTGCCCAAGGCCGCCGAGTAGCGCTCCCGATCTATTTCAGACGCTCGACCTTGGTCAGCTCGCCGTTCGCCGCCAGCACCTGGATCTCGAATTTCTTGCCGTCCCGCACGGCGTGGAAACTGAGGGTCGGGCCATCGCAGCTTTGAGCCGTGATCTCATGGAAGCCGAACCCGGCGACGCTCGAGCGGGCTTCGTCGCAGGCGGGCGATGTCGCAGCGGCCTTCGCCGGCTCGGGCTTCGGCGGCTCGGGCTTCGCCGTCACGGCCTCGGTCGGCACGGTCTTGGTCTTTGGCGGCATCGCCAATGCCGCGGCCTTGTGCCGGGCCGGTGCCCGGCGCACGGCCGTTGCCGCAGGCCTCTTCCGGCGCACTACCGGTGCCGCGTGCTTTCGGCGCCGCGGAAGCGGGCGATAATCACGCGGGCCCTCATCGTAATAGGGTTCGGCCTCGTCATAAAAGTCTGGCCCGTAATAGGGCCCGGGAGGCGGTGGCCCGTAGAAGGGCGGGGGAAGGAAGTACCCGAAACCCTGGGCATGAGCGGCCGAGATGGAAAGCGATGAAGTTGCGAGCATGGCGCAGGCGGCAAGCAGAACCGTTCCGTGCTTCGTGCACATGGTGTCACCCTGTCGTTCCCTGGGCCGATAAGATCGGGCCGAAGCCCGGGTTCCCACCATGCTGTCGGGACTGCGATCCGTTCAAATATGCGTGAAAGCGCCCGTTGCGGTTAGGCCTCCCCCTACTGCGTCCCGGTAACGCGCCAAATCGCATCGCCGACATCGTCGGCGACTAGCAGCGAACCGTCGGGGCCGATCGCGACACCGACCGGCCGGCCATAGGATTCGCGTTCGTCGGGAGCCAGAAAGCCGGTGAGTATGTCGCGCGCCGGCCCGCTTGGCTGCCCATCGGCGAATGGCACGAAAACGACCTTGTAGCCGCTGAGCGTGCTGCGGTTCCACGAGCCGTGCTGCCCGATCGCCATGCCCTCGGGGAAACCTGGCAGCGTGCCCGCCGGCAGCCAGCACAGGCCTAGCGAGGCGGTATGACCGCCCAGCGCATAGTCGGGGGTGAGCGCGCGCGCCACGGCTATCGGATCTTGCGGAACCCGTTCATCCACGATCTGCCCCCAATAGCAATAGGGCCAGCCATAGAAGCCGCCATCGCGCACCGACGTCAGATAGTCGGGCGGCGTCTCGTCTCCCAGACCGTCGCGCTCGTTGACCACCGTCCACAGCACGCCGGTGCGGGGCTCCCATGCGAGTCCGACCGGATTGCGCAAACCATGAGCAAACATGCGGCTTGTCCCGGTGGTTAGATCAATTTCGTAAATAGCTGCGCGGCCGTCCTCGGTATCGAATCCGTTCTCGCCGATATTGCTGAACGAGCCGACGCCGGCATAGAGCCTGCGCTTGTCCGGGCTTGCCAGCAGGCTCCGCGTCCAGTGGCCGCCAGGCTTGAATGTCGTCAGCCTGCGTCCCGGTGCAGTGATGCGGGTTGCTCCAGCGGCGTAAGGAAAGGCGACGACGCCGTCGGTATTGCCGACATAGAAGCTGTCGCCGATCAGAGCCATGCCGAAAGGCTGGTTCAGACCCTCGAGGAACACAGTCCGGCTTTCGGCCACGCCGTCCCTGTCGCCGTCGCGCAGAAGGATGATCCGGTTCGGGCTGACGCCGATCGCGGCGGCACGCCGCATCGTGCTCACCATGGCATAATCGAACATCGTCCTGGTCGGCGCCGGCTCGAACAGCGCCTCGGCGACCAGCACATCGCCATTGCGCATGACCTCAATCCAACGGGGATGCCGCAGGCCGCGCGCAAAGGCGTTCACCTCGAGACCGGCTGCCGCCACCGGCTTCTCGTCCTCGCGCCAGCCTCTTGCGGTCGGCATTTTGAGGGTCGGGAAGCTGCCCTGGGATCGGGCCGGCGGGATCGTCGGCTCCCGACCGAAGGCTGCTTTCGGCGTCGTGCCCGGCTGGTGCCGGATCATGATGGTGGCATCGCCGACCAGCTCGACCACCCGCGCAAAAAATTCGGAAAAGCTCATTCGACATCTCCCGTTTGCCGGACACTAGCCCAACAAAGCCGGAGCTGGAACCTGGCAGAGTTGGTGTTGTAACCTTCCGCGGGTGCAAGAGAGAGGGATGGGCAGCCATGAATGCGTTTCACGACGAGGTCGCGCGCTCCATCCACGCCGAGCACCGTGAGGGGATCCGGTTCCATCCCCTGGCCCGGGATTTCGACATCCCCGACATGGGGACGGCCTATGGAATACAGCAGCGCCATATAGAGCTGATGGCCAGGACCGAAGGCGAGGTGGTCGGTTACAAGATCGGGCTTACCTCGGCCAGAATGCAAACCATGTGCAACATCGACTCGCCCATTTCGGGTGCGATCCTTGCCAAGCGAATGCATCGCTCCGGCGTCGAGCTCGATTTGCGTCGCTACGGGCGGCTCGGCGTCGAATTCGAGATCGCGCTCCGCCTTGGCCGCGATCTCGACCCTGCGGCTGCTCCTTTCAGCGAGGCGATCATGAGCGATGCCGTAGTCGGTGTTTGCGCGGCCATGGAGTTGGTCGACGACCGCAACGCCGATTATGCCAACCTGGATGCGATCTCGCTCGTCGCCGACAATTCCTGGAACGCGGGGGCTGTGTTGGGGGACTTCGTCGAAACCATTGATGACCTGGCGGATCTCTGCGGCACCGTGCGCCTCAACGGGGTTGAAATCGACCGCGGCTATGGCAGAGATGTGCTCGGGCATCCGCTTGTCCCCCTGACCTGGCTCGCCAATCATTTGGCCGGCTCGGGCCGGGCGCTTCGTGCGGGCGATGTCGTGCTGACTGGCAGTGTCGCGCCGACGCGTTTCCCGCAAGCCGGCGACGTGTGCAGCTTTGACCTTGTCGGAGTGGGAACCGTGGCACTTCGGGTCAGCAGCTGAGGCGTGCCTAGTGGACCGCGGCGTACATGATCTCTTCTTCGGTGGCCTCGGCGGGTGAGAGCTCCTCGACGATCCGGCCCTGCCGGCAAACCAGGATCCGGTCGGAGAGGTGCATTATCTCGGGCAGATAGGACGAGATCACGATCACCGCGAGCCCGTCGTCGGCGAGGCCATTGATCAGCGCATGGATTTCGGCGATGGCACCGACATCGACGCCGCGCGTGGGCTCGTCGAAGATGATCAGGCGCGGACGCTGCACCAGCCCTTTGCCGATCACCACCTTCTGCTGGTTGCCTCCCGAAAGCTCCACCACCCTGGCATCGGCGCTCATGGCGCGGATCCGCAGCGTTTCCGTCCATTGGCCGGCCAGGGCGGCCATCTCCCGCATGCTGACATAGGCAAGCCGCTCGAGACCGGCCGCGATCAGGCCGGAATAGAGATTTTCCGCGATCGACATCGTTTCGAAGAAGCCTTCGGATTTGCGGTCCTCGGTGACATAGACGATGCGATCCTTCACCGCCTGGCGGGGCACATTGTAGCGCACCGGACGGCCATCGAGCTCGATGTCGCCGCCGCGCAGGAAATCGCGCTTGTAGATGCCGGCGACAATCTTGAAGGTCTCGGTTCGACCAGCGCCGATCAGGCCGAACACGCCGGTTATCTGGCCCTCGAAGATCGAGAACGACGTGTTGCGGACCACCGCGCCAAGCGAGATGTCCTGAACCGACAGGAGCTTGTTGCCGGCCGGGCGCAGCTGATCTGCCGAGCGGCGGGCACGATAGATCTCGTTCGACAGGGTGCGTCCGACCATTCCCCGTATCACCTTGTCGCGATCGAAAGCCTTCGCGGCATCGGTCACCACATGGGCGCCGTCGCGAAGAATGGTGATGCGGTCGGCGTGGGCGAGCGCCTCTTCCAGAGCATGGCTGATGAACACGATGGATACGCCGCGCCCCTTGAGCCGGCGCATCAGGGCGAAGAAATGGCGCTTCTCCTCAGGCGTCAGGCTGGCGGTCGGCTCATCGAAGATGATCACCTCGGCATTGTGATGCACGGCACGGGCAATCTCGACCATCTGGCGCTTGGCGGCGCCGAGCGTGCCGACCGGTACCGTGGGATCGACGGGGAAATTGAGCGACTGCAGGAATTGCTGCGCCGAGATATAGATGCCGCGCAGCCGGTTGAGAAACGACTCGGTGCCGAGATAGAGATTCTGCGCAACCGTCATGGAGGGGACGAGGCTGGTCTCCTGGAAGACCATGGCGATGCCCGCCGCAAGTGCTTCCGAGGGCGAGGCGAACCTGACCTCCCGCCCCTTGTAGAACATCCGGCCGCTGGTGGCCTGGATGACTCCTGCCATGACCTTGGTGAGCGTGGACTTGCCGGCGCCGTTCTCACCCAGAACGGCATGGATCTCCGAATGGCGCAGGGTGAAATCGATGTCGTGGATTGCCGGTGCGCCATGATAGGTCTTGGTGATCTTCTCCATCATGATGATGTCGGCCATGTCAGCTCCGGATCTGAAGGATTGCGTTGCCGCCCTTGGAGGCGACCAGCACGCCGGTCCGAGCCTGAACGACGCTGGTTATGCCGTGGCGTCGTCCGCCGGCGCGGCTGTGGTAGCTGGCAATCGGCCGCAAATGGGAATCGAGACGGGCGACGAGGCCGTAGCTCCGGGTCGGCGACCACGGTTTGTGAATGCCCATCGTGCGGACGGCGCCGCATTGCAGCGGCTCGAGGAAGCTCTCCCCCGACGACAAGGCGGGGGCGATCCACTGCGCGCGCGGCACCTCGCTCATCATGGCGGCGCGATAGCCGTCCTCGGCAAGCACGAATTCGATCAAGCGATTGCGCGGCGCAAACAATGCGAGCCAGAAGCCGCCATCGGCAGCTTCGGCCAGCCGCCCCGGATAGCCGGGAAGCATGGCGAGCACCGGCTCGGGGGCCCGATGCGGACGTATCCGGATGAGCCGATGGCGCCAGCTTTCGGTGGCGATCACCGCATCGCCGTCGAATGCGAGCCCACCGGGAAAGGCCAGACCTGTCGCGAGGCAGGCGGCGTCGCCGCTGCCCGGATCGATGCGCCAGACCGAGCCTTCGGCATTCCTTTCGAGAAGGTCGACGGCCCAGTCGGATGGCCGGTGCCGGCGCGAGCCTTGCGTGACGAAGAGGCCGCCGCCCGGCCCGAAGGCAAGCGCGGTCGGGCAGAACAGACCTTCCGGCATGGCGATCTGGCGGCCGGCCACGAACAGCCTGCCGTCGTCGAGCGCGATCGCCAGATCGCCCGTCGGCGAGGCCGCGATGGCTGCCACGGGTGCGTCGTGCTGCGACACCACCGCCCCGTCATCGAGACGGCGAAGCTCGTTCCCTGACGTGTAGAGGATGCGGCTGCCATCGCTGCAGAGATTGTCGGGTGCAACCGCGGCGGTCACGGCTTCGCACTCGTCGAGCGCCGCGTTCGGACGGAACGCCCCGTCGAGCGGGGGTATCGTCACCGCCTTGCCGCGGATTGCCTCGAGGAGACGGTCGAAGATCATGGTTGCTTGCCCCAATAGGAGCCGATTCCCGTCCATTCGGGATCGGCCCCGGGCAGGCGGCAACGGCCGATACGGTTGTTGAGGATGCCGCCGATATAGAGATAGCCGTGGTGCTCGCGCATCGACGTGACCATCGGATGGGCAAGACCGGTCAGGTCGCCGAGCGCCGTGATGATCTCTCCCGCCGCGTTGAACTTCACCACGCCGCCGGTATTGATGTTCGGAAAAAGCCATTCGTCCTGCGGCAGCCGGCGGGTCATGCGCTCGTCGCATCCCGGGATGGCGCAGCGCCAGATCGAAGCTCGGCGTCCGCATGCCGAGGAATGCCATCCAGTAATTGCCATCGGATGCGCGGTTGATGTTGTCGGGATAGCCCGGCATATCCTTGATCACGCATTCGACGCTGCCGGCGCGTGGTCCGTCGAACCAATAGCGATGGACCGAGCAGGCCCAAGATTTCGGCGAAGAACAGCGACTGACCGTCATGGGCGATGCAGACGCCGTTGGCATAGCGATAGCCCTCGAGCAGCGTCCTCGTCCTGCCGGTCGCGGGATCGTAGCAAAGGAGGCGACCGGTCGGGCGGCTTTCGATCGAGTCGAGCGCCCAGTCATTGGCGTCGTAACGCGTCGTCGAATCGGTGAAGAAGATGCGTCCGTCCGGCGCGATGTCGCAGTCGTTGGGATCACGCAGCCGGGCATCGTCGATGATCGACGTCCATGAGCGCTGCGTTTCGGCCGAGAGCCGGGCCACGTTTCCGTCGCGAGCGATCGAATAGAGGCCCATGGCCCCGACGCAGGCGATGAGATTGCGGTCCCGATCGAAGGCAAGCCCGAGCGGGAATCCACCGGTATGGGCGAAGAGCTCGCTGCGCCGGTGATCCGGTGCGAGAAAGCGAATGATCTCGCCGTGGCGGGTGCCGCAATAGAGGTGATCCTCCTCGTCGAGGACGACATCCTCGGGACCTTCGAGCTCGCCAAGCCCGATCGGCTCGGCCGCGGCCAGGCTGTTGTCGAGCGCGAAGGGACTGGCCGATCCCGGAAGGGCGGACTGGCCCCGCTCCATGCGATGATAGACCGGTGCGACATAGACCTCGTTGAGCACCTTCTGGCGATTTTTCAGCCAGCGTATGTCGAGGATCACCGCCGCCGCGAGCATCAGGCCGAGCACCATCTGGTTGGTCCCGGTCCCATAGCCGAGGCGGATCAGCCCGTTGGTCATGACGAGCACGATCACCGCGCCCATGATGCCCTTGGCGACGGAGCCGCGACCCCCGCCCAGCGTGTTGCCGCCGACGACAGAGGCAGTGAGGGCCATGATCTCGAGGTTGAGACCCGTGCCGGGGCCGGCGCCGCTCAGCCTGCAGCCGATCAGAAATCCGGCAAGCCCGCACAGCAGGCCGGATATGACATAGGTCATGAAGACGGTCTTTCGGACCTTGATTCCGGAATTGTAGGCCGATCGTCGCGATCCGCCGACCGCGAGCACATGCCAACCGGGCCGGGAGCGGGTGATCGCAAGGTGGGCGATGATCGCCACCGCTGCGGCCACGAGCACCGAGACCGATAGGCCGTGGATCGTTCCGTCGCCAATGAAATCCCACAGATCGGAGGTTCGCGCCGAGAGCTGGATGCGGGCAGCGAAGTTCACCACCAGGATGTCGAAAAGCGCCCGCCCGATGATGAAGGTCACGAGCGTCGTGAGAAACGCCCGCAGCCGCAGATAGCCGACGAGATAGCCGTTGATGGCCCCGTATAGACCGCCGGTAGCCAGGGCCGCCGCCAGCGCCGCCCAGACCGGCCAGTCGAAAATGAAGAAGGCGGACACAGCGGCAAAGGTCGCGAGCGCGAAGATCGACCCCACCGACAGATCGATGCCGCCGCCGAGCATCACCACAGTCATGCCGGTGACAACGATGGCGAACTCGCCAAGCTGGCGGGTCGAGTCGCTGAGGGACTGCGGCTTGAAGAAACCTGGAATGAAATATCCGAAGACCGCCACCGTCGCGATCAATGCGAGGAACGGGATCGCATTGTCGGCCCAACGCTTGGTGAGGATCTCGCCGATCAGGTGGTCGGGAACAAGATTGTACCGCAGGCTGAGCGCCCGTTCGCGTAAATTCGTCATCGGCGCGGCTTGTTCACCCTCGAGGAAAAATGCGTTCCTTCTCCCTGCCGCGGCAGGGAGAAGGTGACCGACAGGCCGGCCGACGGGGCGACGGACAGCTTACTTCGCCGCTGCTTGCAGCGCCTTCAGATCCCAGCAGGTGTCGGGCTTGAGATCCGCCTTGGTGGTGGCCTTTTCGAGCGTATAGATATTGGTTTTCGAGGTGCCGGGCGGCTGTTTGCTCTGCAGCAGATACTTGATGATGGCGTTGATGTCCCGCGATTGGTTCTGCAGCTCGGTCATCACCACTGCGCCGAACACGCCGGACTGGAGATTGTCGCAGTCGACCTTTTCGCCACCGCCCGTGGTGACGAGGAAGATCTTGCCCTCCTTGCCGGCCTCGCGGATCGCTGCCGCAGTTCCGGTGGCGTCGCCGTCCCAGAAGTCGATGACGCCGCAGATGTCGGGGTTCTGTTGCAACATGGTGGTCGCGACATTGCGGGCGGTCGTCGCGTCCCAGTTCGAGTCGGGCTTGGCGACCACCTTGAAATCCGGATGCTTCGCCAGGACCTTCATGATGCCGGCATACTGATAGAGGCTCGAGGCGTTGACCTGGTCGCCCTGAACGAGGCCGATCTTCTTCGAGGAGCCTTCGCCGCAACCCTTGATGACGGCTTCCGCCTCGAGCTGGCCCAACCGGTCCCAATCGCTGCCGATGAAGGCGTCGGCCGGATAGTTGGTGGGATTGTCGATCAGAACCACATAGATGCCCTTTTCCTGGGCCTTCTTGAAGAGCTTCGAGTAGGAATTGAGATCGGGCGAATGCACGACAAGCACGTCGGGCTTGGGATCCGATGCAATGGCCTCGGTGATCGCCTGGGCGCCCGCCTCGATGCTCCAGTTGGGGTCGCGGGTCTCGAACTTGCCGCCGAAACCATTCACCTCCTTGTTGATGAAATGGGCCCAGCCTTGTGCGAGGTCGAAGCCCATGGCCATCGGCACCATGATGATCCGTTTACCCTGCATCGCCTCCTTGTAGGCGGCCGGGCCCGGATCTTCCTGGGCGATGGCGACAGTGGCCGCTGCGAGCCCAGCCATCGCCGCTGCGATGACGGCAAGCTTCCTGATGCAGAACATGTTTCACCTCTCTTCTTGATGGCCGGCTAGATGTCCCCCTGCTGGGCGGTCTGTTCGTCGCGGGGATTGACGAAGCTGTCGATGACGATCGCGAGCAGAAGGATCGTGGATTTGATGAGGTTCTGATAGATGTTCGGGATGTCGATGATGGTCATGGCGTTGAGCATGATGCCGATGAAGAGCGCCCCGACGACCACGTTGCGCATGCCGCCCTTGCCGCCCGAAAGCCCGATGCCGCCGATGACCACAACCAGCACGATGTCGTAGAGCAGGCTCGAATTCACCACCCTCGTATTGATCGACAGCAGGCTCGAAGCCGTGAGAATGCCGGCGGCGAAGGCGATCAGTGCCGAGATCACATAGCGCAGCACCGTCACGGGGCGTACCGCAATGCCCATGTTGCGCGCCGCCAGCGGATTGTCGCCCATCAGATAGACGTAGCGGCCCCATTTGGTGAAGCGGAGAAAGAGCGCCGCCAGGATCGCAAACGCCGTGAACAGGAACACCTCGACCGGCACGTCGAGCAGGCGGACCCGCCCCAGCGTCTCGATCCAGTTCCCGGCAGGCACCGGGGTGGCATCCTGCCGGATCAGCTGCGAGCGCACGAAGCCGAAGACGAAGGCACCGCTCGCCAGGGTGGCAAAAATCGCCGGGACATCGGCATAGGCGACGAGGAAGCCGTTGACGAGACCGATCAGGAGGACGAAGCCGAGGGCAAGCGCAAGTGCGGTCGGTCCGGCAGTTCCGGTGTTCAGGAGCTCGAGATACCAGGCAACGGACATCGCCATGATCGCCACCGCAGACAGATCGATCCCGCGTCCGATGACGACGATCGCCATGCCGACGGCAAGGATGCCGAGCACGCTCACCGAACGGACGATGGCGACCAGATTGTCCGGCGTGAAGAAGCCCTTGAGGCTGAAGGAGGCGACGAGAAACAGGATCGCCGCCAGCAAGAACACGATGCGTTCCTGGCTGAACCAGTCTGTGCGAAATTTGACGACCATACCCAATCTTCGAACAAACGATTGGCAGCCGCAAGATGGGTGGGTCCGGTGCAGGTGGCTGCAAACCCGAAGGGCGCGCAATTCGATCAAATTGCAGGTGTGACAGAAATACATGCAGTAAGTGTGGTCACTTTCCTGATTCTTTTGCCCTGGAATGTGGGCCATCACCCAATCATCGATGGACGCGTTCTGCCGTTAGGATAGAATGGGCTTGGCGGCGGCTAGTGAAGTTCGGGCGATCTGGAGGGGTCCATGTTGCGCTTGAAATGGTGGTTTGCGGCCATTTTTCTGGCTGCGCTCATATCGGGGACGGGGTTTGCAGCGGCATCAAACGTCCAGATTTCCATCAACAAGATAAGCCAGAAGATGACCGTCTCGGTCGACGGCGTCGAGAAATATGTCTGGCTCGTCTCGACCGGGGCGTCCGGTTATTCGACGCCGAGCGGCTCGTACGCTCCATTCCGCATGGAGGCCGACCACTTCTCGAAGGAGTGGGACGATGCGCCGATGCCGCATGCGATCTTCTTCACCCGCAGCGGCCATGCCATCCATGGCAGCCCCCACACCCAGCGGCTGGGCAGCGCGGTCTCGCATGGCTGCGTCAGGCTCGCCCCTGAAAATGCCGCCAAGCTCTATGCTCTGGTCCAGAAGGCCGGGATGAAGAACACCAAGGTCACCGTCAGGGGCGGCTTCGATTTCGGTATCTTCTCCGGGTTCTCGAGACCGCAAATCAAGACGCCGCAATGGCTCAAGAAATTCGAATTCGTGGCGGCGTGACCGCGTCCATGCCGCCTCCAGCGGATAGCCAGGCGACGAACATTCCTTGAGTGCATGCGGCGGGGTCGGCAGGTCGGCCGCGCGTGCAGGCCCCAATGCCAGAGCGCCGTCTAAAGAGAGAGCGCTTCGCCGCCTGCCATGGCGCTCAGCACGTCCTCGTGGGAAATCTCGCCCTTTCGGAACGTGCCAAGACTCCGTCCTCGATTGAGCAGGGTGAAGACGTCGGCCACCGGATAGGCGTGATTGATGTTGTGGGTGATGAGGATCACCCCGACCCCGCCGGACTTCGCCTGGGCGATGAAGCGCAAAACCTTCGATGCCTGGTGAACGCCCAATGCCGAGGTCGGTTCATCGAGAATGAGCACCTTGGCCCCGAAATAGAGCGCGCGTGCGATCGCCACGCATTGCCGCTCGCCGCCCGACAATGTCCCGACGAGCTGGTTTGGATCGCGCACATCGATACCGAGGCGGATCATTTCCTGCCGCGTCACATGCGCTGCGCGTTCGACATCGAAGGAAAGGCGGGGCCAGCGGTTCTTCACCGGCTCGCGGCCGAGGAAGAAGTTGCGGCTGACGCTCATCAGCGGTGCCATGGCGAGATCCTGGAATACCGTGGCGATGCCGCGGTCGCGGGCCGCGCGCGGGGAGGCAAAGATCGTTTCCTCGCCCTCCACCAGCATCGTACCGCTGTCGGCGCGGTACACGCCCGAAAGGATCTTGATCAGCGTCGATTTGCCTGCCCCATTGTCGCCGAGCAGGCAGTGGATCTCGCCAGCCTGCACGCTCAGCGAAACATCCTTGAGCGCTATGGTCGAGCCAAAGCGCTTGCTCACCGATCGGAGTTCGAGAAGGGATGTCGTTTCGCTCATGGCGGGCTATTGGCTTCGGGTGACCCGGCGACGGATGAAGTCGTTGAACAGCACGGCGACGATGATCATTGCGCCAAGAAAGATGCGGAACCAGTCGGTGTCGACGCCGGTGTAGAAGATCCCCGTCGAGACCGTGCCGAAGATCAGCGCGCCGAACATGCCGCCGATCACCGAGCCGTAGCCGCCGGTGAGCAGGTTGCCGCCGATCACCGAGGCGATGATCGCCTCGAATTCCTTCTGCAATCCGCGCAACGTATCGGCCGAACCCGCTTCCAGCACCTGAATGACGGCAAGAAGCGTCGCGGTGCAGGCGGAGATGACGAACAGAATGATCTTCACCCGGTTTACCGGCACGCCGCAATTGCGGGCGGCGGCCTGGTTGCCGCCCACCGCGAAGATCCAGTTGCCGAAGGTCGATCGGAGCAGCAGCCAGGTTCCTGCCGCCACCAGCACGATCCACCAGATCAGAGACATCGGAATGCCCTCGGCCATCGGCATCCCTTTGTTGTCGGCCTCGATGTAGCCGTGATGGGCAAGCCAGACAAACAGGTTCTGACCGACCTTGCCGGCGAAAAGCTGGACGATGAAACCGTCCTGCGCGCCTTCGGTAATGTTCGGGATCTGGGTGCGGCCGGTGAAGCCACGCGCCATGACGAGAGAGGCGCCGCGCAGCAGATACATGGATGCCAGCGTCACGATGAAGGAGGGCAGGCCGGTGCGCACCAGCAGATAGCCATTCATGCAGCCGACCAGCGCCGCAACCGCGAAGGTCAGAAGTATGGCGAGCCACAGGGGAAGCCCGAACAGCGTGACGCACAACCCCATGAAAATGCCGGCAAAGGCGATCATCGAACCAATCGACAGGTCGAACTCGCCGCCGATCATCAGGATGGAAATCGCCACTGCCAGAATGCCAAGCTCGGCCGACACTTCGAGGAAGTTCAGGACGCCCTGACTGCCGAACATGCCACTGTTGCCGGCCACGACGGCAAAGAACAGGAGCACCAGAACGGTGCCGGCCAGCGCCCCAAGCTCAGGCCGCTGGATAAGGCGCGACGCCAGCGGCACGGATTGGCTGCGCTCGTCGCTTGCTCCACCCTTCCGGATGATCGACAGCCGGCGCGGAATGACCGGCTCGGTCATGACATGTGCTCCCTGACGCCGGGCGGCCGTCGCGCTTCAAGCGCCAGAAGCATAAATCGCTGCACCAGCTCCATGTCGAGCCGCGCCTCCTCCGGCGGATTGCGCACTGGAGCACCATTCACGATGGAATTCCAGAACCCTTCGAGCTCGGCTACGAAAGCTTCGGCAAAGCCGTGGCGGTGCTCGGATGCAACAAGCTTCATGCCGTCAGAACTGTAGCTGATCAGCCGCGTCTGCAAGTTGTGCAAATAGGGCGAGGGAAAGATCAGCTCGAAGCGCCTGTCGTCGAACAACAGCGAGATCCGCTCATTGTAGTCGGCGAGCTTTGGTACCACGACATGAGACAGGTGGCACAAGGCCTGCGATCCGTTGAGGGCGAGAACGGCGCTCGTGCCGCGCCCCTTCATGAAGATGTGAGCGCTCAACGCCTGGCGGGTTTCGATGCCCATGCAGTCGAAGAGTCCGTTCACCAGGTTCAGATCATGGATCATGCTCGACGAGAAGGAATCGACATAGGCATAGACGTCGTCGCTGCCGAGCTGAACGCCGACCGCTTTTGAAGCCTGTTCGACAAGCTGGCGCCTGGTTTCCGCCTTCACCTCCTCGGCCAGGTCGCCGGCGCGCAGGTAAGCCTGATGCGCCACGAACGGCCAGGAGTCGGGATCATTGACCTCGACGGCGACATAGCGAAGCCGGTCGCCCAGCCCCCGCACTTCTTCCAGGAGCATCTCGTAGCTTGGGTCCCACCGCTTCATGTAGCCGACCTGCAGGATTCGCCCCACTGCGTCGCGCCGGCGGATCAGCTGATCGATCTCCACCACCGACAGCGCCAGAGGCTTCTCGCACAGAACATGCAGACCGCGGCCAAGCGCCTCCGCCGTGAGTTGATGATGATAGGCATCGGGTGCAGCGACAATCATGGCGGCGGCGCCGAGCGACCACAGTTCATCGGTGCTGGCCACAGTTCGAATGCCGAACTGGCGGGCAATGTGCTCCCGGGTGGCCGGCGATGGATCGGCGACCGCCAGGAGCTCGAATTTGTCGCGCAGGAACAGGAGATTGGGGATGTGCTCGACCTGGGCGATCAGCCCGCCGCCGGCAACCACGACTTTCAGCTTGGTCATGCCTATCCGTCTTGTAAACTTTGCCTGTGATCGCGAAGCGACCCGAAGTCAGCGGATGCCGCGCTTGCTGAGCTCGAGCACCTGGGCCGCTTCCTTGCCGGTGATGAACGACGGCCCGGTATAGACATTGGCCGTCGGCATGGTCTGGTAGAGACTGTTCATGGTCAGGAACACGACCGGCAGATATCCCAGCAGATATTGCTGAACATCGATGGCGAACGCCATTTTGCCGTCGATTAGCGCCTGCAGGATTTCCGGCGTCAGGCCGAAAGTGCCGAACTTTACCTTGTCGGTAAGGCGCCGCTGCTCGAGCGCGGCGAGCGTCGGCATGCCGGACGAGGCGCCAAGCGCGAAAGCGCCGTTGGTGTCGTGATGCGATGCGAAATAGGCCTCGACGCGGGTCTGAACCTCGGTCGGATCCATCGTCACCGCCAGCACGTCGGACTTGCCCTCCATTCCCTTTTCGAACCCGACGCAGGCCGCATCATTGCCGGCATTGCCCACCTCATGGTTGATGCAGACGCCATGAGTGACGCCTTCGCGGCGCAGCCATTGGGCCGCCTGCCGCCCGGTTTCCTCGTATGAGCCCGGCCCGACATAGAACTTGGCCCCGACCTTGGGTGTCTCCTCCTCGCCGGTATCGATGACGATCACCGGGATCCCGGCATCCACTGCCTTTTTCACCCGCGAGCCGATCGCCTGCATGTCGACGATGGTCACCACCAGCCCGTCGGGCTTCGACGCGATCGCCGTATCGATCAGCTTGCCCATCTTGACCACGTCCCACACATCGGGGGCGTAATACTCGACTTTCGAGCCCATGATTTTCTGGCCATCCAGCATGCCGTTCTTGACGGCCGACCAATAGGTGTCGGTGGCCTGGCCGTGGGTGACGAAGACGATCCGAACGTCGGAGGCCTTCTTTTCCTGCGCGGCAGCAAAGGGTGCAGCGAACAGCGCCGCCGCGATGACGAGCGCGTGGCCGACGATCCTGAGCGACTTTCCGTTCATGTCAGCTTCCTCCCGTTGACAAACCCGAAGACCCGCAAAGCACGGGTGCCTCGGTCCGGTCCGCCGGTCGACCAGCGGATCGGCAGAACGATCATTTTCGCAGAATGATGATGTTGCGATCGCTTGCCCGTCCGGGCCACGCGGATGGTTCAATCCACGCGCGATCCTTGCTTAATAGTAGAAGACGAGAGACCTATGGCTGTCGTCGAAAACAGGTACCAGACACCCGTTCATTTCTTCAATCCACGATGTAAAATGCGGTCAAAGACTATCATGGGACCGCCCGATTGACAACGGACTACAAAAACCGGGACTGCAAAGACCGGGACCTCGAAGGAGCAGCGCGCGATGGATGATGCGGCCTATGGCACACGCGACAGCAGAGGCTTCTGGCGCCCTTCCAAACTGATCGAATATCCGCCGGTTTTCGTCTGGCCAGCCAACCCGGCCGGCGTGGTGAAATGGCTATTCGGTTATCCTGGCTATTTGTGGCCGTGGAATAGTTTCTACGCGGTCCTCGCCGTCCTCGTCTGGCTCTTCGCCACCCCCTCGCTCGAGCAGATGCGATCCTTCTCGGCAGGTTGGATTCTCTTCATCTTCGCGCGCAATTTCGCCTTGCTGTTCCTGTTCTTCGGCGCCTTCCACCTCCGCCTCTACATACGCAAGGCCCAAGGCACCCGGTTCAAATATAATGCCAAATGGCTCGATACCGCGAGCCCCCGCTTCCTGTTCGGCAACCAGACCATCGACAACATGATCTGGAGCTTGGGCAGCGCACTGCCGATCTGGACCGCCTATGAAGTTCTGACGCTCTGGCTCTTTGCCAATGGCTATGTCCCCTTCGTCGGCATTGCTCAGCATCCGATCTATTTCGTAGTCCTGCTGCTGCTCATTCCGCTGTTCCGCGAACTGCATTTCTATGCCGTGCACCGCCTCATCCATTGGCCGCCGCTCTATCACGCGGTGCACAAGCTGCATCACCACAATGTCAATCCCGGCCCATGGTCGGGCCTCGCCATGCACCCGGTCGAGCACCTGCTCTACTTCTCGGGCATCATCCTCCACTGGATCGTTCCATCGCACCCGCTGCATGCGCTCTATCACATCCTCCACGCCGGATTGTCGCCCGCCCCAGGCCATACCGGTTTCGATCGGGTCGTCGTCGGCGATGATGCTTGCTTCGACACCGAATCCTATGCCCACTATCTCCACCACCGCTATTTCGAGTGCAATTATGCCGACGGCACCGTGCCGCTCGACAAATGGTTCGGCACCTTTCACGATGGATCAGATGCGGCCCATCGCGCGATGAATCAGCGCCGCGCCGCGAGCCACAAAGGTCCGTTCGGATCAAACAGGTAGAGGAGGCAGAATGAACAATGCCAGCGTGAACAATATCGTTCTTGTCCATGGAGGCTTCGTTGACGGTGCCGGCTGGAGGGGTGTCTATGACATCCTGAAGAAGAGCGGCTTCAATGTCAGCGTCGTGCAGAATCCGACAATCTCCTTGGCGGGGGACGCACGCGCCACCAAATCGATCATCGATGCCCAGCCCGGCACCGTGATCCTGGTCGGACACTCCTATGGCGGGGTTGTCATCACCGAGGCGGGGACTGACCCGAAGGTTGCCGGATTGGTGTACATAACCGCGTTTGCTCCGGACAAGGGTGAGTCCGTCAATACGCTGATCGCGAATCCGCCGCCCGGCGCGCCTGTGCCGCCAATCCTGCCGCCCAAGGATGGCTATTTGTTTCTCGACAAGGCCAAATTCCGCAACTCCTTTGCCGGCGACGTCGATCCGGAGACCGCCGCCTTCATGGCCGACTCCCAGGTACCGTGGGGTGTCGAGGCACTTGGCGGCGTTGTCACAGAACCGGCTTGGAAGTCCAAGCCCAGCTGGTATCTGCAAGTTCGCGACGACAGGATGATCCCGTATCCGGCACAGCAATTCATGGCGAAAAGAGCCGGCGCCACCGTCGTCGAGGTGCCTGGCAGTCACGCTATTTATGTCTCCAACCCGAAAGCCGTCGCGGCCCTTATCGAACAGGCCGCCGGCGAAGTAAAATAACCTTGCGCATCGCTCGAAGCGTTTAAACGCAGACGGCGAAATTATTGTAATGTTTCGATAATGGAAGGCTTTGGAGTCGAAGTCCGCTCCACCTATCAAGTGACAATCCGCATTAGTCGCAGCCACTTCCGGGTTCCAAATGGCGGAGCGACATCCAATCTACCGCTTGGTATTATCCTACCGAACGACAGCTCCCACTCGCGATTTCAAACGGAGGAAAAAATGTCGAACCACTTTACGGGCCTAAGCCTCGGCCCGCCGCTCGGCGATCAAAGACTCGACCTGTGCGATCTCTACGCATTCCAGTCACCCACTGATCCATCGCGAACCGTGATCATCCTCAATGCAAATCCAAATGCCGACGCGCTCCATCCCGACGCCATCTACCGGATCAACATCGACAGCGACGCTGATTTGCTGACGGACATCGCGCTTAGCTTCGTGTTTTCGAAGCCGCAAAACGGAAAGCAGACTTTCAACGTGTTTCTGGCAAAGGGCGCGGAATCGCGCTCGGCCGAAGCGGTCGGGAAAAAGATAGTCGCCGATGCAGAAGTCTCATTCGGCCCCAAGCCCAACCTCGTCAAGGCGGGCGACTACACATTCTTCGCCGGCAGTCGCAGCGACGCTTTCTTTTTCGATTTCGACGGCATCAAGAATCTGTTCGACATCAGTGGCAAACGGAATTTTACCGAGCCTCACCTGACCAGCAAGTCGCCGTGGACTGGCGTGGATTCGAACACCGAAGCCAACGTTTTCTCGATGGTGGTCGAGCTGCCGACGAGCGAACTGGCCCCGAAGCCCGAATTGCACATCTGGGGACGATGCAGCGTGCGGCAGGACGGCAAGCTAGTCCACGTCGACCGCGCGGGCCATCCGAGTGTCAGCAGCTTTTTCAACACCGACGACACGAAGCTAGAATACAACGCCAGCGAGCCGGTGAACGATCGCAAGCGTTGGCTCGATCAGTTCGTGCATTTGATGGGCCACACTGGAAACTACTCGCGCGAAGAAGCGATTGCCGAGATCGGCAGGGAGCGCACACTGCCCGACGTGCTGAGTTTCGATCCGTCGAAGCCTGCGAAATATCCCAACGGCCGCGTCTTCACTGACGACGTGATCGATTACCGCCTAGCGTTCCTGACCAAGAGCGAATGCCCTCCCAGCGGTTTGAAGCCGCACACCGACATTCTCAAGGAGTTTCCGTATATCGGCACGCCGCATCAGAAGTGAGATCTGCTCGTCATACATGCTGCTGAGCGGCGGCCGGCTTCAGACCAGCGAGACCTCCAGCGGTCCGGTTCTGACAGCGCGATGGAAGAAGACCAGTAGTCGTCGCAATTGGCCATATTGAAGCCTTAGTTGACCTGAAACTGTGACGCGGCGTCGGGGCACGCCGCGTCATCATTGGAATTTCAGCTATTTCCGGAGCGGGGCTTGACATGCGACATGCCGCGGATACCGAACCGCAGGATGCGGCGATCGAGCGTCGGCTTGCGGCAATACTCGCGGCGGACGTGGTTGGCTACAGCCGCCTTATGGAGGCCAATGAAGAAGGCACGTTGAACGCCCTGAAACAGCACCGCCGCGAGTTTTTCGACCCGACAATCATCAGCTTTGGAGGTCGGATATTCAAAGTGATGGGCGACGGCTTCATGGTCGAGTTCAGCAGCGTGCTGAATGCCGCTCGGTGCGCCGTGAAAATTCAGCGCGGCATGGCCGACCGCAATACGGCGGTGCCGGAAGACCGACATATCAGGTTTCGTATCGGCATCAATCTCGGCGACATCATCATCGATGGCGACGACTTCTATGGTGACGGAGTCAATTTAGCGGCGCGACTCGAAGGTTTGGCTGGACCCGGTGACATCGCCTGCTCAGCGATCGTCCGCGATCAGGTTGGGAACAGACTCGAAGTGGAGTTCATCGATCAGGGCGAGCAGATCGTCAAGAACATCGGTCAGCCTGTTCGTGTCTACCTGGTGAACTGGTCGCTGCCGCCGGCTACAACTCCCTCGTCGGCCTCTGGCCCGATCATGCCGCTTGGCCGATCGAGCAAGCCGTCGGTGGCAGTTCTGCCATTCTCCAATATGAGCAATGACCCTGAGCAGGAATATTTCAGTGACGGGATCACCGAGGACATCATCACCGACCTTGCTAAAGTCTCGGGTCTGTTCGTTCTCGGTCGCAATACGGTCTTCACCTATAAGGGCAAGGCCGTGCACCTCCCGCGGATCGCCAAGGAGTTGGGGGTGTCGTACTTGCTCGAGGGGAGCGTTCGGAAGGCGGGGCACAGGATCCGGATCAACGCACAATTGATCGATGGGACGACTGGCGGACACATCTGGGCCGAGCGGTATGACGGCGACCTGAGCGACGTTTTCACGCTTCAGGATGAGATTACCTTGAAGATCGTGGATGCTCTGAAAGTCAGGCTGCTCCCGGCAGAGACATCGGCCATCAAGGCCACACCAACCGGAAATATCGAAGCCTATACCTTCTGTCTGCGCGGCCGCGAGTTGCTGAACATGCATTTCCCCCGCTACTATCCGATGGCGCGGGAGATGTTCGTAAAAGCTGTTGAGCTGGATCCGTCCTTCGCAGCTGCCTACGCCGGAATAGCCGACAGCGATTCCTATCTGTTTCTCATCCGAAAAGATCAGACAACGATCGCAAGCATGCTGGAGAATAGCGCGCGCGCTCTTGCGCTCGACCCCAATCTTGCTACGGCTCATGCTTCTCGGGGGCTGGCCTTCTGGGGCGCCCAGAGACCGGCGGAGGCTGAAGCGGAATATCGGAAAGCGCTGGAGATCGACCCCAACCTGTACGAGGCCAATTATTTCTATGGTCGATTATGTCGGGCGGTCGGCCGGTTCAAGAGAGCAGTCGAATTGTTCGAACGTGCAGCTGAGGTGCGACCGACCGACTACAAATCCGTCGGGCTCGTGCAAAGCGCCTATGAGCTTCTGGGGCAGGAGGACGCTGCGGCCAAAGCAGGCCGTCGATGTTTGGAGCGGGCAGAACGTGAACTCGCGTCGCGTCCGGAGAATGCGGTCGCGGCCATCCATGCGGCCATGGCGTTGGCGGCGTTGGGCGAGAAGGTTCGTTCGCGGCATTACATTCAGATGGCACTGACAGCCGGTCGCGAGGATCCCGCAATTCTGTTCAACGCGGCCTGCGCCTATTCCAGGATCGGCGATCTCGAGCGGGCGCTCGACCTTCTCGAAACGGTCCACCCCGTCATCCCGCCCGCGGACCAGGGATGGACGGCGACCGACCCCGACCTGAAACCGCTCCACGGTTTGCCGCGATTTCAGGGGTTGCTCGTCCCCGTCGAATCGGAATAGTCCGTCGCCTCTTTGATGGCTGGGCCCTCGGATTTCGCAGGGCTCGATGACGACCAATGACGTCAAGGCCATCCGAAATCTTAATGACCAACTTCGGCCACTATGTAATGGCCTCCGAAGTCCGGGCCAGCCGACTGTCGATCACTGGGCCGCCCTCACGTCTTCGCCCATCTTCTTGGCACGCGGCCACATCTGGGTTCGACAAAACATCAGAAGACAGCCTTCCACTTCCATCACCTTGTTATTGGGCCTCAGGTAAACCTTGTAGGTGCGGCCATCCTGGAGGTTATACACATTGCCCTCCCACTGATCGCTGCGGTCGGTTGAGGGCTTGAGGTCGGACAGGAGCCGAACCCCAATGAACGGCTGCCGGCCCTTGCGGCTCGCCTCCTTGGCCTCAGCTTCGGCGACCCAGACGATCTTACCGCACAGGACCTCGCCACAAGGATCGATCTTCACGTGGATACGCCCCTCGCCCGCCGACCACACGCCACGGGGATTGGCGGCATAAGCAGCGGTGGGCAGGAGCCCGACCAGACACGCCACGATAAAAATGCTCCGCATCGTACTCACCTTAATCTGAATTGCCGCCCGAGTTTCTCCTGTTCTCATGCCTGTCAGCAGTGCCACAAGTAACAGCGTGGAATGGCATCAGCATGTCGATCTTGGGAGGCTTTCTCGGCAGCGCCGCCGGTGATTGCCTTGAGGCTATGCCATCGGCGCGGACCGCCGCGTGTGTGAAGGTAGGCCGGGGCAACCGCTTGACGTGGGTCAAATGGATGCCCGTGTGAGGTGCCAGCAATTTCCGGTAGCACCAATCCTTGCCAAACGGTAAGGCTACCGCCGAAGTCCGGTAAGGCGGGATGTGACAGCGTATTCCTTGAGGCCGGTAGATGGCCTCGCAACCAAGGAGCACGATAATGTTTCGCCGCACCGTCATAGCACTTGCCACGCTTTCGCTTTTCAGCCTGCCGGCCTTTGCCGCCACTGAGTATTGGGTCGCCAAGAGCGCGAGCACCCATAAATGCGAGGTGGTCTCAAGCAAGCCGGATGGGAAGTCGCTGATCGAGATCGGCAAGATCGGCCACAGGAGCAAGCAAGCGGCTGAGAAGGCGTTGAAGGCGGCCGCCGCATGCCGGTGAACGGCACTGCCGACTGATGGTCTGTTATTGTGATGGCGGCGAGAGCGTCAGCGCGGCCTGAGGCCGGGGCTCTCTCGCCCGAGAGCATGCAAAAATGGCATTCGCGCTGTCTCAAAAGCGACTTCCACTCCCTCCGGAAGGCCACGGGGCTCAACCGAGCATAGGATTTTTACAAAACAGGCGGTCCCATGCTCCAACCGATCGCCCGGCGGTTCTTGCCACTTAGTCGCCAGCTCTGGTGGCGATGCCGTATCGACTGCACTTGCCGACAGGAGCCGACTGCAAGGCACATTTGAGGTCACGCCAACCTCCTCTGATGCTGCGTTCGGCCCGTGGGCTCGCAACTGAGAGGACAATCGGCCCCGATCCGGCTCTTGCGCGTCGAATGGCGCAGGTCGGGATGGGGTAGGAGCCACAGATCCAAAGTTCGGATTGGGGGCCCGCCAGGCGCGGCAGCCCAGGCCGGCTATCGCGGATGAAGCATGGTTGGTGGGCTGGCGAATCACTCGTTGTCTCCGAAGATGATGGCGTTCCGGTAACGGGTCGATATCCGTGACCAAATCAGGTAGGCTAGTCCTGGCCGGGCGGTTCAACTCCGTGATGCAGTTCGGCGACGTGCCGTTTTATTCCGCGCCCGAGAGGGAACCTGTTTTACATGGAGTTGGGACATCAGTTCTGATGGGCAAGTGCCATCAGAGGTAAAACCATGACCACGGAATCAATCTCCCAACCACCCACAGGCCTGGCGCATTGGCTCCCGGCCCTGGGATGGCTGCGTGCCTATGACCGGAGTTGGTTGCGAGGAGACATCGTCGCGGGCATCACGCTCGCGGCGTATCTGCTGCCCGCAGGCTTGGGCGACGCTTCCCTGGCCAACCTGCCTCCCGAAGCCGGCCTCTATGCCTGCCTGTTTGGCGGGCTGGTTTTTTGGCTGTTTTGCAGTTCGCGTCACACAGTCATTACGGTCACGTCCGCCATCTCGCTGCTGATCGGCGCTTCGCTTGGGGAAATTGCCAATGGTGACACGACGCGCTTTGGCGCGCTCGCTGCGGCCACGGCGCTACTGGTGGCGTTGATTGCGTTCCTGGGCTGGCTGGCGAAAGCCGGGGCCATCGTGAATTTCATTTCGGAAAGCGTCATGACCGGATTCAAGTGCGGTGTGGCGCTGTTCCTCGCGAGCACGCAATTGCCGAAGCTCTTGGGCTTCCATGGCGCTCACGGGAGCTTTTGGGAGAACAGCGGCCACTTCCTGAAGCACCTTCACGAAACAAATCCCGCGTCGCTGACTATCGGAGGTGCCGCATTGGCAGTGCTGGTCTTCGGCAAAGTGTTCCTGAAGAACAAACCGGTGGCGCTCTTCGTCGTCATCGGCGGCATCGTTGCCGCGTCGCTTTTTGGACTGGAAACACGCGGAGTAAAACTGCTCGGCCCAGTGCCGCAGGGACTGCCGGTGATCGGGCTGCCGGCCATTCAATGGGCCGACTTGAATCAACTGCTGCCACTGGCCCTTGCATGCTTCATGCTCGGAGCGGTGGAGACCGCCGCCATCGGTCGGATGTTCAGCGCCCGGCACGGCGGACGGCTCGACGCAAACCAGGAATTTCTTGCGCTCGCGGCTGCGAACCTCGCCGCCGGGCTGGGCCGCGGCTATCCCATCAGCGGAGGCATGTCGCAATCCGTGGTCAATGAAGGCGGCGGCGCGCGTACGCCTCTGTCTGGCGCGTTCGCGGCGGGAATCGTCCTGGTGGTGGTGCTTTTCCTTTCAGGGCTGCTGCGCACTCTGCCGCAACCCGTGCTGGCGGCGGTGGTGTTGGTCGCGGTCGCGGGGCTGTTCAAACTTTCGACGCTCAAGGAGCTGTGGCGCGGCGACCGGCCGGAATTCGTCGTCGCGATGGCTTCGTTGCTCGGCGTGCTCACTTCTGGCCTGCTCCGGGGCGTGCTGATCGGCGCCATTATCTCGCTCGTCCAATTATTGCGCGCCGCTTCGCGTCCGCACGTGGCCTTTCTCGGGCGCATTCCCGGCACGCGGCGCTTTTCCGATCACGAGCGGCATCCGGAAAATGAGTTGATCCCCGGCGTCCTTATCGTTCGTCCCGAATCCTCTCTCATTTATTTCAACGTGGATCATGTGTGCGAGACGATCCTCGACCGTGTGCGCGCCGAACCAACGCCACCCGGGCTGGTCGTGCTGGATCTGTCCGCCGCGCCGCGCGTGGATCTGCAAAGCGCCCACACGCTGGGCGGTCTCGCCGACGAACTCGCGGCGGCTGGCACCCGGTTCCAGGCCGTTGAAGCGCGTTCCACCGTGCGCGATCGGCTGCGGGATGTGGGCGTGGACAGCAAACTGGGGGGCATCAATCGCTTCACGACCGTGGCGGATGTGCTAGACAATTTCCGCGCTTGAGCGGAGGCTGCGAGGAATTGCTCGAATTCCGTCGCACCCTCCCGCTCGATTGACGCGCCCTGAGCGACTTGCTCGCGCGCGGCGGTTCGTATCGGCAATGGATACAGACCGCCGGCGCTGTTCAGAGCTGCGAGTCGATGGGGAGGAGCTTCAACAGGGCGGCGAGGAAGCGCCGGCGGAAGCCGGTTTCCGGGTCGTCCCGATAGTGCACCCTTTGGTCGCCCCTCACCGTCTCCCAGACGATCCCGCCATTCGGGTCGAGGAGGACGCGGTAGCTGTTGGCGGGCACGACGCCGGTGGCCATGTAGGCCATCAGCCTTTCGGCAAGCTCCGGGCTCTCGATATAGAGGCCGGCTTCGGTATTGATCACGGCGGAGCGCGGGTCGAGGTTGAAGCTGCCGATGAACACGGCTTCGCCGTCGAAGGCCATGGCCTTGGTATGCAAGGCTGCTCGCGACCGCCCGGAACGGAGCGACCAGCCTGGCCGGAAGGCGTCGGTATCCGGGCGCAGCTCGTATAGCTCCATGCCGTTCTCGAGAAGCCGCCTACGGGTCTTGGCATAGCCTGAATGCGCCGGCAGCATGTCATTCGAAGCGAGCGAATTGGTCAGCACGCGCACCCGGACATTGCGCTCATTGAGCACTTTGACGGTTGCCTGCGCCCCAGCGGGCAGGACGAAATAGGGCGATTCGACGAGCAGCTCCTCTTTCAGCTGGGCGACCCGCCCGCGGATGAACTCGACCACGTCGACGCTCTCCTTGCCGCGTGCGATGGTTTCCGGGTCATCGGCGATGACTTGGCCGCGTGCCCATACAAGATTATCGCGAATTTCGGCGCCCCGGACCGCCAGCTCGTCCAGGTCCTGATCGATCGGATAAGGGTAGTCAGCCGAGGCGATTGCTTCACGCAAGCGAATCAGGATGGCATCGAGATCGGTAGCGCCATAGGCGCGATCGACGATGGCCGCGATCGGCACGGTCGAGGGGCTGTTCCAGTACCGGTCGAATACCCCCGACAAGTCACGAACGACAGGTCCAACCGCCAACACATCCAGATCGCGATAATTGGCGGTGGTGTTCACGCCATAATAGATGTCACCGATATTGCGGCCGCCGACGATCGCCGCAGCATTGTCAGCAACCATCAACTTGTTGTGCATGCGGCGGTTGACTCGGCCGAAGTCGACAATGAAGTCAAGCGCCGACCAGTTCCGGTTGGTGAGCGGGTTGAACAGACGGATCTCGACGTTGGGATGGGCATCGAGGGCGGCTTTGACGGGGTCGCTGGCCTTGTAGTAGGGATCGTCGACGAGGAGCCGCACCCTGACCCCGCGATCGGCCGCCTTCATCACCCGATCGACGATGATCCGGCCGGTAGTATCGCCGTCCCAGACGTAGTACTGCATGTCGAGGCTTCGCTCGGCTAAGTCGGCAAGCGCCAGCCGGACGATGAAGGCCTCACGCCCGTGGCTCAAGAGGCTGAAGCCGGAGAGGCCCGGATGCGCGTTGGCTGCCGGGCCGAAGAATTGGCCCAGCCTGGTCGACGCCGGATCCTCGATAGCCGTCGATACCGTGCGCGGGTAGTCGGACCGTGCGCGGGTAGCGCGACCAGTGAGAACCTGGGCAAGCCAACTCAGGACCATGCGCGGGAAACCGCGACCGGCCAGTGCCCGAGGCTCGGCTGTAGAGATGCTGATTCGTTGAGGGTCGGTATCCATTTGACGGCTGTCTTCAACCGGGCGGGGCGTTCCGCGGCCCATTGTGCTCTCCAACCCCCCTCGACCAGCAGAAAAGCGCAGCAATGACAAACCGGTCAAGCGCAAACTCCCGAACTACTTTGAAAATACTGCCCGGTACGAAATGACTATCAGTCTCATCACGGCCTGCCGCGGGTAGGGCTTCTTCCTTCAGGCGTCGCATCAACCATCGGTTGGGTTCGTTACTCGAGCCAGGCTTCGGCACTCTTAGTCGTTCGCCGCACAAAGAGCTATCACCTTTGATCGGCTCGCCTTCAACGTCGCCAGACGTGATATGAGCGACGTTGCTTTCGATCCAGGTCGGCGATTTCCTTGATCGCTTGGGAATCGCTTTCATCGGCCATCAAATGAGCTTGGGCGAAGTTTTTCATTGAATTGTGGGACCGAAATCCAGGGAGTTTTATCAAATTATGCTCGTCACGCTCAGTTTCGCTTTCGCGCTTATTTCGGCTACCGTCGTGATTCAAGCGCTTTTCATGTCTTTTGGACTGCATGCTTTCAGGTGGCTAGCAGAACACCGGCCCATGGCCATGGTTCGCTACCCCACCATTGGAGTGGTAATTTGGATTGGGTTCCTGATTATACCTATTGTTGTGAATGTCTTCATCTGGGCCACTTTTTATTATGTTCAGGTAGCTTTACCAAGTTTTGAAGAATCTCTCTACTTCTCTATTGTTACGTTCACTACTCTTGGATACGGGGATATTGTTCTTGACAAGGAATGGCGTCTGCTCGCAACTTTCGAGGCGATAAATGGCACGATCATCTTCGGGTGGATGACGGCATTGATAGTTGCGTTCATTCAGCGACTATGGGGGCGAGTTCGTTAATGGTTACCAATTTCTCGACCGCCCTTTCGTCTTTGGAGCGATCTTTCTGTCTGCCCTCGCAGGGAACTTTTGATTAGGGCCCATGTCGGTGCAAGAACGAACGCAAGCACCGGGATTGCCGCCGCGCCGACTAGCAGTCCAACCAACCCGGAACCGGCTGCAGTAACCGTCCATTCGGCCGCTCCAGCAGCCGACGGCAGCGCACGGGCTGCTGCGTCGGCGGCCGCATGAATGGCCCGGCTGACTGACGGCAGGCCATATGCCTCCAGACCATGCACGATTATCCCGCCGCCAACCCAGATCATGGCCGCCGTACCTACGGCGGTCAGAACTATCAGGACGACGGGCATACCGAGAACGAGGGCGTGTCCGAGTCCCCGGCTCAGATCGCCAATGACCGAGCCCCGGTTGTTGCGTGCAAGAGCAACGCCAGCATCGTCGGCCTTTACGATCAGAGCAACCACTCCATAGACCGCAACGGTGATACCGATACCGACAAGCGCCAACACGAATGCCTGCATCAACATGCTACCCGCGGGAACAGCCGCCAGCGTGATCGCCATGATCTCTGCTGACAGGATGAAGTCTGTCTTGATAGCCCCAGCGACCTTCTCGTCCTCGAGCGTCTGCGGGTTCAAGGTGACTGTTCCCAGCTGCGCTTCGTGCGCGTGCGCATGAGAGGGCGCCACGGCTTCGAAGACCTTCTCCACGCCCTCGTAACAAAGATAAGCTCCTCCCAACATGAGTAGCGGTGTGATCGTCCAAGGGAGGAAGTAACTGAGGACTAAAGCGGCGGGCAGGAGGATCAGGAGCTTGTTGCGGAGAGACCCCGCCGCGATCTTGCCTACGATCGGCAGTTCGCGTTCGGCAGCGAATCCAACAACGTAACGCGGAGTGACTGCTGCATCGTCGATCACCACACCAGCCGCCTTCGCTCCCGCCTTGGCAGCCTGGCTAGCCACATCGTCAAGAGATGCTGCTGCCACCTTCGCGATCGCCGCGACTTCATCGAGAAGTGCAATCAGTCCAATGCTCATGGATATTCCTCTGGTCTCAAGCATACGCTGAGTTGTGTGCGACCAGTTACTCCAGCTGCCACGGTATACCCGCTACGAGCAGGGCTCCAATTCCGCTCGGATAGATCGGCAGCGAGAAGGACACCTCCTTGCGCCGTGAGAGCGCTTCGGTCTCCGCGCTGCAGAGAAGATCGACCATTTGCTACACGGCGGCGGACCGATCGTCGATGGCCACCGGTACTCATTGGGCCCGATCGATCCGGGCAGCCCACCCAATTCTCCGCATCGTTTTCCAAATGATCAAGAGGGACTGATTTCTATGGTCCGCTCTTGCTCGGTGCCTCATCGAGTATCTGGGTAAAGGGATAGTGAAATGGCAGCGAGAGATCGAAGCGCCTGCCGTCGGGCAACAATGCACCGACTGGCGCCCCGCTGCCGATACATGTCAGGTCCCCTTTTGCATAACGAAGCTGACAGCCAGCGTGCGCAAGCGGACTCTCGGAATCGATGGCGAAGATCCGTTCGATTTCGGCGGCGCTTGCCATGCCTGTTGGAATAGTGCCGACAAATCTGACCGGTGCTGACACCCGCTCCTGGTCGATTTTGCCGATCTTACCATCGAGCGGGCGGTTATAGGCGTTGAACCGCATGTGGTGGGCAAGAGGCCGCCCATCCTTGTCGTGCATGGGGAAGCAGTCGGCGAAGAGCGCACTCTGATCTTCCGTCCAGAGGGCGCTGTCTGCGCAGTCGAATACCTGCCTGCAAGAGACATCACCATCCTTTCCGCAACCGATGAACATCACCGCATTGTTGAAGCTGGTGATCGGTGGCGCGGGAGAACCGCGAAACAGCGGGCTGCGTGTCAGGAGGCTGTTGTTGAAGAACAGCACCCGCTCGAGAAGCGGCTCGCCGTCATCGCCGCCGAGCTTGACTGCTGTTCCGAAGCGATGGCTTGAACAATCGGCCTCATCGCCCTCCGCGCCGACTGTGCTCCACTTGCCGCCACCGCGTTTCGCTAGAAACTGGCGACTGCCGACCCACCCTTCGTCACGACAGCTCGAGCCAGGGACGCCGACCTGCGCAAAGATGTTGCCGAAGACCAGTAGGTCATGACCGGGAACCCCGTCCGTGGACACCGCCGCATGCACATTGATGAAACTGTTATGCTTGATGATCCAGAAGGCTGCATGGCCCTCCGGCTCAATCGGGTTGTCCCGGATATTCTTGAAAACGTTACCGGTGATCTCGAACCCGAGATTCGTCCTGTCCCGGCACTCGGGGTTTTTGCGACAGCTTGCGCTGATGGTGGCGCGAATGCCGTTATACGCGTCATACACATAATTATTTGCAAATTTGACGTTGCCCAATATGTCTCTCGAGCGGAACAGGGCGCCGTTCATCGGACTCCAGAAGTGATGATGCGAAATGCCCCACGGGATATCGTCATAGACACTCGCGGGGCAATCCCAGTCGTTGCGGATGTCGCAGGATTGAGAGCTCTGACGATAGCTTGAAGGGCTCTGTTTCCAAAGATTTCCGGTGATCTCGAATGAATGCGCCGTCTGGGGCGTATCGCGCCTGCCGACCGCAAGAAAACCCCAGGTGGAGCCCTCGATAACCGAGTTTCTGAGCGAGATATGGGTGGATGCGTAACTCGCAACGGCCGCAACCCAGCAGTCTCTGAACCCCATGTCGACGAAATCGACATAAGCGGCTTCCCACAGAAGGAAGCAGTGCAGTCGAAAGCGGATGTCGCTTAAATCCCGACGTTCCGCACGGCGGCGATCCATCTCGGCGGCCACCTCGTCTCCCAAGTCTTGATGTCGCTCGCCATTGCCCGCCGCAGGACGGTTGGGCACCGGATAGCAGAAATCGATGCTCCCCAGCTTGCACATGGTCTGTCTCAGCGGTTGCCCGAGAACAATCGTCGAAGCGCGAGGGAATTGACCGGTCGTGTCCACCTGTCCGCGAATGATGAGCCTGTTGTCGGGCGTGCCGCGCCATCTCATCGCGGATCGGTAGCTGCTGAGATCGACGGAATAGAAAGTCTCATCGGCCCCCTTCTGGCGAAGAAGGCGGATCTCGATCGGCCGCGACCCGTTTGCCGTTTTCACAATGCCGATTGCGGCTTTGGCGGAAACCGGATCGCGAATGACCTCGTCGTGCCAGAGATATTCAGCCTTTGGCGGTCCATCATCCGGGCGCACATAGAGCACCTCTGCTCTGGCGGGTGAATAAAGAAGCAATCCGCAGAGGGCTTGAATGATAAGGTTCCGCATCACTCTAAATGAGTCGCACGCCAAACCGGGCGCTGCCTTGATGTGGATCAAGCGGCGCGGCAGCAGGGAACAGTTCAGCCCGGCCGGAGCCTGGCCAGGATGAGAAATCCTGGCAGTGCTCGGCGATCTTGGCCAGGACCTCTTTGCTCGTTGGCCAATCGAAGACGTGGTGGCCTTGGTCCGGAACTTGACGGCAGGGGCGCCAGATGCGGCATCAGGCTCACGCGGTGTACTTTCCGCTCGGCAAAAATAACACAAGCACGAGAAAAGAACTTCTGGTTCACGTCTGGCGACCCAGATGCGCAAGACTCTTTCCATGATTGTCCGCAAAATCTCGGAGTCGAACTCGGCACCTGACCTCGGGAGCGAGGAGGGACAAACGGAATGACCAGGGGTTTGTCAGGCGGTTACCATTTCTCGATTAATCTGCCTAAGTACGTTTCCGTCCTAGTGCTCATAACCGGACTGATATTTGTCCTAGCGATGTCTGGCTGCGCATCCATCGGCCCGGATTCGGTTCCGCGAGATCGCATCGACTACGCCGACGCAATGGCGGACTCATGGAAAGACCAGTTGGTGCTGAATATTGTGCGTTTACGGTATGGCGACACGCCAAGTTTCATGGACGTCTCTTCCGTCGTTGCCTCCTACACGCTTCAGGGTCAGACGCAGGCTGGCGCCATCACCAATTTCGGAATTCCGAGCAAGACGACTACCCTGCCGAATACGATTGGCTCTGTCTCTGCTATTGGGGCTTATGCCGACCGTCCGACGATCTCGTACACGCCGCTGAGCGGCAAGAAGTTTGCCCAAAGCCTGCTGACGCCGATCCCGCCGAGCGCTATTTTTTCGCTGATTTCGGCCGGCTATGCAGCGGACTTTGTTTTACCGACAACAGTGCGTGCACTGAACGGCATGTACAACCATAGCTTCCAGACTGGGGTTAGGAGGCCGGCTGACCCAGACTTCTACCCTCTTGTTGCGGCCATACGGCGGCTGCAACTATCCCGAGCCGTCACCATTCAAGTAAAGAAACGCGGAGCTGACGAATCGGTGATTGCTATATTCGGGGACCGGAATAAGCCCGAGCTCAAAAAAGACATAGATTTCATCCAACGCACGCTCAAATTGAAGCCATTGAATGGCGAAATCATTCTTTCCTACGGGGCGGTGCCGCATCAAGCGAATGAACTGGCTGTTCTTTCGCGCTCAATGATCGAAATGATGATCGAGATGTCTGCCGATATTGTTGTGCCTCTTCAACATGTTTCGAATGGCCGCACCTATGCAAATACAGTGGATGGTTCAACTCCCAGCGATGCTGCCCCGGTAAAGATCTATTCGGGCGCTAGCGCGCCTTCAGACGCCTTCGCAAAGGTCCGCTACCGTGACACCTGGTATTGGGTTTCCGATAGCGATTTTCTCTCGAAGCGATCGTTGACACTCATGCTGCTCTTCTTCTCATTGGCAGAAACGGGTGTTGTTCCATCTGCGCCGGTGCTCACCATTCCCGTTCAATAGTCTTGACTTTGCAGTCGAACGGAATGGTTACGGTCGGACCCGCAAATGTATTATCGCACGTAAGGGAGCCCGGTAATTCAGGCAGGTGACGCGAATTTGATGCCGCCCTAGTGTTCTCTGGGAGAAAATGATGGTGTCGACAGGTAGCGTATGTTTCTGTTCTAGGACCTTAAATATAGATCTTCAACAATGGAGGAAGGGAATGTCACCGTTTGTCAGTTTGCCGCGCGCGGGCCTGATGTTCGCGGCGCTGCTCACGTTCGCGGGCGTCTCTTTGAACGCCGGGCCAGCCAATGCCGTCGTCTATTGTAAGACCGTCGGTGTGCCCAAGGGCTGTGTCGCAAGGCGCGCGGTTGTCAAACCCGTCCATCGTCCCGTCGTCTATTGCAAGACCCGCGGCGTTCCGAAAGGCTGCGTTGCACGTTAGAATTATTCACCCGCTCCAACTCGGGCCGACACTGTTTGGGAAACGGGTTAGTTCTTCTGGGCGGGAACAATCCCTGATCCGATGCGGTTTTGCGTGTACCGGGAGAATTTGACGGGAGCGACGCAATGAGACACGCAATGATCCGAGCTGGCCTGGCAATCGCAATAGCGGCCGGAATGATGCTGTTGACGGGACCAACATCGTTTGCTGCCAGCGTTAAGTATAGAGCTGATTTGAAAGGCTCGAAGGAAGTGCCCCCGACCGACAGCACCGGCAGCGGCAAGGCTAACATCACATACGACACCAAATCCAAGAAACTGTCATGGGTCGCGACCTATCGCGGTCTAAGTGGCGAGCCGACTGCCGCCCATTTTCATGGACCCGCCGCGCCTGGAGAGAGCGCAGGACCCGTTGTCGATATTTCGGGTGATATCAAGAAAGGAAGCGCCGAGCTGACGCCCGAACAGGCGGCAGAGCTGGAAGCCGGGAAATGGTATGTGAACATCCACACGGAAAAATTCCCCGACGGTGAAATACGGGGCCAGGTTGTCAAGTAGCTGCTGCTCCGGTTTTCTCGCCGCGGTGGCAGGAACGTGACCCGATCGGTACGGTCTGGCTGCGACCTCTGATGTCGTCGCTGCCAGGCCTTTACCACGCTTTCCCAAGCTCTGGACAGTCGAACGGATCAGCGCAGGCGCTGAACCTTCGCAAGTTCTCCGTTGGCTTTCATCTTGATCGAAAAGGGCTTCCCATCGCGCATGGCACGGAACTCAAGGTTCTCTCTTGTGCAAAGCTGCACTTCGACATGGTTGAACCCAAATTCAGCGACGATGGCCCCGGCCTTTTCACAGGTGATCGATGGCAGGGTTTCCGTGGGCTCATTTGGAACAGCGAGTGCCACACGGCGCTTAGCTGACTTGCTGAACCTCCGACTCTCGGAGCGCACGATTTTTTTCTTGCGCGAGGGGGCGTGGTACCGTTTGCGCGGGGGGGCGTAATATCGTTGATGCCACGCCGGCGGTTCATAATAGGATCCAGACCAGAAGCCACCGAAGCCCTGCCGGGCTTCGAGACCGGAGGCTAACCCGAACACTGCTAATAGCGCCGTGAGGCAAGCAAGCAGGGTTGACCTGCACAATGTAATCATATTGGCCCCCGCGGCATTTCTGGGATGGGAAGAATGGCAATGAGTGAATATCATGGTCTGATTTAGCGCGGTAATCTTCGGCGAATTATAGTAAATGGGCATTGACCTCGGGACTGGCAGGACTCTCGCCAACGACGAGAGCGGGTGAGTGCTCTCAGGGGCACATTCGTTAAGAAGGGTGCCCGGTCGGGGAACCGAACACCCTGGCGCTTTCGCGCTTGCGCCGGGAGGGGATTCCGGCGCTGTGCCGACGACCATGGCCATTCGAGCGGGGGCAGGATGGCCACTCCAAACGGACGCCGGTACCCAAAAATGTGCTACTGAAACATCACGACTGGGACGTATATGCGAGCCTCCGCAATGTGGGTATAGGTATCAAAGTCCTTCTAGGCCGTATATTGTACGAAAGGCCAATGCCTGACGAAAGCGGGACGGCCTGGACAGTCCATCGAAGGCCGCCCCGCCTACGACGATCACCCCCAAGCCGCGCCAATCCCCGACAGCGCCTTAGATCTGGGAGCCGCCGTATCTCCTGACCGGGGCAGAACCTGCGCTGCCAAAGTGGGCAGATCGGGACGTGACGATCACAAGACCGTGTCTTCGTCCCTTATGGCTCCCGGCATATCTGGATTGTCGTCCAGCACACATAGTTCGCGCGATCGCCCGTGCGTTCTGCTGCCTGCTTCGACGCAGCGAGGGACTTGACCCAGATCAAGGCTAGAAGAGGTGTTGGGGCGCAAGCTCTCCATGCCGAGAGAAAGGGGGTAGCATGGTCAAGTTGCTCATGGCCGCGGTTCTCGTGGGTGGCATCTCGACGTACGTCGTCCACTCAAAGCACACTTCAGTTACGCTACCGCTTCCAACCACAAAATTCCATGAACTGAAGAGCCAAGCCAGCGTGCGTATGCGGAGCTTCCATCTGCCGCAAGTCAATGGAAAGGTGGTGCGCTTTTGTCTCTCTCGCCTGAACCAATGCGGCAAGCCGGCGGCTGACGCGTTCTGCCGTAGTAACGGATTCAAGGAGGCGTTCACTTTCCAGCGCAATGAATCGGGAGAGACTACGGCCACAAATTTCCGTCAAATCAATTGCAGGCATTCAGCCAAGACCGTCGATGCGGATCAAGTGCATGATTATTCAGACGATCGCAAAATGCTGGCAGAGCACCATCCTCTTTTCGAATTGATACATCGAACATAGGGGAGCATGCACCGATCGCGTCTCGCATGGCTGGGACCACCCAAGGGCGCCCTTTGTCGGGTCGCGAACACCCCGAACAGCCCGAACACTATGCGAGTCGAATATCGCTGACCGCCGTCTTACCGGTACGACGATCCGGTTGGGTTTCGTACTCAACCTTCTGACCCTCTACCAGGTTTGATATTCCCGCCCGCTCGAGCGCAGTGACATGGACGAAAACATCTGGTCCACCACCGTCTGGCTGGATAAAGCCGAACCCCTTCTGGCCGTTGAAAAATTTCACTGTTCCTCTGATCACTGTCTGTCCTTCGCTGTACCCGTTGCGATTTTTTTCGGCACTAATACCAATGCCCTTATAGCTGGCGAAGGACAAGTGGCAAGGTGCGCAATGTCTCATTCAAGCTGCACGGTTCAACTCGAGGCGAGTTCGACCTTGCAGCGCAAATCCTGGCAGTCCGGGGCCATGGCGAAGACTAAAGTCCAAAGCCAAGGCTTTTAAAACGCCGTGACCTTGGTTTGCCCTGGCGGGCCTGCGATGAGCATCCCCAAACCCACGAGCAGGATTGCTGCGCCCGCGATGGCTCCGATAAAGCCGGCATTCTGATCCGGCCCATACCAGCCAATCATCTGTTGATCCAAATCAAAGCAAATCGAACCACTGTAATGCTAGCATTCAATGTTCTGAGAAAATCGGCATACAAAATTGTGTGCGACAGCACAGAAACCTATGTACTGAAGCCTCCGAAAACATCCAGCATGTCTAAAATTACCTGTGTCCTTCCTATTGAAATAAATCCGCAAAAGCGGCACCAAAGAGCAAATGAATGGCAGTAAATAACAAGTCAACTCCCGCTGATTGAGTTATATCGCCGTCATCGACCTCCTGATTCTTTTTTGCCCGGCGCCTCAGGCTGCACGGGCTCGAGGGTGCTTGCAGCGTTATGACAGATCAGCAGAAGACCATCTGCGTTGTTGACGACGACCCGGAAATGCGGAAGGCACTGGAACGTGTTCTCAGCGTGCATGGCTATCGCCCGTGTTCCTTTGCCTCGATCGCCGAATTCCATTCGGATGCTAAGTCCCGGGAAGCGCTCTGCCTGATACTAGACATTCACTTGAATGGAGAGTCTGGTTTCGATCTGAAGCGGCAGCTCTCGCACACTGTTCCTGGACTGCCCGTGATTTTCATCACCGGCCGGGATAGTGAGATTAGTCGCGAAACCGCTCAGCAGGTCGGCGGCGCGGCATATCTCGTAAAACCCTTCGAGTCGAAGGCGCTACTCGACGCGCTCGAAATAGCAACCCATACACGATCATAGATACGACACATTCAGCCATACCGGGTCGCATCGACGGCGGAGGGCGGGGCGATGCTATTTCACCGGCCCAATTATTCAATCGAACCGAGCATCTCGAATCATTCCGCGCTCGACATGAACGACTGTCGCCACGGAGCGACCGCGGGTTTCACCCTGGGCATGATCTGCTCGTCCGGAGGATGGTCCTAGGGATTATTTCTGTTTATCGTGAGATCAAATGTCCGGTGGTGTACATTTGCGGATCGGGAGCATGCGTTCTGGTTTGACGAAGCACATCTGTCACAACCGCTCGACCGGGGCGTTGATCCTATGTCTCTTGTTTGCGGCGGTTCTGTTCATGACGGAAGCCGCTACAGCCGAGTCCAAACGGGTGATGCTGCTTCATTCCTTTGGCAAGGAATTCAAGCCGTGGAGCGAATATGCCAAAACCATCCGCGACGAACTGAACCGGCAATCGCCATGGCCGCTCGACATCACTGAGCAATCGCTGATAACCGCCCGATCGAGCGATGAAGATCCGGAGACCCCGTTCGTTGAGTATCTCCGTGCGCTGTTTGCCAAGCGACCCCTCGATCTGATCGTGAGCATCGGCGCGCCCGCGGCAGGCTTTATTCAGCGGCACCGTGAACAGCTCTTTGCCACCACCCCAATGGTGTTCACGGCAGTGGACCAGCGTCGCGTTCAATATTCCGATCTCACTGCCAACGACACCGTTGTCGCGGTCCGAATCGACTATTTGGCTGCGATAGAGAACATCTTGCAGGTATTGCCGGACACCAAACATGTGGCAGTGGTAGTCGGCGCTTCTCCAGTTGAACAGTTCTGGCGCAGGGAGATAGCCAGAGAGGTCAAGCCGATAGAAGGGCGCGTTGAATTTACCTGGTTTGATGATCTGTCGTTCGAAGACATACTGAAGCAGGCCGCTGCACTTCCGCCGCACTCAGCCATTTTCTGGGAGCTGATGTCGGTCGATGCGGCGGGTGTCGTGCACGAAGGCAACACGGCCTTGGCAAGACTGCATGCCGTCGCCAACGCCCCCATTTTTTCCTATGACGAGTCCTTCTTTGGCAACGAGATTGTTGGCGGCCCTCTTCTCTCCGTGCTCGAGGGGAGCCGCCAGACCGCTGCGGTAGCTATTCGCATCCTTGGCGGCGAGAAGGCGGGCGACATCAAGGTAGCGCCCATTCGATTCGCAGCGCCGATGTTCGACTGGAGGCAAATGCAGCGCTGGGGCATCAGCGAGAGCCGTCTCCCGCCGGGGAGCACGGTTCTGTTCCGCGAGCCAACCGTCTGGGACGAGTACCGCTGGCAAATAATGCTTACTGCCATCGCGCTTCTTCTTCAGACAGCACTGATTGTCGGTCTTCTGTATGAACACCGGCGCCGGCGGACTGTCGAGGTCGAGGCACGCCTGCGCCTGGCACAGCTTGCACATCTCAACCGCCAAACGACCGCTGGCGAGCTGTCGGCATCGATCGCGCACGAACTCAGACAGCCTTTGGGCGCTATTCTCAGCAACACCGAAACGGTGGAATTGATGCTCGAGTTGCAGGCGCCGAACCTGGAGGAAATCAAGTTAATTTTGGCCGATATCAAGCGCGCCGATCAACGGGCGGATGGTGTGATAGAGCGGCTCCGTCGACTTTTTTCCAAGTCCGCAGTCGAAACGCAAGATGTCGACCTGAATGAAATTGTAGGCGAAGTGATCGGCATTTTGGCGGCGCAGGCTGCAGCCCATAACGTCACCATGAAGACTGCCCTCATTCCGGATCCGCTGATTGTCAAAGGTGATCGCGTCCAGCTGGAGCAGGTCATTCTCAACCTGGTTGTAAATGCCATAGATGCTCTTGCCGATGCGGGTACGGGTTATCGCCGGATCAAGGTTCGTACCCGCCTTGTCGACGAGAACACGGCGGAGCTCAGGGTTTCCGACAAGGGTCCAGGGATACGGCCCGATGTTCTGAAGCAAATCTTCGAACCATTCTTCACGACCAAGCAAGGCGGCATGGGAATGGGACTGGCGATTTCGCGAACGATTGTCGAAGCCCATGGCGGCCAGCTGTCGGCGGAGAACCGAGCCGGCGGAGGTGCGAACTTTCGCTTGACCCTTCCGGTGCAGCAGGTCCGCGCGCCAAGTGGCCAACACAGCTGATCCAGAGGCAATAATTCAGGCAGCCTAGGTCATCGAGGTGATGAAGCGGGCACTGGTCGAGCAATTGCGTCGCGCGGAGATCAGCCTCGCCGGTGACCATGGTAGGCCAGGTATTTGCGCTGGGTGGAAATACGGTCCGCCAGATGCTTGGCGTCGTGCCAGACGCCCCAGATGAAGCTGGATCCCCTTCGCGACTGCCAAGGCAATCCCAGGAAATAGATCCCAGGTTCGATCGAAACGCCGCGCTGATGCTTCGGCCGACCCTTCTCGTCGAAAGCCTCGACCTTCAACCAGCCATAATCAGCAGTGAAACCTGTCGCCCAGATAATCGCCGTTATTCCGGCCTCCCCCAGATCCAGCTCGCAGATTGGGTTGGTCACACACTCCGGGTCCGATTCGATCCTGCGAGCATCGAGCTCTTGGGGAAGATCGAGGCCATTGCGGGCTATATAAGCGTCGGCTTCGTCCAACAGCGACATGTAGCTGACATCGCCGCGCGCAAGATTGTCCGCCAGATCTCGCGCGAATATCATCGTACCGTTCCGGTACGATTTTGTCCGGCCGAGGAGCCTCATCCCCTGCGCGGCCAGACGCCGGAAGTCAACCGTCCGGCCACCACGAGCACCGCTTACGGCGATCGTGACATGCTCCGTGCCAGGCCCCGGCGTTTCGGTATCCCACTTGCCGAGAACCCCCAGCCACCAGCAGAAGTCACGCCCGCGATAAGCCCGGGGAGGACGATCGTGCGCACCAATCGAGATGTAGACTCGCTTTCCTGCATGCAGAAGCTCGTCCGCGATCTGCACCCCCGATGATCCCGCACCGACCACCAACACCGTACCCTTGGGCAATTGGTCGGGATTGCGGTAGGCGCTGGAATGGATCTGATGGATGCCTGCATCCTCGGGAATAACAGGCGGGATGATGGGACGCTGAAAAGGTCCGGTAGCGGCAACGACGTTGTTGGCTTCAATCATGCCATCCGACGTTTCGACTCGGAACCCAAGTCGCCCGGCATTCTTTCGCACAAGGTTTACCTCCACGCCGCAACGGATTGGGGCAGCGATCTGTTTTGCGTATGAGACGAAATAGTCCGCGACCTTCTCCTTGGGGGCAAAGGCATCGGGATCGAGATCGGGGAACTCCATGCCAGGAAACCGATCATGCCAGGCCGGACCATTCGCAACCAAGGAGTTCCCACCTCTCCGAGCGCCAGCGTTCGGCAATGCGGTAACGCTCAAGGACGAGATGGGGCACGCCGCAATTGCTCAGGTGCTCGCTCATAGCCAACCCGGCCTGGCCCCCACCAACAACGAGCGTGTCCACTTCTTCTGACATTTCAGTGCCCTTTTCGGTTCCCCGAGACCTTTTTCCTCGATGCAAGTATGTAAGCGCGCCGAGGATAATCTCGCCGAACAACCCAATGCAATGCTTCGGAAATCTGGAGCGGGCGAAGGGAATCGAACCCTCGACATACAGCTTGGGAAGCTACTAGGCAATCAAGCAAAACAATACCTTAGCTGCAAAACCCTGCCATATCGGCCTCAATCACTTCAAAGGGTTACCGGTGGCACGCAAAACCAAACGGCGATCCCGCTATGGGAAGTCGTCGTGGCCGAGTGCTCGCGAGCGCATTCATCTCAGGAACGAGAACTCCGCAAATTGAGCGGTGATCCTCACAACAGGAATGTAGCAGGATGGCAAATCACACAGGCAAAGGCTGTTTCAAGAAGGGCGAGAGCGGAAATCCAGGCGGTCGACCAAAGCTTCCGGCCGAAGTGAAGGAGGCCTTTCAGGCAAAGGCTCTGATGCACTGGCAGTGCTGGTCAGGTGCTTGGAGTCAGATGACGATCGCATCGCTATGCTGGCTGCTCAAGCCATTCTCGACCGCGGCAGTGGCCGCCCGCCGCAAACGATCGATGCTAATATCAATGAGGACAGCAATGTCCGCTACTACGCCGAAGTCCCGAAGCCTTGCTCGAGCACTGAGGAATGGGTTGCTGGCAACCCACCCCAGAAACCAACGCATTGATGAAAAGCATGCTTGTTGGGCCCCATCTACCCCGCTCCCGGCATTTCATCGTGGGAAGTAGTGGTACCTCGACGGCCCCTGTTCCATCGGAATGCTTTTCGGTACACAAGTTTCCGCGACTGTGGGATCCTATCAGCGTAACCGTGAAAGAGCAGTGGTTGGTGCGTGCGCGTGAGATACGGACTGTACGTCGAGACTGATGGGCAACGCCCCGGTGAGACCATCCTGGTTCCGCGGTGGGGTCGGCCGCGACTTGCAGCCGCCATAGTTGGTGGACTGCGTGCTTCCTGCCTGTCGCTGGCGCTGCTGTCTGCCCAACCGATCACCACCAGGGCGCAGGATGTCAGCGGTCTCCAGGCCGCGGAAATGGCCTATGAAGGCGGCGACTTCACCCGGGCGCGGCTGCTCTTCGCCGTTCTTGCCGAGCGCGGCGAGACTGCCGCCCAGTTGCGCCTCGGTCAGCTCCATGACAGGGGCGAAGGCGGATCCAAAGACGATGTCGAGGCCCGTCGGCTATACACATTGGCGGCCAAGGGCGGCAATGGGGCGGCCATGGTGGCGCTCGCCCATATGCTGCTCGAAGGTCGCGGCGGATCGACTGACAAGTCGATGGCCCGCAGCTGGCTGCGATCAGCCATCGCCGAAGGAGATGTCGACGCCGAGGACGATCTCGCCGCTTCGCTGCTCGATGACATGGAAGGCAACGTCCCGGAGCAGCAGGCGAAGGAGGCGATCGATCACTATGTTTCGGCCGCCGGCAGAGGGTCGACCGATGCCTTCGCTGCGCTGGCCAAAATCTATGCCGATGGAAAGTTTGCGCCGGTCGATATGACGAAGTCGACCTATTATCTTCGAAAGAGTGCGGAGGCCGGCGACGCCTGGGCGATGACCGATTATGCCGAGCGGGTCAGGACCGGCATTGGCGAACCCAAGAACTCGGCGCGGGCCCGCGAGTGGTACGGTCGTGCCGCTGCACTCGGTAATGAGGAGGCACAGTATCAACTTGCCCTGATCATCGCCGATGATCCCAAGGGCGATCCCGCCAAGGTCAACGAGCTACTTTTCGCCGCCGCCCCCAAGCAAAAATGGGCAGCGAGCGAACTCGCCTCCCGCCTGGCCGAGGGTGTCGGTGGCATCCGCGATCTCAAGCGCGCCGACCAACTTTATGAAAAGCTTGCCGATGAGAACTTGCGTGTCGCTCATCTCTGGCTTGCCAAGGCGCGCGAGGAAGGACTTGTCGGTGGCAAAAATCTAAAGGAGGCGTTAAGTCATTATCTCGCCGCCGCCGCGCTTGAGGGCGAGAGCTGGCTGAGCGAGCGCATCGCCGGCTATTACGAGAAGGGGCTTGGAACGCCAGTCGACATGGCAGTTGCAGCGCAGTGGTACATTCGTGCCGCCGACGCCGGCAGCGTCGATGCTGCCGCATGGCTTGCCGATGCCTATCAGAGTGGGCGCGGCCTCCCGGTCGATGCGGACAAGGCCACTGAATGGGCCCGCCGGGCCGCGGAATGGTACATTCGTGCCGCCGACGCCGGCAGCATCGATGCTGCCGCATGGCTTGCCGATGCCTATCAGAATGGGCGCGGCGTCCCCGTCGATGCGGACAAGGCCACTGAATGGGCCCGCCGGGCCGCGGAGGGCGGCGATGCCTGGTCGATGATGAACTATGCCTCCGCACTGGAAAATGGCCAGGGCGCCCGCATGAACATCCCGGCAGCACTGAACTGGTACGAGAAGGCGGCGAAAGCGGGCGCGCTCGAGGGCGAACTCGACGCGGCACGGATATTGACGGATCAGGATCTCGGCATCGTCGATCTGGCGCGCGCCGCGAACTGGTATCAGAAGGCAGCGACCCGCGGCGAGCCCCGTGGCGAGCTGGAGTTCGGCCGGATGTTGCTGTTCGGTTTAGGCGTGGCGCGCAACGAGGCAAGGGCTCTGAAGCTGATCACCTCAGCCGCAGAGAAGGGATTGCCGGCGGCGCAATTCACCCTGGCGAGCATCTATTTCCACGGCACCGATATCTCCCGCAATCTCGAGCGCGCCTATTATTGGTGGTCGCTCGCTGCTGCCGGTGGCGATCAGCTGGCCAAGACCCGGGTCGACGAGATCGCCAGCAGACTGTCGAGCGATGTCCGCAAGCGGCTCGACCGACGGGTCTCGAGCGCCCACAAGGCAAGTGTCAACCGCCGCGCTGGCAGCCTGGTCAAGGCGACCCATGACTGAAAAAGCGACGATTGCCGGCCGCTCCTTGCCTTTGGCATTCTCCGGCGTTGCCTGCGACCGTACGAGTAAACGCGCGCGCGAGCCGAACGACCATCGGGCTAGAAAGGGGCGGCGCTGGGGAACGCCTACCCCACTCCAGAGTTCGTCCCTTAGGCAGCGGGACGAGCAGGGAGACCAAAGCCACCAAATCATCGATTCGAGCACCAGGCGGGTCAACAGAATACGTAAGTTGGAGCCGGTTTTTCCCATAAGCTGCGGTGTATGAGCAACACGGTCGCATGGGAATTATGATGAGGGGCCGTCCCTTACCTACCGGTCGCTGTGGGACGAGCGGCACGAAATTGCACGGAAGGATTTTTGAGAGGGTTGCCGGGTCGCACAGCAACGCACAAGGACCGCCGCAAAGGGAACGTCAATCCCAACGGCGGTCCTCGGCCTCCAGCCAGCCCCTTCGCAGAATTCGACCAAAAATCGCTCCGGAGCCCATTAGAGGAGCGTTGACTGCAACAGTGGCCGCGACGTGGCACTTGTCAGATATGTTTGAGAGTACAAAGACGCCGACAGGAGAGACCAATCGCCGCCGAGTTTCTTCGAAGAGCTGTAACGCGTTGGTCGGGCCGAGTCGTCGTCCGCCTTTCGTCAATGGGAGCAACGGAATGGCTGAGACGGCAACAATTGAAATGCAGGATCGTGAGTTGTTTGCTGCAGGCGCTCATCACCCGTGGTGAGAGGTGGGCAGCGGACTTGATTGCCAAGCAGGCGGTCGCCTATGCCGACGCCCTGATCGTGGCCCTCGCTGCAATCGCGCCTAAGCCACCGGCCGAGAGCCCAAGTTCCATCTCTAAAAAAATAGTGAGGTCGAGTTCTCCTGTCATCCTGCAAGGGTTTTTTGCCGACATAAGCGAGAACCGCCCGGGTGGATATTGTTCTAAGGGACAATACCCATGGTCAAAAGAGGTCGAATAGGCTGATCGTACAGTTCCGTATCGGTCCATAATCGCCGATGCACTGGTATCGAGGAGTACAAGAATGCTGGCAGGTCAAAAATCTGTCGAGCTACGGTCTCGCGAATACGCGTGTGCCGGAAAGGGCTGGCCGATCGTAACTCGTCGTTGCTCAATCGCGCCAAAGACTTGCTATCTGAGCCGCTGCTGTCAGAGAGGGAGCGGGATCAGCTCGGGTATTGGATGTCACTGGCGACGAAAGCGGGATGAGTGCTCAGGGGGTGCCGCCAGTCTGAATTGATCCAGGTCAAAGCTCAGCTTCTTCAATTCTCCGAATGTGCGTGGCTCTAAATCGGACTGCAATATTTCGACCATCTTCACTCTCCCAATCCCGGAAATGCCGGAAAGGCCAATATGAGTACGTTGTGCAGATCAGCCCTGCTTGCTTGCTTCGTGGCGCTGATGGCAGCCTTTGCATTCGCCTCCCATGTCGAGGCCCGCCAGGGCTACGGTGGCTTCTTCTGGTCTGGACCCTATTATCAACCATCGCCGTGGCGGCAACGATATTACTCGCCCCCGCCCAACCGGCACTACGCCCCCTCGCGCAAGAGAAAGGTCGTGCGCTCCGAGCAGCGGAGGTTCAGTAAGTCACCTAAGCGCCGTGTGGCGCTCGCTGTTCCCGAGGCGGGGGCTGCAGCGGTGGCAGGCGTCCAGATTTCGATCAACAAGGTGAGCCAGAAAATGACCGTCACAGTCGACGGAGTTGAGAAATATGTCTGGCTCGTCTCGACGGGAGCGTCCGGCTACTCGACGCCGAGCGGCTCCTATACTCCCTTCCGCATGGAGCCCGACCATTACTCGAAGGAGTGGGACGACGCGCCGATGCCGCATTCGATCTTCTTCACACTCACCGGCCACGCCATCCATGGCAGCCCCCACACCAAGCACCTGGGCAGACGGGCCTCGCATGGCTGTGTCAGGCTCGCCCCCGACAATGCCACCACGCTCTATGCGCTGGTCGAGAAAGCCGGGATGATGAACACTAGGGTGATCGTAAGGGGCGACTTATAGGAGCGGAGCTGAATGACCCAAAGTCCTGTTTGGAGTTCTCGACTGCGGCTATTGGCAAGCCGGTCCAGTTTATCAAGCCAACAGCACCGAGAATGGGGCTAAAGCCATGTAGCGCGGTTGCGTGACGGCGACCACCACCGGGGGCTTTTGCGGGACTGAGACTCCGGTAGCTGAACCCAGTACCATTACAAACCTCTGCCGGGCCGCTCTGCGAGGGGGGGCGGGGATGAGCGGCAACAGCACGAGACTACTCGAAGCGGGCGGTTCACTGATGTGGCCAAACGCACGGTACCCCACCCCCCGGGGGCTTTGTCGGAAAGGGGGGCCAGGTAAGGCTACCTGTATCACTACATATCATACCTCCGTGCTGCTTTCCCAAGCCATTCACCGAAGTACAATTGAAGCCAATGGATGAAGGCACTCACATCGAAATCCGAGATGTTCGAGCCGAGGACCTCAGTGGGGTGGTCGCATTGGCACGTGAGCTGCAGGCCGCTGAACAGGCGATGTTCGAGCGGATGCGCTCTCCTCTTGATATCGGATCTGACTACGTCGAGGCCGTCCTCGACGATTGCCGTAAATTTGGCGGCTGTATCATCGTCGCCGAGGCAGCAGGAACGCTCGTTGGATATGCCGCGGTGTACACATCCTTTCGCGAGGAGTCGCGTGATGAGAAGGACTACACCTTTGCCTATGTAGCCGACCTAGTGGTCACACGGGCTTGTCGCAGTGCGGGCGTGGGCTACCGGCTGCTTGCGATCTGCGAGGATATAGCTCGGAAATCCGGTGCAAGGTGGCTTCGGATTTCCGCTCTCGCGGCCAACGAGCGGGCGCTTGCCGTCTATCACCGCTTCGGCTTTGTCGATCACTTTTTAACTCTGGAAAAGCCGCTCCAGTAGTCGCGGCTGCAACCTAAGTACCATTCCAGACAATCGTTGCGCCCCTTAGTCTGCCGTCATGCCCTCGCGTCGTTTTCCCAAGCCCTGGACGGTCGAACCGATCCCAAGCGGATATCGGGTGATCGATGCAAACAGCATTGTCCTGGCGCATGTTTGCGGCCAGCCTGACGACGCCATCGCGGCCTCCGATGCGAGGCTCACCAATGACGAAGCGCGTCGGATCTCCAAACTGATCTCCCGGCTCCCCGAGCTGGTCGAGGTCGAGAGGGACCGCAACAAGGCTAGAAGCCGGCGCAAGCCGCAAGCACACCGCTTCAAGCCAGTGACGATCGGCGATCTCATCAGGGAGGGGAAGCTGCTGGAGGTTCACTGCGGGAATTGTCAGCCGCAGCGGCATCTCTATCTCAATCCCGAGATCCTGCGGCTACCCAAACGCATGCCGGTGCCGGAGGTGGCCGGGCATCTCGTTTGCAGCAAGTGCGGCGCCAGGAACAGCGAGACGTTCAATCCGATCTGGGCGAGGCCGGATGCCAGGGTCGGCTTCGTCGGCCACTATCCGGATTTCAGTAAATCTGACTACTGACTATATCCCTATGGGCATTGCCGCGGGAATACCTGCTGCTTGAGAACGTTTATGTCCGTAACATTGATATTACCCGGGGGGGAATACCTGCACACTCAGTACGTGCCCCTATGTAGGTTTCCATTCTTGTCCTTTATATTGTCACATGTAGCTTTTCCACAGCCTAAATGGCACGAGTTCCTCCAGACAATCTGCGTAAAGTGGCCATTTACAAGCAAACACCTTTCATCTGTCTCGCCTCCCACAAACGCAGGGTTGGCGAAATTATAGTTGTTTACTTCGCAATACCAGGTTTGAAATGCGTTTGGGTCTGTCAAGGCCGGCAAGATTGGATTTCCGTTCGCATCAAAGGCGATGGCACGTGCCAGGTTTTCGCCGTTCGGAACTCCGTGCTGAAGTTTGCATTGGTCTGCCCATGCCTGTGCCTCTTTTTGCAGGGTATTCGACCAGGCGAGAGACGGTACGCAATGCTGCCGGCGCCGCTCATTGTGAGCGTTGAGCATCTCTCTCCATTCTTCCGGCACTTCGTCGCCCGTTGGGCAGGCTTCGGGCCTCTCGTGCTCAGCACTTGGTGGGATGGTTGCAGGTTTCGGTCCGCAGATTAATCCAAGCGCATCGACGTAGAGTCCACTGCGACCTCGAATGCCGGTTGCCGCCGGATTGCCAGCTGGGCAGGTCTGAACGAATCCCCCGGATGGGCATACTGTTCCCGGTCCCGTTTCAATGCACAACGTGTTTGGAGCGCCTCCGCCGACGAGAGGGGTGCACGTCAGTTCGATGAAATCGACAAATGGGTGACTCGCCTCCGCCGTAAGGGCAAACCTGATGCCGCTGACAAATCGATCCCTGTCGCAAACTTGCTCTGGGAAACCAGCCCCTCCTCCTCCACCAAAAAACGGCGTGTTCCACGGCGGCCGATTGAACTGCATCGAAGTCTGATTGAAGATCCCGCATTTCAGACCGATCGCGTCGACCCAATCGCCTGCACGGACATAAATTCCATTGACGAAATCGCCCGAGCACAACCTCGTGAAGTTGCTCCCACCAGGACCACCCTGGACCGGCAGGAATGTTTGTGCCCGGGCGGCTCCAGAGAGTAAAATTGAGACAAACGCCAGCGTGCAAAGGCTGATTATACTTCCGTACCATGAGGAAAGGAGTGATCGGAATGCTTGCAGCATGGCTCTCTCCCTTAGATCAGGACGTCTGAACCTACATTCTCTCCTGTCTTTACGCTAGGTTAGAAGTAATGTTTTTTCCCCATTAGGCGGTTGCGGATGATGAGACACTTTGTCCGACATCATTCCTAAGCCTGACTACCCAGACGAAAACGTCGATGTAGCACCACTATTCTGGAAGTTAAGCCGAAAGAGGTCGCTATTGGAGCCTCTTCACTTCGGCAAGCTCGCCATCGGCAGCAAAAATCCTGATGGAGAATGGTTTGCCGTCGCGGGTGGCGGTGAAAACAAGCGTGCCGCCGGAGCAGTTCCCAGCCCTAATGTCCTTGAAGCCATAGTCGGCGACGATTGTCTGCGCCTTCTCGCAATCGATTGTATTGACCGAGATGACACTGGCAACTAGCTCAGCCTTCGAGCTCGCGGCAGTCGCCGTTTCGAAGGATCCAAGACCGCCGAACAGATCGTCAAAAGGCCAAATTGGTTGAGCGGATGAGACTTGGGGAACGGCGAAAGAAAGCGCTGCAGTGAATCCGGCAACTATGAATTCAGAATTGGCTAAGATCCCCATTGCGATCCCCAGTTATGCCAACCGTCCATCCTCCGAGGGTAGCAAACGATCGGTTAATGAAATGCTGCGCTTAACGCAATGGCCATGATTTTGCAAGGCAGCGCTCAGTACGCCATGATTTGTCGTCATGGAAACGTCACCCCGAACATTTCTGGACGCTGCGCGTTTTTCCGCTACCGTCCTGTTCTGGCCGATCTTGGCGCTTGTCGTCTGGGGAGAGCTGAGGCTCGACGTCCCCACAGCCCTTCAGGGTATTAACGATAAGTTCCTCCATTTCGGCGCATATCTTATTCTGGGAGCATTGGCGGGAGGTGCCATCAAGCAGCGCGGCCTACTGAAATGGGCGGTCCTCGGTCTCATCGTCTTCGATGCGATGATATACTTTATCCTTCATCGAAGGCCGGCCCCTCTCCACCGCTTGTCTGGACAGAGAGGGTTGGCCGCCCAGCAAGCCGGTAGGCAAATCGACAATAGGCAGTAGGTAAGTGCTCCATGCCCTTCCTATCTGCCTAGTGCCGACCGCGTTTTAGCAGGGGCTCCTGATTTCAGTAACGAGGCGGCGGCACTGGGGTCTCAACCCTGCATCCGAGGACGCGAAGAACGATTCTGATCACGACCGCGCGCAAATTGATTCGTGTTCCGGGTCTCACGATTTCATTCCCGGGAAGAGCCGACTGTGCGGTCGCCTTTGTCTGACCGATATTACAGATGGAAGGCGCTCTTGGATCGAAGATCGGCCCAGAGCTTAACGCCATCGCTGGCGTGGCGAAGGCCATAGAAATTAAAAAAGCAGCTGAATAGACACGCATGAACTCTCTCCCTTTGGCCCGGATTTATTGCTGCGGAAACGCATCCCCGAACCGAGCATTGCGGCGATGCACGATATTAGTGATTCTGTTTGGAGGGATTCGCCGTCCGTCCAGTGAAGGTCTCGTGGTAAAACTAGCTTTTGCTTTCAGTAAGCATTGACTGAACTATTCCATATGCAAAAATAACGTTTATGTGAGATCTTTTATCATAAGATTTTATACAATTGAATACTGAGAGGCATATTTGCTTCGATATCAGTATAAACTGATTGCTCCCCCGATTCTACTGAGCGCCCTTCCAAGTAGTTTTGACTCTGATAGAAGTTCGAGGACGCTCGGCGAACTGATGACGGGGTCACTCGTGGCGGAGGCCGGGTGGGAGCCGCCCAACAATGTTGATGCGATCAAGGGTCTGGAAAACGGGATTTCGCTGGAGACCGACGAATTGAAAGCTCGACGATAGGTCGGATGCGACAGGCGCGCAGGACGGGTGGGGCGTCGGGCGGAACGTCCCAACCTATTCACTGATGGCTTGCGGAGTTATCTATGTTCGGATGAATTTTGCAGTACGGCTATGTTTTTTCGCCTGCTGGCGTTCGTCCAACTCCACGCGTAATGAAGTGAAAAAAGGGGAGCGGTCACCACATGTCAGGACGAAGACCGCCCCAGGCTAGCCTACCGGACAAGGAAACACGCTATCGGGCAGACACGACGGTTGCAATTACGGAGCCGGGTGGCGGCCGGCCCGTATGTCAAGACCGGCCGCACTTGCCCGGGTACGGGGGGAGGAAACCGGGCAGCGCCCGAGATGGGGGGCGGGCGCAGCGCATGGAGTGCCACAGATTGCCTGATCCGACTTGGCGGGGATTGCTGTGAGTGGGTTGGCGTTGCTCTATTTACAGGCCGGTGCCAGGGCGGTGGCCCCACGTCGTGGTTAGCGATGTCAGATGCTGGACCCAGGATTCATGCTTTTGACACGTTAGCCGGCCATCTCATTGGTCGGGAGTAGGGACAGATCATGTTCCGACAGCGCCCGCCGCGTTCCGCCCCCAAAGGCACTTTCTCGCGGGCCATTTCATCAGGAGTGCCAATGTTAGTTGGAACCAATACTCAGATTGTCTCGAGCGAAATTCAGGAACTTTCGGATGCCGCCTGGAATGAGTTCACGGCCACCGCACCAGAGGGAATTGATTTTGTCGCCGAAGCTTCAGTGCGAAGGTTGATGGCGAGCCGGATCCGACGCGCTGTCGCACAAGGCGAACGCGACCGAGGAGCGCTTCGAGAAGGCGCATTGCAAGGATTGTAAATCAACTCCATCGATTTGTGGGCCGGTGCCGACGCGCCGGCCCCCTATCGTTGGGGTGATAGTGATCTGTGCCACACGCGTCCACAATTGCGTAGCGCGGCTAACCTTCCCGCATGAGGCAACAATGGATTGGGTTGGGCTGAGGCCGGAGTGAGTGTAACAAATCTCGATCGCACTGGCCGTGATGCCGGTAAATGCCCACACCCCATCTGTGTCGGCTCCATAAGCCGTCTTGCCATCGGCTGCGATAGCTATTGCGAAAGGCTCGCGCATGCCCTGTCCTGTCATATAACTCTGTGACACGAAGTACTCCGTTTCCCGTGTGGGCGGGTCAGCGCCAGTGGGCGAGGACGATATCGGGCCGGTAGGAGGGTAGCCACCGACACGATCGCGCGTCTTTGCGAAGGAGGTGCCAACTGCCGAATGAGGCGAGCGGCCTCATCACCTCGGGCCTCACGCTCGACATAGAATTCGCTATACCCACGGCCCAGCCATTCTCAAAGGCAATTTGTTTCGCACAATCCGTTACTCAGGTAGGCCTGCTTTCTGAAGGTGTGGCAGTCTGCCTTGCTAATGACCGATTGAGGGGGTAAGACACTGCCATCGACCTTTGGCCGGACTTCGGGCCGTCATGCTTGCAACGCCAAGCACGCGACAGACACTCTTTCCAAACGATCGACAATATGGGCACACGCAGATCTTTTGCGCGTGCCTTTGTGCATTCCTGTCTGAAAGGAACTCATATGAACACGGGTACGGTAAAGTTCTTCAACAACCAAAAAGGCTTCGGCTTCGTCCAGCCTGATGGCGGCGGTCCCGACGTCTTTGTTCACGCAACGGCACTTGAACGTGCTGGAATTGGAAGTTTGGCAGAAGGCCAGAAGGTCAGTTTCGACACCGAGGTGGATAGTCGGAGCGGGAAGATGGCTGTTAATAACATCTCTGCAGCTTAATCGCGCCATGTCCTTGTGAGTTGCCCTTGAGCTCGGGCAGGTGACTCCTCCTGCAGGCACCCGACTGGGGCACCTTTATGGAATTTCGACACCGAAGTCTTCGCTCCTGAAGCCAAAGGCAACAGATGCAGGTAATCGTCAGAGATAACAACGTCGATCAAGCTCTAAGAGTGCTGAAGAAGAAGATGCAGCGTGAGGGTATCTTCCGTGAAATGAAGCAGCGGCGCGCTTACGAGAAGCCGTCGGAAAGACGCGTTCGCGAGAAGGCGGAAGCGATCCGTCGCGTCAAGAAGCTGGCCCGAAAAAAAGCGCAACGCGAGGGCTTGCTGCCGATGCCGAAACCGAAGCCTCGGCCGGGAACTGCACTTCCGCCGCGTAGCAGCGCCTGACGCCGAGCCCGGGCCCCAGACGCGATCGACGAACATTCACTGGGTGCCTGGCTGTGGAGAACCTGGGGAAAGTGGGCGTGACCACTGTGCTAACGATTGTCTATCAAGGCTACAGTGCCGATGTTGCTTTCGGCGCCGGTTCGATCCGCAAGCCCCCGCGGATGTTTCAGGGCAATGGCTCAACTCGTCGTTGACCATGAAATAGATCTCGAAATGGAATTCCGAGAATCGCGACGGAGGCGGCTGACTTAGGCCGCCTTCACTCTTACCTGCTCACCTTAGGCGGACAGGCCTTGGTCGAGCAAGCCACACAACGCCTTCAGATTTAATCTTGCTGAAGCAAAGGTGTCACTTTCCTCGGTAGCCAACTTGGCTACCTGCGAGGATGCTACCCCGCCGCTTTCTAAAGCCGCCAATATCAATGAGGACGGCGGGCCAGTTCGCTACTACAGTGACGCGCGATTGCTGTAGAATTAGTTACAGGAATCAATGTTTGCTTTGGCAATATTAGTATTCAAAATGAGCCTGAAAGCGACATCGACCACTGTCGTATACCGGTCATCCTTTCGGCTTGAATCAGAAGTGCCCGTCGCTCCACCTGCTGCTCAACGGGGCCGGGTCGTTCTTGACAACGACGACCAATTGCGTTGGCTTCTTCTCCTTCCTCGGCCTCGCCACATGTTCATGCATTAGGAGGAATCATGCCGACTGTCCTCATCACCGGCGCCAACCGCGGGATCGGCCTGGAACTCGCCAAGCAATATTCGGGGGACGGCTGGTCCGTCGTCGCCACCGCGCGCGATCCCAAGAATGCCGACAAGCTGAATGCACTCAAAGGCGACATCCGCATCGAGGCGCTGGAAGTCACCGACGAGAAGCAGGTTAAGGCGCTGGCCAAGGCGCTCAAAGGCACGGCGATCGACGTGCTGTTGAACAATGCCGGCATGCTGACCGGCTATGAGAGCCTCGGCGGAACCGACACGGCATCCTGGCTCAAGACCCTGCATGTCAACTGCATTGCGCCGCTGAAGTTGACCGAGGCCTTGGCCGAGCATGTCGCGCGATCGAAGCAGAAGAAGATCGTCTCGATCACCAGCGGCATGGGCTCGATGGGCGGTCATGCCAGCACAGGCGCCTATGCGTATCGCAGCTCCAAGGCGGCGCTGAACATGGTCATGGTGACGGCGGCCAACGAGTTGCACTCGCGCCGCATCTCGGTCGCGGTGATATCGCCGGGCTGGGTGAAGACCGATATGGGAGGTTCCGGCGCGACGCTGGACGTCAAGGAGAGCGTCGCCGGCATCCGCAAGGTGATCGACAAGCTGAACGTGGCGATCAGCGGCCAGTTCTTCAATTACAGCGGCGAGAACCTGCCATGGTAGCACCGATCGACTTCTACTTCGATTTCTCCTCGCCTTACGGCTATCTTGCCAGCTACCGCGTCGACGAGATCGCAGCGGAGTTCGGTCGCGCGGTGGCCTGGCGCCCCTATCTGCTCGGTGTTGCCTTCAAGGACACCGGGCAGAGCCCGCTGGTCTCACAGCCGATCCGCGGCACTTATGCCTTGCGCGATATGGAACGGACCGCGCGAAAGCAGAAAGTGCCGCTGATCCTGCCCGAGGGCTTCCCGATGGCGACGATGGCGGCGGGGCGTGCCTTCTACTGGCTGGATGGGCGCGATCCGAAGCGCGCGGTGGACTTGGCCAAGGCGCTGTATCGTGCGGCCTTCGCGCAAGGTCGCAACATCGCGCCGACGGATGTGGTAGTTGCCGTCGCTGGCGAGATCGGTCTCGATCCCGCGGAAGCCGCGACGGCGATCGGCAGCCCGGAGGTCAAGGAACGGCTGCGCGCCGAGACCGAGGCTGCGATTGCGCGCGGCGCCTTCGGCTCGCCTTTCATCATCGTCGACGGCGAGCCGTTCTGGGGTAATGATCGGCTGGACGAAGTGCGCGAGTGGCTCAGGACCGGCGGCTGGTGACAAGAAGGACAGTGGATGGACGACACAAGCTCTCGAAAGACAGTCGGGGCCTGATTTGCTGCCCAGAGCCGTTCATTTGCTCTTCGATAACGCCTTCGCGGAAGTTTCAATGCGAAGGAAATGCCTCCCCCTGCGGGCGGCAGCTACCCGTCTTATGATTTGCCGTTTTCCACAGGCCTGGGCTACTAGCCACGCGAGGGTCACTATTACAGGCGAGGCTCACCAAACTGGCTCCTGCGAACCCAGTTTGCCCCATTGGAGCCAACCAAGGGCTGCCGTAGGGCAACAAACCGTACCCGTCCTATGGTGGTGCTTGGCACGTTTGGGCCTGAAGATCGCGGAGAGCGCCTGCGTTGCACTCTCACGAAGGTAAACTTTCCTGGTTTGCAGGCACCGGCGGGGCGATATCGTGGGGACGTGATGAAAAGCACTATTTCTGTCGGGGCGATTGTTGTGAGCCTTGCTTTCTCGACCACCTCAGCATATGCCGGCCGCGTCGCGAACACGGCTATCGGTACGATCGCAGGGTTGGTGGTTTTCGGTCCGGTGGGGGCAGTTGCCGGGGCTGCGGTAGGCTATACTGCCGGACATGGTATTGCACGCTCTTGGGGTCTATCGCAACCGCGGCGCACGTCGTCTCGTTACGTCCAGCGCAAAGCGGATAGCGCGGTTTCGTACGTCCCGGTGCCGAGAAGCAAGCCATCGGACTCGGGGCCGGTCGAGAGGCGGGCATATTAGAGCGGCCGGGCACATGCCATTACCAGGGCTGCGCGGCATCGGGCATAGTTAAGCCAAGTCGATCGCGTACGGCTTGAGGTTGGCAAGCTCGATGAGTTCAAGGGTCGCCTCATGGGTTGCGCGGAGAATGACCCCCGGTGCTTTTCCCCGCTTCGAAGGCCTCTCGCCATCGCGCAGCACAGAGACACCAACGGTCCCCGGGCTTAAGACCGGGGAAGCCAAACTCCGGCAACGGCGTAGAGAGATCGTTCCCCCTTGCTTTTGAAAAAGAGAGAAAATCCGCCGTTACCTCGACACAATCCGTGTGCAGACCGACATCTTCCGGGCCTGTATGGCAACACCCCGAGCGATAGAACCCGATGAGCGGCTGTTCCGAGCAGCTCGTAAGAGGTTCGCCAAAGACATTGCGCTGGCCCCTCAGTTGTCTACTGGCGCGTTCTTGCATGGGCACATATTGGCCTCACTTTGCGGTCGCACTGCACTCCCTGCTGAACGGAGACCGTCGCGAAGTATGATCGATCATACTCTGCGAACTCCAACGGTCTTCCTGCGCTCGGTCGATGAGAGGGAAGACCCCCATATCTCGGGGCAAACCCTCGTGAGCATCATGCCGCATGTCCGAGCATGGCCCATCACGCCGGACGCGGCGCTTCGGCAGAGGGTGGTTGGAAAGTGGACTATCGCCTACCACTACAGGAATTGGGAAGAGGGCCTGCTTTTAAGACGGACTGAAGAAAGCTTTCAACCCCGTCAGCACGAACTGCATCCCCATCGACGCTACAATGAGCCCCATAAAGCGAGTGACCGTGGCCTGCGTGCTCCGGCCAAGCCGCGACCCCAAGCCAATAGCAAGAAGCAAAACCGCAAACGTAACCACCGAACCGACCACCGCGGCGACAACTGCGGTTACTGGAAGAGCATCGGGCGTATGAACAGCTGCCAGCGTCACCACTGCGGTGATAGTCCCAGGTCCAGCGGCAAACATTATGAGCGGGACAAGCGAGTGCGATGCAGCAGCATCTCCATCCGTCGGTGTTGCTTGACCAACCATTTGACGGCCGCTGAGCATATCGAATCCCATATATGCAATGATCATCCCTCCTACGATCCGGAAGGCGTCCAATGAAATGCCAAATATTCGCAAAACTTGGAGACCAACGAGCGCGGAGGTAACCAGAATAACGAGAATGCTTAGTGCCACTTTGACGGCTCTCCACCGTCTTTCCTGCGGAGTGAGCTTCGGCGTCAGAATCAAGAAGATCGCGCCGCACACTACAGGGTTGATGACGGCCAGAACGGTCACAATGGCCTGCACTATGTCCTGAACGCTTCCATCGAAATTCGTCTTTAGATCAAATGCCATCCGAGCGGCCTCTGAAGCTACGTTACGTTTGAGCTAATAGGACCCGGCGGCAGGGCAGGGCTGCCGCCCACTAATCAACATATCAACGGTGTGAAGTCTATGTAGGAAACGCTGAATACCTCGAGGAACAACACGGCATGCCTTTCCGTCCCATATACCACGCCCCTAGGCATCGATCGTGGGAAGGTACCGATACCCTGACGGCCCCTGTTCCAATATCGAACGACACTGCGCGATCGGGTGCACAATCCGCGTGCGAAACCTGCCGGGTGTTGATGTCGCGGGGCATCACCGGGCCATTCGAGACCTGGAAGCCCAGCGTTCCCTATGCCTGCATGCGGGATGACGTCGAGAGGACGGCCGAGTTGACGGTCGAGGAAGGCAAGGCCAAGTCTCCCCGGTTTAGGAGGTGGGAGCCGTACTCCCACGCTCAGGATGCCATTTCCCGTGCGCGCGGGTCAGCGTCAGCGCGCGAGGACGATGCAGCCGGTAGGGTGGTGGTAGCCCCCGACACCATCGCGCGTTCTTGCGAGGAGGAGAGGCAGCTACTGGCCGAGGTTGCGGAATGAAGTCGTAAGCCGATCACAGACTGCTCGCTTACCTACACTGAGTTGACGCTCGAGACGTTTTGACATTACGGATGATTAATGCCCCGGCAAGCGGCACTTAAGATCCGCAGACTACCTGTTCCGGACGACTTCTGGGTTAAGGGCCCCGCCTGTCTGGCAACAAACGAGGGAGAGGCCAAGGCATGAACCCATTTAAAATTTTATCTATTGCTCGCGAGGGTTTGAACGACAGCTTGCGTTTTGTTTCCGCAGTCCGCTTGTCATAATCGCTACTGTAAGCTTGGCTCTCTGTCTGGCTGCGCGTCGAATTTTCACGGGCCTTGTCGTCTCGGCGCCCTGAAACCGGAAAGCGCGCCATTGCCAGCGAACTTCTTTCCTTGGGAGGTGCCCCTTTGCCGGCAATCGTTCATGTCGTCGATGACGATGCCCTGTTTCGAGCAGCTATTGGGCGGCTCCTCAAGGCAGCTGGTTATCGGGTTTTGCTTTACGAATCTGCACTCCAATTTCTTACGCAGCTTCGTGATGATGATCAGCCCAGCTGTATTCTCTTGGACGTTCAGATGCCTGGCCTCAGCGGCCCGGAATTGCAGGAGCGCTTGGCCAAGGATGTGTCGTTCATCCCCATTGTGTTCCTGTCTGGGCGGGGAGACATCCCCACGAGCGTCAAAGCCATCAAATTGGGAGCAGAGGACTTTCTAACCAAACCGGTATCGAAGGGGGACTTGGTTGCAGCAATCGAACGGGCCCTGACCCTTGCGCAGACAAGACTTGAGCAACATCACCGTCTTGTCAAACTGCGCGAGCTCATCTCTGCTCTGACAAGGCGCGAAAAGCAGGTCTTTGAACTGATCGTTCGCGGAAAGATGAATAAGCAAATTGCGTTCGATCTGGGGACGACTGAAAGGACGGTCAAAGCCCATCGTCAAAAAGTAATGGAGAAGCTCAATGCCCGGTCGGTTACTGAACTCGTCTCAAGCGCAGAACGCCTCGGGATGCTCGATTTAATTGAATAATCGGTTGTCGAATAAAAATGCAGCCGGTGAAATGGTTCGCGCCCCAAGTCGTCATCGGACTGTAGCGAAAGAGTGCCACCACAACCGACTTTACAAGCCACCCTCGCCAATGGCGAGGACAAGGTGGAGGTCAATCTGATCTTACATCTACTCGTCAAGCCGGCGACGATCTGCTCTGAGAGGGATACCCTTCCCGATGGCCTTTCGAGAACGAAACGGCACCCTCATCAAGGAGAGCCCTGCTCCCGGTACTGCAAAAAAGAAACTTCGCAGGGGTTTGCGCCTACGAGGCTTTATTTCGGCGGTTAGGGGCCAATTCTTCAGCTTCGGCCAGCTACCGCCTTCGATAGCTCAGCCTTGCAAGGTTCGCTGAGTTTGCTTAGTGAGCTTTTGATACAAGCTATGCGGCGTAGACGCAGCTTCATCCCCGCGCAGTCTTTCTTGACATCAGCCTCACACACTTTCTTAGCTTCGGCGATTGCCGCCAATTTTGCCTGGCACGGCTGGGAAAACACGGTTAAATGCTGTTTCAAACAGGCTGCGATGCGGCCCTGGCCAGGCTGTATCCCCGCACACTTTTCTTTGATATCGGCTCTGCATGCCCCTTTGGCGCCCTGCTGCTGTGCGGTCGCTGTAACTTCTTGCGGTGCCGCTGCGGTTCCTTGCTGTGTTGCCGGTGCGGTGCCCTGCTGCTGTGCTATGGCAACTGGTGAGAAGAGTAGTATTGCAATGCCCACTGCCAAAGTACGTTTCGTCATAGAGCGCCTCCTTACAAACAACCTTCACCCTCCTGGAGAGGGATACACCGAAAAAATTCCGCTACCCCTATTCCATCTCTAAGTGAGACGACACATGGGCGCGGATTATTGACGTTTGTACGCCGGATACAGCCGGGTCGATATTGACCAAAAGGACAAGATCCGCGGTCAGAGACCTTGGTTTGGCATAGTAAAAACGGCCGCAGACACTTGAAATCACGAATTGAGCTGCTGGGGGAGCAGTTGGCCGCATTCACCGCCGAGCGTGTCGAGCTTACCCTTCACCCGTTCTGCAGTAGAATTCTCGCTCCCCGGAGCACGCGGCAAACATGCTTCGGGGTGGGAGGGGGTGGCCTCATAGCAATCCCGGCCACCCCCTTTCGAGCCTTGCGTCACAGGCCGAATGCGCGGGACGGCTGGGGTTCATCCTTTGGCAGCTGCCTGGTCAGCGCCTCGATGCGTTTGAGCATAGCCTTGCTACTACTTTATCGCGGGGCAATTTTCGCACAGTTGGATGCCGCTCCAGGGCTTGTAATAGCCGGAGTTCTGGGAGGTTCCGTACCAGCTGGACTTGCGCTTCGCTTGATAGCGCCGGGGCGGACAGGAGCGATAAACACGTTGTCCATCGCGATAGCCATAACACCGACGCTGCTTGATAGGCTGCACAGCCATGGCGCTTTCCTCGCTGATGACGAGATACTGGGCGACCGGCGTCACCGCGCGCGCTGGCTCGATCAGAAACAACCCACCAACAAACGATGCTATCAGGGCTAGCTGCTTAGGTGTAACCATTTCACGACCTCGCATTGCATTCCGGTTTGGCTAAATTCTCACGACATAATTGGGGATCAAGCGCTTCGGGAGATATTTCTGTTTCTACCTACCGTTCTCGGTCGATCGGCGCTATTTCAACGACAGAATCACAGGTCCTGAAACCGGATCCGTCACGCCAAGCCCGCCACCCAGGTCCTCAAGTGTTTCACGAAAGGAGTCCAGAGTAGCGATCATGTTAGGGCGAGCCTTCGTAAGCGCGTCCATATCTACCCATTCCACAATGATGCAGTAGGTCCGCTCGCCGGTCTTGATGATGTTGGCGTGCTTGAGGCCTGGCCAGGTATCCTCGACCTTCTGATGGGCATCGAGGAATTCCTGCTCGCGTCCAGCCTTCACGCGAAAACGCACCACATTGAATGCGGTCATCACCTGCCTCCCGTCTCCATGCCTTGCCTAATTTCATCGACACTCGGCAGCTTCCTACATTGGTGATCCTCGAGGTGCACCGCGGCAACTGCCGGCCTGAGCTGCACATGTATCTGAAGCCCGAGATCCTGCGGGACGCGCCAGATGTTACGCATCTACACAACTCACACGCCCCCGCTGTCGCCCGAAATTCGGGGGTTTCGTCTCGGCCGACATAGGCCACCGCCGGCATAGGCAGGCCGAGAGGCTGCTGACTTAGCTGCCTTCACCTTTTTCGAAGGGAACAGCCGTCGAGCAGGCACAATCGTCCTGCAGAATGCCCTAGGTCCCTGGGGACGTTGGAAAATGAGCTGACCCGAATGGGCGAGCAGCAGCCGGAGGACATCAAACGGTTCGTTCGGAACATCGGGAGCAGTTTTCCCACACCTAAGCAAGCGATAAAAGGATCATTGACGTATCCACTAGGTTACCCAAATAGACTTCCTATCCTATTGAAGAGTATCGGAAAGGATGGGAAGTGATTTTGCGGTCATCTGTGAGGGCGTTGGGTTTTTTTGCGGCATTGATATCGCTGGCCTCACCTACGCGTGGAGAACCTGCCCGTGAGATGGTTGGGAAATGCAGGCTGACGGTTGCCTCGCTTCAGGTGGAAGCAGAACACGTTATGCTCCCAAACACAGAATCCGCCGGCTGGTGCTGGGGTGCGTTTGAGGTCTTGCAGCGGCTGATCGTCTACTCGGATCAAAGTAATCAACATCTGTTCCGGATCTGCGCTCCTCCCGAAAGCACGAGGGTTCAGATCATTAAAATTTTCCTTGCTTACGCTAAGCGCCATCCCGAACAGCTCGATCAGGAGTTTACGGACGTGGCACTGGACAGCCTCATCAAATCCTTTCCGTGTAAATGAGTGCGCGATTGAGCCAGCCCCCAATGACGAGGCCCGACGAAATTCGAAGCTGATCGCCCGACTGTGGCAACTGGCGGCCGGAGCGCCATCTCTATCTGAAACCCGAGATCTTGCGTCTTCCCAAGCGCATGCCGGTGCTGGAGGTAGCGCAGCATCTGATCTGCAGCAAGTGCGGCGCCAGCAACAAAGATACCTGCAACCCGATATCGGCCAGGCCTGATGCGAGGGTCGGAGGCGTCGGGAGCTATGCGGATTGCAGAAAGCGCTGACCCGACGTGCCTAGATCTCCCGATAAAATCCTCGGTAACGTCTAATTCGTGGTGCAGGAGTTGCGCGAAGCTCCGGCTGATCAGCGGAAGGCCATGCTCGAGGCCATTGCAAAGACACTGACCAAACACTTTATTGCGCGATAATCCCGGGATTGGCATCGGCGAGGTTTCGGAACGAGTCACTTCGTTCGTCAAAGCGATTCGGTCGAGGTTGGATTAGCCGAGTCTGGGAATTCGGCAGCCGCACTACCAGCGGGCTGCAATAAAGCAAACGGACCCAAAGGGGTCCGCTTGCCAGGACTTCGGTATCCAAAGCCAGGATCAGTAAGCCGCCGCCGTGGTGGCACCGTACCCGCCGAAGCGCCAGTTGAGCGTGAACAGCACGCGCTGGACGTTTAGATCGATGTCGTTACGGGATTTAAAGCTGTCGTTATCGCACCAGTCACAATCAAAGCGACCGTTGTTGCCGAAATTGTCGAGATCGGTGAACCGATACTCGCCGCGGACCGACAGGTTCTCGGTGAACTTCCACTCGACACCACCGCCGAAGGTCAGCCCATTGGCGCTGAAGTTGTCGTCGTTGTGGAAGAGATTGATGTCGTTATCGACGTCCTTCAACCTGAAGTTGGTGTCTATATCGGCCCAGGTCCAACCGACCAAGCCATAGACTAGGAAGTTGCTGCCAGCGGGAGCGAAGCCAGCCCGGCCCGCCACGTCGACCATGGTACCCCCGTTCGTCTCGAAACGACGGTTGGTACGGAAGTCGCTATCGAAAAAGTGGTCGTCGTTGTTGTTGCGGTCGATCCCGAGATCCCCGAACGTCGCGTCGGCAAAGACGCCAACTACGAAGCTCGGCGCGAGCTCATAGTCGAAGCCACCCTGGACGATACCGATGACAGTGCCATCACCTGTCTCGTCGAAGTTGCGACGAAAGTTGAAATCTTCATAGTCACTGCAGACCTCGTCATAGAGCACGCAGGTCTTGTGATCGAGGCTAAGGTCGGCCCAACCGACGCCGCCACCGGCGCCGATGTAGAAGCCTGTCCAGCTAGCGACTGGGGCCGGCTCCGGCACCATGTCCGCTGCAAAGGCCGCGGGGCTGACCGACCCCAGGGCGAGTGCTGCGATTATTCCAACTAAAGTGCGACGCATCGGATGGCCCTCTCAGTTCACTTTTCGTAATTGCAGTGCATCACGTGAACATTAGATTCGCAACTTACGGTTAAAACGAGTGAGCCGATTGACCTCTACTTGTTGCTGAGAGGTCACGGTTAGGCGTTGAATAGACGCGCCCAGGGCGGATCTCATATGACACTGCCCGTGTGAATCCATCCGAACGGAGAAAATGGTGTCTCACACGAATGGTGCTTGACAGTGCGACTCCCTTGTCCTGGCGCGCTCGATGGCCAAGGAACGGGTTCCTACCCGCTCGTCGACAATCTGCCGAAGTGATCAAGCTGCGCAGCCAAGGGGCCAAGGCCGAGCAGATCGCCGCTCAGCTTGGTATTAGCCGCATCGGTGTTCAGGGTTTTGAAGGACCTTTGTGAAGCTTCGCAAAATCAACCGCAGAAACGATCTGTCCGTAGATAGCGTCGGTAGGGAAGCGGCCGACGACCATCCAGCCGCCCAGGTCCTCGCCATTGAGCAGCGGGCAACGAGCCGACGATATCGATCGAACGCGTCGCCTGAACTGGTGATTGGCTTCTCCCTGATCTTGTCGGCAAGGGCGACCAACCTCTCCGGCGAAATCCGTTTCCATGCACCGCATTCTCGCCAGCACAATAATCATTGTGCGAGCCCGATCGCAACCTAGGCAATATTTCGACCACGTCGGCCGATCATCCTCACCGCCACATGCCTCGCATCCGCGCGCCGATGTCAACGCGCACCGGCTTGGTATCCTGCCGCCCATCCGGTCCGTTGGCAGCAACGGGCCACGTGGTGCATTCGAAAAGCTGCAGCAACGTCGCGGGGATAAAGCGGGTGCGCGAAGCATAAACATGCCGGTCGCCCTTGTCGTATTGCCCATGGGTGAAGAAGCGCTGCGGCACCACAAGATGCAGATTGTCCTTGGCCCGGGTCATTGCGACATAAAGAAGCCGCCGTTCCTCTTCGATCTCGGCCGAGGTGCCGACACTAAGATCGGAGGGCATGCAGCCGTCGACTGCATTCAAGATGAAGACCGATTTCCACTCCTGTCCCTTCGCCGAATGAATTGTTGACAGGATCAGATAGTCCTCGTCGAGCAGCGGCACGCCGGACTGATCGCTGGTCGCATCCGGAGGATCGAGGGTTAGCTCCGTTAGAAAACGTTCGCGAGACGGATAGGCGGCTGCGATCTGCTCCAGCTGCAACAAATCGGCCTGCCGCACCAAGGCATCATCGTGCATCCGCTCGAGATGCGGTTCGTACCAGCGTCGCGCCAGTTCGATCTCGGCGGGCCAGGAGGCTGCATGGCCCATCCGGATAGTCTGGAGCGCGGCGACGAAGGCGGGCCAGTCCTCGCCTGAACGCGGCGGCGCAGGAAACTCACAGAGCGCCGCCAGGGGATTGGGTTCCTCGGCCATCGCGTCGAGTACTCGCTGCGCCGATGTTGGTCCGACGCCCGGAAGGAGCAGCATGAGGCGAAAGCCGGCCACGCGATCGCGCGGATTCTGTACGAAGCGCAACAGTGCCAGCATGTCTTTCACATGGGCGCTGTCGAGAAACTTCAGACCGCCGAACTTCACGAACGGAATGTTTCTGCGAGTGAGTTCGACTTCAAGCGGCCCGCTGTGGTGGGAGGTACGGAACAGCACCGCCTGCTGCTTCAGGAGCGTGCCGATTTCACGGTTGTTCAGCACCTGCTCGACGATGCAGCGCGCCTGATCGGTTTCGTCGCGCACGGTGACGAGCTGCGGACGCTCGGCGGAGACGCGTTCGGTCCAAAGGTTCTTGGTGAACCGCTCATGCGCCAGATCGATCACGCCATTGGCGGCTGCGAGAATTGGCTGAGTCGAGCGGTAGTTGCGGTCGAGCGTGATGATATCCGCCGACGGACTGAAGGCGCTCGGGAAGTCGAGGATGTTGCGAACCGTCGCGGCACGGAACGAATAGATCGACTGAGCGTCATCGCCGACCACGGTGAGGCCGCGGCCGTCGGGCTTTAGCGCCAGCAGGATCGATGACTGAAGACGATTGGTGTCCTGATATTCGTCGACCAGCACATAGTCCCATCGCCCGCCGATGTCGTCAGCGAGCAACGGATCGCTGACCGCCTGCGCCCAATAGAGCAGGAGATCGTCGTAATCGAGGACGTTTTGCTGCTGCTTGGTTTCGACGTAGGTCGCGAATAGTTCGCGCAACTGTTTCTCCCAGCCGGTGCACCAAGGGAAGCTACTTCGCAGTACTTCATCGAGCGGCGCTTCCGAATTCACGGCGCGCGAATAGATGGTGAGACAGGTGTTCTTGGTCGGAAATCGGCTCTCCGTTTTCGAGAAGCCGAGGTTGTGTCGGACTAGATTCATCAAGTCGGCCGAATCCTCACGGTCATGGATAGTGAAGTTGGGATCGAGCCCGATTTGGTCAGCGTAGCCGCGCAACAGCCGCGCGCCGATGCCATGAAAAGTGCCGGCCCAGGCCAGCGCATCGGTCATAATGTCGACAGGTTGCCCCATAACGCACCTCGTGATCCGCTCCACCCGTCGGGTCATCTCGGCGGCGGCACGGCGCGAGAATGTCATCAGCAAAATCCGTCGCGGATCGGCACCGTTGACGATCAGGTGCGCCACGCGATGCGCCAGGGTGTTGGTCTTTCCTGAACCTGCCCCGGCGATGACGAGAAGCGGCGGGCCCGGCGTGCAGTTCTCCCGCACGCCATGCTCGACTACCCGCCGCTGTTCCGAATTGAGGGTCTCCAGATAGGCGGCCATGAACACGGGGTTCGAATCGTCGTTTTAGGGAGAAAGATTCATGATTACAGATTCCTGTTTTGTTCGCAATGGATTCCACGGCATTGCTTTGCGCTTTCGTTCCTCTCGGGGCGTTTTAGTGGAGGAAGGGCCGTTTTCCTCCAAATCCAATGAGTATCAGAAGGATAATCGGCCGGTGCAGCGCGCGCCGGCCGTTCCCGTCTGAGGGGGTTGTGAGTGCCGGAGACGCTCAAAAGTCGCTCGGCCTTATGCTCATCATTTCTGATCGATCAAGGCTCTGACGGCGGACATGTAACCTTTTGGGTCTTGCAGCATCGCAAAGTGACTCGCATTTGGCGCGATCACGAGCTTGCTTCCGGGTGCTGATGTCGCGTGGCATCACCGGTCCATTCGAGACTTGGAAGCCCGGCGTCACCTGTGCCTAGGCATGCTACATGCAGGGCAACATCGAGAGAACAGCAGGGTTGCCGGTCGAGGAAAGCGGCACTAGATCTGCTCGGTTCGGAAAGTGGGAGCCGGATCCCCGGGCTCAGAATGCCATTTCGCGTGCGCGCGGGTCAGCACCAGCGCGCACAGAGGGTGGCCAGTAGGTGGTGCCCCCGATAGGATCGCGCGGCCTAGCGCAAGAGGTTCACTTCCGGCGAGTAAGCTGCCGGCAACCAACAAGATGCGAATTGAAGGTGATCTCCGTACGGCACATCTCCATCATGTCCGGACCCGTCAGTACCGTATAGAAGGTGCCATCATCATCGATCATCAGAATGGTCTTTTGATCCGCCCGGATCACGCCCATGAGCTGATCACGCCGCGTCCCTCCAGTTAGCCCCTGCGATCCTGTGAACCGGTTCCCTTCCTGTCGATCAATGATCACGGTCCAGGAACCCTCTCGGAAAACAGGTCCACGCTCTTCAGAGTTTGGCCATTGGTCCGTCTTGCCTTGGGTGACTGACTGACCCGGTCCGATCCAAGTTCCCTTAAGGTCAGGATACGACTGCTGTGCGATGGCGCTAGGACTTATGATGACTGAAAGGGCGGCGACGATGAGACTGAATTCGCATATCCGGGTCTTCATAGGTTCCTCCTTGCAATACCGCCCCATGAGCGCGCTAAACGTACCTAGCGGAGGGCTGGCGAATGGACGATCAATTTTATGCCCTATGGAGCTTACTTTCGGGTGCGTTCAATTCGAACTTCTGGGCTGCACTTGGGGGGGCCTAACCTCGGATCGGGTGGGCTAACCGCAGGAAGTGCCTTTCGTTAAGAAGTCACCACGTACCGCGAATAAATAGGCGCCCGGTCGGGGAACCGAGCGCCCTTGCGCCTTATGCGCTTGCACCGGGAGGGAATTCCGGCGCTGTGCCGACGTCCATGGCCGTTCGAGCGGGGAACAGGAAGGGCCACTCTAAATGGATGTCGGTACTCTCGAAATTCCTAATAACTTGCGACGAGTATCGCTCAAGCGTAGTGGCTTCGATATTGGGCTTAAGTCCAAGATCGCTGAACCTTCGTATAAGTCCCGGTACCGCCCCCTGAATAAGCGGGCGCCAAATCCGGCGAGCTTTTGAGGCGCGCATGAGCGGCAAGGAAGCCTCTCAATCGGGCCGCTGCAGGTATGTGGGGGTGCGGGCCGGCTCACTGAGCCGTCTAGTGGGCGGCCCCATCTCCGTCGCTCTCGCGCCCGGCCTCGTCAGGGACGGCAAGCTGCTCGAGGTCCAGGCTCGCAGCAACTGCACTGCTCGTTCCTGTGTTACCCTCTGTCCTCCACTTGATCGAGATAAGCCCCGTAGCCCTCGGCTTCCATGTCGTTACGATGGATGAAGCGCAGCGCGGCGGAGTTGATACAGTAACGCAAGCCGCCACGATCCTCGGGGCCATCGGTGAAGACGTGGCCGAGATGGCTGTCTCCGTGGGTCGAGCGAACCTCCGTACGGATCATGCCGTGCGAAGTGTCACGCAGTTCGTTAACGTTGGCCGGCTCGATTGGCTTCGTGAAGCTCGGCCAGCCGCAGCCTGATTCAAATTTGTCGGACGAAGCAAACAGCGGCTCGCCGGAGACAAGATCGACATAGATGCCGGGCTCCTTGTTGTCGAGATATTCGCCGGTGCCGGGGCTTTCGGTGGCGCTTTGCTGGGTTACCCGATACTGTTCGGGTGTCAGCTTCGCGATGGCATCGGCATTCTTGATGTAGCTGTTCATCGGCTTTCTCCCTTGCGATCACGCTACCACGGCTTCCCAAAAAGCTCAGGCGCTGGGCCTCTTCTCCGCTTCTCGCCGGCCCCGCCGTACCGTCTTGATCAAGGCCCCGTCCGCGCCAAGGGCTTACTGCCACACGCCGCTCTGAAGCAACTCATCACGGATTAGCCACCCCGGTCTGCGGACGGCCCGAGTTCCTTTTGCGGGCCATGGAAGCATCTTGGGTCCCACAGTCCTCCCCAACCCGGTGCAATCCCGGAAGGTAGATAGTGGTAGCTCGACGACCCCTGTTCCGGCAACGGCTCCTGTTCTGGCTGGGGGCTTTAAGAGCAGGGAAACCGTTCTCCTGGCAATATGCTCTGCCAGTTGAGAGGGGATCTCATGAGATTTTTAAAAGGCGTGATATTGCTGTCCGCCGTTTCGGTCGGCGTAGCCGTCTTCTACGTATTCGGGAGCCTGGTCGGCTTTGGGGGGAAATCGGGCGTTCTAACGCGAGACGGGAGCAGGTCGCCGAATGTTTGGCCTAGGGCTCAAGAAGACGGTGATGGAGGAGCGAGCGCCTATCAGCGCGCCAAAGAAAAGGGCGAAATGGACGAGCCAACCGGCAAGGTGAGCCCACCGAAGAAGGGCAAGAAGAAGGTGCCGCCACCCGCGAGGGCGAGAAGGCAAGCAGCTAGTCGATAGACGCAGGCCGAATCAGACGGGAGAAATCTTGCCCAACCCATTCCTCGTGGGTGTGGGTAGACGTCAGCCAAAAACAGAATCAGAACCTCACCACCACGTAACGGCTGCCTTGGGACTGGTAGAAGACGCCGCCACACCTCCACACGGAATTGCCATGCATGGTCGTCCGGATGCAGCCGCGCGGCAGCGTCGCTATATAGACGCCAGTGCGGCGGATCGTGCGTCGCTCCGTCCGGCCACCGCCGAAAGTGGCAGTCGTTGTCCGCCTGACTGGTGGCCGTACCGTCTTCGTCGGTTGCCTCTTGTATGCTGGACTGCGACCAGGCGGGGTATAGTAAAGATGGCCGGTGCTGGGATCATTGCTATAGGTACCACCAGCAGGCTGTCTTCCTGCCGAACCGCCTGAGCCGCCCCAACCTGATCCAGCCACACCAGCTTGACCACCGCCGCCATATCCGCCCGCTTCGGCGCTTTTAACGATAATGCCGTCCTTTATCATCCGACCGATATTTCCATCGGTAAGCAGCCCGCAGCCAAACGCAAACAGGACCATTCCAGTGCGCATTAACGCGACGCGAGTCATTACCCGCAGGCTGCCGAGCCAGCCGACGGTGGCGGAAGCTATTACGAAGTTGTCGCCGTTCATCCCTGGAAGACCTCGATCGACCGGAATGCAAAGGCCTCTGCTGCTGCGTGAATGTTCGCTGCTACCGATCAAAAAGGGGTTGCATCCCGACCGCCATTGATCGGCGAGCTCGCTGTCGACGCTCACGGCGAGCCTGCTGAATTTTCGCTTCCCAATCCTCTTCGTCCAGTCTGGCGATTTCCTCTTGGCCTTGTTTGTCCTGTTGGGCCTGCCGGTAGAGGCGGGCACACCGAACCAAGCCGCCATTCACATAGAAAAAGCCGCGGAGCTTGAAAGGCCGGACATGCTGGGTTTCACCGTACCGGATGGCGGCAGCCCAGATCGTTGCGACATTTGGTTCAACTTCAGGCAGGGCGGCCCTGATGAAAAGGTCGAGGAGATGGGCGGACGGGTCGATGGTCTGGCCCGATAACCGGCCGGCCAGCCGAGCCCAAATCTGCTCAGTCAGGCCCTGGTCCCGCCAGCCGCAATAGATCCTAGTAAATCTCCTGCAGGAGGTGTTGCTTACCGTAAGGTCCGGCCCTAAGTTTCCTTGAACCGAGCTTGGCCCAGGTTTTGCGAATCCGGTTAATTCCAGGGACAATTAGAGAAATCAGATTGTTTTCGTCTGCTAATTTCTCGGATTTGTCTGTGTTTTTTTACCATTTCATGCCTACTCGACTTGCCGGTACTTTACGCAAATAAATTAGCAACTGCCGAAACCCCCTTTTTTCGCAATTCCATTGTCCTGGTCGAGATTAATCGTCAAAAGTCGGAGGCTAAGCCGTCCTGCCACCGAAGTCGGCGATGAGTTCAAAAAAGTGCAAATTTGGCCCAAAAACCCGATTTTAAGCCCCTAGATTGTTGATTTGAGAGCAAAATGGAGCTTTTAATAAAAGACATTTTGCAAACCAGCATAATCGTTTTTGCAAAACCTCATTGAATTGTTAGGGTTAAGAGTTTAAATAGCTCAGGTATTATCAGTACAAATTTGCTGCCATAAGACACTAATTTAATGCTACAATGGCAAATGATGTCGAGGACAGGCTGCAGGCAAACCTATAAATCGTTTTCAAACTGTTTCCATGAATAGTGGGAACAGCTGTTTAATAACAACTGAGTGGGTATTACCAATTTCCTGATGAGTGAGTTTGTATAGACCCCCTTCGACATAAGATCTTCCTGCACCGTTTGTCTACAGGGCCATCTTTTGGATCCGCATCGTGCTTTACTTTTTTTGTTGGGCAGGCGAACTCAGCAAGGCGACTAAGCGACTTCGAAGGATACTAAAGCTGTGACCCGCGTCCTCTACCACTTAAATGGCATTCAAGAGGTCGGCGGTTCGATCCCGCCTGGCTCCACCAAAAAATCCCAATCTATCATCATCTTAGTCAATCGCAGGTCCATCGCTCAATCATGTTGGGATCGGCAGTAAGCAGCCAGTAAGCAGATTTGGCTCATTCGTCCTACGTCTGAGATCACGCACTCTTGAGATCTTGAGCCCCGGTGTTCTCTCGGGAGTGTGCTAGGTCGGCTATGCGCTGGCCGACCACACTGCTCGGTTGTCTGATCGCTGGAAGACTGCGGTGCCCAAGATCGACATCGCCGCCGTGCCGATACGCAACGGCTCGGGCTATCCGCCGCGCCTTCCGACGACGTCCTCTGCTCAACGCGTGCGGCAGCGGCTGGGCAACGCCGGCGGGCTCACTGATTTCGGGGCGGATCATGCGCCTTCCGCCGGGCAATTGGTCGAGCCAGCGCCACTGGCATTCGGCCGAAGACGAATTCGTCTATGTGCTGGCAGGCGAACTGACACTGATCGAAGATGGCGGAGAGACGGTGGTGCGCGCCGGTGATCGCGCGGCTTGCCGAAACTCTCCGGCAACGGCCATCACCTGATCCGACCAAATTGGGCGCGATGGCGGTTTATCTTGAAGTCGGTACGCGCTCGCCCTCCGACGTTACCATCTTGCTCCGACATCCGACATGATGATGCCAACCGACAGAGTTCGTGCACAAGGATGCACACCCCGTGCCGACCCAAGTCCCTATTGAGGCTGATGAGGCTGAGGTACGTGGTGACATCGCATTGCTGCGCATTTCAAGTGTACAGAAAAGATTGCGCCGGGCTGACGGAGCAAGATCACCGAGAGTGGGCAACATTGCTCGCCGAGCCCAAGCCCCTAATTAGCATTCGGGGATTCGGAAGTGGCGGAGAGGGCAGACGCTCTCAGAAGTAAGATCTTCAAAAGCCGAAAATAGCAAGATTCTCACCTTCTGCCCTAGCGTGTGCCCTAGCAGTCCATTTGGGTGAGAACGGCCCAAGCGCTCCCCGCAGATCTCAGCGGAATCATAATCCGCGTGTCGGGGTTCAGTCTCCTCACATACCAGCAAAATCAGGGACTTAGATCAGCTCATCACGGATAGCATCAGGGCCCTAGCAACCATTTAGCAACCACGAAAATTTCTGGTGGCAGCTGGTGTGCGCATCGCGGTTCATGCCGCGCCGCACTCATGAGACTTCTTAATCGCTGGTTTGGGTGCCCAGTTCGGTATCAACTTCTAAGCAATCTAAGAAAGAAGTCGTGCCCGGGATGAGGACGACCACCCCTTCCGCGGAGCTTTTGCCTGGGTCGAGCCGAGCGCTCGAAGAACGGCGGCGAGACTTTGGGCGGGGAGGTTAAGTGCAGGCCCGCGCCGCTCAAGAGTGCCACGCGCGACCTCAAGCCAGATGCCAATCACGATATCAGCCGCCAGATCTACACCATCTACGGCCAAGCGCTTTTGCGCGATCGCTTCTGCAAGATCGACCTTGAGATTGGCGCGGATCCGTTGGCGAACATCAGTCGCACCTTGCGCGCTCTGGATCACGAGCCGCGCCCAGAGCGGCTCCGCGATGGCGTTTTCCAAAAATCTGGTCCAGCCGAAGGATAAGCGCGCAATGGGATCCGGCTCATCGAGCTTGGCCGGCGCGAGCAGGTCGTCGAAGCTCTCCGCGAGCTTGGCGCCGACCGCGGCGGTCAACTCCGCGATGCTCTGGAAGTGATAATAGAAGGTGCCCTTGGCCACCCCTGCGGCATCCACGATTGCATCAACCGTGAGCGCTTCTGGCGGCCGCTCGGCAAGCAGGACTTCCGTCGCCTCCAAAATTTGCGCCCGCGTCCTGGCACGCTTCGCGCGTCCTATTTCTGCCCGCCGGGCCAGATCCACCTTGGCCATTCGACAACCTCAATACATACCTCTGCACCAATTTCGGTGTGACCATTTAATCGAATGCGTAACTATGTCCGTATCGGTGGTCAAAGGACCGGCCGTGCTGCAGCTGCTTGGTTTCGGAGACACGTTCAACGCCTTGCGAATTCGTGCCGCTGCTCGGTACTCAAAGTCTTAATGCCGCGGCTGCGCTTTTTGAGTTTTAGGTCTTGGTCAGTGCCCTTGCGGACCAACCCCGCCTAAAGCGTAACCGCTGCGTTCGCGACGCTGGTAGCGCTCGCGCCTATCTCTTCACGCACAAGACGTGATATCTGCCATCAACGAGCTCGGCTCCTTCGATCACGCCGGAAAAGCCGGGAAAACGCTGCTCGCGATTCTGCATGCTCTTCAGATAGCCGATCTGCGGCGAGTCGGGACCACCGAAATTCTCGCCCGACATCAGCATCGGAATGCCGGGTGGATAAGGCATCACCGCATTTGCGGCCGTCCGATGGGCGATCTCCTCGACCGATATGCCCTCGATCTCTCCCGTCACCAGATGCTCATAGGCAGCGCGCGGCGTCATGTCCGCCTGCGGGAGGTCCTTGAACGCGGCATTGAGGAGCTCGCCGGGGCGGTTCTCGCGCAGATATTCAAATAGCTCGTCACCGAGATCGTGCAGGCCGACATTGCGATAGCGCTCGGGATATTGCGCGGCAATCTCCGGCAGCGCCTCGGGAACCGGCTGGTTGCTTTCGAAGGCGCGCTTGAAAGCCAGCAGATTGGTCAGCAGCGTGCCCCATTTACCTTTCGTGATGCCAATCGAGAACAGGAACATGACTTGAAAGTCGGTCACCCGGGTCGGGACGATGCCGAACCGGTTAAACCACGCATTGACCAGCGCCGCCGGCACACCGCTCTTCTCCAGCCTGCCGTCATCGCTCATCCCCGGCGTCAAAATGCTCACCTTGATCGGATCGAGCATACACCAATCGTCAGCAATATCTTCGAAGCCGTGCCAGCGGTCACCGGGCCGCAAGACCCACGGCTCCTGGGAGGTGCAGAGAAGCTCGGCAGGAGCATCCTCAAAGCCGACCCTGCCTTTGTCCACCTTGACGGACTCGACATTCCACGGTTTGAAGAACCAGTCCTTCTTGTCGGCGAAAGTCCGCTGCATGCGGCCGATCACCTGGCGGAAATCGACAGCTTCGTTGATCGCCTCCTGTGTGAGCGAGCGGCCGCCACTGCCGTCCATCATCGCCGAGGTGATATCGTTCGACGCGACGATCGCGTAGAGCGGCGAGGTGGTGGTGTGCATCATATAGGCTTGGTTGAAGCGATGATGATCGATCGCTCTCCTGCCGTCGCGCACGTGGGTAAAGGAGGCCTGCGATAGTGCGGCCAGCAGCTTATGTGTGGAGTGGGTCGCAAAGATCGTCGCCCCCTTGTGCTGCGCCGGGTCGCCCCGCATGGCGAAATGATCCCGATACAGCGGATTGAAGCGCGCATAACCGTACCAGGCTTCGTCGAAGTGGATCCGGTCGGAGGACTGCTCCAGCAGCGCCTCTGCGCGCACGGCATTGTAGCACAGTCCGTCATAGGTGCTGTTGGTCACCACCGCATAGACCGGCTTCTGCCCGGCCTGCGTCCTGGTCAGCGCGCCCGCCTGTGCCTTGCTACGGATCGCCTTAGGATCCATCTCGCCGGGAGAGATCGGACCAATGATGCCGTAGCGATTGCGCGTCGGCACCATGTACACAGGCCGCGCGCCGGTGAGCATCAAGCCCTGCTCGATCGACTTGTGACAATTTCGATCGAGCACGACGAGATCGTCCTCCTTCATGCATGCCTGCATGATGCTGCGGTTTGCGCCAGAGGTGCCGACCACACCCGAATAGCTGCGATGGGCCCCAAAGACCCGCGCCGTATATCTTTCGCTCGCGGCAACCGGCCCGGTATGGTCGAGCAGCGAGCCGAGGACGCCGCGCTCTATTCCCATGTCGATACGGAACACATTTTCGCCCAGGAAATCGAAAAAGGCACGCCCTGCCGGATGCTTGGTGAAGGCGACGCCGCCTTGGTGTCCTGGTGCCGACCAGGAGTGCTCGCGAAGCTGGGCATAGTCTGCGAGCGCGCGCGCGTAGGGTGGCAGGAGCTGTCCCTGGTAGCGATGGATGGCGGCAAAGACGCGACCCGCGACGAAGTCTGCGGTATCCTCGAGCAGCCAGATGAATTCATCGACCATCTCGGCGACCTCGATGGTCATGGTTTCCCGGGTCGTCTCGCGCTCGGCAAGGAGGAATACGGGCACCGCCGCAAGCCGCTCGCGAAGTTTGCGGAGAAGCGCTGTTGCCAGATTGTGCGACTCCCCATCGTCCTTACCGAGGTTCCAATCGAGAAGCACGGCGCCAAGGGAGGAGTCGAGTTCCAGCGATCGCGCGTCCGTCCTCGAACGACAATGCCCGGATAACCTCGACGTTGCGCAATTCCAGCGCCAAGGCGAGGTTTTGAGCAGCTCGACCAAGGGCAGTTGCGGGCTTAGCCAGCGAATCGCCGACAATGAGGGCACGAGGCCGAAGCGGGCCTAGAGTTGGATTTCAACATGGCTTGACGCCTCCCGGAACTGTCTCAGCCGCATCCGCACGGCTCAGAGCACGCACGACCGACAATTGGGCAAAGCGGACTGGTCTGATTTGATATTGATCAAATCATGGCTCCTTAAGAGGGTCAGCAGAGGCTTGATCGACCTTGCGACCCAGGTAACCCACTTCCGCGCCGATCCGGGTCTCCTCCGGCTTCATCGGAATGAGCAGATAGCAGTCCTCCGCCACGGTGAGCGGTCGGCCGTTCTGGTAGGTATAGATCGCGCCGTCCTTGATCGGCTGGAAATTGGTGACCTCGCCCCCATAGCGAAAGCCCGCGAAGTCCTCGGTCACCACGGCATACATATCGACAATCGTCGGCTTGATATCGGCTTCTCCGGGGTTTCTTCGATCATGGCGAGCGGCTGCAGCGTCGACATGGCCGTCCTGTATGAGAGCCCCTCGGATCCAAGTTTTCTTGGCCAATGTCGATAGAAGCCCATCAAACCCAAATCGGAAAAATCAACGGCCAGACCATCCCGTAGTATCCCCTCGAAGGCTGATCTGTCCTTCAATGAACCGATGCAAATCGCTGACCCACCCCTATCTCCCGGCCCTTGAAAGCTTCACTACAGGCTTAGAACACTCACAATTGCCCTTGGCCAAGTCCTCTAGTCGATCGAAATCGATAATGACGATCGCTTGAGCATGGGAAGTGTCAATGACGTGTTGATTTCGCAGCCTGGTGAACGTCCGGCTTACGGTTTCGATGGTCAGTCCAAGAAAATCTGCGATGTCGTTCCGACTGACTTGAAGCTCAACCCGGCCTGCATGACGGCTACGCCGGGAGTAATCCACTATGAAGGCAGCGACTTTCTCGGATGCCGATCGCTTGTTCAGCATCGCAAGCTGCTGTCGCACCTCCGCTAGCTCGTTGGTCAGTAGGTTCAGATATTCCGATTGATACAGCGGCTCTTCGCGGACACGGCGATGGACAACGCTGAGCGGAAGCGAGCGTAACGTCACACGCGTGACAGCTTCGGCGCTGCCAAACTGCTTACCATGGGAACCTATACCGATGACATCGCCAGCGCAGCGAAAGGCTACGATCTGTCGACGCCCGTCCGCGAGTAGCCGATACAGGCGCATAAGGCCAGCTTCAATCCTATAGATATGGCTTTCTTTATCGCCCTCGAAAAATGCGTGCTCGTGGGCCGCAAGATGCCTAATGTTGCCATGCTCCAGCAGGCTCTTGGGTCCCGGCAGCTCAGGGCTTCGCACTAGTGATGGGAAAGGCAGCGGTTCAATTCTGATCTCTGCGTGGGCAAGCATTTTTCGATCTCTCTTGATCGCGGAATGGCTGCAGAAAGAAAAGCAGCCCAAGCCCAGCACTGTGTGCCAGTACTGTGACGTTATGTGACGAATTGTGACCGGACCGCCGATCATTGTTGAATGGTTTCAAGGTACTTAGCTACCGGCAACATGTGTCTCTGCGCGTCATTCTCGGTATCTTTTATGTCCGACGAGGATGCCCCACGCCTCTGCTATGAAGCGAAACAGGCTTGCCCGAGAGGGGCATCCCCGCCTTGACGCGCCATAAAGTCAGGACGACTGCAGAGGGCTTTTCGATGACAGACCTGACTGCCGGCCAAGCTCTCAAAATGCGCGTCCTTGATCTTGGCGCCGATCTCCTGTTGATACCCTGGTCAGCGAATTCGTCTTTGGCGGCGCCACAGACCTCAAAGACATGCCGGTGCCGATCCTGATGTCGCAGTGAAAGGCAGTGAGACCTTTACATTGCCTTATTGGAAGGTAAAATTTTTCTGCACTACGGAGCAGCCTCGGCGTGTCCCAAGCCCACATACTCATTGTCGACGATGATCCCAAAGTTCGCCTGCTGCTCCGCAGGTGTTTGGAACCTGAGGGCTATCGCGTCAGCGAGGCACATGATGGACACTCAATCTTTTCTGTCCTGAACGCTGATCATGTCGATCTCATCACCCTCGATCTGACACTCGCGTCGGAGGATGGACTCGAGATTGCCCGAAGGATCCGTTCGGTTGCGGCGGTTCCTATCATCATGATCACAGGCAAGGGCGATACGATCGATCGCATCGTTGGCCTTGAACTTGGAGCCGACGATTACATTTCAAAGCCGTTTCATGTCCGCGAAGTGTTGGCACGCGTGCGCTCGGTCCTCAGACGATCCAAGAAGGGGAGCCCTTCGACCCACGAGCTGAGCCGGCCAAGCCAAGTCTTTCGTTTCGCGAATTGGGTCCTTGATTGCGACAAGCGAGAGCTTCGATCGACGGCAGGCGCTCTCTCCCAGCTTACTACTGCAGAATTCGAGCTTCTTGCCATATTGGTTCAGCGACCCTACCGCGTCTTGTCGCGCGACACTTTACTTGACCTTTTAAAAGGTCAGGATTGGGCGGCTTACGACCGGATCATCGATACCCAAGTCGCCCGCCTGAGCAAGAAAATCGAAGTCAATCCGGACGCGCCCGAGTTGATCAAGACGGTTCGTGGTGTCGGCTACAGCTTCACGGCTGATGTGAGCGGATTATGAATTGCAGTACTTCGCTAATGGTCTGCTTTAACTCGGTTTGGCGATAGGGTTTTCGGAGCAACCGAATTGCCGATCCGACAACCTGGTCCTGGTCCATTGCAATATCTTCTGTGTAGCCTGAGGTCATCAGAGCCTTCGTCTGTGGATGGAGCTCAATTGCACGTCGAACCACGTCAGAGCCAGAGACACCGCCGGGCATGATCACGTCAGTAAAGACAAGGTTCACCCGCAGGCCCTCTTCCAGCATGTTGATTGCCGTCACACCGCTAGGTGCCTGTAAGACCTCATAGCCGAGTTCGGTCAGTCTTTTCACAGTAAGGTTGCGAACGCGTTCATCATCCTCGACGACGAGAATACGCTCTCCGGTCGAACGCAGTCCCTCTTTGACAGTCGTTGTTTTCGCAACCAACTCAGATCCCTCAAGCCGAGGGAGATACAGTTTTACCGTCGTGCCATGTCCCTCCTCACTGTAAATTGTCACATCTCCGCCAGATTGCCGGGCAATACCGTGAACCATGCTCAACCCCAAGCCGGTTCCCTGGCCTCGCGGCTTGGTCGTAAAGAACGGTTCAAAGGCGTGCTGCTGGACTTCCGCCTTCATGCCGGTTCCGGTGTCAGAGACGGAAAGCTCCGCATAGTCACCTGGTCGGAGTTCCGGGTGGCTAAGCCGTGATATTCCCTCATCCTCTATCGTGACATTGCGGGTTTCAATGATCAGCTTGCCACCTTTCGGCATGGCAGCGCGCGCATTCAGTGCAAGGTTGACGATCGCGCTCTCGATCTGCCCCGGATCGCTTTTCGTCGGCCAGAGGTCGGGTTCGAGGATTGTCGATAACGTAATTTGCTCCCCCAGGGTCCGCCTCAACAGCGAGGTCGTTTTGAGAACCACTTCATTGAGGTGCAGAACCTCAACTTCGAGATGACGTCGTCGGGCGAAAGTGAGAAGCCGGTCCGTCAACTGGGCACCCAGATCCGCAGCTTCTTGCGCCTCCTTGACCAGTTCCTGCAGACTCGGTTGGTCGAGCCGACTTTCCAGCAGCTCGAGATTTCCGGTGATGACAGTAAGCAGATTGTTGAAGTCATGAGCTATGCCGCCGGTGAGCTGACCGATGGCGTCGAGTTTTTGCGCCGTCGCCAATCTTCGCTCGCTTTCGAGAAATGCCTCTTCCAAGCGCTTCCGCTCGCTCAAGTCGTTGATGATCCCTGTAAAAAATCTGATACCATCGGCTACGAACTCACTTACCGCCAGATCGACCGGGAAAACGGTGCCATCCTTTCGCTGACCTTTAACCTCGCGCCCGATACCGATGATCTTCTTCCTGCCGGTTTTGATATAGTTGCCCAGGTAGGCGTCATGCTCCTCGTGGTATGGCGAGGGCATCAGAACGCGTACATTCTGGCCAAGTAGCTCATACGCCTTGTAGCCAAACAGGCGCTCCGTAGCCGGATTAACCGTCTGAATTAGACCTGAAGTGTCAATCGTTATGATCGCCGCGACGGCCGAATTGAGGATCGCCACGAGTTTCAACTCGTCGATGGGCTGACGCACTCGCGGCCGGTTGGAATGGCTTACCATGACAGTTACCGGCTGAACCTGGTTGGCTGCGAGGTTAGCGCAATGCCGCATTCGGGTGAATACCTGTTGAAGAGACAACCACGACCGCAACCAGAATTTTTAAAATTTTTTTTATATTTTAAATATCGCAGGAACGCGCCAGCGGCTGATGTCCGCTCGTTCCGTCCTTCTTCAATGAGGGTCACGAGGACATTCTTGATCAACTTAAGCATTTCGCCATTCGATCCATCCTGTATTGCACGACGCAGGGCGGCGACTTGGACCATAAGATTGCCAGGGTCCACGGATATGTCTGGCCAAACGCGCGACATTAGCTCGTGCTTACTAACTACTTGGCCAGGCCGTTCCACCAAGGTGACCAAAATGTCAAGGGCACGACTGCCAGCTCGAACTTCATGGTTGTGCTTCGTGAGCAGACGCTCATTTGGAAAAGCTTGAACCGGCCGAAGCAAATTTCACGTTTCACTGCGTAGTAAGTGGATCCTGCTACTGCTTCCGACCGGCTTCGCCCGATATAAGCTGCCGTCGACTGGGTTGCTTCACAATGGTCCCGGTACCCTCCATGCTCAATCGAGCTTGAGTGCGCTCCCCGGATACACCTGAGCAAGTCTCTGTCTCTGTACGGTTTAATAGGCTACCAAATGGCACCATTTATCGCCCGCATCCGATCACGCTCATCCGGAAAGGCCGTGACAGATCTGTTGGAACGTTTCTTCGTGAACCTGCTGGTCGCTGGTGAAGGTTTAGGCCACTTGTGTTAGCCATCTGCACATCCGCAACCACACACGACGTC
>CAVUUY010000007.1:0-510629 GCA_963744915.1 uncultured Alphaproteobacteria bacterium
CAGCAGAGGGCCTCCCACTACCCAATAAGCCATCCATTGCCGTTCTGCCATTCGACAACATGAGCAGTGACCGCGAGCAGGAATATTTTGCAGATGGCGTGGTCGAGGACATCATCACCGCACTATCGCGCTTTCGCGGTCTCTTCGTCATCGCAAGGAATTCCAGCTTTGTTTATAAAGGCCAAGCGGTGAACGTAAGGGAGGTCGGGCGCGAACTGGGGGTTCGCTACGTCCTCGAAGGCAGCGTGCGTAAGGCAGGCAGCCGTTTGCGCATCACCGGCCAGCTCATCGACACTGCCACAGGAGCACATCTGTGGGCAGACCGCTCTCGATGGCGCGCTCGATGATGTTTTCGATCTGCAGGATCAGCTCACGGCAAGTGTGGTTGGTGCGATCGCCCCAAAAATGGAGGAGGTCGAGATTGAACGAGCGAAGCGCAAACCGACAGAAAATCTCGATGCCTATGATTACTATTTGCGGGGCCTAGCGGCCGTCCATCAGTGGACCAAGGAGGAGAATGACCAAGCCTTATCTAACCTTTACCGTGCCATCGAGCTCGACCCAAAGTTCGCCTCGGCTTATGGCATGGCAGCGCGATGCTATACCCGGCGTCAGGGAAGTGGTTGGATAAAGGATCACGAAGTTGAGGTTAGAGAGACGGCTCGCCTAGCCACGCTAGCGGCCGAACTGGGGGAAGGATGATGCGGTCGCCCTCTGTACTGCCGGAGTTGCCTTTTCCTTTATGGTTGGGGACCATGCTACTGGCAAACTTCTGACAGATCGAGCTTTGGCCCTCAATCCCAATATGGCATTAGCCTGGCTCTTGAGCGGTTGGGTCAGAAGTTCTGGTTGGGTGAATACGAGGAGGTCGTTGACCGCATCTCTCGTTCCTTACGTTTGAACCCTGCCGACCCTCACAGTTACAGTATGCACAGTGCCTTGGCCTTTGCGCACTTCTTTGCTGGCCGCTATGCCGAGGCTTTGTCTTGGGCGGAAATGGCTGTGCGGGAGAAACCCTTCTATCTACTTGCAGCTTGCATAGTTCCGGCCAGCCACGCTTTGGCAGGTCGACCGAGGGACGCTGAAAGAGCCATAGCGCGTGTGCGTAAACTCGATCCGACCCTCCGTCTGTCGAACCTCAATAATCTGATCCCGATTGGGCGACCGGAAGACTTCGCCAGATGGAAAGAGGGCTTGCGACTGGCCGGTCTATCGGAGTGATGGTGGGATGTGAAACCTGCTGCTTCGCTCCGATATTCCCGACGTGTGAAGGCTTACCGAGCCGGTTCGAAGAGGAACGGTAGATGCCGGCTGCACGGCGGTAAATCGACTGCGCGCGCCTAAGCAATGCCTGGAAACACGGGAATTTCTCCTAGCAAGTGATTTGGCGAGACGCGATGGGAGCTGATTTGCCGACAGGAGCACTAGCGCTGCTACAGAGACCTGCTCATCCGCACACTCACTGCTGGCGAAGGTTGTCAAACAAGCCAAAAGGCAAATCTCCAAGCCGGAGTAATTCTTGAGCAGCAACGTCACCTTCCACCTGTCGCGACGTCAACCAAGCCTCGCCGTCGCGGTCTCAATGCTCGGCCTGACGCAGATCATCGGCTATGGCACGCTCTATTACGGCTTCGCGCCGCTCGCGGGAGACATGGCTCAAAGCTTCGGATGGCCGGTGTCGTGGATCTTTGGCGCCTTCTCGCTGGCTCTCCTGACAAGCGGCCTGATCACGCCACTGGTCGGACGCCGAGTCGATAGGCATGGCGCGGCGCAGATGATGACGCTCGGCTCGGTCGCAGCCGCCCTGGCTCTGGTGTGGACGGCGCTTGCCCCGAACGCGATCGTGTTTGCCGCCGGGCTCACGGCGATGCAGCTTGCCTCGACGCTGGTGTTCTATGACACTGCCTTTGCCCAGCTAGTGCAGAAAGGAGGACCGACATCGGGCCGGCTCATCGTCTATCTGACGCTGATCGCCGGCTTCGCCTCGACAATCTTCTGGCCGCTGACGGTTGGCCTCAAGGCTGCCTTCGGCTGGCGCGAGATCCTCCTGATCTTTGCCGCCCTCAACCTCCTCATCTGCACCCCGGCCCATTGGTGGCTCACATACCAGGCGGATCATGCCGCGACCCACTCGACCAAACCGGTGTCAATCGGCATAGATGGCGGAAGCCTGCCGCAGGAGCTGTGGCCGCAGGTGATGGTCCTGGTGACCTGGGGCTTCGCGTTCACTGGCTTTCTGCTGATGGCGATCCTCGCTCAGATGGTGCCATTGCTATCCGCAATGGGTCTCGGCTCGGCAGCGGTGGTGGTGGCAGCTGTGTTCGGGCCTTCGCAGGTACTCATGCGCCTCGTCAACATGACGCTCGGATCGGGGCGGCACCCGCTGCACATCACGCTGATCGCAGCAGTATTGCTGCTGGTTGCGCCGCTCGTTCTCGCGCTGTCCGCGCCCTCCTTCGCGGGCGCGCTCATCTTCATTTCGATCCTCGGCTTCGCCTCGGGGCTCAAGAGCATCGTCCAGGGCACACTGCCGCTCGCGCTGTTCGGGCGCACCGGCTACGGGACGCGGCTTGGCAGGATGGCGTCGGTCAGGTTGCTGCTTGCCGCCATCGCGCCATTTGTGCTTGCCTATCTCATGCAGATGCTCGGCCCGTCTTTGGCGCTGCTCATCGTCGCCGTAAGCGGGCTTGCAGGGCTTCTCGCCTTTGTCGAGGTGGCCCGCCTGCAGCATGTCAGTCGCCCAGTGGGCGAACGGCTAACTCGCCGCCGTTGAACCTCAACCGCGTCGTTGCGGGACGCAACAGCCTTGTGAGGCTGTTCGACAAAATTCACGAGCTGCGGGCGCTCATCGCCGGATGAGCATCACAAATCAAAAGGTGATCTTCAGAAAATTAGAGGCGTCTATCGCTCCGACGCGGCCCTGTCGCATCTTTGTCAGATAAGAGGATCAGGTTCGAGGCCGAAGCTTGGAAGCAGTTTGGATCGCTCCAGAACCGGTGCCTGGGGGGAACCTTGTTCTCAACGATGGCGACGGGATGGCGAGTCATGGGTTCGTCCTCAGCTCCAACAGACATGCGGCAGAAATTTCCAGGAGAATTGTGCCGAAGTAGCTGGTTTGGTCATGTCGAACGCGATCGGTACAAGGCGTGAGCGAATTCTGGATTAACAGTGCACTGCTACGGGAGCTTGGGTGCCGCAAAATTCCTGAGGTCAGGAGACGAATATGCGCGGAGCTTTCGCGGCGGGTAGCGCAGATCGGCTCGCAGGGTACCCCAGGTTACGAGAATATTCGCATTCTCATGTGTGATATGAGCTGCTGACACCGAAAAGCCTGCACGCTTTCATCTGCTGTAATTGTTCAAAGGAGACCTCCGATGCCCTATCGTCTCGCTTGCGCGAAGCTGATGCCGGGATGTGACTTCAAGGTCGAGGCTGCGACCGAGGAGGAGCTTTTGCAGAAGGCCGCTGCACACGCTGCTCAAGATCATGGGATCAAGGAGATCACGCCTGAACTCGTGAACAAGGTGAAGTCTATTATGAGCGTGTCTGAGAGTGAGGAGCCGGAGACTCCTAAAAGTGCCAGACACCACCCCGGGAAATATGGCACCCCCGGGGGGCTTTGTCGGGTGTCCGGGCCATCGGGGTAATAACGCCGCGTCCGCCCCTCGACGCGAAAACCCCACCGAAATTATCACATTCAGTACGCGGAGCCGAGCAGGTTGAAGCAAGTAATCGCGGGCCACTTGGAACATCTCCCTGTACCGGTGGCATGCTTTTAGGGGGTTCCATCCAGGCCCCCGGGGGCATCGAGCTGGGAAGTCCGGTACCCTGACAGCCCCTGTTCCGCCATCGGGAGCATCGAGCGTGGGAAGGTACCGGTACCTCGACGGCCCGTCGTGGATCCGCTAATGCTCGAAATTACTTCCGCTTGCGGGGCATAACAGACATGGCCGGACTTCCTGCTGGCTCGACCCGGTCGCGATTGACCCGGAACGGACCTTCGGGGCGCGGCTGGCCCCCTCCAAGATCGGCTTGCTCCCCGACCTGCGGCTCGGTGTCGACGCGCGGTGCCGATTGGAGCTTCCGTCTGCAACGTCGGAGCGGCAATTACGCAGTGCGAGGAATTTCATCCCAAGCCTGCGACATAGCGCCGGTTGGCTTCCTCGAAGATGCGGCGCGCGCGCTCACCATCGGAGGGCTGCTCGTGAAGGGTTTCCGGGTCCCATTCACTACGATGGGCAGCAAAGAAATCGCCCCCATAGACGTGGATCGCGGCGGTGAATTTGGACGTCGGGTTGGTCACCGAATGAATAATATCGTGGCCGAGCGGTTGCGCTTCCTTGATGCTCAACGAGCGCGCGCCGGCTGCTTCGATTTGGGCGCCGTCGGCATTCGGAATGCGCCGCCAGAAGATGTTGTCCTCGCGCCCGCCATACACGCCAATGACCGCCCACATATGATGGTTGTGCGGCATAATCATCATGCGCGGCGCCCATGCTACGTTGAGAATGGTCAATTCGTCCGAGCGGTAAAGCTCGCCGATGCTGGCGCGGTCCGGCTCGCCTAGCGCCTTGAGCAGGGTGGTCGGATCGGACACTGCCCGCCTCACGACCTCGCAGATAGTCTTGGATGAACTGTCAGCCGCGCGTGCGGCACGGCAATCGGCGACAAATTGATCGCGATCGAACATCGTGCAGCCCTCTGTTGGATTTCCATGCGCTCAACGCCAGGAAGTTAGTCCGCTTCCGCCTTGATTGTCCAATGCATTGATGTTCCAATGCATGATGCAAATCTTGCATGAAACTAGCAGCCCTTGCGGAACGATGAATTTCCGACAGTTGCATACTCTGATCACCATCGCTGACGCCGGCGGCTTCGCCCGTGCCGCCGGGCGGCTGCATTTGAGCCAGCCAGCGGCCTCGCGCCAGATTCAGGCGCTAGAAGCCGAGCTCGGCGTGCCGCTGTTCGACCGCATTGGCCGCCGGCTCCGGCTCACCGCGGAGGGCGAGGACATCGTACGCCGCGGACGCAGCCTGCTGCAGGAGGCCGATTCGCTGCGTGACCGCGCCAACGCACTGAAAAGCGGGGTCACGGGCACCTTGCGGGTCGGCGGCAGCCCGCAGAATATCGAGACCGTGCTGGCGCCATTCCTCAGGGTCTTCCGCCACCACCATCCGGGCATTGAAGTGCATTTCGTCGAGGATGGCGGCGCCCGCATCAATGCTCGACTTGAGCGCGGCGACGTCCAGTTGGCGCTCACCTCGGTCAGCAACGACATGTTCTCCGGACGCCTGCTTTATCCGAGCATCGTCCTGGCCGTGGTCGCGCCGTCCCATCCGCTTGGCCGCCGGTCTCGCGTCGAAGTCGCCGATCTCGCTGACGTACCGCTCTTATTACTGCATCGCTCGTTTAGCTCGCGCGGCTGGTTCGACGCCGCGTGCCACAACGCCGATGTCAACCCGCCTATCGTGCTGGAAAGCGGGGCGCCCGCCACCTTGATGGCACTCGCCAGTAGTGGTGAGGGCGTGGCTATCGTGCCGTCGAATGTCAGCATACCGCGCGATGGTGTGAAGGTGATGCCGGTGATTTATCGCGGCGCGCCGATCGGCCGCTGGATTTTCATTGCCTGGGACCGCCGACGGTTCCTGCCGCCTTTCACGCGCTCCTTCGTCGACGAACTGGCCGCGCACGTGCGGCGCGACTTTCCCGGCCGCGATGTCTCTAGGCGTTTACCGCTCCTGCAGCGGCCGAAGCTGGCGGAATGACAGCAACGTTAGAGGGCGGGGCCGAAGTATTTCCTTTCTTTGTCCGCTTCTGGTCGATGCTGTCGAAAAACTTGGGTTTTTGAGCCGGCTCGGTGATTTCTTTGAAGCTAAGACAGCTTCAGTTTATTGGTTGCCTTCAGCTCGGTTGTGGAAGTTGCCTTCAAGCTTCATGGTGACGCAACTCACGTTGGGGCCGGTTGGGGTGGCGGCCCGAGCAGCCGGAGCGCCATGGTCTTAAGGTTCTGCACGATGGCAGCGAGATGGAACTCGTCGCGGGCACCAGAGAGGCCTCTCAGCCGCATGCGCTCGAAGCCGTGATGGGTTTTCAAGTGCGCAAAGCGCATCTCGACACGTTTCCTTTGATCACGTGATTTCAAGAACGCCTTGGTCTTCATTTTACGGCGCGCGATGTCGCGGGCCGCTTCATTGATGTCGCGCACAATCCGGCGCGCCGGCGTGTTTGGGCAGCACCTTTGTTTGAGCGGGCATTCACGGCAACGCAGGACGGAAGCATAGTAGCGAATTGCATGATCGCTGTGGACCCGGCCGGTCGTCGTCAACATCTTGCCTGCCGGACAGATGTAGACATTCCGCCTGCTGTCGAACTTGAACTCGGAGCGCGCAAACGTGCCGTCGTCCCGATGCCGGCGAAGTGGGGAGAAGACCTGGCGGCGATGTTCCACTCTGCTTCCAGTTCGCGGAGCGCGCCAACCACCCGATAGGCGGCATCGATGGCATTGGCGCCGGTGCCCATATAAGCGACATGCGCCGGCACGCCGCGCACTTCCACCTCGAACCACAAGACGCCAAGATTGGCGCGCGTGAGAAGTCTCGCGGCCAGGCTCGGGGATCAATGCGGCGTCGGCCTTGTACCCGCGCAGATGCGTCATCAAGGCGCCATTGCCGGTCAATTCCTCTTCGACAACAGATTGGACATAGACTGTGGCGGCCGGTGGGTAGCCAGATTCGCGCCAGCGCATCGAGGGCGGCGAGATTGGAAATGCATCCAGCCTTCATGTCGCCGGCCCCGCGGCCATACATCCAGTCGTTGCGGATCACGGGATCGAAGGGCGGATGCGACCACATGTCGAGAGGGCCGGGCGGGACGACGTCAACATGGCCCTGCAGGATCAGGGGACGGCCGTCTCGCGGCGCGGGCGATGAGCATGCTCGTTGGGGTCTCATCCAACCTGGCCCCGGCATTGATCGTGGGAGTACCGCTACCTCGACGGGCCCTGTCCCGACCCCCCCTGTCTCAGGAGCGGTCGATATGGACGGTGAGGTGTTCGTCGAACTCGGTGGTCGACACACTCGGGCGGCTTGAGCCCAGCTCTGGCATCGTCGCTGGTGCTCTGGATAATTCTCAGAGTGCTTCGCCGACAATAAATCAGGTCGTCCAGGACCCGTACGGGACCCCCTGTTTTATTTGCCCAGTCTTTCTTGCGTATAAGGCATTGATAACAATCAGGAAAAGTAGCTATTACTCCGTTTTTAGAGAACCTGAAGCGTTGTCAGTTTCATGATCTCGCGCCAGCAATTCTTCATCGCCTGGCAGACTTCGGGATCGTCGGCCTGGTGGTCGAACTTCCGGTTGTTGCCGGTGACCGCGCGGAAGACCAGGTCGAGATATTCCCGTGCCAGCTGCGCCGTGGTGAGGCCGAACGCCGATCGGGCGATCGAGCGGCCGGCATTGGTGTTGAAGATCCGGTTGCGGATCTTGCGGTGCATCTTGTTCTGAAGCTTGACTTCTCCTGCGTTGCGAAAACCCAGCACGCCGAGCTTGTGAATGACGTCGAGCTGGTCGGCACTCAGATCCATGTCGAGCAGGTCATCGCGGGTGAGGCCGAGGCGCAGCAGCGTGTCCAGTTCCATGTGTCTGCTGATTTCGTCCCGGGACTTCTTGCCGTTCTGGGATTTATCGTCGACATGACGCTGGAACTTCGGATTGATCTTGGCAATCTCGTCCTCGATCAGCGCCACGCGCGCGAGCATCAGCGCAGCCTGCTTGCGCAGCTTGGGTGCAACCCTGTCCAACCCGTGGATGAAATATTCATCGACCCGAATGTCGCCAACATGGATTCCGACGACCGACAGATTGCGCGCGGCCTCCATCAGCTCTCCATAAAGCGCGGCGAGCTTCGTGCCGTTCTCCTTGACGGTCGCGACGAGTTTCCTTTGCTCCTCGGGGAGCATCTCGGTCAGATCCGCGTCGCGGTCGAATTCCGGAACGATGGTCGCGATCTCTTCCTTCAGCATGGCGATACGGGCCCCGAGCCGCTGCCGCTCCGGATCGTCGGTCTCCCTCTCCTTGCCCTTGCCCTTCTCGGTCCCCGTGCCGTTCAACGCGTGCAGTTCCGTCTGCGCCTTGAACAGCTCGGTCACCAATTGTGTCTGGGCATGGCGGAAAAGTGCCCGGTTGATCGCATCGAATTCCGGGAAACGCGCGAGCACATCGCGGGGAAGCCGGCCGCGATTGGCAAGCTGGGCCAGCGAGCGCACGCAGGCTGCGGCATCGGCCCGCCGCTCGGGTCGCTCCGATGTGGAATCCTCCTTGACGCCGGGCCAGCCGCAGGCGAGCGCCTCGACCAGCTGGGCGAACTGCTCGGTGGTGAGAACCCCCGAACGGTGGATATCGAGAAGCTCCTCGACCGCGATCCGCATCTCCAGCAGGCAGCGTTCCTGGGGAAGGAAGACGAATCGGTAGTGTTTGGCGATGTCGTCGAGGTCGCGATACCTTGCGACGATTTCGAAGAGGTTGTCGTCTGGGTGGAACTTTCTCCATCGCTTCCAGAAATTCGCCGACCAGAAGGGGGGACTCTCGGACTTTTGGTCGAAGCGTCCGATCTTCGACAGGGAGCCTTTCAGAATTTCGATGCAGGCCTTGCATCGAGCGATCTCTTCTTGAAGGTCCTCGATGAGGTGTTCTGGGCTGTTGTCAACTTTTTTGAGGTCGACGAGGCGGATTTCGAGATCGGCGACCCGCTTCTTATAACTTGTTTTCGTTTCACGGATCTTCTCCTCGTCCGGCTTGATGACGTCCCGGTCCGGACCGGTTCGATCGATATCGAGTCCGGGCAGCTGGTTCAGCAGCAAAGCCATGATCAGGGCGCGCTCGGCCAGGGCGTCGTCCTTCGCGTGATCGAGCGCCAACGCGGTCAGGGTTGCGGCGTCGACCGCGCTGGGCAGGGTCTTGCCGCTGCGCAGGAATTTCACAGCCTCCAGGGGATTCGCCACCTCCGCCGAGTGCTTGGCGGGTGGCGGCTCGCCAAGCGCCACTCGTCGCCGCTTTTCGGCAGTGTATTTGCCAAAGGCGGCATAATCGAAATAGCCGGCCTTGGGCCCGTTTTTGAGAAGGTGAGGGGGGCGTTTCCCCTTCCGGCCGACAACCGGCGCCGCGCTGCAGGAAAGGTCGTCGATCTTCTTGCGGACCCAGCTTCCCAGCCGAGTGGTGGTTTGCGCCACTAGGCCGTTGGTTTCTTGCTGGTTGGAGTCGCGGTCGCTCGCCATGACATGGGTCGAGGTGCCACCGAGTGGCGTGGTGACGATCGCTGCGAAACCACCGACATGCCCTGGTAATCCCGTCATCTTTCCCCCCGGAAATGATAAATCTATTACAATTCAAGATTGTAGCATAAAAAACCATTACTTGTAAGGGGGATTCAAAAGACCCGTCCCCCCGCTGACATGGAGCGAGGGGGAAATGAACGGGCGAGCGCAAATGAGATGCGACGCTCCGCTCACCGCGTCAGCTGTCGCTCGAGGACTCCGACCCGAGCAGCACGGTCTCTTCAGTGTGGTGTCGTTCTTCGGCCCACCTCAGCACGGGGCGAAACGGAAACGGCCGGAGAGGGCTGCTGCGCGGCGTGAAGCTGTCCAGCGAGACATCGCTGCTGGGGGATGCATTGCTGCGGGGGGATGACGGCGTGGCAGGCGATCCCGACGGCGTCCTCAGGACGAATTCGCTTGGGTCGTCTTCTTCCGAAACCCGTTCGTCTTCAAACAGGAGCGGTCGGGTGAGTTCCGGGATATCAAGCAGATCGACGGCGTATCTTTCCCGCGCGGCCGGCGGCACGTCCCCCAGGTCGGTCCGTGGTGATTGGGCCGGACTGGTAGGCGGCGTGAATTCTTCGAGCGGGATGCCGGAAGCCCTCGGCGACGAGGAAGGCGAAGGCGGAGGCGAAGGCGAAGGCGAAGGCGTCGAAGCCTCGGCATCGACAGGCGGCCGCCGCGCGGTGCCCGTTGCACGGAACAACAGGGGGCGCGCGCCTGCCCCTCTCGTGAGGCTTCTGGCCCAGGCGTTGTCTGCTTCAGTGGGCTTGGGGACCGGGATGGCGTTGGATTTGTTCGGAAAGGCAGTTGTTTCTTTGGTTTCCAGATTTCTGACGATGTGGTGCTCCCGCGCCATGTAATAGGCATTGTGAAGCTTCAGCATCAGCCATCCGGTCCGATGGAGTTCGGGGTTCCCGTTTGCGGCCTCCAACAGCGCAATGGCGCGGCGGCCAATCTTGTCGATAACCTCTGAAGGAGGGGACGGGGGCTTGATGAACTCGTCGAACAAGGCCCTGATGGTCAAGCCATCGCCAAATGCCTTGTGACCCGGCGCGAGCTCTTTGACCAAGGCCTGAATCTCATCGCTCGGCCGACCCTCGCGGAGCGCGGTCACGAGATTGCGGCTGGGCTCGACAAGCCATTCGCCGAGGGCCAATACCGCAGCCACCTTTCCGACGGCCTCGGCTTCCGCTGTCTTTTTCTCAGGCCCGAGAAATTCGGAGCCATGGCCCTTGGCAATCAGGCCGTCATTGCAGGCCTCGACGATCAGCTTGAGGAAATGCTTGCGCCTGCGGACGGTGTCGCCGTCCACTTTCTTCCAGGTGTCGGCGTGGCCGATCTCAAACGGTTTATGTGCTCTGGCGTTCAGCAGGGTTGCTCTCACTCTGAGCCTGCGGAGCTGATCGGAGTCGAGGTCCGCCACCGCGTCTTTAATGGCCTCCCTGTCCGTTTGGCTGAGCGCGTCAAGCATGTCGCAAGCGTTCTGCGCCCAGGAATTCGCCTTGGGAGCGCGGCTCTTCAAGTACAACGTGGGCTCGAGGATCTCCTCGAAACTCGGCTTGTCAACGATGGGGTCCGCGAGGTACGCCAAAAAGCGCCTGGCCTCACCCATGGCATTGGTTTCTGGAATGCTCATGTCCTGTCGCGGAGCCTTCGGCACCACCTTGCTCACTTTGGCGGATCTGTAGCTGGACTTGTTCTCGAATTGCCGCTGTCGGATCGCGCGGCGATGGCCTTTCAGCGACTCCAACAAGCCAGCCCGTCGCGGCCGGCCATCGGGCGATGATGTCGACGCATCCGCGGGCCCCTGGTCGGCGGCGAGAGCTTTGCCGGTTGCCTGCAGATCATGCTGGCGAAGTTCCGGGGCCGGGATCTGCACCACCAGGGTGTCGTGCAGCCTGACGCCGATATGCGAGACTTTCAGAAGGCCAAGGGCGTTCAGCACGACCATCTCGTCCGTCTGCATGACAACCGGCAAGAGGAAGACGTTGGCAAGCTGGTGGTTGTCCAAATTGTCGGGATCCTTGGCCGCGCGGATCTTGGCCTCGAGATCGGCGATCTCGTCCAAATATTTGCGGCGCTGATCTTCGATCGCTTGTCGCTTGGCCGGATTGAGATTATCCGCCCTGGCCGGTTCCAGCCCCGGGAGAATCTGCTGCTGGATCTGGGCGATGCGCCGAAGCATCCGGCCCACTTCCGCCTTCACTTCGGGGCGCGGCACGAATTGCAGCAGGAAACCGTCATTGTAGCGCATGAGCGCGAGCATCTCTTCGATGGCATCGCGAAACGTGACCGTGTCGCCGTTCAAAAGCTTGGTCTGCTGCTCGAGCAGCGGCTTGACATGAGCGGCGATATCCTTGCGGCATTTTCCGAGTGCTTCTTCCGCCGTCCTGACGGCGCCGATATCGATGATGTAGTCCCAGTCCCAATCTCCGCCAAGGTCGTAATGGGCGGTGTTCGCCAACCCGATCACATAGGCGCCGACCGAACCTCCAACAATGGTCTTGTCCTTGACGGCGCCACCGCCATACTCCGAAACATTGCTGCCGGCGGCGTGCTCGAAACCCCACGATGCGCCGGCGCCGGCCGACGCCGACGCCACGCCGTAATGCGTTGTTTTGGTAATTTTCTTTCTTCTGTCGCCGGATCTCTGTTCGCCATGGCGCATCCGGTAAGCGCCTTGGAGGGCAGCGGACTGGCTGGCCCCGACGGAGAACTTGCCCATCCCCGGCACGTCGACCGCGATGCCCTCGTCCAGCTCGACGGATGAGGTCCCCTTGATCTGCCAGCCGTTCTTTTTGGTGATTTCAAAGTTGGAGGCGGCCTTGGCCCATGCCTCGGTGGTCGGTAGTTCGCCTTTGAGCAGAGTCCGCAAATAGGACTGGACGGCGCTGAAGTCTTCCTTGCCGTCTTCACCGATCTTGATCGGGAAATGCAGCGTCACGCCGTGCGTATCCCATTTCGAGGCGTTCACGCCGGCATCGCCGCCGCCCGCGACGGCCCCGACCGCGGCGCCGGCAGCCACGCCGGCCGAGCCGTTCGTGACAAAGCCCGAGACCAGGCGAACCTCCATGCGATCGTTGATGCGCTTGATGATGATGCCGGTCTGGCTGCCGCCTTGGGTCGAGAGCGGGACCTTGAACCCCAAGCCGGTCGAACTCGAAAAGCCGGCGCTCGTCATGATGTGGGTGCGCAGCGAAATCTTGCCGAAATTGGAGATCGCCGGCACCGCGCCGTTGATGAAGCGGTCGAGCAGGGACGGATCCATCGGCCCGAGCTCCATGCCGGAGACAAATCCGACCAGCCTGTTCCAGGCGCCGACCGCAGCCGCTTTGGCGCGATCCTTCCAGGAGACATGGCCTGGCTCGTCGCCGGCGATGATCGGCGCTGCCACACCATTCGCATAGCCTGGCTCGAGAACTCGAGCCACCGGCTCAGCCGCTTGGCGGTGAACGTGCCGGGCGCCTTGTCGCTGTCTTTGGCTCGGCTGAAGACGATGGTGTCGATCAACACTTCATAGAGCTTCAAATCATCGTCGCTCCAGCCCCAGCTCTTCAGGATCGCGATGATCTTCGGCCGGTGGCGGCTGGCCTCGTAGGTGTCGATCGGCTCCACTTTCGCCTGTTCGCCGATGCTTGTCTGCGGCCGGGCGGCGAGAACGGCCGCCCGTATCATGGTCACCACCAGAAAATACTGCTCATTGCTCAGCATCTTCCGAATGAACTCGATCCCTTGGCCGCAATCCGCATGCGCCTGCTCGATCGTGGCGCGGAGTTCGCTATTGGCCGGGTCCTTTTCCAGAGCGGCCAGGGATCGCAGAACCGTGCTGCGGTGATCATTGATCACCGTCCCCGTTTTCTGGATGTCGGCCTTTTGGGTGCCGGACAGCTTCATCGCCTTCCGCCAGCGCTTGGCCATGGCGGCTTTGACCGACTCGCTGGCATGGCCGAGGCTCAGATCGTCGTTCTTGCCGGTCACCCAGCGGTAGGCCGTGCTGAGAAATTCCCCCGCCAGCTGTGCCGTCGTCCTGCTGGTCGCCGATTGCAAGGCGGTGCGACCGACCTTGGTGTCGAAGATCTGCTTCCGGACCTTCCCGTGCATTGCGTTCTGCAATTTGACATCGGCCGGGCCCATGAAATTGGCGCCGGCGAGATTGCGGATCGTCGCGATGTTGCGCTCGCGTGCTTTCTTTCCTCCGGCCTCCACCGAGGGGAGCTTCATATCGAGCACGTCTTCACTGGTGATGGCATATTGGAGCAGGTCTTCACCGCTTTTCCGCAGGTCTCCGATTCGCCGATTCGCAAGCTGGCCCACCGGTAGGTTTTGTTCATCGACCCGCCACTGGCGCGTCAAGTTGCGGATGGGATAGTGCCGCTCCGCCCTGTACAGCTTTTTGTTGGGCCTCAACGCGGCATTGGCGCGCTCACGCGCCTCGACATCCATTTCATTCATCTGCTCGGCAATCCGGGCCATGACCTGACCCCGCGTCTGACTGCCGGGGGGGATGTTGCGCTCGAAATGCCGATCGATCCTCGCGATCTCCTCCTCGATGAAGGCGACGCGCGCCAGCATCAGGGCAATCTGCTTGCGCAGCTTGGGATCTTTCTTCATCAGGCCGACGACGTAATGTTCATCGACGCGCACGCCGCGAATGTCGACGCCGACCGCCAGCAAGCTGCGCTCGGCCTGCATCAGCTCGGCATATTTGGCGCCAAGATCCCCGCCGGCCTCTCGCATCCTCGCGTCGGCGGCCGCGCGCGCTTCCGCGTTCATCTTGGTGACGTCGGTGTCGGGCGTGAATTTATCATCAAAGTGGCTTATGTCATCCTTTAGCTCCCTGATGCGAGATTCGAGCGCTGCCATGTCTCGATCCGATACATCATCCTCCCGCTCCTTGCCCTTGCCGCCTGGATCCCATCCCTCGAGCGCCGCTTGCGCCCTGTGCAACTCCGAAAGCTTGCGACTCATCTCGCGTTGCTGGCCACGGATGAGCAGGGCCCGGTTGATCGCATCATATTCCCCGAAGCGCGAAAGCACGTCGCGGGGCAGCCTGCCCTTGTTGGCCAGCTCGGCGAGCGCCCGGATGCATCCCGCGGCATTGGCCCGCCTTTCGGGCAGGGGTGATCGCGAGTCTTCCTTGACACCGGGCCATCCGCAGGCCAAAGCCTCGACCAGCTGATCGAACTGCTCGCCGGTGAGCACGTCCGAGCGGTGAATCTCGAACAGCTGCTCGATGGCAAGCTCCATCTCGAGCAGGCATCGTTCCTGGGGAAGCAGTGGAAATTGCAGTTCGAGCGCGTCGAGATCGATGGTGTGATAGTTCTCGCGCACCATGTGGAAGAGATCGATATCGGGATGAGACTCTTGCCATCTGGCGCGGAGATTTGCCGACCAGCATTTGTCTTTGGAAATTGGGGAAGGTGCTGGCTTGTCCGAAAGAATATGATCAAGTATCGCGACGCGCTTTTTGCATCGATCGATCTCGCCTTGAAGATCTTCGATGATTTTCTGCGGGCCGTTGTTGATTTCGAGGGACGCGATATCTCCTTTAAAATTACCGATCTGCTCCTTATATCTCTTCCGCGTTTGGAGGATCTCCTTCTCGTCCGGCTTGATGCTGTCATGGTCTTCGGGGCTGGTTCGGTCGATGTCCAGTCCAGGCAGCTCGCGCCGCAGCTTCTCCGCTATCGGTTGACGCGCGCCATCCTGCGCCGGGGGATCCTTGATGCCACGCGCGAACTCCAGCCCGGCACCGTCGACGGCCTCGGCGCCCCGCTCTTCGATGGCCGAGTCCGCGGGGCTCCGATCGCGTCGCGGTGGCCACTCGGGCGATTTGCCCTTGCTCTGCTCATCCAGAATGCTTTGGTCTTCGCTTGCGTCCCGCGCGATCGCCGCGACCGCGCCGCATTCGCTCTCGACCATTCCCTTATAGGCGGTGTAGTCGAAACAGCTTTTCTTCCTGCCGTTCTTCATCAGCAGATGCTGGCCGCCATTCGGCTTGACGAGGATGGGGTCCCGTCCCGGTCGGGCATGAGGGATCTTCTTCTGGATCCAGCGCGCTAGTTTGGAGGTGCAGGCGGGCAGAGTCCCGACATTGTTCGCGGTATTGTCGTCGCGGCTGCTCGACATGACGTCCTTGGAGTAGCCGTTGACCGGGAAACTGACGCTGCCGGCGACACCGCCGAACCGCCCCACCAAGCCGCTCATTTCCTGCCCCGTTCTGGTTTTTGTATTTGCAATTTAAGATCGTGCCATGAAAAACCCTAAACTGTAAATAGGTGCCATGCATGCAGCGCACGGATTTTGCTGCGCCGGTTCGACGGGTTGCGCTAAGGGGATGCCAACCTCTCGAGGAGACGTGCGATGCGGATGTCGAAGTCGGGCTTGTGGATGACGTTGCTGACGGCGGTGGGTGTGAGCGCCTTGCTGGCGCGATGGTTCAGGAGCCAGGCGCCTGTGCCGGCGGGGGTGCCGGCGGCACCACCGAAGGTGCGGTCGGCGGGACCGGAAGCGATGCAGAGTCCGCCGCCGCGGTGGGACGATCATGACCAGGCGCTCGACGAATCGTTTCCGGCGAGCGATCCGCCGGGCCTGACGCCGAAGCGCGACTGACGACGGATCGCCGGCGCGAAGCCGGACGAATGGCCATGCGGGTCGCGTTCTATTCCCCTCTGCTGCCGGTCGATCATCCATCGCCCTCCGGCGACCGCCAGATGGCGCGGCAGTTTCTTCGTCTCCTCGAAATGGCCGGTCACGACGCCGCCATCGTTTCGAGCTTGCGGTCATGGAGCCGCGAAGCCTCGCAGCAGCATCTTGCCGATCTCGAACGGCGCGCCGCGCCGGAGCGCGAGCGCATTGCCGCGGCGTGGCGCAAATGCGGGGCGCCCGATATCTGGTTCACCTATCATCCCTATTACAAATCGCCCGATCTGCTCGGGCCGGCGCTGGCGGCGCAGGCCGGCATTCCCTATGTCACCGCCGGCGCCTCGATCTCGATCAAGCGGCAGGAAGGGGAATGGCAGCCCTACCAGGCGATCGTCGCCAAGGGGCTTGCCGATGCGGCTCTCAATCTCTACTTCGCGCCGCGCGACCTTCCCGGGCTGGCGATGGCGGCGCAGCCGGATCGTCTCGCCGCCTTCCCGCCCTGCCTCGATATCGAGCCGGCGCCGCGCCGGCCGCCGCAGCAGCCGCCGACCATCGTCACGGTGGCAATGGCCCGACCCGGCCGCAAGCTGCACAATTTTCGCATCATGGCCTCGGTCCTCGCCAGTCTCCTCGACCTGCCATGGCGGCTCGCCGTGATCGGCGGCGGTGCCTGCCAGAAGGATGCCGCTGAGGCCTTTTCCGGCTTTGCCGAAGACCGGGTGCGGTTCCTTGGCGAGCTTCCGCGCGAGGAGGTGTTCGCCATCATGGCGGGGGCCGATGTCTATCTGTGGCCGGGTTATGAGGAGGCCTATGGCATGGCCTATCTCGAAGCGCAGGCGCATGGCCTGCCGGTGGCAGCCTGGGACACGGCGGGCGTCCCCTCGGTGGTCCGGCATGGCGAGACCGGGCTGCTCGCCGCCTTCCCCGACGAGGCAGCGCTTGCCGGCGACCTCGCAAGGCTCCTCGGCGATGCCGCGCTCCGGCGCCGGCTCGGCGATGCCGGCCAGGCCTTTGCGCTCGGCGAGCGCAGCATGGCCAATGGCGCGGCGCGGCTCGCCAGGCTCCTTGCCGAGGCCGCATCCGAGGCCGTGGCGTGACCGACTGGCGGCCGCTCGAGCGCGAGCTCGAGAACTGGCAGGAGCATGGCCGGGTCGCCGGCCTGTGGCTCAGGGACGACGACGCCGAGATGCCGAGCGCGGCGTTGGACAGCCTACTCGCGATCACGGCGGCGCATGACGTTGCCGTGCTGCTCGCCATCATTCCGGCGCGAACCGGTGCGGCGCTTGCCGAGCGGCTTGACGGCCTGCGCCACGTCGAGCCGGCGGTTCACGGGGTCGCTCACCGCAATCACGCCCCGGAGGGCGCGAAGAAAGCCGAGCTCGGGGCGGAGCGCCCGGCCGACATCATCCTGGCCGAGCTTGGCGCGGCGCGGCGGCGCATGGCACAACTCTTCCCGTCATTGTCGGGCATTCTGGTGCCGCCGTGGAACCGGATTGCCCCTGCCGTGGCGGAACGGATCGGCGAGGCCGGGTTCACCGCGATCTCGGCCTTCGGCTGGGCCCCGGTCGGATCGGGCGTGCGCCAGCTCAATACCCATGTCGACCTCATCGACTGGAAGGACCAGCGACGGTGGCGCGAGCCCGACGAGGTCGTCGTGCTGCTGGCGCAGGCGCTCGCGGCAGCGCGCAGGCATTATGGATTCACCCCCATCGGCATCCTCTCCCACCATCTGCGCCGCAATCCCGAAAGCGACCGCCTGCTGGATGAAATTCTAACGGGAACGGCGCGCCGGCCGGCGCTTCGCTGGGCATCGGTGGGCGACCTCGTCAAAGCCGCGCCGCCAGGGCGTTAGAGGGTGATCTCGAGATCGTCGGAGGCGACGAGCGTATCGGGAAATGCCTGCCGCGCCTCCTGCTCGATCGCCGCCAGCTCGCGGTCGGTGCGGCGTGGCCGATGATGAAACAGGGCCAGCCGCTTGACCTGCTGCTTCCGGCATAGCGCGGTGGCGTGCTGCCAGGTCGAATGACCCCAGCCGCGATGGCTTGGATATTCGGCATCGGTGTAGGTGGCATCGACGATGAACAGATCGGCGCCGCGAATGAGCCGCTCGACCGTGGCATCCGCCACCGGATTGCCATGCTCGTGATCGGTGATATAGGCGATGGACTTGCCAGCCGATTCGAGACGATAGCCGACCGCACCGTCGGCGTGGTTGAGCGCGCCGGTGCGGATCACCGTGGCGCCGGACGGGCGCAGCGTGTCGCCGGGCACGAAGTCGCGGTAGGAGGTATTCGGGCTGAAGACCTGCGGCCTCACCGGAAAGAATGGCGCCCGCATGAACTCCTCCACCATTTGCCGTGTGGTCATGCGGCCGTAAAGGTGGCCCGACCACAGGGTCACCTGGATGGTCGAATCGAACAGCGGACCGAAGAACGGCAGGCCGATAATGTGGTCGTAATGGCAATGGCTGAAAAAAATGTCGGCCGTCTCCAGGCGGCGCTGGCCGAAGGAGAGGCCGAGCCGCCGCAATCCCGATCCGGCATCGAAGATGATGGCGTGCGGACCGCTCGACACCTCGACGCAGGCGGTATCGGCGCCATACTGCCTGGCGGCAGGCCCGGGGGCGGAAACGCTGCCTCGGGTTCCCCAAAACCGGACAGTGAGAGCTTGCTCGGACATCGATCGACCTTGCCGTTTCAACCATCAGAAGTCACGGGAACAATTACGGGGGAACGAACGGGGGTCAATCGATCTTGCGCTACCGCATGGCAACCTGCTGTGCTAGGGGACCTGCCATGGAGAACGGATTGCGACCGGAATCGGGCCGGAAGGTCGTGCTGACGCGGCTCGAGAAGCTGTTGTACCGGCTCGAGGCGCAGCATGCCGTGCTGGCCTATGCCTTCGACCAGATTGCCGGCCGCGACGGCGTCGTTTTCGAGCTCGGGCTGGGAAAGGGCCGGACCTTCGACCACCTGCGGCGGCACCTGCCGGAGCGGCAGATTTGGGTGTTCGAGCGCGACGTCGATGCGATTCCCGACTGCCGCCCCGATCCGGCCTATCTGATCGAGGGGGATATGGCCGCCACCCTGCCGGTCGCGGCGCAGCGTTTCAAGGGCCGGGTCGTGCTCGCCCATAGCGATGTCGGCTCCTTCGATCATGAGCGCAATGCCGCGATGGCAAAGCTGGTAAGCGCCGAGCTGGCGCCGGCCCTGGCTCCGGGAGGCCTGGTGCTGAGCGACCTGCCGCTCGAGCTTCGCGGGGTGACGCGTCTGCCATTGCCGGCCGGGGCGCGGCAGGACCGCTATTTCATCTACCGCCGAGACGGCTGATCGATCGGGGAGTGAGCGCATGAGATTGGCGGTTGTCGGCGCCGGTTATGTTGGCCTGGTCACGGCCGCCTGCCTGTCCGAATTCGGCTTCGACGTCATTTGCATCGACAAGGAGGCGAGCAAGGTCGAGCGCTTGCGGCAGGGCGAGATCCCGATCCATGAGCCAGGGCTCGATGGGCTGCTGCTCGCCAACCGGCGAGCCGGTCGGCTCGATTTCTCGGACGACATGGCAGGCGCGGTGCGTGGCGCAGGCGTCGTCTTCATCGCGGTCGGGACGCCGAGCCGGCGTGGCGAGGATGCGGCCGACCTCGCCTTCGTGCGCGCTGCGGCGGAACAGATCGGCCGGGCGATGGATGGCTTCACGGTGGTGGTCACCAAATCGACGGTGCCGGTCGGAACGGCCCGCATGCTGGAACGGCTGATCCGCGACGTCCGGCCCGACGCCGATTTCGAGATGGCGTCCAATCCGGAATTCCTGCGCGAGGGCTCGGCGGTCGAGGATTTTCTGCGGCCGGACCGCATCGTGGTCGGGCTGTCGGCGGCGCGCGCCCGCGAACGGATGAGCGAGGTTTACCGGCCGCTGATGCTGCGTGACGTGCCGGTCCTTTTCACCAATTTCGAGACCGCCGAGCTGATCAAATATGCCGCCAACGCTTATCTTGCGACGCGGATCGGCTTCATCAACGAAATGGCCGATCTCTGCGAGGCGGTGGGAGCCGATGTCGGCGCCGTGACCCGCGGCATGGGCCTCGACCGGCGCATCGGGCTTCACTATCTCCAGCCCGGACCCGGCTTTGGCGGGTCGTGCTTCCCCAAGGATACGCGGGCGCTGGCTTCGATTGCGCGCCAGGCGGGCTCGCGGACCAAGATCGTCGAGGCGGTGATCGAGGCCAACAGCGTGCGCAAGGAGAGCCTTGCCATGCGGATCCAGCAGGCGGTGGGCGGCGATCTCCAGGGCAAGCGGGTGGCGGTGCTCGGACTGAGCTTCAAGGCGGATACCGACGACCTGCGCGAGGCAGCCTCGCTTGCCGTGATCCCCGCGCTGCAGCTGGCGGGAGCGACCATCGCCGCCTATGATCCGGTGGCCATTCCGGCGGCGGGGCCGTTGCTGTCGCGCGTCGAATGGTGCGACGATGCCTATGAGACCGCCAAGGGCGCCGACGCCATCGTGGTGCTCACCGAATGGAACGAGTTCCGCGGCCTCGATCTGTGGCGGCTGGCGGCCCAGATGCGCGAGCCGGTGCTGATCGATTTCCGCAACATCTATTCGGCAGGCGACGTCGCCAAGACGCCGTTCGTCTATCACAGCCTCGGGCGCGCCACGGTGACGCCGGAAGCGTAGGGGAGCGCTGCTACCGGCCCTTCCACACCGGCGGGCGCTTTTCGGCAAAGGCCCGCGCACCCTCCTTCTGGTCGTCGCTGTCATAGAGCACATCGACCGTCCCGAGGCGGCGCTTGGTGACGAGGTCGAAGGCCTGCTGGATCGACAGATGGGCGGTCTCGCGGATCGTCTCCTTGATCGCCGCGAAGACGAGCGGCGGCCCGGACGCCAGCAGTTCGGCGAGCGCCCGGGCCCGCGCCATCAACCGGTCGGCCGGCACGATCTCGTTGACCAGCCCCCAATGCCGGGCCTCTTCCGCATCCATGACGCGGCCGGTGAACAGCAGCTCCATGGCGATATGATAGGGCATGCGGCGCGGCAGCTTGATGGTCGCGGCATCGGCGAGGGTGCCGGAGCGGATTTCCGGCAGCGCGAAGGTGGCGTGAGCGGCGGCGACGATGAGATCGGCCGACAAGGCGATCTCGAAGCCGCCACCGAAGGCGATGCCGTTGACGGCGGCGATGACCGGCTTGTTCAGGCCCTTGAGCTCCTGCAGGCCGCCGAAGCCGCCGACGCCGTAATCGGCATCCGGGGTCTCGCCGGCGGCCGCCGCCTTGAGGTCCCAGCCGGGACAGAAGAACTTCTCCCCGGCACCGGTCAGGATGGCGACGCGCAGCGCCGGATCATCGCGGAAACCGGCAAAGACCTCGCCCATGATGCGGCTGGTCGGGGCGTCGATGGCATTGGCCTTGGGTCGGTCGATGGTGACTTCGAGCACCGCTCCCCGCCGTTCGGACCTGATCGGATTTGACATGGATGTTCACTCTCCCGTTGTCTGGCGCAGCCGCAGGAGGGCATCGACCGCCACCGCGCCATGGCCGGGCGGCAGGACCAGCAGCGGATTGACGTCGAGCTCCTCGAGATAGGGGGCGTGAGCCTCGGCGAAGCGGGCCACCGCCTCGATGGCGCCGACCACCGCGGCGCGGTCTCCCTGCCTGCCGCGGAAACCGTCGATCAGGGCCGCGATGCGCAGCCGCCCGAGCGCCCGTTCGATCTCCTGGCGCGAGGTCGGCAGGAGCAGCGTGACGGTGTCCTTCAGGAGCTCTGCCAGGATGCCGCCGGCGCCGATAACCAGGGCAAGCCCGAATTGCGGGTCCGCCTTGACGCCGATGATGAGCTCGCAGACGGCGCCGGTAACCATCCGTTCGACCAGCAGCTCGTCGGCCAGATCCTGCATGCGGATGGCGCGGTCGCGGACTTCCTCGGGGGTCGTGAGATCGATCGCGACGCCGCCCACCTCGGTCTTGTGCGAGATTGCGCCGCTCGATGCCTTCACGACCACCGGAAAGCCGAGCCGGCGTGCCGCATCGGCGGCATCGAGCGGGGCTGCGATCACCCCTTCCGGAATGCCGAGGCCCGCGGCCGCGAGCAGCATCTTGGCCTGATATTCGGTGAGCGGCCTCACGCCATGGCCAAGGTGCTCGGGCCGCGGCAGCGTGGCCGGCGGCGCCGGCCGCGCCCAGGCGGCGCCGATGGTCGCGGCGGCCTCGAAGGCGCCAAGGGCGTCATCGAGGCCGGCCATTGGCGCGATGCCGCCCGAAGACAACTGCTCGGCTACCGATTTCGGGCAGGCATTCCGGCAGGGTGGCGACGACGGCGGAGCGGGCGCCGGTCAGCGCCGCGGCGTCGATCATCGCCTGGATCGCCAGCAGCCAGCCGGCGGTGTTGATGCCGGGGGCGGTCGGGGTGTCGAGGATCAGCATGGCGACGTCGAAGCCGCCCGCCAGCACCGCGGCGAAGGTCGCCGTGAGCTTGTCGCGGTCGCCCCAGATGAAGGTATGGTAGTCGAGCGGATTGTCGATCACGACATAGGCATTGAGGGTGGCGGCGACCTTGGCGGCGGTGTCCGCCGCGAATGGCGGGAACGACAGCTTGCGGTCAAGCGCAAGATCGGCCACCAGCGCCGCCTCGCCGCCCGAGCAGCTCATCGAGACGCAGCGGCGGCCGGGCAGGGCGCCGCCATGGTGCAGGAACTTCAGCGTCTCGGCGAAGGCGGTGATGGTGGTCACCCGCGCCACGCCATAGCGCTCGAACAGCGCATCGTAAAGCGAGTCGGAGCCGGCGAGCGAGCTGGTGTGGCTCATCGCCACCTTGGCGCCCTGCTCGGAGCGGCCGGTCTTGAGCGCAATCACCGGTTTTCGGTGGTTGCGGGCCTTGACCATGGCGGCGGCGAACGCCGCCGGATCGCGCAGGCCCTCGATGTGAAGTCCGATCGCGGTGATGCGCTCGTCGTCGGCGAGCACGTCGAGCAGGGCGGCGATGTCGATGTCGGCCTGGTTGCCGAGCGTGAAGATGGCGGCGAGCGGCAGGCCGCGGCGGGTCATGGTGAAGTTGATGGCAATGTTGCCCGACTGGGTGACGATGGCGACGCCGCGCTCGCGCGCCTCGCCGCCATATTCATCCGGCCACAGGCTCGTCCTGCCGATGAAGTTGATATAACCATAGCAGTTCGGCCCCATGATCGGCATGGTGCCGGCGTTGCGCACGAGATCCTCCTGCAGCGTCCGGCCGTCGCCGCCGACCTCGGCAAAGCCCGAGGCATAGACCACCGCGCCACCGGCGCCGCGGCGGGCCAGCTCGGCGACGATGGCGATCGTCGGCTCGCGCTTGACCGAGACGAAGGCGGCATCCGGGCCTTCCGGCAGATCGGCGATGCTGGCATGGCAGGCGATGCCGCCCAGCGTCGAGCGCCACGGATTGACCGCATAGAGCCGGCCGGAGAAGCCGAGGGCACGGGTCTTGACGAGGGCGATTTCGGCCTCGGTGCCGCCGATGAAGGCGATCGAGCTCGGCCATACCAGGCGCGACAGCGCTGCGCGTCGGCTCATGGATCAGCCGCCGAGCGGGCGCAGCAGCGCGCGCGAGATGATGTGCCGCTGGATCTCGCTCGTACCCTCCCAGATGCGCTCCACCCGGGCATCGCGCCAGATGCGCTCGAGGGGAAGATCGTCCATCAGGCCCATGCCGCCATGGATCTGGATCGCCTCGTCGGCGATGAAGGCGAGCACCTCGGTCGCTTTGAGCTTGGCCATGGCCATGTCCATGTCGGTCACGGTCTTGAGGTCGAATTTGCCGGCGGCATCGAGGGTGAGGAGCTCGGCGGCCCTGAGCTCGATGGCCATGTCGGCGAGCTTGAACGACACGCCCTGGAACTTGCCGATCTGCTGGCCGAATTGCTGGCGGTCGACCGACCATTGGAGCGCCAGGCCAAGCGCCCGCTCGGCCCGGCCGAGACAGGTGGCGGCGACCTGGAGGCGGGTGGCGCCGAGCCATTCATTGGCCACCTCGAAGCCCCGGTGAACCTCGCCCAGGACCTGGTTCACCGGCACCCGGCAGTCGTCGAATTCGAGGATCGCATTGTTGTAGCCGCGGTGCGACACGTTGCGATAGCCGGGGCGGACGCGGAAACCGCGCGTGCCCTTGTCGATGAGAAAGGCGGTTATGAGCTTCTTCCTGCCGCGGGGCGTCTCCTCTTCCCCCGAGGCCGCGAACAGGATGACGAAGTCCGCCACATCGGCATGGCTGATGAAGTGCTTGACGCCGTTGATGACGAAGTCGGAGCCGTCGCGCACCGCCGCGGTCTTCATGCTGCGGACGTCGGAACCCGCCCCCGGCTCGGTCATGGCCAGGCAGTCGGATTTCTCGCCGCTGACGCAGGGCAGAAGGTAGCGCTGGCGCTGCGCGCCGACGCAGGCCATCAGGATGTTCGAAGGCCGCCCGACGCAGTTCCAGTGCAGCGCGAAATTGGCCTTGCCAAGCTCCTTCTCGTACAGCACCCAGCTCACCGTATCGAGGCCGGCGCCGCCGACCTCCGCCGGCATGTTGGCGGCATAGAGCCCGGCGGCGATCGCCTTGTCCTTGAGCTCCTGGCGCAGCTCGGGCCTGAGCTCGCCGGTGCGCTCGACCTCGGCTTCATGCGGATAAAGCTCGTTCTCGACGAAGGCGCGCGTGGTCTCGACGATCATTCGCTGCTCTTCGGTCAGTGCGAAATTCATGGCCGACAATCCCTTGCTCGGCGGCGCATCCGGCCGTCACTCGGTGTGAAATGTCTCGGTGTTGCCATCGACGGCCATGGCCTGGCCGGAAATCATCGCCGCCGCCGGCGATGCGAGGAACAGGGCCAGCGCGGCAATCTCCTGCGGGCGCACGAAGCGGTTGAGCGACACGCCTTTGGTGTAATCGGCGCGGATCGCCTCCTGGCTACGGCCCGCGCTGCGCGATTCGGCGGCAATCACCCGGTCCATCCGATCGCCCTCGACCGCACCGGGGCAGATGGCATTGACGCGAATGTTCCAGCGGCCGACCTCGATGGCAAGCGACTTGGTGAGGCCGATCACCCCCCATTTGGCGGCCGCATAGGGGGTGCGGAAAGGCAGCCCGTAAAGGCCGGCGGTCGATGCGATGTTGATGATGCAGCCCGAGCGCTGGTCCTTCATCACCGGCACGGCGCGGCGGCAGGTCAGAAACTGCGAGTTGAGACAGACCGCCAGGCAGTCGCGCCAGCCGTCGAAGTCCATATCGTCGACGGCGGCGGTGGGTCCGGCGATGCCGGCATTGTTGACGAGGATGTCGAGTCCGTCCAGGTTGTCGATGGTGTCGTCGAACCAGGTGTCGATCGCCCCTTCGTCGCGGACGTCGACCGGCGTGGTCACGATGTCGGGATAATCGTCATTGAGGCGTGACAGCGCCTCCTCGTCGATATCGCTTGCATGCACGCGGTGGCCTTCATCGGCGAAGGCGCGGGCGGTCGCGGCACCGATGCCGGTGGCGGCAGCCGTGATCATCACCCGCAGTGGCGCCGTCATTGCGCCGCCCGCTTCAGCTTCGCCGGGCGCTTTGGCACGCGCATCGTCCGGCCGAGCTCCGCCGGCTTGGCGAGCCCGCGGTGGGCGGCGGCGATGGCCGTCAGCGCTTGCTGCATCTCGGGCTCCATCGGGCTTGCCTTGGCGGCCGCGGAGTCGACATGGAGCAGCATCTGCTCGGCGGTGGCGACAAGCTCGCCGCGGCGGAACATGCGGTGGAACAGATGCAGGCGCTTGTCGTCGAAGCCGACCACCAGGGTCTCGACGGCGAAGGCTTCGCCGACCTTGAGCTCAAGGAAAAAATTCATATGAGTTTCGACGGTGTAGAAGCTGCGGCCCGAGGCGCGATAACCGTCGTCGTCGCCGATCAGGCGAAACACATGGTCGGCGGCCTCGCCGAAGGCCGTCAGATACGCCGCCTCGGTCATGTGGCCATTATAGTCGAGGAAGGCCGCGTCCACGGTGCCTTTCCATGATTTGATCGGCGCGGCGATCTTGGCGCCGGCCTTCCAGCGCTTGACTGGCCGGGGCTTGGCCTTGGCCTCCTCCTCGCGCAGGAGTGCCAGGCCGGCGCCGATCCGGTGTTGCTTCAGCAGCCGCAGCAGGTCGACCAGGACCTCGTTGCGCTTGGCCTCGATCTCGGCGACCGAACGGCCGGCCGCCTGGGTTTCGCAACCCTCGATCAGTCGCCGCTCCAGCTTGTCGCTCCATTTGGGATAGCCGAGGTCGGTCCACGGCAGCTCCAGGCTCGGATCGAACTGGCGGATGAAGTCGCGCATGCCGCCGGGGCCGCCGGCCAGGTGGTAGGTGAGGAACGATCCCATGAACGCCCAGCGCAGACCCGCCGAATAGATCAGCGCGTCGTCGATGTCGCCGGTCGAGCCGACGTCCTTGTTGAGACAGTGCAGCGCCTCGCGCCACAACGCCTCCTGCAGCCGGTCGCAAATATAGCCCGGGATCTCCTTTTTGAGCCGCAGCACATGCATGCCGTTGGCGGTGTAGAAAGCGGCGGCCTCGTCCATGAAGCGCTCGCCGGTTGCCTTGCCGGGAACGACCTCGACCAGCGGCAGCAAATAGACCGGGTTGAAGGGATGCCCGATCAGCACCCGCTCGGGATGCGGACATTGCGACTGCAGCCGCGACGGCAGGAAGCCGGAGGACGAGGAGGCGATGACGACGTCGGGCCGGGCGGTCTCGCCGATCTCGCGGAACAGGCGGATTTTCAGGTCTTCGCGCTCGGGGGCGGCTTCCTGGATGAAATCCGCCGCCGCCATTTCAGCAAGCTTGGTGGTGAAGCTGAGCTTGCCGGGGCGGGCGGTCTTGCGCCCGATCAGCCGCTCCATCGCCGGCCAGGCGACGTCGATCGCCGCCCTGAGCTTCCCCTCGGCGGCGGCCACCGGATCATAGGCGATCACATCGACGCCGCGGATCAGCAGGCGAGCCGCCCAGCCCGCACCGATGAGACCGGTGCCGGCAATCCCGACGGTTGCGATGTCGCCCATTGCCGTCACCGCTGCTTGAGCTTCAGGATTTCGCGCGCCTCGGCCGGGGTGGCGATCTTGGTGCCGATCAGCTCGAGTATCTTCGCGGCCCGCTCGACCAGGGAGCCGTTCGAGGCATGGACGCCCTTTTCCAGCCAGAGATTGTCCTCGAGACCGACCCTGACATGGCCGCCGAGAAAGGCCGCCTGGGCCACCATCGGCATCTGGTTGCGCCCGATCCCGAAGGCCGCCCAGATGGCCTTGGGCGGCAGCTGGCCGACCTGGTAGACCAGGGTGGCGGGGCTGCACGGGGCGCCCCAGGGGATGCCGAGGCAGAGCTGGAACAGCGGCGGGTCGTCGATCAGGCCCTCGGTGCAGAGCTGGCTCGCGAACCACAGATTGCCGGAGTCGAAGATCTCCATCTCCGGCTTGACGCCATAGGACTGGATGAGCCGGGCGAGCTCCCGCAGCTGCTGCGGCGTCTGGACGACGATGCCGTTGCCGTCGCCGAAATTGAGCGAGCCGCAGTCGAGGGTGCATATCTCCGGGCGCAGCTCCGCGACATGGAGCAGCCGCTCGATCGGCCCGACCAGGTCGGTGCCGGGACCGAAGCGCTTGGGCTCCTCGCCGGCGCCGATCTCGAGATCGCCGCCCATGCCGGCGGTCAGGTTGACGATGACGTCGCTGTTGCGCTCGCGGATGCGCTCGACCACCTCCCGGTAGAGATGGACGCCCCTGGCGCCCTTGCCGGTCTCCGGATCGCGGACATGGCAATGGACGACGGCGGCACCGGCGGCCGCCGCCTCGAGCGCCGATTGCGCGATATCGCGCGGCTTGACGGGTATCGCCGGGTGCCTGCCGACGGTGTCGCCGGCCCCGGTTACGGCGCAGGTGATGATGACCTTGGGATTCATGCGCTGTTCCTTGCTCCCTCGAACTCGCCGGAGTTTAGGCGACCGCCGACCGCGGACTTGATCCTTTGCGACATGGGCTGACGACCCTACGTCATCCCGCGGCTCCACGGCTCCCCTCTGCCCGGAGCACCGAGGTTTGCTTGACCGCCCTCGGCAAGTGAAGCAAGCTCCGGGAAGAAGAAGTAGAGGCGTCCGCGGCCGGATTGCCAAAATTGCAAAACTGACAAGCCTCAGCAAGTCGGCCCGCGGTAACAGGGAGGGACGAGAATGCCCGCCGTGGCAATGAAAGTGAATGGAAGCCAGGTCTCCGGCGACGTCGAGGGACGGACGCTGCTCGTCGACTATCTCCGAAACCAGCTCAGTCTTACCGGCACCCATGTCGGCTGCGACACCAGCCAGTGCGGCGCCTGCACGGTGCTGCTCGACGGGCGGGCGGTCAAGAGCTGCACGGTGCTGGCGGCGGCCTGCGGCGGTGCGGATGTGACCACCATCGAGGGCCTGGCGAAGAACGGCAAGCTGCACCCGATGCAGGAGGCCTTCCGCGAGCACCATGGGCTGCAATGCGGCTTCTGCACCCCCGGCATGATCATGACCGCGCTCGACATCGTCAGCCGCAAGGGCTCGTCGCTGTCCGAGGAGACGGTGCGCCACGAGCTCGAGGGCAATATCTGCCGCTGCACCGGCTACCACAATATCGTCAAGTCCATTCAGGCCGGCGCTTCGCGCATGTAGCGAAGGCGCGCTGCAGGAGCAAGGAGTTCAAGATCATGAACGATACCGGTGTCGGCGCTCGCGTGGTGCGCAAGGAAGACCAGCGGTTCATCATGGGCAAGGGGCGGTATGTCGACGATATCCACCTGCCGCGCGAGACCTACGCCTATTTTGTGCGCTCGCCGCATTCCCATGCGCGCATCGATGCGATCGACGCGACCGCCGCCCGGGCGGCACCGGGGGTGCTGGCGGTGCTGACCGGCGAGGATGCGGCGGCCGACAAGATCGGCGGGCTGATCTGCGGCTGGATGATCCACTCGATGGACGGTTCGCCCATGAAGGTCGGGCCGCATCCGGTGCTGGCCCAGGGCAAGGTGCGCTATGTCGGCGACCACGTGGCGGTGGTGGTGGCGGAAACGCTGGCGGATGCCAAATCGGCCGCCGAGCTCGTCGATGTCTCCTATAGCGAGCTCGACCCGGTGGTCGATCCCGCCCAGGCGGCCGGCGCCCGGAGCCTCGTCCATGACGGGATCGAACGCAACACGGTGTTCCAATGGTCGCTCGGCAACAAGGAGGGAACGGACGCCGAATTCGCCAAGGCGGCGCATGTCACCAAGCTCGCATTCCGCAACAACCGCCTGATCCCCAACGCCATCGAGCCGCGGGCGGCGATCGGTTCCTATGATCCGGCGGAGGATCATTTCACGCTCTACACGACGAGCCAGAACCCGCACGTGGCGCGGCTCGTCATCTCGGCTTTCGTCGGCATGGCCCCCGAGCACAAGCTTCGGGTGATCGCGCCCGATGTCGGCGGCGGCTTCGGCTCGAAGATCTTCATCTATGCCGAGGAGGTGGTGTGCCTGTGGGCCTCGAAGCGGGTCGGCGGCCGGCCGGTCCGCTGGACCGCCGATCGCTCGGAGTCCTTCCTGTCGGACGCGCATGGCCGCGACCACGTGACGACGGCGGAGCTCGCTTGCGACGGCGGTGGCAAGATCCGGGCGATGCGGGTGCAAACCATCGCCAATATGGGGGCGTATCTTTCGACTTTCGCCTCCTCGATCCCGACCTATCTCTACGCCACGCTGCTGTCGGGCCAGTACAATATCCCGCAGATCTATTGCGAGGTGGATGCGGTCTACACCAACACCGCTCCGGTCGACGCCTATCGCGGCGCCGGTCGCCCCGAGGCGACCTATGTGGTGGAGCGGCTGGTCGAAACCGCGGCGCGCGAGCTCAAGATCGATCCGGCGGAGTTCCGGCGGCGCAACTTCATCACCCAGTTCCCGCATCAGACGCCGGTCATCATGGCCTATGACGCCGGCGACTATAATGCCTCGCTCAACCGCGCCCTGGAGCTCGCCGATTTCAGGGGTTTTGCGGCGCGCAAGACGGAATCGAGCCGCAAGGGCAAGCTCAGGGGCATCGGCTTTTCCACCTATATCGAGGCCTGCGGCATTGCCCCATCGGCGGCGGTGGGCTCGCTCGGCTGCGGCGTCGGCCTGTGGGAATCGGCGGAGGTCAGGGTCAATCCCGTCGGCTCGGTGGAGGTGCTGACCGGCTCGCACAGCCACGGCCAGGGGCACGAGACCACCTTCGCCCAGCTCGTGTCCGACCGGCTCGGCATCGGCATCGACCAGGTCTCGATCATCCATGGCGACACCGACAAGGTGCAGTTCGGGATGGGCACCTACGGCTCGCGCTCGGGTGCGGTCGGCATGTCGGCCATCGCCAAGGCGCTCGACAAGGTCGAGGCCAAGGCCCGCAAGGTTGCCGCCCATGTCATGGAGGCGGCCGAGGGCGACGTCGAGTTCCGTGACGGCAGCTTCACGGTCAAGGGCACCGACCGCAAGATGGCGTTCGGCGAAGTGGCGCTTGCCGCCTATGTGGCCCACAAGTTCCCGACCTCGGAAATCGAGCCGGGGCTGAAGGAGGGAGCGTTCTACGACCCCACCAACTTCACCTTCCCGGCCGGCTGCCACATTTGCGAGCTCGAGGTCGATCCCGAGACGGGGATCGTCACCATTGCGCGGTGGACGGCGGTCGACGATTTCGGGACGCTGATCAATCCGTTGATCGTCGAGGGCCAGGTGCATGGCGGCATCGCCCAGGGCGTCGGACAGGCGCTGTCCGAAGGCGCGATCTATGACGAGGAATCGGGGCAGCTCATCACCGGCTCCTATATGGATTACTGCATGCCGCGGGCCGAGGATCTGCCGTCCTTCACCCTCGGCTTCGTCGAAACCAAGAGCCCATCCAACCCGCTCGGCATGAAGGGGTGCGGCGAGGCCGGCGCGATCGCCGCGCCGGCGGCGGTGATGAATGCGCTGACCGACGCGCTCGGGGTGCGCGACCTGCCGATGCCGGCCACGCCGCAGGTGGTGTGGGAGGCAGCTTCCGCCCGCCAGGCGGCAGAGTGACAGCCCTCGGAGAGGACGATACCCATGTATGAATTCACCTATCATCGGCCTTCGACCATCGCGGATGCGGTGCGGCTGCTCGAAATGTCCGAGTCGGCCAAGGTCATGTCCGGCGGCCAGACGCTGATCCCGACGCTGAAGCAGCGGCTGGCGCAGCCCAGCGATATCATCGATCTGACGGCGTTGAAGAACACCGGCATTGCGGTGTCCGGCTCGACGCTCGCCATCAAGGCGGGAACCTGCCATGCCGAGGTCGCGGAAAGCCGCGAGGTGGCGAGCGCAATCCCGGCATTGGCGGCGCTGGCCGGCTGGATCGGCGATCCGCAGGTCCGCCACAAGGGAACGCTGGGCGGCTCGATCGCCAACAACGATCCGGCGGCCGACTATCCGGCGGCGCTGGTGGCGCTCGACGGCACGGTGGTCACCAATGCGCGCCGGATCGCCGCCGACCAGTTCTTCACCGCCATGTTCGAGACCGCGCTCAACGCGAACGAGATCGTCACGGCGGTGGAATTTCCCGTTCCGCAGCGCGCCGGCTATCAGAAATTCCGCAACCCGGCATCGCGCTACGCCATGGTCGGGGTGTTCGTGGCCGATCATGGCGGCGGCAATGTCCGGGTGGCGGTCACCGGGGCGGGTCCTTGCGTGTTCCGGCAGCGCGACATGGAGGCGGCGCTGGCCCGGTCGTTCACGCCCGACGCGGTGCGGGGCATCGCGACCGATCCGGCCAATTTGAACAGCGACATCCATGCCTCGGCCGAATACCGGGCCCATCTCGTCGGGGTGATGGCGCGGCGCGCGGTCCAGGCGGCATTGTCGGGATAGGCGGACCCTGGCCTTCTCTCTACCCACCTCGATCGATGCCACCGTCGCGCTCCTGTCGGACGGCAGCTATGTCGCCGACCGGGCGCTGGCGACGGTGGTGTTTCTCGGGCTGAAGATGGGGCGGCCGATCTTCCTCGAAGGCGAGGCCGGCGTCGGCAAGACCGAGATCGCCAAGGTGCTGGCAGAGGCGCTCGGACGGCGGCTGATCCGGCTCCAGTGCTATGAAGGGCTCGATGTCTCGACCGCGGTCTATGAGTGGAACTATTCGGCCCAGATGATCGAGATCCGCCTCGCCGAGGCGGCCGGGATCGCCGATCGCGGCCGGCTGCAGGAGGAAATATTCTCATCCCGCTTCCTTATCCGCCGGCCGTTGCTGCAGGCGCTCGACGGCGCGTCGGGCGCGGCGCCGGTGCTGCTCATCGACGAGCTCGACCGCACCGACGAGGCATTCGAGGCCTTCCTGCTCGAGGTCCTGTCGGATTTCCAGGTCACGGTGCCGGAACTCGGGACGATCAAGGCGGCGGCGCCGCCGATCGTCGTCATCACGTCGAACCGCACCCGCGAGATCCATGACGCGCTGAAGCGGCGCTGCCTCTATCACTGGGTGTCCTACCCTGACGCGGTGCGCGAACGCGCAATCATCCGGGCGCGGCTGCCGACCGCCCCGGAGGCGCTGTCGCAGGAGGTGGTGGGCTTCGTCCAGGCGCTGCGCTCCATGGAGCTTTTCAAGCCGCCCGGCGTTGCCGAGACGCTGGATTGGGTGGCGGCATTGGTGGAGCTCGATGCCATCGCTCTCGATCCGCAGACGGTCAACGATACGCTCGGCGTGCTGTTGAAATATCGCGACGACATCGCCCGGCTCGAGGGCTCCCCGGCGCGGCGGCTGATCGAGCAGGTGAGGAGCGACCTCGCGCAAGCGCCACCGGCCTGATATCATTTGGCAAGATGGTACGAAAGGCTTCACCGGCAGGACGGGACAAGCGGCTTTCCTCGTCTGAACCCCCTGATGAAATTCAGGAAAGTCTGATCGAGAGCTTCCCGGCAAGCGATCCCCCGGCATGGACGGCCGCGCGGGTCGGGGAGCCGTCGCGCCGGCCAACCCGGCCGCATGCCGGCCGAGCGGCGCCGGACAAGCCCAAAGAATGAGAGGAGGACCGATTGAGTGCCGACCCCTATGGCCTGCTTGGCGTCAGCAAGGATGCCTCGCAGGAGGATATCCAGAAGGCCTACCGCAAGCTTGCCAAGAAGCTCCATCCCGACCTCAACCCCGGCAACAAGACGGCGGAGGAGAAGTTCAAGCAGGTCACGGCCGCCTATGATCTCCTCGGCGATCCGGAGAAGCGGGGCCGGTTCGATCGCGGCGAAATCGATGAGCAGGGGGCCGAGCGGCCGCGCCAGCGCTATTACCGCGACTTTGCCGACGACATGGCAGCAGGAACGAATGCCTATTCGAGCGATGCCGGCTTCGCCGATTTCCAGGGCGAGGACATTCTGTCGGAGATCTTCGGCCGCGCCGCGGGGGCACGTGCCAACCGGGCGCGCCGCGGCTTCGACATCCACTACACGTTGCCGGTGGATTTTCTCGATGCCGTCAATGGCGCGACCCGGCAGGTCAGGCTCGCCGACGGCTCCGAGCTCAAGGTGACGATCCCGCCGGGCACCCGCGACGGCCAGGTGCTCAGGCTGCGCGGCAAGGGCGAGCCTGGCCGCAACGAGGCCCCGTCCGGCGATGCGCTGGTCGAGATCACCGTCCAGCCGCACCCGCTGTTCGTGCGCAAGGACGACGACATCCATGTCGATCTGCCATTGTCGCTGCGCGACGCGGTGCTCGGCGGCAAGGTACCGGTCCCCACCACCACCGGAACGGTGTCGCTCACCGTGCCGCCCTGGTCCAACAGCGGCAAGGTGCTGAGGCTGCGCGGCAAGGGGGTGGCGCGGCCCGATGGGACGCGCGGCGATCAATATGCGACGGTCAAGATCGTGCTGCCCGACCGGCCCGACCCCGAGCTCGAGTCCTTCATGACCGGGTGGCGGCAGGGTCAGGGCCATGATCCCCGGCGCAAGGCGGAGGCATGACCATGGATGATCGGGAATTTCTGGTGCGCACATCGCTCCGGGCCGAGATCGTGGAAATGTGGGTGACGGAGGGATGGCTCCTGCCCGAGCGCCGGGACGACCGTCCCCAGTTCAGGGAGATCGATGTGGCGCGCGCCCATCTGATCCGCGATCTGCAGGACGGGCTCGGCGTCAACCAGGCCGGGATCGATGTCATTCTCGACCTCCTCGACCAGCTCTACGGGCTGCGCTGCACGCTGCGCGAGGTCGTCGCGGCCGCGAAGGGACCGGCAGGCCGCGGCGAGCCGGGCCAGGGCAATGGCTGAGGCGGCCGGTGCGCTGACCGCTGCCCAGCCGCCAGGGCGGCTCGCCGACAACATCATGCATTTCGCCCGCCTGCTGCGGCGCAGCGGGCTGCCGGTCGGCCCCGGACAGGTGCTCGACGCCATCGATGCCGCGCAATGCGGCGGCCTCGCCAGCCGGGCTGATTTCTACTGGACGCTCCATGCGGTGCTGGTGCGCCGGCACGAGCATTCGGTCATTTTCGACCAGGCCTTCGACATCTTCTGGCGGCGCCCGAAGGTGATCGAGCAGCTGATGGAGATGTTCTTCCAGCAAACCCGCCGCGCCGCCATCGAGCGGCCGAAGCGGGCCGGTCAGCGCCGGGTCGGGGAGGCCCTCGTGCCGGATCCGGGCGCCCTCGAGCAGCACCGCGACGAGGCGGTCGAGATCGAGAGCATCGCCACGGCCTCGGCTGCGGAAGTGCTGCGCACCAAGGATTTCGAGCAGATGACGGCGGCCGAGGAGGCCGAGGCGCGCCGCGCCATCGCGCGCATGCGGCACCGGCGCCTCGAGCTCAGGACCCGACGCTTCACACCGGCGCGGGACGAAGCCGTCGACATGCGCTCGACGCTCAAGCGCTCGCTCAGATCGGGGGGCCAGATGGTCGCGCTCAGCCGCCGCGGCCGGCGCCGGCGCGGGCCGCCGCTGGTGGTGCTGGCCGACATTTCCGGCTCGATGGCCAATTATACCCGCATGTTCCTGCATTTTCTGCATGCGCTGAAGAGCGACCGCAGCCGCATGCATGTGTTCGTGTTCGGCACCAGGCTCACCAACATCACCCGCGAGCTCGAGCGGCGGGATGTCGACGAAGCCCTGGCGCGGGTTGCGGCGGCAGTGAAGGACTGGTCTGGCGGCACCCGGATCGGCCAGTCGCTCAAAGATTTCAATTTTTTATGGAGTCGCCGCGTGCTGGGGCAGGGGGCTCATCTGGTGCTGATGAGCGACGGGCTCGAACGCGACGAGCCGAAGCTTCTCGAGCAGGAGATGGCGCGGCTCGCCCGCACCGCCAAACGCGTCGTCTGGCTCAACCCGCTGTTGCGCTTCGAGGGGTTCGAGGCCGCCGCCGCCGGCATCCGGACGATGCTGCCCCATACGGATGAATTTCGCCCGGTGCACAATCTTCGGAGCCTTGAAGATCTGGCGGAAGCGCTCTCATATTCGGCAAGGCCCGAGCATGCCGCGCGACGGTGGCTCGGGCGCAATGGAGGCTCCAGCTCATGAGCGCACCCGATCATACGGTTCTGCAGCAGGCTGTCCGCTGGCTCGACCAGGGGAAAAAGGTGGCGCTCGCCACCGTCATCGAGACCTGGGGCTCGGCGCCGCAGCCGGTCGGCAGCCAGCTGGTGATCGACAGCGCCGGCAATTTCGTCGGGTCGGTGTCGGGCGGCTGTGTCGAGGGCGAAGTGGTGTCGGAAGCGCAGGATGTCATCGCCGCCGAGTTGCCGAAGATCCTGTCCTACGGTGTCGCCGACGAGACCGCCTGGAAGGTGGGGCTGGCCTGCGGCGGCCGGATCCGCATCTATGTCGAGCCGATGTCGCCGCCGAACCGGGATGTCATGTGATGCATTACGGGATGCTGATGGAACTGATCAAGGCACGCAATGACCAGCGCAGCGTCGCCATGGTCGTCAACCTCGCCAATGGCGCCGAGCGTCTGGTCGATCGCGCCAAGGCCAAAGACGATCTCCTGGCCGACGATCTCGAGGCGGCGTTTCGCTTCGACCGGTCGGGAACCGTCAAGATCGGCGATGCCGAATATTTCATCAACGTCTACAATCCGCCGCTCGAGCTTGTCATCGTCGGCGCGGTGCATCTCGCCCAGGCGCTCATTCCGTTCGCCCGCGCGGCCGGCTATGACGTCACGGTCATCGATCCGCGGGCAGCCTTTGCGTCGAGGGAGCGTTTCCCCGACGTGACGGTTCACAGCGACTGGCCGGACGAGGTGCTGCCGAAGCTCGATATCGGGCCGCGCACGGCGCTGGTGGCGCTGACCCATGATCCGAAGATCGACGACCCGGCGCTCGCTGCGGCGCTGCGGTCGCGGTGCTTCTATATCGGGGCGCTCGGCTCGAAAAAGACCCAGGGCGCGCGGCACGAGCGGCTGACCGCCGCCGGCTTCGGCGAGGCCGATCTCGAGCGCATCCACGGTCCGATCGGGCTGTCGATCGGGGCGCGCGGGCCGGCCGAGATCGCCATATCGATCATCGCCGAGATCACGGCCGCGCTGAGGGTCGGACGGCGCGATGAAGTTCGGTGAGATTGCCGTCGGCGACGCGGTTGGCGCCATTCTGGCCCATTCGGTCTCGCACCGCGACGGGGTGTTCAAGAAGGGGCGGGTGATCGCCCCGGACGATGTGGCGCTGCTCCGGGCTTCCGGCGTCGAGCGGGTCTTCGCGGCCCGCCTCGATGCTGACGATGTGCCGGAGGACGACGCCGCCTCTGCGGTGGCGCAGGCGATCGCCGGACCCGGCACCGAGGCGCAGGAGCCATTCACCGGCCGGACCAACCTCCATGCCCTGAGCCCCGGGGTTGCCATCATCGACCCCGACCGGGTGCTCGCCCTCAACCGGCTGCATGAAAGCCTCACCCTGGCGACGGTGGCGCCGTTCGAGACGGTGGCGCGGCGTCAGCTGCTGGCCACGGTCAAGGTCATCCCCTTCGCCGTGCCGAAGCCGATCCTGGAGCAGGCGCTGAAGCTGATCGGCGGTGAGCCGCTGGTCATGCTCAAGCCCTTCACGGCGCGGCGCGCCGGGCTCGTCATCACCTCCTTGCCGCAGACCAAGGCTTCGATCGTGCGCAAGTCGGAGCTGGCCGTTCGCGAACGCCTGCAGGCGCTCGGATCGACGCTGGGCGATGTCGTGCTCTGCCGGCACGAGACGGCCGAGGTCGCAGCGGCGATCACCCGGCTGAAGGCCGGCGGGCATGATCCGGTGCTGGTCTTCGGCGCCTCGGCGATCGTCGACCGCGGCGATGTGGTGCCGGCCGGGCTGTCGGCCGCCGGCGGCACCGTCGTTCACCTCGGCATGCCGGTCGACCCCGGCAATCTCATGATGCTGGGGCGCCTCGCCGACACGCCGGTGATCGGGGTGCCATCCTGTGCCCGCTCGCCGAAGGTCAACGGCTTCGACTGGGTGCTGGCGCGCATCCTGGCGGGGATCGCGGTGACCGGCCGGGACATCATGGATATGGGGGCGGGCGGCCTGCTCAAGGAAATCATGAGCCGGCCGGCGCCCCGCGACCATGCCGCCGGCTCCGCAGCAGCGGCGCCGATCATCGCGGCGGTGCTGCTGGCGGCCGGCGCATCGCGGCGCATGGGCGGCCCCAACAAGCTCCTGGAGCGGATCGGCAGCGGCGCGCCAATGATCCGGGCGACGGCGCAGACGCTGGTCGAGGCGGGGCTCCGGCCGATCATCGTGGTGACCGGCCGCGACCCCGAGGCGGTCGCGGCGGCGCTCCAGGGCCTCGATGTGGCTTTCGTGCACAATGGCGATTATGCGAGCGGATTGGCATCGTCGCTGCGGTCCGGCGTTGCGGCGGTGCCGGAGGACGTGGCGGGAATCCTGGTGGCGCTCGGCGACATGCCGCTGGTCGGGCGAAAGGTGGTGCGCCGGCTGGTGGCGGGGTTCAATCCAGCCGAGGGACGCTTGATCTGTGTTCCGGTGCATCAGGGCCGGCGCGGCAATCCGGTGCTGTTTTCGCGCCGCTTTCTCCCCGAGCTCATGGCGCTTGCCGGTGACGACGGCGCGCGCTCGCTGCTCGATCGCCATGCCGGGGACGTTGCCGAGATCGAAGCAGGCACCACCACCATCTTCGCCGATTTCGACACGCCGGAGAGCCTGGCATCGCTGCGGGGCAAGTAGGCAATAGGCAATAGGCAATAGGCAATAGGCAAGTAGGCAGTGATGGGCCTACTCACTACTCACTACTCACCACTAACTATTGCCTATTGCCTACTTGCCTATTGCCTCCTTCCCTCCTTCCCTGCCCCTCACAGCAATTTCAGCCCACGAAGGCTCGCATGGCCGCCGCGGGCGATGATCAGATGATCATGGACCCCGATCGACAGCTTGTCGGCCGCCTCGACGATCTTGCGGGTGATCTCGATATCGGCGCGCGACGGCGTCGGGTCGCCGGAAGGGTGGTTGTGGACGAGGATGATGGCCGATGCCGCGAGCTCGAGCGCCCGTTTCAGCACCTCGCGGACATAGACCGGCGCGTGGTCGACGGTTCCCTGCTGCTGCACCTCGTCGGCGATGAGATTGTTCTTGCGGTCGAGAAACAGGATGCGGAACTGCTCGGTCTCGCAGCAGGCCATGGCGGCGGTGCAATAATCGAGGAGCGCGCTCCAGCTGGTGAGCGCCGGGCGGTTCAGCACCTGGCGGCGCAGCATCCGCACGCCGGCGGCATGGACCAGCTTGAGATCGATGATGGCCTGGCCGCCGCCCAGCCCCTTCACCTCCTTCAGACGCTCGGGCGAGGCGGCAAGCACGTCGGCGAAGCTGCCGAAGGCCGCCAGCAGCTCCTTGGCGAGCGGCTTGGTGTCGCGGCGCGGAATGGTGCGGGCAAGGAGAAGCTCGAGCAGCTCGTAATCGGGCAGCGCATCGGCGCCGGCCTCCATGAAGCGCGCCCGCAGCCGCTGGCGATGGCCGAGATAATGCGCCTCGCTCTTGGGTGCCGCCGCGCCCGAGCCATCCCCCATGGCCCGCCTGCCTAGCCCGCGACGGCGGGCGGCTCGTCAAGCCCCCTCGGCGAATAGGTGAAGACCTCGCAGCCGGTCTCGGTGACGCCCACCGTGTGCTCGAACTGCGCCGACAGCGAGCGGTCGCGGGTCACCGCGGTCCAACCGTCGCCCAGGATCTTCACATGCGGCCGGCCGAGATTGATCATCGGCTCGATGGTGAAGAACATGCCCGGCCGCAATTCGATGCCCTCGCCGGGGCGGCCATAATGGAGGATGTTGGGAACGTCGTGGAACAGCTGACCGAGGCCATGGCCGCAGAAATCGCGCACCACCGAGCAGCGCTCGGCTTCGGCATAGATCTGGATGGCATGGCCGATGTCGCCGGTGCGGGCGCCGGGGACCGCGGCCTCGATGCCGCGCAGCAGGCACTCATATGTGATCTCCATCAGCCGGGCCGCCTTGCGCGATACCGTCCCGACCGGGAACATCCGGCTCGAATCGCCATGCCAGCCATCGACGATCAGCGTGACGTCGATATTGACGATGTCGCCCTCGCGCAGCGGCTTGTCGTTGGGGATGCCGTGGCACACCACATGGTTGATCGAGGTGCAGATGGAGCGGGGATACCCGCGATAATAGAGCGGCGCCGGCACGGCGCCATGCTTCAGGGCAAAGGCGCGCACGATCTGGTCCAGGGCATCGGTGGTGACGCCCGGCCTGACATGGTCGCACAGCAGGTCCAGCGCCTCGGCGGTCAGCCGGCCGGCCTTGCGCATCGCTGCATAGGCATCCGGCCCGTGGAGCTTGATCTGCCCGGTGTTGGCGAGCGGGGCGATCGCCCCGTCGACATAGGTCGTTTTCATCGAGAACTCCGAAACCGGCGGTTGAACCCCGAATGCGCCCACTTTACAGGAATATGCCAATGGCTCAACGGTTGTGCCGCCGCATCCACACCGCAGATAGGATGAGGAGCGGCCGCAGGCAAGTCGGCGGCGCCAGCCAGGATGGCCGGGATCCGGAACCATGATCCCGCGGCGGAGTTTGTGCCTGAATGCTTTGGCGGCCGCCATGAACGAGGGGCAGGTGAGCAGCGATCCACGCTATGCGAAGCTCAAGGGCCGCCACATCCTCATCGTCGAGGACGAGGTCCTGGTTGCCATGATGATGGAGGATATCCTGCTGGAGCAAGGATGCACGCCCGAGGTCGCCGGCGAGCAGAAGGCGGCGCTGGCCTGCATCGATGGCGGGCGGTTCGATGCGGCGATCCTCGACGTCAACCTCAATGGCGCGGCAAGCTTCCCGATTGCCGAGGCGCTCAAGGCGCGCGGCGTCCCTTTCGCCTTCTCGACCGGCTATGACGAGCGGATGCTGCGCGACGGCTTCGGCGACCAACCGGTGATTCGCAAGCCGTTTCTGCCTGACAAGCTGCTTGATGTGCTGTGCGCGCTGGTGTGACGGCGCTACCATCGGGCGATGAGCGAGGCAGCACCCACCGCCGCCGTCCTGCTGATCGGCGACGAGATCCTATCCGGCCGGACCAAGGACAAGAATTCTCGGCTATATCGCCGATTTCCTCACCGCGCTCGGCATCGACCTCGAGGAAGCCCGGGTGGTCGGCGACGAGGAGGCGGCAATCGTCGCCGCGGTCAATGAGCTCCGCGGCCGTTACAGCTATCTTTTCACCACCGGCGGGATCGGCCCGACGCATGACGACATCACCGCCGATGCGATCGCCAAGGCGTTCGGGGTGCCGATCGATCATGACCCGGCGGCGGTGGCGCTGCTCCAGGCGTTCTTTTCCGAGATCGGCCGCGAGCCGAACGAGGCGCGGATGCGCATGGCGCGGCTGCCGCAGGGCGCCCGGATGATTCCGAACCCGGTGTCGCGGGCCCCCGGGTTCCAGATCGGCAATGTCTTTGTGATGGCCGGGATCCCGGCGGTCATGCAGGCGATGCTGCAGGAGCTCGCCCCGCGGCTCTCCCATGGCGCGCCGATGCGGTCGGCGGCAGTGACCATCCGGGCCGGCGAGGGCGATATCGCGGCCGGCCTCGCGGCCATCCAGAAGGCCCATCCGACGGTGGTGATCGGCTCCTATCCCTTCCAGGCGAATGACGGCTTTGCCGCGGAGATCGTGCTCCGCAGCCGCGACGAGGCGGCGCTCGCGGCCGCCGCCGCCGAGGTCCGCGCGCTCGCCCAGAGCCTGGTGGCGCAGGGCAAGGCCCGCGGCTTCAGCTGACAGATCAGCCATTTGTGGGCATAAGCGAATGGCACCGGCGGGCGTGGCGGAACGGTAGACGCAGCGGACTTAAAATCCGCTTCCGTAACTGGAGTGTGGGTTCGACTCCCACCGCCCGCACCAAGCAAAATCAATGACTTACGCGCTTGCAGCGCATTTCGTCTTGGGCCGGTCGGAATCGCCTGGGCATCAATTTCGTAACATGGCGTCCTTGTTCGGAACCCTTTCCGCGCCCGATCGTTTGGGGCGCAGATTTGCAAAACCGACCGAAGGTGTCGGGCCAATAGGCGGCATTCATGAGCCGCGCCATTCAGCGGAGGCGACCAGGAGAACAGGGGGGCGGTGTTAGCCACGTGAGGAGTTTGTATGTATTTCCGCCAAGTTTCCGAAACCGGCAGCTATGCCCGGTTCTTTGTCGAGATGATCGCCATGTATCTGGTTGCGGCCGCATTGGCGTTTTGTCTGATCGCGGCGGCTTACGCTTGACCGCGCCAGGCCGACCAGCCGCTACTTGATCTTGTTCAGCACCCTGTCGAACGCGCTCTTGTCGAAAGCGCGCAGCGTGGTGGTGCGGATATAGCCTTCGGCGCAGACATGGAGCAGGTGGGCGGTGAGGGATTCATCGTCGGGCGCCTCCATGATCGACACCATGTCGTAGCCCCCAAGCGTCCAGTACGCCTCCTTCAGGTTGACGCCGTAATCCTTGGCCGCCTCGATGCCACCGGCCAAGCGCTTCTCGGTATCGCGGACATTGACGACGCCTTTGTCGGTCCAGTTCACCAGGACGACATACGTGTTCATCTTATCCTCCCATTGAAATTTGCAGCATGCACGACGAAAACCCCCTCCTGGGAGGGAGGGGGTTTCTGAATACTCGATATGACCGAAATCGGCTAGATTCCACTCAACCAGTCGTCGACCTCGCGCTCGGCCTTGTCCTTGGCATAGCCGTAGCGCTCCTGGATCCGGCCCACCAGTTCCGTGCGCTTGCCCTCGACCTTGCTCAGGTCGTCATTGGTCAGCTTCCCCCATTGCTGCTGGACCTTGCCGGAAAATTGCTTCCAGTTACCCTCGATGCGATCCCAATTCATTCCGAACCTCCGTGGTTTTCCGACAACCGCGTTGCGGCCGCCTTCGTTCGGGACAACGGCTTCGGCATGCGATCGTTCCCGGCTGTTGCGCAGTTGCAACAACCGCATTGTCATGTTTTTGTCATTGCCAATGCCGGCTCGAATCGCTCCGCCGTCCTTCGTCTTTTCGGGAACCGCAACCCGGCGCCGACATTCGACATAGCTGATGCCCAAGCGGAATTCGGAACTCGAGACCTATCGCCGCAAGCGCGATTTCACCAAGACCAGCGAGCCCGCGCCTGGCCGGACCGCCCGCCGCGCGCCGCGCCAGGGTGGCCGGTTCGTCGTGCAGCACCATTGGGCTCGGCGCGAGCATTACGACTTCCGCATCGAGATGGAGGGGGTGCTCAAGAGCTGGGCGGTGACCAAGCCGCCGAGCCCCGACCCCTCGGTGAAGCGGCTGGCGGTGCGGACCGAGGATCATCCGCTCGACTACGCCAGCTTCGAGGGCACCATCCCCAAGGGCGAATATGGCGGCGGCACCGTCATGCTGTGGGACGAGGGCACCTGGGAGCCGGCTGATCCCGACCCGGTGGCGGCGCTGGCCAATGGCGAGCTCAAGATGATCCTCAATGGCGAGCGGATGAAGGGCGGCTGGGTGCTGGTGCGGCTGAAGCCGGAGGGCAGGCGGGAGAACTGGCTCCTCATCAAGGAGCGTGACGAGCATGTCGAGCGCGGCGGCGATCTCGGCAGCAAGTTCCTCACCAGCGTCGCCACCGGCCGCAGCAAGAGCGACATCGAAGAGAACCGGCCCTCGCCGCGGGGCCCGGCCAAGGCGGCGCCGAAGAGCAAGGCCGGTTCCGGCTCGCGCCGCGTCTCGCCGTTTCTGCCGCTGATGATGTGCGAGCTGCGCGACAAGGCGCCGGAAGGCGAGGCTTGGCTGCATGAGGTCAAATATGACGGCTACCGCGTCGAAGCGGCGGCCGAAGGTTCGCAGGTCCGCCTGTACAGCCGGGAAGGCCTCGACTGGACCCATCGCTTCGGCACGGTGCCCGCGGCATTGGCCGGGCTCGATCTGCCCGCGCTGGTTCTCGACGGCGAGGCGGTGGTGTTCGATGCCAAGGGGGTGAGCAATTTTTCCGCCCTGGTCGATGCCCTCGATTCCCGCACCAGCCAGATCGTCTATCTGGTGTTCGACATCCTGCGAGAGGGTAGGCGCGACCTGCGCAACCTGCCGCTCATCGAGCGCAAGGAGATCCTGCACGGGCTGCTCGATGGTGCCAATTCCGGAGCGGTGCGCGAGACCTCCTACATCGTCGGCAATGGACCGGCGGTGCTCGAGAAGGCGCTGGCGGCGGGCGCCGAAGGGATCGTCAGCAAGCGGGTCGATGCGCCCTATCGCGAGGGTCGCGGCGGGCAGTGGGTCAAGGTCAAGGACAGCAAGCGCGAGGACGCTGTGGTGATCGGCTGGATGCCATCCGAGCGCCGCCGCTTCGCCTCGCTGGTGGTGGCGCTCGAGACGCCGGAGGGCTTGCGCCATGCCGGCAATGTCGGCAGCGGCTTTTCCGAGGCCGAGCTCGGCAGGACGCTGGCCAGGCTCGAGCCGTTGCGGCTTGCCCATCCGCCGCCGCAGGTGATCTTCACGGGCAAGCCGCCCAAGGGGGCGGTGTGGGTCGAGCCGCGTTACCGGATCGAGGTGGCCTTCACCGAGCCGACGCGCGACCAGCGGCTGCGCCACCCGCGCTTTCTCGGCTGGCGCGAGGACCGGACCGATCCGCCGCAGCCGGCCGCCGATCCGCCGCGCAAGAAGCCGGCAGCGCGACCGCGACAATCCGCCGCCAGCCATGAGGCGCCGCTTCAGCGCATCAGCCATGGCGAGCGGGTGGTCTATCCCGAGGTCGGCGTCACCAAGGCGGAGGTGGCGGCCTATTATCTTACCGTGGCGGAGCGGCTGCTCGAGCATCTTGCCGACCGACCGGTGAGCCTCGTCCGGGCGCCCGAGGGCCTCGGCGGGGAGATCTTCTTTCAGCGCCATCCGCTGCCCGGCATGACGCGGGGGATCAAGCGGGTCAAGGATCCGCGCGGGGGGAACCGCGACTACCTGCTGATCGACGGCGTCGAGGGGCTGATGACGGCGGCGCAGTTCGGGGTGCTCGAGTTCCATGGCTGGGGCGCGCGGGTGCCGCATCTCGACCGGGTGGACCGTATCATCTTCGATCTCGATCCCGACGAGGGAGTGCCCTTTGCCGAAGTCCGGGCGGCGGCGTTCGAGGTCAGGAAGCTGCTCGAGGCGGTGGATCTCAAGACCTTTGCGCTGATCAGCGGCGGCAAGGGCGTGCATGTGGTGGCGCCGCTCGATGGCACGCAGGACTGGGACCAGATCGGCGACTTCACCGGCGGGATCGCCCGCGGCCTGGCGCAGGCCGACCCGTCTCGCTTCCTCGCCGTTGCCTCCAAGGCGCGGCGCAAGGGCAAGATCTTCGTCGACTGGCTGCGCAACCGCTGGACCGCGACGGCGATCCTGCCATGGTCGCTCAGGGCGCGGCCGCAGGCGACGGTCGCGGTGCCGGTGAGCTGGAAGGAGCTCGAGACGATCGCCGGCGCCGACAGCTTCAAGATCGCCGATGCGGCGGCCCGCCGCGACCCCTGGCGTGGCTTCTTCTCGACAAGGCAGCGAATCTCCGATGCCGCGCTCAAGCACCTGCGGCGACGGGTGCCGTAGCGGCGGCTGCGCGCGTCTCGCCGGGGCTCAGCCCTTGAGCATCCGCGCCACATCGCGGGCGAAATAGGTGAGCACGCCATCGGCCCCGGCCCGCTTGAACGCCATCAGTGCTTCCGGGACCACGACCGCGCGGTCGAGCCAGCCCCTTTCGTGCGCGGCCATCAGCATCGCATATTCGCCCGACACCTGATAAGCGAAGGTCGGCATCTGAAATTCCGCCTTGAGCCGGTAGAGCACGTCGAGATAGGGCATGCCCGGCTTCACCATGATCATGTCGGCGCCTTCGGCAATGTCGAACGCCGCCTCGCGCAGCGCTTCGGCGCCGTTGCCGGGGTCCATCTGATAGCTGCGCTTGTCGCCCTTGAGCATGCCCGCGGAGCCGACGGCATCGCGGAACGGATCGTAGAAGCCGCTGGCATATTTGGCCGTGTAGGCCATGATCTGGATGTCGGCCCGTCCCTCGTCCTCGAGCGCCCCGCGGATGGCGCCGATCCGCCCGTCCATCATGTCCGACGGCCCGAGAATGTCGCAGCCGGCTTCCGCCTGGACCAGGCTTTGGCGGATGAGGGCGGCGATCGTCGGATCATTGACGATCTCGCCGTCATGCATGAGCCCGTCATGGCCATGGCTGGTATAGGGATCGAGCGCCACATCGCACATGACGCCGATCTCCGGCACCGCCGCCTTGATCGCCCGCACCGCCCGGCACACCAGATTGTCGCGGCGGTAGGCCTCCCGGCCATCGTCGCTGCGCAGCTCCGGCGCCGTATGGGGAAAGACGGCGATGACCGGGATGCCGAGGCCGCACGCCTCCTCGGCCGCCCTGACCGCGAGATCGATCGACAGCCGTTCGACGCCGGGCATCGACGGCACCGGCTCGCTATTGCCGTCGCCCTCGATGACGAAGATCGGCCAGATCAGATCATCGACGGTGAGGGTGGTTTCGCGGGTGAGCCGGCGCGACCATGCGGCGCGGCGATTGCGCCGCAGCCGGGTCGAGGGATAGCCCGGCTCGGGCATTTCCCAGGGCTGCACGCCGGCGGCGGCTGACGGGGTGGGTTCCTTCATGACGCAAACGATCCGGTTGACGGGTCACTTGCAGAACTTGTACGCCCCGTCGCGCCCGAGATCGACATGGAAATGATTCTCATGGTGGACATTGGCGCGCGGGCCCATGACGGTCGAGAATATCGGGCAGGCCCCATGATGGATGTCGCTGAGGAAGCTCGACGTCTTGAAAATGCCGAAAAACGCCCCGGCGGTGCTCCATTCCCCGAGCACGCTGATGTCCTTGCCGGAGGCCAGGCGGAATGACCGGATGTCGAGCGCATTGCCGAAGGCATGCTCGCTGATCCGGCCCGTCGAGGCCGCGTTGCGCCGCCGGCAGGAATAGGCCGAGGCATTGACCATGCCGACGACCGGCTCGCCGAAGCGGCGCCGGGCTGCCGGCTGCACCACGTCGGTGATCCATTTGTAGATGGCAGCCGCCAGCCGGCAATTGATGGTTGCCGCCGGCTTGACCTCGACCGCGCCGAACCGCGCCACCTTGATCGCCGCGGCAATCCCGCAACCGCCCGGTCCGCCGATCGGATCAAGCGTGTCGGCCTCGATGTTGAGCGCCGCCAGCACCATGGCGCATTGCGTCTGGGCTTCCTGGATTTCGTCCTTCGTCCAGCTGGTGACCTCGGCCGGCTGGAGATCGGCCGAGGAATAGGGATCGCGTTCCCGCTTCATGCGGTCGACCGACACATTGAGCTCGCCGCTCGCATCGGTGCTGAGCGCGCCTTCGACATGGAGCTGGCGGACCGGCTCGCCCGCCGCCGATGCCGTGGGCTGCGCCGATGCCGTGGGCTGCCAGGAACCGCCCGGCTTCGATCGGGGCAGGGGCACGGCGCCCCGCGCCAAAGCGGCGCCGGGCCGCGCCGAAGCGCGCAGCTCGCCCTCCGCGGCGTGTGCGCTCACGCTCACCGCGACGACCACGCCAATGACACCCAGCCACCCTCTCATGCCACGTCCCGAATCGCGCGCGTCGGCCTTGACCCGCTCCACCTGCCATGCCTATCACGCCGCTGGATCGAGGCGAAGGTGAGGCAATCCCATGCATCATGCTCGGCGATGAAGTCACCCGAGGTCACCTTCGAGCGGCAGGGACATGCCGGCTTCATCACCCTGAACCGCCCGGAAACCCTCAACGCCTTGACGTTGCAGATGGTGCGCCGGATTCACCGCCAGCTCGCAGCCTGGGCCGACGACCGGGCCGTGGCGCATGTCGCCATTCGCGCCAATGGTTCCCGCGCTTTCTCGGCCGGCGGCGATGTCCGGGCGCTCCATTCCCTTGGCCTTGCCCGCTCGCCCGCCTTCGCCGCCTTCTACCGCGAGGAATATCGTCTCAACACCTACATCAAGCGCTATCCGAAGCCGTATATTGCGCTGGTCGACGGGCTGGTCATGGGCGGCGGGGTCGGCGTGTCGCTCCATGGCAGCCACCGCATCGCCGGCGAGCGCATGGTCTTCGCCATGCCCGAGACCGGCATCGGGCTTTTCCCGGATGTCGGGGGGACCTTCCTGCTGTCCGGGTTTCCCGGCGCCGTCGGCCTCTATCTCGGGCTGACCGGCGCCCGGGTCGAGGCGCCCGACGCCTTGTGGTCCGGCATTGCCACCCATTGCGTGCCCTCGGCGCAGTTTCCAGCCCTTGCCGCGGCGCTGGCCGACGCCCGCGATCTCGATCGCTGCCTCGCCGGTTTCACCGCCACGCCGGCCCCTGGTCCGCTGTCGCGCCAGCGCTCCGCCATCGACCGCATCTTCGTGCCGGCGCCGAGCCTCGCCGCCCTCATGGCGGCGCTGCAGGCCGATGCCGGCGACCCCTTCGCCGCCGCCACACTGGCGCAGCTCGAGACCAGGTCGCCGACCAGCCTTGCCATCACCTTCCGCCAGCTGCGCGATGGCCGCGACCTCAGCTTCGAGGACGCCATCCGCCGCGAATTCCGCATCGTCAGCCGCATCCCGCTCGGGCATGACTTCTTCGAAGGCATCCGCGCCCTGGTCATCGACAAGGACCGCGCGCCGCGCTGGAACCCTGCGACGCTCGGCGCGGTCTCTTCCGAAGCGATCGATCGGCACTTTGCCCCGCTCGCAACCGAGCTCGATCTCGACAATCTCGCCTCAGCCGCTGCCGGGTGACGGCATCTTCTCGACATCCTGGCGTGTCGGACCGCGCCGAAAATTATCGATCCAAATTGTCGATGCTCCAGACATAAACGAACGATATTGTCCAAACTTGAAATATTGCCCTGGTCCCGCCGCCCCCTCCGCCCCGATCGGGCCGGTGGCACGGACGATGAAGTGGTGATTCGCCCATACTTCGACCACGCCGCTGCCGTCATGGCCGCCGCGCACCCGGTACATCATCTCGACCCAGTTGTTCTTCGGGTCGGGCAGGAGCGGATCATCGCCGATGTCGAGGGCAAGCTGCCGCCTGCCGCCGAAGCGATATTTGTCGCTGAGAAACCGGAAGGTCGACACGTCGCCGCCGATCAGCGCCCGCGCCACCTGCTGAGGATCGCCCTCCGCCTTGGCCAGCAGAACGCGCTGATGGCCGCTTTCCACAGTGATGTGGAAGACGCCGTTGTCGAAGCGCTGCGCCAGGAACGGGCTGTAGCCGTTCTGCTGCTTCCACTGGCCGATCACCCAGCGCCGGCTGCCGACCGCCGAAATGTCGCCCTCGATGCGGAAGCGGAAGGCATACCAGCATTCATCGCCGAACCGGGTGCGGTAGTTCGATGATTCGCGGATCTCGTTGCGCTGGCAGTCATCGCCGCAGCCGCGATCCGCCGGCCCGATGGCGAGCGCCAGGGCGCGGGGGCCGCTGCTTTCGTCGATCGGCTCGAACCGGAAGCGCTCCGGCAGGAGCTGGATCGTCGACCATTTCTCGGTGTCGAGCTTAGGGCCCGCCAGGGAATCGCTCATCGGCGTGCAGGCGAGGGCCTGCCCTGCAGCTGTCGCGAGCCATAGAAGAAAAACAGCAAGGGCGCCGCCGCAATTTGCCATCGTGCCACAATGCCCGCCACCCGGGAGCGGTGCAAGGGAGCGGTGCGAGGGGAGGGCTGGCCGGCAACGCCATGGAGCGGTACCTTCACCGGCCAGCGACCCATGGGACGGGAGATCACATGATCAGGGGCGACGCGCGCCGTGCCGTGCCGGCGATTGTCTTCCTGGCAGCTTTGCTCGGCGCCGCAACCAGCCTCGGCCATGCCCGGGCGCTGTCGAGCGGGGAAACCGCCCGCCTGCTTGCGCGCGTCGAAGCGATCGACGGCAAATGCCGCTTCCTCGACCCCGCCGACCACGACGCGCTCAAGATTTTAGCCGCCCGCGCCGAGGTCGCCGCCGCCGGTGAAGGCGGACCCGTGGAGGCCAATGCAGCGGTCGCCGCCGGCCGCGCCGAGGCGGCCGCTGCCGCTTGCGACGAGGCGAGCGCCCGCCTCGTCCGCTCCGCCTATGGCTCGGCCGAGAGCGCCGCCTCCGGCAGACCCCGCCGCCGCGTGGCGACGGCCCCGCCGCCCGACGAAGTGCTGCCGCCGCAAAGCAGCCCGCGCTATGGCAGCGTCGAGCCTCAGCCGCCGCTCGCCGCACCCGACGCCGGCGCCCTCGACCGCTACGCCACGCGGCTCGTCGCCTATTATCTCGACTTGCGCTGCCATCATCTGACACGGCCCGACGCCGTTCGCTTCTGGCGCAGCATCCTCCAGGATCAGCGCTCGGCCGCCCGCGAAAGCGGTGCCAATGCCGTCGCCGCTGCCCAGTCCCGGGCCCGGTTCATCGCCAGGCGGGGATGGTGCGGCGGGAACACCGCCCGCCGGGTCATCGACGGCTATCGCGGCCTCGCCGCCCGGTAGCCGACATCCATTTTTCTTAAAGTTACGAAATGATTGCCGGGATCGCGGAGTCGAAAAACCGCAAAATTAACTCTTCACGTTGAGTGCAATTTAACGCCGTCGCGCTAATGTTGTGTTGCGAAGTAGAGCAGGAGTATTATCAAATCCTGCAGATCAACAGGGCGGTGTGTAGATGCGTACTCAACTGAAGTCGGCCGATCGTGAGCCGCAGAACAGGGGGGATCATCTGGCGCTCAAGCCGAAATATTTGGACGCGCTCCACCTGATCGAGCGCCTTCATCGCCGGCTTCTCGACGTGATCAAGGATGAGTTCGAGCGCGCCGGCGAGCTGGAGATCAATTCGGTCCAGGCCTTGCTGCTGTTCAATATCGGCGATCACGAGCTGACCGCCGGCGAGCTGCGCAGCCGCGGCTATTACCAGGGCTCCAACGTCTCCTACAACCTCAAGAAGCTGGTCGAAGCCGGTTATGTCAGTCATGAGCGTTCCTCGACCGACAAGCGCTCGGTGCGCGTCGGCCTGACACCCAAAGGCAACGCCATTCGAGAACGCGTGGATCAGCTCTACAACCGGCAGCTCCTGTCGATTCAGGAGGTTGCGGGCCTCAACGCCGAGGAATTCGACCGTTTGAACAAGATCTTAGGCCGACTCGAGCGGTTCTGGACCGACCAGATCCTGTATCGCCTCTGAGCGACCGCGGCAGCCGCACTGTGTCTTGATTGCATCAGAGCGTTGCAGATTGATCCGTGGTGCCGCCCGAACCATTGTGCGCCGCACCGAGGTCGCTTAGTTAATAGCCCATCACGTCAGGCAGGGATTGATCGTTGCGCTTGCGAGCGCACATGCGGGAAGCCCTGCCCGCGAAAGATGGGGACGAGGTCAGAATGCCCGATGCGACGAAAGCGGGCGCGGATATTCGCCGCGCGACGGTTGCTGTGATTTGTGCTCTGGCGCTTGCGGGCGTCGCCGGCCCGGCGGTCGCCGACCGGGGCGACAAGGACTTCGAGAGCATTGCCCGCCCGGGATTTGCCAGCACCCCCACCGCCCCCACCCGCACCGAAATCGTTGTCGGCGAGCAGAGCCCCATGCTGTCGGTGCACAGCGAGCGCTTCCTGCAGGGCGCCGTCGGCCGTTATCAGAAAATCGTCGAGGCCGGTGGCTGGCCGGAAGTGCCGGGCACCCGGACGCTGATGCTGTGGTCGACCGGCAAGGCCGTCCCCATCCTCAGGCGGCGGCTCGTAGTCGAGGGCTATTTGCCGGCCAGCGCCGGCGATGGCGATACCTATGACGAGGCCGTCGAGGAGGCGGTCCGCCATTTCCAGCTCAATCACGGCCTGTTTGCCAATGGCCGCGTCGAGGCGACGACGCTTGCGGCTCTGAATGTCCCCGCGCCCGCGCGGCTCGTCACCCTCAAGGCCAATCTCCCCCGGGTCACCCAATATGCCAAGGACCTCGGAGCGCGCTATGTCGTGGTCAACATTCCGGCCGCCCAGCTCGAATCCGTGGACAAGGGCCGCGTCCATTCGCGCCACAATGTCATTGCCGGCAAGATCGACCGGCCCACGCCGGTGGTCGAGAGCAAGATCGTCGAGATCAACTTCAACCCCTATTGGAATGCCCCTGTCTCCATCGTCGAGCGGGACATCATCCCCCAGGTCCAGAAAAATCCCAAGATTTTGAGCCAGCTCAGGATCAAGATCTATGACGGTCTCAACGGTCCCGAGGTCGATCCCAAGACGATCGACTGGAGCAAGATCGCGCCCGACCGCTACCACTTCCGCCAGGAGCCGGGCAATGACAACGCCATGGCTTCAGTGAAGATCAGCTTCCCCAATCCCTATGCCGTCTATATGCACGACACGCCGACCAAGCAGCTGTTCACCCAGTCGGCGCGCTATTTCAGCTCGGGCTGCGTGCGCGTCGACAAGGTCCATCTCCTGACCGACTGGATCCTGGCCGGGCAGGACGGCTGGAACCAGTCCAAGATCGCCGCGGTCACCGACAGCAAGGAACGGCTCGACGTCAAGGTCGCCGATCCGCCGCAGGTACGCCTCGCCTATCTCACCGGCTGGGTGACCGCCAACGGCGAGGTGCATTTCCGCCCCGACATCTACGATCTCGACAATTCGGGATTCGTCGACGGCCAGCCCGAGGCCAAGGTTGCCCAGGGTGGCGCCGGCTAGGCTAGGCAGGCGCTGAACGCCGATCGCGATCAACCGGCGATCGTCCGGCGCCGCGAGCGCCCGGCCAGTGGCGTGGACCGCCTGCCGGCGCTCGGGCTATTCGAACTGCACCGCTCCTTCCCCTCATGCTAGCGTGCCGGCCGAGGAGGCAACGATGCACATCCAAGACCTGAAGACGTTCGTGGTGGGCAATCCGCCGCCGTCATTCGGCGGCCGCTATTTCATCTTCGTGAAGCTGACCACCAATGACGGCATCAGCGGCATCGGCGAGATCTATTGCGATACTTTCGGCCCCGAGGTCATCGCCGCCATGGTCGCCGATGTCTTCGCCCGCCATGTCGAGGGCATGGACCCGTTCTGCATCGAGGCCCTGTGGCGCCGTGTCTATGGCACCGGCTACAGCATGCGGCCCGACATATCGCTGGTGAGCGTGCTATCCGGTATCGAGATCGCCTTGTGGGACATCAAGGGCAAGGCATTGGGCAAGCCGGTGCATGCGCTGCTCGGCGGCAAGGTCCACGAGAAGCTGAGAAGCTATACCTATATCTATCCCAAGATCGAGGACGGCGAGAGCGAGAGCATCTATTGGGACCCGGAGCGGTCGGCGCGGCGCGCCGCCGAATATGTCGCGGCCGGCTTCACCGCCGTGAAATTTGATCCCGCCGCCCCCTATTCGGTGTTCGATCCGCGCCAGCCATCGCTGGAATCGCTCGATCTCTGCGCCAAATTCTGCCGGCTCATGCGCGAGGCTGTCGGCAGCCGCGCCGACCTTCTGTTCGGCACCCACGGCCAGTTCACCCCCGCCGGCGCCATCCGTCTCGCCAAGCGTCTCGAGCCTTATGACCCGCTATGGTTCGAGGAGCCGGTTCCGCCGGAGAAGCCGGAGGAGATGGCGCAGGTTGCCCGCGGCACCTCCATTCCCATCGCCACCGGCGAGCGGCTGACCACCAAATATGAATTTGCCCGGGTCCTCGAATGCCGCGCCGCTTCGATCCTGCAGATGGCGCTCGGGCGCGTCGGCGGCATCATGGAGGCCAAGAAGATCGCCGCCATGGCCGAGGCTCATTATGCCCAGATTGCGCCGCATCTCTATTGCGGCCCGGTCGAGGGCGCGGCGAACATCCATTTCTCCGCCACGCTCCCCAATTTCCTGATCCTCGAAAGCATCCAGACCTGGGGCGGCTTCCATGCCGAGCTGCTGAGGACGCCGATCCGCTGGGAGGAGGGCTATGTCATTCCGCCCGACGAGCCCGGCCTCGGCATCGAGCTCGACGAGGCGGTGGCCCAGAGCCATCCCTATACCGGCACCAGGCTTCATCTCGAAATGACCAACACCCCGATCCCGTGACCGTCGAGGAAGAGCTCTTCACCATCCGCGATCTCCTGCGCTTCGCCGTCACGCGCATGGAGAGCGCCGGCGTCAGCTACGGCCATGGCACGGACACCGCCATCGACGAGGCGGTGTTCCTCATCGCCGCGCCGCTCCACCTGCCGCATGACAATATCGAGCCCTTTCTCGATGCCCGGCTGACGCTGGCCGAGCGCCGGGAAGCGATCGCGCTGATCGAGCGGCGGATCGCCACCCGCAAGCCCGCCGCCTATCTGGTCAACCGCGCCTATGTCGGCGGCGTCGCCTTTTACGTCGATGAGCGGGTGATCGTGCCGCGCTCCTTCATCGGCGAGCTCATATTGAGCGGCCGGCTGGCCGAGGCCGGCCTCATCCCCGACGATTGCGCGATCACGCGCATCCTCGATCTGTGCACGGGTTCGGGCTGCCTCGCCATTCTTGCCGCGCTGGCATTCCCCGCCGCCGCGGTCGATGCTGTCGATCTTTCGGCCGACGCCCTCGCCGTCGCCAGGCGCAATGTCGATGACCACGGCCTGTCGCATCGGGTCAGCCTCTACCAGGGGGATCTGTTCGAACCGCTGCCCGATGGGCCTTACGATCTCATTCTCGCCAATCCGCCCTATGTCGCGAGCGCCACCATGGCGGACCTGCCGCCGGAATATCGCCACGAGCCCGCGCTGGCGCTGGCGGGGGGCCGCGACGGCCTCGATGTCGTCCGCCGCCTGCTGGCCGAGACGCCGGGGCGCCTCACCGCGACCGGCGGCCTCCTGTGCGAGATCGGCGCCGGGCGCGATCTCCTGGAGCGGGACTTTCCCCACCTGCCGTTTTTCTGGCTCGACACCGAAACGAGCCAGGGCGAGGTCTTCTGGTTGCCGGGAGCAGCGCTGGAGGAGGGCGCATGATGTTCGATCTGAACTGCTTTGCCTCCGACTATGCCGCGGCCCGGACGAAGTTCATCGCCGCCGCCAATGCGGCCGGTGCCACGCTGCGCAATTATCGCAATCCGCACACCGGACCCGCCGGCGAGGAGCTTTGGACCGATGCGGCCTGGCTCGGGCCTGCGCAGGCGCCAAAAATCCTGGTCACCATCTCGGCGACCCACGGGGTCGAGGGGTTCTGCGGCTCGGGCTCGCAGGTCGATTTCCTCGACCGCCGGCCGGCATTGCCGGAGGATGTCGCGGTTCTCGCCATCCATGCGCTCAATCCCCATGGCTTCGCCTGGCTGCGCCGCGTCACCGAGGAAGGGGTCGACCTCAACCGCAACCATGTCGACTTCGCCAAGCCCCTGCCGCGCAATCCGGGCTATGCGGAGTTGGCCGATGCGATCGTCCCCGCGGCGTGGACCGACGCTGCGCTTGCCGCCGCCCGCGAGCGGATGGAGGCCTATGGGCGCGCCCACGGCCTCGATGCGCTGCGCATTGCCGAAAGCGGCGGCCAGTACACTCACCCCGACGGCTTGTTCTTCGGCGGCCACCGGCCGACCTGGTCGCGGCTGACCATGGAGCGGATCATCGCCGACCATCGAATTGCCGCGCGCGACCTTGTCTGCCTGCTGGATTACCACACCGGCCTTGGCCCCTATGGCTATGGCGAGGCGATGATCGCCGATCCGCCCGGCTCGCTGCCCGAGCGGCGGGGCTCAAGCTGGTTCGGCGAATCCGTGACCAACAGCATGGCCGGCACCACCAGCTCGCACGCCCAGTTCGGTTTTGTCGAGGATGGCTGGAAGGCCGTGCTCGGCGAGCGGGCGGTGTGCCTGACGCTGGAATATGGCTGCTTTCCCTGGTCGACGACCCTGGGCAGCCTGCGCCAGGAACAATGGCACAGGCTGAACCGCGCGGCTGCCGGCTGGAGCGATCCCGATACGGCGCGGGTCAAGGCCTATATTCGCCGGGCCTTCTATCCCGACACGGATTCCTGGCGGGAGCTGGTGTTGTTCCGCTCCCGCCAGATTGTCGGTCAGGCCCTGCGCGGCCTGGCGTCGGCCGAGGCTGGCTGAACCGGCAAGCGGCTCAGCAGCTGTAATACATGTCGAACTCGACCGGGTGCGGCGTCATCTCGAAGCGCGACACCTCCTCGTTCTTGAGCTCGATATAGGAGTTGATCTGGTCGTCGGTGAAGACGCCGCCCTTCTTGAGGAATTCGCGATCATGGTCGAGCGTGGTCAGCGCCTCCCTCAGCGAGCCGCACACCGTCGGGATCTCCTTGAGCTCGACCGGCGGCAGGTCGTAGAGGTTCTTGTCGATCGGATCGCCGGGATGGATCTTGTTGAGGATGCCGTCGAGCCCGGCCATCAATATCGCCGAGAAGGCGAGATAGGGATTGGCCGAGGGATCGGGGAACCGCACCTCGACCCGCTTCGCCTTGGGATTGGTGGTGTAGGGGATGCGGCACGATGCCGACCGGTTGCGCGAGGAATAGGCGAGCAGCACCGGCGCCTCGTAGCCGGGGACCAGCCGCTTGTAGGAATTGGTCGAGGGATTGGTGAAGGCGTTGCAGCTCTTGGCATGCTTGATCACGCCGCCGATGAAATAGAGGCAGGTTTCCGACAGGTCGGCATACTGGTTGCCGGCGAATAGCGGCCGCCCCTCGTTCCAGATCGAGAAATGGCAGTGCATCCCCGAGCCATTGTCCCCCATGACCGGCTTCGGCATGAAGGTTGCCGTCTTGCCATAGGCGTGGGCGACGTTGTGGATGACATATTTGTAGATCTGCATGTGGTCCGCCATCCGCACCAGGCTGGCGAATTTCATGCCGAGCTCGTGCTGGGCGGCGGCGACCTCGTGATGATGCTTCTCCACCACGACGCCCATTTCAGCCATCACCGACAGCATCTCCGAGCGCATGTCCTGGGCCGAATCCATCGGGTTGACCGGGAAATACCCGCCCTTGGTTCGCATCCGGTGGCCCTGGTTGCCCATCTCATATTCGGTGCCGCCATTGGTCGGCAGCTCCACCGAATCGATGCGGAAGCCGGTGTTGTAGGGCTCGCTTGTGAAGCGGACGTCGTCGAAGATGAAGAATTCCGCCTCCGGGCCGACATAGACCGTCTCGCCGATCTTCGACTGCTTGAGGAAGGCCTCGGCCTTCTTCGCCGTCATCCGCGGATCGCGGTCATAGGCCTCGCCGGTGCCGGGATCGAGGATGTCGCAGAACAGCACCGCGGTGGTCTGTGCATAGAACGGATCGGTATGGACCGAATCCGGATCGGGCATCAGCGTCATGTCCGAACTCGTTGATCACCTTCCAGCCGGCGATCGAGGAGCCGTCGAACATGATCCCGTCGGCGAATGCGTCCTCGTTGATCAGCGACACATCCATGGTCAGATGCTGCAGCTTCCCCCGCGGATCGGTGAAGCGCAGATCGACATATTTGACGTCCTTGTCCTTGAACATCGCGAGCACCGACTCGGCGCTCTTGCTCTTTGCCATGTGCATTGCCCTATCGTTTCAGCGGATTGTCATAGCCCTTAATCGGGATCTTTGCAACCTATCAGAGTGCATCCGTCCCGGTTTCGCCCGTCCGGATCCGGATCGCCTGTTCTACAGGCGTAATGAAAATCTTGCCATCGCCGATTCGCCCGGTGCGGGCCGCCGTCTGGATGGCTTCGACCGCCTTGTCGACAAGTTCGTCCGCAATGACGATTTCGATCTTTACCTTTGGCAGGAAGTCCACGACATACTCGGCGCCGCGATAGAGCTCGGTATGGCCCTTCTGGCGTCCGAAACCTTTCGCTTCGGTCACCGTGATGCCCTGCAAACCGACTTCCTGCAGCGCCTCCTTCACCTCGTCGAGCTTGAAGGGTTTGATTATCGCCTCGATTTTTTTCATGCGTCCTCGTCCTGCTATGCGGGGGGTCAGCGCAGACTTACCGTCTCGCCAAGCGCGAGTGCACGGCCCATGCCAACTGGCCATGAAAGGCGATTGCGAGCAATATCAAGGGTTTGGCTTGAGGAACCGGCGGCGGCGCCAAGGCGGCCGGCCTATCTGTTGGGCAATTGACCAATTTTTATGCAAGACCTCGGCGGGGCGGCCATGACCGGGCCGATGCCGTTGGCGCTTCTCACCCCGGCGGAGATGGCCCGCGCCGATGCCCTGGCCATCGCCGCCGGGGTCCCGTCGCTGGCCCTGATGGAGGCTGCCGGCCGCGCCGTCGCCGAGGCGATCATGGCCCGCTGGACGAGCCGGCCGGTGCTTGTTCTGTGCGGTCCGGGAAACAATGGCGGCGACGGCTTCGTTGCCGCCCGTCATCTGCGCGACAATGGCTGGCCGGTCGGTGTCGCGCTCCTCGGTGCGCGCGACCGGCTGTCCGGCGATGCCGCAGCGATGGCCGAGCGCTGGCGCGGCCCTGTCGATGCCGCCGAGCCTGGTCGGCTTGCCGGTCGCCAGCTGGTGGTCGATGCGCTCTACGGCGCCGGCCTCGGCCGCGACATCGACGGCGCGGCCCGTGACCTCATCGGGCAGGTGAACGGCTCCGTCCTGCCGGTGGTGGCGGTCGATCTTCCCTCCGGGATCGACGGCACGACCGGCGCGGTGCGTGGTGTCGCCGTCAAGGCCAGCCTCACCGTGACATTCTTCCGGCTGAAGCCTGGCCACCTGCTGCAGCCGGGGCGCGAGCATTGCGGCGCCACGGTGGTGGCCGAGATCGGCATTCCGGCAACCGTGCTCGACGCGATCAAGCCGCAACTCTTCCGCAACGACCCCCGCCTCTGGCGCGACAGCCTGGTCCATCCCGACGCGGCCCACAAATATCAGCGCGGCCATGCCATCATGCTGTCGGGCGGCCCCTGGAACACCGGCGCGGCGCGGCTTGCGGCCATCGCCGCGCTCCGGGTCGGGGCAGGGCTCGTCACCGTCGCCTCGCCGCCCGAGGCGCTGCCGATCAATGCCGCGCATCTCACCGCCGTGATGCTCGAAGGCGTGGCCGATCCGCAGAGCCTCGTCGCGATGATGACGCGGCGCCGGGCGCGCGCGGTCGGCCTCGGTCCGGGGCTCGAGCCCGACCAGGCGACGCGGGCCATGGTCGAGGCCGTTCTCGCCACCGGCCGTGCCGCCGTTCTCGATGCCGGGGCCCTCACCGCCTTTGCAGGGAATGCCGCCGCCCTGGCCGCCGCGGTCGCGGCAGTGCCGGATCGCGCGGTGGTGCTGACCCCGCATGAAGGCGAGTTCCGCCGGCTGTTCGGCGACCTGGCCATCGACCAGGCCAAATGGCAGCGCGCCGCCGCTGCCGCCCGCCTATCCGGCGCGGTGGTGCTGCTCAAGGGGAGCGACACCGTCATCGCCGCCCCCGATGGGCGCATCGCCATCAACGACAATGCCCCGCCGACGCTTGCCACCGCCGGCTCGGGCGACGTGCTGTGCGGCGCCGTGCTGGGGCTCCTGGCACAAGCGGCGGGCGGTTTTGCCGCCGCCGCCGCCGCCGCCTGGCTGCATGGCGATGCCGCCGCCGGCTTCGGTCCGGGCCTGATCGCCGAGGATCTACCGGGTCTCCTGCCGCAGGCGCTGCGCCATGCCGCCACCTGAGGTGGCTCCATTTCTGGGGCGCCTGCCCAATTCCGTTGTGGAAGGGAAAATTGCCGTTTGCTATAGAGGCGCGATCTTGCGGCCGGGGGTTGTCGATCCCCTGCGGCATGGTGGTCTGGCGGGCGTGGTGAAATTGGCAGACACGCAGGATTTAGGTTCCTGTGGGCTCGTCCCGTGGGGGTTCAAGTCCCTCCGCCCGCACCATGTCCGGCCCAATATGAGCTGATCGCTGCGGAAGGCGCCGCTCCCGGCGCCGCAAAGGTGAATTGACGATGCATGTGACCGAGACGCTGAATGAGGGTCTGAGGCGGCAGTTCCGCGTGGTGGTTCCGGCCGCCATCCTGGAGCAGCAGCTGACGGAGAAACTGGCGGAAATGGGCTCGCGCGCCCAGATTCGCGGCTTTCGTCGCGGCAAGGTCCCGGTGAACCACCTCCGGCGGCTCTATGGCCGCTCGATGATGGCCGACGTCATCCAGAAGCAGGTCGAGAATTCGAGCCGTGACGCGCTTGCCGAGCGCAACGTCAAGCCGGCCTATCCGCCCGAGATCGCGCTCCCCGAGGGGGAGTCCGAGGTCAGCGGCATCATCGATGGCACCTACGACCTGTCCTTCACCATGAGCTTCGAGGTGGTGCCGCCGGTCGAGATCGGCGATTTCTCCAAGCTCGAGCTCGTCCGCCATGTCGTGCCGGTCGAGGACAAGGACGTCGCGGAGGCCCTGTCGCGGGTCGCCTCCCAGCAGCGGACCTTCGCGGCGAAGGACGGCGCCGCCGAGACCGGCGACCGCGTGACGATCTCCTTCGCCGGCCGGGTCGACGGCGAGGCGTTCGAGGGCGGCAGCGCCGAAAGCGTCCCGCTCGACATCGGCTCCGGCCAGTTCATCCCGGGCTTCGAGGAAAAGCTGGTCGGCGCCAAGGCCGGCGACGACCGCACCGTCGAGGTCACCTTTCCCGACGACTATTCGGTTGCAGCGCTGCGCGGCAGACCGGCAACCTTCGATGTCAAGGTCGAGAAGGTCGAGACCGGCTCCGACCTGCCGGAAGACCAGCTGGCCGAGCGGCTCGGGGTCGAGAACATCGACCGGGTGCGCTCCCTCATCCGCGACCGCATCGGCGAGGATCTCGGCGGCATGACCAACGCCAAGCTGAAGCGCGACGTTCTCGACGCCCTGGACAAGCAATATTCCTTCGAGCTGCCGGCCAAGCTGGTCGAAGCCGAGTTCAATCAGATCTGGTCGACGCTCGAGCGCGAGATGAAGCGAAACGACCAGAGCTTCGAGGCAGAAGGCACCACCGAGGAGGAGGCCCGCCGGGAGTATCGTGCCATTGCCGAGCGGCGCGTCCGCCTCGGCCTCGTGCTCGGCACCATCGGCGAGAGTGCCGGCATCGTCGTCACCGACGAGGAGATCGAGCGGGCGCTGGTCGCCCGCGCCCGCCAGTTCCCCGGCCAGGAGCGCAAGGTCTACGAATTCTACAAGAAGAATCCCGGGGCGATCATCGAGATACGCGGCCCGCTTTTCGAGCAGAAGGTGATCGACCACATTGCCGGCCTGGCCAATATCAAGGATGAGACCACGAGCCGTGAAGCGCTGGCGGCGATGATGGAGGACGATCAGGATTTCGATGATCACCTGCATGATCACGATCACGATCACGATCACGATCATGACCACGGCCACGGCCATGATCATGACCACGATCATGACCACGATCATGACCATGACCATCACGCCCATGATCACGATCATCACCAAGGCGACAATCAGAACGAGGAGCGGAAATAGCTTTCTTCGGGCTCAGGTCTTTTGCCGGCTGCGCTCCGGCCAGTCGCATTTCCAGCGCCGGATCTGCCATTTGGGATGGGTCGAGCCCCATTCGGCGAGATAGAGCGGCGCCTCGGACATGCAGTCGTTGAGCGACCCGCGAGACTCGAAATAGAAGGTCTCGTCATGGCAGCTCGCGCCATTGAGAAACGCACAAACCGTGACAATAAGCGCCACCATCGCCACCTCGGCATTCAGAACGATCTCGGCAACCGGGAACGGAGTTCGAAGAGCAAAGTTTCGCGTTCGATCGAAGCGCCGCTCATCCTAGCAGAATTTCGCCCTTGCCGAGCGCGCCAAGATCGCCGGCATAGCGCAGCAGAGGGCCCTTGAACAGCTTGCCCGTCTTCACCTCGAGCGCGGCCAGGGTGCTGCCGAGCAGGGCCGCGAAGGCCAGTTCATGGGGCCCGCAATCGGCAAAGCTCGGGGCCAGCGACTGCGCCCCGCGTCCCAGCACGATCGTGCCGCGGCGCATCAGATAGCCTGGCAGGTGGCCGGTTTTGCCGAGCAGCACCAGCGTGCCGGCGATCATCGCCGTACCGGCATAGTCGCCGGAGGTGCCGCTGACCACGACCATTCCCCGCCGCATCCGCTCGCCGGCCCGCTCTCCTGCCTTGCCGCCGATCAGGATCAGGCCGCCGCTCATGCCCTGGAGCTCGCCCGAGAGCGGCCCCCCGACGCTTGCACCGGCATTGCCCGAAAGCGTGATCCGCCCGCCCGCCATCCGCGAGCCGAGAAGCGCTCCGGCCGCACCCTCGATGGCGATCGCGCCGCCCCGCATGAGCCGTCCCGCCAGATATCCGACATCGCCCAGCACCCGGATCGCGCCGCCGCTCATCCCCTCGCCGACGCGGTCGAACCGGTCGGATCCGCCTTCGAACCGGATCTCCGCCGCATCGCTGCCCTTGACGGCAAACACATCGCCGACCAGCAGCGGCTGTGCCGCCGTCTCCAGCGCCAGGCGGAGGATTTCCTTGTGCTTCAAGTCGTGAAGTCGCTCCGCCGTCAGCGGCGACAGGTCGAGCCGGCGGGCTGGCGGAGCCTTGAGCGAGAAGGTCAGCGCGCTCACGTCAGCAGCTCCTTCAGATGATAGTGGAACCGCCCGAGCTTGCCGCCATAATTGCCGGCGCTGATGCGCACCGGCCCGGCTTCCGGACCAAGCGCCGCCGCCGCCTTTAGGCCCACCTGCATCGCCTGGCGCACCGCGTCGGAGGTGAGCCCGTCGATGACGATCTCGAACACCGATCCGACGTCGGCATCGAGAACCGAATTCTGGAGCCCCTTCAGGGTCGGGCAATAGGCATCGTTGGTCGAGGCGATGAGGCCCTTATAGCGCGACCCGATCTTCGATCCCGACCGGACAATGCCGCCTGGAAAGGGCAGGATCGTGCCGGCGACCTGCGTCATCGCCTTGACGGCGGTCTCGGCCGCCGCCAGTGCCGTCCGCCGGGTGTGGCCCATCAGCAGCAGATTGCCGCCGCCCACCGCATCCCCCGTGCTGCCGGTGGTCGCTTCGCACAGGAACTCGCCTTCCATCACCGGGATCCGCCAATAGCGCTTGCCGGCGATCCGCTTCGAGATCTGCCAGCCATCGCCGAAATAGCGGAGCCTCGAGCCGAGCTTGAGCATGCTGCCGCCGGCGATCCCGGCATAGCAGGCGGTGCCCGGGCAGGTGAGGACGCATTGCCCGACCCGGTTCTGCAGCTGCTTCTGCAATTCGCCGGGCGAAATCGAGAACAGCAGGACCTTGACTCCCGGGCGGCCGTCCGGCGATTCGGCCGCCGGAATGGCCATGTCGATCCCCGCCTCGCAACCGCAGGCGATCACCGAGGTGGCAAAGCCGGTCATGGTGATGGCCGCCTGCTCGGCCCACCGGGCGGTCGGCGCCGTGATGATGATTGCCGTCGCGAGCATGCCGAAGGCTTCGGCGAAGGTGTCGTCGATGCGCACGCCGTTGAGCATCAGCTGCGGCATGCCACCTCCATGAACGGATCGCGGCGCCCGAGTGCGGCGGCATCGACATGGAAGAACCGCGGCGACAGGCCGAACGTCGTCTCGTAATAGTTTTCCATCCGCCGCGACATGGCGGTGCCGGCGCCCGGTCGGACCACCAGCGCCCGGCCATCGGGAGTGGCGACAACCTTGCCGTCGCGCACCACGATGGTCCCGGCTTTGACGGTGAGGGCGGCATGCCGGAACATCTCCGCCTTGTCGTCGCGGCGGCGATAGACCGCGATGTCGGCGCGGGCGCCGCGGCCAAGGTGGCCACGGTCGGCAAGGCCGAGCAGGCGGGCCGGCGCTGCCCGCGTCATGACGGCGATCTCGGTCAGCGTGTATTCCCGCCCGATCGACGGCAGGCCGGTCATCGCCAACGCCCGCTTGGGCAGCTCGGCTATGGCATTGTTCCGGGCCTGGCGATCCATCAGCAGCGCCAACAGCTCGGGATAGGCGGTGAATGGTGCGCCATTCGGGTGGTCGGTGGTGAAGAACACCCGCCAGGGATCATCGATCAGGAGAAACAGCTCGAGGCCCACCGCCCATTGCACGACATTGTAGAAGTCGCCGCTGCTGTAGCGGTAGGGAACGATGCCGCTGCCGTTGAAATCGGTTTCGCCGATCACCCATTTGCGCGGCCGGCTGAAATTCCTGGCGGTGAACTGCCGCAGCGTATCGGAAGACACCGTCACGGTCTGGCCGAACATGACCTGACCGATATCGACGGTCACGTCCTTGCGGCGGTTGACCTCCTCGGCCACGCGCGCCGCCGCCGAGGAGAAGCCGCGGCGCCCCTCCTTGCCATAGCCATAGAACTGGATGTGGGCGAAATGCGCCGCCCGGCCGCTCGTTGCCTCGAAGGTGGCGAGTGCCGTGTCGGCATTGCCGGGAACGCCGAGATTGTTGCAATGGATATGCAGCGGATGCGGGATGCCGAGCTCGTCGACGGCCTGCTGCAGCGCCATCACGATCTGCCGCGACGTCACGCCATAGCCCGGGACTTCGTCGTCGAGCGAGAAGGTCCGGGCATTGGCCTTGAATGCCGCCGCTGCGCCGGCATTGATGACCTTGACGCCGAGCGCGCCGGTCGAACTCGACCATGTAGGAGACATAGTCGCGCACCGCCGATCGGCTCTCCCTGGCCCGCAGCAGGCCGAGGAGGAAATCCTCGTTGCCGAGAACCACCAGCGCCCCTTTGTCGATGATCGGAATATCGGCGAGCTCGAGATGCGCATGCAGGCCGTTGGACGGCATCATCGCCGGCTCGACGACGGTGGTGAAACCCATCTCGGCATAAAGCCGCCCGGTGGTCTCGACATCGAATCCGATGCGCGACAGCGCCGTGTCGCCTGGCCGCCGCTGCGCCGCGCCATGATGCTCGGGAAGCAGCAGCCGGGCCGTGTTCACGCTGCCGCCGCCAATATGGGAATGGATATCGATGGCTCCGGCCATCACCACGCAGCCGCTGCAATCGATCGTTTCCGAAGCACCGCTTCCGCTCGGCGGGGCAACGATATGCGCGCCCTCGATCCACAGATCGCCGGGCCCGTCGAGGCGGTTGACGGGGTCGACGAGGTAGCCTCCCTTGAGGTGGATCATGCGCCGGTCCCGTTCCCGCGCAGCGCGGCGTGGATGGCCCCGACGATCTCGGCGCTGCTGGGCAGCGCCGTCGGCCGCGACGCCGGCACGAGGCTCAGCGCCCGGGTCTCGAGCTGGTGGAGGACGCCCGGATGGTCGACCCCCGGCCGCCCCACCGAAATCGCCACCTCCGGCATCTTGTCGGGGGCAAAGCCGCGGCCGGCCAGAACGATGGTCGGCACCGCCGCGAGCCAGTCCGGCGGATCCTGGAGAGGCCCGATCCACAGCGCCGCATCGGCTTCCCCCGCGTTGATCATGCGGCGGACATCGTCGCGCCAGGGATCATGGCTGGCACCGGCCGCGGTCCAGCGGCTGCGCAGCGGCACCCCGAATTGCCAGCCGCAGACCGCAAGCGCCGCCTCGCCATTGGCCGGTGCCGGCACCGCCACGGTCGAGAAGCGGTTGGCGGCATTGAGGTCGCCGGCGAGGCCGAGCAGCATTTCGAGGGCAGGGGCTTCCAGCGTTGCCGCAGAGTAAACGATAGCGCCGAAGCGGGCCTGGCGGAGAAGCTCCGCCGCCTGGAAATAATCCGCCGGCGGCTTGGCGATGCGACCGGCGCAGGTCGCCCGGAGCAGCGCCAGCGCTGCTGCAACCGCAGGCTCGTTTTCGGCCGGAAGCGACAGGGTCGGAGATTTGCCGGGCGCCTTGCCGATGGCGATGACCCGCTTTGCCGGACCGGCGCACACATAGTCGACGAGCCGGGTCGCCTCCTCGCCATCGCCTGGTCCGGCGAGCAGCAGCACATCGCCGATCCGCCGAGCTTCCTGCGCCGTCGTTGACATGGTGCCGCTGCGCGCCAGCACCTCGGCCGCACGCGACAGCTCCACGCCCGCCGCATGGTCGACCACGGCGCCGATGGTGCGCGCGAGCCGCAGGCCGGCTTGGATGGCGGCAGCGTCCGCCGCCAGACCGGCGACCGCGGGCAGGGTTGAGGAGGCCAGGAGCCGGGCCGCCGCAGCGATGGCTGCGTCGCGCGGGGCTGCTTGACCGTTCACATACGCTTCGGCCATTCGAACAGATCGATCAGGCGCCCGGCCGCAATCTTATTGCAGCCCGGCGGCAAGCCATAGTGGAATTCCACGCACCCCGTGTCACTTGTCATATTTGATATAGGCGAAGCGGAGGTCCTCCTGCGGCGTGCCCTCGAGCGCGCCGCCGAGCAGGCCCGGCTGCCAGGACACCACCTCCTCGATTTTCTTGGCAAGCTCGAAATCCTTGTCGGTGACGCCCTTTGCGGCATGGTTCATAAGCCGGACTTCGACCCAGGCATAAGAAGCCGTAATGTCCGGATGGTGCCACGCCGCTTCCGCGAGATGCCCGACGGTGTTGATGACCATCAACGTCCCCTTCCAGCTGCTGGTCTTGTATCGCCGCCGGATCCAGCCGTCCTCGAGGTGCCAGTGAGGCAATTCCCGCTTCAGGCGCTCGGTGATCTCCGCGGCGGAGTAAACGCGTTCCTGCTTTCGCTCGGCCATGATTGATCGTCTCCTGTGCTTGTGCAATAACGGCCTCCCAATGGCTGCCTCGCCTCACTCTAGGAGGGCCGGGGTGTGCTTGAAAGTGGGTACCGTCTGGCGCCGCGACGTGGCGGCGCGAAAGCGCAGGATCAGGATTGGACAGCGTCACCCTGACGGTGCCGTCGCGGCTGCATCTTGGGTTTCTCGATATCAGCGGTAGTCTCGGGCGCCGGTTCGGCAGCATTGGGCTCGCCCTCGAGCGGCCGGTCACCAGCCTGACGCTGCGTGCCGCCGGCGAACGCCGCATCAAGGGTCCCGAAGCCGAGCGTGCCGCCCGCTATCTCGCGATCATGTGCCGGCATCTCGGCATTCCCGACAGCCATGAGCTGGTCGTGCACCAGGCGATTCCGGCCCATGCCGGCTTGGGATCGGGAACCCAGCTGGCGCTTGCCGTCGCCGGCGCCTTGCGGGCGGTCCACGGCCTGCCGCTCGAGCCGCGCGATGACGCCCTTCTCCTCGACCGCGGCGCCCGTTCCGGCATCGGCATCGGCATTTTCGAGGAAGGCGGTCTGGTGGTGGATGGCGGCCGCGACAAGACGAGCCGCCTGCCGCCGCTCGTGTCGCGGCTCAAATTTCCCTCCCGCTGGCGCGTGCTGCTCGTGTTCGACGATCATCGCGAGGGCATCCATGGCGAGGCCGAGCTGCAGGCCTTTCGCGATCTGCCGGGCTTCCCCGAGGCGCGCGCCGCCCATCTCTGTCATCTGGTATTGATGCGCATCCTGCCGGCCGTCGCCGAAGCCGATCAGGCCGCCTTCGGAGCCGGCATTGCCGAGCTCCAGACCGAGGTCGGCCGCCATTTCGGCCCGTCCCAGGGCGGCGGGCTGTTCGCCAGCCCGGCGGTCGGCGAGGCCGTCCGCTTCCTGGCCGCGCGCGGCGGCTTCGGACCGGGGCAGAGCTCCTGGGGCCCGACCGGCTTCGTCTTCGCCGACAGCGCCGATACCGCCGCCGAGCTCGGCGCCATGTTCCGCCGCGAGGCGCGGTTCGCGGCTCTGCGGCTGCTGATCGCTTCTGCCAACAACCGCGGAGCCACGGTCGAGACCGGCTCGCTTCAGGAGCTTGACTGATCCAACGCGAATCGAAGGAGCGCGCAATGGCCGACAAATCGATCCTTCATATGGTGACCCCGCTCCAGCTGATGAGCCCTTTCGACGTCAACATGGCGACCGATGCCGGCTTCGACATGATCGCCGTCTATACCGGTGTCGAGCAGAAGGATGTGCCGGGGCTCGTCCAGGACGCCATCTTCTCCCGCAATCCCAAGCTCGCCGCCAGGACCGGCATGTTCTTCGGCGGCCGCGACGCGATCGCGGCCCTCGACATGATCGATGCCGCCAAAAAATCGCTGGTGCCGCCTTTCGAGCTATCGATCTTTGCCGATCCCGCCGGCTCCTTCACCACCGCCGCCGCGATGGTGGCCTCAGTCGAGAAGTGCCTGAAGGACAAGAAGAATCGCGCCCTGTCCGGCTTGCAGGTGGCGGTGTTCGGCGCCACCGGCGTGGTCGGCTTCTCGTCGGCCGTGATTGCCGCCCTGCAGGGGGCCAAGGTCACTCTCGTCGGCTATGATGGTCCCGATCGGGTGGCGCGGTCTGCGCGCGAGATCAAGGCGCGCTTCGGCGTCGACGCCGCATCGGCGGACGGCTCGAGCGATGACAGGAAGGAGGCCATCCTGGCGCGCAGCGAGATTGCGTTATGCTGCGCCCGGGCCGGAATTCGTGTGCTGAGCCTGGAGCAGATCCGCAAGACGCCGGCGTTGTCGGTCGTTGCCGACGTCAATGCCGTGCCGCCGCCGGGAGTGGAAGGGCTCGATCTCCACGCCGTTGGCGTCCCGATCGGCGACACCGCCGTGCTCGGGATCGGGCCGCTCGCCATCGGCAATGTCAAATATCAGACTGAATTCGGCCTTTTCCGGAAGATGATCGAGGCCAAGAAGCCGGTCTGCTTCGATTTCAGGGATGCATTCGATCTTGCCCGCACGATCGCCAAATGATGGGCCGACGGTCCTGATCGCGGCGCTGTCGGGGCGCGCCCTGGCGCAGGCAGCGCTGCGCTCGTCCTACCGTCCGCTGGTCGCCGATCTCTTTGCCGATCTCGATACCTGCGACCTCTGCGAGGAGGTTGCTCGTGTCGCCGGCAGCGTGGAGGCTGGCTTCGACGGCCGGGCCCTGATCGCGGCGCTGCATCGCCTGGCCGGCGGCCGGACGGTCCAGGGTCTGGTCTATGGCAGCGGCTTCGAGACGCGGCCCGACCTGCTCGCCACCATGGCCGATGCCTTCGAGCTCCTGGGGAACCCACCCGCCTCGGTCCCGCGGACCAAGGATCCGCTCGCCTTCGCCGCCCTCTGCCGCAGCTTGGCGATACCCCATCCGGAGATCGCGCTTTCCCCGCCGCAGGATGCCGGACGCTGGCTGCGCAAGCGAGCCGGCGCAAGCGGCGGCCAGCATGTCGGCTGGAGCCGCGTGCCCGACCCCGGCTGCTACTGGCAGGCCTTTGTCCCCGGCCGCCCCGTCTCGCTATCGTTCCTCGGCGACGGGCGAACGGCAAGGGTGCTGGCAGCGACCGAGCAATGGCCCGACGGAGCTCGCGAAAGCCCCTTCCGGTTCGGCGGCATCGCCCGCCCCGCCCGCATCGCCGAGGCGCTGGCGACAAACCTCGCTGAGGTCGTTGCCAGGCTGACCGGGGCACTCGGCCTGGTCGGGCTCAACAGCGCCGATTTTCTCGTTGCCGGCGATGCCTTCACCCTGCTCGAGGTCAATCCGCGTCCCGGTGCCGCACTCGATGTCCTGGACGATCGCGACGGCCGGCTGTTCCACTGGCACATCGAGGCCTGTCGCGGCCGGCTGTCCGACGAGCCGGCGCGTTTCAGCAGCGCTGCCGCCGCCCGGATCGTCTACGCGCGCCGCACGATTGCCGCAGTGCCGGCGATCGATTGGCCGGACTGGGCTGCCGACCGCCAGCCGCCGGGCACCGCCATGCACGCCGGTCAGCCGCTTTGTACCGTTGTTGCAACAGCTCAGCCCGATGTGACATCGGCGAAAAGGCTTGTGGAGGAAAGGGCGACTGCCATGCTTGAGGAGACTGGAAGCGATGCCGATGCGGCGCCCCGGCCGAGCGTCAACGAGGCCGCTTCGCGCCTGGTCGCACGAATGCTCGCCAAGGCCGCAGCGCTGCGCATTGCCCCATCGCGCGGCCCTGCCGGTGAGCTGCTGATCGACTGCGGCACCGCCGTCACCGGCGGCATCGCCGCCGGCCTGTGGCTCGCCGCCATTTGCATGGGCGGCCTCGGCCGGATCACCGTGGCCCCCGATGCGACCTATCCCAACTGGCCCTTCGCGATCACGGTCCGCTCCTCGCAGCCGGTCATCGCCTGCCTTGCCAGCCAATATGCCGGCTGGAAGCTCGACAGCGACGGTTTCATGGCCATGGGCTCGGGCCCGGCCCGCGCGCTCGCCCGCGTCGAGGAGATCTATCGTGACATCGGCTATGCCGATGAGGCCGAAACGGCAACGCTGGTGCTTGAAGCAGACGGGCCGCCGCCGCCCGCCGTGATCGCCCATGTGGCGGAGAGCTGCCGCATCGATCCCTCGGCGCTCAACGTCCTCTTTGCGCCGACCCGCAGCCAAGCCGGGAGCGTCCAGATCGTTGCCCGCTCGCTCGAGGTCGCCCTGCACAAGGCCCATGCCGTCGCCTTCCCGCTCGACCGCATCACCGACGGCATTGCCAGCGCTCCCTTCGCGCCGCCCCATCCCGATTTCCTGCAAGCGCTCGGCCGCACCAACGACGCCATCATCTATGGGGCGCGGGTCTGGCTGTTCGTCACCGGACCGGCCGAGGATGCGAGGGCTCTCGCCGACAAGCTGCCATCGAGCAATTCCCGCGACCACGGGCGGCCGTTCGCCGAGATCTTTCGCCGGTTCGACGGCGATTTCTACGCCATCGATCCGATGCTGTTCTCGCCGGCGGAAGTGGTCGTCACCGCCATCGACAGCGGCGAGAGCTTTCGGGCCGGCCGGATCGACCGAGAGCTGCTCGATGCCTCGTTTGGCTGAGCGGGTGCTGCGCCTGGTCGGGCCGGCGCGTCCGCGCATCGCCATTTTCAGCGATGCACGGGACTGGCATGCCCGCCGCATCGCCCACCACCTCGTCGCACTCGGCGCGGAGCCGCGGCTGGTTCGCCTGCCGCAGTGCCAGTTCACCACCCTCGATCCCGCGGGCATCGCCATCCCCGGCTTTCGCCGCGGCCTGCCGGAGGCCTGCATCGTGCGCTCGGTCCCCGGCGGCACATTCGAGGCGGTGACACGCCGGCTCGGCGTGCTTCACGCCTTGCGCGAGCTCGGCGTCCTGGTGTGGAACGATGCCCGCGTCATCGAGCGCTGCGTCGACAAGTCCACCACCACCTTTCTGCTGCAGCGGGCGGGGATTGCCGTCCCGAGGACCTGGACCGCCGAGACGCGGGACATGGCCGCGGCGATCGCCAAATGCGAGCTGCGGCGCGGCCCGCTCGTGCTGAAGCCGTTGTTCGGCTCGCAAGGTCGCGGCTTGCGCCTCATTGCCGCCATCGACGATCTGCCGGCGGCGGAGGAGGTGGACGGCGTCTATTACCTCCAGCGCTTCATGGGCGTCGAGCGGGACCGGCGGTTTCACGATTTTCGCATCTTCGTCGTGAATGGCAGCCCGGTCGCCGGCATGACCCGGCGCTGCCAGAGCTGGATCACCAATGTCAGGCAGGGCGGCACGCCGGAGCCGCTCGCCCGCGACCGGCAGCTCGAGGAGCTGGCAGTCCGCGCCGCCGCGGCCGTCGGTGCCGATTTCTGCGGCGTCGATCTGCTGCGCGGCGACGATGGCGCAGCGGTGGTGCTCGAGGTCAACAGCATGCCGGCCTGGAGCGGGCTGCAGAAGGTGAGCGCCGTCGACATCGCGGAGGCGCTGGCCCGCGCCATCCTCGGCGGGCTCTCGGCACGCCATCGCGTGCAGGCCAAGCTTTGACGGTGGCGCCCGACCAGATCGCCGCCTCCTATGTCGAGGCCTGCCTCGCCGAGCTCGCCGCCCCGAAGCCTGGCAACGTCCATGTCTTCGCCGGCGGCCACGACATGGAGGCGGCGCATTTCCTGGCCGCCGCCCGGGCCTCGGCCAATCCCCTCGCCGAGCCGCGTCAGCCGGTCGGGATGAGGATCTTCAACGCTGTCGAAGCGAGCATGAAGATCGCACGCACCAACACCAACCTCGGCATCGTTCTCTTATGTGCGCCGCTCGCTGCCGCCGCCGAAGCCGGCCGCAAGCTCAGGGACAGCCTGCGCCACGTCCTCGAGACACTCGACCAGCGCGATGCCTCTCTTGCCTTTCGCGCCATTGTCCTTGCCGGACCGGGCGGGATGGGAACGGAGGCGGTGAACGACATTCGCAGCGAGCCCGCCTGCACGCTGCGCCAGGCCATGGCCCAGGCCGCGCACCGCGACCGCATCGCGCGGGCCTATGTCACGATTTTCGAAGATGTCTGGTCGCTCGGGCTGCCGGCATTGGCCGCCGCCGAAGCCGAGCAGCTGGCGGAATGGTGGCCGGCAGTTGCGGTCCATCTCGAATATCTCGCCGCCTTCCCCGACTCCCATATCGTGCGGAAATGGGGCCATGTCGAGGCCCAATGGGTCAAGGACGAGGCTTCCGCTCTGCTGTCGCGGCAGCGCCGTTCCGGCAGCGATCCTGCGGCTTTGCAGCAGGCGCTCCTTGCGCTTGATCGCCGCATCAAGGCACGCGGACTCAACCCCGGCACGAGTGCCGATCTCACCGTTGCAACATTATTTGCCGCCCGGCTTGTGAATATCTTGCGCAATCTACCTGACAGTGGTTGAGTTCCTGGGCGGGGCGGCGCTCCGCTGCTATCTGGCCAACCGGTCCGGCCACGTCGGATGCAGAAACAAGGATAGATGAGCAGCCGGTGCTGTCGGCGGGCGGCTCTGCAACATTTCGGCAGATGCGATTCAAGGGAGAAGCAAATGGCCAAGGTCACCAAAGTTTGTGTGGGCGAGTCGCTGGTCGGCGATGGGAACGAAGTCGCTCACGTCGACCTGTTGATCGGTCCGCGCGGCAGTGCGGTCGAGACTGCGTTTTGCAACAGCCTGACCAACAACAAGGACGGGTTCACCACCCTGCTGGCGGTGATCGCGCCCAATCTGGCGACCAAGCCCAACACGGTGCTGTTCAACAAGGTGACGATCAAGGGCGCCAAGCAGGCGGTGCAGATGTTCGGCCCGGCCCAGTACGCCGTCGCCAAGGCCATTGCCGATTCGGTTTCGGAAGGCCTCATTCCGGCAGCCGAGGCTGACGATCTGTTCATCTGCGTCGGTGTGTTCATTCATTGGGAAGCCAACGACGACAAGAAGATCCAGGACTTCAACTATCGCGCCACCAAGGAAGCGTTGGCCCGCGCCGTCAATGGCGAGCCGAGGGCTGCCGATGTCGTCAAGAAGAAGGACACTGCCAAGCACCCGTTCGGCGCTTAGGAAGGAAACCACCGCGAGGAGAACGACCCATCTGCTCAGCACGGTGGACTCCTTCGCCGGTTGGCCGCAATGTTCGGTTTCAAGTAGCGACGATCGATCGGAAGGGGCCTTCGCGGCCCCTTCGCTTTCAGCCGTGGCGTCGCGCTGCGGCGAAGGTCGCCGAGCGGATGGCGCCTTGATGAATGGCGCTCGCCACCAGCGCCCCGGCAACCCCGCGCGCCGCCAGCTCCTCCGCATCATCGGGACCGCGCACTCCGCCGGCGGCGAACACCTTGCGGCCTCGCGCCCTGGCGAGAATCCTGTCCAGCCGTCCCAGATCCGGCCCGCTGCCGCTGCCCACCCGGGCGAGCGTCATCACGATCACCCGGCGCGGCCACCGCTCCGGCCTGTCGAGAAGCTCGACGGGGCCCACGAAATCGTCGCCGCGAAAGTCGAGCGACAGCAGCACCCGCGGATGATCCCGCAATTGCTCGAGCAGCCGGCAATCGCTCTGCAACTCGCTGCCGATCACCGGGTGGAGCCGGTCATGTGCGAGGAGTGCTGCGGCCGCGGCCGGCGAGGCGATGCCGGCATCGACCCAGAACGGCAGCGTCGCATGGCGATCGGCAAGGCGTTCGATCACCGGATTGATCGGCCGCCCGGCCATGATGGCATCGAGATCGGCGACATAGACCGCTTCGAAAGGGGCAACGGCCATGAGGCCGTCAAGCACCGCCGCCGGCTCGGCAGAGCGGCTGAGCGGCGTCACGATCGGTTCATAGCGTCCTCTCTCACCCTGCCGGGCATGGACAACCAGGTCTCCTTTGAGGTCGATGACCGGCACGATCTGCATGGTTTAGCCTATCGCCCCGCTTGTCGCCGGTATAGCCGCGCCACGTCGCTGGAGGAAGCATGAGTTCGATCATCGGATGGGATGTCGGCGGCGCCCACCTCAAGGCCGCCCTGGTGCGCGACGGCTCGGTGGTCGGGGTGATCCAGGTGCCTTGCGAATTGTGGCGCGGCATCGACCGGCTGGAGACCGCGCTCGATGCGGCGACGGCCACGCTCGGCAGCGCGGCGCGGCATGCCGTCACCACCACCGGCGAGCTCGTCGATTGCTTCCCCAACCGGATCGAGGGCGTGGACCGCATCGTCACCGCCATGGCGCGCCGTCTCGGCGGCCAGCGCCTCGCCTTCTATGCCGGGCCGCGTGGTTTCGTCACGGCCGAGCGCGAGATCACCTTCGCCGAGGACATCGCCTCCGCCAATTGGCACGCCGCGGCCGCCCTGGTGGCCAGCCGCATTGCCGATGCGCTGCTTGTCGATTTCGGGTCGACCACCACCGACATCGTGCCGATCCTCGCCGGTAGCGTCGTCGCCCGCGGCTTCAACGACCATGACCGGCTGGTCGCCGGCGAGCTGGTCTATATGGGGCTGACCCGCACGCCGGTCGCCGCCGTTTCCGACCGGGTTCCCTTCCGCGGCCGCTGGTCGACCATGATGAACGAGTATTTCGCCACGATGGCCGATGTCTGGCGCGCCCTCGATATTCTGCCGCCCGATCTCGACCAGCATGCCACCGCCGACAACCGGCCCAAGGATCGCGCCGCTTCGATGGCGCGCCTCGCCCGCATGGTCGGATTGGACGCCGGCGGTGGCGATGAGCGCGACTGGCTCGTCCTCGCCGCCTGGCTCGCCGAGCAGCAGATGCGCCGCATCGAGGACGGCATTCACCTCGTGCAGTCGGCCTTCAATCTCCCGCCCGCCGCGCCGGTCGTCGCCGCCGGGGCAGGGCGGTTCATCGTCGAGCGCATTGCGGCGCGCCAGAACCGCCGCTGCATCGATTTCGCAACCCTGATCGGTGGAACCGGCGAGCAGGGTCACTGGGCCAGCACCTGCGCCCCGGCGGTCGCCGTAGCGCTGCTGTTGGCGGCGAGCCGCGGTGAGCGCGCTCCTCCCGCTCAGCCCGCGGCCTGATGGGCCGCGATCCGCGCCATTAGCCATTCCCAGGCTTCGCGTTCCTCCTGGCCGGCGGTCTTGTCGATGGCGATCTGGAGATAGGCGATTTCGCTCATGATCTTGTCGCGCGGCAGCATGTCGAGCCGGCTGGTCAGGATCGCCGCCTCGACCACCGCTGCCTTGGCCCGGTTCAGCCCGCCAAACGGCCGGTGACTATATTGCGACACCACGCGGCAGCGAAAGCGCGGGCGCTGGCTGTCATCGGTCACCGCGATCACGGCAAGCTCGGCATGGGCGAGCGCTGCTTCGAGACGCGGCACCGGGACGTCGCTGGCCGGGCGCAAAGGCCAGTCCCGCCGCCCCGTCAGGCAGCCGGCGAAGATCCTGACATCGTCGGTCCAATTGGCGACCGCATAAGGGACCTGCTGCAGGTTCTCGAGCGTCGTCGACGGCCGGAACGGCGCGATGATCCAGTCATCCTCGGCGGCGATCAGGCCGAGCGGCGCAATCTGCACCGCGCCCGCCGCGTTGATCGTCGTCACGATGCATTCGCGGATCATCGGCATCAGCTTTGATCCTTCTTCGGTTGCAGCGTATGACCGCGCGCTGCCAGCTCGGTCAGATCTTCCCGCCGGCGGTCGGCGCCGACTCCCCAGTTCAACGGTTCATCCTGCGCGTAGCGCTTGCCGAGCAGAAAGGCAATCTCCGCCTTCATCAGCTCCTGCGCCAGATAGAAGGCATGCGCCCCGTCGCTTTCCACGCCGAGCTTCGGATAGAGCGACAGCGCATCGGCGGCGACATGGTGGCTTTTGGCGTTGTAGACATGAATGCCATCCTCGGCGACCTCGATCCGATAATTGCGGTCGCGCACCTGTGACGCGATCTCGGCAATCTCCGCCGCGGTGACGGCGAATGGCTTGATCTCATGGACCTGCAGCAGCTGGCCGCCATAGCCCTTCGGCAGGCTGTGGTCGCGTTTGGCGGCATGCATGATCCGCCTTGCCGCGTCATGCTCTTGCAGCGTGCGCCGCGTGTGCGGGCTGACCTGCACCACCAGCACATTGCCGATCTCGAGCTCCGAGCAGGTTCCAAGCAGCAGGGCGGTGATGCCGGTCGTGTCGGCCGCCGTCAGCTCGGTGAGGTTGCCCGTGCCCATCAGCATGGCGGCATCCGGCCGCTCCTGTCGCACCTTGGCGTAGCGCAGCAGCGACTCGGTGAAGCCGAAATGGATGGGATCGAGCACCGGATCGGCCATGATCCTCAGGCCCCACTCCTCCGCCAGGTCCATCGCCGCGAACAGCGAGTTCGAGCTCGCCATGCCGGCTCGGCACCAGCACCGCCTCGACGCCGCTGTCGCGGGCGAGCGCAAGCGTCTCGACGGTCAGGCTGAGCACCGCGTCGGCTCCGGCTTTGGCGCCCCGCGCGAGCTCTTCGACCGCGCCTGAATCGACACTGACCTTGAAGCCCTCGCCCTTGAGCGCCTTGATCGCATCCTCGAGATGCGGAAACGCCACGCCGGGCTGGCAGCCGAGGTCGATGACGTCGGCCGAGGCCTCGACCATCCGGCGGGCGCGGGCGACCAGCTCCTCGACGCTGAGCGCCGGCGCATCGACGATCTCGGCGAAGATCCGGATATCGTGCTGGCTGAGATCGGGGTTCATGCCTTCCTTGCCGAAGAAAGGCGGCAGATCGTTGATCTCGTCCGGCCCCCTGAGAAACGGCACGCCGAAATGGGCCGACAGGCTGGCGAGGTCCATCCGGCATCGCCCGGGGAGGAAGACCGCCGACGCGCCGACGGGCGGGGCGAGGCGGCGCCGGATGATCGGCTCGGTCAGCAAGGCGGCGACCTTGACCCCCATGTCGCGCACCTCGAAGGTGAATCCCGGGTCGGTGAGGCCCGCCAGCACCCTTTCGAGACGCGGTTTCGCAAGCCGGCCGGTAAGGAAGATGTAGTGGCGCTCGTCCATCCCGGCTAACCGATGCGGCTGAGGCTGGTGGCATGCGGGTCGGCGCCTGCGACCACCGCAGAAAGCGCCGGCAGGGCATCGCGGTCGGCAAGCCACGCTGCGGCAATGGCACGGGCCATCGCGGGAAACGCCCGATCGACGATGCCGCGCTCGGCCAGCATCGCGCCCGACAGCGGCGGCAGCTGCCGGCCGACCGGCTTCACCAGGATCAGATGGGCGGCCCCGAGGCGCTGCGCCAGCCATGCCGCGAGGCTGTCGGAGGTGACGTCCCAGCTATGCGGAATCGCCGGGTCGAGCGCCAGCGGGATCGGATCCCACAGCACGGGTTGCCGCTTTTCGAGCGCTGCGGCGATGGCGCGCTCGCTGGCGGCCAGCACCAGCCGGTCATCAAGGCTCGCCATCGCTTCGGCGAGCTGGGCCATCGCCAGAATGGCCATGCGGTGGGCCGCCCGGTCGCCGAAGCCGATCACCGGCTGCGCCGCGCGCACCGCGTCGGCGAACGGGCCGCCGCCCGCCACCACCACCACCGGGGCGTGCGCCGCCGCGATCACGCCGAGCCAGGTCCGCAGGGCCGGAGCGAGCGCCATGCTGCCCCCGAGCTTGATCACCACCGGTCCGGTCATTGGCGCGCGCCACCGCCCGATCCCCGCTGCCGCACGATCTCGACGCCGATGCCGCCCGGCCCGAGGTCGCGCTTCTCCACCCTGACCGTCACCCGGACGATCGCGACATGGGCGAGGAGGCGCGCGGCGATGCGCTCGGCCAGGGTCTCGACGAGCTGGAACGGTCCCTCGGCGGCCACGGTGCGCACGGCATCGGTGAGGACGTCATAGGAGAAGACATGCCGCATGTCGTCGCGATCGGACGGGGTGCGGCGGATATCGGCGGCGATGTCGAAGCTCACCCGCTGCTGGTGGCCGCGCTCATGCGAATAGGCGCCGATTTCCAGCATCAGCACATAATCGCGCACGAAGATCCGGTCGACCACAGGCGTCCCGGCCGCCGCTGGTCCAGGCGCCGATGCCGCTTCCGCCGGCGGGATCAGCCCGCGGATCAGGGCAACGGCCTTGGGATCGAGCTGACCCGACCGGCCGTGGCCGCCGCACAATGCGCCACGGAAGCCGAGCACATCCGGACCGAGCGCCAGGAGCCGCGGCACGTCGGGCGCCTCGAGCCCGCCGGCAAGGCCGCAGATCAGGCGGTGCTCGCGGCAGGTCGCAACGAAGCGGGCGAGCTGATCGGCGCCAAGATGGGTGGTGAGCCGCCCCATGCCTTTGCCGGCGGTATCGAGCATCGCGCCGGCAAACCCGGCGTCGCCCATCGCCTGGACCAGGCTGAAATCGGGGCCGAGATCGGCGAAGATGACGCCCACCAGCCGGGTCGCCCGTGCCGTCTCGGCAAGCGCCCGGATGCAGTCGCGCGAGCGCGGATCGGGCCACAAGCCGACCTTGACCATATCGACGCCGGTTGCGGCGACGGCGGCAGCCCGGCTCCGCAGCAGTTCGGGCTCCATCGGCAGATCGCCGGTGACCGCGCTGACGGCGCGCCGGCCGCCGACCGCTTCGAGCATTTCGCCGATTGCATCGATGGCGAGCGCCGCCAGCGCTCCTGTCGAGGGGTCCTTGAGATCGAGGATGTCGGCGCCGCCGGCGAGCGCCGTCTCGATCTCCGCCGGCGCCCCGATGCTGGCGAGAAACCGGGTCATGGCTGGCGCCTGGCCAGTTGCTCCGCGATGCGGTGGCTGAGCAGCCAGTCGACCCCCTTGAACCACGAGGCATCGCTGTTGGAGCGGATGTCGGCGCTGCCGGCCGCCACCACCTTGCCGCTCGCCACCTCGCGCACCACCATGTTGATGTTGAGGATCAGGTTGGAGACCTTCTGCACCGTCCCGGTCAGCGCCAGCTCCGCCCCGACCGCCTGGGCGAGCCGCCGGTCGCAGCCGCCGCAGGCCTGGAGATTCTGCGCCTCCGCCGCCTTCTCCACCGGCGCGATGTCGACCGGCTGGAGGGCGCCCGCATTGGCATTGGCCAGGAACGCCTCGACCCGCGGCTTCAGGGCGCGCAGCCGCCTTTGCTCGTCCGGGTTCTTTCCCTTGAATTCACCATCGAGGCTGGTATCGATCAGCTCGAAACCGAACACCGCGATCTTGGTGGCGGCGAGCGCCGGGCCGGTGCAACCTGCGGTAAGCGCCGCCACGATCAGCAACACACCAGGCCAATTCTGCATTCACCTATCCGGATCGCGGGTGGGAGGGCATCTGGCGAGACTTTAGGTAGCTCCATGATCGGGAACAAGTCCCATGGCAGCGGGCGGCCGCCACGCACGACCATTCCCGGGTGGCCGAAATCGATGGCGAGACCTATGAGATGAAACGCTATATCCTGGTCGGCGAGCGGCTCTGGCAGCGCGCCTTCACGCCGGACGAGAAATATGTCATTGCGACAAACGGCATCGCGAACGATGTCACCTTGATCGGCGTTCAGTCGGTCGAGCCGGTGGAGTCCGCGACCAGGCGGCGAGAAGCCCTTGCCGTGATGGTCCAGCCGGCATGATCGTTGAGGTTTGGAACCGCAAGGAGAGTGAGACGGCAGAGTCGCTGAGAGAGGTCGAACCGGCCCTGAGTGTCGAGCGTGTCAGCCACGCCTATGGGGCGCGGCTTGCCCTTGACGATGTCTCCTTCACCGTGCCGTGCGGCAGCTTCACGGTGCTGCTCGGCCTCAACGGCGCCGGCAAATCCACCCTGTTTTCGCTGATCACCCGCCTCTACCCCATCCGCGAGGGTACGATCCGCGTCCTCGGCCACGAGCTGCAGCGCGAGCCCGGCGAGGCGCTGCGCCGGCTCGGCGTGGTGTTCCAGGCCCGCACCCTCGATCTCGATCTGAGCGTGATCCAGAACCTTGCCTATCATGCAGCGCTCCACGGCATTTCCGGCCGCGACGCCCGCCGCCTCGCTGACGAGGCGCTGCAGCGGCTCGACCTCGCTGGCAAGATGCGCGACAAGGTGCGCTCGCTTTCCGGCGGCCAGATGCGCCGCGTCGAGATCGCGCGCGCCCTGCTGCACCGGCCGCGGCTCCTCCTTCTCGACGAGGCGACGGTCGGCCTCGACATCCGTTCGCGGGCCGACATGGTCCGGCATGTCCGCAGCCTGGTCGCCGAGGAGAATTGCGGCGTGCTGTGGGCCACCCATCTCATCGACGAGGTCGGGCCGCAGGACGACGTCATCGTCCTCCATCATGGCAAGGTGCTGTCGCGCGGCCGCGTCGAGCAGGTCGTTGCCGAGCTCGGCGCCGACGACATCCGCGCCGCCTTCGCCATGCTGACCGGCGCCGGCGCGCCGCGCCCCGCATCGGGTGTCGCAGCATGACCGCGGTCGCCCAGGACCAGGCACAAGCCGGGCGGCGCGGCTTCACTCTCGCGCAATATGCCATCTGCATGGCCGGGATCGTCTGGCGCGAGGGCCTGCGCTTCCTGCATCAGCGCGAACGCTTCATCTCCGCCCTGGTGCGTCCCCTGCTGTGGCTCTTCATTTTCGCCGCCGGCTTCCGCCAGGTGCTCGGCGTCTCGATCATCCCGCCCTACAAGACCTACGTCCTCTACGAGGTCTATATCACCCCGGGGCTGATCGGCATGATCCAGCTGTTCAACGGCATGCAGTCGTCCTTGTCGATGGTCTATGACCGCGAGATGGGCAACATGCGCACCTTGCTGGTGAGCCCGCTGCCGCGCTGGTTCCTGCTGGTCTCGAAGCTCGTCGCCGGCGTCTCGGTGGGCCTCCTGCAGGTCTATGTCTATCTGGCGATTGCCTGGTTCTGGGAGGTGCGGCCGCCGCCCTCGGGCTATTTCTTCATTCTCCCCGCCCTCATTCTCACCGGCCTGATGCTCGGCTCGGTCGGGCTCCTGCTGTCGTCGCTGATCAAGCAGCTCGAGAACTTCGCCGGGGTGATGAATTTCGTGATTTTCCCGCTGTTTTTTGCCTCCTCGGCCCTTTACCCGCTGTGGCGGGTGCGCGAGTTGAGCCCGCTGCTCTACAAGATCTGTTTCTTCAATCCCTTCACCCATGCCGTCGAGCTGATCCGCTTCGCCCTTTATGGCCAGGTCAATTTCCAGGCCCTTGCCGTCGTCGTCGGCTGCACCGCGCTGTTCCTCGGCGCTGCCATCCTGGCTTACGATCCGACCCGCGGCTTCATCGCCCGCCGCGGCGGTCCGGGCGGCGGAGGAGGGGAGTCGCAATGATCGGCCGTGTCGCAGCGCTCGCCTTCGGCTTGGTGGTGCTGGCGGCGCCCGCCGTCGCGGCCGCTGCCACCACCGGGCCGGCCTCGACCTGGCCCTGCATCCAGCGCAAGGTCCCGGAGCTGTCGCTGGGCGGCATCTGGCAGCGCGGCGACATCGCCGTTGATGCCGCGAAGCTTTCCACCGATCCGGCCGTTCAGACGCTCGCCGAGAAGCTTGCGGCGCGGCGCACCGCGATGGATGAGGCCGACTCCGATATCAAGGCCTTCGCCAAGAGTTCTGGCGCCAATGGCGACCTGATGCTGCAGGCGCTGTTCCTGGCGCTGTTCGACCGGATGCGGGGCGAGCGCAGCCAGGTGATGGTCGGCATCGAGCGCTATGGCCGCCACCAGCTCGACCTGGCGGCCAAGGTCAAGGCCGAGCAGCACGAGCTCGACCGCATGCGGGGCGATCCCAAGGCCGATCAGGCCAAGCTCGCCACCGCCGATGACGAGCTCAAATGGAACCTCCGGGTGTTCGATGAGCGCCAGAAGTCGCTGAGCTTCGTGTGCGAGGTCCCGACCATCATCGAACGCCGCCTGTTCGCCCTGGCCCGGCTGATCGAGGGCGAGCTGGGGAAGGGGCAATAGGAAACTGCGGCTCACCCCTTGCATCCGCCATCCACCGGTGGTAGAGCGCTGGCCTTCGACAGGGGTGCTCCGTTTTCCCGGGGCTGAGATGCGAGGCGGCAAGCCTCCGGACCCTCGAGCTGATCTGGATAATGCCAGCGAAGCGAGGCGGCGATGTTTTCCGGTGCACAAATCTCCCTTTACCCGATGTCCGACAATTATGTCGGCATCATCCTCGAAGCCCTGACCGCGCTCGATCCCTATCGGCGGCAGTGCCGGATCGGGACCGACGACCTGTCGACTCTGATCGTCGGCCCGCCTGAGCGGCTCTTTCCCGCCATGCGCGATCTTTTCGTCCAGGCCGCGACAGGCGGCGTCCATTGCGTCCTGTCGGCCACCGTCTCGCGCGGCTGTTCCGGCGAGCCCGACGATCCGATCTGCACGCCGGCAGAGCCGGCGCCGGGCGAACCGCTGTCGCTGGCAGCGCGGATCGCGGCGGCTGTGCGGGTCGTGGCGCAGGCGCCGCCCACCGGCCAGCAGGTGGCGGCGCAGTTCTCGCTCTATCCGCTCCGTTGCGCCGACCACATGGCCGAGATCGGCGGCTGCATCGATTTCCTCAGGCAGTCCGGCGTCTTCGACCGGACCAAGAACTTCTGCACCCGGCTCGAGGGTGATGCCGGCCCGGTGTTCGCCACCCTGAGCCAATCCTTCCTGAGCTTCGGCGCGCCCGATGGCCACGTCGCCCTCGATCTCACCGTGTCGGCCAACAGCCCCACCCCCCGAGACCGTCATGAACACTGAGAACAGCTGGAACTCTTCGTGAGATCCTCATCGTCGCCGCCATCGGCGCCACCTTTGGCTTCCTCTATCTCGGCTGGGTCCAGGTCTGGCTCATCGGCCAGGCGCTCTTCGGCCCCGTCACCATGGATGTGATGATGGGCTTCTGGTTCATCGCCTCGATCGTCGCTGCCGCCATCATCCGCAAGCCCGGCGCAGCATTGCTGGCGGAAGTGCTGGCCGCGCTGGTCGAAGTTTTGCTCGGCAGCCCGGCAGGACTGCTGCTGATCCTCGCGGGGCTGATCCAGGGTGCCGGCGCCGAGGCGGTCTTTGCCCTCACGCGGTGGCGCGACTACCGATTGCCGGTGCTCATGGCCGCCGGCGTCGGCTCGGCCGTATTCTCCTTCATCTATACCTGGATCCGCTTTGACTATGGCGCGCTGGCGCCTGGCCTTGTCATTGCCATGTTCATCCTGCGCTGCCTGAGCGGCGCCCTGCTCGGCGGCCTCGCCGGCCATCTGGTCACCCGTGCCCTCTATCGTACCGGCGTGCTGTCCGGCCTGCGCATCGATCGCGACTGGCGCGAAGCCCGTGCGTGACACCACGACTCCGGTCGCCGCCTGGCAGGACGTCACGGTTCGCTATCCTTATCGGCCGCAAACCTCTGCCGGGCCGGCGACCCTGGCCATTCTTCCGGGCGAGCGGCTGCTGCTGCTCGGGCCCTCCGGATCGGGCAAGTCCACCCTCCTGCAGACGCTGACGGGCCTCATACCGCAGACCGTGTTTGCCGAGGTTGCCGGCACCGTCACCCTGTTCGGGCACCAGGTGGGCGCGCGGCACCCGGCGCAATGGGCTGCGTGCGTGGCCCAGCTCTTTCAAAATCCGGAGCAGACGCTGTGCGGAATGACGGTTGCGGACGAGGTTGCCTTCGCGCTCGAGAATCAAGGCCTGCCGCTCCCCGAGATCGACCGTCGGGTGCAGGCCGCCCTCGACGGCGTCGGCTTCCCGAGCGAGCAGCGGAGCCGCCGCTCCATGATGCTGTCGGGCGGTGAAAAGCAGATCGTGGCGCTTGCCGCCCTGTTGGCCCGGCATGCTCCCTTGCTGGTAATCGACGAGCCCACGGCCCACCTCGCGCCGGCTGCCGCCGCGAGGCTGCGCCGACTCCTGATGGCAGCCACGCCCGCCACCCGCAGCATCATTCTCGTCGATCATCGCCTCGACGGCATGATCGGGCTGATCGACCGGGTGGTGGTGATGGATGCCACCGGCAGGATCGTCGACGGCGGCGAGCCGCGCGGCTTCTTCCGGCGCTGCCAGGCGATGCTCGCCGCATTCGGCATCTGGGTGCCGCTCGCATCCGAATTCGATGCGGCGCTGGCCGCCGCCGGCATCGTGCTCGAGGCACCGCCGCTCACCATGAAGGAAGCGATCCATGATCTCGTCGCGCTGCCGCCGCCACAGTCTGCCCTCGCACGTGCCGTCGCGCGCTCTTTCGTGGCGCTCCATTGTGCTGCCGGGCCGGATCCGCGACCGTCGGGCCCGCCCGTTGCCGTGCTGGCCGATGTCCACTGCGCTCCGCCCTTCGGCCCCGTCGCCTTGCGGGGTATTTCGCTGGCCCTCCATCGCGGCGAAAGGCTGGCGATCCTTGGCCCGAACGGCGCCGGCAAGACCACCCTCGGCGCCACGCTGGCTGGCGTGCTGCGGCCACGCCGGGGCCGGCGCGCGGGAGCTCTTGGCGGCCTTTGCCTGCAGAACCCGGAGAACCAGTTCCTGACCGCGAGCGTCCGCGACGAGCTGGCGGCCGGCCTTCAGGGCGGGGCAGGGCAGGTCGATCGGCTGCTCGAGGCCTGGGGCCTCGCGGGATTGGGCGAGCGCCATCCTTTGGAACTGTCGCAGGGCCAGAAGCGGCGGTTGGCGCTTGCCGTCGTGATGGCAGGCGCGGCCCGGCCGCTGCTCGTTCTCGACGAGCCGACCGCCGGGCTCGATGCGGCCGGCCAGGCCGCGCTGCGGCAGCGCATCGCGGAGCTCGCCGGGCAGGGCCATGCCATCGCCGTCGTCACCCACGATCTCGACTTCGCGCTGCGCACCTGCCCGCGCGCCGTCATCGTCGGCGAGGGTCGAATCCTAGCCGACGGCCCGACCGGTGAAATCCTCGGCGATCAGGCGCTGCTCGCGCGCGGCGATCTCGAACAGCCGGCGGTGATCGCGCTGCGCCGCTGGCTGGAGCAGGGGCCGTGCTGAGCCCCGTGCTGAGCCCGCTTCATCCGCTGCCGAAGCTCGTCATCTGCTGTCTCTGGCTCACGGCTTCGATCCTGATCTTCAATGCGACCTTTCAGCTGCTGGCGATCGCTGCGGTTGCCGCAGCCCTGATCGTGCTCGAGCGTCGTTCGCCGCTCACCGTCATCGCCCTGATGGTGCCCTTCGGATTGTTCGGCTTCGGCTTTCTCACCACCTCCCTCCTGTTCCGCCAGGAAAGCGACATCGCGTTGCGCATGGCGAGCGAGACGCCCTTCGGAAGTTCCGCCCTTTCGGCCGGGCTCGTGCTGTTCCTGCGCGCGGTGGCGAGCGGCATGGTGTCGGCGCTGTTTGTCCTCACCACCGATCCCGGCGCTCTCGTCAAGGCGATGATGGTCAGCTGGCGACTGTCGCCGCGCCTCGGCTATTCGCTGTTCTCGGCGCTGCATCTCACCCGCGACATGGCTTCCGAAGCCCAGCAGATGCGCATGGCCAGGGCGGTTCGGCGCGGGCGCCCGCCACGCCGCATTCCGGGGCCGCTCGAGACTGCCTCGCTGGTGGTGCCGCTCCTGGCCTACGCCATCCGCCGGGCAAGCCGCACCGCCATTGCCATGGAGGCGCGCGGGCTCGGCTCGGCGGCGGCGCGCACCGTGTTCGCCGCCCCGCGCTACCGCCCGGCGGATCTGGTGTTCGCCGTGTCGGCCGTGCTGCTGCTGGTGGTGATGGTCGCCGCTTCGGGGTTGCTGCCGAACACCCTGTCGAAGATCGTGTCGACATGCTTGAAGTGGTAGCCAAGGTCGAACAGCGCCGCCAGCGCTTGCTCGTCGAGATGGGCCGCGACCTCGGGATCGGCCTTGAGCGCCGTGAGGAAGTCGGTGTCGCCCTGCCACACTTTCATGGCGTTGCGCTGGACCAGGGCATAGGCGTCCTCCCGCCCGACCCCCTGCTGGATCAGCGCCAGCAGCACCCGCTGGGAATGAACGAGCCCGCCCAGCCGGTCGAGATTGCGCTGCATCGCCTCGGGATAGATCACCAGCTTCTCGACCACATCGGCGAGCCGGCTTAGCGCGAAGTCGAGGTGGACCGTCGCATCGGGCGCGATGCCCCGCTCGACCGCCGAGTGCGAGATGTCGCGCTCGTGCCACAGCGCCACGTTCTCGAGCGCCGGGGTCACCGCCGACCGCACCAGCCTGGCGAGGCCCGTCAGATTTTCGCTGAGCACCGGATTGCGCTTGTGGGGCATGGCCGAGGAGCCCTTCTGCCCTGGCGTAAACGCCTCCTCGGCCTCCAGCACCTCGGTGCGCTGCAAATTGCGGATCTCGGTCGCCAGACGCTCCACCGAGCTCGCCACCACGCCGAGGGTGGCGAAATAGATCGCGTGGCGGTCGCGCGGGATGATCTGGGTCGACACCGGCTCGACCCGCATGCCGAGCCGTTGGGCAACCAGCGCCTCGACCCGCGGATCGATATTGGCGAAGGTGCCGACGGCGCCGGAAATGGCACAGGTCGAGACCTCGTCGCGGGCCATCTCGAGCCGCTGCCGGGCGCGGTCGAACTCGGCATAGGCATAGGCGAGCTTGAGGCCGAAGGTGGTGGGCTCGGCATGGACGCCGTGGCTGCGCCCGATGGTGGGCGTGTATTTGTGCTCCATGGCGCGCGCCTCGAGCGCCGCCAGCAGCCGTTCGACATCGCCGATCAGCAACGCGGCGGCGCGCATCAGCTGGATGTTCAGGCAGGTGTCGAGCACGTCCGAGGAGGTCATCCCCTGATGGACGAAGCGGGACTCCGGCCCGACGATCTCGGCAAGATGGGTGAGAAAGGCGATGACGTCGTGCTTGACCTCGCGCTCGATGGCATCGATTCGCTGCTGGTCGAAGCGGACCGAGCCCGCCTTTTGCCACAGTGCCCGCGCCGCCTCCTGCGGCACCAGGCCGAGCTCGGCCATGGCGTCGGTGGCATGCGCCTCGATCTCGAACCAGATGCGAAAGCGGGTCTCCGGCGACCAGATGGCCGCCATTTCAGGCCGGGTGTAGCGCGGGATCATGGCTCGATGCTCTAGCGACCCGACCTCCACCACGCAAGGGCCAGCATCCCGTCGATTGCAACCCGCAAGCGAGTGTTTCCCGTGAAACAACCCTGAACTTTGTTTCACGCTCATGCTACACGCCACGCATGAGGGCCATGCTGTTCGACATCCTTGACCATTATTCACCACCTTTTGGCTCGCTCGACGAGGCCGGCCGGTTTCTCCATCAGCTCTGCGGCGAGTTCAATGTGGCCAACCTGTCCTACTGGCACATCGGCCTGCGCAGCGCCAAGCCGGCCCAGGCGATCTGGGTCTCGACCTATCCCGAGGTCTATCGCACAACCTATATCGAGCGTGGGTTGCAGCGCACCGATCCCGCCTTCGTGCTGAGCTTCGCGCGATTGCTGCCCACCGACTGGGATGCCATCCACCGTCTCGACGGCAGCCGCGCGGTGCTCGAAGCGGCCAGCGCCCACCACATTCCGGTGCGCGGCATTGCCGTGCCGATCCGCGACGAGACCACCGGCGACAGCCTGTTCAACGTCAACCTGGACTGCCATGAGGCCGAGTGGCGGCAGCGCCGCAATGTGCTGGCCCATGAATTCATGGTCGTCGGCCATGTCTTCCACGTGATGATGCGCGGCCTGGTGCGCGGCGCCGAGCCGCTGGTCGAGCTGCCCCGGCTGTCGCCGCGCGAGGTCGACGTCATGCGCCTGGCGGCACAAGGCTATTCCGCCAAGCGGGCCGCCTTGGCACTCGGCATCTCGCCGCATTCCGTGCGGGTTCATCTGAGCTTGGCGCGTCGTCGGCTCAAGGCGCGCAACACCGCCGAGGCTGTCGCCATCGCACTCACCCGCGGCCTGCTGACCTGATGTCTAATGCATTTGGGGTAATTGCTTGAGGGCCGCAGCTGACCTTATGTTTCTCTTATCCTCAGTCCATCACACCCCCTGTGATCGTGATTGTGGTGCTCTATGTGCTCGGCCCCTCTTGCCCACGGTGTCGGGCACCTCTTGCGCAGATCAGGCGGTCGGCCCCCCGCTGACCGCCTGATCCTTTATTGTCTGTCCTTTCTCCGCGGCCGCGTGATTGGGCTTGACGAGCCCTTGGGAAAAAGCTGCCTATGCAGCCGGTCCGCGTTCCGGGAGAAATCATGGCGGCGATCGATCCGCTCGAGCTGAGGCAGGCATTTGGCACTTTCATGACCGGCGTTACGGTGATTACGACGCGCGGCACCGACGGCTCGCCACGCGGCTTCACCGCCAATTCATTCACCTCCGTGTCGCTCGATCCGCCGCTGCTCCTTGTGTGCATCGGCAAGGGGGCGGCGAGCCTCGACAGCTTTATCGCCGCCGACGGCTTCGCCGTCAGCATCCTGGCCGAGACCCAGAAGGAGGCCTCGGGCGTCTTCGCCTCCAAGCGGGCCGACAAATTCGCCGCCGTCGGGTGGCACCCCGGACCGGCCGGTCATCCCATCGTCGACGGCGCGGTCAGTTGGTTCGACTGCGCCCGCCACGCCGTCATCGATGCCGGCGACCATGTGGTGCTGATCGGCCGCGTCGAGGGCTTCGCCTACAGCGATGCCAATCCGCTGGGCTATTCCCGCGGCGGCTATGTCACGCTCGGCCTGGAGCAGGCGGCCGTCAACGCGCTGAGCCAGGGCGCCCGCACCATTGTCGGCGCCATATTGGAGGTCGATGGCGGGCTTCTCCTGATGAAGGACGCCAAGACCGGCGGCCTGACCCTTCCCGAGGTCGGCCGCGACGGCCCCTCGGGCAGCGCCTCCCTGCTGCGCAGCGCCCTCGCCAAGGTCGGCATCGAGGCCAATCTCGGTTTCCTCTTCGCCGTCTTCGAGAACCCTGAAAGCCATGTCCAGTCGATCTACTATCGCGGCGATGCGGTGCTGATTCGCGGCGACGATGCCGTGGTGGTCGATTTCGACGCGCTGCCCTATGGTCGCCTGCCCGACGATGCCGTGCGATCCATGCTGCAGCGCTATGCCGAGGAGCGCCGCCAGGGACGCTTCAAGGTCTATTCGGGCGACCATCGCCAGGGCGAGGTCAAGCTGCTCGACTAGGCCCCCTCGTGAAGGAGAGGTGTCATGAAGCTATCGCTCTTCGTCCATATGGAACGGCTCGACGCCGCCCAGAACTCACCTCGAGCTCTATCGCGACTTCATCGCGCTGTGCGAGATGGCCGAGGCCGGCGGGCTTGCCGCCATCTGGACCGGCGAGCATCACGGCATGGACTTCACCATCGCCCCCAATCCCTTCATCACCATCGCCGACCTCGCGCGGCGCACCAGCACGGTGCGCCTCGGCACCGGCACCGTGGTGGCGCCGTTCTGGCACCCGATCAAGCTTGCCGGCGAGGCGGCCATGACCGACATCATCTGCGATGGTCGCCTCGATATCGGCATTGCCCGCGGCGCCTACAGCTTCGAATATGAACGGCTGGTCGGCGGCATGGATGCGATGACCGCCGGCGCCCGCCTGCGCGAGATGGTGCCGCTGCTCAAAGGTTTGTGGGCCGGCGACTGCGCCCATGACGGTCCCTTCTGGTCGTTTCCCGCCACCACCTCCTCGCCCAAGCCGCTGCAGCGGCCGCACCCGCCTATCTGGGTGGCGGCGCGCGATCCGATGTCGCATGATTTTGCCATCGCCAATGGCTGCAACGTGCAGGTGACGCCGCTTGCCGCCGGCGACAACGAGGTCAAGGTGCTGATTGGGCGCTTCGATGCCGCCTGCGTCGATCATCCCGAGGTCGAGCGGCCGAAAATCATGCTGCTGATGCATGGCTTTGTCGGCCGCGACGAGGCCGACTGCACCCGCGCCGCCGAGGACCTCAGGCGCTTCTACTGCTATTTCGCGGCCTGGTTCAAGAACGAGCGGCCGGTCCGCCAGGCGCTGATCCAGGAGCTGACGGGGGAAGAAATGAGCGCCATGGAAAACTACGCCGCGCCGCTGATGCGCCGCAACCAGGTGATCGGTACCAGTGCAGAGGTCGTTCAGCGGCTCAAGCTCTATGAAGCGCTCGGCTATGACGAATTCAGCCTTTGGATCGATTCCGGCATGACCTTCGAGCGCAAGAAGCAGTCGCTGCGGCGTTTCATCGAGGAAGTGGCGCCGGAGTTTGGGAAGTAGGGAAGTAGGCAATAGGCAAGTAGGCAAGTAGGCAAGTAGTAGTGATGATCACTACTCACTACTCACTACTCACTACTCACACTGCCTATTTGCCTATTGCCTACTTGCCTATCTACTTGCCTCCTCCCCATACCAATACAACCGATAGAAATCCGTCGGGTCGATGAAGATCTGGCGGGCCGTTGCGAAGCCCGCATCGCGTCCGAGCGACAGCCAGGTCGCGCTGGTCTCGGGCAGATCGCTGCTGCGCACATGGTGCTCGATCTGATCCCATTCCGGACCCGTGAGCATGGTCCATAGCGGCCGGTTGACAGCCGTAAACCGATCGAGATAGCTGGCCCTGTCTTCCCCATCGAGCCGCGTCGGCTCGTAAATCATCAGGAACGACGTCGTCGACCGGCGGATCGACTCGAGCAGCTTGCGCTTCTCCTCGGTCGGCAGATGGTGGATCGACAGGCTGCACCAGGCAACATCGGCCGGCTCCTGCCGGCCGTTCATCGCCTCGACGAAATCGCGGTGATCGAGATCGACGACGAAGGGCACTCCGGCGAGATTCTTCGCCGCGAGATCGAGCGCCGGCTCCGCCAGGTCGATGCCGTGATAATGGCGGACCGCCGTGCCCGGCAGCACCCGCCGCATCAGGCTCGCATCACCGCAGGCAATGTCGAGGATCTGAAACGGCCGCGCAAAGCCGTGCGTCAGAGCCGCGCCGAGACGGTCGCCCACCGCCTTGTGCGACAGGCAATCGGAATCGACAAGCTTTTGATAGGTGGCCCATTGCTGCTGAAACTGCTCCAGCGCCGCGGCATCGACCACTGCGCCCCCGTCGCGAAACTGATGAATGCGGATATTGACCAAGCGAGCACCCCAGGCGATTTCCATCGCCATCTCCCCTCCCGCGAGGGGAGGGGAAACCGCGATCACGCCAGCCCTACTGGAGGAGTGAAGGATCCTCGGCATATTTGCCGTCGTGGAACTTGTAGAACACATATTTCGCGTCGACGATGTCGCCCTTCTTGTCGAGCTTGATCTCGCCGATCACCGTCTGCACCGGATTGCCGGCCCTGAGCCACTCGGCGATCTTGTGCGCGTCGGTGGTCTTCAGCGCGGTGGCGGCCGCCGCCCACATCTGGACCGCGGCATAGGTGTAGAGCGTATAACCTTCGGGGTCATAGCCCGATGCCTTGAACTCCTCGACCACCTTCTTGGCTGTCGGGAAGTTGCGCGGCTCGGGAGCGAAGGTGAAGATCATGCCTTCGCCGGCCGGGCCGGTGATCGACCAGAACTCCTCGGTGTTGAAGGCATCGCCCGAGACCATCTGGGCCTTGAGACCCTGCTCGCGCATCTGCCGCAGGATCAGTCCGCCTTCCGTGTGATAGCCGCCGACATAGACCGCATCGATGCCGGCCTCCTTCAGCTTCGACACCAGCGCCGTATAGTCCTTCTCGCCGGCGGTGTAGGCCTCATACATGGCTTCCTGCAGGCCCGCCCCATTCATCGCCTTCTTGGTCTCGTCGGCGAGGCCTTTGCCATAGGCCGTCTTGTCATGGATGATCGCCACCTTCTTGCCGGCATAGGCCTTCGCGAGATAGGCGCCGGCAACCTTGCCCTGCGCGTCGTCGCGGCCGCAGGTGCGGTGCGTGTTCCACAGGCCGGCATCCGTGAAGGCCGGGTTGGTCGAGGCCGGCGTGATCTGGATGATGCCTTCCTCGGCATAGACCTTGGAAGCGGGGATCGACGAGGACGAGCAGAAATGCCCGGCCATGAACACGATGCCCTTCGACACCATCTGGTTGGCGACCGCCACCGCCTGCTTGGGATCGCAGGCGTCATCGCCGATGCTCACCGCGAGCTTCTCGCCATTGACGCCGCCGGCCGCATTGATGTCCTTGGCGGCCATCTCGATGCCGCGCTTCATCTGCTCGCCGAACGCCGCATATTGACCGGTGATCGGACCGGTGGTGGCAATCTTGATGTCGGCCAGGGCCGTCGAGGCCATGAGCGCCGCCGAAAAGCCGAGCGCCACGCCCGACAATATCAGTTTCCTCATTAGAAGATCTCCCTTGAAGAGTTCGGCCGCGATGGGCCTTTCGGGGTTGTGCTTCCCCTTGGTTTTGCTTTTTAGCAAGGCGAAGCGGATTGGGAAGCAAATTCCGGCTTGCCGGCCGTTAAAACCTCGCAATCTTACGGCGATGGAGCCTTTTCCCGCCAGCTGAGCAGCCCTGACCGCTCATAAAGCCAGCCATATTGCCGGACCATCTGCTTGACCCGCGTGAGCCGGTAGCCCAGCAGCGCCATGGCGATCAGGATTGCCGTGTCGGTAAGGAAGTAATGGAGGCTGAGCAGCTCGGCATGGAACAGGGCATAGTGGAAGAACCGCAGCGCGAGGCCGAGCGGGATCATATAGGCAACCGCCATCCACAACGGCCGCCATTTGATCGCCAGCGCCCGGCCGGCCAGGAAGGCCGCACCACCGCCGATGACGACGGTCATGACCACGAAGATCCCGAAATTGTCCTGGACGAACAGCCAGATGAAGTCATTCCGGTTCAATGCTTGCCGCCCTCCAGATAGGCGGCCCTGATCTCCGGCTTGGCCAGGAGCTCGCGGCCGGTTCCGCTCATGGTGATGCGCCCATTGACCATCACATAGGCGCGGTGCGCAAGCTTGAGGGCGTGAAAGGCGTTCTGCTCGACCAGAAACACCGTCATGCCCTGGCTGACGTTCAACGCGCGGATGACCTCGAAGATCTGCCGCACGATCAGCGGCGCCAAGCCAAGCGACGGCTCGTCCAGCAACAGGAGCTGCGGCCGCGCCATCAGCGCCCGGGCGATCGCCAGCATCTGCTGCTCGCCGCCGGACAGCGTGCCGCCGCGCTGCGTCTGCCGCTTCTCGAGAATGGGGAACAGCTTGAACACCCGGTCGAGATCCTCATCGAAATGCGGCTCGGCGGCCTGGCTCGCCCCCATCTGCAGATTTTCGAGCACGCTCATCCGCGGAAAGATCCGCCGCCCCTCCGGCGCCTGGGCAATGCCGCGGCGCGCGATCAGATGCGCCGGCAGATCGGTGATCTCGTCGCCATCGAACACGACCCGGCCCGCCCGCGCCCGCGGCTGGCCGAAGATGGTCATCATCAGCGTCGACTTGCCGGCGCCGTTCGAACCGATGAGGGTGACGATCTCGCCGCGATTGACCTCGACGTCGACGCTCCTGAGCGCCTGGATCTTGCCGTAGAACGCATCGACGCGCTCGACGCTCAACAGCGCGCTCATGGACCGCCCTCGGTTGCCGCCGGCGGCGCCGGCACCGGATCGATGGCCGCGACGACCACCTCCGCCGGCGCCACCTCGCCCTTTACCGCCTCCGCCAGCAGGGTCTCGACCACCGGCTCGTCCTCCTCCTCGTCGACCCCGAGATAGGCGCGGATCACCGTCGGATCGGTGCGGATGGCGAGCGGCAGCCCGTCGGCGATCTTCTCGCCATAGTCGAGCACGACGATGTGGTCGGAAATTTCCATCACCACGCTCATGTCGTGCTCGATCAGCAGGATGCCGATGCCGATGTCGTTGCGGATCGACAGCAGCAGCCGGTTGAGCTCGTCCGACTCGCGCGGATTGAGCCCGGCCGCCGGCTCGTCGAGGCACAGGAGCTTGGGATCCGTGCACATGGCGCGGGCGATCTCGAGCCGGCGCTGGGCGCCATAGGGCAGGTCGGCGGCGGGATCGTCGGCCCGCTCGACCAGCCCGACGCGCTCGAGCCACTGCACCGCCTTTTGCGTCGCCTGGCGCTCGGCGCGGCGATAGGCCGGCAGCCCCAATATGCCGGCAATGGTGAAGCCGGACGCCCGCATCAGCGTGTTGTGCTGCGCCACGATCAGATTCTCCAGCACCGTCATGCCGGCGAACAGGCGGATGTTCTGGAAGGTCCGCGCCACCTTCGCCCATTGCGAGATCCGAAAATCGTCCATCCGCTCGAGCAGAAAGCGCGAGCCGTCCTCATGCGCGAGCGTGATCCTGCCTTCGGTCGGCTTGTAGAAGCCGGTGATGCAGTTGAACAGGGTTGTCTTGCCGGCGCCATTGGGGCCGATGATGGCGGTGATCTCGCCCGACTGGGCCGCGAAGCTCAGATCGCTGACGGCGGTGAGACCGCCGAAGCGCATCGTCACATGCTCGACCGCGAGCAGCGGATCCGCCATCACCCGCGCCCCTCTGCAACGAGCTCGCCCGACACCGCCTTGCGCTCCTTGAGATAGATCGACGGCTCGCGCCGCGTCACCAGGCCCCGCGGCCGCCATATCATGATCGACACCATGGCGAGGCCGAACACCATCATGCGATATTGCGCCGGGTCGAAATCGGGGCCGAACACCGAGCGCAGGAAGTCGAGATTGCGGAAGGCTTCGAAGCCGCCGATCATCACGATGGCCGAGATCACCACGCCGATCTGCGAGCCGAGCCCGCCCAGCACCACGATCGCCAGAATCAGCGCCGACTCCATGAAGACGAACGATTCCGGGCTGATGAAGCCTTGCCGCGTTGCGAAGAACGAGCCGGCAAAGCCGCCGAACATGGCGCCGATGGCAAAGGCCGTGAGCTTGGTGTTGGTGGTGTTGATGCCGAGCGACCGGCAGGCGATTTCATCCTCGCGCAGCGCCTCCCAGGCGCGGCCGAGCGGCAGTGACCTGAGCCTGAGCGTCACCAAATTGGTGATGAGCGCCAGCCCGAGAATGATGTAATAGAGGAAGATGATGCGCTGGATCGGCGCATAGGGAATGCCGAGCCACGCCGCCAGGCCCTGATCGCTCGAATTGAGCGGAATGCCGAAGAAGGTCGGCCGCGGAATGCCGCTGATGCCGTTGGGGCCGCCGGTGAAGTCGGACCAGTTGATCAGCACCACGCGGATGATCTCGCCGAACGCCAGCGTGACGATGGCGAGATAGTCGCCCCTGAGCCGCAGCACCGGGAAGCCGAGCATGATCCCCCACAGCGCCGCCAGCATGCCGGCGAGCGGCAGCGCGATCCAGAACGCGAAGGGCATCAGCCAGGTCGGGAACCACAGCGGAAAATAGACCGTCGCGAGCAGCGCATAGGAATAGGCGCCGACCGCATAGAACGCCACATAGCCGAGATCGAGCAGCCCGGCCAGGCCGACCACCACGTTCAGCCCCCAGCCCAGCATGACGTAAGTGAGGATGAGGATGGCGAGATCGAGGATGTAGCGGTCGCTCCACGGCAGGAAGGGCAGGGCGACCGCGATGACGAGCAGCGCCAGCTTGAACAGGTCGCCCAGCGCCTCGAGCGTGCCGGCCCCGCCCGAGCCCGACGGCTCCTCGCCGGCGGCCTGGCGCGGGAACATGCCATAGGACAGCGAGAACGCCGCAACCGCGAAGAGCAGCGTCGCAATGTTCCACGGCACCGCCGTGAGCGCGTTCGACATCGCCCCGCCGAGCGTGACGCTGTCCGGCCCGAGCGTGATGAAGCACACCGCCGTGCCGACCGCAAAGCCGATCAGCGCCGCGAGCACGAGGCGCAGCACCAGCCGTCCGAAGCCGCTGCTGTCGGCGCGATTCCACACGAAGATCTGCAGCACGAGCCGGCCGAAGAACACCACCAGCACGGCGATGAGCACCTTGCCCCAATTCTGATCCAGCGTCATGCCGCCGGGCGAATTGACGGTCCGCAGCCCCATGATCGGCGCGGCGATCACGAAGGTGATCAGGGCCGCGATCCCGCAGTCGAGCAGGATCGCGCCGAGGCTCTTGCGCTGGCCGCTGCCCGTTTCGGCCATGGTTCAGACCTTTTCCACTTCCGGCTTGCCGAGCAGCCCGTGCGGCAGGAAGATGAGCACCAGGGCAAGCATCGCGAAGGCCGCGACGTCCTTGTATTCGATCGGGAAATAGGCTCCCCACATCGTCTCGATGAGACCGATGATGAGGCCGCCGAGCATCGCTCCCGGCAGCGAGCCGATGCCGCCGAGAACCGCCGCGGTGAACGCCTTAACCCCGGCCAGGAAGCCGATATAGAAGTCGATCACCCCGTAATAGAGCTGGAACATCAGCCCGGCCACCGCCGCCAGCGCCGCCCCCATGATGAAGGTGATCGAGATGGTTCGGTCGACGTCGACGCCGAGCAGCGAAGCCATGCGCCGGTCCTGCTCGCAGGCCCGCTGGGCCCGCCCCAGCGGCGTCCGCGCGATGATGATGCTGAACACCGTCATCAGCATCACCGTCGTCAGGATGATCATGATCTGGATATAGGACAGCGACACCACGAAGCCGCCCAGCTCGGCCGGCCGCTCCATCACCTGGAAATTGCCGACGATCAGCGGCGGCATCGGCTTCGGCCGCGCCCCCTGATTGATGCGCACGAATTCCTGCAGCACGATCGACATGCCGATCGCCGAGATCAGCGGCGCCAGGCGAAACGACCCCCGCAGCGGCCGATAGGCCACCCGCTCCACCGTCCAGCTGTAGACCGAGGTGATGATCATCGCGATGGCGAGCACCAGCAGCAGCGCCAGCAGCAGCACCGGCAACCCCGCCGACACCGTCAGGCCGAGCAAGATGATGGTGATGAGGGCGATGAAGGCGCCCACCATGAAGATGTCGCCATGAGCGAAATTGATCATCCCGATGATGCCGTACACCATCGTATAGCCGATCGCGATCAGGCCGTAGATCGAGCCGAGGGTGACGCCATTGATGAGCTGCTGAGTGAAATATTCCCAGTTCACGCCACCGATCTCCTGGAGCACGGACTCCATCGCCGCCATTTCCCCCGGCCGCAACCTATCATTGCAAGTCGAGCGCAACTCGCGCTTGCGCTGCCACTCCTAAGTCCGCGCCGCGGAAAACACAAGTGCGATTCCGCCGCCGCCGCCATTTTCGACATCATGCCGTCAAAATGCGCGGTATGTCACGATCGTGTAGGTGTCCCTCACGCCTTGGATGCTGTGGATGCGCGTGTTGACGAAGTGCCCCACATCCTCGCCGTCCGGCAGGTAGAACTTGACCAGGAGATCGAAGCCGCCGGCGGTCGAGTAGATCTCTGACGCGATCTCGGCATCGGCAATCGCCATCGCCACTTCGTAGGCCTGGCCGAGCGCGCATTTGATCTGGATGAAGTAGGGTTTCATGGGCCGGCATTTCGCGCCCGCCGGCTCGCCCGGTCAAGTGTCGCGAGCGCACGGGCGATCCGCGACAGCCCTTCGGCGAGCGCTTCGTCGCTCGCCGCGAAGGAGATCCGGAAGCAGCCGGCATCGCCGAAGGACGACCCCGGCACCACCGCGACCCCATGGACATCGAGCAGCCAGTCGCACAGCTGGTCGACGGTGTCGATGCGCTGCCCGCCATGCCGCGCCGGAATGAGCGCCGAGACGTCGGGAAAGGCATAGAAGCTCCCGGGTGGCGGGACGAAGCGAAGCCCCTCGATGGCGCCGAGCGTGCGCGTCACCAGATCGCGCCGGCGGCGGTAGACGGCCCGCATCGTCTCGACGTCGCCCCGCCCGCCGGCAAGTGCCACCACCGCCGCCTTCTGCACGAAGGCATTCGCCCCGGCCGTGAAGGCGCCCTGGATCTTCGCCATGGCGGTGGCGATGGGCAGCGGCGCTGCGGCATAGCCGAGCCGCCAGCCGGTCATCGCGAAGCCCTTCGAGAAGCCGTTGACGGTGATCGTGCGCTGCCGCATCCCGGTCAGGGTCGCGAAGGACGTCGGCTGCCCCTCATAGGCGAAATATTCATAGACCTCGTCCGAGATCACCATGAGCCGCGGATGCGCCGCCACGACGGCAGCGAGCGCCTGCAGCTCCGCCGGCTCATAAACGGTGCCGCTCGGATTGCCCGGCGCATTCAGGATCAACAGCTTGGAGCGCGCCGTCAGCGCCTGGGCGAGATTTTCCGGCCGCAGCTTGAAGCCGTCCTCGCTCGACGTCTTCAGCACCACCGGGCTCCCTCCCGCCAGCGAGGCGATGTGCTCGTAGGACGACCAGAAGGGGGCGACGAGAATCACCTCGTCCAGGGGATCGAGCGTGGCAAAGGCGGCATTGGTGATCGCCTGCTTGGCCCCGTTCGAGACCACGATCTCGGATGGCTGGTAGTCGAGCCCGTTTTCCGCCGCGAGCTTGCGGGCGATCGCCTCGCGCAACTCGGGAAAGCCGGCAATCGGCGCATAATGCGTGAAACCGTCGGCCATTGCCTGCGCGGCCGCCGCGCAAATATGCGCCGGCGTTGCAAAATCCGGCTCGCCGATCGACAGGTTGACGATCGACCGCCCCGCCGCCTGGAGCGCGCGGGCGCGTTGTGCCATATGCTGGATTGCTGCTTCCCCGAGTTCTGCGGTGCGGCGCGACACGGCTTGGGCGGCGTCATGGGGCATGGCGGGTTTCCACGAGCTGGGGATGGTTTTGCGCTTCTATGCCATGCCCGGCTTGCCCGGTGAAGCGAGGGAGCGCACACTCCCCCGCTCAGGGGAGCGGAATCAGGGGGCGGTGACAATGATGGGGCGGGGCGTGGCGGTTGTCGTGATCGGCATGATGCTGGCTGCCTGCGCCAGCCAGAAGAATGCCGTTATGGTGGTGTCCTCGCCCTATCCGAGCGGCCAGCGCCACACCGAGCCGGTGTTCTACAACGGCCAGCAATATGAGGTTTCCTTTACCTTCAACGCCATTGCCAATGCTTATGACATGATCGTGTCGGGCAGCGGCGGCCGGCCGCTTGGCGGCACGCCCGGCGACCGCAAGGTGGTGGAGGCGCTCGCCGCCTCGGCAGTGCGCCATTTCGCCTGCCCCGACCGCCAGAAAGGCCACATCGTCGCCAACAGCACACGCCACGATGGCGGCGCCTGGGAGCTGCAGGCGCGCTGCGGCTGACGCCGTCGGGCCTTTACGTCCAGCGGGTGAATGGCAGCCGTGCCAGCGCGGCATTGTAGTAGCGCCGGTCCTCCGTGATCTCGCGCCCGGCCCACTCCGGCACGACGAGCGCATCGTCTTCGGAACCGAGTTCGACCTCGGCAATGACGAGGCCGGCATTCTCGTCCTCGAACACGTCGATCTCCCAGATCCGCCCGGCGACATCGACGCGGTGTCGCACCTTGTCGATCAGATGTCCGGCGCACAATTCGAGCAGCGTCTCGGCATCGGCGATCGGGATGGGATACTCGAATTCATGGCGGCTGAAGCGGCCCTGGGCTGCCTTGATGGTGAGCGTGGCGCGCGCCCCGTCGATCACCCGCACCCGCACGCTGGCCCGGCTTTCGCGCGACAAATAGCCTTGCCGAAGCCGGTTTTTGCCTTGCACCCGGTCGCGCCAGCCATCGCTTGCCACCAGGAACTTACGCTCGATCTCCGTTGCCATCGCTGCAACCGGGCCATTCAGTTGAAGTGACGGTCGAGCCAGTCGCGGGCCTTGAGATACTCGCCCATCATCGGCACGAACCAGGGATTGCCGTCATAACCCCAGCGGTCGGGAAAGCTCTCGGTCTCGAAAGCGTTCCGCCGGTTGGTGCGCCCCGCCACCTTGCGTGCCGTCTCGGTCCCGAGATAGGTCATCATCGCCACGCCCGAGCCATTGCAGCCTAGGGCGTAATGCAGCCCGTCCAGCGTGCCCATATGCGGCGCCTCGTCGAAGGTGAAGGCGACATTGCCGGTCCAGGCGTGGGTGATGCGGGTGCCGGCCAGCTGCGGAAACCGGTCGGTCATGAAGCGATGAAGCCGTGGCGCCGTCTCCACCGGGTCGCTGGCCCGAAAGCTGGCGCGACCGCCGAAGATCAGCCGCCGCCGGTCGCCCGACATGCGGTAATAGGTGAGGAGCCGGCGCGTATCGTAGACCGACTTGTTGTGCGGCAAGAGGCTTGCCGCAAGGTCAATCGGCAGCTCCTCGGTAGTGATGATGTAGGAGTTGACCGGGATCACCCGGCGGCGGAGTGCCGGTGACACCGCGCCGGTATAACCGTTCGTGGCCACGATCACGTCGCCGGCCCGCACCGTGCCGCGCTCGGTTTCGACCACCCAACCCGCGCCCTGACGGTCGAGCTTGGTGACCGGTGCCGAGGCGCACACCACCGCGCCGCGGTCGCGCGCCACCCGGTAGAGGCCGGCGAAATATTTGGCCGGATGAAGGTGGGCGGCGCGCCCGACGACAAGCCCGCCATGGTAATAGTCGGAGCCGATCTCCTCGCGTTGGCGGTCGCGGTCCAGCATGTAGGCGTCGGCCTGGGCATGCCGGTTGAGGGGCTCGACCTTGGCTTCCAGCCCGCGGTAATGCGCGCGGCACCAGGCACCCCCGAACCGCCCCGACTTGGTCCATTCGCAGTCGATGCCTTCGTCCTCGATCAGCCGCTCGATGAGACCGAAGCTGTCGGCGGCGGCGCCATAGAGCTCGGCCAATCGCGCCGGATCGTCCTTGCCGGAATAGCGCTTCCCGACCGTCACCCCGCCCGACACCATCCCGCCATTCCGGGTGGAGGCGCCGAAGCCTGGCTGCGCCGCTTCCAGGACGACGGCATCGACCCCCTCCTTGGCGAGCTGCAGCGCTGCTGCGAGCCCCGCATAGCCGCCCCCAATGATGGCGACCCGCGCCTCGCCCGGCACATCGACGAGCGCCTCCGCTTTCGGTTCATGGGCCTCCCACCAGAACGGGCGTGCCTTGAAATCGGGATGGAAGATCGATCCGTTGCTCATCCTTCAAGGATAGGGGAGAGCGCGCGATCACGAAAGGACCGCGCGCCAGCGCCTTGACTCCGGATCGTTTCGGTTCTCGGATCACGCTTGGAACCCCGAGGACAAGCCATGCCCGCCATCATCCGCAAGACCGTGAAATACACCGAGACCACCTTCATCGAAGGTGGCAGGCAGTCCGCGACTCCCGTCTTGATGGTGGCAGCAGCGGCGGTGATCGCCAACCCCTGGGCTGGCAAAGGCTTCGTCGAGGACCTGCGGCCGGTCATTCTCGAGGCAGCGCCCGGCCTTGCCGAGGTCCTCGTTCCCATGCTGCTCGACGAGCTCGGCGGCGCCCCCAAGCTCGAGGCCTATGGCAAGGCGGCGGTCGTCGGCCTCGCCGGCGAGATCGAGCATGCCTCCGGCTTCATCCACACGCTGCGCTTTGGCAACCGCTTCCGCGAGGCCGTCGGCGGCACCTCCTACCTGTCCTTCACCAACAAGCGCGGGCCGGCCGGCTGCTCGATCCAGATCCCGATGATGCACAAGACCGACGAGGGATTTCGCTCCCACTATCTGACCCTCGAATTTGCCATTGCCGACGCGCCCCTGCCGGACGAGATCGTCGTGGCCCTGGCCGGCGCCGCCAGCGGCCGCGCCCATCCGCGGATCGGCAACCGCTATCTCGACATGGAGGAGATGGCGAGGGAGAAGGACGCCGCCGCGCGCTGACGGGGGACGCGCGGTGGATCACCCGCTCCGCACCCTGGCCGACGCCACCCGCTATCGCGAGATCGGCACCGGCGAGCCTGTCATCCTGCTGCACGGGGTCGGTCTCGACCACGTGATCTGGCAGGCGCAATGCCCTGCCTTGGCGCGCCGCCGCCGCGTCATCGCCTATGACCTGCTCGGCCATGGGGCGAGCCCGGCCATCACCCGCGAGGTGACCCTTGCCGATTTCGTCGACCAGCTCGCCAGCGTGATCGCGGCTCTCGTTCCGCAGGAGCAGCTTCCAAGCCTTGTCGGCTTCTCCTTCGGCGGCCTGATTGCCGAGGCCTTCACCCTGGCGCAGCCCCGGCGGGTGGCGCGGTTGGCCATCATCGCCAGCGTCTTCGACCGCGCGCCGGCGGAACGGGCGAGCGTCGAGGCGCGGCTTCGCAGCGCCCGCATCGACGGGCCGGCGGCGCTGATCGAGGCCGCGCTCGCCCGTTGGTACAGCCCGCAATTCCGGGCCAGCCATCCTGGCATCGTCGACGCCGTGGCGGCCATGCTGCAGCGCAACGACCCCCGGTCGTTTCTCGCCGCCTATGGCGTCTTTGCCGAGGCTGACCGCGACCTTGCCGGGCGCCTCGGGGCGATTGCCGTCCCGACCCTCATCGTCGCCGGCGAAGAGGACAGCGGCGCCACCCCGGCAATGGCCCGTCGCCTCGCTGCCCTGATCCGTGGCGCCGAGCTCGCGATCATTCCCGGCGCGCGGCATATGCTGCCCCAGGAGCATGCCCGCGAACTCACCGACCTGCTGCAGCGTTTCCTCAATCCGAAGGCATGAGAGGTCTAGAAGCACCATGGAGAAGTTCAGGCTCTTTATCGATGGCGCGTTCGTCGATGCCGCAAGGGGCTCGGTGTTCGAAAGCCTCGACCCCGCCACGGGCGAACCCTGGGCCCTGATGCCGGCCGCCTCCGCCGGCGACACCGACCGCGCCGTCATGGCCGCCTGGTGCGCCTTCGCCGAAGGTCCCTGGCCGGCGATGACCGCCTCGGCCCGCGGCCGGCTGCTCTACCGGCTTGCCGACCTTGTCGCCCGCGATGCCGGCATTCTCGCCGAGCTCGAAACCCGCGACACCGGCAAGGTCATCCGCGAGACCCGCGCCGTCGCCGCCTATGTCGCCGAGTATTATCGTTATTTCGCCGGTCTGGCCGACAAGATCGAGGGATCGGTGCTACCGATCGACAAGCCGAATCTCGAAGTCTACACGCGGCGCGAGCCGCTGGGCGTGGTGGCCGCAATAGTGCCCTGGAACAACCAGCTCTTCCTGTCGGCCGCCAAGGTCGGGCCGGCGCTGGCGGCCGGCAACACCGTGGTGCTCAAGGCCTCCGAGGACGGGCCGGCGCCGCTTCTCCATTTCGCCAGGCTGATCGAGGAGGCGGGCTTTCCCAAGGGCGTCGTCAATGTCATCACCGGCTTCGGCAATGACTGCGGCGCGACCTTGACCTCGCACCCGCTGGTGTCGCGTGTCGCTTTTACCGGCGGACCCGAAACGGCGCGCCATGTGGTGCGCAACACCGCCGAGAATTTCGCCGTCACCACGCTGGAGCTCGGCGGCAAGTCGCCGATCATCATCTTCGCCGACGCCGATATCGATTCCGCGGCCAATGGCGTGGTCGCCGGCATTTTCGGCGCCACCGGCCAGTCTTGCGTCGCCGGCTCCCGCCTGCTGGTCGAGCATGGGATGGCCGACGCCTTCATCGCCCGGCTGAGCGAGCGCGCCCGCGCCATCCGCATCGGTCCGCCGCTCGATCCGGCAACCGAGATGGGGCCGCTCGCCACCCGACGCCAGCGCGAGCGCATCGGCGCAATCGTGTCCGAGAGCATCGAGCAGGGGGCAAAACTGATGACCGGGGGCAGGGCGCCATCCGGCTTTCCGGGCGGCTTCTACTATGAGCCGACGGTGATTGCCGTGCCGAGCCCCGAAATCGCCTGCGTGCGCCAGGAGCTGTTCGGCCCCGTGCTGTCGGTTCTGACCTTCCGCGACGAGGCCGAGGCGTTGCGTCTCGCCAATGACAGCCAGTATGCCTTCGCCGCCGGCGTGTTCACCACCAATCTCGCCCGCGCCCACCGGATGATCGCCCGCCTGCGCTCGGGGATCGTGTGGGTCAACACCTACCGCGCGGTATCGCCGATCGTGCCGTTCGGCGGCAACCGGCTGACCGGCTATGGCCGCGAGGGCGGCCTCGATACCGTCTATGATTACACGCGCACCAAGGCGGTGTGGATCAACACCTCCGATGTTCCCCTCGCCGATCCCTTCGTGTTGCGCTAGGGGTTAGGCCACGACCACTAACGCAACGGTGCCGACATGCGAATCGACGAATATGCCCGCCATGACGCTCTCGGCCTGGCCGAGCTTGTGAAGCGCGCCGAGATCACTCCGCGCGAGCTGGCGAATGTTGCCGCCGATGCGATCGCGGCCATCAACCCTGAGATCAATGCCGTCATCGAGCTCTATCACGACCGCGTCGATCTGGTGGACGAATCGGCGCTCGGCAGCGGGCCGTTTCGTGGCGTGCCGTTTCTCATCAAGGATGTCGGCGGCCATGAGAAGGGCCGCAAGATCGAGTTCGGCTCGCGCCTGTGCGCCGGGCTTGTTGCCGAGGTCGACACCAATTACGCGAAGCTGCTGCGGGCCGCCGGGCTCAACATCATCGGCCGCACCAACACCCCGGAATTTTCCATGGCGTCGTCCTCGGAGAACCTCCTTTACGGCGCCACCCACACGCCGTGGATGTCCGGGCGGTCGGCCGGCGGCTCGACCGGCGGGGGTGCTGCCGCGGTGAGCGCCGGGCTCGTGCCGCTCGCCCATGGTTCCGACATTGGCGGCTCGATCCGCATCCCTGCCGCCTGGTGCGGCGGCATCGGGCTCAAGCCGTCGCGCGGCCGGGTCTCGGCCGGCCCGCGGCTGTCCGAGGGTGGCCACGGCCTCGCCATGACCTTTGCCCAGACCCGCACCATGCGCGACACCGCAGCCTTGCTCGACTGCCTGGCCGTGCCGCAGCCCGGCGATCCCTTCGTTCCCGCCAAGCCGCCGGGGCCTTACCGCCAATGGCTCGAACGTTCGCTGGAGCCGCTGCGTATCGCCTATTCGGTGAAGCCGTTTTTCGATGCCCCGCTCGATCCCGAAATCGCCGCTGCCGTGCGCCGCACCGCCAAGGTCCTCGAGGACATGGGTCATCATGTCGAACAGGCCGACATTCCCTTCGATCAGGAGCAGGCATCGAAGGAGATGGTCTGGATCTGGTTTTTCGGCTTCGACCGGTGGCTCGACCAGCTCGGTTCCAAGACCGGCCGCACCCCCGGTCCCGACACGCTCGAGCCGGTCACCTGGGAGACCTACAAGCTCGCCAAGAGCATGGACCCCCATCGCTTTCTCGACGGCCTCGACTGGCTCAATGCCAGCCGCCGCGAGCTTGGCGCCTTCTTCACCCGCCATGACGTGCTGCTGACGCCGACTTGCGCCGAGACGGCGCCGCCGCTCGGGCCCTATGGCATGAACATCAAGGACATGAGCCTGATGGAATGGATGGTCCATTCCGAAAAGCCGGTGCAGTACTGCTTCATGTACAACGTCGCCGGCGCGCCCGCCCTGTCGCTGCCGCTGGCCCAGCATTCGAACGGCTTGCCGATCGGCCTCGAGCTCGGCGCCCGCCCATCGGAGGATCATCTCCTGATCGCGCTCGGCGCCGCCCTCGAGCAGGCCATGCCCTGGCGCGACCGCCTGCCGCCGGTCCATGCCAGCCGGGCGAAGGACTGAACGCAAAAATTTTCCGGTCTCTGTGCCGTTCGGCACAATGGCCCGGCTGCGTCTCTTGCAAAACCCCACCTCGGCAACTGCGCGCTCACAGGGGGAGCATTCCATGGGACATAACGTTTCGACCGACAGGCAATCTTCACCGCGGACCACACGGACCACGTCCCGAACCGCCTCGCCGCCCACATCGGCACCACCCAACTCTCCGCGGCGGCAGGACGTGGAGAGTTCGCTTGAAGGGTCGGTGAGCGAATTGGCGCCATACCAAAAGTCGGAGCGATCCGAATCCAGCGACAAGCTCGACTTTGAGGAATACGCCCTGGCGGAGGTCGGCTATCACCTGCCGAAGGTCACCTATGACTGGAGGGATGGCGTCGGAGGCTCGTTTCGCTGCCACCTTGAGGTGGATTATAGATCAGCGCATGGCGGTTGGATCAGGAGCAATCTGAAACCAGTGCTGAAGCGCGACAGCAGCAAGCACTATCATGTGGAATTCGGCGAGAATGAAGCCGGCAAGTTGATTGTCAGGTTCGTGCCGAAAGAGCCGGTGCTGGATTGGGAACGGAGCGCCTCGAAGCTTGCCGCCTTCCTGGGCAAACTCGAACGCATAGCTCCGGAGAAGACCCACCTTAACCTAAAGGCCGTCACCGTAACCCACGATATCGACGGTTTTAAATTCTCCTGTGATTTTGACGAACTCGACCCTGAGCTTCTGCCCGCGCCGGTCCTAAGATTTTGCGTCGTGAACTATTTAAGAGAGACATATTGTGCACCCGCGGGCGAGTTTAAGAACGTGCCATGTGAATCGAAAGGATTTTCGAATGTGAGCAAGATTATTGAATATCCATGGTGTGATAAGTCAATGGATATTGTTTCACTACAAACAGATTTTCAAGATGCCATGCATAAGATCTGTGCAAATCTCAATTTTCTCACAAATAATGGGTATACCGGTGAAGAAATTGCGAAATTCGATCACCTCGGCGAGATTACAATCACTGAGCATGATTTGTCATGCGGCACTAAGAAGGTGCCAAGGATGATCGGCATGGGGGGCCTTGAGTTCGCGAATGAAAATCTTATCCCTAAGTTCAAGATTGCAAAACTTCAGGGATTTTGGATCCATTTGGCAAATATCACGCCAGGTTCAGCACTCTCGAAAGAGGTTGCCCATATAGCAACTGACTTGATGTGTCAATTATTTGTAGAAAAACGGAAAGTAAAGGCCGTAGATACCAAGAAATTTTCGTCAAAACGGTTTGGAGAAAACAGTACGCATCTTAAGGTCTCAGGTAAACCGGAGACCAAGAACGGAAGTAGAGCGGGAGATGTTTACGATGTTATCTTTTTCTGCATCGCCCGGGAGTTGCGTAGGTGGGAGATTGACGGCATGACGCAGGATGAGATTGCAGCCAATCCCGATTTCGCTAAGACGGTCAAAAAGCTGGTCCTCTCCAGGCTCGGGGTAAACGAAGCGGACGAACCCATCATCGATCTCGATGACTGACTGGAAACATCCTGCTTCAACGATCGTCTGCAACGGAGGAAGAGCCATGGGGACTGGAACTTCGATTGAAGCCCGCGGAACTCCAAGAAGGGAGTTGACGCCGCCGGCGCGGGAAACGCAACGGCGATCGACCGCGGAAGAAGAAGTTGGGAAGACGATTGCTGACCTCGATGAATATTCGAAGATCGATCTCGAGGAATACGAGGAATATTTGAAGATCGACTTCGAGGCGTATTCGGCGTTGGAGAAAAATAACAATGAGAAGGTCGATCTCTTTGCTGACGAGAATCTTGCTTTGGATGGTCCCAAATTTAGGAAAGTCGGAGCCGGCCCGTTTAAATCATTTCGCTGTTCGTCCGACGTTCCCTATGACGATGCAGCGAAACGCGGGGAACTAAAGCTCTGGATATTGGAGAAGTTGTCGCAGAACGACGTTTGGCACCGCTACACCTTGAAATACAAGAGAGAACCAGGAGGTGGCGTAGGAATTAAGTTTTCGCCGCCCCTAGAAAGCGGAGCGCTTAAGGAAGACGAAATACAACGCCTGAAGCAATGGGTGGTGCAGGCAGAGCAGAACGTGATGACGCCTGTCATCGCCAAATCAAACCCGAAACAGTCCGAGAAAAGCATATTCGCCAGCTGGGTGATTTTCAATAATAAACCGTATATGAAGATACACAATATTCCGCGCAACTCAAGACTTCCAAAGTTTATGGCACAAATAACATACGTTATACACAAAGAAGTCTATAAAAACTGCCGTGGACATGTTTTCCGATTTGGGAGAGCCTTCTTCCTCTATCGCATCACCCCGAGCGGGGAATTTAAATTAAAAAATATCGACTCTCAAAAATTCGAAACCGCGTTGCTCGACAGTCTTATGAACCATCTGACCAAGCTCCAAGATCAGGGATACGATATCCACAAACGCTCCATTGAACAGAAAATCTTTGAAGAACTCCTCGGCGCCGTGAAAAATGATCTTTCATCGACATTCCAGGTCGATTTCGCTTGATCCACTGGCCAGCCCTGGTGCCGCTCATTTCGGCATCAGGGCCTCCCAGCCGAGGCTTGCCCCGAACCGCGCGCCATAGCGCGTCTGCAGCTGCCTGAGCGCGTGCAGCACATCGCCGACGCCGCGTGCCTCGGCATAATGGATGGGGCCGCCGCGAAACGGCGGGAAGCCGGCGCCGAACACCAGCCCGGCATCGACCGCATCGACGTCCTCGACGATCCTCTCGCCCAAACATTCGACCGCGGCATTGACGAGGGGGAGAATGAGCCGGTCCTCGAGGTCGAGGTCCGGCGATCCCGGCGGACGCTGCCTCACCGGCTTGTCGTCCTTCCATTGATAGATGCCCTTGCCGGTCTTCTTGCCGAGCTTGCCGTCGGCGGCCAGCTTGCGGAACCAGTCCGGGATTTCCGGGAATGAATTGGGGAGCGCGTTCTTCAGGTTCTCCGCCACATGCAACGCCACATCGAGGCCCACCGTGTCGGCGAGCTCGAGCGGTCCCATGGGCATGCCGAAATCGACCGCCGCCTGGTCGATCACCTCCGGCTTGACCCCCTCGGAATAGGCGATGAACGCCTCCATCAGATACGGCGTGAGCACGCGATTGACCAGGAAGCCTGGCCGCGATTTGACCGGCAAGGGCAGCTTGTCCAGCGCCGTGATGAAGGACAGCACGCGTCCGCGCACGCCCGCATCGAGCCCGCCATGCTCGACGATCTCGACCAGTGGCATCTGCGGCACCGGATTGAAGAAATGAACGCCGCAGAACCGCTCCGGCCGCTTCAACCCCGCCATCAGCGTCTCGAGCAGCAGCGCCGAGGTGTTGGTGGCCAGGATGGCGTCGGGCCGCATCGCCGCCTCGCAGCGGGCGAAGACCTGCGCCTTGATCTCGACGCGCTCCGGCACCGCCTCGATCACCAGATCGGCGCTGGCAAGTCCCGAGCCGGCCGGATCCGGCGTCAGCCGGTCGAGCGCCGCCCGCCGATCGCCCTCGTTGCGGATGCGACGCTCGAACAGCTTGTTGGCGCGGCCGATGGCCGGCGCGATCAGCCGCGGCTCGCGGTCTTCGAGCGTCACCAAGAAGCCGCGCAGCGCCGCCACCGCCGCAATGTCGCCGCCCATCACGCCGGCTCCCACCACATGCACCCGATTGATGCCGTGTTCGAGCCCCTTGGCATAGGATTTGAGCTTCTCGCGCAGAAAGAAGCAGCGCACCAGATTGTGCGATGTCTCGCCCACCATGAGATGAGCAAAGCTGCGCGTCTCTTCCCGCCGCATCGCCGGCCAGTTACCGTAATCGTCGCGGAACAGCTCGATCATGGCGTAGGGTGCGGGATAATGCGCCGGCCGCGCCTTCTGCTCCGCCTCGCTGCGCATGCGGCGCGCCATGGCCGAGCGGGCGGGCGCAAAGCCGGCCGCCCGGCTCACGAGATTGCTCACCCGGTTCTTTTTCACCTTGCCGGCCACCGCCTGGCGCAGCGCCGTTGCAAAATGCCGCTCCTCGGTCACCGCATCGACGAGCCCGGCGCGGCGCGCCCGATCGGCCGACACCGGGCTCCCGCCCACCATCATGGTCATTGCCGCGACGGGATCGGCGATGCGCAGCGACCGCCAGGTGCCGCCGAGCCCGGGATGAAGTCCGAGCATCACCTCGGGAAAACCGAGCCGCGCCTCCCTGGTCGCAATGCGATAGCCTGCCGCCAGCGCCAGTTCGAGGCCGCCGCCCAGGCAGAAGCCATGGATCAGCGCCACCGAAGGGAAGGGCAGACCCTCCAGCCGGTCGAGCACCGCCAGGCCCTTGCCGATCCGCTCGGCGATGATCTGCTCGTCGACCATGTCGGCGAATTCGCGGATCTCGGCCCCGGCGATGAAGCCCGACGGCTTGAGCGAGCGGATTGCGAGCCCTTTCGGCTGCAGCTGCTCCATGAGGCCGAGCAGGGCATCGAACTCGCTCAACACCTCCTCGGACAGCGTGTTGACGCTCGAGCCCGGCTTGTCGAGCAGGGCCCAGCCAATGCCGTCGCGGTCGATGAGCCAGCGCCAATTGCGGAAATGCAGGTCGGTTTCGGGCTGGGGCTCGGCCGGGACGCCGACCGTCAGCGGGTCATGGGCGAGCGCTGCAAGAGCGGCATGGCGGATCGGATCGATTTCACGCATCGGGGTGCAGCCTCACATCAACTCGAGCAAGGCAGCACCGCCCATCCCACCGCCGATGCAGGCGGTGGCGACCCCGTGCCGGGCCTTGAGGCGCCGCATCACATGGATGAGGTGAAGGGTGATGCGGTTGCCGCTCGCCCCGACCGGGTGACCAAGGCTGATGGCGCCACCGTCGACATTGAGGATGTCCATCGCGATCGCGCCGACCGGTTCATCAAGCCCGAGAATGTCGCGGCAGAATTGCCTCTCATCGAGCGCGCGCTGGCAGGCGAGCACCTGGGCGGCGAACGCCTCGTTGAGTTCGAAAGCGCCGATGTCGCTGCGGCTGAGCCCGTTGCGGCGGATCATCGGCACCATCGACAGCACCGGCCCGAGCCCCATCACGCTCGGATCGAGGCCTGCCCAGTTGCAATCGACGATGCGGGCCATCGGCTCCAGCTTGAACCGCGCGACTGCCGGCTCGGAGGCGAGAATCACCCAGCTCGCGCCGTCGGTGATCTGCGACGAGTTGCCGGCGGTGACCTTGCCGAATGGCGGCTCGAACACCGGCCGCAACTTGGCGAGATCGGCCATGCTGCTTTCGGGGCGCACGCCGTCATCATGGTCGAACAGCACGCCCTTGCGGTCGATCATCGGCACGAGCTCCTCGATATGCCCGTCCGCCTGCGCTTTTGCGAGGCGCCGATGGCTCTCGAGAGCATAGGCGTCCATCTCCTCGCGCGAGATGTCGAACCGGTGCGCCAGCACCTCCGCCGTCTGGCCCATATTGAGCTTGACCACCGGGTCGGTGAGGCCGCGCACCAGCCCGATCGACGGCTTGAGATGAGCGGGTCGGAACGCCGTCAGCCTTTGCAGCCTCTGCATGGTGGTGCGGGCGCTCGCCATGCTGCCGAACCAGCCGGCCGCATCGCTGGAAAACAGCAGCGGGGCATGCGACAGGGCCTCGGTCCCGCCCGTCAGCACCAGATCGGCGAGGCCCTGGGCGATCGCCCGGAATCCGCTGTCGATCGATTGCAGCCCCGAGGCGCAGTTGCGCTGCACCGTCCAGCCGGGAACCTCGATGCCGAGCCCGAGCCGCAAGCCCGCCACCCGGCCCGGATTGACCTCGTCCGGGTGCACATTGACGCAGCCGAGTATCACCTCGTCGAAATGCCGCCGGTCGAAGGGCTGGCGCTCGAGCAGCGGCCGCCCCGCCTCGACGGCGAGATCGACCGGGGTGAACGGGCCCGGCTTGTTCTGCGCCTTGATGAAGGGCGTGCGCGCGCCATCGACGATGAAGACCGGCCGCCCTGTGCTCTGCTCCGACCGCTCCATCGCTCAGGCTGCCGCCGATCGTGCCACTGCGCTGCGCTGCGGCAGCAGCTCCTCGGGCGCGAAATCATCGACGCTCGACACCTCCCGGACCAGCGCCAGCGCTTCCCGCATGCGCTCCGCTTCATTGGCCGACAGCATGCCCTTCGCCACCGCCTCCTCCGCCGTTCTGACCCTGGCGCGCCGCATCTCCTGGCGGAGGGGCTCGAGCTCGCACATCAAACGGAAGGCCTGGTCGAGCTTGCCGAGCTCGCTGTCGCGCGGCGCGAAAATGCCGCTGGTGAGTCGGTCGCGCGTCGCCGTCGGCTCGCTGACCGCCGCCGCCGCCGCCTGCGTCAGCACATCCGAAGGCTTGCCGCACACCACCCCGAACGGCATCAGCGCCGCCCTGAGCAGCAGCCGCACTGCAGGGTTCGGGAAATTGGCGATCAGGTCGCCGAGCGCGGCCTCCGCAGCGTGGAGGCTGGTCTCGGCCGCATGATGCACGAGCGGCAGGTCGGCGCTTGGCCGGCCGGTATCCTCGAACCGTTTCAGCGTGGCCGAGGCGATGTAGAGCTCCGACAGCGTATCGCCGAGCCGTGCCGACAGCATCTCGCGCCGCTTGAGCGCGCCGCCGAGCGTCACGATCGCCGCTTCGCTGGCCAGCGCCAGCGCTGCCGACAGCCGCTTGATCTGACGGAAATGCCGCGCCGTCGGCCCATCGACCGGCGCCGCCGACAGCCGCCCGAACGTCCAGGACCGGCCGATTGCCCTGAGCAGCGTCATGGTGGTGAAGCCGGCATGCCGCCATGCCACCTCGTCGAAATCGACCACCGCCCGCCCGTGATCGGCATCCTGCGCGATCTCGATCTCCTGCTGCAGGAACGGATGACAGCGCAGCGATCCCTGGCCATAGATCATCAGCGAGCGCGTCATGATGTTGGCGCCCTCGACCGTGATGGCGATCGGCGCCGCTCGATAGGCCGAGCCGAGATAGTTCTTGGGTCCGTCGATCACCGCCTTGCCGGAATGCACGTCCATGGCGCCATTGACCGACCGGCGCATACCCTCCGTGGCGTGATATTTCATGATTGCCGAGATGACCGCCGGCTTCTCGCCCGCATCGATGGCCTGCAGGGTCAGCCGACGCGCCGCGTCGAGCCGGTAGGTGTCGGAAGCGATGCGCCCGACCACTTCCTGGATGCCCTCGAAGCGTGACACCGGCAGGTTGAACTGCTCGCGGATGCGCGCATAGGCGCCGCTCGAAAAGGCCGCGACCTTCATCGCCGCCACCGACATCGCCGGCAGCATGATGCCGCGTCCGGCGGCGAGCGCCGTCACCAGCATCTTCCAGCCCTGGCCGACCTGCTCCTGGCCGCCGATGATCCACTCCATCGGCACGAACACGTCATGGCCGAAATTGGGCCCGTTGGGAAAGGCCTGCAGGCTCGGATAGTGCCGCCGTCCGATCTCGATGCCGGGGGTCCGCGAGGGCACCAGCGCCACGGTGATGCCGAGATCCTCCTGATCGCCGAGAATATGGTCGGGATCGAAGAGCCGGAAGGCGAGGCCGAGCACCGTGCAGATCGGCCCGAGCGAGATATAGCGCTTGGCCCAGTTGACGCGCATGCCGAGCGTGCGCTTGCCGTCGACCTCGCCCCAGGCGACCACGCCGCAGTCGGTCATCGACGCGGCATCCGATCCGGCATCGAGGCTGGTGAGCGCGAAGGCCGGGATCTCCCGTCCGTCGGCCAGCCGCGGCAGCCAATATCTCTTCTGCTCCTCGGTGCCGAACAGCATCAGGAGCTCGCCCGGCCCGAGCGAGTTCGGCACGATCACCGCCACCGCCGCCGAGGGCCCGCGCGAGGCGATCTTCAGCACGATCTCGGAATTGGCGGTGGCGGAAAAGCCCTTGCCGCCATAAGCCTTCGGAATGATCAGGCCGAGAAAACCGTCGCGCTTGAGCTGGTCCCAGATTGGCTGCGGGATGTCGCGCTCCTCGAAAGTGATGCGCCAGTCGTCGATCTTGCGGCAGAGCTCCTCCACCGGGCCTTCGATGAACGCCCGCTCCTCGGGCGTGAGACGGTGCTCGGGCATGCCGAGGAGGCGGTCGAATTGCGGGTTGCCGCGCATCAGCTCGGCATCCCACCACACGGTTCCGGCAGCGAGCGCCTCGCGTTCGGTCTCCGACATCGCCGGCAGCACCCGCCGAACCCATGACAGCAATGGCGCGCTCAACCAGCGTTGACGGAAAGTCAGTTCCGGCATGGGTCCCCCTCCCGGGCGCATGATTGCGAAAAAGTGGACACCACCCCTCCGGACACGTCACGCACCTCGTCTATGGCGGCACCAGTCTGCCACGACGCGGCTTCCCGCGCCACGCCCTCTTTTGCCGGTGAGGATGAGGAAAGCCTGTCAGCCGCGGCGCGACAGCTGCGCCCGCGCCTCGCTCAGTTCCGCTGTCGTGCGGCCCAACCGATCCGCCAGGACCCGCATGATCTCGATGGCGATGTCGGGGAACTCGGCGAGGAGCCGCAGGAACTGGTCCTTGCTGATCCTGAGCGTATCAAGCCGGTCATGCGCCCGAACCGTAGCGGTGCGCGGCACATCGCAGAGAATGGCAATCTCCCCGACGATGGCATTCTTCTCGAGATCGGCGACCTTGATCTGCGAGCCGGCGCGGTTCACCAGCACCTCGGCGCTGCCGCTCAGCACCACATAGGCGGCATCGCCGGCATCGCCCTGCTCGAACAGGATCTGACCAGGATCGAAGCTCATCCGGTCGGAGGTGAACGCCAGGAGCTTGAGCTTGGTCGGCTCGACTCCGGCAAACAGCGGCACCCGCCGCAGCAGTTCGACTTCGTCCTTGAGGATCATGCGTCCATTCTCCACCCGCCGCGGCGATCACGCAACCAGTCGGGCATAGGTTCCGTTCCGCTCCGCCAGCTCGCCTGGATGGCCATCCTCTACCAACCGCCCCTGATCGAACACCGTCACCCGCTCGAAGAAGCGGGCAAGTGTCGGATTTCCGACAACCCAGACCACCGCAGTCGGATGCGGGCCGCTCGCCAGCTCCTTCAGCACGCGGTCGATGATCTCCTCCTGGGCCCTGAGATCGAGGGCCGCCAGCGGCCGGTTGAAAATCGCATAGTCCGGCCGCTTGAGGAGCACCCGGGCCACCGCCAGCTTCTGCCGTTGGACCGCCGTCAGCCGCTTGCCGCCGCTGCCGATATTGTATTCGAGCCCGATATCGAAAATGCTGTCGACCAGGTTCATTTCCGAGATCAGCGTCCTGACGATCTTCAGCACTCTCTCGGTCCCGCCGGCGACGCCATACGCAATCCGACCGAGCAGGAGGTTGTCCTGGATGCTCGCCGAGCCATTGTAGCGGGCATCGTCATAGAACTCTATGGCACCCTGGAGCTCCGGCGGCAGGCCGTCATGGAAGCGATGGCGTGCATCGACGATCTTGCCCATCACCTCGTCGGTGAGAAGTCCCAGGCGGTGCCGCGGCTCGATATAGGCGAAGGTCAGGCGGATGATCATGTTGCGGTCGGCTTGCGAGGCATCGCCGAAGGCTACGCCCTGCAACCGCTGCAGCGCCATCTGATAGTCCGGGATCTGGTCGGCCGTCATGAAGCTGAGCTGCTCGAAGAACGGATGCCCTGGCGGCAGATCCTCGAACAGCTCGAGCGTCGTCGCGGCGATCTGGCGACCGATCTCGAACAGCTGTTGATCGAGCCCGTTCTCCTTGAGCACGGCCTTGAGATAGGCGTTGCTCGCCAGTTGCGCGTCGTTGAAGATCGGCCCGACCGGCGTGCCGAACAGCAGATTTTCCGCAACCGTCGCCTGGCGGCTGTAGGCATCGGCGGCGAATGGCTCGACGAGATGCGCAAGCTCCGGCGCGCCGAGCCGGCGTCTCAGCTCGTGGCGCGCCTCGACCACCCGCTCGGCGAGTTCCGGATTGTCATCCGGCCGGATCGTGCCGCGCAGCCCGAGATCGAAGATGTCGTCGGCGAGGCCGCACACCTTCAGCACCCGCTTGATGACGGCGAGAATGCTGTCTGGCCCATCGGCTCCCGCCGACTCGTAATCGATCCAGTCGGCATGGATGTCGAGATCGCTGTTGCCGGCGCGCCGCGCCTCATGCGCGAAGCGCTCGATGTTCCGATCCGGCATTGCATCCTGCGGAAGCGGGCGCAGCGGCGCATGCTTGAGCACATAGAGCAGGGTGTCGCGTACCGTTCCCTGCGGCAGGAACGTGTCGGACGAGCCATAGGCGAACCGCCGTCCGGTGACCGCCTCATGCAGCTCGAGGATGTTGTCCTTGCCGACCGATGCCTTGCCGACTGTCGGCATGATCAGCCGCGCCAGCACCTCGGCCACCGTCTCGGCGCCTGAATTGACGCTGCCGACCAGCGCGATCCGCTCGCCCGGATTGATGGTGATGGTCGTGCTCTCGAGGAGCCGCGCCCCGGTATCGTCGGCGACGGAAAGATTGTTGGTCGAAACCGGTTCGGTCAGCGGCGGCACTGGCTCGGGATGCGGCGACTGCAGCCGGCGGTCCAGCATTTCCTCGACGGTGAACTGCTCGACCACCTGGCTGAACTTGACCTGCACGTCGAGGCGCTGCTGGTCCCAGTCGATCAGCTCCTTGATCGGCGACGGCAGATCCTTGTAGGCCGAGATCACCGCCACCAGCTGCCCGACATCGAGGGTGCCCCTGAGAGCGAAATAGCCGCCCACCGCATAGAACAGGAACGGCGTCAGCTGGGCGAGGAAATTGTTCAGGAACTTGACGAAGAACTTCCGCTGATAGAGCTCGAAGCGGATGTCGTAGATCTTCGCCAGCCGGTCGCTCGCATCGGCCCGTTCGTAGTTCGACGTGTCGTTGGTGTGGACGGCGGTGATCCCCTCGACGATCTCGCCGACTCGCCCGGCGAGCTCCCGGGCGGTGATCTGGCGCTCCTTCTGCAGCACGATCAACCGCCGCCGCAGCCGGGGGATGAGGACGAACTGCACCCCGATGATCCCGGCCGCGATCAGGCCAAGCCAGACATTCTGCACCAGGATGAACAGCATCGCGGTGAGCGCCTGGCCGCCGAGGAACACCGGCTGGACGAAGGCATCGCCGATGAAGCCGCCCAGCGGCTCGACCTCGTCCTTCACCATGCTCGCGACTTCTGCCGACTTCACCCGCTTGAACTGATTGATGGGGAAGCGGAGCACGCGATCGAGCAGATCGAAGCGGATGCGCCGCAGCATCCGCTCGCCGAGCCGGCCCTTGTAGGTGTTGATGTAATATTTGAACAGGCCGTTGATGATGACCAGGAACAGGAACACGCAGCTCAGCGCGAACAGCATCTGCACCCGCGTCAGCTCGAAGCCACCGAACAGCTCCACCGAGCCCGAGATCGGCAGCCACGACGGCGCCGACAGCGACAGCTTCATGAAAGTCTGGGTGTCCTCCGGGTTCTCGAAGCCGCGCCCCTGGATCGGGCCGTTGACGATGTATTTGGGCAGGTCGAGCGACCAGAAATAGGTCGGCATGGAGGCAAGCACCACCGCCAGGATCCACAGCTGCGGTGCCCTGGTATGCGTCCAGATATAGCGAAGTAGACTGCTGTCCATGGACCCTTCAGATGCTGCCGGTGCGGACGGGCTCGAGCACGACAAGGCGCCGCTGACCATAAGGCGAGTGCTCGATGGTCCCGTCCTCGAGGGCGAAATCGATGCCGCAGATCTGCCTGAGATTCGGCCGGTTCAGCAGATGGGGCACCTGCAGCGCCGCCCGTTCGAGGCGGGGCGCCCACTCGATGACCACCTTCAGGGCATGATCGACCAGATCGAGGAGCTTGCTGCCGAGCGCCTCCCGGCCGCCGGCCTGCTTCAGCGAATAGCCAAGCATGACCAGCCCGTAGCTGTGCGGCGCAAGCTCGAAACGCAACTCCTGGAACTTGCGCGCCACATGACGCACGCGACAGGGCTGCCCATGCAGCCTGTCCGCGGCGTGGGGCGCGGCCTTGGGATCGACTACCAGGACCGATTCCGGATGGTGAGTGAGAAACGGGGTCACCGGATTGAGATGGCCGCCGATTTCGACAATGTGAGGGCAATCGCGCACGAAATAGGCTGCCAGCAGCTGCCGCACGGGCGCTGCCGGGCCTGCCAGATGCGAGATGCCGGCCATCGGCCCTCGCTGTGCCGGGGATGTCTCCAACTGCTTCGACGCCATGTGTTTCGCTGACCGAGGGGGCGTGTTGCACCGCTCGCGGCCGGAGCATACAAGGTCAAAATGGCCAACGCCACTGAATCGCCACGGAAATCCGCTGCTCAGGACGGCCGCCCGGACCCCGGGCGGATTGACTATGCCTTCGACCTGCTACGTGGGGTGGCAAGCTTTACGGCAAGCCCGCTTGTCGCGTCCCTGGCGACAACGGTGGCGGCCTTTCCCGATGCGGCGCTCGACATTGCTTTCAACCACAAGCAGGTCGCCTGCAAAATCTGGGCCCGCGATGCGCTCTTTAACCATCTCGGACCGGCATTTGCCTCCGTCTGGATCCTTGGTGGGTGGTATGGCGTGCTCGCCGCCATCCTGCTCGATGACCGGCGCTTCGCCATCGGTCATGTCACCAGCATCGACGTCGACCCGGCGGTTGCCCGGGTGGCCGAGACCCTCAATGCCGAGGCCGTGGCCGCCGGCCGGTTCTCGACCGTTGCAGCCGACATGTACGGCCTTGACTACCATCGCGGCGAGGGGCGCCCCGATCTCGTGATCAATACCAGCTGCGAGCACATTCCCGATCTTCGGGGTTGGCTCGCCCTCCTGCCGCCGGGCATGCCGGTGCTGCTCCAGTCCAACAACTATGCCGGCGAACCCGGCCATGTGAACATCGAGCGCTCGCTGCAGCACTTCGCTGACACCGCCGCGCTGTCGCGCCTCGTCTATTCCGGCGAACTCAAGCTCAAGAACTACACCCGCTTCATGCTGATCGGCCGACGCTGATCATCCGCTCGACCAGCGCCGCCGTGTTGTCGGCTCCGCCGAGATCGATGCCTGGCCCCTCGCTGCGACGGCCGGCGGCGAGCGCACGCGCCATTGCCGCGGCCAGCGCGGCCGGTTCGAGGCTGGCCTCGGCAATCACCACAGCAAGCCCACGTTCGGCCAGTCGCGCGGCGCGCAGCGTCTGCTCACGCTCGCCCCCTGCGGCAAAGGGCACGAGCACCGATGGGCAGCCCGACCGCAGAAGATCGCCGCAGGTGTTGTAGCCCGCCTGCGAGATCGACAGGCGCGCCGCGGCGAGAAGGCTCGGAAAATCGCTGCGGAACGGCACTGCCAGATCGCCGGGGCGCAGCGCCGACCGGAGCGAGTCGATCAGCCCGTCCGGCGCGTTGGGACCGGTGACGAAGAGCCAGCGCGCTTCGGCAAGCGGCGACTGCGCCCTGGCGGCGAGCGCCATCGCGGGGAGGCGGCCCTGCGCCGCGCCGCCGCCGGCCGAGACGATCACGTCGAACTGGTCCCCCGCCGCAGCGACCGCCCCGCCGGTGACGAGGCCGGTATAGCTGACCGGCGGCCTGATCCGCGGCTCGGCCGGGAAGCTGTCGCTGAGCCGGGCCAGTTGCGGATCGCCATGCACCAGCACGTGGTCGAAATAGAGATCGAGGGTGCGCAGCACCTCGGCCACGCGACCGGTTTTGCTGGACGGCTGGACGATGTCGCGCACCGACACCGCGACCATCGGCCTCGGGGTCATCGCCCGGGCCGCCTCGAGCAGCGCCAGCAGCTCGAAGCGCATCTGCCGGCGACCGAACGGAAAGGCCTCGATCACGATCAGCTGCGGCGCCGCCGAATGCAGGAACCCGACCAGGCGGTCGCGGCGCGCCGCCAGAAAGGCCGGCGTGGCAGCCGCGCCGTCGGCAGCGATCAGGGAGGCGAATCCCTCTGCCGCCCTGAGCGGCGGCAGTTCGACATGGGCAATGCCGGGCGGCGGGAAGCCGGGGACGGGCAGCCCGCCCGTCACCATGACCGGGCCGAGGCCGCGGCGCTGGAGAGCCTGGGCGATGTGGCTCGCCCGCGCGAGATGGCCGATGCCGAGGAGGTGCTGGACATGGAGCAGGATTCGCGGCGCGGCCATTACGCGGCCGCTCGTCTGCCGTCGAACAGCGCCATGAGGAAGGCGATGCTGCCATGATGATCGAACTCCGACCGCACCCGCCGCTCGGCATTGCGCCCGAGCATGTCGCGCAGTTCCGGATCCCGTGCCAGCCGCAGCAGCGCCGCCGCCAGCCGCGCCGGATCGGCGGGCGGCACCAGCAGGCCCTCAGCACCGTCCCTGATCAGTTCGGGAATGGCCGCCACCGTCGTCGAGACGATCGCCAGCCGCTGGCTTGCTGCCTCGACCAGGACATTCGGCAGGCCGTCGCGGTCGCCATCGGCCGCGATCCGGCAGGGCAGCACGAAGAGATCGGCGCGGCGGTAATGTTCCAGCACCTGCGGCTGGTCGAGCGTGCCGAGCCAGTCGATCCTGTCGGCAATGCCGAGCGTCCGGGCCGCCGCCTGCAGCATCTCGGACTCGCCGCCGGACCCGATATGGTCGAGCCGCCACGCAAGCTCGGGGGGCAGCAGCGCCAGCGCCTGCAGCAGCGTGTCGAAACCCTTCTTCGGCACCGTCCGCCCGACGGCGAGAATGGTCAGGCTGTCCGCCGCGTCGGCGCCGGTTCTCGGCGGGCGGGATCCGGCGAGGGGCGCGAACCGCGCCAGGTCGAGACCGTGATAGCTGAGGTGAACGCGGGAGGGATCGGCGGCGAGCGCCCGCAGCCGATCGACCCCGTGGCGGGTGCATGCCACCACCCACTGGAGCCGCTCGAGCTTCTGCCGCAGATCCCATTCGGGCTCGGTCCAGATGTCCTTGGCGTGGGCCGAGCACGTCCATGCGAGGCCGGTGAGCAGCCCGACATAATCCGCAACCGTTGCCGGCTTGTGGATGAAGTTGGCGTGTAGGCGGTTGTAGCGCGGCGCCAGTCGGTCGGCCACCACCAGCGCCTGAGCGAAGCGCCGGATGCGGCCGCTGGTGAAGTCGCGCCGGAGATCGCGGCGGAAGACGGCGAACGCCGCCCCGTAACGTGCCTGCCGCCGCTGCCGCCGCCAGGCCGCGACAAAGGCCGGCAGGTCGAAGATCAGCGAATAGGGCAGGTAGTGGACCGGGGCGCGGATCTCGTCATTGACCGGCTGCCGCCGCGCCGTCTCGGGTCGCATCAGCGAGATGATCTCGATGTCGAGACCGGCCCGCTCGAGGCCGAGCAGCTCCTGCGCCACGAAGGTTTCCGACATGCGCGGATAGCAGCTGAGCAGGACGGCGATCTTGCCCGCCATGCCGCCCGCTCTACAGGCCGCCTTCGACGGCGATGAGCCGGCGTTGCGAATCGCGGGCGAGCCAGTTGTCCACCAGATCGCAGATGGCAGACAGTCCGTCGAGCTCGAGCGCCGGTTCGATCTCCGACGGCCGCGGCCGCGTATAGACCCGCCGCAGCGCTGCCGCGAGCTTTGCCGGGTCGGCCGCTTCGGTCGGCTCCAGCATGTCGATGATGCCGAGATCGGCGGCGCGCCGTGCCCGGATCAGCTGCTCCTCCCGCGGGCGCACCCGCGGCACCAGCAGCGCCCGCTTGTCGAACGACAGGATCTCGCAGAAGGTGTTGTAGCCGCCCATGCTGACGATCGCCTTGGCGCCGTCGATCAGGGCCTCCATGCGGTTGTCGAATTCGATCACCGAGGCCTGCGGGAACGCCTTGGCCCGGGCCCGGATCCGCTCGCGCTCCTCGGTCGGCATCAGCGGCCCGAGCACCAGCAGCAGCGGCCGCTGCTCGCTCGGGATAGGCGGCATAGGTGTCGAGCACCTGGTTCATCAGCTCGGCGCCGTCGCCGCCGCCGCCGGCGGTGACGAGCAGATAATCGCCTTCCGGTTGGTTCTGTGAGTTCGACTTGTGCGGCAGGAAGCGCTCGAGGAAACCGGTGAACACCATCCGCGACTTGACGCTTGAGGGCACGTCGAAGCCGGTGAGCGGGTCCCAGAAATCGGCCGGGCCATACACCCAGATCGAGTCGTAAAGCGCCTCGATCCGCTTCAGGACGTTGTGGCGGGCCCACTCCGGCCTGAAGGAGCGAGGGCGAATCCATCACGTCCCGCAGTCCCAGCACCAGCGTGGTCCCGTGGGTCTTGAGGAAGGACAAGGTGTCCTGCAGCTCGCCGCGCATTCCGAGCGGCTCCTTGTCGACGATCATGATGTCGGGCTGATAGGACTCGGCGGTGTGGCGGATGATCGACTGGCGCATCTCCAGCGTCTCCTGGAGATCGATGTGGCGTGCGATCGAGGTGTATTCGCCATTGTAGAGCTTGATCACGCTCGGGATCTTGACGAAATCCACCCGCGCCCGGAAATCGAAGGCGCCGGCGATCGGCGACCCCGAAATGATCAGGACGTGCAATCCCTTGAAATGCTCGACCAGCGCATGCGCGATCGTGCGGCAGCGCCGAAGGTGGCCGAGGCCGAAAGTATCATGGCTGTACATCAGGATGCGCGCATGACCAAGCCGCCGCATCGTTCAGGCTCCTTAACCCTTCGCGACGAAAGCGGCCGCCCCGCGGCGCCCCATCCAGGTGAGCGAGTATGGCACACCCGCCGCACCGCTTGAACCCCTCCTCGTCCGGCGGTGATCGGTCATCCAGACCTTTTGCATCCCCGCCCGGCGCCCGGGCCGGGCCTCAGGCCATTTGCTAGCGATAGGGGTCGGCCGCGTCGCGCAGTCCGTCACCGAGGAAGTTGAACGCGAGGATGACCAGGATGACGGGAATCACCGGAAACATCAGCCACGGATAGAGCGCGACCACGTTGATGTTCTGCGCCTCCGTCAGCAGGACGCCCCAGCTGGTGATCGGCGGCCTGAGGCCGAAGCCGAGGAAGCTCAGCGCCGTCTCGCCCAGGATCATGCCGGGGATGGAAATCGTCGCCGTGGCGATGAGGTGCGACATGAAGCCCGGAATGAGATGGCGCCCGATGATGCGCGGCGGCTTGGCGCCCATCAGTTGCGCCGCCAGCACGTAGTCCTCTTCGCGCAACGCCAGGAGCTTCGAGCGCACCGCGCGCGCCAGCCCCGTCCAGTCGAGCAGGCCCAGGATGATGGTGATGCCGAAATAGACGAGCAGCGGGCTCCAGGTCGACCGGCATGATCGCGGCCAGCGCCAGCCACAGCGGAATGCTGGGGATCGACTGCAGCACCTCGATGATGCGCTGCACGACAAGGTCGACAATGCCGCCATAATAGCCGGCGAGCCCGCCGATGACGATGCCGAGAATGAAGCTGAGACGGTGATGCCGAGCAGGCCGATGGTGAGCGAGATGCGCGCGCCGTAGATGATGCGCGACAGCATATCGCGGCCGAGCCGGTCGGTGCCGAGCAGGAACAGCGTGGCCGTCTTCCGGCCGGGCAGAACAGGTGCACGTCGCCGGCGATCAGGCCCGAGAAACTTGTAGGAATCGCCGCGGCAGAAGAAGCGGATCGGGAAGCACCTTGTCGGTGTCGGTCGAGTACACCCGCTTGAGTGTGTCCATGTCGAGCTTGTATTCGGTGCCCGTAGACGAACGGCCCGACGAACTGGCCCTCATGGAAGAGATGCACCCGCTGCGGCGGCGAGTGGATGAAGTCGACGTGCGCGTTCGCAAGCTGGTAGGGCGCCAGGAACTCGCTGATCAGGATCGAGACGTAGAGCAATCGCCAGGAAGACGCCGCGCCATACCGCCAGGCGGTGCCGGCGGAACTTCCACCACATCAGCCGCCATTGCGAGGCGAGATAGACTCGCTCCTGCTCCGGGGTCATGCGTCTCGATCGAGCGCGGATCGAAGGGCGCTTCCGACACGTAATGCGTCATCGCGGACCCGGGCGCCGGCAAGTGGCGAGCGTGCCACCACGTCGTTCATTTCGTGCTGCCTCCCTGGAGCCGGATGCGCGGATCGAGGATCGCGAGCGCAAGGTCGGAGATCAGCACGCCGATGACGGTCAGGAAGGCGAGGAACATCAGGAACGAGCCGGCGAGATACATGTCCTGGCTTTGCAGCGCCTTGATCAGCAGCGGCCCGGTGGTTTCGAGCGACAGCACGATGGCGGTGATCTCGGCGCCGGAGATGATCGCCGGCAGGATCGAGCCGATATCGGAGATGAAGAAGTTGAGCGACATGCGCAGCGGATATTTGACCAGCGCCTTGAACGGATGCAGGCCCTTGGCCTGCGCGGTCACGACATATTGCTTCTGCAGCTCGTCGAGCAGATTGGCGCGCAGCCGCCGGATCATGCCGGCCGTGCCCGCCGGTGCCGATGATGATGACCGGGATCCACAGATGCGCCAGGATCGACTGCGCCTTCGCCCAGCTCATCGGCTGCGTTGAGGTATTGCGCGGTCCATCAGATGGCCGATCGAGGTGCCGAACCAGATGTTGGCGAAATACATGAAGACCAGCGCCAGCAGGAAGTTCGGCATGGCGAGGCCGAGCAGGCCGAGGAAGGTCAGGCCGTAGTCGCCCCAGCTATACTGGTGCGTCGCCGAGTAGATGCCGATCGGGAAAGGCGATGAGCCAGGTGAAGATGATGGTGACGAAGGACACCAGCACGGTCAGCCACAGCCGGTCGCCGACCACGTCCGACACCGGCAGCTGATACTCGAAGGAATAGCCGAAATCGCCCTGCAGCATGCCGCCGACCCAGTACGAAATAGCGCTCGATCGGCGGCTTGTCGAAGCCGTATTCCGCCCGCAGCGTCTCGATCTGCTTCATGTCGACGCCTTCGCCCTGGCCTGCAGCTCGGCGATATAGCTTTCGAAATAGTCGCCCGGCGGCAGTTCGATGATGGTGAAGACCAGCGCACTGATGATCAGCAGCGTCGGGATCATCACCGCGATGCGCCAGAGGATGTAGCGCAGCATCGATCAGGCCGCTCCGTCGTGCAAACCAGAAGGTGTCCGGCAGTAGACGCCGAGATAGGCGGTCGGATCGATAGCCGAAGAGCGCCTTGTCGGGCACGTTCTTCAGCGTCGCTGCGGCGGACGACCGGCTGCAGCGTGCTCGTTGACCGTGCCGATCGAGAACACCTGGTCGGTGTAGAGCGCCAGCATCTTCTTCCAGATCGTCCGCGCGCGGTGCCGGATCGACGGTGCGGCGCCAGTCTTCGAGCAGCTCCAGCAGCTCCTTGGCCTCGGGCAATGTCCGGCGCCTCGCCCTTGGCGCCGCGGTTGACGAAATAGACGCCCCACAGCGGCCATTGCAGCTGCGCCTCGCGAGGTCGGCGCGAGCGTCCGGGGCTCCATGTCGGCGGTCGGAACGCCATTGTCGATGCCGGACCAGACCGCCGATCATCACCTGGCCGGCAATGCGCGCGACTGCGGAACACGTCGCGCTGCGTCGAGCGTGGAAAGAGCTTGATGCCGATGTCCTTCCAGTGGTCGCGCATCAGTTCGAGCACATCGGCTCGCTGCGTGCTTTCGCCGGCCGTCTCGACGATGAGCTCTGCCACGCCGGCCGTCCGGCAGGAGGCGGTACGCCCTCCTCGTCGCGCTTGTCGAGCCCCATCTCGTCGAGCAGGCGGTTGGCTGCCGCCGGATCGAAGTTGGCCCAGCCGTGGCGTAGTTCGCCTGGAACAGCGGGCTCTGCGGCAGGATGGTGTCGGCGCTTTCCCGGCCGAGGCCGAAAAAGATCGCCATGTTGATCTCGTGCCGGTCGATCGCGAGCGACAGCGCGCGGCGGAAGCGCACGTCGTGGAAGATCGTCCGCCACACCGGATCCTGGTAGTTGAGGTTCGGGCAACAGCGCGACCCGCGAGCCTTGCGTGCGCTCCCACAGCAGACACGTCGATCGTCGTCGCGCTTCTCGGCTTCCTTGAGGAATGTGTAGTCCTCGAACTCGATATAGCGCGCCTGCAGGTCGCTTTCGCCGGCACCGGTCTTGGCCGGGATGAGCTGAGGTCGAGCTGATGTTGAGCACGAACTGGTCGACATAGGGCAGCTGCTGGCCGGCGGTGTCGACGCGGTGGAAATAGGGATTGCGCACGAAGACGAACTGCTCGGCCGGCGGCTCGGTGGTGTTGATCCACGGATCGAGCGTCGGCAGCTCGGGGTTCTCCGGCCGGTACTGGCGGCCGAGCCGGATATGCATCTGCCGCCAGTTCTTGTACTTGCCCGTCTTGACCAGCTCTTCGAGCTTTTCCTTGGTCTGGATATTTCTTGTGGAACTGCTTCAGGTAATGCGCCGGCAGCAGCGATCGCCAGCGGCAGCGGCGCGGCAAGCGCTGGCAGGAAGTTCGGATTGGGCGCCCTCGAAGTCGAATCGCACCGTGAGGTCGTCGATGACCTCGAATTTCGGCGGCTTGCCCTCCGACATCAACTCGGTCGGCAGGCCACCGGGATTGAGGTCCTCGTTCAGCATCACATTCTCGAAAGCGTAGCGGAAATCCTCCGTCGTGAACGGCTGGCCGTCCGACCATTTGTGGCCCTTGCGCAAGCGGAAGCGTGAAGATGCGGCCATCCTCGATGGTGAACTTGTCCAGGATGTCGGGCACCAGCTGGAGCTTCTCGTCGTAGCCGACGAGCCGCGCATAGCCGTTGATCGTCATGAACCGGATGTCCTTCTGGCTGCCGATCAGCGATGCGGATCCGTGCCGCCATGCTTGCCGATCTGCCGGCCCATTGCCGGCGAGATCGATCACCCGCGGATTGGTCGGCAGCCGCTCGGCGACCGGCGGCAGCTCGCCGCGCCTTCACCTTGTCGGCCAGCAAAGGGGACTCGACGATAGGCCGACGCGCGGCGGCCGCGAGCAGGCAACGGGAGAACGATCAGCACCGCGCGAAAGAGCGTCCGGGTCATGGGCGAAGCTCCCGTGATGTCTGCGGTCTGCGGGCGAGCACGAAGTGGCCCGGCGCCGACATCCACTGTGCGGCAGCTCGTCCCGGTCGCCGCCATTGCGGAATTGCGGGCCCCAGCTGCGGTCATCGGAGGCGCCGCCGAGATCAGCAGCTTGAAGTCGAGCGGCCGGTCGAGATCGGGATAGGGCACGGCGGCAAGCAGCGCCCGCGTATAGGGGTGGACCGGCGCCTTGAACAGCACTTCGCGCGGCGCGAGCTCGACGATGCGGCCCGCGGCACATCACGGCGATGCGGTCGGCCATGTAGTCGACCACCGCCAGATTGTGCGAGATGAACAGATAGGTGAGGCCGAGCTCGTTCTGCAGGTCCTTGAGCAGGTTGAGGATCTGCGCCTGCACCGATACGTCGAGCGCCGAGACCGGCTCGTCGCAGATCAGCAGGTCGGGATCGAGCGCCAGCGCCCGGGCGATGCCGATGCGCTGGCGCTGGCCGCCCGAAAAGCAGTGCGGATAGCGCGCCTGGAAGCGCGGATCGAGTCCGACCGCCCGCATCAGCTCGCCGACCAGCTTGCCGCCGCGATTTCGCGTTGCCGACGCCATGGATCTCGAGCGGCTCGCGCAGGATGTTCGACACGGTCATGCGCGGCGACGAGCGAGGAGAACGGATCCTGGAACACCATCTGGATGCGCGTGCCGCATCTTCTTGAGGCGGCTGCCCTCGAGCGTGAGAAGGTCGACCGGGCCGGCCTCGGTGTTGAACACGGCGCTGCCGGTATCGGCGGTCACGCGCCCGCATCAGGAGCTTCGACACCGTCGTCTTGCCGCAGCCGCTTTCGCCGACCAGCCCCAGGCATTCGCCGCGCTGGATGTCGAAGCTGACATCGTCGACCGCCTCGACGGTGGCGGTCCGCCCGCCGCCGAACCAGCCCGCCTTGCGGGTCGAGAAGGATTTCGACAGATTCGCGCACCGCAAGCAGCAGCCGAGCTGACGCTCTGCTTGGCATCGCGCTTGCGCGGTCCGAACAGCATGTTGGCGTCGACACGGAGATGTCGCGCAGCGACTCGAGCCGCTCGCCCGGCTTCATGTCGAAATGCGGCACCGCCGCCATCAGCGCCTTGAGATAGGGGTGCTGCGGGCGGCGGAAGATGTCCTGCACGGTGCCCGGCTTCCATGATCTCGCCATGGTAGATCACCACCACCTCGTCGGCGACGTTGGCGACGACGCCGAGATCGTGGGTGATCAGCAGCATCGCCATCTCGAAGCGCTGCTGCAGGTCGCGCAGCAGCTTCAGGATCTGCGCCTGGATGGTGACGTCGAGCGCCGTGGTCGGCTCGTCGGCGATCAGCAGCGCCGGCCGGCAGATCAGCGCCATGGCGATCATCGCGCGCTGGCGCAGGCCGCCGGACAGCTCGAAGGGATACATGTCGTAGGCGCTGCCCGGATGCGGGAAGCCGACCAGCCCCAGCATCTCCTCGGTCTTGCGCGCGCGCTTCCTGCCGCGCCACCGGCTGGTGCAGCTGCAGCGCCTCCTCGATCTGGTTGCCGATGGTGTGCAGCGGCGACAGCGACGTCATCGGCTCCTGGAAGATCATGGCGATGCGACCGCCGCGCAACGCCCGGTATCTCGCTGCTGTCGGAGTCGAGCGCGGCGAGATCGACGGTGCTCGGCGGCTTGTTCCGCGGATCGGTGAACAGGATGCGTCCGCCGGTGATCTGCCCGGCCCGCGGCAGGATGCCCATGATCGCCTGGCCGATGACCGATTTGCCGGAACCCGATTCGCCGACCAGCGCCGTCACCTTGCCGGGCAGGATACGCAGGCTCGACCGCCGCACCGCTTCGATCACGCCGCCATGCAGCGTGAAGCTGATCCGCAAATTCTCAACCCGCAGCAGGTCGATATTGGCCGTCATTGACCGCTCTGACAATGAATTGAGCATTGGCCTCTCGCTGGGGCAAGAAAGGCACGCAGCCTCCCGCCCCCTTCCGCGCGCATCTCAGCAGGTTGCAGGTTCTTGCTCAGCCGTCCCCGCCCGCAGCGGACCGGCCGGCCCGCCAACTCATACCGCAAGAGCCCCCTCACGGTAGAGTGAAACCTGCCTGAACCCCTTGACAGGCGCAAGACAAGATTTCGGGCGCTTTTGTGCCTCCCAAGGACCTAATTTGCCGCTCCTGGCCTTCTTCGGGCCAGCATTACGACGTTCTCGGCATCGGTGAAAAGGGCTTCCTCGGCTTTTCGCGCGGCTGCCGGGCGCTCGCCCTTCTCGGCCACCGGCGCCCACACCGGCAACGGATGATCGAGCCCGCGCAGCGTCTCCTCGCCCAGAAGCTCCCAACGCCCGCCCGCATAGTCCCGGAAATCCTGGCTCGCCACCACCGGCGTGCCATGGATCTTGGTCAGATCCTGCAACCGTGACGCGGTGTTGACGGCGCTGCCGAATGCCGAAAAGGTCAGCCGATCGGCCAGGCCGACATTGCCGAACATCACATTGCCGATATGGAGCCCGAGCCCGAATTGCAGCGCCGGGCGACCGGTTTCGCCCCGCTCGGCATTGGTGGCTGCCATGCGGCGGATCGCCTCTTCCGACGCCCGCAGCACCTTGAGGCAGGCCTCCTGGGTTTCCCGCTTGTGGCGCTCGCAGGGAAAGATCGCCAGGAAACCGTCGCCGACAAAGCTCAGAATCTCGCCGCCGGCATCGGCGAAGGCCCCCGCCACCGAGTCGAAATAGTCGTTGAGCGACGAAATGTAATCCTGCCGCCCGAGCTCCTCGGCAAGCCGGGTCGAGTTCGCGGAGATCCCCGAACACCAGGGCGGCCCGGATGGTCTCGCCGTCGCCGCGCTTGACCTGGCCGAGCAGCACCCGCGACCCGGCGTCCTTGCCGACATAGGTCGACAGCACGCTCTTGGCGATGTCGCCGCGCAGCGCCGATTTGCAGGCCACCGCGAAGGTGCGCTGGATCTCGATCAGGGCATTGATCTCGGATTCGGCAAAACCGCCCGGCTGGTCGGTCGACCAGGAGCCGACCATGCCGCGCAGGCGCTCGGGATCGAAGCTGCTGGCATAGGCGATGTAATCGGTCATGGCCAATGCCCTGAGGTCGTCCATGATAGGAAATTCCGCCTCCCCGCCGGTGTCGAGCCGCCGCCGCAAATGTCCGAGGCCGTGGTGCATGAGGTGGTAATAGGGGCTCTTGAGGAACCGGTCCGAGCCATCGGTGGTGGCATCGTGCCGGTAACCCTCGACCGTCAAGCCCTTGCCGCGCCACCAGGTGTATCCGATGCTCCGATAGAGCGGGTGCAGCACGGAGAAGGAAACATGGGCGCGCGCGATCGGCACGCCGGCGGCGAGGAGCCGTTCGCACAGCCCGTTAACCACGTCCTTCAGGCTCGTTTCGGCCAGCGCCTGGTCCATAAGCCATTGCGTGGCCAGCCTGAGCAGGGTGCGCGAGGCGGCGCTGCGGGAACCGGTGTTCATGGCACCACATATAGGCGACGAACTTGCCGCCGCAACGACATGGCTCCGTCAGAGCCGGCGGGCGGTGGTCTGGCTTTCCAGGAACCGCTCCGCCATTTCCGGCATGGTCTCGGCCTCGACATTGGCGAAAGCCAGCCTGAGATAGTGCTCCTGATCGGGTCCGAACATGCTTCCCGGCAGGACCAGCATATGGTGATCGCCGGCGAGCCGCCTGGCCACGCTTTCGGCTCGCTCCCCGGCGAAAGGATGCCGGACATAGGCGAAATACGCCCCGGCGCTGGTCAGCTGGTAGTCGAGCTGCGGCATTTGGAAAGCCTCGACCAGCGCTGCGAGCCGCGCCTGCATCTGCCGCGCCTTGTCGCGTTTCCACGCCGTGAGATGGCCGAGCCCGAACAGCGCCGCCTCCTGGGCGATCCGCGGCGCGCAGATCGCCATGCAGTCGATGAGCTTCTCGACCGCTTCGATGAGCGCCGGGCCGCCGATCACCGAGCCCACCCGGTAGCCGGTGATCGCGAAGGCCTTGGAGAAGCTGTAGAGCTGAACGACGGTTTCCCGCCAGTCGGGATCGCCGAACAGCCCATGCGCCGGCTCGGTCGGTACCGGCCGGAAATCCTTGTAGGTCTCGTCGAGGACAAGCGCGAGCCCGTGGGCCCGGGCGAGCTCGTAGAAATGGCGGATATGCTCGCCCCCATAGACCGATCCGGTCGGATTGTTGGGGGTTACCAGCACGATCGCGCGGGTATGCTCGTCGATCAGCGCCGCCGCCGCCTCGGGGTCGGGCCAACCGGTTGCCGGGGCGAGCGGCAGCGGCCGGATGCCGATCCGCTGCAGGTCGAGCCACATCTGGTGGTTGAAATACCACGGCACCGGCAGCAACACATTGTCGCCGGGGCCGGCCAGCGCCGACATCACGGCGCAGAACGCCTGATTGCAACCGGCGGTGATCGCCACATCCTCGGCGTCGATATTGCCGCGGTAGTCCTGCGCCATGTCCTCGGCCAGCGCCCGGCGCAGCTCGGGAAGGCCTCGAACCGGGGTGTAGAAGCCCGTATCGTTCCGCATCGCTGCCTCGGCGATCGCCTGCATCATGCTTTCGGCCGGCGGGTAGCTCGGCACCGCCTGGCACAGATTGATGAAGCGCCGCTGCGACGGCGCGCTCGGAATCCACGCCTGCGCCTCGGCAATCGGTGCCGGCCGAACCGCAACGACGGCGCGGTTGATGATGAAGGCCATTGCCTGAAAGTCCTTGCTTTTTGGCAACCGGCTTGCTGCCCGTCACCTGTCACTCTAGAAATCTCGACATCCAATGGCAAAGGCATGAGCAATGGCAAAGGTCAAGGCAATCCGCTTTTCCAATACCGGCGGTCCCGACGTCCTCCATCTCGATGAGGTCGATCTGCCGCCGCCGGGCAAGGGCGAGATCACCATCAAGCACGGGGCGATCGGCCTGAACTTCATCGACACCTATCACCGCTCCGGGCTCTATCCCGTGCCGCTGCCATCCGGCATCGGGCTCGAGGCGGCAGGCGTCGTCGAGGCGGTCGGCGAGGGCGTGACCGGCCTCAAGCCGGGCGACCGCGTCGCCTATGGCACCGGCACCGTCGGCGCCTATTCCGAAAAGCGCAATTATCCGGCCAACCGCGTCATCAAGCTGCCCGACCGCATTGCCGACGAGACCGCCGCCGCCATGATGCTGAAAGGCATGACCGCGCGTTATCTTTTGCGCGCCACCTATAAGGTGCAGCCAGGCGACACCATCCTGTTTCACGCCGCTGCCGGTGGTGTCGGCCTCATTGCCACGCAATGGGCCAAGGCGCTCGGGGCAACGGTCATCGGCACCGTTGGATCGCCGCAAAAGGCCGAGGTCGCCCGCGCCCATGGCTGCGACCATGTCATCAACTATCGCGAGGAGGACGTGGCCAAGCGGGTCAGGGAGCTGACCGGCGGGGTCGGCGTGCCGGTCGTCTATGACGGGGTGGGGGCGGCGACGGTGGACGCGTCGCTCGACAGCCTCAGGATCCGCGGGCTTCTGGTCATCTTCGGCAATGCCTCCGGCCCGGTCCGCAATTTCGACCTCGGCCAGCTTGCGGCCAAGGGCGCGCTCTATGTGACGCGGCCGACGCTTTTCACCTATGTCGGCACCGACGCGGAGCTCAAGGAAACCGCCGAGGACCTCGTTCATGTGGTCGAAAGCGGCAAGGTCAAGATCGAGGTGAACCAGCGCTATCGCCTCGCCGATGCCGCAAAGGCGCACCGCGAGCTCGAATCGCGCGGCACCACCGGCTCGACCATCCTGATCCCGTGATATCGCCCGCGCTTGCGGGCTCACGCCCCGCAGCGTGATGCCGCCTGCGACCGCAGCGCCTGCCAGCGCGCCGAGCAGGCGGTGTTTTGGCAGACGAAGCCGGCGAGCGCCGCCGTCGGGATGGCATGGGCAAGGTTGAGCGGCCGGCCATTGCCGTCGGAGAGCGTGCTCACCACCATCCCGGTAAGCTCGCCGGAGCTGTTGAACACCGGGCCGCCCGACTCGCCCTTCTTGGTGCTCATTTTCAGCACCATGGCATCGGGATAGCCAAAGCCATTGTAGTTGACCGCCCGGCCGAAGGTCATCGATTCGACCTCGCCGATCCGCGCGATGTCGCCCTGGGCATGCGGCTTGCCGAGCGAGAAGATCGGCTCGCCCTTGTGCATGCAGGTATTGCTGGCCGGGGTGACCGGGGTTCCAATGAAGCCGCTGAGCTTGATCAGCGCCATGTCGTTGTCGGGGCGAACCAAGATCACGCGGCCGTTATAGATGCGCCCGTCGGCACCCCGCGCTTCGACATCGGCGCCCTGGTGCAGCGCCACATGCGCGGCGGTCACCACATGGCCGGCGCTGTCGATAACGAACCCGCTGCCCGAGGTCAGGGCGTCGGGCAGGGTGTCCATCGCCTTGCCGCCCGGCGGCTTGCCCTCATGGACGATCACGGTGACGTAGGACGGGCCGGTCTGCGACACGAGACCCTTCATGTTCGGCGACAGCACGGCACCCGCCGGCGCGACGTCGGCTTCGACCGCGATCTCGCGCGGATCGGCGAGCTGGGCCGTGGCGGCACAGCCGGCCAGAGCCAGTGCTGCCAACACGGGCAGGATTTGTCTCATGCGCTATCCCCCGGCACGTGCTGCATGATCTGAGGATGGTCCCGATTTGTCACCCGGCATTCTGCCCGAGCGTCCGCCATGACAATGTTTCGCCCGAAAATCTGCTCGCAAGTTGACGGGTCGGCGCTCCTGCACCCGCCTTTGCCGAATTCTGCCGGAGCGGCGACAGCCAATTGGCGAATATCGGCCGAATTCAACATGTTGGAGCTTGAAAAGCCATCCGATTTCATGGCCGCGCCTGCCGCCACGCTGCCAGCCGGCGCCGCGCTTCGCGCCGATTGTGGCCAAAAATCGACAGTATCCTTGCTATAGGCTGCCATTGTCTCCTGCGCGACTGCAGTGACCAGGGTCCATGCGAATTCATTTAGTCGTTGCTTCGCGACGATTTCGCAAGTGCGCAGATGCGCTGGTGTGTCGGATCGGCGGGCAGGTGTGGCAGCGCTGCACCAAAGCGTCAGCCAGCCTGTCCTTCATAGGCTGCAATCACTGCCCCAAGCTGGCGTTCGAGCCCGGCGAGATGCCGGGCATAGCGCCGCCACCGGCCGACCGAGGAGCGGTAGATCGGCTGGCGGACCTGGCCCCGGCTCGCCGTCCGAATCGAACCTAGCGTCAAGTCCGGCCTCAGGCAGGCGGCGTCGAACGGCAGATCGCAAAAGGCCAGCAGCCGGCGGACCGCCGGCTCGGGATCGGCGACCAGCTCCTCATATCGGATCGCGAGAATCTCGCCGGGCAGGCGCCGCTGCGCCTCCATCGTGGCGGCCTCATGCAGGCGATAGCGCTCGGCCAGCGTGTCGAAGCCATAGGTGTAGGTCAGCGCATGTTCGGCAAAGAGCTCGCTATAGGCCGACCAGCACAGGTCCATCGGATGCCGGCGGCAGTGGATGAGCCGCGCCTTGGGAAACAGGCGCCGGATCGCCGCCAGATGGAGCCAGGACGACAGCGACTTGTCGACCACCCGGGCGGCCTGTCGCAACTGTGGCGGATAGGCGGCGAGATAGGCCGCGGCGGCGCGGCCGGCACCAGCGCCATCGCCCGCGCCGATGCTGCCGATCAGCCGCGGCATCAGCTCGAGCTCGCCGACGCTGGCCGCCATCGGGTGGCTGGCGATCATCTGCGCGACCAGCGTCGTGCCCGATCGCGGCATGCCGAACACGAACACCGGCTGTGCGCTGGCCTGCGGCCCCGCTGCCGGCGGCGGCGCTGTCGCCGGACCGTCCGGCCAGGGCAGGGGCGAGGGCCTCACCACCTTTCCCGCCACCATCTGCGCCATGATCCGGTTGCCGGCCGCGAATGCCGCAAATGCCCCATCGACGTCGCCGGCGCGGTCCTTGAGCCGGCCGAGCGCGAAGTTGAGCGGCGCGGCGTGGAGCTGCTTCGGGCGCGCGGCCGTTGCCTGCAGCGCCTCCTCGACCGTTTCGATCCGGCACCGCTCGGGGAAATGCGTCGCGAGCGACAGGTGGGTGTAGCCGTCATGCGGGTCGGCCTCGAGCGCCGCCTGGAGAAATCGCTCGGCCCGTTCGCGATCGCCGCGCGACAGCGCGCTCGTCGACATCAGGACGCAGATCGGCGCCTTCACCGGCGATCGGCTCAGCGCCTGCCGGTAGACGGCAAGCGCCTCCTCGTGCTGACCGGTCGCATCGAGCGTCCTGGCGAGCTCTGCCTGCTCGATCACGCCGCCCTTCATGGCGGCCACCGCCTTGACATGCGCCAGCGCCTCGTGCGGACGGCGAAGCCGGTTCAGAATGTCGGCCGCCCCGCGCCGCACCGCTTCTTCCTGCGGCGCCAGCTTCAGGCACGCCGTGATCTCCTCCAGCGCATCGAGCAGCCGGCCCCGACTGACCAGCGAGGCGGCCCGGGACAGGCGCATCCGCAGGGTCTGGTCGATGGTGCCTTGCCTCGGCTGGTCCTTCACTGCGCTCTCTCCCACCCGCAACAGATCGGCCCGCGGTTTCCCGCGAGCCGATGACCGCTGTCAAGTGGCAGCCCGTCGCTTCAGAAGAAGAACCAGGTGCCCATCTGGAGCCGCAGCGTATCGCTGGAGCAATCGTCGCCGCCATTGCCCCTGATCACGCAGTTCCCATTCTCCTTGGGAAAATCTTCCTTGCCCCACATGACCTCCCAGCCCATCCGCATCTGCTTGACCGGCTGCCAGAGCATGTTCCCATGAACGGTCCACACATGGTCGGCAAGCGGGATCAAGCCCTCGTCGGCATTGAGATTTTCGGCATAACCGCCCTCCACATTGACCGAGACGACCTCGTTCATGTTGAAGGTGAGGCCGACCGTCACGCCGTATCCCTCGATCAGCTCGCAGTCGGAGATCTCAAAGGTGAGCGGGTCGATCTCGCAGGCGCGCCGCGCCGTATCGAGCTGGTTGAGCCAGCGGTCGGTGAGCCCCTTGGTGTATTGCGCGCCGGCGGTCAGGGTCGCGATATCGGCGAGATTGATGTTGGCGCCGCCGCCGACCACCCAGCCGAGACGCCGGTCATTGTCGGCCGCGCGCTCCTTGCCCAGTTCCGAGATCTGGCCGGAAATGATGAACTGGTGTCCGCCCGCCAGATCATATTGCGCATAGGAGGCAAGGTCCGGGATCAGCGTCTCGCTCGCCTCCTCCGGACGCTCCATCGCGACCGCCCAGCTGAGCGGCCCGTCATGATAGGTGAGGCGCAGCTGGGCGTGCCGCGTGCCGCCATTGACGCCGGCATCGCCATAATTGTCGACCGTGGTGACGCCGATGATCGACAGCATCGCGGTCTGATCCGTCTGGCCGACCAGCAAGGTCCAGTTGGGCGTCAAGTCCCATTCGCCGAAGGCGTGGCGCAGGCGCGTGCAAAAGGTCTGCCCGAAGCCCTGGAAGGCGGGACCGAAATCCGTCGCCTCGGAGGCGCAGTAAAAGTCCATCTCGATCCGGCTGCGGATCTGGCCGACGCCGGTGTCGAGCTTGGTCTTGATGCCGAAGCGCGATTGGTTGGCGTGGAGGAAGACGAAGGAATCGTCGCCATCGTTCGTCAGGTCCTGCCCCGGCATCGAGAAGGAGAATTTATTGTAATTGCCGTCGAGGTCGTAGATGACGTCCCCCTTGACGTAGCCATAGACCGCCACCTCGGCGACCGGCGCCGGCAGATCGGCGCTCGGCGTGACGGCGATGGTGAAGCCGGCGTCATCGTTGATGTTGGCCGCATCCCTTGCCGGCGTCGGCGTCACGAAATCCATTCGCGAACCCCGTTCGAAGGTCAGGAGGTTTGCCTCGGCCGGCGCTTGCGGCCCGGAAGCCGGCGCCTGCTGGAGGCCGTCGACCCGCGACTTGAGGCCCTCGAGCTGCGCCTTGAGCGCCGCAAGCTCGTCCGCCTGTCCCCCGGACGACATGGCTGCCAGCGCTGCGCCGCCCAACACGGCCGCCCGCAACCCTTTGAGTCTTTTCATTATTGTCTCCACTTGTTCTCGCGATTGAGATCTGCGCCCCATTCCCCTGCAACCGGCAAAAGAGGCAGTTCGGACTCATGCTCGTGGAGATTGTGATATGTCAAGATCAACCATTTGCACGTGAGGGCCAACCGTGGCGTGCGTAATGACTTCTTCAACGAATGTTGCTTTGCCGTCACAGTTCGGGAGTGCTGCCATGGGCACCGGAATGCGGATGTTCGAGGCAGCGGCGGAGGGCGGTGGCGTCATGGCGATGGCAGTGAAGATGACGTGGGCGGCCGGCTATCTGGCGCCGGCCCTCCTCGGTGCGGCGCTTTGCGGCAGCGCGGCGCTGGGTGCCGCCGGCGTCCTCGACCTATGCCGCAGCGGCACCGGCGAGGCGCAGATTGGCGCCTGCGCCGCCGTCGGGGCGGATTCCTCGCTGCCGCTCGCCGTCCGGGTCGAGGCGCTGCTCCGGCACTCCTCGCTGGTCCGCAAGACCGGCGATGATGGGCTCGCGCAGAAGGCGCTGGAGGCCGCCGAGGAGATCGATCCGCGAAATGGCGAGATCGCCATCGCCTTCGCCAAGTTTCACTATGACAATGCCCGCTATGACGAGGCGGAGAAGCACATCATGCAGGCCCAGGCGCTGCTGCCCGATCGTCCCGAGCCACACAACATCATGGGCAAGATCTGGATGATGCGCGACCAGCTCGACAAGGCGATCGGGGAGTTCAAGACCGCGATCGCCATCGATCCCTCCCACGCCAATTCGCGCTTGAACTGCGCCAATGCCTATTACAAGCAGGGACGTTTCAGCGAGGCGCTCGAGCAATACGCCATCGCCGGTCGGCTCTATCCCGAAGGCGTACAGCGCACCAATGCCTTGACCATGGAGGCCATTACCCGGCAGAAGCTCGCGGCCGGCCAATAGCGTAAAAGCGCGTCCGTCCGCTCAGCCCTTGCGCAGCACCTCGGTGAACGGCCGCAGCTGCTGCTCGAAGCGCCGCCATTTTCCAACCGATCCGGATGCGATCGGCTGCCGGACCTGCCACACGCTTGCCGTCACGACGGAGCGCTGCACCGCCTCCGGCCTGAGGCAGGCGGGATCGAAGCCGAGGCCGACAAAACCGAGCAGCGCCCTGATCTGCGGCTCGGGGTCGGCCACCAGCGCCTCGTAGTCCACCGTGTGGATTTGAATGGCGCAGGCATCCTGCCAATGCGCCATCACCCGGAGATGGTCGCGATACATGGCGCCGCAGGCTTCGAGGTCGCTCGCAAAGGCGATGTTGCGCCCGAAATTCTGCTCGTAGATCGATAGCGCATTGTCCTCGGGCGTCCGCCGGCAATAGATGAAGCGGGCAGCAGGCAGGATCCAGCGGATCAGCCCGATATTGAGATAGTTCGCCGGCAGCTTGTCGGTTGCAAAGCGCCGCCCTCCGGCATCGGCGAACAGCGCCCGGAAGATGGTCCGGCCGGCCTCCGCCGCGAAGGTCGGCGGCTTATGCCGGGCTCCTTCCGGAAAGCCCTCGATCGACCGCCTGAGCTTGAGAACGTCGTCGCGTTCGTCGCCCGGATGGACATCCGGATGCGCCGCGAGGATCTGCTCGACCAGGGTCGTGCCCGAGCGCGGCATGCCGAGGACGAAGAGCGGACCCTCGGTTGGATGGCCCTCGCCGCCGCGCCGCTCGAGAAAATCGCGGTCGAACACCTGGCAGATGCGCTGCGACAGCGCGAGATCGCGCGACACGTCGATCGGCTTCAGTCCCCGCGACAGCCGGTTCGCCATATCGAGGACGGCGAATGCCGCATCGGCCGCGGCCTTGTTCTTGAGCAGGTGATAGAGGGCGAAATGGGCCATGCTGCGCTCCTCGTTCGAGCGCGTCGCGTCGCCGGCGAGGCCGCGTATGGCGGCCTCCGCCTCCGGCTCGAGCCGGTTCATCATGGCGAGGTTGAGCCAGCCGCTGGCGCTGCGCCGCCCGCCCGGGTCGCTCCGGATCAATGCTTCGGCCTGGTCGAAATCGCCGGCATCGATCAGCATCTTGGCCTTGAGATCGCTGGCTCGCCCGATGCCATGGCCGCTCGCCAGAGCCTGCTCGATCAGCCGCCTGGCCAGCGCGAAATCCTTGACCGTGTAGGAGATCACCGCGAGCCGCGACGCGAGGCTCGGCGGGATCGCGTCCTTGGCCGCGACCTCGCTGATCAGCGCATGGGCCCGGTCGGCGTGGCCGAGCTCGTCGAGCGCCAGCGCCAGGCTCAGCCGCGTCAGCGTCCGGGCCGGATCGATCGCGAGGCAGGCCCGGAACGCCTCGACCGCTCGCGCATGGTGCTTCGATTCGCTGAGCGCCACCCCCAGCATGTTGAGAACCTCGGCATCGCGCGGCGCCGCCGCAGCAGCCCGCTCGAGCCATGGCACCGCCTCGTCATGGCGCTTCATCAGCACCAGCGTCCGGCCGAGCCCGAAGACCGCATCGCCATAGCCGGCATCGAGCGCGAGCGCCCGGCGGAAATGCGTCTCGGCCGCATCGAGCCGGCGCTCGGCATGCGCCACCTCGCCGAGATTGAAATGGACATCCGCATTGCCCGGCAGCTGCTTCAGCGCCTTTTCCAACCACTCCCGTGCCTGCTTCAGGTCGCCGGCCTGTGCTTCCATCACGCCGCGCTCGAGCAGGAGCTCGGGCCGGCGCGGGAAAGCCTGGAGAGCCTGCCCATAGACCCGCCGGGCATCCTCGAACCGGCCGCGCTGCGCCGCCATGCGCGCCTGCTGCAGGAGCACGCCAAGCTGCCGCTCGGAAGCGGTCATCGGCACCATCTCGTCATCTTGGGCGAACGCCGCATCGTCATATTTCGCGTGCCCCGACCGCACAAGAGAGCGCCTCGAGCTGCAGCCGCGCCAGCCGGCGTATTGCTGCCGCTGCCGCCCCGTCCTGCTCCTCGACGGCGGCCAGAAGCTTGAGGAAGGCGCCGCGGTTGATATGGGCGATCCTGTCGAAAAGGATCGCCGGCTGGGCAATGCCGGCCTGGCGCATTGCCGCGATGAACGTGCTTCGCGGCGCGTGCAGCATGTCGCGGTCGCCGAGCAGGAGATGGGACAGCGTCACCCGCCCGTCCGCAACCGCCATGTCCGGCATGACATAGCCGTTGTGCGGCCGACCGGCGGTCGGATCATGGCCGATCGCAAGGCGCCCGGAGGGCAGCTTGATCTCCATCGGCAGGCTGTAGGCGGCGCGCTCCTCGCACACGAAGCCATATTGAATGAACCGCTGCCAGCTGTCGGCGACGCTGTAGCGCAGCAGCACCTCGCCATCGGCAAAGCGCCCCGTCGCCCCGACGTGGTCGGGACCGACATCGAAGGCGACGCCATGGCGCGAATGATTGCACAGCTCGAGCACCGGCATCAGCACCGACCTGCCGTGAAAGTCGAAATGGCGCGCCCGGATGAACCGCTCGAAAATCGCTGCCTCGTCATGGGGCGCGAAAAGATAGGCAAGCCCGAATTCCATGGCAAGGCAGTGGCGCGCTTGTTCCGGCAGGGCGCCCAGGAGGTCGAGGAACGCCACCACTTCGGCCCGCCCGCCCGCCGCCCAGGACATGGTGTTCTGATAGCTGGCGAAGAATGCGCGCTCCGCTTCCCCGACCCGCGCCTTGGCGGATAGCGTCGGCTTGCCACCGGCCAGCAGCATGGCATCGCTCGGGAACAGCAGCGACCGGGGCACGCGCAGCCGGACCGGCCTCTCCGGATCGACGGCGAACAGGCCGCGACCGTTCGGCCCATGGCCGTATCGGACATTTTCGGCAATCCCGCCGAGCGCCAGGAACGAGTCGCGAATGCCGGGGAACGCCTCGCAATCGGGTCCAGTCAAGGAGCCTAACCGTCCAAAAGGAAACCAGCCCGCGGTTTCCCGCGGGCTGGAAGATCTGTCAAGAGAAGAGGCTGATCTCAGAAGAAGAACCAGGCGCCGAACTGGATGCGCAAGGCATCGCTCCCGTCCTGGCAGTTGCGGTCGCCCGCATCCTCGAACACGCGGAAGCAGAACTTGTCGTCGTCGTGGCCGCCATTGCGAGAAGCGACCGCTACGTCGTCATCATCGATCCTGATCTTGTCGTCGACGAAGTTCTCGCGGCCCCACATCACTTCCCAGCCGAGGCGCATCTGCTTGACCGGCTGCCACAGGATGTTGGCGTGGACGGTTGCGACGTTGTCGACGAGCAGGAGAACATTCTCGTCGGCATCGACGTTCTGAGCGTAGCCGCCTTCGACGTTGAACGAGGTGGTGTCATTGATATTGAACGTCAGACCGGCCGTGACACCCCAGGCCTTCTGGAGATTGTCCTCGAAATCGTTGCAATCACCAAAAACAGGGAAACCGTTTGCATCAAACGTGATGTCAACGTTCTCGCACACCGTCCTGCTGGTGGAGAGCTGGTTCATCCACCGCGTGGCAAGGCCCTCGGTGTACTGCGCACCAGCCGTGAAGGTCGCGATGTCGGCGAGATTGATGTTGGCGCCGGCGCCGACCACCCACCCGAGACGATGATCGTCATCGTCCTCGTCGTTGAGCGGATCGCTGTTGATGTCGCTGATGCCGCCCGCAACGATAAACTGATGACCGCCGGCGATATCATATTGCAGGAACGAGCCGACGCCCGGGATCAGCGTGTCGCTCGCCTCTTCCGGCCGCTCCATCGCCACGGCCCAGGTCAGGGGGCCGTCGTGATAGGTCAAGCGGACCTGTGCGAAGCGGGTGCCGCCGTTGATGCCGGCATCGCCGAAATTGTCGACCAGCGTCACGCCGATGATCGAGAGCGTCTCGATCTGGTCGGTCTGGCCGGCGAGGAAGGTCCAGTTCGGGGTCATGTCCCATTCGCCATAGGCCTGGCGGAGACGCGGGCAGTAGGTCTGCCCAAGGCCCTGGAAGGCCGCACCGAAATCGGTCGATTCACCGGCGCAGAAGAAGTCCATCTCGATGCGGCTGCGGATCTGGCCCACCGCCGTGTCGACCTTCGACTTGATGCCGAAGCGCGACTGGTTGGCGTGGAGGAAGACGAATTCATCGTCGTTCTCGTCGAACCGATCCTGGCCCGGCATCGAGAACGAGAACTTGTTGGCATTGCCGTCGAGATCATAGATCACGTCCCCCTTGACGTAACCATAGACCACGATCTCGGCAACCGGCGCCGGCATGTCGGCGCTGGGCGTGATGGCGATGGTGAAGCCCGCATCGTCATTCTGGTTGACGCGGTCGCTTGCCCGGTCCTGAGCGACAAAGTCCATGCGCGAGCCGCGCTCGAACGTGACGAAGCTGGCGCCAGGCGGAAGATTCGATGCCTGGGCCGGCTGCTGCTCGATGGTGTTCACGCGGGACTGAAGCGCCTCGAGCTGCGCCTTCAGGTCCGCAAGCTCGTCGGCCCGGGCACCGGTCGAGGCCATCACGGTGAGCGCTACGCCACCGAGAAGGGCCCTGCGGAGCCATTTGGTATTGGTCATCATCGTTTCTTCCCACAGATCTCTGGAGTTGAGATTGCCCCCCGTACCCCTGCAACCGGCAACGAAGGAGATGCATCACGGAATCACAGTCACGAGTATTTCTCTCGCTTCGGCATGCATTGGTCAATGCGATGTGACCGATAAGTGCTCAATATCTCAGCGTTTGTAACCAAAAAGGCACACAGGCACGTCGGCCGAGCCCATTGGGAACATCAGCCCGGTTGCTGCCAATCGCGCTGGCGGAGTTTTCCCCAGCTTGTCACCCGCTTCAGGCCGGCCATCCGCCTCGAACGATCAATTCGATTCGCCCAAAAAGGCGGGGTGTAACTGTTGGAAAAGGCCCGCGCGCAGCTGGATCGGCCCTGGCGCTTTCCCTAGGCTTCGGATTTTGCAGCGAACGGGGCTCGCCAAATGCCATGTCGACCGCGCAGGTGGTTGTGGGGATTGATTCCGCTGATCCTGCCGTTTCTCGGGGCGGCCTATCTCAGCACGCCGCTGCTCGAGCAGCGGCTGACCGCCGACGCCGCCGTCGCCCTGCGCGCCGGCGGAATCAAATGGGCCAATATCGACCTCGACGGGCGCGATGCCCGGTTGAGCGGCGAGGCGCCGGACGCCGCGGCGATCGGAAGGGCCGAGGAATTGGTCGCAGCCGTCCACGGCATTCGTCTCGTCGATGCCGGTGAGGTGACCCTGGCGGCGCGCGCGACCATCCCGCGGCCAACCGCTCCCCCGCCGCCGGTCGTCGAAGCCGAACCGCCGCCCCCACCGGCACCTCCACCGCCGCCTGTCGTCGAAGCTGAACCGGTGCCACCACCGCCCGTCGTCGAAGCCGAGCCGCCGCCCCCACCGCCGGTCGTCGAAGCTGAGCCGCCGCCGCCACCGACGCCGCCGGTCGTCGAAGCTGAGCCGCCGCCCCCACCGGCACCGCCGGTCGTCGAAGCTGAGCCGCCGCCCCCACCGGCACCGCCGGTCGTCGAAGCTGAGCCGCCGCCCCCACCGACGCCGCCCGTCGTGGAAGCTGAACCGGCGCCACCACCACCGCCCGTCGTCGAAGCTGAACCGCCGCCTCCACCGGCACCACCTCCGCCGGTCGTCGCGGCTGAACCACCGCCACCGCCGGTCGTCGAAGCCGAACCGCCGCCCCCACCGGCACCACCTCCGCCACCGCAGATTGCAGTGATTGTGCCGCAGCCGCCACCACCACCGGCACCTCCACCGCCCGTCGTCGAAGCTGAGCCGCCGCCGCCACCACCACCGCCGGTCGTCGAAGCTGAACCGGCGCCACCACCGACGCCGCCACCGCCGGTCGTCGAAGCTGAACCGGCGCCACCACCGACGCCGCCACCGCCGGTTGTCGAAGCTGAGCCGCCGCCACCACCGGCACCGCCCGTCGTCGAAGCTGAACCGGCGCCACCACCGCCGCCCGTCGTCGAAGCTGAACCGCCGCCCCCACCGGCACCACCTCCGCCGGTCGTCGCGGCTGAACCACCACCGCCGCCGCCAGCCCCACCGCCACCGAAGATTGCAGTCATTGTGCCGCAGCCGCCGCCAGCCCCACCGCCGGTTGTCCCCCTCAAGCCCGCGCCGCCGCCTCCAGCCTCGCCACCGCCCAAGGCCGATCCCATCACCACCGGCTCGCTCGACTGCCAAGCGCGCTTTCGGCGGTTGCTCGATCTGCAGGTCGTGAATTACGGCTACAATAGCACCGCCGCCGCGGTCGGCCCGGGACTGATCGATCAATTGGTTGCCGTGGCAGCGAGTTGTCCGACTATAAGGCTGGAAGTGGATGGCCATACCGATTCGATCGGCTCGCCGAGCTTCAACCGCGCCTTGAGCGAGCGCCGCGCCGCTGTCATCGTCGAGGCGCTGGTGCTGCATGGGATAGAGCCCGATCGGCTGGTCGCCGTCGGCTATGGCGAGACCCGGCCTGTGGCAAGCAACCTGACACCGGAAGGACGGGCCCGCAACCGCCGCATCGAGTGGGTGGTGGACCCTGGAGGAGAGCCTTGATGAGCGATTTCCTGAATTTCAAGGATGTGCTGATCGTCGCCACCCACAATGTGCTGTGGCTGTCGCTCGCCCTGGTCCTGGGCGTCGTCGTGGGATGGCTCTCCTGCAGGCCGGCGTCCGAGCCGAGCAATTTGCCGCCGCATCAGTGAGGCTTGGGAGCGGGAGATGGAGCACCTGACCGTCGAGCTTGTCCTGTCGATCCTGCTGGCATTCTTCGTCGGCTGCATCCTCGGCTGCCTGCTGCGGCAGGCCCTTTCGGGCCGCGCCACCGCCGAGATGGCGGCGGCCGGCGCCGCCGCACCAGCCGGGGAGGCCGATGAAACGGCGCTGGCCGCGGTCATGCTGCCACAGGCGCCGGTCGTGGTCGCCGAGGAAGCAGGCGAGCTCGCCGCCCTGGACATGCTTGCCGAGCCGCCCGCCGGCCCCCCGGATCCTCCCGAGTGGCCGGCCGCGGCGCCGGCCGCCGCGGCATCACCTCCCGCGCCGCCGGCGCCTGCGATGCCGCCACCCGAGGCGCCGCGGCCGCCTGCCGATAACCGGCCGAAACGGCCGCAGGGCCTCGCCGCGCCGCGCGGCGACAAAGCCGACAATCTGCAGCGCATCAGCGGCGTCGGCCCCAAGCTGGAAAAGACCCTGCATGATCTCGGTTTCTTCCACTACGAACAGATCGCGGCCTGGGATCCTTCGGAGGTGACCTGGATCAACGAGCATCTGCGCTTCCGCGGTCGCGTCGAGCGCGAGCAGTGGATCGAGCAGGCACGGCTGCTGGCGAACGGCGAGGAGGAGCGGTTTACCCAGATTTACGCCGCCAGGGCGCCGCGTGACGAGGAGGAAGCAGCCGAGGCGTTGCGCGGCCGGCGCGGGCAGGGAACCAGCAAGAGCTGAAAGGACGACCCCTTCAGCAGGCGCTCAGCAGCGAAGCGATGGTGCTGGCCCCGCGCGAGCAGCCGCTATTACTGGCTTCCTTGGCGCCGCCGCTGCTGCGGCCGCGCTCGAGATCGCTGCGCAGCGACCGGGCCGTATCCTTGAGACGGCTGCGATAGACCTGGACGTTCTGCATCACCCGCTGGACATAGCGCCGGGTTTCGGTGACGGGGATGCTTTCGGCGAAATCCACCGGATCGACCGAGGGATCGCGCGGATCGCCGAACATGTCCATCCACTGCCGCACCCGCCCGGGGCCGGCATTGTAAGCGGCAAAGGTCAGGAGGTAGGAGCCGCGATAGACCTCCAGCAGCTCGCCGAGATGCGCCTCGCCGAGCGCCACATTGTGCGCCGGATCGTTGATCAGCTTGTCGGTGTTGTGGCTGCTCATGCCATAGCGGCGGGCCACCAGCTGCGCCGTGCGCGGCATGAGCTGCATCAGGCCGCGCGCCCCGGCATGGCTTTTCACCAGCGGCTGGAATTCGCTTTCCTGCCGCGTCAGCCCGTACACGACCGCCCGTTCGACCGGCGCCCCGATCGAGCGCCACTGCGGCATTGCGTCGATGGGAAAGCCGTAATCGTCGATATCGATGCCGCGCCGCGTGCCCGTCGCCTTGGCGAAGCGCATGGCGAAATAGGGCTCCGTCTCCTTGGCCAGGAGGGACGCGGCGGCTGAAAGCTGCGGCCCGTCCTTCAGCCGCAGTGCCAGCGGCTCGAGGAACGGCCCGAGCTGGTTCTCGGCGCCGGCCTTGGCCATCAGCAGCATGCCGCCCATCATCGGATCGGCCCGCACCGCCTCGACATCGGCGTCGCTGAAGCGGAAGCGCGAAATCGGCCCGACGCCCTGGCCGCGCCCGAGGACGCTCAGCGCCAGCTCGCCGTAGAACAATGTCGGGTAGGAAGCCGCCTCGCCATAGGCAGCATTGGCGCCGGCCTTGTCGCCCGCCGCCGCGAGCGCCCGCCCGAGCCAGAATTTGCCGCGCGCCGTTTCGGTGCGGCTCGATGCCTTGTCCGCCAGGCGCCGGAAATGCTTGGCCGCCAGTTTCGGTTCCTTGAGCTTGGTGAGCGCGATGAATCCGGCGAGGAACTCGCTCTCCTCGAAAATCTTGCCGGAGCTCAGCCCATGCTGCGAGGCCAGCTTGTAGGCATCGCCATAGTCCTTGTAGTTGTCGGCAAGGAGATAGCGCGCCACGCTCTGCTTGAGGTCGGACCACTGTTCGGGGTCGAGCTGCGCCGCCGCGCCGTTCGGCGCCGCCATCAGTATGTCGCGCGACGCCAGGTAATTTTTCCGGGCGAGATGATACCAGCGCGCCAGCACGTAGCGCATGGCCGGTGCCTGCTGGATCGAGCGTGGCAATTGCTTGTACAGATTTTCGCCCCCCAATTCGCGGGCGATCAGCGCCTTGGCAGTCAGCGCCGCCGTGCGGTATTCGCGCGGTAGATAGCTCGATGCCCTGAGCGCCTGCTCGGGCTGATGCGCCACCACCATTGTCCAAAGCCGCGCCAAATGGTCGTCGCTGCCGAGCACGGCGGCAAATTCGCTGGCGATCCGCTTCTCGGTGTCGGGCCTGAGCGCCTTGCTCGTCCAGGCGGCCCGGACCTGCTCCGCCGCCCCCTTCTTGTCGCCCTGCGACAGCAGCAGCCGCGCCAGCGCCGCCCGCCCCTCGGGCGACACCGGCTCACGATTGGCGAAATGCGCTGCCACCGCTGCCGGCGTGCCGCTCTCGTACAGCAGGATCTCGGCCCGCGCCTTGAACGCGTCGGCTCCCGGCCAGCCGGGATTCTCGGCCAGAAAATTCATCACCCGCTGGTAGCCGGCGGCGCGGAACTGGTCGCGGATGAAGAACCACTCGACGATGCGCTGCGCCGCCTTCGAGCCGGAGGCAACCGCCTGCCGCCCGGCCTCGTCGAAATGGCCGGCCAGCGCCGCCTTGACGGCATTCTCGCCCGATGCCGTGAAGATGAGCCCTGCCGAGCGCGCCGGCAGGGCGCTCCGCAGCCCTTCGGCTGAGGCGTTGCTCGCCAACGCGCCGACGCTTGCCGCCAGCAGCAGGCCTGCCCCTGCCGCCCGGCAGCGGCTCCAGGCAGCAGGTCTCGCCCAATCGTTCTGTGGAAATCCCCTCGCCATGTCCCCTCGCCTCGAATCCCGTCCCAAATTCGACCGTGATTATGGCCATGATGTGTTCGAATTGGATGCACTCTGCCCTCCGTGCTTGCCCAATCGCAAACGGGGAGTCTATAGATTCCAGGAGATCAGCCGGGGATTACGCAACGTCGAGGAGCGATGGCGGTGGATTTGAAGGGTTCGATTACCGCTCTCATCACGCCCTTTCGCAATGGCGCGGTCGACGAGCAGGGCTTCCGCGAGCTGATCGAATGGCAGATCGCCGAGGGCACCAACGGCATCGTGCCGGTCGGTACGACCGGTGAATCGCCCACCTTGTCGGCCGACGAGCACAAGCGCGTCATCGAGATCGCGGTCGAGACCGCGGCCGGCCGCGTCCCGGTGGTTGCCGGCACCGGCTCGAACAGCACCGCCGAAGCGATCGAATTCACCCGCCACGCGGCCCATGCCGGCGCCGATGCCGCGCTGGTCGTCGTCCCCTATTACAACAAGCCCACGCAGGAGGGGCTCTACAGCCACTTCCGGGCGGTGGCCGCGGCAGCCGACATCCCGATCATCGTCTACAATGTTCCAGGCCGTACCGTCGCCAGCATCTCGGTCGAGACCCTCGACCGGCTCGCCCGCGACGTCGCCGCCATCATCGGCACCAAGGACGCCACCGCCGACCTCACCCGCGTGTCACGCCAGCGCCTGATGACCGGCGCGGCGTTCATTCAGCTCTCCGGCGAGGATGCCACCGCCCTCGGCTTCAACGCTCATGGCGGCGTCGGCTGCATCTCGGTGACCGCCAATGTCGCGCCGCGGCTCTGCGCCGCGTTCCAGCGCGCCTGCCGCGACGGCGATTACACGGCCGCGCTGACGCTTCAGGACCGGCTGATGCCGCTCCATCAGGCGTTGTTCGTCGAGACGAGCCCGGCGCCGGTCAAATATGCCGCAAGCGTGCTCGACCTGAGCAGCGACGAAGTGCGCCTGCCGCTGGTGCCGGCGAGCGAAGGCGCCCGCGCCGCCGTCCGCCAGGCGATGGTTCACGCCGGCCTGGTCAACTGACCCTCAGGCCCCAATGGCGCAGAAACGCGGTTCCGATGGGCGCGCCGGCGCCCGCAAGGTGGTCATCGAGAACCGCCGCGCCCGCTTCGACTACGAGATCCTCGAAACCTTCGAGGCCGGGATCGCGCTCGCCGGGCCGGAGGTGAAGAGCCTGCGCCAGGGCAGGGGCAATCTCCAGGACGCCTATGCTGCCGTCGACCGCGGCGAGCTTTACCTGGTGAACGCCTATATCCCGGAATATCTCGAGGCCAACCGCTTCAACCACGAGACCCGGCGGCCGCGCAAGCTGCTGCTCCACCGCCGCGAGATCGACCGCCTGGCCGGCGGCGTGCAGCGCGACGGCCTGACCATCGTGCCGCTCAAGGTGTTCTTCAACCCGCGCGGCCGGGCCAAGGCGGAGATTGCGCTCGCCCGCGGCAAGAAGCTGCATGACAAGCGCGAGACCGATCGCCAGCGCAGCTGGGCCCGCGAGAAATCGCGCCTGCTGCGGGAGCGCGGTTGAGGGCAAAGATTGGCCGTCAGATCTCCTCGGCGTAGTCGTCGAATTCGTCGGCGTTGCGTTGTGCCGGCGCCCGCTCCTGCCGCCGCTGTTCGCGCTCCGCCGGATCGCGGCCGACCTCGGCCCTGAGTTCGCTCAGATCGATGAACTGGTCGGCCTGGCGGCGCAGGTCGTCGGCCACCATTGGCGGCCGCGTCACCAACGTCGAGACCACCGACACGCGCCGGCCCTTCTGCTGCAGCGCCTCGACCAGCGATCGGAAATCGCCGTCGCCCGAAAACAGCACCACATGGTCGAGATTCTCGGCCAGCCGCATGGCGTCGACCGCAAGCTCGATGTCCATGTTGCCCTTGACTTTGCGCCGTCCGAGCGAATCGGTGAATTCCTTGGCCGGCTTGGTGCGCACCATGTAGCCATTATAGTCGAGCCAGTCGATCAGCGGCCGGATCGGCGAATATTCGGCGTCGTCCATGAGCGCCGTGTAGTAGATCGCCCGCACCAGCCGCGCCCGCTTCCGGAAATGCCCCAGCAGCCGCTTGTAATCGATGTCGAAGCCGAGCGACTTGGCTGTGGCGTAAAGGTTGGCTCCGTCGATGAATAAGGCAATACGCTCGTCGGGATACAGGATCATCGAATAATCTCCACTGAAATAACCAATCGTTGAATGGCGGCCCTGGCGCGCGGTACTGATCCGCTGCCATGACACGGCAGGGCGGCTGAATACACCGATCTGCCAACCCATTTCAATCGCAGAGCAATCGGGTTGCACATGATCCTGATCGGCGTCGGCAGCAATGTGCCGGGTCCCTGGGGAACGCCCGAGCAGGCGGTGAGGCGGGTCCCGTTCGAGCTCGGTCGCGGTCCGCTGCGGGTCGAGCGGGCCTCGCGGCCGGTCAGGACGACGCCGTTCGGCGTCACCGACCAGCCGCCCTTCATCAATGCCGCCCTGGCGGTCGAGACCGATCTTGGCCCCTCGGCCCTGCTGCTGCATCTCCAGGCGCTGGAGCGCCGGGCCGGCCGCCACCGCGAGATAAAGTGGGGTCCGCGCACCCTCGATCTCGACATCCTCGACTTTCGCCGCCTCGTTCTGCAGCAGGCCTCGGGGCTGGTCCTGCCCCATCCCGGCATCGCCGAGCGGCCCTTCGTGCTCGTTCCGCTCATGGAGATCGCCCCGGAATGGCGTCATCCGGTCACCCGGCTCACCGCTGCCGAGATGCTCGCCAGGATTGCACCCTCGGCCGAGGGGGTGGTCATGAGCGAGTAGCCATGACGAAAGCGAGGGCGCTTTTGCGCCATTCGCCGTCCGCTGCAGCTTTGCGCCCTTGCATAATTGCCCAAAATGCTTTAGCAGGCGGCAGATTCCCTGAATCCCTGGAAGGAGACGAGCCGCATGGCGCGCGTCACCGTCGAAGATTGCGTCGACAAAATCGAAAACCGCTTCGAGCTGGTGCTGCTCGCGGCCCTGCGGGCGCGGGAGCTTTCGGACGGCGGTCCGATCACCGTCGATCGCGACAATGACAAGAACCCGGTCGTGGCCCTGCGCGAGATCGCCGAGGAGACGATCGACCGCGACGATCTGCGCGAACGCTTCATCCATTCGATGCAGAAGCAGGTCGAGACCGACGAGGCGGAGCCGAGCGAGGTGCCGATGATCTCGGTCTCCGGCGACCTGCCGGTGGTGGTCGAGACGCCGGAAGACAGCGGCGACGAATATAACCGGATGACCGAGGAGGCCCTGACCCGCGGGCTCGAAGGTCTGCCGCCCGCGGAAAGCCCGGGCAGCCAGCGCTCCGGTTACTGAGCCCTAAAGCGTCGCGCTGCCGCGGGCAGCGTCGAAATACCGCGTGCGGCTTTGTTTCGGGCCGGGCAAGGATTAGATTCATCTTACCGCGCGGCGGGTGGCTCTCGTCGCCTGCCTTGGCACGCAACCCATGATGCGTCAGTTCGAACTGGTCGAACGAGTCACCAGCTATGACCCGGATGCGGATGAAAGTCTGCTGAACCGCGCCTATGTCTATGCGATGAAGGCGCATGGCGATCAGACCCGCGCCTCGGGCGATCCCTATTTCTCCCACCCCCTCGAAGTCGCCGCCATCCTCACCGAGCTGAAGCTCGACGACGCCACCATCGTCGCTGCGCTTTTGCATGACGTGGTCGAGGATACCGATGCCACCCATCGCGAGATCGAGGACCTGTTCGGCGCCGAGATCAGCGCGCTGGTCGACGGGCTGACCAAGATCCGCCGCCTCGACCTCGTTTCCAAGGAAGCCGCCCAGGCCGAGAATCTGCGCAAGCTGCTGCTGGCGGTGTCGAAGGACGTCCGCGTGTTGCTGGTCAAGCTCGCCGACCGCCTGCACAACATGCGCACGCTCGAGCACGTCCCGTCCGACAAGCGCCAGCGCATTGCCCAGGAGACGGTCGACATCTACGCCCCGCTGGCCGGCCGCATGGGAATGCAGACCATCCGCGAGGAGCTCGAGGACCTCTCGTTCAAGGTCCTCAATCCGGATGCCTACCGCACCATTGCCGATCGGCTGAAGCGGCTGCGCCGCGAGAGCGGCAACATGCTGCTCGAGATCGAGGACGCCCTGAAGAAGAAGCTCGAGGAAAGTCATATCAAGGCCGACGTCTCGGGGCGCGAGAAGCGGCCCTATTCGATCTGGCGAAAAATGGACAGGAAGCAGCTGTCGCTCGGCCAGCTCTCCGACATTTTCGGCTTCCGCGTCCTCGTCAACACGGTCGACGAATGCTACCGCGCCCTCGGCATCGCCCACCGCACCTGGCGCGTCGTTCCCGGCCGGTTCAAGGACTACATCTCCAATCCCAAGCAGAACGACTACCGCTCCATTCACACCACCGTGATCGGCCCGCATCACATGCGGGTCGAGCTGCAGATCCGCACCTTCGCCATGCACGAGATTGCCGAGCGCGGGGTGGCGGCGCATGGCCTCTACAAGGACATCGGCAGCGCGCTCGAGGCCCGCAAGGGCGTGAAGCTGCCGGCCACCGAATCAAATGCGTATCGCTGGCTCCGCCGCCTCGTCGACATCCTCTCGGAAGGCGACAATCCCAAGGAATTCCTCGAGCATACCAAGCTCGAGCTGTTCTCCGACCAGGTCTTCTGCTTCACCCCCAAGGGCGACCTCATCGCCTTGCCGAAGGGTGCCAACGCCATCGACTTCGCCTATGCCGTCCACACCGACATCGGCAACAGCTGCGTCGGCTGCCGCGTCAATGGCCGCCATGCGCCGCTGATGACCGATCTGGAGAATGGCGACGAGGTCGAGATCATTCGCTCCAGGGCCCAGACGCCGCCCGCCGCCTGGGAGGGGCTGGCGGTCACCGGCAAGGCCCGGGCGGCAATCCGCCGCGCCACCCGCATGGCGGTGCGCAACCAATATGCCGGGCTTGGCCGCGAGATCATGCAGCGGGTGCTGATCCGCCATGAGCGCGACTATTCCAACAAGGACATGGCGCACGCCTTTCCCAAGCTCGGCATCAAGAATGTCGAGGACGGCCTGGCGGCGGTCGGCCGGGGCGAGCTGTCGAGCGGCGAGGTGCTGCGCGCCCTCGGGGTCGAGCCCGACGCCGCCGCCAAGCGCAAGCCCCGGCACATGGCCCCCGAGGTCGGCAGCAATGCCATCTCCGTGCGCGGCATCGGCGGCATGCTGCCGATCCGCATTTCCCCGGTCACCGGTGCCGTGCCCGGCGAGCGGATCGTCGGCATCATGACGCCGGGGGAGGGGGTGACCGTGTACCCGATCTTCTCCAAGGCCCTGTCGGCCTTCGAGGACGAGCCCGATCGCTGGATCGATCTCGCCTGGGACACCTCCGACGAGAGCAAGCGCTACCCCGCCCGCATCAAGGCGGTGATCCACAACGAGGTCGGGGCGCTGGCCCAGCTCGCCCAGGCAATCGGCGAAAATGGCGGCAATATCGAGAACCTGCAGATGACCAACCGGGCGCAGGACTTCTTCGACATCGACCTCACCGTCGAGGTGCACGATCTGCGCCACCTGAACGGCATCCTGCAGACGCTGCGCTCCCGCCCGCTCGTCTCGTCGGTTCATCGGGTGACGGGATGAGGCAGGCCGGGCAGGCTCAATCAGGCGCAACCAGCGGAGCAGGACAGTGATCCTCGGCATGGGCAGCGACATCGTCGACATCCGCCGCATCGAGCGCACCCTGGAGCGCTTCGGCGAGCGCTTCATCGAGCGCATCTATACCGACATCGAGCGCCGCAAATCCGACCGCCGCGCGGCCCGGGCGGCCTCCTACGCCAAGCGCTTCGCCGCCAAGGAGGCCTGCGCCAAGGCGCTCGGCACGGGCTTTCGCAAGAATGTCTACTGGCGCGACCTCGGGGTGGTGAACGAGCCCTCCGGGCGGCCGACCATGGTGCTTCAAGGTGCCGCGCGCGAGCATCTTCGCCGCATGGTCCCGGCCGGCCATGAGCCGATCATCCACTTGACCATCACCGACGAATACCCGTATGCACAGGCGTTCGTCATCATATCCGCGGTGCCTGAGCGGCCGTGATGGTCATTGTTGCGTTTCGGCAACATATGCACCGACATCATCCGAGGCGGGTAGCCGAGCGTTGCCTTGGCAAGCCAAGCGCGGCTAAACGGAACTTTACGGCGCCCGGCGCGGCCGGGCAGCAGATGCGGTGATTGCTGACATGTCTGCAAAGATCGAGCCGACCAACAAGTCTGAAGAGAGCGTCTGGGATCTGGTCAAGGTCATTCTCCAGGCCCTGCTCATCGCCTTCGTCGTCCGCACCTTCTTCTTCCAGCCGTTCAACATTCCCTCGGGCTCCATGATCCCGACCCTGCTGATCGGCGATTATTTGTTCGTCAACAAGCTGAGCTATGGCTACAGCAAATATTCCTTCAATTTCTCCATCGGTTTCGGCGGGCGGCCGTACAAATTCGGCCCGGTCCCGTTCGAGGGCCGGATTTTCGCCGGTATTCCGGCGCGCGGCGATATCACCGTCTTCAAGCTGCCGGCCGACAACGAGACCGATTACATCAAGCGGGTGATCGGGCTTCCCGGCGACCGTATCCGGGTCACCGAGGGCGTGCTCTATATCAACGACATGGCGGTCAAGCGCGAGCGCCTCGCCGATCTCGACACGGATGCGAGCGCCGGCGTCCGCGGCCCGATCCGCCAATATCGCGAGACGCTGCCCAACGGCGTGAGCTACATCACCTATGATCTGTGGGACCAGGGCACCGCCGACAACACCCAGGAATTCCTGGTGCCGCCCGGCCATTTCTTCATGATGGGCGACAATCGCGACAACTCCACCGACAGCCGTTTCCCGCAGGTCGGATACGTGCCCTATGAGAACCTGGTCGGCCGCGCCACCATCCTGTTCTTCTCGCACGACCCGCGCTATGCCCTCTACCAGTTCTGGGACTGGCCTTTCGCGGTCCGCTGGAACCGCTTGTTCACCCTGGTCCACTGACTTGAGGCGTGCCTTGAAATCCGATGCGGCAGCAACGGTTCAGGACAGGCTCGGCTATCGCTTCCAGAATCCCGATCTCCTCGCCATGGCGCTCACCCATTCCAGCGCCTCCACTGCCAAGAATGCCAACAACGAGCGCCTCGAGTTCCTCGGCGACCGGGTGCTGGCGCTGGTCCTTGTCGAGGAGCTCTATCATCGCCATCCCGATGCCTCCGAGGGCGAGCTCGCCCGCCGCCTCAATGCGCTCGTGCGCGCCGAAATGTGCGCCCATGTCTTCCGCCTGCTCGACATCGTGGACGTGCTGCAGTCGGCCCGCGGCAGCTGGGCCAAATCGTCGCCGACCAGCGTCAACGTTCTGGCCGATATGTGCGAGGCGCTGATCGGCGCCGTTTATCTCGACGGCGGCATCGAGGCTGCCCGTTCCTTCGTCCTCGGCGCCTGGGGGCCGCATATCGCCCTGCCATCGGCCGCCGACAAGGATCCCAAGACGGCCCTGCAGGAATGGGCCATGGGGCACGCCCTGCCGGTCCCGATCTATGTCGAGCAGGAGCGTACCGGCCCCGATCACGAGCCGTTCTTCTCGATTCTGGTCTATCTCAAGGGCTATGAGCCGGCGGCTGGCGGCGGGCCGTCCAAGCGCCGCGCCGAGCAGGAGGCCGCGGCAAGCTTTCTAAAACGGGAAATGATCTGGAAGTGACCAACGCGACGGAGCCTGTCAGCCGGTGCGGCTTTGCCGCAATCATCGGAGCACCGAATGCCGGCAAGTCGACCCTGGTCAACCGGCTGGTCGGCCAGAAGATCGCGATCGTCACCCACAAGGTTCAGACCACCAGGGCACGCCTGCGCGGCATCGCGATCGAGGGGCGTAGCCAGATCGTCTTCGTCGACACGCCGGGCATCTTCACGCCGCGCCGCGACCTCGACCGCGCCATGGTCGAGGCCGCCTGGAGCGGTGCCGGCGATGCCGATCTGGTCATCCTGCTGGTCGACAGCCGGGCCGGGCTCAACGCCGAGGTCGAGGCCATCCTGGCAAGCCTCGGCACCGCCCGCCGCCCGGTGCTCGCCCTCAACAAGGTCGATGTCGTGCGCCCGGAAACGCTGCTCGGCCTGTCGCAGCGCCTCAATGAGCGCGTGCCATTCGCCTCGACCTTCATGATCTCCGCCCTATCCGGCTCCGGCGTCGAGGATCTGCGCCGCCATGCCGCCGGCGCCATGCCGGAAGGTCCGTGGCTCTATCCCGAGGACCAGATCGCCGACCTGCCGCAGCGCCTGCTCGCCGCCGAGATCACCCGCGAGAAGCTCACCTTGCGGCTGCACCAGGAGCTGCCCTATGCACTGACCGTCGAGACGGAGGGCTGGACCGAGCGCCCGGACGGCTCGGTGCGGATCGATCAGATCATCTATGTCGAGCGCGAGAGCCAGCGCAAGATCGTGCTCGGCAAGGACGGCCAGACCATCAAGGCGATCGGCCAGGCGGCCCGCAAGGAGATCGCCGAGGCGATCGCCCAGCCGGTGCATCTGTTCCTGTTCGTCAAGGTCAGGGAGAACTGGGCAAGCGATCCCGAGCGGCGCAAGATGATGGGACTGGAATAGGAGGTCTGGCGGCGCCGCATGGAATGGACCGAGCAGGGCATCGTGCTCAATGTCAGGACGCATGGCGAGGCCTCGGCCATCGCCGAGGTCCTGTCGGAGCGTCGCGGCCGCTGGTCGGGCCTGGTCCGTGGCGGCCGCTCGCGGGCCATGCGCCCGGTGCTCCAGCCCGGCAATGTCGTGGTGGCGCGCTGGCGGGCCCGCACCGAGGACCATCTCGGCAGCTTCACCCTCGAGCCGGTTGCGCTCAGGGCCGGCGCCCTCATCGACGATCCGCTGCGCCTTGCCGGCCTCATGTCGCTGATGGCGCTGCTCAAGCTCCTGCCCGAACGCGAGCCGCATCCGCGCATCCATGACGCGCTGCTCGTCACCCTCGATGCACTGGCCGGCGGGACGATCTGGCCGGCCATTCTCGTTCGCTTCGAGCTCGGGCTGATCGACGAGCTTGGCTACGGCCTGGACCTCGCCAGCTGCGCTGCCACCGGCACGCACGACGATCTCGTCTATGTCTCGCCCAAGACCGGCCGCGCCGTCAGCCGCACCGCCGGCGAGCCCTGGAAGGACCGGCTGCTGCCGCTCCCGCGGTTCCTGCGCGGCTGCCATGACGCGAGCCCGACCGCGGCCGACATCCGCGACGGCCTGCAGCTCAGCGGCTTCTTTCTCCACCGCTTCCTGCTGCAGCCGCGCGGGCTCGACCTGCCGGACAGCCGCGCCCGCATCGTCGCCCATGTCGAGGCGGCGGCCAGGGCCGAGGGCGACGCCACGGTTCCCTTGCCCGCCGCCGGACCGTAGGATGGATGCATGCTGGGTCGCCTGAACCATGTCGCAATCGTCGTCCCCGACCTCGAGGCCGGCGCCGCGCTCTATCGCGACACGCTCGGCGCCACCGTGTCCGAGCCGAGATCCGAGCCGGAGCACGGCGTCACCGTGGTGTTCGTCGAGCTGCCGAACACCAAGGTCGAGCTGCTCGAGCCGCTTGGCGACAACTCGCCGGTCAGGGCCTTTCTCGAGCGCAACCCCGCCGGCGGCATCCATCATCTGTGCTACGAGGTCGCCGATATCATCGCCGCCCGCGACCGCCTGTCGGCCGCCGGCGCCCGCGTCCTCGGCAATGGCGAGCCGAAGATCGGCGCCCATGGCAAGCCGGTGTTGTTCCTCCATCCGAAGGACTTCGCCGGCACCCTGATCGAGCTCGAGGAGGCCTGATCCTCAAGATGAGCCTCGTGACCGGGCTGGCGATCTATTTCATCATCTGGTGGGTCACGCTCTTTGCCGTGCTGCCCTGGGGCGTCCGCAGCCCGCATGAGAGCGGCCTCGAGGTCGCGCCCGGCCATTCCGATGCGGCGCCCGTCAATCCCCGCCTCGGCGTCAAATTCGCCGCCACCACCGCCATCGCCGGCCTCATCTTCCTGTTTGTCTGGTGGCTCATCACCCGCTCCGGGCTCTCTCTCGACGACGTGCCTTTCATGCCCTTGCGGCCCGCCTGAGCGATGTTCGACAAGATCCTGATTGCCAACCGCGGCGAGATCGCCTGCCGCATCATCCGGACCGCGCGGCGCATGGGGCTCGCCACCGTCGCCGTCTATTCCGAGGCCGACTCCCGCGCGCTCCATGTCGACTTGGCCGACGAGGCGGTCGCCATCGGACCCGCTCCCTCCTCGCAGTCCTATCTGGTGATCGACAAGATCATCGAGGCGTGCCGCAAGACCGGCGCCGAGGCGGTTCATCCGGGCTATGGCTTCCTCGCCGAGCGCGCCGCCTTTGCCGAGGCGCTGGCCGGCGCCGGCATCGTTTTCATCGGGCCGAATCCGGCCGCCATCGAGGCGATGGGCGACAAGATCGAATCGAAGCGGGCGGCGGCTCGCGCCGGCGTATCGACCGTCCCCGGCCATCTCGGCGTCATTGCCGACGAGGACGAGGCGGTGAAGATCGCCGCCGACATCGGTTATCCGGTGATGATCAAGGCTTCGGCCGGCGGCGGCGGCAAGGGCATGCGGGTCGCCCATTCCGCCGTCGAGGTTCGCGACGGCTTCGCCCGTGCCCGCTCCGAGGCCCTGGCGTCCTTCGGCGACGATCGGGTGTTCATCGAGAAATTCATCGTCGATCCGCGCCATATCGAGATCCAGGTGCTGGGCGACAAGCACGGCAACGTCATCCATCTCGGCGAGCGCGAATGTTCGATCCAGCGCCGGAACCAGAAGGTGATCGAGGAGGCGCCCTCGCCATTGCTCGACCCCGCGACCCGGGCCCGCATGGGCGCCGAGGCGGTCGCCCTGGCCAAGGCGGTGCATTACGATTCGGCCGGCACCGTCGAGTTCGTCGCCGCCCAGGACCGCTCCTTCTTCTTTCTCGAGATGAACACCCGTCTTCAGGTCGAGCATCCGGTGACCGAGCTCGTCACCGGCATCGATCTGGTCGAGCAGATGATTCGGGTGGCGGCCGGCGAAAAGCTCGACCTGACGCAGGCCGACGTGGCGCTGACCGGCTGGGCCGTCGAGAGCCGGATCTATGCCGAGGATCCCTACCGCAATTTCCTGCCCTCGACCGGCCGGTTGACGCGCTACCATCCGCCGCCCGCCGAATTGCGCAATGGCATAACTGTTCGTAATGATACAGGCGTGTACGAAGGCGGTGAAATTTCGATCTACTATGATCCGATGATTGCCAAGCTTTGCACCCACGCTCCCGACCGGCTCACCGCGATCCACGCCATGGCCGATGCGCTGGATGGATTCTTCATCGACGGCATCCGCCACAATATCCCGTTCCTCGCCAGCATCATGGGAAACGAGCGCTGGCGCTCGGGCGCCCTGTCGACCGGCTTCATCCGCGAGGAGTTCCCGCACGGCTTCGCGGCGCTGGCCGCCGATCCGGAGCGGCGCGACACGCTCGCCTCGGTGGCGGTGGTGCTCGATCACATCGAGAATCGGCGCAAGCGCCGGATCACCGGTCAGCTGAGCGGCCGGCCGGTGTGTTTTTCCACCTGCCGCGTCGTCGCGCTGGGGAAGGAGTGGCTGCCTGTCGACATCATCGGCGAGAGCGATCGGCTGATCCGCATCGTTCACCGCGGCGAGACCGGCGGCGAGCGGGCGGTCGAGACGGATTGGTCGCCGGCCGAGCCGATCTTCGAGGGCCTGATCGATGGCCGCCCGGTCCGGGTTCAGGTTCGCCCGGTGCTCAATGGCTATCGCCTGAGCCATCGCGGCGCCGAGATCGTCGCCCGGGTCTATACCGGCCGCGAGGCCGAGCTCGCCCGGCTCATGCCGGAGCGGGTCCTGTCGGATGCGGCGCTGAAGCTGCTCTGCCCGATGCCGGGGCTCGTCGTGTCGATTGCCGTCGGGGTCGGCCAGGAGGTCAAGGCCGGCGATCCGCTCGCGATCGTCGAGGCGATGAAGATGGAAAACATCCTGCGTGCCGAACGCGACGGCAAGGTCAAGGCGATCCATGTCCGCAAGGGCGACAGCCTCGCCGTCGATGCCGTCATCATGGAGTTCGAGTGACCATGCGCGGCGCGGTTGCGGAAAGTCTCCGTAGAACCTGGCGCTGGCCGCTGCTGGCCCTCGCCCTGCTGCTTGCCGCCTGCCAGACCTCCTCGGGCGGCAATATCCTGTCGCGCATCGGCGCGCCGGTCAATAATCTGCCCCCGCCCGCGCCGCCCGGACCGACCGTCACCGAGGAGCTGTTCCAGCCGACGGTTCATGCCATCCTGGCCATGAGCGGCGGCTTCGGAACGGCAAAATCGGCCACTGCCGTCGAGACCGTCTGGCAGCGAACCGGCAGCGAGGAGCGCTTCACCGCCTCCCTGGCGCCGGACCGCGTCGAGGTGAAGACCTTGAAGCCCGGCCACTACGCCCTGGTCAAGGCCACGGCCGGCGGCAACGATCTCCTGGCCGCCCAGAGCAGCGATGCCCGCCCCCTCGCCGTCGAGCTCTCGCTTGACCCCGGCGATGTGATCTATATCGGCAAGCTGCTGCTCAGGCAGGAAACCCGCAAGCGCAAGGTCAAGAAGGACGGCAAGACCGCCACCGAGGAGGTCAAGCGGGTGGTTCTCGACGTCGAGGACGATATGAAGTCGGCCAAGGCTGCCGTTTCCGAGGCCCATCCGTTGCAGGCCTCGTCGCTGAAACGCCGCCTCGTCAAACGGGCGAGCTGATGCCCGACCAGGGCCGGCGCACCGTTCACCTGCGAATTGAGGGCCGGGTCCAGGGCGTCGGCTATCGCTACTGGGCCGCCGACCGCGCCCGGGAGCTGCAGCTGACCGGTTGGGTGCGAAACCGCCGCGACGGGGCAGTCGAGGCCGTGCTTTCCGGTGCCGCAGCCGCCGTCGAACGCATGATCGCATCGTGCCGCAGGGGACCGCCTGATGCCGCCGTGACGGCGGTCGAGATCGTCGGCGAGGGGACCGGCGCCTTCGAGGCTTTCACGATCGCGCCCACCGTCTGAAATGAACAGCCTCGCCGGGAGGGGTATCCGGCGAGGCTGCAGAGCGAGGTCAGGACCGGGGCGGGGTCGGGGCAGGGGATGGTCCCGGTCGACTGGCCTGCGAAAAAGGCGGTGGCGTGCTCCCTTGATCCATGCCACCTGAGTTGACCCGACCCTATTCGCCCGGCGGTGAACCGGTTATGACCACCCCGTTCATCTGGCGTTCATCTTCAGGGTCCCGCCCATTATTCACCGTTCAGGCCTGTGATTCACGGCTCACGCCCTTGACCCCGCCTCCGGAAAGCCGGAAACAGGGCCGTTCCGAGGCTGCCAGGAAAGGTTTGCGCAATGGAGAGGTTCACCGTTCTGACCGGCGTCGCCGCATCCCTGCCGCTGGTCAACGTCGATACCGACATGATCATCCCCAAGCAGTTCCTGAAGACCATCAAGCGCACTGGCCTCGGCTCGGCCTTGTTCCACGAGATGCGCTACCACCGAAGCGGCGAGGAGAACCCCGACTTCGTCCTCAACCGGCCGGCCCATCGCCAGGCGAAGATCCTGATCGCGGGCGACAATTTCGGCTGCGGCTCATCGCGCGAGCATGCCCCCTGGGCGCTGCTCGACTTCGGCATCCGCTGCGTCATTTCCACGTCCTTCGCCGACATCTTCTACAACAACTGCTTCAAGAACGGCATCTTGCCGATCGCCGTCAGCGCCCAGGACCTGAAGAAACTCCACGACGATGCCGAGCGCGGCGCCAATGCCACCATCACCATCGACCTGGCGAACCAGGAGATTCGCGGCCCCGACGGCGGTGTCGTCCGTTTCGCCATCGATCCCTTCCGCAAGCGCTGCCTGCTCGACGGGCTGGACGATATCGGGCTGACGCTCGAAAAGGCCGAGGCGATCGACCGCTTCGAGCGCGACAAGGCCGAAAGCCGTCCCTGGCTGTGATGGCGGAAACGGCCATGCCCCAGCTTCGCTTCAGCCGCGCCCTGGTCAAGCTATCGGGTGAGGTCCTGGTCGGCTCCCAGGGCTATGGCATCGACCTGTCGATGGCCTCCCGCATCGCCAGCGAGGTCAAGGATGCGGTCGACCTCGGCGCCGAGATTGCCCTGGTGATCGGCGGCGGCAACATCTTCCGCGGCGTCTCGGGTGCGGCGGCTGGGCTCGACCGGGCGCGCGCCGATTACATGGGCATGCTCGCCACCGTGCTGAACGCGCTGGCCATGCAGGGGGCGCTCGACCGCCAGGGCCTCGAGACCAGGGTCATGTCGGCGATTCCCATGCCGAGCATCTGCGAGCCGTTCCAGCGCGATGCCGCCCTCGACCACCTGCGCCATGGCCGGGTGGTGCTGTTCGCCGCCGGCACCGGCAACCCGTTTTTCACCACCGACACCGCGGCCGCTCTGCGTGCCGTCGAGATGAACTGCAACGTCATGCTCAAGGGAACGAGCGTCGATGGCATCTACGAGGCCGATCCCAAGACGAAGCCCGATGCCCGGCGTTTTGATGTTCTGAGCTACCAGGATGTGCTGGCGCGCAATCTCAAGGTGATGGATACCGCCGCGATCGCCCTTGCGCGCGACAATCGTATTCCGGTAATCGTGTTTTCCATCCGCACGGAAGGCGCTTTGCCGGAAGTTCTCAAGGGCCAAGGGCGCTTCACGATCGTCCGGGATTGATGCTGCGCCGCAGTCCTGGCGACGGGCGGCTCAGGGAGTTTACGCCATGTCACAACCCACCTCGATCGACCTCAAGGAGCTGAAGCGCCGGATGCACGGCGCGCTCGACGTCCTGAAGCACGAATTTGCCGGGCTGCGCACCGGTCGGGCCTCGGCCAGCCTGCTCGAGCCGATCACCATCGAAGCCTATGGCTCGACCATGCCGCTGAACCAGGTCGGCACCATCTCGGTGCCGGAATCGCGGATGCTGCTGGTCCAGGTCTGGGACCGCGGCCTCGCCGGCGCCGTCGACAAGGCCATCCGCAATTCCGGCCTGGGGCTCAACCCGATCACCGAGGGTCAGTCCGTCCGCGTGCCGATACCGGAGCTGTCGACCGACCGCCGCCGCGAACTCACCAAGGTTGCCCACCAATATGCCGAGAAGGCCCGGGTGGCGGTCCGCAATGTGCGGCGCGACGGCATGGATCTGCTGAAGCGGCTGGAGCGCGATGGTCATATCAGCGAGGACGAGCATCATCAGAAGAATGATGAGGTCCAGAAGATGACCGACGCCATTATCAAGGACATCGACGAGGCGCTGCAGCATAAGGACAGCGAGATCATGCAGGTGTGATCACGGTTCGGCACCGAGCGGGACGGGAGAATATGAAAATCGATCCGATGGCAGGGGAAGCACCGCGCCATGTCGCTATCATCATGGATGGCAATGGCCGTTGGGCGCATCAGCGCTCGCTGCCCCGCTCCGCCGGTCACCGCCAGGGCGTCGAGGCGGTGCGCCGTGCCGTGCGCGCCGCCATCGAATTCGACATTGCCTATCTGACGCTCTACAGCTTCAGCGCCGAGAACTGGTCGCGTCCGGCCGAGGAGGTGAGCTATCTGCTGACGCTGCTGCGGCGCTTCATCCGCCAGGACGTGGCGGAGCTCCATGCTGCCAAGGTCCGCATCCAGGTGATCGGCGAGCGCGAGGGGCTCGCCCACGACATCGTCCAGATGATCGAGGAATGCGAGCGGCTGACCGCCGGCAACACCGGCCTCACCCTCATCGTCGCCTTCAATTATGGCAGCCGGCAGGAGATCGTGCGCGCCGCCCGCCTGGTCGCGGCCGAGGTGGCGGCCGGCCGGCTGGCCCCCGAATCAGTCGGACCGGGGCACCTGGCGGAGGCCTTGTACCTCCCCGGCATGCCCGATCCCGATCTGCTGATCCGGACCAGCGGCGAGCAGCGCTTGTCGAATTTTCTGCTGTGGCAGCTCGCCTATACCGAATTCGTGTTCGTCGAGGAGCACTGGCCCGATTTCAACCGCGATATCTTTGCCCGCGCCATTGGCGCCTTTCAGCAGCGGGAGCGGCGCTTTGGCGGGATCACCGCCCGGGCCCTGTAGCAGATTCCGATGGCCGAGCCATTGACAGGCAACGACATGATGGCCCGCTGGCGCGATCTCAGATTGCGCAGCCTTGCCGCGGCGGTGCTGGCGCCGGCGAGCCTGCTCGTCGCCTGGCTCGGCGGGGTCTGGTTCGAGCTCGCCGTCATGCTGCTCGGCCTCGCCATGGCGCTCGAATGGTGCCGCATGGTGTTCCCCGACGATCGTGGCCAGGGCCTGATTCACGCGGCGAGCGCCCTGTTGGCGGCGCCGGTATCGCTGCAGCTTGGTCCTGACTTCGCCCTGGCGCTGATCTGCCTGTTCTGGGCGGTGAGCCTGGGGCGCCTGTGGACGGCGGGCGACCGGCTCAGCGCCTGGCGCATCCTCGGCCTTCCCTATGTATCGCTGCCGCCGCTCGCCTTCGTAACCCTGCGTGCCGACACGGCTTTCGGGCTGACCGCCATCGTCTTCATCTTCGCCGTCGTCTGGGCCGCCGATTCCGCCGCCTATTTCGCGGGGCGGGGGTTCGGCGGGCCGCGGCTGGCGCCCGCGGTGTCGCCCAACAAGACGTGGGCGGGCCTTGGCGGGGCGGTGCTTGCCGCCACCCTTGCCGGGCTGTTCGTGGCGCTCCTCGCCGGCCTGCCGCCGCTCGGCATCGCCGTGCTCAGTGCTGTCCTGGCGATGAGCGAGCAGGCGGGAGACCTGTTCGAATCCGCCGCCAAGCGGGCCTGCGACATCAAGGACAGCGGCAGCCTCATCCCCGGGCATGGCGGGGTCCTCGACCGGGTCGACGGCTTGATCGCGGCCGTGTCGGTCGCCGCCTTGCTCGGCGCCTGGCGGGGCGGTTTCGACCAGGCGGCGGCCGGTCTGCTGATATGGTAGAGCAGGGCATGAGCACGCATCCGCCGCGCCGGCTGTCGATCCTCGGCGCCACCGGGTCGATCGGCACCTCGACGCTCGACGTCCTGGCCCGCCATCCCGGCGCATTCGAGGTCGAGGCCCTGGTCGCCAACCAGAACCTCGCCGCCCTGGCCAAGGCGGCAAAGGGCTGCCGGGCCCGCCTCGCCGTCACCGCCGACCCGGCGCTCTATGGCGAGCTCAAGAGCATGCTGGCCGGCAGCGGCACCGAATGCGCCGCCGGGCCGCAGGCGGTTGTCGAGGCGGCGGCGCGCCCCGCCGAGCTGGTGATGGCCGCCATCGTCGGCGCCGATGGGCTCGAGCCGACGCTGGCCGCCGTCAGGCAGGGCGCTACCATCGCCCTTGCCAACAAGGAGTGCCTGGTCTCGGGCGGCGCGGTGTTCACCCGTGCCGCCGCTGCGGCCGGCGCCCGCATCCTGCCGGTCGACAGCGAGCACAGCGCCATTTTCCAATGCCTCGAGCCGGAGAATCTCAAGCATCTCGAGCGCATCACGCTCACCGCCTCGGGCGGACCTTTCCGCACCCGGCCGCACCACGAGCTCGCCCGCGCCACCCCGGCCGATGCCCTGAAGCATCCCAATTGGTCGATGGGACGCAAGGTCACCATCGATTCGGCGACCCTGATGAACAAGGGGCTCGAGCTGATCGAGGCCTTCCACCTGTTCCCGGTCGAACTCGAGCAGCTGGCGGTGGTGATTCACCCGCAATCGATCGTCCACAGCTTCGTTTCCTATCGAGACGGGTCGGTCATCGCCCAGCTCGGGGTGCCGGACATGCGCACGCCCATCGCTTATGCGCTCGCCTGGCCACAGCGCATGGACGCCCCGGTCGCGGCCCTGGACCTGACCCAGGTCGGCACATTGACCTTCGAGGCGGTCGACGCCGAGCGTTTCCCCGCGGTCAATCTGGCGCGCCATGCACTTCGCTGTGGCGGAAGTGCCGCAACCATCCTAAATGCAGCAAACGAGGTGGCGGTCGCGGCCTTCCTCGCCGAGAAGCTGCGATTTCTCGCCGTCACCGAGCTGGTCGGGCGCACTTTGGCGCGGGCCGAGCGCGACGGGGCGGTGGCGCCGCTGTCCTCGCTCGACGATGTCTGGGCGGCCGACCGTTACGGCCGCGCCGTGGCGCAGGAGTTGGCGCGACATTTGCTTGACTAATGGATCGGTCCGTTTGAAGCCGGAGGTCATATGAACGTTGCCAGTCTGTTTGCTGCACCGCTTGATGTGTTGGGCGGCTATGTCCTGCCCTTCCTCCTGGTCCTCACCGTCATCGTCTTCGTCCACGAATTCGGGCATTTCCTGGTGGCGCGGTGGTGCAAGGTCGATGTCGAGGTGTTCTCCATCGGCTTTGGCCGCGAAATCTTCGGTTGGCAGGACCGCCACGGCACGCGCTGGAAGGTGTGCTGGCTGCCGCTCGGCGGCTATGTCAAATTTGCCGGCGATGCCAACGCCGCGAGCATGCCCGCGCCGGATCGCCAGGTCCATGGCGGCGCCGCGCCGGGCGATTTCCACGGCAAGCCGGTGTGGCAGCGTGCCGCAGTCGTGGTCGCCGGCCCTGCCGCCAACTACCTCCTTGCCGTCCTCATCTTTTTCCTGACGCTGACCCTGATTGGCGTCCCGGTGAACGAGCCCAAGGTCAACGCCGTGCGCCAGGGCGGCGCCGCCGCCGCGGCCGGGGTCCTCCCCGGGGACATCATCCGCAAGGTCAATGGCGAGCCCACCGACAGCTTCGAGGACGTCCAGAAGATCGTGGCGCCACGCGCCGGCCAGCCGCTGCGCATCGAGGTGGAGCGCGCCGGACGCCCCGTCGAAATGACGGTGACGCCCGTCGAAACCGAGCTCAAATCCGGCAATGCCACGGTCAAGATCGGCCTGATCGGCATCGAGCGGTCGACCGGCACGCCGCGCACCTATCTCCACAAGGGCGTCGGCGAGGCGCTGGAGACCGCGCTGGCCGATACCTGGTTCATCACGTCGCAGTCCGTCCTTTATGTCGGGCGCATGCTGTCGGGCCACGAGGGCACCGGCCAGCTCGCCGGCCCGCTCGGTATCGCCGAGATGACCGGGCGTGCCGCGTCGCTCGGAATCTTCGAATTTCTGCGGATTGCCGCCGTGTTGTCGGTAAGCATCGGTCTGATCAACCTGTTTCCCATCCCGATGCTCGACGGCGGCCACCTGCTTTATTATGCGATCGAGGCCGTTCGGGGCCGCCCGCTCGGTCAGAATGCCCAGGAATTCGGCTTCAAACTGGGTTTCGCGCTGGTCCTGACTTTGATGGTTTTCGCCACCTGGAACGATGTTGTTCGCTTTGTGTCATCCTGGGTAAGTTCATAACAATCTGAAATGCGGCAGGAATTGAAGGTTTGCATGTGCTCCAAAACAGCGTAAAACGTTAGCGGGGATTCGTGCCTGGGGCGGCACGGCAAGAAGGGTGAGATCGCTACATGCTGTATCGGTTGCTGACCGTGGGCTTTGTTGCGCTTGCCGTCATGTTGGCAGGACCGATTGGGGGGCTTGTCTCGACGCCGGCGCTGGCTCAGGCGGTAGGTCAGATCCTGGTCGAGGGGAACCAGCGCGTCGAGCCTGAGACCGTCCGCTCTTACATGCAGCTTCAGCCGGGAGAGGCCGCGACCGAGGACAAGGTCGACGATTCGATCAAGGCTTTGTTCCAGACTGGCCTGTTCTCCGACGTGCAGATCATGCGTCGCGGCAATGACCTGATCGTCAAGGTCGAGGAAAATCCGCTCATCAACCGCGTCAACTTCGAGGGCAATTCCGAGCTCGACGACGCTGCCCTGGCCAAGGAGGCGGAGCTCAAGGAGCGGACCATCTTCACCCGCTCGCGGGTCCAGGCCGATGTCCAGCGCCTGGTCGCGCTTTATCGCCGCTCGGGCTACTTTGCTGCCCGGATCGAGCCCAAGATCATCCGCCTTCCGCAGAACCGCGTGAACCTGGTGTTCGAGATCCAGGAGGGCGTCTCGACCAAGGTCGCCAGCATCAACTTCATCGGCAACCAGGCATTCAGCGACTATTCGCTGCGTTCCGTCATCACCACCGGCGAAGCGGCGTGGTGGAAGTTCTTTTCCACCTCCGACACCTACGATCCCGACCGGCTGAACTACGACAAGGAGCTGCTGCGCCGCTACTACCTGAAAAATGGCTTTGCCGACTTCCGCGTCGTCTCTGCCACGGCCGAGCTCGCGCCCGATGGCGCCAGCTTCTACATCACCTTCAACGTCGAGGAAGGTCCCGCATACACCGTCGGCAACGTCGCGGTGAATGCCGGCGCGACCTCGCTCGACGGTAGCGTGCTGGGCTCGGCCGTGACCTTCGGCAAGGGCCAGCTCTACGACGCCAGCAAGGTCGACAGGTCGGTCGAGACCCTGACCATCGAGGCCGGCAAGGCGGGCTATGCCTTCGCCAAGATCCAGCCCGACATCAAGCGCGACGAGGTCAACCGCCGGCTCGACGTCGTGTTCAATGTGCAGGAAGGGCCGCGGGTCTATATCGAGCGCATCGACATTGTCGGCAACGTCCGAACCCTTGACGAGGTTATCCGCCGCGAGCTCCAGCTTTATGAAGGCGATGCCTATAACCGCATCCTGGTGGACCGGGCCCGCCGCCGCCTGACCTCGCTCGACTTCTTCTCCAAGATCGATTTCAAGGAGCTGCCCGGCACTGCTGCCGACAAGGTCGTGCTGGTGATCCAGGTCGAGGAGAAGTCGACCGGCACGGTGAACTTCTCCGCCGGCTACTCCACCCAGGAGGGCGTGATCGGGTCGGTCAGCGTTTCCGAGCGCAACTTCCTCGGCCGCGGGCAATATGTGAACCTGGCGACCGCCTTGAGCTTCGAGCGGCAGAGCGTCAACTTCAGCTTTACCGAGCCCTATTTCCTGGGCCGCAACATTGCTGCCGGCGTCGATGCCTTCGCCACCCGCACCGACCAGGAGCAGGAGTCCTCCTTCACCATGCAGCAGGTGGGCGGCGCGGTGCGGACCGGCTTCCGGATCTCGGAACTTGCCCGCCTCACCACCAAATATCAGTTCACCCACCGGGTGGTGGACGTGTCCGACCCCGATCAGGTGTCGCTTGCCATTCGTGACGCCGCCGGCACCGACAACATCTCGCTCGTCTCCTCGACGGTCACCCTCGATGATCTCGACAATCCGCTGAAGCCGTCCTCCGGCTACCGCATCCAGACCACCGGCGAGGTGGCGGGTCTCGGCGGCGATGTCCATTACGGCTCGGTCGATGCCGCCGCCTATTACTTCATGCCCCTGCTGTTCGACGGCGTGGTGCTGAAGCTCAAGGCGACCGGTGGCCAGATCATGGGGTGGAACGGCGAGGACGTGCCGATCCTCGACCGCTTCTTCAAGGGCGGCGACTCGCTGCGCGGTTTCATGCGCGCCGGCATCGGGCCGCGCATGGAGCGGCCGAATACCGCTGGCGCAACCAACTCGATCGGCGGCGAAACCTACGGTATCGGCACGGTCGAGACCACCTTCCCGCTCGGCCTGCCCCAGGAGTTCGGCCTCGAAGGCGCCGTCTTCGCCGATGTCGGAACCTTGTTCGGCGCGCCCGAGAAGAACGAATTGGATCCCGAGTGCACCGACGGCGTCTGCAACGTCTACGGCAAGAATCCCGCTATCCGTGCCTCGGTCGGCGCGGGCCTGATCTGGGATTCGCCCTTCGGACCGCTGCGCCTCGATGTGGCCTGGCCGGTGGCCAAGCAATCCTATGACAAGACCGAGCTGGTGCGGTTCAGCGTTGGCACCCGTTTCTGACGGGTGATGGCCGCCGGTCATGCCAACTGAGGCGGAGGGACGAGCGAGCCTTGGCACGGCCGACATTGCCCGCATCATGGCGATGTTGCCGCACCGCTACCCGTTCCTGCTGATCGATCGCATCATCGACATGGACCGGGACGTCTCGGCGACCGGCATCAAGAACGTCACCATCAACGAGCCGTTCTTCCAAGGCCATTTTCCGCAAAATCCGGTGATGCCGGGCGTGCTGATCATCGAGGCCATGGCACAGACCGCCGGCGCCCTCGTGCTCGCCCATCTCGGCGAGATCAATTCCGGCAAGCTCGTTTACTTCATGGCGATCGACCACGCCCGTTTTCGCAAGCCCGTGCTGCCCGGCGACGTGCTGCATCTGCTGGTCAGGCAGCTTCAGAAACGAGGCAATGTCTGGCGCTTCGCCGCCGAGGCACAGGTCGACAAGCGCAAGGTGGCGGAAGCCGAGATCAGCGCCATGCTGGTGCCGCGACCGGCCCAGCCGGAATAGGTCAGCCCGTCCGTTCGTCTGCCGGAACGTAGTCGCGGCGCCTCGGCCCGGTATAGAGCTGCCGCGGCCGCCCGATCCGCTGCGTCGGATCCTCGATCATTTCCTTCCACTGCGCCAGCCACCCGACGGTGCGGGCAATGGCGAACAGGACAGTGAACATCGCGGTCGGGAAACCCAGAGCCCGCAGCGTGATGCCGGAATAGAAGTCGATGTTGGGATAGAGCTTCTTCTCGATGAAATACTCGTCCCTGAGCGCAATTTTCTCGAGTTCTACGGCGACATCGAGCAGCGGGTCGTCCTTGATCCCGAGATCGTTGAGCACCTCGTGACAGGTGCGCTGCATGATCCGGGCGCGCGGGTCGTAATTCTTGTAGACCCGGTGGCCGAACCCCATGAGGCGGAACGGGTCGTTGCGATCCTTCGCCTTGGCGACGAATTTCGGGATGTTCTCCGGCGTGCCGATCTCCGCCAGCATCTTGAGCGCTGCCTCGTTGGCTCCGCCATGCGCCGGCCCCCACAGGCAGGCGATGCCGGCCGCGATGCAGGCAAAGGGATTGGCGCCGGATGAACCGGCGAGCCGCACCGTCGACGTCGATGCGTTCTGCTCATGATCGGCGTGAAGGATAAAAATCTTATCCATCGCCTGTGACAGCACCGGGTTCGCCTTGTACGGCTCGCACGGCACGGCGAAGCACATCTGCAGGAAATTCCCGGCGTAGTTCAGGTCGTTGCGCGGATACATGAAGGGCTGGCCGATGGCATATTTGTAGGCCATGGCGCCGATGGTCGGCAGCTTGGCGATCATCCGCCGGATCGCGATCTCCCGCTGCTTCGGATCATTGACGTCGGTCGAATCGTGATAGAAGGCCGACATCGCGCCCACCACGCCCACCATTACCGCCATCGGGTGCGCATCGCGCCGGAAACCCGAATAGAAACGGATCATCTGCTCATGGAGCATGGTGTGCAGGGTGATCGCGCCCTCGAACTCCTTGCGCTGGCTGGCATCGGGCAGCTCGCCATAAAGCAGCAGATAGGCGGTCTCGATGAAGTCGCCATGTTCCGCCAGCTGCTCGATCGGATAGCCGCGATAGAGCAGAATGCCCTCATCGCCATCGATATAGGTGATCTTCGATTCGCAGCTTGCCGTCGAGGTATAGCCCGGATCATAGGTGAAGACGTGCGCGTCCTTGTAGAGTTCTCCGATGTCGATGACGTTCGGGCCGAGCGTCCCGTGACGTATCCGAAGTTCCAGTTCGTCGCGGCGATAACGCAGCTGCGCGACTTCCTCTGACGGCTCCATGGAGCACACCTTTCCCGACAGTGGGGGCTGCCTCATCGCTAGCCCAAGAGCCACAATGCTGCAAGTGCTGCCATGGTTTCGCGCCTGCACAATTTTTCTTTCTCAGGCCGCCTGGTCGGCAATCCTGGAAAGCAATTCATCGCGGCCGAGCGCAGCGAGCACGTCGAAAATTCCGGGCGAGGTGGCGGCGCCGGTCAGCGCCGCCCTGAGCGGTTGCGCCAGCTTGCCGAGCTTGAGCCCCCGGGATTCAGCAAAATTTTTGACAGCGGCTTCGAGCGCCGGCGCGGCCCATTCGGTTTGCCCCAGCACCGGCAGGAGGGCCTGCAGCACCGCGCGTCCCTCGCCGGCAAGAATGGCCTCAGCCTTGTCGTCCATCGCCAGCGGGCGCGAAGCCACCAGGAAGCGGGCCAATTCCATGAGTTCGACCAGGGTCTTCGCCCGCTCCTTCAGCCCCGGCATGAGGCGCCGCAGCCGCGCCCGAGCCCCGGCGTCGAGCTGCGCCAGCATCGCCGCGCCGCCCGGCGTGTGGGGGAGAAAATCGACCAGCGCCGCGACGAGGTGGTCATCGGGTGTGGCCCGTAGATAATGCCCGTTGAGATTTTCGAGCTTGGCGAAGTCGAACCGGGCCGGGGACTTGCCGACATGATCGAGATCGAACCAGGCGACCAGCTGCTCGGTCGAGAAGATCTCGTCATCGCCATGGCTCCAGCCGAGCCGCGCCAAATAATTGCGCATCGCCTCCGGCAGATAGCCCATGCCGCGATAGGCATCGACCCCGAGCGCCCCATGACGCTTCGACAGCTTGGCGCCGTCCGGCCCGTGGATAAGCGGTAGATGCGCCATCACCGGCACCGCCCAGTCGAGCGCTTGATAGATCTGGCTCTGGCGCGCCGCATTGGTCAGGTGATCGACGCCGCGAATGATATGGGTGACGCCCATGTCGTGATCGTCGACCACCACCGCCAGGTTGTAGGTGGGCGTGCCATCCGAGCGCAGGATGATCAGGTCGTCGAGCTCGCGATTGTGGAACACCACCCGTCCCATCACCGCATCCTCGATGACCGTCTCGCCCTCGCTCGGCGCCTTGAACCGGATGGCCGGCGCAACATTTTCCGGCGCCTCGCTTTCGGGACGGTCGCGCCAGCGCCCGTCATAGCGCTGCGGAAGCCCGGCGGCCGCCGCCTGCGCCCGCATCTCTTCGAGCTCCGCCGCCGTGCAATAGCAGCGATAGGCCCGGCCGCGCCTTAGCAGCTCCTCGGCAATCGCCCGATGGCGCGCCGCCCGGGCGAATTGCGACAGCGGCTCGCCATCGAAATCGAGGCCGAGCCATTTGAGCCCCTCGATAATGGCCGCGATCGCCGGTTCGGTCGAGCGCGCCCGGTCGGTGTCCTCGATGCGCAGCAGCATGCGGCCGCCATGGCGCCGGGCATAGGCCCAGTTGAAGAGTGCGGTCCTCGCCCCGCCAATATGGAGGAAGCCGGTCGGGGAGGGGGCAAACCTGGTGACGACGGGCAGTGACATTCGGCCCAGTCTCCGCAATGATCGAGGTGACGAATTGAGCTGGGGGATCTAGCACGGGCCGGCCGCCGCCACCAAGGCCAGCCTCGCTGGATGATGCCGAATGGATTTCGAGCTGGCCTGGGAACGGCCGCCGGAGGCGCCGTCCGCCGGGCAGGGGAAGATCGCACGCCTGGTCGCCGCCCTGGGCCGGCAGCTCGAATCCGCGCTCGCCGCGCAGCGCCAGCGTTGGCCGCTGTGGATTCCGGTGGCTTTGGCGGCCGGCGCCGCCCTCTATTTCGTCTTGCCGGTCGAGCCGCATGGCTCCCTCGCCTTGGCCGCCGCGAGCGTCGCCCTGGGCCTTGTTGCCGGGATCCACCGCGGCGCCTGCAAGCCGGTGTGGCTGCTTATCGCCGCCTGCGCCGCCGGTTTCGTCGCGGCGAAGGCGCGCACGTTCTGGCTCGACACCGCGGTGCTCTCCGCCCCGACCGGCAATGTGGTGCTGACCGGCCGCATCGTCGGGCTGGCGCCGGTCGGTGAACGCACGCTGCGCCTGGTGTTGGACGATGTAGAGCTCGCCGCCATCGCGCCGCAACACGCGCCACGGCGCATCGAGCTCCGGATGCCGGCGCCGGCAGCGCCGCTGCGCCGGGGCGCCGTCATCAGGGTCCATGCTCTGCTCTATCCGCTGGCCCCGCCCCTTCTGCCTGGAACCTACGATCATGCGCGCACCCTGTGGTTTGCCGGCATCGGCGCCACCGGCCGGGCCATCGGCAGGCCCGACATCGTCGCCGCGCCGACCGGCCTGGCGCTTGCCGACCGGATCGACGATCTGCGCGATGCGATCGGCGCCCGCATCAGGGCAGCTCTGCCCGGGCCCATCGGCGCCTTTGCCGAAGCCCAGATCACCGGCGAGCGCGGCCATCTTCCCCGCGCCATCAACGAAGCCCTGCAGGTCTCGGGTCTCGCCCACATCCTCTCGATCTCCGGCCTTCATATGGCGCTGGTGGCGGGCGGCGTGTTCACGGTGCTGCGGGCGCTGCTGGCACTGTCGCCGCGGTTGGCCGAGACCCGACCGATCAAGGCCTGGGCAGCGCTCGGCGCCTTGCTTGCGGCTGCGGTCTATCTGGCGCTGTCCGGCGGCGGCATCGCCACCTGGCGCTCGGCCATCATGATCGTCATGATGTTTGCCGCCGTGCTTCTCGAACGGCCGGCGCTCTCGCTGCACAATCTGGTCGCCACCGCGGCGCTGCTGGTCATCGCCAGCCCCGAGGCCGTGCTGTCGGCAAGCTTCCAGATGTCGTTCCTCGCCGTCATGGGGCTGATCGCCGCGCATGAGGCCTGGTCGGGCTGGCGGGCGGAGCGGGATCGCGACGGCGACGGCCCTGGCGAGACCCCGCGGGCCCGCCTGCTGCTCCGCCGGATCCTCGCCATGGGCCATGGCCATGCTCGCCACCACGCTGGTGGCGAGCCTGTGCAGCGGGCTGCCAGCCGGTCTACCACTTCAACCGCCTTTCGGCCTATGGGCTCCTGGCCAATGCGCTGGCCCTTCCCGTGGTCTCGCTGCTCGTCATGCCGGCCGCGCTCGCCGCCATGGTGGCCATGCCCTTCGGCCTGGAATTCCTGCCGCTTCAGCTGATGGGCGCCGGGCTCGAAGCGGTGGTGAAGATCGCTGCGACCATTGCCGCCTTGCCCGGTGCCCGCGCCGCCATCGCCTCGCCGCCGCTGCCGTCGATGATGGCGATGACCGCCGGGCTCGTCTTCCTCTGCCTCTGGCAGGGGTGGACACGGCTCGTCGGCCTGGTCGCCATCCTGGCCGGCATCGGCCTCGCCGATCTCCGCCACGCGCCGGATATCGTGGTCGAGCGGCGCGGCGCGACGGTGGCCTTTCGCGGCGAAAACCGCCTGCTGGCGTTCCCCCCGCAGCGCAAGGCGCGCTTTTCCGTCGAGAAATGGCTGCTGCACGAGGGCGACTCCGCCAGCTTCAAGCAGGCCCTCGAACGGCCCGGCTGGTCTTGCGCGGCAACCGCCTGCCACGCCGTCGTGAAGGGGCGCCGGCTGCTCTTTCTGCGCAGCGACACCGCCGACGGCACGGCCGCAGCCCTGTGCGGCGACGCCGAGATCGTCATTGCCGCCGTGCCGCTGCGCGGCGCCTGCCGCGGCGCGCGCCTGCGCATCGACCGGTTCGACCTTTGGCGCAAGGGCGCTCATGCCATTTACCTCGATGGTGATTTCTGGCGCGTGGTGGCGGCGCGGGACGAGCAAGGCCGCCGGCCCTGGGCTGTCGCACCGGTGCCGCGCGCGTCGATCCGCAGCACCCCGATGCCACCCCGTTGAAACGCCTCAATATTTCCGGATCAGTCCGACCAGCGTTCCCTGCACCCGCACCCGATCCGGTCCAAAAATTCTGGTTTCATAGGACGGATTGGCGGCTTCGAGCGCCACCGAGTCGCCCTTGCGGCGCATCCGCTTGAGCGTTGCCTCCTCGTCATCGACCAACGCCACCACGATGTCGCCATTGCGCGCCGTTTCGGTGCGCCGGATCAGCACGGTATCGCCATCGAGAATGCCGGCCTCGATCATCGAGTCGCCCTTGACCTCGAGGGCGAAGTGATCGCCGGTGCCGAGGAGATCGGGCGGCACGTTGATATTGTGGGTATGATCCTCGATCGCCGAGATCGGCACGCCGGCAGCAATGCGTCCCATCACCGGCACCGCGACACCCTGCGGCGCCCCGTCTGCCCGCGTCGCCAGCGGCTTGACCTTGCCGAGCGATCCCTCGATCACATTGGGCGAGAACGCCCGGCGGGGAGCCGCCAGGCCCGGCGAGACCGACTCCGGCAGCTTGACCACTTCGAGCGCCCGGGCGCGATGCGCCAGCCGCCGGATGAAGCCCCTTTCCTCGAGCGCGGTGATGAGCCGATGGATCCCGGATTTCGACCTTAGATCAAGAGCTTCCTTCATCTCCTCGAAGGACGGAGGCACCCCGGCCTCCTTCAGCCTCTCATGGATGAACATCAGCAGTTCATATTGCTTCCGCGTCAGCACGTTTCCCCCTTCCGGTCCCAAAACCGGCGCCTCGGAACAAAACTGAAACATCTTTACCTGTTCCCATTATGTTCGGCAAGCGGAATATCCGCATATATCCCCTTGACGTATGCCGCTCCATCGCCTATACAGGTGGTGTGGAGGGTGGACGCCATGTCTAGCCAATGACTTTAAAGCAGTTTTTGGCAAAGTTTCCCAACGATGACGTGTGTCTCCAGCATCTTTTCGACACACGCTTCGGACCGGCTTACCCATGCCCCAAATGCAAGGCTGTCGGTGCATTCCACCGGTTGCGGAAGCTGCCGGCCTTTACCTGCAACTGCGGGCACCACATTCACCCGATGGCGGGAACGCCGTTCGAGCGCAGCCGTACGCCGCTGACCACATGGTTTCATGTGATGTTCTTGTTCTGTGCATCACGCAATGGCGTAGCGGCAAAGGAAATCCAGCGACAGACCGGCGTCACCTACAAGACGGCATGGCGGCTCTGCAACGAGATCCGCAAATACATGGGCTGGGTCGACGGTGACGGCCAGCCAGGCGGTCCCGGCAAGCCCCGCGTCGAGGTCGATAAGATGTTGGGGCTGCCAGCATGAAAGCGTGAACCACAAGCAAGGCGAATATGTCAGGAAGCGTTGGTTAAACGTGAAAATGGCGATCAGCGGGACGTACGTTTGGGTTTCAAAGAACCACCACTTGCAGACTTACCTTCGCGCGTTCGAGTATCGCCATAATTTGCGCCAGAGCCCGCACGTGATGTTTGACCTTTTGCTCTTGGCTTTCCCAAGGGCTTCTCGATGAGCATAGCTCGTAGTAACTGATATAAGCGATGCGGGTCAGCAGTTACATGATCGTCTTTGGTCATATTCTTTCAATTTCTGCCTTATTAAATTGTAGGTCCATGTATTGGATGCGGGGATTTGCCCCCCGTGCTTAACATGGACTGTAGGGTTAGGACCCTTTAATTAATCGAATTGATAGGCCCCCATTTCCCTTCTCCCCGTGCTGACGGGGAGAAGGTGCCCCGGAGGGGCGGATGAGGGGTCTTTCTCGCCAAGCCGAAATCTTCGAGAAATCCTGTATCTTTTACGAGTGAACCGCGCAGAGTGGTTGACGTTGGCAAGACACCCCTCATCCGGCCTCCGGCCACCTTCTCCCCGTCAACACGGGGAGAAGGGAAAAGGAGGGTACGGCGATCTCCCAAAAAGGGTCCTAACCCTAGTTCTTCATGACATATATTGAAGAAGGAGCTCTGCAACTCGCCTGTCGCGAACTCTCTTCCACCGAGTGTGGAGCTCGTCACAATAGCGGCGGTAAATCCAAATAGTTGAGGAAGTACTGGCGGCCACCCCTTGGGCCGGCGGACCTAGAAGTCGATTTCCAGGATCTCGACCATGTCGCCGGCGGCTGCCGGCGGCGCGTGCGGCGGGCGCACGACCAGTGCCTGCGCGGCATGCAAGGTGCGCTGCATGGCGCTGTCCTGCAGCGGAAACGGTGCCGTCGTCATCGTCCCGTCGGGGTGGCGCCGCAGCGTCGCCCGCAGATATTCCTGACGATGGTCGTTGGCCGGAAGCGGCGTTTCGAGCTTCGCCTTCATCATCGTCTCCTCGGTCTGAAGCCCGAGCAGGCCGGCGATCAGCGGCTTGAGGAACAGCCTTGCGCACAGCGCCGCCGAGACGGGGTTTCCCGGCAGCCCGACGATGCGCTGCGCGCCGCTGCGTGCGAACATCAGCGGCTTTCCCGGCCTGAGCGCGATCTGCCAGAAGCTGAGCCTGAGGCCGCGACGCTGCAGCGCCGCGCGCACGAGATCGTGCTCGCCGACCGATGCCCCGCCGATGGTGACCAGGATGTCGGCCGCCGCGGCCCCGGCGATCGCCCGCTCGATCGCTTCGAGCTCGTCGGCGGCGATGCCGAGATCGCGCGGCCGGCCGCCGAACCGCTGGACCATGGCGGCTACCACATGGCTGTTCGACGACACGATCTGGTCAGGGCGAGGCTCGGCCCCGGGCGGCACCAGCTCATCGCCGGTGGCCAGGATGGCGACCAGCGGCCGCCGGCGCACCGGCACGCTCGCCCGGTTCATCGCCGCCGCCAGCCCGATCGCCCGCGGGCTCAGCACGCTCGCCGCCGGCAGCACCACCTCGCCGCGCCGGAAATCGAAACCGGCCGCCCGCATGTGACGGTGAGCCGGCGCCGCGGTCTCGATCGTGACGGCGTCGCCCACCAGGCGGGCATTCTCCTGGATGACGATGGTGTCCGCCCCTTCCGGCACCGGTGCGCCGGTGAAGATCCGCACCGCCTCGCCGGGGCCGACCGCGCCCTCGAACCGGCGGCCGGCCGGAGCCTCGCCGATCACCCTGAGCTGCGCCGGCAGCGTGGCGAGATCCTGCGAGCGCACGGCAAACCCGTCCATCGCCGAGGCAGTGAATGGCGGCTGGTCGCGGCCGGCGCGCAGGTCCTGCGCCAACACCCGCCCATGTGCATCCGCTAATGGCACGATTTCCTCAGGCAATGGCTCGACACCGGCGAGGATCAGGGCCAAGGCCTCGCTGATCGGCAACAGCGCCATCTCACTCGGCCCGGTAAGCGCCCGAGCGGCCGCCCGATTTGGCGACCAGGCGGATCTCGGCGATGCGCATCGCGCGGTCCACCGACTTGAGCATGTCGTAAAGCGTGAGGCACGCCACCGCCACCGCGGTCAGCGCCTCCATCTCGACGCCCGTCTTGCCCTCGACCGCCACGGTTGCCGTGACGGCGACGGCGTTGCGCGCCGGATCGGCGCTGAGCGTCACCGCCGCCTTGGCGATCATCAACGGATGGCAGAGCGGAATGAGTTCATGGGTCCGCTTGGCCGCCATGATGCCGGCGATCCGCGCCGCCGCCAGCACATCACCCTTGGGCGCCTTGCCTTCGATGACCATCGCCAGCGTCGCCGGCCGCATCGTAACGAGCCCGCTGGCGGTTGCCTCGCGCAGCGTCACCGCCTTGTCGGAAACATCGACCATCCGGGCGCGGCCGTCCTCGTCGAGGTGGGTGAGCCGCGACTTGGCCATGCTAGACCCCGAGCGACGCCCTGGCCGGCTTGCCGAGGATCGCGCGGGTCGCTGCCTCGACGTCGCGCTGCCGCATCAGGCTTTCGCCGATCAGGAAGGCATTGATCCCGGCGCGCGCCAGCCGCGCCAGATCCGCTGGAGCGCCAATCCCGCTCTCGGCAATGCCGATCGCGCCGCGCGGCAGCATCGGCGCCAGCCGCTCGCTGGTCTCGAGCCGCGTCTCGAAGGTCCTGAGATCGCGATTGTTGATGCCGATCAACCGGGTCCGCAGCCGGAGCGCCCGTTCGAGCTCGGGCTCGTCATGGACCTCGCACAGCACATCCATGCCGTGCTTGAGCGCCTCGGCCTCGAGCGCCGCGGCAGCCGCGTCGTCGATCATTGCCATGATCAGGAGAATGCAGTCTGCCCCAAGCGCCCGCGCCTCGACGACCTGATAGGGATCGAGCATGAAATCCTTGCGCAGGACCGGCAGCCGCGTCGCCTCGCGGGCCTCGGTCAGGAACTCCGGCGCGCCCTGGAAGGACGGTCGGTCGGTCAGGACCGACAGACAGGCAGCGCCGCCCGCTTCATAGGCCCGGGCGAGACTGGCGGGGGCGAAGTCTTCGCGTATCAGCCCCTTCGAAGGGCTCGCCTTCTTGATTTCCGCGATGAGGCCGTATTCGCCGGCGCCGATTCGTGCCGCGAGCGCCGCGCCGAACCGGCGCACCGCTCCCGCCTGGGCGGCACGCTCGACCAGCGCCGCGAGCGGCAGGCGCGACCTGGCCGCCGCAACCTCCTCGCGCTTATAGGCCGCTATCCGCTCGAGAATATTCGTCAACAGCAAGATCTCCAGCTCAGTTGGACACGCTCACCAGCCGTTCGAGTGCGCGCCGCGCCGCGCCGCTGGCGACCGCCTGCCTGGCGAGCGCCACGCCCTCCGCCAGGTCGGACGCAACCTCGGCAATCACCAGGGCTGCCCCGGCCGTCATCAGCGCCGCATCGGCAAAAGCACTGGGCCTGCCGTCGAGCACCGTGCCGAGAACCGCGGCATTGTGAACGGCGTCGCCGCCCTTGAGGTCTGCCGCCTTGTGCCGCTTCACGCCGGCGATTTCCGGCGTGATCTCGAAGGTTCGCACGGCACCTTCACGGAATTCCGCAACCCAGGTCGTGCCGGTGGGGGTGATCTCGTCGAAACCGCCTTCGCCATGCGCCACCCACACCCGCTCCGACCCGAGATTGCCCAGAACCTCGGCCATCGGCTCGATCCACGACCGCGCGAAGACGCCGATCACCTGCCGCTTCACGCCCGCCGGATTGGACAGCGGCCCGAGCAGGTTGAAGATGGTGCGGGTGCCAAGCTCGACGCGCGAGGGCCCGACATGGCGCATGGCGGAATGATGCGCCGGCGCGAACATGAAGCCGAGCCCGGCTTCGGCGATGCAGCGCGTTATCGTCTCGGGCGGCACCTCGATATTGACGCCGAGCGCCGCCAATGTGTCGGCAGCGCCCGACCGCGAGCTCAGCGCCCGGTTGCCGTGCTTGGCAATCTTGAGCCCGGCGCCCGCCGCGATGAAGGCGGCGCAGGTCGAGATGTTGTAGCTCCCCGAGCCGTCGCCGCCGGTTCCGACGATATCCAGCGCTCCGACCGGCGCCTCGACCCGCACCATCCTCTCGCGCATCGCCATTACCGCGCCGGTGATCTCGCTGACCGCCTCGCCCCGCACCCGCAGCGCCATGAGGAAACCGCCGATCTGGGCCGGCGTGGCCTCGCCCGACATCATGATGTCGAACGCCTGCTTGGCCTCCTCGACGCTGAGCGCCCGCCCGTCGGCGGCCTTGGCAATCAGCGGCTTGAATTCGGACATGAACCGCCTCGCCTCAATGCTTCGCGCCGGCACCGGCAATGCCGAGGAAGTTCTCGAGTATCTTGTGACCTTGCTCCGAGGCGATGCTCTCGGGATGGAACTGCACGCCATGGACCGGCAGGCTGCGGTGCTCCATGGCCATGATCAACCCGTCAGCGGTCTCGGCGGTGATGCGCAGGCAGTCGGGCAGGGTAGGGCGATCGACGATCAGCGAATGATAGCGCGTCGCCTGGAAGCTCTTTGGCGTGCCCGCGAAAATGCCTTCGCCGCTGTTGGCGATCGCCGACAGCTTGCCATGCATGAGCAATGGCGCGCGCTTGACCAGGCCGCCAAAGGCCTGGCCGATCGCCTGGTGACCGAGGCACACCCCAAGCAGCGGCACCTTGGCATCGGCCGCCGCCTTGACGAGATCGAGGCAGATCCCCGCCTCGTTGGGCGTGCACGGCCCGGGCGACAGCACGATCGCCTCCGGCCCGGACGACAGCACCTGGCCGACGCTGATCTGGTCGTTGCGATGCACCACCGTCTCGGCGCCGAGCTCGCCGAGATAGTGATAAAGGTTGAAGGTGAAGCTGTCGTAATTGTCGATCAGGATGATCATCTTCGAGTTAAGCCTTTGATTTTAGTGCACGATTTCATCGACACCGCGGCCACACACCCCCGTTGATTCCGCTTGTCGCATTCTCGAGCTCCATTGCCCATGCGTATAACAATCTCTAGAGCCAGGACTCAATACGGCCGCGCCTCCGGCAGGTTCAGCGGCCCACGCGCTGCTGAAGATGTTCCGGGTACCGGGCACCTTGTACCGCAATCTTGGACATGGCGCTCTCGATCTCACGGACATCGTCGGGGCCAAGCGCGATGTCGGCGGCGCGGATGTTCTCGTCAAGGCGATTGAGCTTGGTGGTGCCGGGGATCGGAACGATCCACGGTTTCCGGGCCAGAAGCCACGCGAGCGCGACCTGCGCCGGGGTGGCCATTTTCTTTTCCGCCAACTGCTTGAGGAGTTCGACCAGGGCCTGGTTCGCCTTGCGAGCCTCCGGCGTGAAGCGCGGAACAATGTTGCGGAAGTCGGTGCTGTCGAATGTGGTGGTCTCGTTGATCGCCCCGGTGAGAAAGCCCTTGCCCAAGGGGCTGAACGCGACAAAGCCGATCCCGAGCTCCTCGAGGGTTGGCAGGACCTCCTTCTCGGGTTCTCGCCACCAGAGCGAATACTCGCTCTGGAGCGCGGTGACCCGCTGGACCGCGTGGGCACGACGGATTGTCTGTACACCTGCTTCGGACAGGCCGAAATGCCTCACCTTCCCAGCCTGAATCAGGTCCTTGACCGTGCTCGCCACGTCCTCGATCGGGACGTTCGGATCGACGCGATGCTGATATAGGAGATCGATCACGTTCGTCTTGAGCCGCTTGAGCGAGGCCTCGGCAACCTCCTTGATGTGCTCGGGTCGGCTGTTAAGTCCTGCCCCCGGGTTCCCGGATTCGAAGCCGAACTTTGTGGCGATCACGACCTGATCGCGGACCGGCGCGAGAGCTTCGCCGACCAGCTCCTCGTTGATGAACGGCCCGTAAGCCTCGGCTGTATCAAAAAATGTGATGCCGCGCTCAAATGCCGTCCGGAGAAGTCTGATACCCTCCTGCTTGTCCGTTGCCGGACCATAGCCAAAGCTCAGCCCCATGCAGCCGAGTCCAATGGCTGAGACTTGCAATCCGCTTTTGCCGAGTTCGCGCTTCTGCATTCTGCCTCCTTTCGGCCAACGCCGACGAGGGAACGCTACCGCCGGCCGACCCGCAGCGCCACAATTGTGTTTGACGCCCGCCGCGCAAACAGCCGATTTCCGCCTTGCTTTGGGTCTTTACCAGGATCGGGCTCAGATTTTGCATTCGCTTTGCGGCGAGAGGCATGACATGCGGGATATTCTACGGTCGGTCTTCCTTCTCCCCATCCTTCTGTTCCTGGCCGCACCGCCGCCGGCCCTGGCGCAGCAGCCCGACGAGAAGCGCATCGCGCTGGTCATCGGCAATGCCGGCTACCAGGCGGGCAAGCTGGCGACCCCGGCCAACGACGCCGGTCTTGTTGCCCAGACCTTGCAGGCTGCCGGCTTCGACGTGGTCGGTGCCCGCGATCTCGACCAGGAATCGCTGCGGCGGGCCTTCAAGGACTTCCTCGAGAAAGCCTCGTCCTCCGGACCCAACACGGTCGCATTCATCTATCTGAGCGGCTACGGCCTGCAGCTCGAGGGTGAGAACTACTTCGTGCCGGTCGATGCAACGATTGCCCGCGATCTCGACGTGCCGACCCAGGCGGTTCGCCTCTCCGACTATACGCGGCCGCTCAATTCCCTCAACCTCAAGGCCACGATCCTGGTGCTCGACGCAAGCCGCCAGCATCCGTTTGCCAAGGCCGGAACGCCCCTTGCCGGCGGCCTCGCGCTTGTCGACCCGCCGCCGAACGCGCTCGTCGCCTTCTCCACCGCGCCGGGCACGATCGCGCCCGATCCCAAGGAGGGATCATATGGGCCCTATGCCCAGGCCCTGACCGAAATGCTGCGCGAGGGCGGAGTGAAGCTCGACGAGCTGTTCGAACGGGTGCGGCTGCGGGTCAACGCCACCACCAAAGGCGCCGCGGTGCCGTGGAACGCCAGCAATATCGAGGTTCCCATCGTCATCCTCGAGCGCGGCGCCGATGCGCCTCCGGCGACGGCGACCGACGAGAAGGCACCCTCGATTACCGATGAAGCCATTGCCGATCTCGGACCGAAGGAGGCCTATATCGCGGCGGTGAACCGCGATACGATCGAGGCCTACCAGGAATTCATCGCCGCTTTCCCGGAGGATCCCCTGGCCAAGCGCGCGCGGGCGCTGCTCGCGGCACGCCGCGAGGCGGTGACCTGGCGGAAGACCCGGGCCAGCGATACGGCGGCGGCCTATTGGTCCTATCTCCAGCGCTATCCGAAGGGGCCGCATGCGAGCGACTGTCGGCGCCGGCTGGGCTATCTGTCGGCCGAGCTCAGCCCGCCGCCGGCCTTCGATCCGATCGAATACGACGTGCCGCCGCCGCCGCCCGAAGAAATCGCCTATGTCGATCAGCCGGAGATCGTCTTCGATGATCCCGCATATGACTTCGTGCCGCCACCGCCGCCGCCGCTCTACTGGCTGCCTCCGCAACCGGTCTACATCGTCGAGCTGCCGCCACCGCCGCCGCCGATCGAAATCTTCGTGCTGCCGGTTCCGGTGTTCGTGCCGATCCCGGTCTATGTCCACGCCCCGCTCTACGTGGTGCGGCCGCCGCGCAACGTCTATTTCGAGAACATGCATGACGAGGTCGTCTTCAACAACGTCAACAACACCGTCATCATCAAGGATCGCGGCGGCCGCACCAGGACCTTCGCCAATCGCCGTGACGACCTGCGCAAGGACGATCGCTCCTTTGCGCTTGCACCGTCATTGCCGCCGTCGGTGGTCGGCGGTGGCAAGGGTTTCGACAACCGCCGGAAGAAAATGGGCGGCTTCGAGGTACCCATCGAGCCCGGCAAGGCCGGCCGGCGGAGCAATTCCGAAGCGGCAATCGGCGGGCCCGAGGATCGGCCGAAACGAGGTGGCAAGCGCGAGAGGTTCGGCAAGCGATCCGGCGGCTCGTTGATCGACGCGCTGCAATCGCCCGACGGAATCTCTCTCGACCGGCAGCGCCTGAACGCCATGAAGTCGCAGGCGCGCCGAAAGCTCAAGGCGAATATGGACCAGGGCCGGGGCAGGGATCTGCAGGACGCGATCTTGGAAGAGGGATCGCGGGCCTCGCGCCGGATCGAGCGATTGAACCGCAAGCAGGAGTCCGTCGGCCGGGAGTTCCGCGAGCGGCGCCGCCGCTCCTATGACGGTCCCTCGCAATCACTCGCCGAGGAGGAGCAGGGCCAAAGCGTGGGCTTGGAAAGCTCCGGCGGACGCAAGGGTCGTGGCGGCTGGCGAAAGGCGCAGCAGCGTGAATTCCGCGCCGGCCGGGACCAGGCGGGCCAGGACTCCATGGGCGACGCCAATTCCGGCCACGGGGATGATCGGCGCAACCGCAAACGATCGCGCGGCAACGGCAATGGCGGTTGCGGCGCCTCCGACCAACCGCCGTGCAATTGACCGGATCGCCTGCTCCCTGAGGGTCAAGTCTCCGCCGTTGGCAGGCCGCGGCGGGGCACCCCTTCGATGCGAATCTCCTCCGGCTCGCCCAGCTTGAGCTGCCCCTCTGCTGTCCGCAGCAGCGTGTGGATGTAGAAATGGGTGACGGCGTCGTCCTTCGCCTCCATCACCGGCGAAGGAGCGGAGACGATCGCGAGGCCCATGCACGTGCCGATCCAGTCGAAATGGCGGTGGCCATGCATCAGCACCACCCGGCCGGCCAGCGGCTGGAGCAGCCGGATCGTCCAATTGCCATTGATCAGGACCGTTCCGATCCGCATGGAGAGGCTCTTCGACTTGCGCGGAAATTCGACCAGGTGATGATGCAGCGCAATGATCCACCCGGCTTGGGGATATTGTGATGCAATGGTCCGAATCGACTTCAGCTGCTCGGCCGAGATCATGCCCAGCGCATTGGTGAAGGAGAAATGCGTGTCGGCATTCGAGTTGACCAGAATGACCCCGAGCCCGTCTTCCGAAGCGGGCGGCTGGATCATCGGAAACACGCGCGCCCACACGTCCTTCTGCTCGGCGTCGAGTTCGAGGCCGGCCGTGATTCGCATAATGCGCCATCCAGGTCAGATGCGGCGCCAGCGCTTGGTGAAGCGTTGAGCCCAGCCGATCCCTGGTCCGATCCATCACATGCACCCGCTCGCCCTGCAGCGCGTAGATCGAAAACAGCGTGCGAAACTTTCTCAACCGCTTGTTGGGACTTCCCGGCAGGTCCAGGCGGGCCGGATTCGCCCGGTCGACGATGTTGACGTCGTGGTTGCCCGGCACCATCAGGATCCGCTCGGCGAGCCACGAATAAGGGCGCAGCGCATCGTGGAATTCGGCCCATTCGGTGGAGCGGCCGGCATCCGTCATGTCGCCGGTGACGAGGACGAGATCGATGGGTTTGGCCCTGTGGATGGCATCGAGCCTGGCCAGGACGCGCTTGAGCCGCTCGTTGCCTTGTGGCCCGGCGCGACCGCTTTCAATGCGGAATCCGTAAGTTTCGCCCACCACATGCAGGTCCGAGAGATGCGCTACCCGAAAGCTCCGGCCGGATGGCGCCGGCGCTGCGAATTGGCGGACGTCGTGCGGGTCGCCCGTCCGGGCGTCGGTCAGGCCCCAGACCAGCGAGGCGAGGGCCAGATAGGCGGCAACGAGCACCGTGCCATTGGCGACCGCGGCCACGATGAGCCGGCCCGGCGACGAGACATCGATCGCAGCCGCGACGAACCGTGCGCTTGGCCAGGCGATGAGCACGGCCACCGCGGCGAGCGCGAACAGCAGGATGCCGGCGCCTGCCGCAGCGAAGGCCCGGAGCCTCGCCCGCGCCATGCCGCGCGCCTGCGGCATCAACGCCTCGCTCAGCTGGCGGATGACCTCGCGGAACATGACGTAGATCGGTTGGATGACGATGGCGTTGAGCGACCAGAAGCTCTGCTCCGCCAGCCGGAACAGGCGAAGGCCGCCGAACCAGCCGACGGCCAGGGCAACAAGCAGCAGCAGCAGGGGCCACACGTCGAGAACGGAGGACGGAAAGGTCCGCGATACCAGCTGCAGCCAGACGGATACCACCAGCGGGGCGATTCCCAGGAGAAATCCGGGCACGAAAATCAGCGCTGCCGACACTACCAGCAGGCGCGGCAGGCTGATCTCGACAAGGAGGGATCCGGCCATGCCGATGAGCGAGCGCGTCTTGGTGCTCGAGGCATCATCCTCGATGTCGCCCGCGTGCGGATCGACCACCGGCATTGCAGAGTCCGTCCTGTTCTTCACCCCTGGCCGGCGGTCATGCTCATTGCCCGCGCACCGACCGGCCGGCGAAGCGGACCGCTTCCTCCGCTGCCCGGAACAGGGCCTTGGCCTTGTTCACGCATTCCGTCTGCTCGCTCTCGGGCACGCTGTCGGCGACCACGCCGGCTCCTGCCTGGACGTACATCTTGCCGTTCGTGACGATCGCCGTCCGCAGCACGATGCAGGTGTCCATGTCGCCATTCGACGAGAAATAGCCGACGCAGCCGGCATAGGGACCGCGCTTCTCCTTTTCCAGCTCGTCGATGATCTCCATGGCGCGGACCTTCGGCGCGCCCGATACGGTGCCGGCCGGAAAGCCGGCGCACAGCGCATCGATGGCATCGAACTTGGCCGTGTCGAGATCGCCCTCGACATTGGAAACGATATGCATCACCTGGCTGTAGAATTCGAGGATGAACTGGTCGGTGACCTTGACGCTGCCGATCCGCGCCACCCTGCCGACATCGTTGCGCCCGAGGTCGAGCAGCATCAGGTGCTCGGCTCTCTCCTTCTCGTCGCTGAGCAGCTCGTCGGCCAGGGCCTTGTCCTCGCGCGGCGTGGCACCGCGTCGCCTCGTGCCGGCGATCGGCCTGATGGTGATCCTGCCATCGCGCACCCTGACCAGGATCTCGGGCGACGACCCGATGAGCGAGAACGAATCGAAGTCGAGATAGTAGAGGAAGGGCGACGGATTGACCCGCCGCAGCGCCCGATAGAGCGCGATCGGGGGAAGCGGAAAATCGGTCTCGAACCGCTGCGACAGCACCGCCTGGAAGATATCGCCGGCGGCGATGTAGTCCTTGGCCTTGAGCACCATCGCGCAATATTCGTCCGGCGACGTGTTGGAGCGCGCCGCGCCGATCGGCAGGGCATGCGGATCATCGAGCGCCCGCTGGTCGAGCGGTCGGTCGAGCCCGTCCACGACGCTTTCGAGGCGCTCGCAGGCCCTGGCATAGGCGGCCCGCGCCGAGCTCGCATGGTCGGGGAAGACCGGCGTCACCAGCGTGACCTCGTCCTTCACCGAATCGAAGATGCACATGACCGTCGGCCGCATCATGATGCCGTCGGGCAGGGCGAGCGGGTCGCGATTGGCCGGCGGCAGGCGCTCCATCAGCCGCACCATGTCGTAGCCCATATAGCCGAAGAGACCGGCCGCCATGGGCGGCAGATCGTGCGACAGTGCGATGCGGCTTTCCGCGACGAGGGCTCTGAGCGACTGCAGCGGGCTGCCCTCGCACGCGGTGAACGGCCCGGTCGGGTCGTGCCGCGCCTGACGGTTGATCTCGGCCTTGCCGTCCCGCGTCCGCCAGATCAGGTCGGGACGCACCCCGATCATCGAATAGCGGCCTCTGACGGCGCCGCCTTCCACCGATTCGAGCAGGAAGCAATAATGCCCGTCGCGGGCGAGCTTGAGCATAGCCGAGACGGGCGTCTCGAGATCGGAGACGAGGCGGGTCCATACGACCTGCGACGAGCCCTGGTCGTATGACTTGGCAAAGGAGTCGAAGTCGGGCGCTGTGGTCATGGCTCAGGTCGCAATGGTAGGAGGTCGGGCAGGCTTCAGCCGCTTTGTCCGTTGACCTGTTGCCAGAGCGCGTCGTTCAGGCTCACGCCGAGATCGTGCTGCAGCTCGGCAAGATAAAGCGACGAGATGTCGGTGGACAGGCTCTCCGACAGAAGCTCGGTAATCTTGCGGACATCCGCCGAGCTGGCGTCGAAGGGCTGGGTCATGACCGGCGTCGACTGCATGATCTTGGCATGCTTTCCGTCGCCTTCGAGCGCCGAGGCGAAGCCGTTTTCCGGCACCGCGAACAGGGCCGCGACGGCGGCAGTGTCGAACGCCTCGGACGACTGGCCCCGCTTGATGCCGTTCTGGGTCTTGACCTCGCTTGCCTGTTCGCGCGCCAAGTCCTCGAGCTTGGTCCCTTGCTCGGCCCGCTTGACCAGCCCCTTCGCCGCCTCGGTCAGCTTCTCGCGCCGCTGCCGGTCGGTCCAGGCCTGCGCCACCTCGGGCTTCGCCACTTCGAACGGCTTGCGCTGCGCCGGCTTGACCTCGCGAACCTCGTACCAGATGAAGCCGTCGTCGCTGGTGCTGAGCGGCTCGTTGTCGACGCCGACATCGCTTTCGAAGGCCGCCTTCAGGAGTTCCGACTTGACCGGCATGTCGGGGACGTCCTTGCCGTCGAGCCCGGTGCCGTTGCGGTCCATCGGCCCGAACACCTTGAGCGGCAGCTTGTTCTCACGGGCCACTTCCTCGAGCGTCGCACCGCCGCCGCGCCCGTCCTCGATCTTGCCGTGCAGATCGATGATGACGTCGCGGGCGCGCTCGAGCTGAAGCTCGTTGCGCAGCGTGTCCTTCACCTCGTCGAACGACCGCTCGCGGCCGGGCTCGATATTGCTTGCCTTCACCAGGAACACCGACAGCCGCCCCTGCACCGGCTGGCTGACCTCGCCATCCTTCAGGGCGAAAGCGACATCGGCAACTGCCGGGTCGCGCATCTCCTCCTTGCTGACCTTGTCGAGCACCGTGTCCTTGTCGGTGAAGCCGCGATCGGTGGCGACGGTCGCGAATGGTGTTCCCCCCATGATCCGGGTGTGGGCCTTTTGCGCTTCCTCGAGCGTCGGGAAGGGGATGCGCTCGATTCGCCGCCGCTCCGGGATGGCGTATTTCTGCTTGCGCTTGTCATATTCCTTGGCGAGCTCGTCGTCCTTGACGGTGATCGACGGCGCGACGCTGTCAGGCGTCACTGCGACCATCGCCACCGTCCGGCGCTCTGGTACCGAGAAGCTCTCCGGGTGACTGTCGTAAAAGGATTTGAGGTCGCTGTCCGATGGCGCCGGCACGACGATCTTCTCGCTGCTGATGACGAAATATTTGGCGTCGCGCTGCTCATTGCCGTGGCGCCAGGCGATCTGCGCCATCGTCTTTGGAATCGCGGTGCCGCTCGTCAGGGCATCGACGATGCCGCCGGCCAGCAGGTTCTCCTTCTCCAGCCGCACCACCTCGCCCTCGCTCAGGCCGTTGCGTTCGAGTATCTGCCGGAACCGGTTGGGGTCGAACTGGCCGTCGGGCCCCTGGAACGCCTTGTTGGCGGCGATCCGCTCGGCGATCATTGCATCGGAAATCGCAAGCCCGAGGCTGGACGCCTGGGCATCGAGCGAGGCGCCTTGCAGGAGCTGCGCCAGGACCTGCCGGTCAAGCCCGATGGATTTCGCCTGCTCCGCGGTGATTTGCACCCCCTGGCGTTCGCTGAACGCCCTGATTTGGCGGTCGAGCGCCCGGCGATACTCCTGGCCGGTGATTTTCTCGCTGCCGACCCGCGCCAGCACGTCGGTGGTGTGGCCGCGGAACACATCAGCGATGCCCCAGATCCCAAAGCTCATCGCAAGGAGAGCGATAAAGATCTTCGCAATCCAGCTCCCGGCGGAGGAACGAAGGGCATCCATCATGGGACGTGGGTTTCCTCAAAATCTGCCGCTGGCGCGAAAGTTCTTCCCCAGCGCGGTGCATATTAGGTATGCCGACGCGGTTCGCAAGTCCATGCGAGCCCGCTTTCAGCTGGGTAAGGCGGTGTTGGGAGAGGCGAAGTAATGGCGGATCCGAAGGCACTGGTGGCCGGCAACTGGAAGATGAACGGACTGACCGCGCAGCTCAAGGAGGTGCGGCTCCTCGCCGACATGCTGAAAGGGGTGCGGCTCGGCTGCGACGTCATGGTCTGCCCCCCGAACACCCTCATCCGCCCGGTTGTGCAGCTTCTCGGCACCTCCCGCATCAAGGTCGGCGGGCAGGATTGCCACAGCGCGGCCGCGGGAGCCTTTACCGGCGACATATCGGCCGAAATGCTGGAGGATGCCGGCTGCGTCGCGGTCATTGTCGGCCATTCGGAACGCCGCGCCCGCCATTGCGAGACCGACGCCCTTGTCCGCGCCAAGGCCGAGGCGGCGCACCGGGCCGGCCTGACCGCCATTATCTGCATCGGCGAAACCCTGGAGGAGCGCGAGGCGGGGCGGACCCTCGATGTGGTCTCGACCTCGCTCGCCGCGTCGCTGCCCTTAGGCAGCAGCAATGCCGATACCGTCATTGCCTACGAGCCGGTCTGGGCCATCGGCACCGGCCGCACGCCGACGCCCGAGCAGGTGGCGGAGGTGCATCGCCAGCTACGCCGCGATCTCATTGAAATCGCTGGGGAAGAAAAGGGCAGGGGGGTGTCCATCCTGTATGGCGGGTCGGTCAAGCCCGACAATGCCGCGGAACTGCTCAACGGCGACGACATCAACGGCGCCCTGGTCGGCGGCGCGAGCCTCAAAGCCGCCGATTTCATCGGCATAATCAAGGCTTATGCCTGAAGGTTGCAACGGCGGCCCATCCGCGCTAAACCGCTCGCCCCGAAGAGGTCTCGGATTCCCTGACGCATGACTGAAGTGTTGCTGGTCGTTCATCTCCTGATTGCCGTCGCGCTCATCGTCACGGTGCTGCTGCAGCGCTCCGAAGGCGGCGCGCTCGGTATCGGCGGTGGCGGCGCCGGTGCGCTCTTTTCGAGCCGCGGCACCGCCAATGTGCTGACCCGCAGCACCGCCATCCTGGCGGTTGCCTTCTTCATCACCTCGATCAGCCTCACCGTCATCGCCCGCCATGGCAGCAATGCCGGGTCGGTCTTCGACCGGGTGCCGGCCGGCGCCCGGCAGAACGCGCCGGCTGGCGCGCCGCAGCCGAATGGCGGTTCCGTGCTGCCCCGCCTGCCCGGAGCGGCGCCGTCGCCGCAATCGGCCCCGGCCGCTCCCGTCGCGCCCCCGGCAGGGCCACAGGTCCCGACCAGCGAATAGCTTGGGGAAGCAGGGTTAATTTCGCTTTCGCCGCGGCCCAACTCTCTCTATATCCAAAGTCCCATGGCGCGGTACATCTTCATCACCGGCGGCGTGGTTTCTTCGCTTGGCAAGGGCTTGGCATCGGCAGCGCTGGGGGCATTGCTGCAGGCCCGGGGCTATTCCGTAAGGCTGCGCAAGCTCGACCCCTATCTCAACGTCGATCCCGGCACCATGAGCCCGTATCAGCACGGCGAAGTGTTCGTGACCGACGACGGCGCCGAGACCGATCTCGATCTCGGCCATTACGAGCGCTTCACCGGCCGTTCCTCCAACCGGCAGGACAACATCACCACCGGCCGGCTCTATATGGACATCATCGCCCGCGAGCGGCGCGGCGATTATCTCGGCGCCACGGTGCAGGTCATTCCCCACGTCACCGACGCCATCAAGGAATTCGTCGGTTCCGGCAATGAGGGGTTCGATTTCGTTCTCGTCGAAATCGGCGGCACGGTCGGCGACATCGAGGGCCTGCCGTTTTTCGAGGCGATCCGCCAGCTCGGCCAGGAGCTGCCGCTCGGCAGCGCCATCTACATCCACCTGACGCTCCTGCCGTTCATCCCCTCGGCCGGCGAGCTCAAGACCAAGCCGACCCAGCATTCGGTGAAGGAGCTGCGCTCGATCGGCATCCAGCCCGATATCCTGCTGTGCCGGGCCGACCGCGAGATCCCGATGAACGAGCGGCGCAAGATCGCGCTGTTCTGCAATGTGCGCCCCTCGGCGGTGGTCCAGGCTCTCGATGTGTCCTCGATTTACGACGTGCCGATCGCCTATCACCGTGAAGGGCTTGACGAGGCGGTGCTCGCCGCCTTCCGCATGGATGGCCCGCCACCCCCCGATCTGTCGCGGTGGCAGGCGATTTCCGAGCGTATCTCGACCCCGGATGGCGAGGTGACCATCGCCGTGGTCGGCAAATATACCGGCCTGCCGGATGCCTATAAGTCGCTGAACGAGGCGCTGGTGCACGGCGGCATCGCCAACCGCGTCAAGGTCAATCTCGAATGGATCGAATCGGAGGTCTTCGAGCGGGCCGACCCGGCCCCATACCTCCAGGGCGTCCACGGCATCCTGGTCCCCGGCGGCTTCGGCGAGCGCGGTTCGGAGGGCAAGATCCGCGCCGCCACCTTTGCCCGCACCCGCCAGGTGCCGTTTTTCGGCATCTGCTTTGGCATGCAGATGGCCTGCATCGAAGCGGCCCGCAATCTCGTCGGCCTCGAGGGTGCGTCCTCGACCGAGTTCGGCCCGGCTCGCGAGCCGGTCATCGGGCTGATGACCGAGTGGATGCGCGGCAACGAGCTCGAGCAGCGCCGTTCCGGCGGCAATCTCGGCGGCACCATGCGGCTCGGCGCCTATGAGGCTGTCCTCGAGCCGGGAAGCCGCGTCGCCGACATCTATGGCAGCCTGCGCATCTCCGAGCGCCACCGCCACCGCTACGAGGTCAACACCCGTTATCGCGAGCGGCTCGAAGGCAAGGGGATCACCTTCTCCGGCATGTCACCCGACGGCCTCCTGCCCGAGATCATCGAGATCGGCGAGCACCCCTGGTACATCGGCGTGCAATTCCACCCCGAGCTCAAATCGCGCCCGTTCGAGCCTCACCCGCTGTTCCGCAGCTTTGTCGGCGCCGCCATCGACCAGAGCCGGCTGGTCTAGCGAAAATGCGACTATTCGCTAGCTTATTTGCTCTTGCTCTTGTGATCCGGGAGCGCTTTCCGCTTGGTGTGGGCGAACTCTTCGAGCTGCTTCTCGCTCATCGAATTGGCCATCGAGCGCGAGGCTCCCTTCAACTTCGACAACGGCGTCTCGCCCCGCTTCGCCGACAGGGCAGCCCCGGCGGCCTTCTGCTGGGCCTTCGATTTTGCAGGCATCGTATCCTCCTCTGACTGTGTCTGAGCTGTGTCTTCCGCGCCGATTTCCGCATGAACGGACCGCTGCGCCGGCAGTTCCACGCCGTTTTTGTCAAATTTCGCCACCACAGCGTGTCTTGCGTTGCTCAAGGTTGCAGAAAAAGATAGACATACGTCTTGAGATTGCAAATACGAGCTGGGGGAGTGAATGATCGGAGCAGCGAGGGCGCCCTTTGGCGAAACGTTCTGGCAACCCTTTCTGGCGCGCGCCGGCACCTTCGCCTTGCGGGTGACCGACTGCGGCGAGGGCTTTCAGGAGGGTGATGTGCTCGAGGAGGTGTCCGCCCTCCTCGCCGGCTTCGACAAGCGGCTGGCGCCCATTCTGGAGGTCGACCCGGACGGCAGGATCGAATTCGTGGTCACCGCCAATGGCAATCGCGGCGCTTTTCCCATTGCGCGCCGGCTCGTCCGGGCGGCGCCGGCGCTGGATGCCTGGCGCTTCATCGCGCTGAAGCCGCGCCGCGCGCTCGACCTGCGCCAGTCGGTGAGCTTGCCGTCGGGCGCTCCCGTTCCCCTGGAGGAGATCCGGGTGGCCATGGTGCCGTCGCGGCGCGGGGTGGAGATCGCCTTGCTGATGCCGGTCGATGCGCGGGACCCCGAAGCGGCGCGGCGCTGCCGGCCGTTGGCGCGCACCATCGTCCTCGCGCTCATCGGCGAGGAGGATATGGCGACCCGCGTCATCGACATCGAGGTGTTTCCGCTGTCGGTCCTGCAGCCGAATTCGTCGACGCTGTCGCTGGGTCAGCTTGTCACGGAGTTCGACCGTGTTCTCGCCGCCTGACCTGCGGCGCATGGTGGCGTTGCCGCGGCGGCATGCCGATGCCTATAACCGACGCCGACGCAACCCCGGCCAAGGCGGCAACAGCCCATGACCACGATCATCGACATTATCGGGCGCGAGATCCTCGACAGCCGCGGCAATCCCACGGTGGAGGTCGACGTCACTTTGGAGGACGGCGCCTTCGGACGCGCCGCCGTTCCCTCCGGCGCCTCGACCGGTGCCCACGAAGCCGTCGAGCTCAGGGACGGCGTGAAGGACCGCTATCTCGGCAAGGGGGTCGAAGGCGCGGTCGCCAATGTGAATGGCGCGCTCCGCGACGCCGTCGAGGGGATGGATGCGGAGGATCAGGTCGCCGTTGATCGCCGCATGATCGATGTCGACGGCACGCCCAACAAGTCCCGCCTGGGCGCCAATGCGATTCTCGGTGTGTCCCTGGCGGTCGCCAAGGCGGCGGCCGATTCTGCCGGCCTTCCCCTTTACCGCTATGTCGGTGGCATCGCCGCCCGGGTTCTTCCGGTGCCATTGATGAACATCATCAATGGCGGGGTCCATGCCGACAATCCGATCGATTTCCAGGAATTCATGATCGTGCCGGCCGGCGCCCGCACCATGGCGGACGCGGTGCGCATGGGTGCCGAGGTTTTCCACACCCTGAAGGCCGAGCTCAAAGCGGCGCGCCACAACACCAATGTCGGGGACGAGGGTGGCTTTGCGCCGAACCTTCCCGGCGCCGAGGCGGCGCTCGAATTCATCATGGCGGCGGTCGCCAAGGCCGGATACGCCGCCGGTCGCGATATTTTCCTGGCGCTCGACTGCGCCGCAACCGAGTTCTTCAAAAACGGCGCCTATCGCTATGAGGGCGAGGGCGCGGTCCGCTCGCCCGACGAACAGGCCCGCTATCTGGCCAGGCTGGTGGCAGACTTCCCGATCATCTCCATCGAGGACGGCATGGCGGAGGACGACTGGGACGGCTGGAAGATCCTGACCGAACTGATCGGCGCGCGCTGCCAGCTCGTCGGCGACGACCTGTTCGTCACCAATACTGCCCGCCTCGGCCAGGGAATCGAACGCCACATCGCCAATGCCGTGCTGGTCAAGGTCAACCAGATCGGCTCGCTCAGCGAAACCTTGGACACCGTCGACATGGCGCAGCGCGCCGGCTACCGGGCGGTGATGTCGCATCGCTCCGGCGAGACCGAGGATTTCGACCATCGCCGACCTCGCGGTCGCCACCAATTGCGGTCAGATCAAAGCCGGCTCGCTGGCCCGCTCCGACCGCACCGCCAAATACAATCAGCTGTTGCGCATCGCCGAGGAACTCGGGCCGGATGGCCGTTATGCGGGACTTTCCATAGTCAACAGGTGAAACTGGCCGCGGCTTTGCCACAATGGCACGGCACAGCATGAGAGAACTCAGGGCGGCCCGGGTCGATGCAAAAGATTCACCTCTTCATTTCAAGCGCCTGCGCCGTCGCGGCAGTGACGCTCGGCGTCATCCAGACTTTTGATCTGACGCGCTCATCCCGCCCGGTTGCCGCGCCGGTCACCGCCGTCAAGCCGCTTTCCCAGTCGATCGTGACCACCACCAAGGGCAACGGACAGACGTCCTATGCCGGCCCCGCCGACGCCCGCAAGTTCCGCTTCAGCTCCACCTTGCCCGGGGACGCCGCGCCGACCGCCGACCTCGCCGCCATCTTCGATTCGGAATCGGCGACCACCGCCACCGTCAGCGGCCAGAACGGGGTCGATTTCATTATCGAATTCGGCGAAGCGGGGCCGCTCACCGTCACCGGCATCGACTATCGCCAGCCCGCCGTCACGCGCAATGTTCCCCGGCCGGTGGCGCTTGACGTCATGGTGCTGCCCGAAGGCCAGGTCGAGGGCGGCGGCCGCGCCATTCTGAGCTTCCCGCTGTCGGAGGAGGAAGGCGTGCAGAGCTTCCGCATTCCGGCGACCCCGGGCAAGGGCCTGTGGATCAGGCTTTCCGGCTCGATCGAAACCTCCTCGCTGGCGCTTGGCGAGCTCAAGGTGCAGACCGCCGGGCCGCAGTGATTCGCTATTCGGCGGCCTGCCGCTTCTGCCGGCCGCGCTTCAGCACGTCCTTGAGAAAGCTGCCCGTATAGCTCTGCTTCGCCCGTGCGATGTCCTCGGGCGTGCCCGTCGCCACGATCTCGCCGCCGGCATCGCCGCCCTCCGGCCCCAGGTCGATCACCCAGTCGGCGGTCTTCACCACCTCGAGATTGTGCTCGATCACCACCACGCTGTTGCCCTGCTCGACGAGCTCATGCAGCACTTCGAGCAGCTTGGCGACGTCGTGGAAATGCAGCCCCGTCGTCGGCTCGTCGAGGAGATAGAGGGTGCGCCCGGTGGCGCGCCGCGACAGCTCCTTGGCGAGCTTGACCCGCTGCGCCTCGCCGCCCGACAGCGTGGTTGCCTGCTGCCCGACATGGATGTAGCCGAGCCCCACCCGCTCCAGCGTCACGAGCTTGTCGCGCACCGCCGGCACGGCCCGGAAGAACTCGGCCGCCTCGCTCACCGTCATGTCGAGGACATCGGCGATCGACTTTTCCTTGAAGGTGATCTCGAGCGTCTCGCGATTGTAGCGCTTGCCGTGGCAGGCATCGCAGGTGACATAAACATCCGGCAGGAAGTGCATCTCGATCTTGATGACGCCGTCGCCCTGGCAGGTTTCGCACCGCCCACCCTTGACGTTGAACGAGAAGCGGCCCGGACCATAGCCGCGCGCCTTGGCCTCGGGCAGCCCGGCGAACCAGTCGCGAATCGGCGTGAAGGCGCCCGTGTAGGTGGCTGGGTTGGACCGCGGCGTGCGCCCGATCGGCGACTGGTCGATGTCGATGATCTTGTCGAGCTTCTCGAGCCCCTCGATCCTGTCGTGCTCCGCCGGCATTTCGCGCGCTCCCATGAGCTTTCGCGCCGCCGCCTTGTAGAGCGTGTCGACGAACAGGGTGGATTTGCCGCCGCCCGACACGCCGGTCACCGCCGTGAACACCCCAAGCGGGATCTCCGCTGTGATGTTCTTGAGATTGTTGGCCCGCGCCCCGACCACCTTGAGCCATCGGCCCGTTTCGGGCTTGCGCCGGCGCTGCGGCAGGGCGATGCGCAGGCTGCCGGTCAGATAGCGGCCGGTCAGCGACTGCGGATTGGCCATCACCTCGGACGGCGTGCCCTGGGCCACCACATGGCCGCCATGCACCCCGGCGCCAGGCCCGATATCGACGACGTGGTCGGCCCGCCGGATCGCATCCTCGTCATGCTCGACCACCAGCACCGTGTTGCCGAGATCGCGCAGGCGGATCAGCGTCTCGAGCAGCCGCTCGTTGTCGCGCTGATGCAGGCCGATCGAGGGCTCGTCCAGCACATAGAGCACGCCGGTGAGCCCCGAGCCGATCTGCGAGGCGAGCCGGATCCGCTGGCTCTCGCCCCCCGACAGGGTGCCGGAGGTGCGGGAGAGCGTCAGATATTCGAGGCCGACATCGTCGAGGAATTTGAGCCGGTCGCGGATCTCCTTGAGGATGCGCTGCGCGATCTCGCGGGCCTTCGGCTTGAGCTTGGCCGGCAGGGCGCCGAACCATTCCTTTGCCTGCCGGATCGCCATTTCCGAGACCTGGCCGATATGCAGTCCGGCGACCTTGACGGCCAGCGCCTGCGGCTTGAGGCGATAGCCCTTGCAGGCCTCGCAAGGGTGGTCGGACTGGAATTGCGACAGCTCCTCGCGAACCCAGGCGGAATCCGTTTCCCGCCAGCGCCGCTCGATGTTGCCGAGCACGCCCTCGAACGGCTTGGTGGTCTTGTACGAGCGGATTCCGTCGTCGAACACGAAGGTCACCGGCTCGCCGCCCGAACCATGGAGGATCACGTCCCGGAGCTTGGCCGGAAGCTTCTCCCATGGGGTGGTCATCGCGCCGCCAAACTGCTTCACCAGCGATTCCAGCGACTGGAGGTAATAGGGCGACGAGCTGCCGGTCTTGGCCCACGGCACCACCGCACCCTTCTTGAGGCTGAGCGACTTGTCGGGAACGACAAGGTCGGCCTCGAACCTGAGCTCGGTGCCGAGGCCGTCGCATTTCGGGCAGGCGCCGAAGGGATTGTTGAACGAGAACAGCCGCGGCTCGATCTCGTCGATGGTGAAGCCCGACACCGGGCAGGCGAAGCGCTCCGAGAAGGTGAGCCGCTCATGCGTCTCGTTCTTCGACTTGTTGGCGCTCTCCGCCGAAGTGTCGGCGGCCGGCAGCGGCCGGTCGGCGAATTCGGCGATCGCCAGCCCGTCGGCCAGCCTCAGCGCCGTCTCCAGCGAATCGGCCAGCCGGTTGCCGAGGTCGCGCTTGACCACCAGGCGGTCGACCACCACGTCGATATCGTGCTTGAACTTCTTGCCGAGCGCCGGCACCGCCTCGATCTCGTGGAACTTGCCGTCGACCTTGACCCGCTGGAAGCCTTTCTTCTGCAGATCGAGCAGCTCCTTGCGGTACTCGCCCTTGCGCCCGCGAACGATCGGCGCAAGCAGATAGAGCCGCGTTCCCTCCGGCAGCTCGATGATCCGGTCCACCATCTGCGTGACGGTCTGGCTCTCGATCGGCAGCCCCGTCGCCGGCGAATAGGGCACTCCGATCCGGGCAAACAGCAGGCGCATATAGTCGTAGATCTCGGTGACCGTGCCGACCGTCGAACGCGGATTGCGGCTCGTCGTCTTCTGCTCGATCGAGATCGCCGGCGACAGGCCGTCGATCTGGTCGACGTCGGGCTTCTGCATCATCTCGAGAAACTGCCGGGCATAGGCCGACAGGCTCTCGACATAGCGGCGCTGGCCCTCGGCATAGATCGTGTCGAATGCCAGCGACGATTTTCCCGAGCCCGAAAGACCAGTGAAGACGATGAGGCTGTCCCGCGGAATGTCGACAGAGACATTCTTAAGGTTGTGCTCACGCGCACCCTGGATACGAATGTATTTCTTGGTCTCTGGCATGATCGCTTGAATTAGATCAAAAGGTGAACACCGACAAGCCCGCAATCAACGTGCTTGCACAACAAAATCATCTCGGGAGCGACGTTCGGCTGCGCAGAATAGCCAATATGGGGTTGAGATGTGGACCGAAAATAGCGCATTGCAACAACACTGCCGCCACTGCTTGCCATTGCGACTTTTTTCCGCACAGACTGGCGTCGGGGAGGAGCCCTTACGTGACCAAAGCCACCGCCGAATCCCTGCCGAGCCGCCCCGAGGCCATCCGCATCGAGGACCTGCATAAGCGCTTCGGTCCGCTCGAGGTGCTGCGCGGCGTCTCGCTCGCGGCACGGGAAGGCGATGTCCTGTCCATCATCGGCGCCTCCGGTTCCGGCAAGAGCACGCTGCTGCGCTGCGTCAATCTGCTCGAGCTGCCCTCGCGTGGCCGCATCCTCATCTCCGGCGAGGAGGTACGGCTGAAACCTGGTCGGGAAGGCAATCTGGCGCCCGTCGACCATCGCCAGGTCGAGCGCGTCCGCAGTCGGCTCGGCATGGTGTTCCAGAGTTTCAACCTCTGGCAGCACATGACGGTCCTGCAGAACGTCATCGAGGCGCCGGTCCACGTCCTCAAGGTGCGCAAGGCCGACGCCGTCGAGAAGGCCGAGGCGCTGCTCAACCGGGTCGGCCTCTACGAGAAGAAGGACCAGTACCCGGCATTCCTGTCCGGCGGCCAGCAGCAGCGTGCCGCCATTGCCCGGGCGCTTGCCGTCGACCCCCAGGTGATGCTGTTCGACGAGCCCACCTCGGCGCTCGATCCCGAACTCGTCGGCGAGGTGCTGAAGGTCATCCGCTCGCTTGCCGAGGAAGGCCGGACCATGCTTCTGGTGACCCACGAAATGGCCTTTGCCCGCGAGGTTTCCGACCACGTCATGTTCCTCCATCGCGGTCTGGTCGAGGAGGAGGGGCCGCCATTGCGGGTGTTCGGCAGCCCGCGATCGGAGCGCTGCCGCCAGTTCGTCAATGCAATGAACAAGGAGGCGGCGATCGAGCACCGCCCGGAGGTCTGACGTCATGGATCCGAATGCCTTCCTGGCCTACTGCCTTGCCGCGGTCGCCATCATCATCGTGCCGGGTCCGACGGTGACCATGATCGTCGCCAACAGCCTGCGCCATGGCTGGCGGGCCGGCATTCTGAACGTTGCCGGCACCCAGGCCGGCCTCCTGATCTGGCTCGCCATCGCCGTGCTCGGGCTCGCCGCGGCGATCAAGGGGATGGGGGTTTGGTTCGACGTGGTGCGGGTCGCCGGCGCGGCCTATCTGGTCTGGCTCGGCATCTCTCTCTGGCGCTCGGGCGGCGAATTGCGCACCGCCGAGCGGGCCCGCCCCAAAGGCAGTTTCTTCCTCCAGGGCCTCTGGGTGATCCTGTCGAATCCCAAGATGCTGCTGGTGTTCGGCGCCCTCATTCCACAGTTCATCGCGCCGGAGCGCGACTTCATGAGCCAGCTGATCTTCCTCGTCGTGGTGTTCATGGTGCTGGCCGCCATCTTCGACGGCAGCTATGCGGTGCTTGCCGGCTCGGCCGGCGCCTGGCTGTCGCGCGCCCGCATCAGGCTGGTCGAGCGGCTGTCCGGCTCGTGCCTGATCGCCGGCGGCCTGTGGCTTGCCTTCCGCCGCTAGATGGCCTTTAAGAGGTGACCTTTCCGCAAGCAGGGTTCGAGAATGTGACTGCGCGCACCGCCTTTTACCCGGGAAGTTTCGATCCCGTGACCTTCGGCCATCTCGACATCATCGCCCGGGTTGCGCGCCTTTGCGACCGCCTGGTGCTGGGCGTCGGGGCGCATCACGGCAAGGAACCGCTGATCCCCACCCCGCAGCGCGTCAGCGTCCTCGGCGAGGTCGCGAGGCCCATTGCCGAACATGCCGGCGTCGCTCTCGACATCGTGGTGTTCGACGGGCTGGCCGTCGATGCCGCCCGCAAGGCCAAGGCCGGTCTCATCGTTCGCGGCCTGCGCGATGCTACCGATTTCGACTATGAGGTGCAGATGGGCCAGATGAATGCCGCCCTCGCGCCCGACATCGAAACGGTGTTTCTCGCCGCCAGTCCCGCCACCCGGATGATCGCCTCCTCCCTCGTCAAGCAGATCCTGCGCATGGGCGGCGATGTCCGCCTGTTCGTGCCGGACGCCGCGGAAAGGGCCATCCGCCTGGCGCTCGAGTTCCTCCAATTGATCAGGTCGAGGGAGTAATCCATGCCGTCGAATGCCCGCCTGCTGCGTGCTGCCGCTTTCATTGCGCTCAATATTCTCGTCGCCGGCCCGGCCAGCGCCGCCGGTGATCCCGACAACACGCTGGTCATGAGCTTGAAATGCGGCGACGTGGTCATCGACCTGCGCCCGGATCTGGCGCCGAAGCATGTGGCGCAGATCAAGAAGCTCACCCGCCAGGGCTTCTATGACGGCATCGTCTTCCACCGCGTCATCGACGGCTTCATGGCCCAGACCGGCGACCCTACCGGCACCGGCACCGGCGGCTCGAAGGAGCCCGACCTGCCGGCCGAGTTCTCCAAGGAACATTTCGCCCGCGGCACGCTTGGGATGGCGCGGACCAACGACCCCGACAGCGCCAACTCGCAATTCTTCATCATGTTCGCCGATGGCGCTTTTCTCGATGGCAATTACACGGTCTTCGGCAAGGTGCGCAGCGGCATGGATTGCGTCGACCAGATCAACAAGGGCGAGCCTCCGGCCACTCCCGACAAGATCGTGCGGCTGAAGGTGCAGAAGGACATCAAATAGGAGGGACCGATGGCGGACCGCGACCCCGAGAACACCATCTACATGGATCTGCCGCTTGGCCGCGTGGTGATCGAGCTTCGGCCCGACATCGCGCCAGCGCATGTGAACCGCATCAAGGAGCTTGCCCGCGCGGGGTTCTACGACGGCGTGCCGTTCCATCGCGTCATCGACGGCTTCATGGCGCAGGGCGGCGATCCGACCGGCACCGGCACCGGCGGCTCCCCCAAGCCCAATCTCAAGGCCGAGTTCTCCGATGTGCCGCATCGGCGCGGCGCCTGCTCCATGGCGCGCAGCCAGAGCCCCAACTCGGCCAACAGCCAGTTCTTCATCTGCTTTGCGCCATGTGATTTCCTCGACGGCCAATACACCGTCTGGGGCCAGGTTGTGGAGGGCATGGAGCATGTCGACCGCCTGAAGCGCGGCGAGCCGGTGAGCAATCCGGACCGCATCGTGAAGATGCAGGTGGCCGCCGACGCCGCCTGATGCGGGTCGACGCCTTCGATTTCGACCTTCCCGAGGAACTGATCGCGTTGGAGCCGGCGCGTCCGCGCGATGCGGCGCGGCTGCTTGTCGTCCGGCCAGCCAGGCCCCGCGAGCTCGAGGACAGCCGCGTTGCCGCCCTGCCGAGCCTGCTCGAGCCCGGCGACATGCTGGTGTTCAACGACACCAAGGTGATCCCGGCGCGGCTGACCGGCCGGCGCATCAACCGCGGCGAGCGGCCGCCGATCGAGGTGCTGCTCAATCGCCGGATCGATCCGTCGCGCTGGCTCGCCTTCGCCCGTCCCGCCAAGCGGCTCGAGCCCGGCGACCTCATCCGCTTCGGCGAGGAGGGCCGCGTGTGCCTGCTCGGCGAGCTCGATGCGACGGTTGCCGGCAAGGGCGAGCGCGGCGCGGTCGAGCTCGCCTTCAACTTCACCGGGGCGGTGCTCGACGAGGCGGTCGAGCAGCTGGGCGAGGTGCCGCTGCCCCCCTATATCGTCAGCCGGCGCCGCGCCGCGGCGAGCGACCACGAGGACTATCAGACCGTCTATGCCGCCCGCGAGGGCGCCGTCGCGGCACCGACCGCCGGGCTCCATTTCACGCCGGCCATGCTGAATTCCCTGGCCCATGCCGGCATCGCCTCGGCCTTTGTCACGCTGCATGTCGGCGCCGGCACCTTCCTGCCCGTCACGGCCGGGGACACCACGGCGCACCGCATGCTGCCCGAATGGGGGGAGATCGATGCACCGACCGCCGAGCGGCTGAACCGGACGCGCGACGCGGGCGGGCGCATCGTTGCCATCGGCACCACGGCGCTGCGCCTGCTCGAGAGCGCCGTCGATGCGGGCGGCCGCATCGCGCCTTTCCGCGGCGACACCGCGTTGTTCATCACGCCCGGTTATCGTTTCCGGGCCGCCGATTTGCTGATGACCAATTTCCACCTGCCGCGTTCGACATTGTTCATGCTGGTCGCCGCCTTTTCCGGCCTCGACACCATGCAGCGCGCCTATCGCCACGCCATCGCCGCCGGCTATCGCTTCTATTCCTATGGCGATGCCAGCCTGTTATTCCGCTCGCCATGACGGACACCCCCGACTTCGGCTTTCGGGTTGTCGGCCAGGACGGCAATGCCCGCCTCGGCATCATCGACACGCCGCGCGGCCGGATCCGCACCCCGGCCTTCATGCCGGTCGGCACCGCCGGAACGGTGAAGGCCGTCTATTTCGATCAGCTGCAGGAGCTCGGCACCGACGTCATCCTCGGCAACACCTACCACCTGATGCTGCGTCCGGGTGCCGAACGCATCGCCAGGCTCGGCGGCCTCAACCGCTTCATCGGCTGGCCAGGTCCGATCCTGACCAACTCGGGCGGCTTCCAGGTGATGTCGCTCGCCAAGCTCAGGCACATCGACGAGCGCGGCGTCACCTTTGCTTCTCACATCGATGGCAGCCGTCATGAGCTGACGCCGGAGCGCGCCATGGAGATTCAGCATCTCCTCGGCTCGACCATCCAGATGCAGCTCGACGAGTGCCTGGCCTTTCCCCATTCCGAAACCGAATGCGCCCGCGCCATGCGCCTGTCGCTGCGCTGGGCCGAGCGCTCGCTCGCCGCCTTCCGGCGGGAGCCGGGCCATGCCTGTTTCGGCATCCTCCAAGGCGGCATCCATCCGGCACTGCGCGCCGAATCGGCGCAGCGCCTGGCGGCGATGGCGTTCGACGGCTATGCCATTGGCGGGCTCGCCGTCGGCGAAACCCAGGAGCAGATGCTGGCCACCATCGATGTCACCGCGCCGCGCCTGCCCGAGCGGCGTCCGCGCTACCTCATGGGCGTCGGCACGCCGCTCGACATCGTCGAGGCGGTGGCGCGCGGCATCGACATGTTCGACTGCGTGATGCCGACCCGCTCCGGCCGCCACGGCCAGGCCTTCACCCGCTTCGGCAAGCTCAATCTCAAGAACGCCAAGCACGCCGACGATCCCCGCCCGCTCGACGAGACGAGCGCTTGTCCAGCCGCGTCGCGCTATTCGCGGGCCTATCTGCATCATCTGGTCAAGTCGGGCGAGATCCTCGGCATGATGCTGCTGTCCGTGGCCAATCTCGCCTATTATCAGGAGCTGATGGCCGGCATGCGCCAGGCTATTGCCGAGCATCGTTTCCTCGACCATCGTCAGGGCCTGGTGGCGCAGTGGAACCGGGCTGAGGAATAGCGGTCATGAAGATGCAAGGCGAAAGACTGATCCGGGCAACCCGGCAGGATGTGTGGAACGCCCTCAACGATCCCGATGTCTTGAGGCAGTGCATCCCCGGTTGCGAGGAGATGCAGAAGGTCTCCGACACGGCCTTCGCCGCCAAGGTGAGGGCCAAGGTCGGGCCGGTCAGCCTCAGCATGACCGGCGATGTGCAGCTCTCCGATCTCAATCCGCCCGTCAGCTATCGCATTGCCGGCCAGGGCAAGGGCGGCGCTGCCGGTTTCGCCAGGGGCGGCGCCGATATCAGCCTCAAGGACCAGGCCGGCTCGACCGTGATCGTCTATGACGTCGATGCTCAGGTCGGCGGCAAGCTCGCCCAGATCGGCAACCGGCTCATCGATTCCACCGCCCGCAAGATGGCCGACGACTTCTTCTCGCGCTTCGTCGCCATTGTCGAGAGCGGCGGCAAGGCCGCTGCTGACGGCCATCCTGGCAGCTCGCCCGAGCCGCCGGGGCGCCCGGAACCGCTGCCCAGCGCCAGCGCCGACAGCGACGTCACGCACGAGCCGGCGAATCAGAGCGGTCACCTCGTGCTCTGGCTCATCCTCGCGGCGGTCGCCCTGGCCATTGTCTATTATCTGTTCTTCAGGGCCCGGTGATCGCAACGGAATATTGTCGACCGGCCGTCATATACCCTCGGTTGCCCGGCTGCGGAGCCGGTGACATAAAGGCCCGATGTTCTCCTCCGTCCTGATCGCCAACCGTGGCGAGATCGCATGCCGCATCACCCGCACCGCGCACCGCCTCGGCATGCGGGTTGTCGCAGTCCATTCCGCCGCCGACAAGCAGGCGCTCCACGTCAAGATGGCCGACCAGGCGGTGGCAATCGGGGAAGCGAGCGTCCGCGACAGCTATCTCCGCCCCGACCGCATTCTCGAGGCGGCCCGCCAGACCGGCGCCGAGGCGATCCACCCCGGCTATGGCTTTCTTTCCGAGAATGTCGGTTTCGCCGAAGCCTGCCACGGCGCCGGCATCGTCTTTGTCGGCCCGCCGCCGACGGCGATCCGTGCCATGGGCCTGAAGGACGCCGCCAAGGCGCTGATGCGCGATGCCGGCGTTCCGGTGGTGCCCGGCTATATGGGCGAGGATCAGGAGGCCGCCTTTCTCGAGCGCATGGCGGCCGAGACCGGTTATCCGGTGCTTATCAAGGCGGTGGCCGGCGGTGGTGGCAAGGGCATGCGCCTCGTCGCCGATCCGGCCGATTTCCGTTCCGCGCTCGAATCCTGCCAGCGCGAGGCCCTGAGTGCCTTTGGCGATCCCCGCGTGCTGATCGAGCGCTTTGTCAGCGCGCCGCGCCACATCGAGATGCAGGTGTTCGGCGATGCCCATGGCAACACCGTTCACCTCTTCGAGCGCGACTGCTCGCTGCAGCGGCGCCACCAGAAGGTCATCGAGGAGGCGCCGGCTCCGGGCATGACGCCGGCGATGCGCGAGGCCATGGGGGAGGCAGCGGTGATGGCGGCGAAGGCCGTCGGCTATCAGGGCGCCGGCACGGTGGAGTTCATCGTCGATTCGAGCCGCGGGCTGTCGGCCGACGGCTTCTTCTTCATGGAGATGAACACCCGCCTCCAGGTCGAGCACCCGGTCACCGAGGCGATCACCGGTCTCGATCTCGTCGCCTTGCAGTTCCGCGTCGCCGCCGGCGAGGCGCTGCCGTTCCAGCAGAGCGATCTCAAGCTCAACGGTCATGCCGTCGAGGCGCGGCTCTATGCCGAGGATCCCGATCATGAGTTCCTGCCGCAGGCCGGCCGGCTCCATCGCCTGTCCTGGCCCGCCGGACTGCCCGGGTTGCGCATCGACACGGGGGTGGAGCAGGGCGATGACATAAGCACCTATTATGATCCAATGATCGCCAAGCTCATCTTTCATGCGCCGACTCGCGGCGAGGCGCTGCACGGCCTTGCGGCAGCGCTGGACGATACGGTGTTGCTCGGCATCCGCAGCAACCGCGCTTTCCTGACCCGTCTCCTGCGCCATCCCGATTTCGTCGCCGGCGCCGTTGACACCGGATTCATCGGCCGCAATCTTGCCGCGCTGGTTGCCGGCGCCCCCGATCCGAAGCTGCTCGTGGCCGCGATCGAGGCCTGGCTCGCGCTGGTGGCCGGCATCGCGAGCGGCTCGCCGGCGACCCGGCTCGATGGCTGGTCGCTGGTCGGCATCGAGCGGCGTGACCGGCTGCATCTGCTGATCAATGGCGAGAAGACCGTGGCCGACATCGCCTGGCTCGCTCCGGGCCTGCGGCGCCATCACCTCCGCCGCGGCGATGCACCGACGGTCCTCGATGTCGAGTTGGTTCGGCTGGATGGCGGGCGGATCGATCTTGAAACCTCCGCCGGCCCCTTTTCAGGCTATTTTGGCCGCGCCGATGGCCGGATCTTCGTCGCTTCCCCGGAGGGCCATGCCGAAATCGCCGCCGAGGACCTGACGGCGCGCGATGCCGAGGCGCTTGCCGGCGGCGCCGCGATCAAGGCGCCGATGCCGGGAAAGATCGTGCGGGTGTTGACCGAAGAGGGCCGGCAGGTCGCCAAGGGAGAGCGGCTGATCGTGCTCGAAGCCATGAAAATGGAGCACACCCTCTCCGCGCCGCGCGCAGCCACCGTGGACAAGGTGCTGGTCAGCGAAGGCGAGCAGGTCCAGGATGGCAAGGTTCTGGTCACCCTGTCGAGCGCTGAGGAACCGGTTTGAGCTTGCATCTGGTGAAGCTCTGCGTCGGCGTCGGCGAAATTTCCGAGCTGGCCGACTGGCAGAAGCAGCGCCGGCGCGACAAGAAGCGGGTGTATCACGTCACCCGCATGAGGCCGCGCCGCAGTGCCGAGCTCCTGGACGGCGGTTCGCTCTATTGGGTCATTCGCGGCCTGATCCTGGTCCGCCAGCGCATCGTCGCCATCGAGCCCTTTGTCGATGACGACGCGATCGAGCGCTGCAAGCTGGTGTTCGACCCCGTCCTCGTCACCGTGGCGCCGCGGCCCCGCCGGCCTTTCCAGGGCTGGCGCTATCTCGAAGCCGACGAAGCGCCGGCCGATATCCAGGGCACCTCGGACGACGGCTTGCCCGCCAAGCTCAGGGCCGAGCTTGCAGCGCTTGGCCTGCTGTGAGGGTGGTGGTGATCCGCCCCGTTGCCGGCGAGCGCGACCTTGCCGCCGCCATCCAGCTGCTGCAGAGCTTTTTCCACGAGGGCCGGTTCGACACGCCGCCCGAGACGGTCGCGGCCCATGTCCGGTCCATGCACCGCTTGACCGATCTCTGCCTCATCCTCCTCGCCCATATCGACGATGACGCCGTCGCGGTGGCCACCGTGTCGCTGGATTTCGGGATCGAATTCGGCTGGCAGGCCGAGATCGGCGATCTCTATGTCATGCCGTCGGCCCGCCGCCAGGGACTGGCCTTGCGTCTCATCGAGGCAGGCGCCGCCTGGGCGCGCGACCGTGGCGCGCAATCGGTTGCGGTCACCGTGACGACCCATGGCGCCGATCGGGGACTGGAGGAATTCTACCGCCGGCTCGGTTTCGAAGGCGACGGCCGGCGCCTGCTGGTCCGCAGGTTTTGAGCTTCAGGCTGCGATATTGTCGATGAGCCGGGTTGCACCGAGCCACGCAGCGGCCAGCAGACGCACCGGATCGCTATCGGCATGGAGCTCGCCCAGCGTGTCGGCATTGCGGGCCTCCACATAATCGACCCGGAACCCCGCCTCGGTCAGCGCCAGCGCCGCTGCCGCCGCAGCATCGGCAGGGGCGGCGCCCTTGCCGATGGCATCGGCGGCGGCGGTCAGCTCGCGGTGGATCAGCGGCGCCTCGAGCCGTTCGGCGCGGCTCAGATAGGCATTGCGCGACGACATGGCGAGCCCGTCGCTTTCGCGCACCGTCGCCACCGGGATCACGACGGTCGGAATATCGAGGTCGCCCGCCATCCGCGTCACCACCTTGAGCTGCTGGTAATCCTTCTCTCCGAACATGGCATAGTCGCAGCCGGCCTGGATGAAGAGCTTGGCAACGGCGGTGGCGACGCCGGCGAAGAAATGCGGCCGGAAGCGGTCCTCGAGCCCGACCGTCGCGGGACCCGACAGGGCAACCTCGGTGGCGAAACCTTCCGGATACATCTCGAGGGTCGCCGGCGCATAGATGAGATGGGCGCCCGCCTCCTTCAGCTTGCGCCGGTCGCCAGCCTCGTCGCGGGGATATTTGCCGAGATCCTCATGGGCGCCGAACTGCTTGGGATTGACGAAGATCGAGACCACGATCCGATCGGCGAGTCTAAGGGCCTGATGCACCAAGGCAATGTGGCCATCATGCAGCGCGCCCATGGTCGGCACCAAAGCCGTCCGCATCGCCTGGGCGCGCCAGCCGGCGATGGTCCTGCGCAGTTGCTCGACGGTGCCGATTATCTCCACCGATTGCACCCTTGCTCAACGCTGATGAACGATCATGCAAGCTTCTCTTCTCCGATCCGGCGAAGCAAGTCCATCGTCAGAGTAACGCTTGCATAGGTTGTAGAAACGGAGCACACCGCTGGACAGTCAACCAAACGGAATCGGGACGTGGACAAGGTTCTCCTTCCAGACCGCCAGGCAATAGAACGCAAGCTGCTGGCCGACGAGCCGGCGACGGTCGCCGAGCTGGCGCGCCGTGCCGCCCTGTCGGAGGACCAGGCCAAATCCGTCGACCGGCTGGCCCGGAAACTCGTCCAGGCGGTCCGCAAGGGCCGCCACCAACAGGGCGGCATCGACGAGTTCATGCAGGAATATTCGCTGTCGAGCGAGGAGGGCGTCGTCCTCATGTGCCTGGCCGAGGCGCTGCTGCGGATCCCCGACGCCGACACCGCCGACAAGCTCATCGCCGACAAGATTGGCGGGCGCGACTGGCGGCGCCACCTCGGCCAGTCCGAGTCGCTGTTCGTCAATGCCTCCGCCTGGGGTCTGATGCTCACCGGCCGCATGATCGATCTCGGCGATGACCCCAAGACCGATTTCGCGAGCTATCTCGGGCGCCTCGTATCGCGCTCCGGCGAGCCGATCATCCGCCAGGCCATGCGCCAGGCCATGCGCATCATGGGCAAGCAGTTCGTGATGGGCCGCACCATTGCCGAGGCCTTGCAGGTCGCCGCCCCGCTGGAACGCGACGGCTACCGCTTCTCGTACGACATGCTGGGCGAGGCGGCGATGACCGTGGCCGATGCCGACCGCTATGCCGCGAGCTATCGCGATGCCCTCGATGAGGTGGCCGCCGCCGCCGGCAACCAGCGCACCGGCGACGTCTTCGCCCGCCCGTCGATCTCGATCAAGCTGTCCGCCCTGCACCCGCGCTATGCCGAGAAGCAGCGCCTGCGGGTCCTGCACGAGCTGTTGCCGCGGATCGAGGACCTCGCCGTCAAGGCGCGCTCCGGCGGGCTTGGGCTCACCATCGATGCCGAGGAGGCCGATCGGCTCGACCTCTCGCTGGAGTTGTTCGGGCGCCTGTCGGCGGCACCCTCGCTTGCCGGCTGGGACGGCCTCGGCCTCGCCGTGCAGGCCTATTCGAAGCGCGCCTACCCGGTGCTGGCATGGCTGGCCGACCTGGCGCTCGCCACCGGCCGCCGCCTGCCGGTGCGGCTGGTGAAAGGCGCCTATTGGGACACCGAGATCAAGCGCGCCCAGGATGCCGGCTATGACGGCTATCCGCTGTTCACCCGCAAGGTCTCGACCGACGTCTCCTATCTCGCCTGCGCCCGGCTGATGCTCGAGCGCCGCGACGTCTTCTATCCCCAGTTCGCCACCCACAATGCCCACACCGTCGCGGCCATCTCGGTGCTCGCCGGCACCGACCGCCGCTTCGAATATCAACGGCTCCACGGCATGGGCCAGGCGCTCTACAGCGAGATCGCCGGCACCGAAGGGTTGAACCAGCCCTGCCGGATCTATGCCCCGGTCGGCAGCCATGAGGATCTCCTCGCCTATCTGGTGCGGCGCCTTCTGGAGAACGGCGCCAACACCTCCTTCGTCAACCGGCTGGCCGACGACAAGGCGCCGCTCCACGAGATCGTCGCCGACCCCGTAGCGGGGGTGCGGCAGCTGCCCGCGATCCCCCATCCCCGCATCCCGTTGCCGAGCGCCATTTTTGCCCCGCGCCGCAACAGCCGCGGCCTGCCGCTGTGGGACCGCCCGACCCGCGAACGGCTGACCGAGGACGTCCGGAAACGCGCCAAATCCGATCGCCCGGTCGCCGGTCCGCTGGTCGGCGGGGTGGCGATGCCGGGCATGGCGCGGCGCCGGGTGACCGCTCCCTATGACCGTTCCGAGATCGTGGGCGAGGCGGCGGAGGCGAACGAAGCTGCGATCGAGGCGGCGCTCGTCGCGACCACCGCCGCCGCCGCCGGCTGGGATCGCCGCGGCGGCCTTGCCCGCGCCGCGATTCTCGAGGCCGCCTCCGATCTCTACGAGGAGGACACGCCGCGCCTTGTCGGCCTCTTGGTGCGCGAGGCCGGCAAGACCCTCGAGAACGCCATGGCCGACCTTCGGGAGGCCGTCGATTTCCTGCGCTATTACGCCGAGCTGGCGCGCGCCCAGTTTGCCGGACCGATGACGCTTCCGGGCCCGACCGGCGAGCGCAACCAGCTGAGCCTGGCGGGACGCGGCGTCTTTGCCTGCATCAGCCCCTGGAACTTCCCGCTGGCGATCTTCACCGGGCAGGTCGCGGCCGCCCTTGCCGCCGGCAATGCGGTGATCGCCAAGCCGGCGGAGCAAACTCCGCTTATTGCGTTCCAGGCGGTGAGCCTGCTGCACCGCGCCGGCATTCCGGGCGCCGCCCTGGCGCTGCTGCCGGGCGACGGGGCCCGCATCGGCCGGCAGCTTCTGTCCGATCCCCGGATCAACGGCGTCGCCTTCACCGGTTCCAACGAGACCGCCAACCTGATCAACCGGGCGCTGGCGGAGCGCCGCGGTCCGATCATCCCGTTGATCGCCGAGACCGGCGGCATGAATGCCATGATCGTCGATTCCTCGGCGCTGCCCGAGCAGGCGATCCGCGACGTGCTTTCGTCGGCCTTCGACAGCGCCGGTCAGCGCTGCTCCGCCGCCCGCATCCTGTTCGTCCAGGAGGACATCGCCGACCGGGTCATTCCCATGCTCGCCGGCGCCATGCACGAGCTCACCGTCGGCAATCCGCTCGACTACGCGACCGATGTCGGGCCCGTCATCGACGAGGAGGCGCGGGTGGCGCTCGAGGCGCACAAGGCGCGGATGCGTGCGAGCCACCGCACCATCGCCGAGCTGACGCTGGCTCCCGAATGCGACCGCGGCACCTTTGTTGCACCTGCTGCCTTCGAGCTGCCGCGACTCGATATTCTGGAGCGGGAGGTGTTCGGCCCGGTCCTGCACGTCATCCGTTATCGCGGCGACAGGCTGGCCGAAGTCTGCGACGCGATCACCCGCTCCGGCTACGGCCTTACCCTCGGCATCCATACGCGGATCGAATCGACGGTGGAGGAGGTGAGAAGCCGGGTCAGGGTGGGTAACATCTACGTCAACCGCAACCAGATCGGCGCCGTGGTCGGCGCCCAGCCCTTTGGCGGGGAAGGGTTGTCGGGAACCGGACCCAAGGCCGGGGGGCCACATTATCTCTATCGTTTCGCCACCGAGCGGGTGGTGTCGGTCGACACCACGGCCTCGGGCGGCAATGCAGCATTGATGTCGATGGAGGGCGATGGCGACCGCTAGCCTGTCAACTGTCAAATTCTTTGCGCATCATCTTTTCGGCGCGCTTGCGCGTCCTCATTTATATTCCCGTCGTCATTTTTGAGGTGGACGTCGATGGCGGATGACAAACGCAACGTTCCCGTGGCCAACGCGACGGCACCGTCGAGCGACGGTGACGTGTCGCAGTTCCTGGAAACGGTGCGCAGCATGCAGCCTGCCATTTCGCCGGGCGGGGGCAGAGGTCGGCTCCTCTTTGCCATGGATGCCACCATGAGCCGCCAGCCGACCTGGGACAAAGCGCTGCAGATCCAGGCGGAAATGTTCAACGAGACGGCCCGGATCGGCGGATTGGACGTGCAGCTCGTCTATTTCCGCGGCTTCGGCGAGTGCCGGGCCTCGAAATGGGTCGGCGAGCCGGAGGGGCTCGCCCGCTTCATGACCTCGGTCGAATGCCGCGGCGGCAACACCCAGATCGCCCGCGTTCTCACCCATATCCTGAAGGAAGGCCGCAGCCGACGCATCAATGCCGCCGTTTTGGTCGGCGACGCCATGGAGGAGCGGATCGACGATCTCTGTTCCAAGGCCGGCGAGATCGGTCTCCTTGGCGTGCCCGTCTTCACCTTTCAGGAGGGCCACGACCTGGCCGCCGAGCGCGCATTCCGCGAGATTTCGCGGCTTACCCGCGGTGCCTGGTCGCGCTTCGACGCCAATTCGGCGCGCCAATTGCGCGAATTGCTGTCAGCCGTTGCCGTCTACGCCGCCGGCGGCCGCCAGGCCCTGACCGACTATTCGCGCCGCTCGGGCAGCGGCGCCCGGCTGCTGGAGCAGTTGAAATAGATGCCCTATGTTCTCGCCTTGGTTGTCGGATTGGCTTTGCTGGTTGCCGCCGGAAATGCCTTCACCCGGCTCAATCCCGGCCAGCTGGCGGTGGTCCTGCGGAGATCAGCCGCAACGGTGCTGCTGGGTACGGCGGGCTTCCTGGCGCTCCGGGGCATGCTGCCGGTTGCGGTGCCGCTGTTCCTGCTCGGGCTTGGCCTCCTCGGCGTCCGCCCTTTCGCCTGGCAGAACAAGACGCCGGGACAGAAGTCGCGGGTCGCGACCTCGCTCCTCGCCATGGAGCTCGACCATGATTCCGGCAATATGGAGGGCCGCGTTCTGTCGGGACGCTTCACCGGCCGCGATCTCGCCTCCATGGAGCTTCGCGAGTTGCTCGATCTGCGCGAGGAGGCTCTGGCCCTCAACGATCAGAGCGGCGCCCTGCTCGATGCCTTCCTCGACCGGCGCGATCCCATCTGGCGCGAGGCCTGGGCGGCGCGGCACGACGCAGGCTATGCCGGCGATGGCGCACGCGCCTCGAATGGCAGCCGCCGCGGCGGTTGGAATGGCCGGACCGCCATGGCGAGGGAGGAAGCCCTGCAGGTGCTCGGGCTCAGCGAAGGTGCAACCGCGGAGGAAATTCGCGCAGCCCACCGGCGGATGATGAAGAATTACCATCCCGACCACGGCGGCTCGGATTATCTCGCCGCCAAGATCAACCAGGCCAAGGACGTGCTGCTCGGCGTGTGACGGCGCCGATTTGCGCAAACGTCGTTGCGGCAGGTCAGGTATGGGGTGCCAGCGGAAAGCAGCCGACGCCCCGGCGGGTCAGCCGCTTGCAGGCTTCCCGCGCCTGCTCTTCGTCGAAACCTGAGAACCGCGCCCGGAAAATCGTCTGATTGCCCCGGCTCACCGCCATGGTGAAGGGGAGCTTGCCCTGCAGCAGATCGGCGGCGGCGGCTTGCGCCGCATTGATCCTCTCCTGAGCCGCGCCCGAGGTCGGGAATGCGCCGATCTGGATGTTCCAGGTCACCGTGTGGGCCGAACGATCCCCCTCGGTGGTGGTGAGGCTCGCCGGCTCGACCTCCGGCGCTGCCGCGAGCGATGCCCGCGCCGGCTTGACCGCGACGATGACCCTGGGCGCCGGCGGGGGTGGCGGCGCCGCCTGGCGCATCGCGAACAGGCTGTCGCTCTTGCCGGTCGGCACCGCATCCTCGCTCGGATCGATGGGCATCAATCCGGCGGCGCCGAAATCGCCTTGGGTCGAGGAATTGTCGGCCACCCGGTCCGGCGTATCCACCTCGGCCATGGGCCCTGGCTCCGCCTGCTGCTGCGACACTGGCCGGGCCGCCAGTTCCATCGGTTGCGGCGGCGTCTCGGAGGGCCGGCTGACCGTATCGCCGCCCGGCCGGTCGGCAACATTCGCCGCCTCCTGCGCATCGGCCTCCTCGTCGTCACCCGAATCGGCTGCGACCTCCGCCGGAACCAGCTTCATGTCCGGCTCGACGGCATCGGGCTTCGGCTTTGGCACTGGCACGCCGGCAAGGCGCAGCTTGCTCGTGGGCTTGTCATTCTCGACCGCGGCAGAGGCAACTGCCATGGCATATCCGGGCGGGCGGCCGGCCGCCAGCGCAATGACCTTGCCCTTGCCGGCCTTGGGAAAGGCGCTCTCCAGCATGGCCGCCATGTAGCGATTGCGGGCGCTGCCCGAGGCGCCGCCCATCACTACGCCGACCAAGCGCCGGCCGTCGCGGCCGGCCGAGGTCACGAGGTTGAAGCCCGAGGCCCGCGTATAGCCGGTCTTGATCCCGTCCACCCCCCGCATGCGCCCGAGGAGGCGATTGTGCGTGCGCACCACGCGTCCGGCAAAGGTGAAGGACGGTCGGGCGAAATAGGCGAATTCCTTCGGGAAATCGCGCTGCAGGCGTAGACCCAGGGTCGCCATGTCCCGCGCCGTGGTGCGCTGCTCCTGGTTGGGGAGGCCCGAGGCATTGCGGAACGTCGTCCGGGTCATTCCGATCGAGCGGGCGGTGTGCGTCATGCGCTCGGCGAATTTCGCTTCCGAGCCGCCGAGATTTTCGGCAATGGTTGCCGCTACGTCGTTTGCCGATTTTGTCACCAGCCCCAGGATGGCGTCCTCGACCCGGATGGTCTGGCCCGGCCTGAGCCCGAGCTTGGACGGCGCCCGCGAGGCGGAATAGGCCGAGACGGTGAACCGCGAATCCCTGGTGATCTTGCCGGCTTGCAGGTCCTGGAACAGGAGATAGAGCGTCATCATCTTGGTGAGCGAGGCCGGATAGCGCGGCTCGTCGGGCGAACGCTCATAGATCGGCTTGCCCGAATAGGCATCGATGGCGATGGCCGAGAAGGGCGGCCTGTAGGCTGCTGCCGCCGGCCGGGAGCGGGCCGCCACCGGCTCGGCCAGAAGGCCTGCCGCCACGGCAACTGCCAGGAGGATTGCGAGCGAGCGTGCCGTTCGCCATGCCATGGAGCGTCCGAATGATGACGCGCGCACCATCACCAGCACCTCAAGATTCCTTCTGGTCCCCTTATGGCCTCGACCTTGAGCGAGGCGCCGATCTCGCGACCGTCACTCTTGAGCGCTGAGCAGCGATGACACCCGATTCAGCACGCAACAGACGACAGCCAAGCTTCAGAACAGCCTCCCGCTCTGTCCTGCAAATCAGCTTCGCAACTCATTCCTAACAAGACGTAAAAACCTTGGCCAATAAATGTCAGCCCTTTTCCGCATAAGTTTAGGAAATGATGCAGGGGCGCCACATCGTCGCATATCCGTCTTATTGTGCAGTGCAAAATTCCCTTGACGAAATTTTGTGCAACGCATTATATCCACGCCAGACCCGGAGGATGGTATCCGGTCTGCCCCCAGCAGGAGATTGTGGCGATGATTAAGTCGTTCGAGGACGTGCAGGACTACGGCAAGCAGGGTTTCGAGGCTTGGGTCGCCTCCGCCACCGCGATGACCAAGGGCTTCCAGGCTGTCGCCGCCGAGACTGCCGAATACTCGAAGAAGTCGTTCGAGAAGGGCACTGCGGCTCTGCAGGAAATGATGGCAGCCAAGTCTCTGGACCGCGCATTGGCGGTTCAACAGGGCTTTGCCAAGGACGCCTATGAAGGCTTTGTCGGCCAGCTGAACAGGTTCGGCGAGCTTTACGCTGCGGCCGCCAAGGAGGCCTACAAGCCGTTCGAGACCCAGATTGCCCAGCTTACCAACAAGGTCGGCGCCCCCAAATAATCGCCTCGCGCGTCGTCTTTTCATGACGCCCGGTCGGGAACTCCCCGGCCGGGCGTTTTGCATATTCGCCGCTCTCCCATGATGATTGCGCTCACCAAGTGAAAAGCGTCTCCCCTCAGCGCCGGGAGCACCTATATAATCGGCTCTCGGACCGAGCACGGGAATGACGAGCAGCGAATTGACCATGGCTGGAAAGGCTGGGCGCCCCAAGGACGGGTCGCAGACGGGTGTCATCACCAGGACTGAGCCGAAAACCAAGAAGCCCAGCCTCTACAAGGTTCTGCTGCTCAATGACGACTACACGCCCATGGAGTTCGTTGTTCATGTTCTTGAGCGGTTTTTCAACAAGGGCCGGGAAGAGGCCACACGAATCATGCTCCATGTGCACCAGCGGGGCATCGGCGTCTGTGGCGTTTATACCTATGAGGTGGCGGAAACGAAGGTCACCCAGGTAATGGACTTTGCACGGCAGAACCAGCATCCGCTACAGTGCACCATGGAAAAGGAGTAGTCTCACCTCGTGCCAACATTCTCGCGCAGTCTCGAACAGGCCCTTCATCGTGCGCTTGCGCTCGCCAATGAGCGCAGCCACGAATATGCAACCCTCGAGCACCTCCTGCTGGCGCTCATGGACGACAAGGATGCGGCGGCAGTCATGCGCGCCTGCGGTGTCGACCTCGACGTCCTGCGGCGCAGCCTCGAGAATTACGTCGACAACGAGCTCGCGAGCCTGGTGGTCGACAATGGCGACGATTCCAAGCCGACCGCCGGCTTCCAGCGCGTCATTCAGCGCGCCGTGATCCATGTCCAGTCCTCCGGCCGCGACGAGGTCACCGGCGCCAATGTGCTGGTGGCGATCTTCGCCGAGCGCGAAAGCCATGCCGCCTATTTCCTGCAGGAGCAGGACATGACCCGCTATGACGCGGTCAACTTCATCTCGCATGGCATTGCCAAGCGGCCGGGCTCGTCCGAGACCCGGACGGTGCGTGGCGTCGAGCAGGAAGACAACGAGGACCGCGACGGCGATGGCGACAGCCGCAAGAAGGTCTCCGGCGATGCGCTCGAGGCCTATTGCATCAATCTCAACAAGAAGGCCAATGACGGCCGGATCGACCCGCTGATCGGCCGCGATCCCGAGGTCAGGCGCACCATCCAGGTGCTCTGCCGCCGCCAGAAGAACAACCCGCTATTCGTCGGCGATCCGGGGGTCGGCAAGACGGCGATCGTCGAGGGGCTGGCCCGCAAGATTGTCGGCGGCGAGGTGCCCGAGGTCCTCAAGGACTGCACCATCTTCCAGCTCGACATGGGCGCGCTGCTCGCCGGCACGCGCTATCGCGGCGACTTCGAGGAGCGCCTCAAGGCGGTGATCAAGGAGATCGAAGCCTATCCCGGCGCCATCATGTTCATCGACGAGATCCACACGGTGATCGGCGCCGGTGCCACCAGCGGCGGCGCGATGGACGCGTCCAACCTGCTCAAGCCGTCGCTTGCCGGCGGCAATCTCCGTTGCATCGGCTCGACCACCTATAAGGAATATCGTCAGCATTTCGAGAAGGACCGGGCGCTCGTCCGGCGCTTCCAGAAGATCGACGTCGTCGAGCCGTCGGTGCCGGATGCGATCAAGATCCTCGGTGGCCTCAAGCCCTATTTCGAGAACTTCCACAAGGTCCGCTTCACGGCCGACGCCATCAAATCGGCGGTGGAGCTGTCGGCGCGCTACATGCATGACCGCAAGCTGCCCGACAAGGCGATCGACGTCATCGACGAGAGCGGCGCATCCCAGATGCTGCTGCCGGAAGCCCGCCGCCGCCGCGTGATCGGCGTCAAGGAGATCGAGGAGACCGTCGCCACCATGGCGCGGATCCCGCCCAAGAGCGTGTCGCGCGACGATGCCGAGATGCTGCGCAACCTCTCTGTCGAGCTGAAGCGCGTGGTGTTCGGCCAGGACCGGGCGATCGATGCGCTCGCCTCGGCGATCAAGCTGTCGCGAGCGGGATTGCGCGAGCCCGAGAAGCCGATCGGCTGCTACCTGTTCTCCGGCCCGACCGGCGTCGGCAAGACCGAGGTTGCCAAGCGGCTCGCCGACATCATGGGCATCCATATCCTGCGCTTCGACATGTCGGAATATATGGAGCGCCATTCGGTATCGCGGCTGATCGGCGCCCCGCCCGGCTATGTCGGCTTCGACCAGGGCGGCCTCCTGACCGACGGCATCGATCAGCATCCCCACACCGTGCTGCTGCTCGACGAGATCGAGAAGGCCCATCCCGACCTGTTCAACATCCTGCTGCAGGTGATGGATCACGGCAAGCTGACCGACCACAATGGCAAGTCGGTCGACTTCCGCAACGTCATCCTGATCATGACGACCAATGCCGGGGCGCAGGAGCTTGCCGGGGCGGCCTATGGCTTTACCCGCAGCAAGCGTGAAGGCGATGACCAGGAGGCGGTGAGCCGCATGTTCTCGCCCGAGTTCCGCAACCGGCTCGACGCCATCGTCGGCTTCGCCCATCTCTCGCCCGAGATCGTGCGGCAGGTGGTGCAGAAATTCGTCCTGCAGCTCGAGGCGCAGCTGGCTGAGAGGCAGGTCAATATCGAGCTGTCGGACGACGCCGCCGGCTGGCTCGTGCGCCAAGGCTATGACGAATCCATGGGTGCCCGCCCGATGGCGCGGATCATCCAGGAGAATATCAAGAAGCCGCTGGCCGACGAGGTTCTGTTCGGCAAGCTGCAGAATGGCGGCACCGCCCGGGTCCTGCTCGAGGTCGACGAGGCGACCGGGACTGAGAAGCTGGCATTCCGCTATCTGAGCCGCGACGAGGAGAAGGCGCTGCCGCGTCCGCCGGAGCGCAAGGCCCTGCCGCGTGTCGGTGACGGCGATGCCAAGCGCCGGCCGCCCAAGAAGCCCGGCCGGGCGATCACCCGCAAGCCGGAACCGGCCTAAGCTCCCGACGAGAAGCCTCTCCCTCTTGCGGGGGGAGGGTGGCTGAGCTTGCGAAGAACAGCCCCCTCAGCCTCGGCTTGCCGGGCACCCTCTCTCTGTCGGGACGGGGAGGACGGCGAATGAAGAGCGCTCTCCCTTTATCCGGAAGAGCGCATAGACGGCGCCGTGCCTCAACTTGCATTCTCAGGCAACCGCAACACCCACCGGCAGATCGCCGTGCTGCCGCGTGTCGGTGATCTCCTGAAGCGCTTCGCCGCGCAGCTTGGCAACATGATCATCATGGTTGGTTTCGGCTTTGAGGGCCTCTTCGTTCCCCTTCTGGGCCGAACCGACGACGTCGCCGCCGGACTCGCTCTCAGCGTTCGTCGTGGTCGTTTCCTGAACGATGGTTCCTGCCGACGACGCCACCGTCTGCATCTGCTTGATGGCATTGCCGGCTTCGATTCTTGCCTCGCTCGCGCCGATCGTGATTGCCGTGCCGTTCAGCTCGGCTTCCGCCCGCTGCTGCTTGGCCTCTGCCGACACCACGCCCTTCTGCCATGTCGATGTCGGGGCAGCATCCGGAATCCAGCGGGTGTTGGGAGAGGGACTGAGAATTCCAGGGCTCACGTTGGACGGCGGCGCCTCTTCCGGTTTCTTGGTTTCGACAGCGGGATTGGTGCCCCGCGCCTTTCCAATCTGAAATGTCATTTGAGTCTCTCCTCGTTGGTGCGCATCGGAACGCAACGAGAAACCGACTATCACGCGTCCTGCGGCCGCCCTGTGCCGTTTGGCACAGTCCATTGGAAAATTTCGCTAACTTGCGGCAGAACCGCCGTCGGCGATCTGGCGCAGCGCCATGACGAAAAGCCGGGCTGCGTGCGCCGGTGTCCTGTCATTTTCAATGCTGATGACTGGCAGGCCGGAGGGCAGCGGCGGCACGGTCCGGGTCACCCGCTCCTTGATGTCCTCGGCCGTCTCCCGGCCGCGCCGCGACAGCCTTTCGGCGAGGATGGCGGCGGGCGCGGTGACCTGCAGCACCACCACGCGGCGCTGATCGGCGAGCGCTTCGCCGACCACCGAGCGCGACACATTGACGACCACCACCTTGCCCCGCTCGAGCGCCGCCTCGATGCTTCGCGGCACGCCATAGAGCTGGCCATGTGCCGCCCAGGACAGCGCATAGCCGCCCGCCGCCTGCTCGCGCGCAAAGGCTTCCGCCGTCCGTTCCTCGACCGGCTCGTCGCTGTCGGACGGCCTGGTCACGTGGCGGCGAGGGAACAGGAAGCGATCATCGCCGGCAAGCGCCTCGCGGGCGATGGCGAGCAGCGTATCCTTGCCGGCGCCGCTCGGCCCGACTATCAGAACCAGGATTCCCGCCGGCATCAGAGCACCCGGCGGCCTTCCCGCCACACCCGCCGCACCAGCGGAAAGCCGTGATCGACATTGACCTGGATGAGATCGGCTCGCTTGCCGACGGCGATCTCGCCGCGATCGTCGAGGCCGACCGCCGCTGCCGGGTTGCGGGTCACCGTCGCGATGGCTGCCGCCAGCGCGATGCCCTGGACGGCCTGCGGCAGCGCGAAGGCGGCAGCGAGCAGGCTCGCCGGCACATAGTCCGACGACATCAGGTCGAGGTGACCGTGGGCGGCCACCTCCAAGGTCGAGATATTGCCGGAATGCGACCCGCCCCGGACGAGGTTCGGGGCGCCCATCAGCACCTTGAGCCCCGCCTCATGGGCTGCGGCCGCAGCATCGGCGGTGGTCGGAAATTCGGCAATCGTGACGCCCTCGGCGATCGCCTCGTCGACATGCTCGGCGGTGGCATCGTCATGGCTGGCGAGCCTCAGCCCGAGCCGGCGCGCCAGTGCCACGATGGCGATGCGGTTGCGCGCCGAATGGCTGTCGCGCAGCTCCTGGCGATCGCCGATGAAGGCTTCGAGCTGATCCGGCGCCATGATGCGCTTGGCGAGATAATACTCGCGGAACTTCTCGATGGTTACGAACTGTCGCTCGCCCGGCGTATGATCCATCACCGACAAGAGCCTGAGATTGGGGTCGCCGGCGAAAGCCTCGGCAATCTCGGCGGTGTCGGGGCAGGGGAGCTCGCAGCGCAGATGGATGAGGTGGTCGGCGCGCAGCAGGCCACGCCGCTTGGCGTCGGCCACGGCTTCGGCCAGCCTTTGCGAGCCCGTGGCAGAGGTTCCCGGCTCGAACGAGCCGGCGCGGAGCGCATCCAGCACCGTCGTGATGCCGGCCGCCGCGATCAATGCGTCATGGGCGATCAGCGCCGGAATGGCTGGCCATTCGACACCCGGCCGCGGCAGGTGCTGGGCTTCGAGATTGTCGGTATGAAGCTCGATGAGCCCGGGCAGCAGATAGTCGCCGCCGAGATCCTCGCCGCTCGCCGTCGCCGAGATATCGCCAATGACCGCATCGCGGATCATCACCGAACCGCGCGCCACGCTGTCGGCCAGCACGATCCGCGCATTGGTGAAAACCGTTTCGGCCTGCATGTGATCTCCCGTCGGTTCAACCTGACAGCGAATAGCGAGCCCCTATGACAAAGCCTCTTCCATCGCCGCTGTCTTTGAACAGAGTCAAGGCATCGATTAGCATTTCGGCTTGTAGATCAGTAGAAAAATAGTCGTTCGCAATAGTTGCCAGCCGACCCAGGATTTCGCCGTCGGCCGGCCCGGTCAGGGTGATGTGGAAACGGAATTCCTCCAGGACGTAGGGATAGCCGAAGCGGCCGAGCAGCGCCTCCTGGCGTGCGCTCAGACCGGCCGACCGGCGCTTTGCCAGCTCTGCTGCCGAGGGCGGCGCCCTGAGGTGATCGAGCGCGCGCACGCAGGTCGCTGCGAGCTGCGCGATGTCGGCCGATTCATGTGACGGCGTCAGTGCGAGAAAATGGCCGATCCGGCTCACCTGGAGACGGGGCAGGGGCACTGGCGCGAGCCGGGTGGCCAAAGCGGCGACCGCCGCGGCGACGGCCGCATCGTCAAGCCCCGGCCGGAGGTGAAAGGGCGGCTTCAGGGTCGCATGGGCTCCATAGTGCCGCGGCTCGGCCGTGACCGCGCCGAGCGCCGCGGCGGTAAGGCCGGGCAGGGCCGGCTGGGGCAGCGCCTCGCCGCTATCGGCATCGCGGCCTAGCCATGCGCTGAGGCGTCGATGGAAGCCGCTCCGGGGCGCTGGCGCATGATAGACGGCGTAGCGTGGCATGGTCGTTGGCGAGCCTCGCCCCTAGGGCCCCGAACCGGCAAGCTCGAACGTCCGAGTCGCCACCTGCTGGCGCGCCGCCGCGTCATGGAAGATGCCGATGATGGCCGTCCCCTGCGCCCGCGCCTCATCGATCATCTCGAGCACGCGGGCCCGGTTGGCCGGATCGAGCGAAGCCGTTGGCTCGTCGAGCAGCAGGATCGGCGAAGTGGCGGCAAAGCCGCGGGCGATATTGACCCGCTGCTGCTCGCCGCCGGAGAAGGTGACCGGCGACAGGTGCCAGAGGGTTTGCGGAATGGCCAGCCGCTCGAGCAGCCCGCCGGCCCGGGCCTTGGCCCGGGCGGGATCCTCGCCGCGCTCGATCAGCGGCTCGGCGACGATGTCGAGCGTCGGCACCCGCGGAATGGCGCGCAGGAACTGGGTGACCGAGCCGATGGTGTGGCGGCGGATCTCTCCGATGAGCCGCGGTGCCGCGGTGGCGATGTCGACGAAGGCGCCGCCATGCCACACCTCGATCCGCCCCGCCCCGGCCCGGTAGGTGCCGTAGATCAGCTTGAGCAGCGAGCTCTTGCCGGTGCCGGACGGACCCGTCACCGCCAGCACCTCGCCGCGCCCCAGCACCAGGTCGAGCCGGTCGAACACCGGGATCTCGACGCCGCCCTGGATATGCAGCCGGAAGGTCTTGCTCAGCTGGTTGATCTTGAGAAGCGTCGCCATGGTCAGACCTGCAGCACCGAGGACACCAGCAGCTGCGTATAGGGTTCCTGCGGATCCTCCAGAACCTGGTCGGTGAGGCCGCTCTCGATGACCCGTCCCGCCTGCATCACCATCATCCGGCTGGACAAAAGCCGCGCCACTGCGAGATCGTGGGTGACGACGACCGCCGACAGGCCTGAGCCATGCGTCAGCCGCCGCATCAGGTCGAGCAGCCGCGCCTGGACCGAGACGTCGAGCCCGCCGGTCGGCTCGTCCATGAAGACGAGGCGCGGCGCGGTGACCAGGTTGCGGGCGATCTGCAGCCGCTGCCGCATGCCGCCGGAATAGGCATTGGGGCTGTCGTCGATCCGGTCGCCCGCGATCTCGACCCGTTCCATCCAATCGAGCGCCGCCCCCCTGATCCGGCCATAATGGCGCTCGCCCACCGCCATCAACCGCTCGCCGATATTGGCCCCTGCCGACACGCCCATCCGCAAGCCCTCGCGCGGATCCTGGTGCACGAAGCCCCAGTCGGTTCGCATCAGCAGGCGGCGCTCCGCCTCGCTCAATTCATCGAGCGCCGCCATCCGCCCGTCGCGCAGCCGGTAGTGAACCCTGCCGCTCGACAGCGAAAGCTGCATCGACAGGCATTTCAGCAGGGTCGACTTGCCCGAGCCCGAACTCGCCGACCACCGCCAGCACCTCTCCCGGCCAGAGCGCGAAGCTGACATCGCGGCAACCGATGCGCTCGCCATAGTGCTTGCCGAGGCCATCGGCCGCCAACAGGGGCTGTTCGTCGCTCATGCTCACCGCGGCTGCTGCCGCTGCGGCGGGACGCTGAGCCCGCTGCCGACATGGCCGGCGGCGCGCCGCTTGCCGCAATGATCGGTGTCGGAGCATACGAACATGCGCGCGCCCTCGTCGTCCATGATGATCTCGTCAAGGAAGCTGTCGCGCGCCCCGCAAAGGGCGCACGGCGCCTCCCAGCTCTGGACCGAAAACGGGTGATCCTCGAAGTCGAGGCTGACGACGCGCGTATAGGGCGGGATGGCATAGATCCGCTTCTCGCGGCCGGCCCCGAACAGCTGCAGCGCCGGGCATCGATCGAGCTTCGGATTGTCGAATTTGGGGATCGGCGAGGGATCGAGCACATAGCGCTCCGCCACCCGCGCCGGATAGGCGTAGGTCGTGGCGATGTGACCGAAGCGCGCAATGTCCTCATAGAGCTTCACATGCATCACGCCATATTCCTCCAGCGCATGCATCTTGCGCGTCTCGGTCTCGCGCGGCTCGAGGAAGCGCAGCGGTTCCGGAATCGGCACCTGGAAGACCAGGATCTGCCCTTCCCTGAGCGGCGTCTCCGGGATGCGGTGGCGCGTCTGGATCACCGTGGCGCGGCGGGTGTCCTCGGTCGTCGCGATCCCCGCCGTGCGCACGAAGAACTTGCGGATGCTCACCGCATTGGTGGTGTCGTCGGCCCCCTGGTCGATCACCTTCAGCACGTCATCCGGCTTGAGCACGCTGGCGGTGACCTGGACGCCGCCGGTCCCCCAGCCATAGGGCATCGGCATCTCGCGGCTGGCAAACGGCACCTGGTAACCGGGGATCGCCACCGCCTTGAGGATTGCCCGGCGGATCATCCGCTTGGTCTGCTCGTTGAGATAGGCAAAGTTGTAGCTGGGCTTCACGCCGTGTCCTCCCCGCCGGCGCGTTCCCGTTCGGCCCGCAGCCGCCGCAGCAATTCGAGCTCGGCCTGGAAGTCGACATAATGCGGCAGCTTGAGATGCTCGACAAACCCCGTCGCCTGCACGTTGTCGGCATGCGACAGCACGAATTCCTCGTCCTGGGCCGGCGCCGTGCGCTCCTCGCCGAACTCATCCGCCCGCAGCGCCCGGTCGACCAGCGCCATCGACATGGCCTTGCGCTCGAGCTGGCCGAACACCAGCCCATAGCCGCGGGTGAATTGCGGCGGCGTGTTGGCCGAGCCGATGAACTGGTTCACCATCTCGCATTCGGTGACCGTGATGGTGCCGACGGCGATCTCGAAGCCGAGCTCCTCCGGGGTGAAGAACACCGTGACCGCGCCATTCCGGATCTCGCCGGCAAAGGGATGGGTGCGGCCATAGCCGCGCTGCGTCGAATAGGCGAGCGCCAGGAGAAACCCCTCGTCGCCACGCGCCAGGCCCTGCAGGCGCAGATCGCGGTCGGCCGGAAAGTCGAGTGGCTCGGTGGTGAGGTCGCTGGGCTCCCTTCCGGTTTCGCCAGGGTGCTCGATCAGACCCTCCGCGCCCAGAATCTCCAGCACCCGGGGCATCGCATCGGCGACGGCTTCGGGCGCCCGCGTCGCCGGTTCCGGCAGGTTTTCGCCGCTGAGCGAGAAGTCGATCAACCGGTGCGAATAATCGAAGGTCGGCCCGAGGATCTGGCCGCCGGGAATGTCCTTGAAGGTTGCCGAGACCCGCCGCCGCACCGCCATCGCTGCCGTGTCGAGCGGCGCCGAGTAACCAAAGCGCGGCAGCGTCGTGCGGGCGGCGCGGATCAGGAAGATCGCTTCGATGAGATCGCCGCGCGCCTGCTTGATGGCGAGCGCCGCGAGCTCGCGATCATAGAGCGAGCCCTCGGCCATCACCCGGTCGACCGCAAGCGTCAGCTGCTCGGTGATCTGTGCCGTCGTCAGCGCCGGCACGGCGGGATCGCCGCGTCTCTCCTCTGCGACAAGCCGGTGCGCCGCCTCGATCGCCCGCTCGCCGCCCTTGACCGCCACATACATCAGCCGCGCCCCACCAGTTCGATCCTTGTCGAGCGTGGGATCGCCGCAATATGGCCGGGTGCGGCGAGGAAGCAATCGCAGCCGAGCGGGAAGTGCTGCTGATTGGCGATAAGCGCCGACCACAGGCCGGCCGGCGACGGGGCGACCGAAAGCCGGTGCTCGCGCTCGATACCCGGCCCGGAGAGGCGCACGTCCGGGCCCTCGCTGATCGCCTCGAGCGGGATGATCAGGCTTGCCGAGCGGTCCGGATACTCCGCCGTTCCGATCCGGCAGCGCGGCAGCACCGGCGCGACATTGGCGGGCGCGACCACCAGGAATGCCGCCTCCTCGATCGTCGCGGCAACCGGGCAGGCGGCATGAAATCTGAGGTAAGCCCAGCTCTCGGCCGTCGCATAAGCCGGATCGAGCCATAGCGGCGTATCGAAGTCGCACAATGTGAGAACGAGCTGTGCCACCTCGGAGCCGAGCGCCGCCGGGGCCGCGAGCGCCGTCGGCAGGCGCTGGATGCGACCGGGGCGCGCCATCGCCTCGAGCATGGCGCGGAAGACGCCGGCGGCATCGGTCGCCGGATCGATAAATCCGGCACTGGCGATGCTCGTGTCAGACATCGCCGCGCACCATGGTGAAGAAGTCGACCCGGGTGGCCGCGCTCTTGACGCTCGCCTCCCGCCGCCGCGCCTCCCCGCGCTCCTCGAGCGGGACGATGATCCGCTCGAACAGCGCCCGCCCGCCTTCGGTCTGCTGCAGCATCGCATCGAGGATCGCCGCCAGGCGGGCATGGTCTTGGCTGCGGCCCGGCACATAGCCATGACCGACCGTCCCTTCGGCAAGGCGGATGCTGCAGCGGGTCACCGTCATCTCGCCGACATTGAACGGCGCCCCCGAGCCGCCAATTCTCCCGCGCACCATGACGAGGCCGGTCTCCGGCCGCCTCAGCTCGACATGGTCGGGCAGGGTCTCGCGCCCCGCCAGGGTCCGCAGCTCCTCGAACGGGGCATTGGCCAACGCTGCCATCCAGCGCTGGCGCGGCTGATCTCGCGAAATGCCTGTCATGCTTGCGGATTGTGCGTGATCCACATCGCCGCCGCAAGACAGCGAATATCACGCCGGAGCTGTGTCGTTCGGCACACATGATTAACCCGACCGACAGTATTCTCGGCCCGCTTGAGAGAAGGTCTCATGGATAAAAATGCCTGTCTCCGCGATCGACTGATCGAGCTTGCCGAGGCGGAATCGACGATTGCCGCGCTCGTCGAGCTTGCCGAAGGCGATTTCGCGCTGCGGTTCGACAGCGGCGTGGATGTCGAGGTCGAAAATTTGACAGACACCGGCCATGCCGCGCTTTCGAGCGTGATCGGCACCCCGGCCGAGACGGAACGCCTGCGCGTCTACGAGGCGATGCTGATCTATGGGATGCTGTGGCGCGACAATGGCGGCGTCCATATGGCGCTCACCGAGCCGAGGGGGGCGCTGATGCAGCTCGCTGAAATCCCGGCCTTTGATCTGACGCAGGGTGAGTTCGCGGCGGTAATCAAGAATTTTGTCGAGAAGGCGGTGATCTGGCGCTCCTTTCTCGAGCCGGAAGTCAGCGGCGGTGGAGCGTCGAAATTTCTCGAGCAGGAACTGAGAGCTTAGGGGGAAACAAATGACTGGAAAGGTTGTCTTCTGCAAGGTCAATCAGTTCACCCGCGCGGACGAAGTCGCGAATGCCATGGATGGTTATCGTCAAGAGTTGGGCAGCGAGGTCAAGGTCAAGGGACACAAGCTGCCCGGCGGGGAGATCGCACTCTACTGGAGCACGAAGCGCTCCACGCTGTGGGAGCGTCTCACCGGCAAGGCAGCCGAGCGGCGGAGACTGGCGCGGATAGCCTTCAAGCAGGTGCAGAAGAATGAGCATTGGGCACTGGAAAAGGATGTGTGTTTCATTCATGAGCACCACAAGGAGGCCTTTTCGACGCTGCTGTCGAGCGTGGGTTTCATCAAAGCGGGCAAAGGCCACCGTTTGATGGAGAAGTGGAACGGCAAGGCGATGCGATCGAAGTCACTTTTCGTTCAGCTCAAGACTCTCGATCGTTTGTGCCGGGCCGTGCGAAGGGAGCATGCGGATCGATATGAATCGGCCATCGACTGGTGCGACGGACTTTCAACGCTTCCGGAGGGCAGCAACGGAGTGCCTGAAATCCCGAACCTGTCTTACAAAAAACAATTGGGCGAAGGTGGCTATGGCGCCGTCCATCTCTATAAGAGCGACGGCGGCCGGAAATTTGCTGCGAAGATCGTAACGCCGCCGATTGATGGAAAGAAAGAAAATGGAATGGCCTCCAAGGCCTTCGCTGCGGAAGCGAAGCGGGATTTCATGCATGAATGTCAATCCTTGGCTCGAGCAACTTGCTCCAGATCGAACCAGATTGTCAGGTTCGAACACGCATTCCGCACCGACAAGGGGCGCCTCGTCCTTCTCATGGAATACGCACCTTACGGATCGCTGGCTGATTTCGCGGAAATCATTCCGCAGGCGAAGGGTCTGGATCCCGGGCACGTTTTTAAGGTCAAGGCCATGCTCTTGCGGGACATCTTCCAAGGCGTCCTGGCAGCGCACAAAGCCGGCGTCATCCATGGCGACCTGAAGCCGGAGAACATCGTCATCGGCGACGGTGGTGTCGCCAAGATTACCGATTTCGGTACGGCTCAGATCGGGCCCCGCTTGGCGCCGTCGCTGTCACCCCCGGTCGACAACCCGCGATCGCTGGCTCCGGAAGTGGTGGAAATCCAGCAGGCGCTAATAGAGAACGATGATTTGCGCTCCCGGCCGGAGCTTGCGGATGACATCCAAAGATTCTTCCCGGAGAACCTCAACCTCAAACCCGAAGCAGCAGAAGTGGTGGTAAGGGGTCTGACGTCGAACAAGATCTATGAGGAAAAGGCCCGATTGGCTGTAGGACCGGAAAGCGACCTGTGGGCTCTTGGCGCGATCGCCTTCAACCTCGCCTATGGCAAAGGCTTGATCGATGAGACAGAGCAAAGGCTCTTCGACACCGAGATTCGACAACAGCTCCTCGATTTCGGAAAGGATCGAGTTGCGGTGGGTAACACGGATGAGGATGGGTCCTTCGAGCCCGGCTATTTCATGGCTGGTGACGGTGGCGAATTCGGCGGCACCATCAATCTCCTGCTGCGGCGAAACCAGGAAGACCGCGTCAGCCTGGAGGATTTGCTGCAAGAATGGCCCTCGGAGGAGGCGCTTGGCGGCCCCTCGACCCGCACCCTCATTGAGCGCCTCGCAAGCGGCAAATGGAATCCGGACGACGAGGAAGGAACCGAATCTGTCGCCAGCGATGACGACAGCGGCGCCCTGCGCATTCCCGATAGCCCGCCGGGCGATTTGTCAAATCAGTCGGAGCCGTCGCTCAGCCGCCTTTAGCCTGACGGTTTGGAACTGCAGGTGAAGCGCTTGCCCTTCGGCCATTCGACCTGGGCCTCGCCGCCCTTTTCCCAGAACAGGATGCCCGCGGAAGTGACATAGCGCGCACCCGAGCCGGTGGGTCCCTCGACGGCCGTGACCGTGGCCTTGCCGCGTTCGAGCCTGACGGTCGGCGGATCGGTCTGCTTGAAATGCGCGATGATGGTGCTCTTCGCGGCATCGTTGCAATGATAGGTGACGGGCGGCAGCTCCTGCGCCATCATAGCCGCGAGCGACACGGCACCGAGTTGCAAGACGTCCATGGGGTTCCTCACCGGTTGGAGTGGCCGATCGTGCATGGCGGGGGACCGATATGCGGGCCCGCCTTCTCCAGGAAGAAAGCGGCCCTGAGCACGATGTCGTCGCGTCCCGGCTGGCCGACGAGCTGGCCGCCTATCGGAAGTCTACTTTTTGACAGGCCGATCGGGATCGATGCCGCCGGTTGGCCGGTCACGCTGAACATCTCGGTGAATGGCGCGAAAGCGGCGCTGAGACGGGCATTATCGTCATAGTCGAACTTGCTGGTGCGGGTATCGAATGCGCCGATCCGCGGCGCGAGCGCGGCCGTCGTCGGGGTCAGCAGCAGATCATAGGCGCTCAGCCGCTCGATCACCTTGACCGAGATCTCATGCAGGCTCTGTCGGGCCTCGAGATAGTCGACCGCGCTGAGCTTCTCCGAGCGCTTCAGGGCATCGGCGGTCAGCGCCTCCATCTCGTCGGGCCGCGCCGGGCGGCCAAGCTCGCGCGCCCGCCGCGCCATCAGGAGCGCGATCTCGCCATGCCAGATCTTCTCCGCCTCCCTGCTGAGCGTCGGCTCGTCCGGGAAGTCCGCATCGACGACCTTGTGGCCCGCCCGCTCGAAGAGCCGGCCCGCTTCGGCCACCGCCGCCGCGATCTCGGGATCGACCTCGACGCCGGCCGGCGCCTTGGTGACGAGCCCGATCGTGAGATGCCGCACGGGCTCCTCGAGAATGGCGCCGAAGGACGGCACCACCGCTGCCACCCGATAGCGTCCGCCGGGTTCGGGTCCACCGGTGAGATCGAGGAGCGCTGCGCTGTCGCGGACCGAGCGGGTGAGCGCATGCTCGCAATTATGGCCGGCCGCCAGCTCCGGGAAGTACGGCCCGATGGGCACGAGGCCGCGGCTGGGCTTCAGACCGAAGATGCCGCAGACCGCCGCGGGCACGCGGATCGAGCCGGCATTGTCGTTGCCATGCGCCACCGGCACCATCCGGCTTGCCACCGCGGCCGCCGCGCCGCCGCTCGAGCCGCCGGGCGAGCGGTCGAGATTCCAGGGATTGTGCGTCGCGCCCCGGAGCGTCGGCTCGGTGGTCCAGTCGGCGGCAAATTCCGGCGTGTTGGACTTGCCGAGGATGACGAGCCCGGCCTTGCGCAGCCGCAGCACGAGCTCGCTGTCCGGGCGCGATGGCGCCCCCTCGAAGAAGCGGCAGGAGAAGGTTGTAGGCCAGCCTTCGACGAAGACATTGTTGTCCTTGATGAGGCAGGGCACCCCGGCGAGCGGGGCGTCCCTGTCGACCGCGGCGGCCTGCTTCAAGGCGCTTTCCCGGTCGAGCAGCACGACGGCGTTGAGTTTCGGATCGAGAGCGGCAACCGCATCGAGAGCCGCCGCGACTATGTCCTGCGGCATCTTTTTGCGGTCGTGGACGAGAGCGGCGAGCGCGGTGGCGTCGAGGTTGGCATATTCATCTGGTGTCATGGGTTAACCGTGCCGCAGGAAGCACGGTCGGTTCAAGCCCCCATCCCGACCTCGTCATTGACAGATCGGACCGGACGGTCTAGTCGCCGGTCATGGACAGACCGGAAGCACGTGCGCCTGGCGGATCGGTGCCGGTTATCCTGGGCGGCGGCGGCGGTACGCGGCTCTGGCCGGTTTCCCGCGACAGTTGCCCCAAGCAGTTCCTCAGGATCCTGAGCTCGACCTCGAGCCTGCAGCAGGCCGTGCAGCGGGTGGCCGCCAAGGACGTCTTCGCCCGCCCGATCGTCATGACCATCGAGCCTTACCGCTTCCTGGTGCGTCAGCAGCTCGAGGAGATCGGTTGCGATGCCGAGATCGTCATCGAGCCGGAACGGCGCGATTCCGGGCCGGCAATCCTCGCCGCCGCCTTGCTGGTGCCGCCCGAGACGGTGCTGTTCGTCAGCGCCGCCGATCATCTCATCGAGGATCGCGACGCTTTCCTCGACGATTTCCGCAATGCCGCGATCGCTGCCGAGCGCGGCGCGCTGGTCACCTTCGGCATCGCGCCCCGTCGTGCGACCGGCGCCTATGGCTATATCCGCCCCGGCGAACCGGTCGATGGGGCTCCCGATGTCTGGCGCGTCGCGCGTTTCGTCGAGAAGCCGGGGCTCGCCGCTGCCGAGCAGCTGATCGCCGATGGCTGCGTGTGGAACTCCGGCAATTTCGTTTTCCGCGCCGATACGGTGATTAACCAATATGAGCAGTTCGATCCGGCGGCCGTCGCGGCGGTTCGCGACAGCGTCGCCAAGGCGGAACGCGATCTCGGCTTCCTCCGCCTCGACCGCGCCGCCTTTGCCGCGGCCCGGCGCTGCTCGTTCGACTACGCGGTGATGGAGCGCACCGACCGCGCCGCCGTGGTCAGGGCGCATTTCGATTGGAGCGACCTCGGCGATTGGGAGGCGGTGTGGCGCCATCTGCCCCGCGACGGAGAGGGCAATGCGCTGTCGGGCCAGATCGAAATGCTCGATGCCCGCAACAATTTGATCTTCGCCGATTCAGGCATGGTGGCGGTGGCCGACGTCGACGACCTGGTGGTTGTGGCATCGGGCGACGCCGTGCTGGTCGCCGACCGCCGCCGCCCGGAGCGCGTCAAGCTGCTGGTCGAGAAGGTCCAGGCGCGCGGCCATCGCCAGGGCAGCGAGCACTTGCGCATCTACCGCCCCTGGGGCTGGTATCAGACCATGGACAGCGGTCCGCGTTTCCAGGTCAAGCGCATCGCCGTCCGGCCGGGTTGCCGCCTCTCCCTGCAGCGCCATCATCATCGTGCCGAGCATTGGATCGTGGTGCGCGGCACGGCCGAGGTCACCATCGACGGCACCGCTGCCATGCTGTCGGAAAACGAGTCGACCTATATCCCGATCGGCAGCACCCATCGCCTGGCCAATCCCGGCCGGATCGAGCTCGAGCTGATCGAGGTGCAGACCGGCAGCTATCTCGGCGAGGACGACATCGTCCGCCTCGAGGACGATTTTTCGCGACGCCCCGGCGAGTGACCTAGGGTCACCCCTGGTAGAAGATGTGCCTGCCGATCTGGCCGGTGCGTTTGAGCTTGCGTGACCAACTCGGCGAGACCGAGGTCGCGTGATAATGGGTCGACAGCGCCAGCAGCCCCTTGGGCAGATCGGGGCTGAGGCAGTCATTGCCGCACAGCAGCAGCAACGCGCTTCGCCGCAAGATCTGCTGCCATGGCAACCATTCGGTGATGCGGTCCGCCTTGCCGTCGCAGCGGAAAGAAAATTGGCAGCGATTGGCGCGATTTGCGTTCTGGTTGACGACGTCGCAGATTTTGCGCGGATAGGCCGGGTTGTTGGCCCGGTTGATGATCACCTGGCCGACCGCCATCTGCCCCGGCGCCGACTCGCCGCGTGCCTCGAAATAGATTGCCTCCGCCAGGCAGAAGGTTTCCGAGGCGAATGTCGCCGGCATTGAAAACGCTAGGTTAATGGAAGATGCCAGCCCCGTCAGTCCTGCGACGCCTATCGGCGCCACCCTCCTAAGCCATCCCATTTGTCACCCTTCATCGCCGAAATGAAGAAGTTCAACGTCGTCCCCTCAGGACGGGGAGGCTCAATGAAGGTGCAATCGGGCAAGAAAGTGCGGCGCAGATGACAATTTTGGGACGGTGCACCGAGCGGAAATGGCTGTGGATAGCGTGGATTACGTGGCCGTAAAGCGCTCGTCGAAGGAGTAGCCCATGCCGCGGACCGTCCGGATCGGATCCGGCTCGCGGCCGCGCCGGATGGCCTTGCGCAGGCGCCCGACATGCACATCGACGGTACGCTCGTCGATATAGATGTCGCGACCCCACACGGCATCGAGCAGCTGGGCCCGGCTGTAGACCCTGCCGGGGCTTTGCATCAGATGCTCGAGCAAGCGGAATTCGGTCGGCGACAGATTGATATCGCGGCTGCCGCGGGTGACGCGGCGATTGCGGCGGTCGAGGCTGATATCGCCGGCGCGCAACGTGTCGGCCACCGCATCGGGATTGGCGCGGCGGAGAATGCCGCGAACCCGTGCCATCAGCTCGGGGACGGAGAACGGCTTCACCACATAATCGTCGGCGCCGGTCGCAAGCCCCCGCACCCGCTCGGTCTCCTCGCCGCGCGCCGTCAGCATGACGATCGGGATGTCGCGTGTCTCGGGCCGCTGCCGCAAGAGCCGGCACACTTCTATCCCGGAAATGCCGGGCAGCATCCAGTCGAGGATGATGAGGTCGGGACGCTCCTCGGTGATAAGGAGCGGCACCTCCTCGCCGGACGTCGCGGTTCGCGGCCGGTAGCCCTCGGCTTCGAGGTTGTAGCTGAGGAGGACCTGAAGCGGCTCTTCGTCCTCCACTATCAGGATCGAGGCTGACACCGGATTGACCTTTCTAGGGCTGGCCGACGGCCGTCATCGAGGTGACGTCCTTCTTCGGACGCTCCTCGCCGATCAGCTTGCCATGAACCAGGTAATAGACATTCTCCGCGATGTTGGTCGTGTGATCGCCGATGCGCTCGATATTCTTCGCGGCAAACAAAAGATGGGCGCAGAGCCCGATGGTGCGGGGATCCTCCATCATATACGTCAGGAGCTCGCGGAAGACCGAATTGTAGAGCGCATCGATTTCCTCGTCCGAACGCCACACTTCGAGGGCCCGCGCTGCATCCTTGCGGGTATAGGCGTCGAGCACGTCCTGCAGCTGCTCCTGTGCGAGCGTGCTCATCCGCTTGAGCCCGGTGACGATCTGGCGCGGCAGGCTGTCGGACATCGCGTGGGTGCGCTTCGCCAGGTTCTTCGCCAGATCGCCGATCCGCTCGAGATCGGAGGAGATCCTGATCGCCGACATCACCTCGCGCAGATCGCTCGCCATCGGCTGCCGCTTGGCGATGGTGGTCACCGAGCGCTCCTCGATCGCCAGCTCCAGCGCATCGATCTTGGCGTCATCGGCGATCACCAGGTCGGCGAGCTGCGTATCGCGCTGCGACAGGGCGATCATGGCCCGCGCCAGCTGCTCCTCGGCGAGGCCGCCCATCTGGGCCAGCATGGTCTTCAGCCGGCTGAGCTCTTCATCATAAGCCTTTACGGTATGGTCGGTCATTGGTCGCTCATCATTTCATTCCTCAAATTCAGCCGAACCGGCCGGTAATGTAATCCTGCGTACGCTTTTCCTGCGGATTTGTGAAAATGGCGTCGGTATCGCCGACCTCCACCAGATTGCCGAGGTGGAAAAAGGCGGTGAGCTGCGACACCCGCGCCGCTTGCTGCATCGAATGGGTGACGATGACGATGCAGAAATTCTGCCGGAGCTCGTCGATCAGCTCCTCGATCTTGGCGGTGGCGATCGGGTCGAGCGCAGAGCATGGTTCGTCCATGAGAATGACCTCGGGATTGACCGAAATCGCACGGGCAATGCACAGCCGCTGCTGCTGACCGCCGGAGAGGCCCGTTCCCGGGGACATGAGACGGTCCTTCACCTCCTCGAACAGCCCGGCCTTTTTGAGGCTCGTCACCACGATCTCCTCGAGATCGGCCTTCGAGGAGGCAAGCCCGTGAATGCGCGGACCGTAGGCGACATTCTCGTAGATCGATTTGGGGAACGGGTTGGGCTTTTGGAAGACCATGCCGACGCGCGCCCTGAGCTGCACCACGTCGAGCGCCTTGTCGTAGATATCCTGCCCCTCGATCTCGATCTTGCCATCCACCCGCGCGATCGGGATCGTGTCGTTCATCCGGTTGATGCAGCGCAGAAAGGTGGACTTGCCGCATCCCGACGGGCCGATGAAGGCCGAAACGGCCCGGTCGGGGATGTCGATGTCGAGATCGTAGATCGCCTGTTTGGCCCCGTAATAGACCGTCACATGCCGCGATTTGACCTTGACCGGCCGCTGCTGGAGAATGATGGGCTCAGACGGGGTGAGGATGGCATTGCCAAGTTTCAGGGCGGAGCTGTCCATGGTCAATCCTTCACCAGCGGCGCTCGAAGCGTTTGCGCAACAGGATGGCGGTCCCGTTCATCACGAACAGGAATAGCAGGAGAACGATGATCGCCGCCGAGGTCTTGGCCCGGAAGGCGACCTCCGGAAGGTCCGACCACAGGAAGATCTGGACCGGCAGCACGGTCGCCGCATCATTGACCCCGCGCGGAATGTCGACGATGAAGGCGACCATCCCGATCAGCAGCAGGGGCGCGGTCTCGCCCAGCGCATGGGCCATGCCGATGATGGTTCCGGTCATGATCCCCGGCATGGCGAGCGGCAGCACGTGATGGAACACCGCCTGCTGGTGCGACGCGCCGATGCCGAGCGCCGCCTCGCGGATCGATGGCGGCACCGCCCGGAGCGCGGCGCGCGACGCGATGATGATGGTCGGCAGGACGAGCAGGGCCAGCACCAGGCCGCCGACCAGGGCCGACGACCGCGGCATGCCGAAGAAGTTGAGGAAGATCGCCAATCCCAACAGTCCGAACACGATCGACGGCACCGCGGCGAGATTGTTGATGTTGACCTCGACCAGCTCGGTGAACCGGTTCTTGCTGGCAAACTCCTCGAGGTAGATGGCCGCGGCGACCCCGACCGGCAGGCAGATCCCGAGCGTCACCAGGAGCGTGAGCGCCGATCCGACGATGCCGCCGAGCACGCCGGCAAGCTCCGGCTCGCGCGAGTCGCCCGAGATGAAGAACGACCAGTTGAAGGCCGTGCTGGTCATGCCCTTGGCGGCCAGCGCCTCGAGCCAGACGATCTCGCGATCGCTGACCCGCCGATCGGCTTCGGGCCTGAGGATGTTCTCGGTGGACCATTTCCCGGCTGGCGCCGGGTCGGCCGAGGCGAGCGGCGCGATGGTCGTGCCCTTGATCCGATCGCCGGCGAGCTCGGTCGCCTTGACGACCCCGCCATTGATGTGCACCAGCACCGAGGGCAGGGCGGCATCGAGCGTCTCGGTGCTGGCCGATGGGGCGAGCTTCGCCTGGAATTTCTGCTGCCGCTCCTCCAGCCGCGCCACATTGGCGCTCACGCTGTCGAGATCGCTGGTGGCCTTGGCGAGGGATTGCTCCAGCGTCGCCGCCGTGCCCTTGTCGCCGGCGTTGCGCGCCTGCGCCAGACGGACGGTCAGGTCCTGGACCTGTGCGCCAAAGCGCGCCTTGAGCAGGTTGGCGGCCTGGAGATCGGTGCGCACCGCGCCGAGCTCATCGGCGATCTGCCGCTTCACCGCGGCGAGCTCGACGGCAAAATCGGGTCCGCTCGAGACGATCTCGACCGCCCCTTGCGTACCGCTCGGCGTCGCCGCTCCTTTGGCGGCCTCGATCTGGACGTCGCTCACGCCGCCCTTGAAGAACAGGTCGGCGTCGTCTGACAGGAGGAGGGGGATCGTCAGCTGCTTGCCGATGAGATCGGGGTTCGCCATGACGGCGTCCCTGAGCTCGTTTGCCGCCCCGCTCGAGAACAGGCCCATCAGCTGGCGTCGCGATGTGCGATCATTGGCATAGGGAAACATCGCGACCAGCGATTTGCGCAGTGCCGCCGCGAAATCGCCCTTGGCGATCGCGGCCGGGTCGCGCTTGCCGCTCGGGTCGATGTCGCCGGCATCGAGCATGACTGGAACCGCCGCCCGCGTGACCAAGAATGCCGGGATGCCCTTGCTCAGGATGTCGGCCAGCAGCACGACCAGGAACAGGGCGGCGAAACCGATCGCGATGAGGCCGTAGGCGCGGAAGCGTGCCTCCTTGCGGTAGCGCGTCCGGATGCGCGCCTTGGCGCGGTCGGAGGTGACATCGAGAACGCGTGACGGCGCTGGTGCGGTCAGGTCAGTCATATTGCTCTCGATATCGCTTGACGATGTGAAGCGCGATCACGTTCAGGATCAGCGTGAAGAAGAACAGCACGAAGCCCAGCGCAAAGGCCGACAGCGTCTTGGCGCTGTCGAATTCCTGATCGCCGACCAGCAGGGTCTTGATCTGAACCGTCACGGTGGTGACCGCCTGGAGCGGGTTGAAGGTGAGATTGGCGGCAAGCCCCGCCGCCATGACGACGATCATGGTCTCGCCGACCGCCCGCGAGATCGCCAGCATGAAGGCCGATACGATGCCGGGCAGGGCAGCCGGCAGGACCACCCGCTTGATGGTTTCCGATTTGGTGGCCCCCATCGCATAGGACCCGTCGCGCAGCGATTGCGGCACCGCATTGATGACGTCGTCCGACAGCGAGGAGACGAAAGGAATGATCATGACGCCCATCACCAGCCCGGCCGCCATCGCCAATTCGGACGCAACATCGGTGCCGAGCATCAGGCCGAGCGAACGCAAGGTGGGGGCGACGGCCAGCGCCGCGAAGAAGCCGAACACCACCGTCGGGATGCCGGCCAGGACCTCGAGCACCGGCTTGACCCAGGCGCGGAACGACGGCGTGGCATATTCCGCCATGTAGATTGCGGCAAACAGGCCGACCGGGCCGGCGACCAGCATCGCAATCAGCATGATGAGCATGGTGCCGGCGAACAGCGGCACCGCGCCGAAGGCGCCTGAGGAGCCGACCTGGTCGGCCCTGAGCGCCGTCTGCGGGCTCCATTGCAGACCGAACAGGAATTCGCTCGGCGGCACCTTGGCAAAGAAGCGCATGGTCTCGAACAGCACCGACAGGACGATGCCGATGGTGGTCAGCACGGCGACGCAGGAGCAGGCGATCAGCAGCCCCTTGACCATCCGCTCGACCGTGTTGCGGGCGCGGAAGTCGGGGCTGATGCGCCTGCTTGCGAGAACATATCCAAGGCCACCCAGCACGAGCCCGACCGTCAACAGTCCGGCGAAGGACCGGTTGACCAGGGTCTGGGCAGTGCGGCCGGCCTCGACGACCGATTGAGGATAGCTGGCGAGCTCCTGGTCGGAGAGGCCGCCCGCCGCGATCCGATCGATGTCCCTGAGCCGCGCGTCGCGGCTCAGCCCGTCGGTTGGCTGGAGTTCGCTCGCAAGCTGCGCCAGGGCACGCTCGTCGATCACCGTCCGCTCCACCGGCATCCATATGAGGAAGGCGAGGACCATCGGCAGGCCGACGGCCAGCGCGACGAAGGCGCCGTGGTAGGAGGGAAGGGAGTGCAGCGAGGTACCGCTCGCCCGCAATGCCTGGGCACGGCGCCTGCCGATCACGAAGCCGAGGGCGGCGGCGAGAACTGTCAGGCCGCAATAGACCCACATCATCGGCCATCCCTCCCGTCCGCCGCGGTGTCCTCGGTCAAGGTCTGGCGGCTCCCGCAGGAGCCGCCAGCGTCACGATCATTAGAGCCCGGTGGCATCAAGCTTGGTCAGCTCGGCGGCGACTTTTCGACTTGCTTCCAGATCCTCCTTCGGCAGGGCGATCAGGCCCTTGGCCACCAGATAGCCGTCCTCGCCCAAGGCCTTGTCCGAGACATATTCGGCAACGAAGTCCTTGAGGCCCGGGATGACGTCGACGTGCTGGGCCTTTACATAGATGAAGAGCGGCCGTGCAACCTTGTACTCGCCAGAGGCGATCGTTTCATAGGTCGGCGTGACGCCGTCGATCGGCACCGCCTTGATAGTGTTGAGGTTCTCCTCGACGAAGGAGTAGCCGAAGATGCCGAGCCCATCCGGGTTGGCGCCGAGCTTCTGGACGATCAGATTGTCGTTCTCGCCCGCCTCGACATAAGCGCCATCCTCTCGCAGTGATTTCCAGGCCTTCTCATAGGCCTTTGGGTCGGCCTTTTTCAGGGCCTTCATGGCTTCGATGCCTTCAGCACCCTTCTCCATCACCAGCTCGACGAAGCTGTCGCGGGTGCCGGAGGTGGGCGGCGGGCCCAGAACTTCGATCTTCTTGTTGGGCAGCGACGGATCGACATCCGACCACGCCTTGTTGGGATTTGCCACCATCTTGCCGCTGGCATCCGGGATTTCCTTGGCCAGCGCCAGGAAGACCTGCTTCTTGCTCAGCCCGAAATCGGGAGAGCTCTTGGCATGGGCCAGGCTGAGGCCGTCGAAGCCGATCTTGATCTCGACGATGCCGGTGACGCCGTGCTTGGCGCAGTCGTCATATTCCGACTTCTTGATGCGGCGCGAGGCGTTGGCCACGTCCGGGTGGTCGGCCCCTACGCCGGCGCAGAACAGCTTCAGCCCGCCGCCCGTTCCGGTCAATTCGACGACCGGCGTCTTGCCGCCGGTATGCCCGAACTGCTCGGCGACGGCGGTGGTGAAGGGATAGACCGTCGATGACCCGACCACGCGGATCTGGTCCCGGGCGAATGCGCCCTCGCTGCCAAATGCCGCCATCGCCGCAACAGCGACGAGGAGGGCGAACGTCATTTTTCTCACTGGAAATCTCCCTGTTTGGCCTCTTGGAAAAGCGCGTCAGACTTACCGGTTGGCCAAGACAAAAGAATTCCTGTTCCATGACAGTGATACGACAATGTAATCGCCTGAAAAGCAGGCGTTTTTTCATGTATGACGATTTGTCGACAGGTCGTTGACAGGCGATTGGAGGCGATCTGACGGCTCAATCGTCCCGGCCAAGTGCCGGCTTGTACCTCTGCGCGGCAAACGGCTCAGAAGCCGGCCAGGGCCCGCTGCTTCAGCACATGCAGGTCGCACTCGCCACCCTCGGCAGCCCTGAGGATGCGGGAAGCCAGCGTGCGGCGAAGCGACAACTCGGCGGTGCTGTCCATGCCGGCAGGGAAGCGTGCCTCGAACTCTGCCCATGCTTCATGGAAAACGCCTCTGAGCACATCCAGGGTCTCGGGCCCGAGTCCATAACCCTGCTGCCGCATTTCCGCCATAAAATCCTCCCTGACGACGCTGTTCTTCTTCCTTATGGTCAACATACCACATTTGCCTGCGCCGGGCTTCTCCGCAGCAACTGCTCACGAAAAAGTCAATTGCCAATTCCCTGGGCAGAACTCCCGGCGGGTGATTGAATAGGACCCGCAACACCCTCTCTGCGTGAGTGCCCCACCCCCGCATGGACTCGCATGCGGCGTGTCATTACTGTCACTTAGGCAGTGATTTGATTTCATGATCGAAAGACCGGTTCAGCGGCGCCTGGTCGCCATCCTGGCAGCCGACGTCGTCGGCTTCAGCCGGCTCATGGAGCGCGACGACGCGGGCACCTTGTCGCTGCTCAAGGATCGCCGCGAGCAGATCATCGACCGTGAGACGGCGCGTCATGGCGGGCGCCTCGTCAAGGTGATGGGCGACGGGCTGCTGATCGAATTCGCCAGCGCCGTTCAGGCTGTCGCATGTGGACAAGACGTGCAGCAGGCGATGGCGGCGGCCAATGCCGATGCGGATCCGGACCAGCGCATCGTGTTGCGCATCGGCATCAATCTCGGCGATGTCATCATCGATGGCGACGACCTCTATGGCGATGGCGTGAACATCGCCGCCCGGCTGCAGTCCATCGCCGAGCCCGGGGAAATCTGGCTGTCGCGGCAGGTCCATGACCAGGTCGAGACCAAGCTCGACGTCGCATTCGACGATCTCGGCCTCAAGGAGCTGAAGAACATTGCGCGGCCGGTGCAGGTCTTTCGCATCGCCGGCACGCGGCAGGAGGCAGGCCCGCCGGCGCCGGTCGACACCAAGCGTCCCTCGGTCGCCATTCTTCCCTTCGCCAATATGAGCGGCGATCCGGAGCAACGCTACTTCAGCGACGGCATCACCGAAGACATCATCACCGAGCTGTCGCGCTTCCGCCAGCTGAAGGTGGTCGCGCGCAATTCCTCCTTTCGCTATCGCGACCTGGACGTCGACATCAGGCGGGTCGGCCGCGAGCTCGGCGTGAACTATGTGGTCGAAGGCAGCGTTCGCCGTCTCGGCAAGCGGCTCCGCATCACGGCCCAGCTGATCGACGGAGCGACCGGCAGTCACCTCTGGGCGGAGCGCTTCGACCGCGATGAATCGGAGATCTTCGCCGTTCAGGACCAGCTTGTCCGCACCATCGTTGCCACCCTTGCCGGCCGTCTCCAGGCGGCAGGAGCGGAAGGCGCCAGGCGCAAGCCGCCGACCAGTCTCGCCGCCTATGAATGCGTGCTCAAGGCCGACGCGCTGCCCTTCGGCGATCCCGCCGCGGAGGCCGAGGCGATGGCGCTCTATGAACAGGCGATCAAGCTCGACCCGTCCTATGCCCGCGCCTATGCGCTCCTTGCCAACCTGCTGCGGCTGAAATGGGACTATGGCGCAGGCGGCGAACCCGCGGTGCTGGCGCGCGCCTTCGATCTCGCCCGGAAGGCGGTTGCGCTCGACGAGAATGACGGCATGTGCCACGGCATTCTCGGCCTTGTCCACCTGGCCCGTTATGATCACGACCTCGCCGAGCACCACTATCAGAAGGCCTTGTCGCTGAATGCCAACAGCGCCACGCTGCTCGCCAGCATGGGCTCCCTCTACACCTATCTCGGCAGGCCCGAGGAAGCGCTCGACCTCTTCCGCGAGGCCAGGGTCATCGATCCCTTCTACAATCCGTCCTGGTACTGGTCGGCGGTGGGTGCTGCGCATTTCATGACCCGCCAATTCGATGCGGCCGTTGCGGCACTCAACCGCGCGACCATGATGCCCTATTGGGCTCACGCCTATCTCGCCGCCGCCCATGCCCTTGGCGGCCGGCCGGACCGCGCCCAGCATCACGCGGCCGAGGTCCGGCGCCTGTTTCCCGCCTATTCCGTCTCCCGCCACGCCACCGGCGAGCCCTACAAGCGGCGCAGCGATCTCGAGCTTCTGACGTCGGGCCTGCGCCAAGCGGGCCTGCCGGACTGAGCAACAGCCATCAGGAGCAGCATGACACCCCATCCCCTTGATCCGTTGAGCCCGGTCGAAATCGAGCGCGCTGCTGCCATCGTCCGCGGCCAGGGCGGTCTGAGCGAGGCCGCGTGGTTCGAGACCATCGCCCTTGCCGAGCCTGATCGCAACGCCTCGGCGAGCCTGCGCCGTTGCGCCTTCGTCTGCTGCTACGACCCGGTGGCGGGCGAGACCTGGGACGGGATCGCGGACCTGGCGGCTGGCGAATTCCTGTCATGGCAGCATGTCAAAGGTGCCCAGGCCCGGATCGTCGCCGACGAGTTTGCCATGGGCGGCGAGATTGCCAAGGCCGACCCGCGCTTCAAGGAGGCGTGTGCGAGGCGTGGCATCACCGACCTTGGCGAGGTATTGGTCGAGCCCTGGGCGGCGGGTCATTTCGGCATCGCCGGGGAAGAGGGCGAGCGCATCGCCTACGGCCATTGCTGGCTGCGCAACCAGGCCGGCGACAATCCCTATGCCCGGCCGATCGCCAATCTCCATCCGGTCATCGACCTGCGCCGCCGCCGGCTCCTCAGGATCGACGACGGCGACCTGGTCCCGCTGCCGCCCGAAAGCACCGCGCTCATTCATCCCGAGCCGCGGCAGGACTTGAAGCCCCTCGAGATCACCCAGCCGGAGGGTGCGAGCTTCACCGTCGAGGGTAATAGCGTCCGCTGGCAGAAATGGCAGTTCCGCCTCGGCTTCAATGTCCGCGAGGGAATGACCCTCCATGCCATCGGCTATGAGGATGGCGGCCGCCTGAGGCCGATCATGCACCGCGCCTCCCTCGCCGAGATGGTGGTGCCTTACGGCGACCCGACCGGTTCCAACTACCGCCGCAATGCCTTCGACATCGGCGAATTCGGCATCGGCCAGTTCCTCGACCCGCTGAAGCTCGGCTGCGATTGCCTCGGCCACATCCGCTATGTCGATGTCTGGAGCCACGACTGGTTCGGCCAGCCACGGATCATAAGCAATGCGATATGCATCCATGAGGAGGATTTCGGCATCCTCTGGAAATTCAGCGATCTCGCCCGCCGCCAGACGACGGTGCGGCGCTCGCGCCGGCTGGTGGTATCGACCACCGCGACCATCGGCAATTACGTCTATGGCTTCTTCTGGTACTTCTACCAGGACGGCACGATCGGCATCGAGACGAAGGCGACCGGCGTCCCGCTGGTCACGGCTCGAAGGCTCGGCGAGCCGTCGAGCCACGGCGCCCTGGTGGCGCCGGGGATCGATGCCCATATCCATCAGCACGTGTTCTCCTTCCGCTTTGAGATGGCTGTCGACGGCGAGCGCAATTCCGTGTCCGAGGTCGATTTTGCCGGGGCTCCGATGGGCGGCGACAATCCCTACGGCAATGCCGTGCGGATCATCGAGACGCCGCTCGTCTCCGAGGCACAGGCCCAGCGCCTGATCGACATTGCCGCCTCGCGCTATTGGCGTGTCACCAACCCCTCGGTGCGCAATGCCCTGGGCGAGCCCGTCGGCTACCGCCTCGTTCCCGGTGCCAATGCCTTGCCCTTCCTGGACCCGGAATCGCCCGTCGCGCGGCGGGCGGGATTCATGTTCCGGCATTTCTGGGCCACCCGCTATGCCGCCGACGAGCTCTACCCCGCCGGCCGCTACCCCAACCAGCATCCCGGCGGCGATGGCCTGGCGCGCTGGACCGCTGCCGACCGCTCGCTCGACAATGAGCGCATCGTCGTGTGGTACACCCTCAACTACCATCATCTGCCGCGGCCGGAGGACTGGCCGGTGCAGCCCTGCGTCTATGCCGGCTTCCACTGGATGCCGTCGGGATTCTTCGACAGCAACCCGGCGCTCGACGTCCCCGCGCCCTAGCGCACGAAATTTCCACAGCAATAATCCCGGATACGTGGCAAAGACCACACCGTTCCGGCCCGCGACCTCCCCTAATATGCCCTCAGGTAACGCGATTCGCTGCGGGAGGGATCGATGGGCCCGTTCATGCTGGTCATCTTTGTGTTCTTCGGAATGGATTCGAACCCCCAATTCACCCAGCGCACGGAGTTCTTTCAGTCGCGCGATGCCTGCAAGCTCGCCGGCATATATGCAACCGGGGAGCTGAAATACCGCCTCCTCGGACAGGAAACCAAACCTTACGAGGTCTGGTATCACTGCACCCCGAGCGGCGCCGAGGCAGTCCCGGTCAGCTGAGCGCCTGCGAGGAGCATTATCCTAGGACCGCTTTCGTGGGCGCTGCGTTAGGAGTTGGCCTGAAGGGCGCCAACTGCTAACGAGAGTGCGATGAAGATTGCAATGGTTGCGCCGCTCATCGAGAGCGTCCCGCCGCGGTTCTATGGCGGGACGGAGCGCGTCGTATCGTTTCTCACCGAAGAATTGGTGGCCGCCGGTCATCACGTGACGCTCTTTGCTTCGGGCGACTCGGTCACCGGCGCCGAGCTTGTGGCATGCTCGGCCTGTGCCATCCGGCTCGCCCCCGAGCGTTACGATCCGGTGTTCCAATATATGTGCATGCTGGATGAGCTTAACCGCCAGGCGGATCGGTTCGACGTCATCCATTTCCATATCGACGTGCTGCATTTCCCGCTTTTCCGTTCCATCGCGCATCACACCTTGACGACCCTGCACGGCCGCCAGGACCTCATCGCGCTCACGCCGGTATACAAGCGCTTCCCGCAATTTCCCCTGGTGACGATTTCCAACGATCAGCGCAGGCCCATCCCTTACGCCAATATCATTGCCACTGTTTATCATGGGCTGCCGCTCGCTCTTTTCCGATCCGAGCGCGCGCCGCGCCGCAATTATCTCGCCTTTCTCGGCCGGGTTTCGCCGGAGAAGCGGATCGACCGGGCCATCGAGATCGCCCTGCGCGCCGGCATGCCGCTGAAGATCGCCGCCAAGATCGACCCGGTCGACACCGAGTATTTTTCCGAAACCATCGCCCCGCTGCTCAAGGCGCCCGGCATCGAGTTCATCGGCGAGATCAGTGAGGGCGAGAAGCAGGAATTCCTCGGCAACGCCGCGGCGGTGCTGTTCCCCATCGACTGGCCCGAACCGTTCGGCCTCGTGCTGATCGAGGCCATGGCCTGCGGCACGCCGGTCATTGCCTTCAGGCGCGGCTCGGTTCCCGAGGTGGTCGACGACGCCACCGGTGCGATCGTCGAATTGATCGAGGAGGCTGTTGCCATTCTGCCGCAGGTCATGAAGCTTGACCGGGCGCTGGTTCGGGCGCGATTTGAGCAGAGGTTCTCCGCCGCGCGCATGGCCGATGACTATGTTCGGCTTTATGCCGCGGCCATGAAGTCCGACCGGCTGCCGCTCGGGATCGTGTCGAAGGGTTTGAGCATTGATGCCGCCTGAAGAATCCGGGCCTAAGGAAAACCCGTTCTACATCGTCGACAGCGGGCCCGCCTCCCGGCCGCGGCGCACGCTCAAGCAGGGCGACAGCTTCATCATCCTCGACAGCTATGGCGAAATGGGCGTCGCGCCCGGCGGACCCGACGGGCTGTTCCATGCCGACACCCGCTATCTGTCGCGCCTGGCGGTGACCCTCGACGGACGCCAGCTGCTCCTTCTCGGCTCGACCATCCTTCACGACAATGCCGGCGCGGTGACCGACCTCACCAATCCCGACATCATGATCGACGGCAGGATCACCATGCCGAAGGACACGATCCACCTGTCGCGTTTCCTGTATCTGTGGGACGGCATGGTGCATGAGCGCTTCGCTCTCCACAATCACGGCACCGAGACGGTCCGTTTCGTCCTGGCGCTCGGGTTCCGTTCCGACTTCGCCGACATTTTCGAGGTCAGGGGCCTGAAGAGGGCGGCCCGCGGCCGCGTCCTCGAGCCGGCGCTTTCGCCGGCCGGGGTGGTGCTCGCCTATGATGGGCTCGACGGCCTGCGACGCACCACCGAGATCGCGGTGAGCCCCGAACCCTTGACCATGGAGCGCGCCCAGATCTGCCATGCCATCGAGCTTGCGCCCGGCGCGCGCTGGACCGGCTTCATCACCATTGGCTGCGGCAACTCCCGTCCCGCCTCGGCCATCTCCTTTCTCGGCAACCTTCGTCTCGCCCGTCGTTCGCACACCACGCTGCGCCGCCACAGCGTCCGGCTTTCGACATCGAGCCCGATGGCGAGCCGCCTCGTCGATCGATCGATTGCCGATCTCGCCATGTTGCTGACCGCGACGCCGGAAGGCCTCTATCCCTATGCCGGCATACCCTGGTTTTCGACCACATTCGGACGCGACGGCATCATCATCGCCATCGAGCTTCTGTGGCTCGACCCCGGCATTGCCCGCGCCGTGCTGACGAGGCTCGCCGCCTTTCAGGCGCAACAGACCGACCCGGCCTCGGATGCCGAGCCGGGCAAGATCCTGCATGAGTTGCGCCTCGGCGAAATGGCACGCCTCGGCGAGGTTCCGTTCGGCCGCTATTACGGCAGCGTCGATGCGACACCGCTCTTCGTGCTGCTTGCCGGCCGCTATTTCCAGCGTACCGGCGACATCGCAACGATGCGGCGGCTGTGGCCCAACATCCTCGCCGCCCTCGGCTGGATCGACGGCCCCGGCGATCGCGATGGCGACGGCTTCGTCGAATATCACCGGGCAACCGACAAGGGCCTTCTCAATCAAGGCTGGAAAGAACTCCTACGACGCCATCTTCCACGCCGATGGCACGCTCGCCGAAGGTCCGATCGCGCTGGTCGAGGTCCAGGCCTATGTCTATGCCGCCAAGCGCTCGATCGCCCGCGTCGCCGAGGTGCTTGGCGAACATGACCATGCCGCGCGGCTGCGGCGCGAGGCGCAGCATCTGGCCGATCAGTTCGACGACGCCTTCTGGTCCGAGGAGATCGGCTGCTATGCCATCGCGCTCGACGGCCACAAGCGCCGCTGCGAGGTGGTCAGCTCCAATGCCGGGCACGCCCTGTTCGGCGGCATTGCCCGCGCCGACCGGGCGGTGCGAACCGCCGATCGCCTCCTCCAGCCCGACAGCTTCTCCGGCTGGGGAATCCGAACGGTCGCAAGCTGTGCCGCCCGCTTCAACCCGATGTCCTATCACAATGGCTCGGTCTGGCCGCACGACAATGCCTTGATCACGCTGGGCTTTGCCGAGTATCGCCTCCATGGCCATGTGCAGCGGGTGGTCGAGGCCGTGTTTGCCGCCGCCATGGAAATGGAGCATTACCGCCTGCCGGAGCTCTATTGCGGCTTTCGCCGGGCCCGTGGACGCGGGCCGACGCTCTATCCGGTCGCCTGTTCGCCGCAGGGCTGGGCGGCGGGTGCGCCGCTCGCGTTCCTCCATGCCTGTCTCGGCTTGAAATTTCTCCCCGAGCTCGAAGAGATCCAGCTTCACTCGCCGACGCTGCCGCGGCTGATCGAGCGCCTCGAGATCCAGGGGCTGCGGATGGGGGAGGGCGCCATCGACCTGGTGATTCATGGCAGTGGCTCGGATCTTGCAATGGCCGTCCCCTCGCGCCATGGTCAGATAAAGGCGATGCTGATCCAGGAGCCATGACCACGCCCGCGCAACCCCAGGCGATTTGGCCGGAGCTTCCTCTTGCCGACTGGCAGGACACCTGCGTCACGCTCCAACTCTGGACCCAGATCGTCGGCAAGATCCGTCTTGCCCTCACGCCGTGGCTCAACCATTCCTGGCACGTCGCGCTCTATCTCACGACCCGCGGCCTCACCACCTCTCCCATTCCCCATGGCCGCCGCACTTTCTCAATCGATTTCGACTTTATCGACCATCGCCTCATCATCGCCACCGACGATGGCGCCGTCCTGTCCCTCGATCTCGTGCCGCGCTCGGTCGCGCAATTCTACGCCGCCGTCATGGCGGCGCTCGAGAAAAACGGCTTGCCGGTGCGCATCAATCAGATCCCCAACGAGATTGCCGACGCCGTCGCTTTCAGCGCGGATGAGGCGCATGCCGCCTATGATCGCGACTTCGCCCATCGTTTCTGGCGGGTGCTGCTGAGCGCCGACCGCGTCTTCAAGCAGTTCCGCACCGGCTTCATCGGCAAATGCAGCCCGGTGCACTTTTTCTGGGGAAGCTTCGACCTGGCGGTCACCCGGTTTTCCGGCCGCACCGCGCCGCTGCATCCTGGCGGCGTGCCCAACCTCCCGAATGCGGTGGCCTTCGAAGCCTATTCGCACGAGGTGAGCAGCGCCGGCTTCTGGCCGGGCGGCGGCGCCTTTCCCGAGCCGGCATTCTATTCCTATGCCTATCCCGAGCCCTCCGGTTTTCGCGCCGCACGCATCGCGCCTGAGGCCGCCTATTTTCACCAGACGCTCGGCGAATTCATCCTGCCCTATGATGCGGTGCGGCTGTCACCCGATCCCGAGGCTCTTCTGCTGAGCTTCCTGCAAAGCACTTACGAGGCCGCCGCGACCAACGGCAACTGGGACCGCGAGAGGCTCGAATGCGCCCTCGGCCGCCCGGCCGTTCCGCGGCCCCTGTCGCGATCCGCCGAGGATTGAGGATCTGAATGGCGAGCCTCGCATCACGACTTCCTGTCGATCTCGACGTCGCGCCCATGGAAGCCAAGCTCGTTGCCGACCTGCCGGACGGCCCCGGCTGGCAGTTCGAGCCGAAATGGGATGGTTTCCGCTGTCTGGCCTTCAAGGCTGGCGAGGAGGTCGAGCTCAAGGGCAGGTCGGGCAAGTCGCTGGCCCGGTTCTTTCCCGACATGGTGTCGGCGCTGCATGGCCTTGCCGTCGACCGCCTGGCCGTCGACGGCGAACTGGTCATTCAGCTCGGCGATGCGTTGTCTTTCGATGCGCTGCAGATGCGCCTCCATCCTGCCGCCAGCCGCGTCAGGAAGCTCGCTGCCGAACAACCGGCGCGGCTCATCCTGTTCGATTGCCTGATGAGCGAGGCTGGCGAAAGCCTGCTCGACCGGCCGCTGTCGGAGCGCCGTCGCGCCCTCGAACGGCTTGATCTCAGCACTGGCGGCGGCGTCGTGAGCCTTTCGCCGGTCACCGCCGATGTCGGCCAGGCGCGAGAGTGGCTCCAGACCACCGGTGGCGATCTCGATGGCGTCATAGCCAAGCGGCTCGACGCAACCTACCGCCCCGGCGAGCGCGCCATGCTGAAGGTCAAGAACATTCGCACCGCAGACTGCGTGGTCGGAGGTTTTCGCTACGAGCAGGCGAGCCGGCAGGTCGGGTCTCTGCTGCTTGGCCTCTACGACCTTGACGGCAAGCTCCACCATGTCGGCTTCACCTCCGCCATTTCCCGGGCCGAGCGCCCCGAGCTGACCCGCCTTCTCGAGGGCTTGATCGAGCCGCCCGGCTTCACCGGCGATGCTCCGGGTGGTCCGAGCCGCTGGAGCACCGAGCGCACGGCCGACTGGCAGCCGCTGCGGCCCGATCTCGTGGTCGAGGTGCGTTACGATCATGTCACCGGCAACCGCTTTCGCCACGGCACGACCCTCGTTCGCTGGCGCAAGGACAAGCCGCCGCGACAATGCACGTTCGAGCAACTGGCCAGGACGAAGAAAGGGGAGTGACCGCAATGGCAACCGTCAGGCTGATTTCCTATCAGGAGGCAAGCCCGGAAGTGCGAGAGGTGTTCGACGACATCCGCCGCACCCGCAAGACCGATTTCATCAACAACATGTGGCTGGCGCTCGCCAGCGATCCCGCGCTCCTGCGGCGGACCTGGTCCGAGGTCAAAGCGGTCATGGGGCAGGAAAGCGCCATCGACCCGCTGACCAAGGAGATGATCTACATCGCTGTGTCGGCGACCAATGGCTGTGGCTATTGCGTGCATTCCCATACCGCGGCCGCCCGCGCCAAGGGAATGACGCAAGAGCAGCATGGCGAGCTGCTCGCCATCATTGCCCTTGCCGCCAAGACCAACCAGCTTGCCAATGCCCTCGCAGTGCCCGTCGACGCCGCATTCGATCGCGGACAGCAAGACTGACGAAAGGAGCCCGGAAGCGCCCTACCGCTTCTTTCTCTCCTCAGGCTTGTTCTGGACCGGCGGCGTCGGATGCTGGTGCTGCGCCAGCCACACGAGATAGGCCAGCGGGACGACATAAATCGTCAACATCACGGCAAGCGCGAGATGCATCTTAGTCATTACGTCCACGTCAACTATCCTTTCACCGGAGCCGCCGGCATCTGACAACTCTTATCGCGTGATGTCCACGTCCTTGGTCTCCCTGAGGAACAGGGCGCCGATCACCACCGTCATGATGGCAACCACGATCGGATACCACAGGCCGTTATAGATATTGCCGGTGCCCGCGACGATTGCCGTGGCAAGCAACGGCAGCATTCCGCCGAACCAGCCATTTCCGATGTGGTAGGGCAGCGACATCGACGTGTAGCGGATGCGGGTCGGAAAGAGCTCGACCAGGAAGGCGGCGATCGGGCCATAAACCATGGTGACATAAATCATCATGATGACCAGGATCACCTCGGCCATCACCCAGTTGATGCGCGCCGGATCGGCCGTCTTGGGGTAGCCCGCCGCCGCCAGGGCTGCGTTCCACTTGTCGGTATCCCAGCCATCGATGCGTGTCTGCCCGATCGACACCGATGGCGGCGTCCCGGCCGGCGCATCTTCGGTGGTGAACGACAGCCCGGCCTTGGTCAGAAAGTCCTTGGACTTGTCGCATTCGGTGAATTTGGACCACGGGCCCACGAAAATGTGGAAGCCGCAGGTGGCCGGATCGACGCGCAGCACCACCGGATTGGCCGCCTGGAACTCGGCCACCGCCGGGTTGACCGCGGTGGTGAGGCCATGGAACAGCGGGAAATAGGTGAGCGCCGCGATCAGGCACCCCGCCAGGATGATCTTCAGGCGGCCGATCCGGTCGGACAACCAGCCGAAAAAGATGAAGAACGGCGTGCCGATCAGAAGCGCGATCGCGATCATCAGATAGGCGGTGGCATAATTGACCTTGAGCGTGATCGTCAAGAAGAACAGGGCATAGAACTGCCCCGTGTACCAGACCACGCCCTGACCTGCCGTTGCTCCGAGCAGCGCCAGCAGCACATAACGGTTGTTGGGATAGCGCAGGAAGCTGTCGGTCAGCGGCGATCGCGATGCGCGCCCTTCTGCCTTCATCTGCTGGAACACCGGCGATTCATTCAGCTTCAGGCGGATGTAGATCGAGAAGACGAGGAGGACCAGCGACACCAGGAACGGCAGCCGCCAGCCCCAGGAGGCGAAGGTCGCTGTGTCCATGTTGGTCCGGGCCAGCCCGATCACCGCGAGCGACAGGAAGAATCCCAGCGTGGCGGTGGTCTGGATCCAGGCCGTGGCATAGCCGCGACGGTCTGCCGACGCGTGCTCCGCGACATAGGTCGCGGCCCCGCCATATTCGCCGCCCAGCGCCAGACCCTGCAGCAGGCGCAGCGCGACCAGCAGGATCGGGGCGAGCCAGCCGATCTGGGCATAGGTCGGGAGCAGGCCGACCGCGAAGGTCGCAAAGCCCATCACCAGGATGGTGACGATGAAGGTATATTTCCGTCCCACCATGTCGCCGATGCGCCCGAACACCAGGGCGCCGAACGGCCGAACCAGGAAGCCGGCGGCATAGGTCGCGAACGCCGACAGCAGGGCAGCCGTGTCGTTTCCCGATGGGAAGAACAGCGCCGCAAAGAATGGCGCGAGCGTTGCGTAGAGATAGAAGTCGTACCATTCGAACACGGTGCCGAGCGAGGAGGCGAATACCACCTTGCGCTGTTCCTGCGCCGTGACCACCACCCCACGTCCAACTCTCTCGACTCCATCGGCTGCAATGTCTGACATGTGGAACCGCTCCTGGGCTTATTGATTGTTGCTCGGGCGTTGATTGACCCGTGAATAGTCAGCATACCACTCAAGACCCGGCTGTCTTCTCCGAACTTCGACTATGACCTTGGTATGAGACGGTAATTCTGTCGGGATCAGAGCCGCATCACCCCCGATGACACCCGCACCGCCTGGCCTGCGATTCGCACCGCCGATTGTTTGCCGGAGCGAACGTCCACCTCGACTGCGATGAAGCTCGGGCGGCCCATCTCGATGCCCTGTTCGAGCGTCAGCGCCAGCGTCCCGTCGCCCGGTTTGTCGAACGCCAGGACCTGTGCCGGAAACGCGACCGCCGCAAGGCCGGTGGCGGGATCCTCGGCGATGCCTTCGTCGGGGGCGAAGAAGCGCACCCGCCAGGCGGCAGGCGTTTCCAGCGCCGTGTAGGCGTATAGGCCGATGCTGCCGGTCGCTTTCCGAAGCGGCTGCCAGGGGCCGTCCACCACCGCGGTCCTGCGGAGGGTTGCGCTGTCCCTCACCGGAACCGCGAGAATGGTCGCCGTCCCCTCGAGCGCGCGCGGCCGGTGCCCGCGACAGCCGATCTCGTCAGGTGCGAGCCCGATCGCCGCCGCCACCGCTGCATCGGCGAGGCCGGCGTCCCGGGCGGCTGCGAGCCGCGGCGCCGTCAATTGCGCGCGTGCCGCACCGCCGGTCCGAGTCACCGTCAGCGGCACCGGCCCGGCCTTGGTCGCCAGCGTGAGCCTGGTCTCGAACGGGCAGGCATCCTTGTGCTGAAGCTCGGCCAGCAGCACTGCGGTGCCGATCACCGGATGACCGGCGAAGGAGAGCTCGTTGCGCGGTGTGAAGATCCTGACCGGGATCATGTCCCGCGATGCCTGCTGGAGGCCGGCGACGAACACCGTCTCGGAGAGATTGAATTCGCGCGCCACCTGCTGCATGCGCTGGTCGCCGAGCCCGTCGGCCCCGAGCACCACCGCCAGCGGATTGCCGCCGAGCGGCTCGGCGGTGAAGACGTCGAGTGTGTGAAATTCGAACTGCATCGCTCGACCTGCCTCTACCGGATCGCGATCATTTCAGCCGGCCGACTTCGCGGGCAAGCTCGGCGAAGCTTTGGATGGCATCCTCCGATTGGCCGAGATTGGCGAGCTTCAGGCATCGGATCGGGAAGCAAACGGCATCGCGGTTCGATGCGCTCATATCCCCTGCCACATGCACGTCCGCCATCAGCCCGCTCTCGGCCTTGGCCAGAGCCTCGTCGATCTCCTGAACGGACAGGATGCCCTTGCGCACGAGCACATTGTTGATCGAGGCGACGGCCATCAGCAGGCCTTCGAGCTGGAGATTGGCGACATGCATGACTTCCGCTCCCGTGACGGGTTTCCACCCGAATTGCAAAATCGTAGGCTGGAGTTCCGCTCCGACCCTCGAGACACCATAGACCAAGCGCGATGAGCAACGAATACCGAGACGGCGAAACTGATAATGGCGGCCGTAACATTTCCAAATACATGGCCATCGCCATGGTCCTGCTGGCGATGATCGGCGCCGCGGTGACGCTCGCCGACGCCGCCTGGGCCCGCACCTATTGGCTGACGCTGGTGCCCATTTTCGGCCTGATGTGCATCGTTGCTGCCTGGAAAGGATCGGCCGATCCCAACCGCATGGTGGTCCGGCAGATCCTCCACTGGCTGAGCGTCGGGCTGGCGATCATCCTCGACTTCAGCTTCCTCCAGGACAGGGGGGAGCAGACCGCGGCTGCCACCGGCTTGAGCTCGCTGCTGATTCTGGCGCTCGGATGCCTGCTTGCCGGCATCCATCTCGATTGGCTGTTCGCCGCGGTCGGCTTGCTGCTGTTCGTGATGCTCATCATTTTCAGCATTGCCCAGGAATATCTCGTGCTGGTGTTCCTCGCCGGTGTCCTGGTCATTGCTCTCCTGCTCGGGGCGCAATGGTTCGCCAACCGGCCGCGGTGAGGGAACCCTGGGCCTCAGTGATAGCCCCGGAAAATCCAGATCAGCAGGAGGACGACCAGGAAGATGGCAAGCCCGGTCCACCGCAGGTTCCATTTGGTTCGATCCCGCATGCGCTTGATCGCTCACTCGGCCGGGCGTTCATCCTCGAGGGCGCGCAGCAATCTGGTCAAACCGAGGAGCTCCTCCTGTCCGGCATCGTTGTAGAGGCTGCGCAGCTTGCCGCCGATGAGCCTGGTTGCCGAAAATGGCGGGTCCACTCTCTCCCCGAGTACCTTGTCGAGGGCTCCAGTGACGTCCGCAGAGGTGAGTTTGGCCATTTCCAGCCTCGTACAGTCTCGGCCTTGAACGTAGCCGATGCTCCGCAGTTCCGCCACTGGAAGTGAAGCTTCGCCCGTCTAGCGGCTTGCCACCGTGCACAAGCCGAGGCGCCGGCCCGACTGGACCTCGGTCATCGTCATGTTCTTGGCCCCCAGCGTCATGAAAATGCGCGCGGTGAAGCCGTCGCCCGACAGAACATAAGTGGCGTGCGCCTTGGCCGCTCCGCGCCCCGGGCACACGATATCGTAGTCAAGCCGGTTGCCGCGCTGCTGCCAGCCCTTGGCGGTGCACGCCCCGAACGGCATGTTGGAGCTGAGGATCGGCAGCATTGGTCCCGCACGATCGGAACCGACGGATGCCGCAAGACATGCCGCGTCGGTCCTCTCCACCGCCCACCGCTCGACATGCGGCAGCTCCAATCGGTGGCGGATTTGGTAGGCGCCGGCCTGGAGCGCCGGCTCGCCGGCCCCGGCGCTGCCCGCCAGCAGGATGAGAAGCACGAATGGGCCAAGCCGTCGCATCGGATCATCCTCCTTGCCAAACCCCGATCTATTGTCGGCAACAGCCGTGCCGCACTCCGAATGTTGCGCCCGTTCACCGCTTGTGAAGCAACCGGCAGCGGCCCGCTCCCTCTCAGTCGAACAGCGTGTTGATCCGTCCGATGATCCGGTGCTCGGCATGTGACACCGCCGCTGCCGCGTCCTTGTCGTCGACATAACCCGCTGCGTCGGTCCACAGCAGTGACTCCTCGCCCGTGCCCATTATGGCGACCGCTATGCCATTGCGCCGGAGCGCCCGCTGCAATTCGCTCCGTGGCGTCCTGACCGCCTTCAGGACGGCAGCGCGGACCGCCAGGGCAGCCACAAGGAAGATGAGCGCGAGAGCAAGGTAAAGGCAAAAGTAATTTGCAATCATGCAGCACTCCAAATGACAGAACTGTCGCCGTTTCCCGATCAACTGCCAGCGTTGCCGGGAAGAGATCAAGCTCGCACCGATCATGACGGGCTGCTATGCTGGTGGTTTGATCGTCCGCGGTGGGGCGGAGAAGACCATGTCGCGGGCTAACAACATCCTGTTCCTGATGGCCGATCAGCTGTCGCCGCATGCGCTCCCATGCTACGGTCATCCGCTTGTCAAGGCGCCGCATATCGATGCGCTCGCCCGCCGCGGTGCGGTGTTCGGCAATGCCTACACCGGCAGCCCGATGTGCGTGCCGGCGCGCGCCGCCATGATGACCGGACAGCTCGGCTCGACCATCGGCGTCTACGATAGCGGCTCGGAACTGCCCGCCGGCATCCCCACCATCGGCCATTATTTGCGGCTCAATGGCTATGACACCTGCCTCTCCGGCAAGTGCCACTTCATCGGCCCCGATCAGCTCCACGGTTTCGAGCGCCGCCTGACCACCGATGTCTGTCCCTCCGGCTTCCTGTGGAACGGCGACTGGGACCGGCCGGATGTCATCCTCGAATGGTACCATACGCTGAAGAACGTCGTGACGGCCGGCGTCGCCGAGCGCTCGATCCAGCAGGACCATGACGAGGAGGCGGCGCAAAGGGCAACGCGCTGGCTCTACCAATGGGCCCGGGTGCCGGAACGCCGGCCGTTTTGCCTCTTCGTCTCGTTCTCCCATCCCCATGATCCCTATGTGACGCCGCAACGCTATTGGGATCGCTATGACCACGACGCCATCGACATGCCGGCAGTGCCGCATATCCCGGTCGACCAACGCGATCCCTATGCAGCCTGGCTCTATCGCCACTATGACCGATCCGAATATGCCATATCGCAAGAGCATGTCCGCACCGCCCGGCATGCTTATTACGGCAACATTTCCTTCATCGACGATCTGATCGGCGGCATTCTCGCGACGCTCCGCACCATTCGGGAAGACGAGCGCACCACCATCGTGCTCTGCGCCGATCATGGCGACATGCTGGGCGAGCGCGGCCTCTGGTACAAGATGGCCCCCTATGAGCGTTCCACCCGGATCCCGCTGATCATCGCCACGCCCGGCATGACAGGGCCGCGGCGGATAGACCGCAACGTGTCGCTGATCGACCTCATGCCGACCATGCTCGATCTCGCCGGCTGCATGTCGTCCCTGGTCGAGCCGATCGACGGGCTGAGCCTGAAGCCGCTGCTCGACGATCCCGCTGCCGAATGGCCGGACATGGTGGCGAGCGAGATGTTCTTCGAGGGCCTGGCCGAGCCGGCGCTGATGCTCCGCTGCGGCCGCTACAAATATGTGCGCTGCAGTCGCGCCGCCGCTCTCCTGTTCGACCTCGAGCAGGATCCGCATGAGCTGCGCGATCTCGCCGCCGACCCGGCCTATGCCGGCGTCGTCAACGAGCTGCGGCTGAAGATCGAGCAGCGCTGGGACATCGATCGGTTGACCGCCGACATCCTGAAAAGCCAGCGCCGCCGCAATTTGATCATGCGGGCCGTGAGCCTCGGCCGGACCCCGGCCTGGGACTTCCAGCCGTTCGAGGATGCAACCCGCATGTACTATCGCGGCGGCGGCAATTGGCACGAGGCGGAGGAACGCGACTTCCTGCGTTTCTGACCGCCGGCTTCGAAGTGGCGGCCCGGATGTCGAGAAAAAAATTTCGCCGCGGGGGAACGGACGGACGGCGGCGGCGTTGATCGCTTGTTAAGGTTTACGGCCGCGGTATCGCCGTTAAGGCTGATGTCGCAGGCCGCAAGAGAGCCTCGTAGGAACCTCCTGCGGGGCTTTCTTTGCGCGTCTCCCTAGACACGCGGTTGCCGCTACGATATTGATCCGTGGTCGTTTTCCTGAGGTTCCCCCCATCCCATGTGCAATCAATGCGATAAGCTCTCTGGAGCTCCGTCACGCCGCTTGATGCTGCAAGCCGCCGGCTTGGCAGCCTTCGGTCTCGCTGCTCCCGCCATCGGCTTCGCCGCGAAGGCGCCGCCTCCCAAGCCCGGCAATGTCCTGACGCCGGACGCTGCTCTCAAGCGTCTCGCCGAGGGCAATCGTCGTTATGTTCAGGGTGTGGCGCGGCGGCACGATTTCAAGCACGAGCGCGAGGCACTGACCACCGGGCAGAACCCTTATGCCGGCATTTTGAGTTGTGCGGATTCGCGCATCGCCCCGGAATATGCCTTCGAACTCGGGGCGTGGCGACCTCTTCGTCTGCCGCCTCGCCGGGAACTTCGTCAATGACGACGTTCTGGCCAGTTTGGAATATACCGTGCAGGTCCTGGGAACGCCGCTCCTGATGGTTCTCGGCCACCAGGCCTGCGGCGCCATCGATGCGGCAATGAAATCGATCGCGGATGGGTCGACCTTGCCCGGTCGCCTTCCTTCCCTCGTCACGGCGCTCAAGCCGGCCGTCGAGGCGGCACGGGGCAAGGCCGGCGACGCGCTGGAAAATGCGATCAGGCAGAATGTCGTTCTCAATGTCGAGAAGCTGAAGACGGCCACGCCGATCATCAGCAAATTTGTCGCCGACAAGAAGGTCAATGTCGTCGGCGCGCTCTATCATCTCGACACTGGCAAGGTCGAGATTTTCCCGTCGCAAGCATGAATTGAGGGAAGTGGCAGAGGTGGCTCGCTGTCGGACCGAGCGACCTCTGCCTTGCCGCTCATGCAGGGAGTAAGCGGCTTAGCGTCACGCTAGCCGATCAGTTTTTGCGATTTCTGTGATAATTCTCACAAATCTGGCCCACAAATTATTGGGGACGGTCAGATTTCGGCCAAGAAGCCGTGCCAATTCCCCAACCCATGGGGAATAGGGGATTTTTCCGGTTTGTGGTGATTGGCGTATCGCTCCTTCTGGGCGCGTGCTCGGCCGACCTGGTGGAGTTGCCGGGTTTCGGAGCCGGCGGCTGGTCGGAGCGCGGAGCACCGGCGGTCGGAGCGTCGCCGGCTGGGGCACCGGCGGGTAGCGGCTACCGCGCCTACGCGGCTGCATTGCTGGCCGAGCCGCGGAACAACGTCAAATTCAGGCCTGACCTCGAATCCTATCTCGACGGCATGGCGGCGGCCACCCGGCGCAGCAGCGGCCTTCGGTCGGTTGCCGCAGGCGCCCGCATGAAGGAGGCGGCCCGCGCCCAGGCCCTCGACATGGCGCTCGGCGGCTATGTCGGTCATACCTCGCGCAATGGCTATGCCTTCGTGAAGCGCGCCAACGCCTATTCCGATTACCGCACGAACGGCCGTCGCGCCGAGAACGCCGCGATGAACTGGCGGACGTCCGGCGCCGTCGACCAGGCGCGGGCCAAGGTGCTGTTCGAGCAATGGCTCAACTCCACCGGCCACCGCCACAACCTGCTCAACCCGGTTTTCGCCCATGTCGCCACCGGCGCGGTCGAGACCGGCAATTCCCTCTACGCGGTGCAGATCTTCTGGCAGAATGACGGCCCGCCGGGAGCAGCGCCGGACGATGCCGCCGCCGCCGCCGTGCAGTAATCCGTTCCGGCGGCGGATTGACGGCCCGGTCAGCGCAAGGAGGAGCAGATGCCGTCAAGCAAGCAAATGGTCGAAGCCGCCAATGCAGTCGTTCCGCGGATCACGCCCGCCGAGGCGCAGAAGCTGATGGCGCAGGAGAACACGCTCGTCGTCGATGTCCGGGACGCGCCCGAAGTGGAGAAGAGCGGCAAGGTCGCCGGTGCGGTCAATGTCTCGCGCGGCCTGCTCGAGTTTCGCGCCGATCCGGAATCACCCTATCATGACAAGAACTTTTCCAAGGACAGGACGGTCATTCTCTATTGTGCCTCGGGCGGTCGGTCGGCACTGAGCGGGAAGACGCTCAAGGAAATGGGCTATGACCGGGTGTACAATCTTGGCGCCTTCAAGGATTGGGCCGATAGCGGCGGCGCCATCGATAAGCCAACGAAATAGCAACGCCGACGCGCCGAACCTCAGCTCTCCAAAACCAGTTCGGCCGGATCCTTCTTCGAGCCTGTTGCAACGATCTTGAGCATGGTGACCGCCAGCGGCCGCTGCAGCTTCAATGCCTCTTCCACCGGTGCCGTCAGCCAGGTCTCGATCTCGGCGCGGGTGGTCAGGATCACCGGCATCGCCTTGGGATGGACGGGGGCCACGATGGCGTTGGCATCGGTGGTAAGAAAGCCAAAGAGATTGTTGGTGGTCTCGCCCTCCTTGATCTTGCGGACCGAAGTCCAGCGCGTCCACAAGCCGGCGAATACCGCCAGCGGCCGGCTGTCGTCCAGGGCGAACCAGACGTCGCCGCCATGGGCCCTGTTGAACTCGCTGAAGGAGGTGAAAGGCACCACGCAGCGATGCGCAGTTCCGAGCCAGCGCTTCCAATGCTGACTGCGCACATTGCGGATGTTCGTTGTTCCGCCGTCCGGCTCCAGCCGCAGGAGCGCATCGAAATCGACGTTTTTGCCCTTGGCCTCGAGTTTTTGCGCCCGCGCCTTGGCGGCATCGAACAGCGCCTTCTGCGACGACGGCATGCCCCAGCGCATGGTGACGAGCTCGCGCACGCCATCCTCGCCCATGCGCACCACCGGCGCCGTAAAATCGGGAAAGACGCTCGGCTGCGGCGGGAGATTGCCGGCGTTGTCGCGCATCGCTTCGGTCAGCTCGGCGATCGCGGCCTGCCCCTTGGTCACGCTGTAGAGATTGCACATGCCTCGACAATTGCCGAGGGATCGCCGATCGGCAAGGCCCGTGCGATAGCTGCTGTGGAAAACCCTACGCCATTGCTGGCGGCGCCCGTCATCCGCGTTAGGTGTCGTAGCAAGTTTGGTGTGTCGAGTCGACTGTTCGGGATGGCGGCCTGTTCCAGCGGGCCGCCTTCTTCCCACCCTTCGGTGCTCTTCCTGCATTCCCATCCATGGGCTAGGCTGATAAAGCCGGATTATGAAACTGCAGGCGTCCCCGGAGGTACATCATGAGAATTGTCGCTTTCGTGTTCCTGTTATTGGTCGGTATGACCGGATCGTCCTTTGCGGCCGTTTCGGCCAATGCGCAACGGGCCTGCATGGGCGACTACTTCCGGTTTTGCAGCTACACCGGCGGCAATATTCCGAGAGCCAGCGCCTGCATGCGCCGCAATTATGCGCGGCTCTCCCGGCCGTGCAGGATCGCCACCGCCAGGCCGGCGGCGCGCAGCCGCAAGCACAGCCATAAGCCCAGCCATAGGCGCATCCATAGGCACACCACCAAGCACCGGCACTAGGGCGGACTCCGCCTCAGCTAACGACAGGGACGAGAAACCCCGCCATAGCTCCGATACATTCCGGTTTTCGGATTGAAGGAGGTATATTTGGCACGGCAATGGTCCAGCCATTCCGGACTGAACTTGGGCGGCAGGCCGTGACGGACACGGGCCGGACTTTGCAGTGCCCGTCGCCCGCCGGCACTGTCGGGCACGGCGAAGCTGTCCGTCAGCACCGGCTCGGGTGCGGGTGGTGTGGGCTCTGTGGGCTCTGTGGGCTCTGTGGGTAAGGCCGGGCTCGCGCTGCCGTCGGCGGTCGATTGCTCGCCACCGCGCGCCTCCTTCAGGGCCGGCAGAAGAGTCGTCTCGGTAATGGTCCGCAGCCGCAGCTCGATGTCCTTTGCATCGACATGCTGTGCCATGAGCTGAATCATTGCATCGAATTCGGCGCGGCAATCCCCCTCGATGGCGGCGATCAGCAAGGCGCTCCAGTTTTCGTCCTGAACGCGGCCGGCGAAGGTCCGGACGCAGTCGCGCAATCTGGAGATGGCCGGCGTTCCCTCTTCCTGCCACCCATCGCCGGCGTTCTGGCTCCAGGAGGGCGAAGAAGGCAACAATAATGCGGCGGCCAGCAAGACTATGCAGCCGCGCCGAGCAAGGTCATTTAACCGACTATTCGTACTCAACACCCGCTCGCCAAACCGTCCCACTGTATTTGATAGAACAAATCATGGTCAAATGATGATGCGACGGAGCCATTGTTCTGTGGACATCGCAGTCTGATTTGCAGTGTCGTCCGCAAACCTACCAAAATCTTCCGGTTTGATGGTGGCCGAAACGAATCACGAGGGAAATCATGAAAGGGATTATTGCTGTAGTCGCGGCTGCCGCGAGCCTTGTCCTGGCGGCCAACGCGGCAAATGCCGGCCGAGCGGTGAACACGGCCCTCGGCACCGCCGCCGGCCTGGTGGTTTTCGGCCCGGTGGGCGCGGTGGCCGGCGCCGCCGTGGGCTTTACCGCCGGCAAAGGCATAGCGCGCTCCTGGGGCCTCTCGCGACCGCACCGCAGGGTGACGCGGCGCTGAGACTGTCTAAATTACGACGTTACTTGCACGCTCCGCCCTTTTCGAGGGCCGGTTCCCGGCGTTCACGGGAACTTCATACCCGCACCGGCCTTATTGAATGGGTAATAGGAGTGCTCAGCAATGGCCATCAAAACACTTATTCTTGCAAGTGCCGCATTTCTGGCAGCCGTGCCTTTCAGCCCCCATGTGGTGCTCGCTCAGGGCACCACCTATGTCGCGCCCGACCAGGGGCAGTCCGGGGACGACCAACCGCCGCAAGACATGAAGAAGCAGCGACGGCACGGCCAGACGGGCGACGATCAGACGTCAGGTGATGTGAAGAAGCGGCATATGGAGGGTCAGAACGACGGGCAATCATCGCCCGAAATGCGGAATGACAGGAAGGAGGCGATGGGCCACGACAGGCATGGCCAGTGGATGCGTCACCGCGAAGGCAAGTTCCGCTATTTCCGTGACGGCTACTACTATGCGACGCCGTGGTGGGCCGCTGGGGGTGGTGTCGATGGCGGCGGCATCGGCTGCAACGAAGGTGCCCGCATCGTGTCCCGCCGCGGCTTCAACCGGGTGGTCCCGATGGATTGCGGCGGCGACTTCTACACCTATCGCGGCTGGCGTGGCGGCGGGCCGTGGCGCATCCGGGTCAACTCGGATACCGGCCAAATCGTTGCCACCCGTCCCCTCGGATAAATTATTTCTGGACAATTGAGCGAGGGCGGGAGCAGGCAACTCCCGCCCTAATCTTGTGCCAAGCCGGTCGTATTTCAGCTTTGGCCGTCGAAAATCGAGCAAGCCCGGGGTTTCGACGACAAAAGCAACAGGAATATTGATGAAGTCCTTCCTTTTTCTTGCCGTTTCATCGGCCCTCGTCGTCGGTGCCGTTCCCGCGGCTCAGGCAATGCAACTCAATCAAGATGCCATTCGGCGTCTCTTCCCGGGCACCTTCGATGTGTCCTTCAAGCACAAGACCTATTTCATGGTGACTGCCCGAGCCAACGGCACGATGACAGGCCGGATGGCCGGAATGACCGACCAGGGTTCCTGGAGCGTGCGGGGCCAAAAGCTGTGCATTGCCTTCAGCAGGTGGAATGAGGGTAGGACAAAATGCAAGGACGTCTTTTTTGAAGGCGGCTGGATCCGTAGCGGAACCTTCTTTTTCAAAAGGCGCTAGACTACAATTTCAGCGTGTATGTTCGGCCGTCAGACGGCACTATGGATTATGGCTCAGTCGGCCTCTCGGTCGAGCCGCTCGAGCGCGGCGAGAAGGAGCGCGCCGGCGCGCACGAGATTGTCGCGCGATGCGCCGGGTCGGAATCGCGGTTTGCGCCACGGCCAGAAAAGCTCCGGCCATCCCGCCTTGGCGTAACGCGGCACGCCTGCCAAGGCCAAGGCCGCCGCCGCTTTGGGCAGATCGTTCGGCTTCAGATCGTGCGATGGAAGAAACTCTACCGCGGACAGGCTTCGCCATTCATCGATGATGTCTGCGAGGGCTTTGTCTCGCATGCCGTTGCTCCCCCTCAACGCTCGATACGAAGATCATCCTCTAGGGGCTCGCACCGCCTACGGCAAGCTGAAAGGACTGGTGAGCGCCGGGAAAGGCTTAACGGCTATATGCCGCTTCACGGTGTTTGGCGAGAGAGGTCCAGTCGATATCGATGCCAAGCCCCGCCGCGTCCGGAAGGTATGCATGACCAGCTTTTATCGTAATTCCGCCGGTGATGAATTTGTGTGGGCCGAGATCGAGAAATGACACGTGGCCCTCGCAATCCACCGGGTAGTGGGTGCGGATCGCCGACGCGATGTGGCAGCAGGCGGTGTCGCCGATGAGCGTATAGGGGTTGGTATCCACCGAGACCCCGATATTGGCGCTCTCGCAGATAGCGACGGCTTTCATGGATTCGAAGAACCCACCGAGGCGGTTGAGCTTGAGCACGATGCGGTCGCAAGCCTGCATGCGCGCGATCTGCAGCATCTGCTTCGCCGACCACACGGACTTATCCAGGATCACCGGCACGCCCGCGGCACGCCGGACGTGAACGTGCCCGTCCAGGTCGGCATAGGGGAGGGGTTGCTCGATGGAAAGATTGTCGCAACTGGCGTAGCGGCGCAGCGACTGGACAGTCCATGCCGCGCTTTCCCAGCCCTGATTGGCGTCGGCGTCGATCATGACGTCGCGCGGAGTTGCCGCGACAGCGGCATCCAGCTTGGCGAGCTCGGAAAGCAGGCTGTCGCGGCTCCAGCCATTGGCCAGCAGGACGTCACCGACCTTGATCTTGAGTCCTTTGAAGCCGCGCGAGACGTAGTCCCGGCAAGCATCCGCCATCGCGTCAGGTGTCTTGTGATAGAGGTTCGTCAGCATGCTCAGCTCGTTGCGATAGGCACCGCCGAGCAGGGCATGAACCGGCAGGCCACGGACTTTGCCGACCAGATCGTAAAGCGCCATGTCCACACCGGACCGCGCCGCACGAGAGCCGGGCATGCCGCCACCGTAAGCAGCCTCCATCAAATGTTGGCAGAGTGCGAAATTGCCCGGATCGCGCCCCTTGAGCGCCACGTCGTAGCGCGCGACCTGGGTTTCCAGCTGTTCGCCGGACTCGCCCAGATACCATTCCTGGCTCGAGGCCTCGCCAATGCCATATGCGCCATCCTCGGTCGTGACCTTCACGAGGACCGACGGCGGATGCCGAGGCCAGACATACTCGTCCTCGACCCACGCCTCCTTGATGGCGATTGGGTACAGACGAAAGCCTTCGATGGACGCGATCTTCATTCCACCACGGGAGCATATTGAAGGCAGGATCGGCAAGCGGGGAATGAATATCGAGGCTAGGGCCAGGACCCTTTAATTGATCGAATTGATAGACCCCCCTCTTTCCCTTCTCCCCGCTCGCGGGAGAGGGAAACGAAGGGCACGGCGATCTCCCAAAAAGGGTCCTAACCCTACTGCGGGAGCAGGTCCTTCGGGTAACAAAGGACGGTTGAGGTGCTCGTGCTGCTGTAGGCGCTGCGCTTGCCGCAACTGCGCCCGGATTTGTCTACATCATAGGGGCAGGGGCATTCACCGGTAAATTCGGCGCGGGAGTGGGCGATGAGGGCCGCCACCTGGCCCGCCGAAAGCTCAAATCCAGATTGGGATGGCTTGGCTTTGGCGCTATCCTGGCTTTGCGGGGCGGCCGGTTCGGGCGCCCTCTTTTGCTCCACGAGGTCGCCCGCCGTCACGATGGCTGGGTCGGCCTGGTTGTCAGGCGGTGCCGAAGGGACAAATCCTGCCTGCTCGGTCCCCGTGGGCGCTACCACCTGCTCGCCAGTCGAGCACGCGCCGAAAAGCAGCATCAGGCTTGCAGCGCACGCCCGATGCATCGATTGCCTTTGTGCCACCTGGTCGGCCATTCTATCCTTGTCAAATCCGAATTCTGGAACAGATAGACACGCAAGGAAGGCTGCTCCATGGCAGAATTCGGCTCGTCTCTGCCGTAGCACCGACATCCGCGCCGACGGATTGGTCGATGCCCGAACGACGTAGGAACGCCATGCCCAAGCACAAAGTCGCCATGCTGACCGCCGGGGGTCTCGCCCCGTGCCTGTCGTCTGCCGTAGCCGAGCTGATCGGGCGCTACACCGAATTGGCGCCGGAGGCGGAGATGATCGCCTATCTCGACGGCTATGCTGGCCTCCTGCAGGGCAAATCGCTTGCCGTCACGCCTGCAGTCCGCGCCCGAGCCAATATCCTGCATGCGCATGGCGGCTCGCCGATCGGCAACAGCCGCGTCAAGCTCACCAATGTCGCCGACTGCGTGAAGCGCGGCCTCGTCAAGGAGGGTGAAATCCCGCTGCAGGTCGCCGCCGAGCAGCTGAAGAGCGACGGCATCACCATCCTCCATACGATCGGCGGCGACGATACTTCCACCACCGTCGCGGACCTGGCGGAATATCTCGCCCGGCATGGCTACCAGCTGACCGTCGTCGGCCTCCCGAAGACCGTCGACAACGACATCGTGCCGATCCGCCAGTCGCTCGGCGCTCTGACCGCCGCCGAGCAGGGGGCGATCTTCTTCGAGAACGTCATCAACGAGGCTACCGCCAGTCCGCGCACGCTCGTCATCCATGAGGTGATGGGGCGCAACAGCGGTTGGCTCACCGCCGCCACGGCGCGAGCGTGGAATGCGCGCCTTGCCAAGCTCGCGTTCCTGCCGGAATTCCACCTCGAGCGCCGACGAAAGACGATCGACGGCATCTACATCCCCGAGCTCGCGCTCGACATCGAGGCCGAGGGCGGACGGCTCCGCCGCATCATGGATGCGAAAGGCAGCGTCGCGATTTTCGTCAGCGAAGGCGCCAATGCGGCGCGCATCGTCGAGGAGCTTGTCGCGAGCGGCGAGAAGGTCGACCGCGACGCCTTCGGCCACGTCAAGCTCGACAAGGTGAATGTCGGCGACTGGTTCTCCAAGCGCCTGTCGAAACTGATCGGGGCCGAGCGGACGCTGGTGCAGAAATCCGGCTACTTCGCCCGCGCCGCCCCCGCCAATGACGAGGATCGCCGCCTGATCCGGCATATGGCGCAGCTCGCCGTAGCGTGCGGCCTGAAGGGCGAGCCGGGAATCATCGGCCACGACGAGGGCAGGGACGGAGCGCTCCGCGCCATCGAATTTTCACGTATCAAGGGTGGCAAGAAATTCGACACCGGCGCCGAGTGGTTTTCTTCTATGGTCGCCGAAATCGGCCAGCCTGTTGGAGGACCCCCATGCGTTTGAACATCCTGGCGACGATCATGTCCGCGACCCTCTGTTACATGGCCTGGGGCACGGGCGCCGTTCCAGCGCAGGAAGGAGCCAAGGAGGTCGGGACCGACATCGGGACCATGTACCGGGACCAGGTCGAACCCCTGTACAAGAGGCCCGGCTATTCGCCCTATGCGGGCCGCAATTACCCGATGCGGGTCTTGTGGGGTGACACGCATCTCCATACTGCCAACTCGCTCGATGCCGCAGCGTTCGGGAATACGCTTAGACCGGAGGAGGCCTATCGGTTTGCCCGCGGCGAGGAGGTCGTGTCCTCCACCGGGCAGCCGGTGAAGCTCAGCCGTCCGCTCGACTTCCTCGTGGTGGCGGACCATGCCGAGGGACTGGGCTCGACGGTAGAGCTGAAGAAGGGCAATCCCCTGCTCATGGCTGATCCGGCGCTCAAGCGATGGCACGACATGATGAACTCCGACAAGGGCGGGGAGGCTGCCATCGAATTGATCCGCTCGATCGGTACCGGAACCACGCCGAAAGCGCTGTTCAATCCCAAACTGGCGCGGTCCGTGTGGCAGAACTATACGGCGACGGCCGAACGCTACAACGAGCCTGGCCGCTTCACCGCCCTGATCGGCTATGAATGGACGTCGAACAATCAGGGTAACAATCTTCATCGTGTGGTCATCTTCAAGGATGACAAGACCAAGGCCGATCAAATCGTGCCGTTCTCTGCGGCCGACAGTGAAAATCCGGCAAAGCTCTGGAAATTCATGGATGCCTACCAGGAGAAGACGGGCGGCACCGTGCTCGCCATCCCGCACAATGGCAATCTGTCGAACGGGCGGATGTTTGCCTTGGTCGATTTCGAGGGCAAGGGGCTTTCCCGCGAATACGCCGAGACGCGCGCCAGGCTCGAGCCGGTCTACGAAGTGACCCAGATCAAGGGCGATGGCGAAGCCCATCCGTTTCTCTCGCCGAATGACGAGTTCGCCGGTTACGAGCTTTGGGACAAGGGAAATCTCGATCTCACCGAACTCAAGCGCCCGGAGATGCTGCAATATGAATATGCCCGCGAGGGATTGAAGCTCGGCCTCAAGCTGGAGCAGCAGCTGGGGATCAACCCGTATAAATTCGGCATGATCGGCTCGACGGATTCCCACACGTCCCTGGCCACTGCCGAGGAGGACAACTTCTTCGGCAAGCATTCTGGCGCCGAGCCGAGTCCGGGCCGCGCCGAGCATGCGTTCATGCAGTCGACCGATGGCAAGGTCCGGATCATGGGTTGGGAGATGACCGCGTCGGGCTATGCCGCGGTCTGGGCTGCCGACAACACGCGCGAGGCGATATTCGATGCGCTGGAACGCAAGGAGGTCTACGCGACGACCGGGCCGCGCATGATCCTGCGTTTCTTCGGGGGGTGGGATTTTCAGCCTGGTGATGCCAAGACGCGCAGTCCGGCCGAAGTCGGCTATGTCAAAGGCGTGCCAATGGGTGGCGATCTGAGCGCCGCGCCGGAAGGAAAGTCCCCGAGCTTTCTGATCGGCGCTCTCAAGGACCCGATCGGCGCCAATCTCGACCGCGTTCAGATCGTCAAAGGTTGGCAGGAGGCAAACGGCGCGTTGAACGAAAAGGTCTATGACGTGGTCTGGAGCAATGCGGCGACGCGCAAGCCCGGGCCCGATGGCAAGCTGCCTCCCGTCGGCAACACCGTCGATGTGCCAAGCGCCACCTGGACCAACACGATAGGCGATCCAGAGCTGATCACCGTCTGGAGCGATCCCGACTTCAAAGCGGGAGAGCGTGCGTTCTACTACGTGCGCGTGATTGCTATCCCCACACCCCGCTGGACCGCCTATGACGCCAAGCGGTTTGGCATCCAACTGCCGAAAGAGGTGCCGATGACCACGCAGGAGCGGGCCTACACCTCGCCGATCTGGTACACACCGAAGAGCTGAGCTCCGGCCGATGTTCGCCAAGCTGCTGCGGGAACCGCTCCTGCACTTTCTGTTGCTGGGCGCACTGATCTTCCTCGTGTTTGGCGAACGCGCCGCCAATGACGCCAGCGCCGTTGCCACGCCCATCGTCGTGACTGCGGCGGATGTGGAGCGTTTGGCCGGGTATTTCGAGCGGACTTGGCATCGCCCACCCTCGCAGGACGAGATCCATGCGGCGGTGGACGATTACATTCGCGAGGAAGTCCTGTACCGCGCCGCACTTTCGCTCGGACTGGACAAGAACGACTCCATCGTCCGTCGGCGCCTGCGTCAGAAAATGGAGTTCCTGTTCGAGGACACCATGCAAGAGCCGCAGGAGAGCGAGCTGCGTGCATATTACGAGGCGCATCAGGCGAAGTTCCGTGTCGAGCCGTTGATCTCGTTTCGCCAGGTGTTTTTGAGCTCCAGTCGCGGCGATGCCGCCGCGGCGGACGCGCGGCAGATATTGCTGCGGGTTGCTGCCGGGGCCGACGCGCAGGATGAGGGCGATCCCTCGCTGCTCGGCGACCATTTCGAGCGAATGGCGCAGAGCCAGGTCGGAGCTCTGTTCGGCGATGCTTTCGCCCGCCAGCTCGCAGATGTCAGGGGAGCTCAATGGATCGGTCCCTTGAGCTCGGCATATGGTCTGCACATCGTCCGGGTCTCAGCGATCGAACCGGCGCGGGTGCCGCCATTCGAGGCCGTCAAGGACGCTGTCAAGCGCGAGTGGTCGAGCGAACGGCGTTCATCCGTCCTGAAGGAGCAATATGAAAAATTTCGTGCGCGCTACCAGGTGACGGTGCAGTACCCGCCGGCGGTTCGGCCATGAAATGGGTCGCCCTTGTCGTTGCGATCCTGGCGGCCGCGGTCTCACCGATCGGCGAAGCCGCGGGGCACGAGGTTCGCCCGGGCTATCTGGAGCTTCGAGAGCTCCACGCCGGAAGGTTTCACATGCTCTGGAAGGTGCCGGCGCTGGGAGCGCTCCGGCTTGGCATCACCCCGCAGTTTCCCGCCTTCTGTCACTTGGACGCGGCGCCGACGTCCATGCAGGCGGGCGATGCGTTCATCGAGAGCGGCCGCATCCGATGTGAACGCACTCTTCGCGGCGAGCCCGTCGCCATCCGAGGGCTGGACGCGACGATGACCGATGTTCTGGTGCGGGTCGAAGCGCTCGACGGGACGGTGCAGAACGTGCTCCTCTCGCCCGCCTCGCCGTCCTTTGTGGTCACTTCCGTGCCGGGTCGTCTCGATGTTCTCGCAACTTATCTGCGGCTGGGCATCGAGCATATTCTGACCGGACCGGACCATCTGCTTTTCGTGCTCTGCCTGCTGTTGCTCGTCCCCTCTCTCGGCAAGCTGCTCGCAACGGTCACCGCCTTTACCCTCGCGCACAGCTTGACGCTAGGGGCCGCGACCCTCGGCTTCATCGATCTTCCTGCCCCGCCCATCGAGGCAATGATTGCCCTGAGCATCGTCTTTCTCGCCGCCGAGCTGTTGCGGGGCGATGCCGGCCGCAGTGCCATAACGCGCAGTTATCCCTGGCTCCTGGCATTCAGCTTCGGTCTTTTGCATGGCCTCGGCTTTGCCGGCGCATTGGCGGAGATCGGCTTGCCCCATGGCGAAATCCCCGCCGCGCTTTTTGCCTTCAATATCGGGGTCGAGTTGGGGCAGCTCGCATTCATCGGCGGCGTCCTGGCCGCAATCTGCATCGGCCGAATGCTTGTCACATCGACCCCGGTATCATTTCAGCATTGGGCTGCCTACGGCATCGGGTCGGTGGCATCCTTCTGGTTGCTCGAACGGATTCTGGCCATTTTATAGTGCCCTGACCCCAGGGTCAGGATCGTCGCCATCATGAGCGGCTGTTTTCATTGGAGGCCTCGCCCGGAATCGAACCGGGGTAAACGGATTTGCAGTCCGGTGCATCACCACTCTGCCACGAGGCCGCTCAGGGAGGTGGTGGGGCTTATAACGCAACTTCAGAGCGTCGACAATGATCGAGGCGCCGGCATCGCGGCGCGGCGTCTTTGTCATTGGCCGGTCAGGCGCGCTCGGCTAAGTCTCCTGCAAGCGAGGAGCGAACCGATGATCGATTACGCCGTGCAGCGCGCCAATATGATCGAATCGCAGATCCGGCCCAATGGCATCACCGACGCGCGGTTGATCGCCGCCATGGCAACGATCCCGCGCGAGGCCTTCGTCCCGGAGGACCGCCAGGCGCTCGCCTATATGGACGAGGATCTGCCGCTCGGCTGGGACGGCTTCGGTCGCCGGCGGTTCCTGATCGAACCGATGTCGCTTGGTCGGCTGGTCCAGATGGCGGTGATCGAGACCGGCGACAGCGTGCTCGATGTCGGCTGTGCCACGGGCTATTCGAGCGCGGTTCTGTCGCGCCTGGCGAAGCGGGTCGTCGCGCTCGAGGACGATCCCGCACTGGCCGCGTTCGCCATGCAGCAGTTCCGCGCGCTTGGCCTCGACAATATCGAGATGGTGGCGGGGCCGCCAGCCCTCGGTCACCCCGCTCTTGCCCCTTACCAGGCGATCGTGGTCAACGGTCGCCTGCGCCGCGTGCCGGACGATCTCGTCCGCCAGCTGGCGCCGGCCGGCCGAACTCGTCGCCGCGATCGGCGACGGCGTCACCTCGCCGGCCACCGTCCTGACGCGAGCCGGTGCGTCATGGTCAAGCCGGCGGGAATTCGACATGTTCGCGCCGGAAGCCGCCGGCTTCCCCGATGTGGATCGCGGGTTTTCATTTTAGCCCACAGGATTTTCGTGCAGTGCCGAATTTACTCGATGACATTGGAACTTACGCTCTCTAGCCTTTTCACATGCGACTCAGGGGAGTCGCATCAGTGAGTCGGTCACGCCTGCAATTGGCTGGTAGCGTCGGGGCGCGCCGCAGCCCGGCTGTCGCCCACTGCATTGGAGAGCGGGGTATCATGCGGATCGCGATCGTCGCGCCGGTGGGCCGTTTCATGGCCGCGGCGCTTGCCGCTGTCGCCCTCACCGGGACGGGCCCGACGGCTGCGCGCGCCGAATCGATCGCTGCCGCCCTTTCTTCCTCCTATATGGGCAGCCCGACGCTCAACGCCGAACGGGCGCGGCAGCGCGCCACCGACGAGGCCGTGCCGCAGGCGCTCTCCGGCTGGCGTCCGACGGTCTCGGCCAATGGCGATGCCGGCGTGGCATGGAATGATTCGAGCATCACCAAGCCGACGCGGACAGCACCGGCAGGCGTCGCGGTCACGCTGACGCAGCCGGTTTTCCGCGGCTTCCAGACGGTCAGCGGGACGGCGCAGGCCGAAGCCCTGGTCAGTGCCGGTCGTCAGGGCCTGCTGGCAGTCGAGCAGCAGGTTCTGCTCGACGGCGCCACCGCCTATATGAACGTGATTCGCGACCGCAACGTCCTGCAGCTCCGGCAGAAGAATGTCGAGGTGCTGACCGAGCAGCTCAAGGCGTCGCAGGCTCGCTTCGATGTCGGCGAGATCACCCGCACCGATGTGGCGCAATCGCAGGCGAGCCTGGCGCTGTCGCGCTCGGCGCTGGCCGCGGCGGAGGCAAATCTCGCCACTTCGGTCGCCAATTACGTCCGGATCATCGGCTACGCGCCGGGGACCTTGCGCTTTCCGCAACTTTCGGCATTGACGCCGAAATCCCTCGACAACGCCCTTTCGATGGCCGAGCGGATCAACCCCAACATCCTCTCCGCTGCCTTCAACGAGGAGGCGGCGCGCCACAATATCGATCTGGTGCAGGGAGGGCTGCTGCCGCAGGTCTCCTTCAACGCGCAATACACCTACAACCACCAGCCCTCGGCCGGCATCGACTGGAGCGACCAGGCGACGCTGTTCGGCCAGGTGCAGATTCCGATCTATGAGGGCGGCCTTATTTATTCCCAGGTGCGCGAGGCCAAGCAGACGGCAAGCCAAAGGCGTCTTCAGGTGGTGGATGTCCGCCGCCAGGTGCGCGAGCAGGTGTCGGACGCATGGAACCTCCTGAAAGCCGCCGAGGCGGTGATCGTCTCGAGCAAAACCCAGGTCGAGGCCAATCGGCTGGCGCTCGAAGGCGTGCGCCAGGAAGCGCTGGTCGGCTCCCGGACCACCCTCGACGTGCTCGACGCCGAGCAGACATTCGTCGATTCGCAGGTGCTGCTGGCGACGGCCGAGCGTGACCGCATCGTCTCGGCCTATCAGCTGATTGCCTCCGTCGGTCGCATGACGGCGCGCGATCTCCAGCTCAATGTCACCTACTACGATGCCGAGCAGAACTATCTCGACGTCCGCCGCAAGTGGATCGGCACCCACGTCAACACCGTGGACTGAGCAGATCCTGTCGATAACCGTCTCGCCGCCGATCCGTCGCAATTTGCCCTGAGGAGGAATTCGGGCAATCTCAAGGCTGCAGGAAGAAGTGATTCGCGTGAAGTGAGGCGGCATGGGCAGGGCGAAAACGGCACAGGATCCCTCGATCGAATCGCTGCTCGATTCGATCCGCCGTGCCATCCATGATGGCAGCGCCGAGGCGGACGACCCGCCGCCGGCAAAGATTCAACCCGTTGCTGCCGCAAAGGGCCCTGCCGGCGACAGTCCGCAACCGGGCAAGGCGCGTCCGGCGCCGCTCAGGACGGTCCCGCCGCAAAACCCTCCCCCGCGCCTTGACCGGCCCACCGAGCCTGCCGGGGCCAGGCCGCCGCTGCGCCCGGTCCAGACCAGGCCGGCGCCGCCGGGCCCTGCCGCGTCGATGCGCGAAATGCGGGTGAGCCTGGCGCCGGCTGCCTCCGGCCCTGGCGCGCTGTCGGCCCGCACCGATGATTTCCTGGCGCTGCGCAACCGGCTCGCCAATCTGTCGATGACCCGCGACCGGCTGGCGCGAAACCTCTCCGGCCAGGACAATGGTTTTGCCGGCATCCTCGGCGGCGATGTGCGGCTCGAGGAAGCCCTGGCGCGGGCTGGCAGCCAGATGGTGCCGGAGCCGATGCCGGCCTATGACAGTTTCCGCGCTGCCCCGGAACTGCGCCACGAGCCGCTGCATGGGGCGGCGGTGCTCGACGACGTCGTCTATTCGCCTGCGCCGACCCCGGCACCGCAGTTCACCAATGGCTACGAGACCGATCCGGCGACCTACGATCCCTTGGCCGAGGGCTATGACGAGCCGGCGGCGGTGGACGAGGGCCATTACGGCTATGGCGAGCCCGCCATGGCCGACGGGCTGGCAGCCGACGATTATCGCAACCAGGGTCCCGAGCCGGCGCGGACCTGGCTGCCGGCGCAGTCGCCCTTCTCGGCCAGGCATGCCTCTCCCGACCCATCCGGAATGCTGTCGAGCGATGCCAGCGTCGCCACCGCCAGCGCCTTCAACCGTCTGGCCGACACCATCGTGGCGCAGGCCAGCGCCGGCAATCGCTCGATCGAGGATATCACCCGCGAGGTGCTGCGACCGATGCTGAAAAGCTGGCTCGACGAGCATCTGCCCCGCGTGGTGGAGCGCCTGGTGCGGGAGGAAATCGAGCGGGTGGCGCGGCGCGGCGGACGCTAGCGGACGGTCTTGCAGTTGAAAGCTGCCGTGGCGTGGTGTTTAAAGCCATCCTTCGAAACGCCACAAGCACCCATGCTCGACAAGACCTACGATCCTGCTGCGAGCGAGCAGCGCATTTATCAACTCTGGGAAAGCGCCGGCTCCTTCCGTTGCGGAAGGCGGCCCGAGGCGGCGCCCTTCACCATCGTGCTGCCGCCTCCGAATGTCACCGGATCGCTCCATATGGGCCATGCGCTCAATGTCACGATCCAGGATATATTGTGCCGTTTCGAGCGGTTGCGCGGCCGCGACGTGCTGTGGCAGCCCGGCACCGACCATGCCGGCATCGCCACCCAGATGGTGGTGGAGCGGCTGCTGGCGCAGGAGAATAAGACCGACCGGCGGAGCATGGGGCGGGAAGCCTTCGTCCGCCGCGTCTGGGAGTGGAAGAACCATTCCGGCGGCCAGATCGCCCAGCAGCTGCGGCGGCTCGGCGCCTCCTGCGACTGGTCGCGCGAGCGCTTCACCATGGATGAGGGGCTGTCGCGGGCCGTCGTCAAGGTCTTCGTCCAGCTTCATAAGCAAGGCCTGATCTACAAGGACCGGCGGCTCGTCAATTGGGACCCCAAGCTCCTGACCGCCATCTCCGACCTCGAGGTGCTCGACGTCGAGGTGAAGGGCCAGCTCTGGTACTTCCGCTATCCCCTCGAGGGTTCCGACCGGTTCGTCACGGTTGCCACCACCCGGCCCGAGACGATGCTCGGCGACACCGGCATCGCCGTCCATCCCGACGACGAGCGCTATCGCGATCTGGTCGGGCAGCACGCGATTCTGCCGCTGGTCGGCCGCCGCATCCCCATCGTCGCCGACGCCTATTCCGATCCCGAGAAGGGGACCGGCGCGGTCAAGATCACCCCGGCGCATGACTTCAACGATTTCGAGGTCGCCCGTCGGCACGCTCTGCCGATGGTCAACATTCTTGCCGCCGACGGCACGATGGCGCTCCGCGACAATCCCGATTTCGTCGCCGGCGTGCCGCGCAGCGAGGATCTGGTGACGCTGATCATGGGGCTGCATGGCGCCGACCGGTTCGAGGCGCGCACCATTATTGTCAACAAAATGACAGAGGCAGGTCTGCTCGAGAAGGTCGAGCCCCATGTCTATCAGGTGCCGCATGGCGACCGCTCGGGCGTGGTGATCGAGCCGTGGCTGACCGAGCAGTGGTATGCCGATGCCGCCACCCTGGCGCAGCCGGCCATTGCCGCGGTCGAGAGCGGCGCGACCTCCTTCGTCCCCAAGCAATGGGAGAAGACCTATTTCGAATGGATGCGCAACATCCAGCCCTGGTGCATCTCGCGCCAGCTCTGGTGGGGGCATCAGATTCCGGCCTGGTACGGCCCGGACGGGACGATTTTCGTTGCGGAGACGGAGGATCTGGCACTCGCCGACGCGGCCCGACATTACGGTGCCCGCACCAGTCTGACCCGTGACGAGGACGTGCTCGATACCTGGTTCTCCTCGGCTTTGTGGCCCTTCTCGACGCTCGGCTGGCCGGACCAGACGCCCGAGCTCGCGCGCTACTATCCGACCGACGTGCTGGTCACCGGCTTCGACATCATCTTCTTCTGGGTGGCGCGGATGATGATGATGGGCCTCGCCTTCATGAAGGAGGTGCCATTCCACACCGTCTACATCCACGCCCTGGTGCGCGACGACAAGGGGCGGAAAATGTCGAAATCGCTCGGCAATGTCATCGACCCGATCAGTCTCGTCGAGGCCTTCGGCGCCGATGCCCTGCGCTTCACCCTGTCAGCGATGGCGGCGCAGGGCCGCGACATCAAGCTCTCGACATCGCGGATCGAGGGCTATCGCAATTTCGGGACCAAGCTGTGGAACGCGGCGCGGTTCCTCGCGATGCAGGACTGCCGGCGCGATGCCGCCTTCGACCCTGCCGCCGTCGGCCTGACGGTCAACCGGTGGATTCTCGGCGAGATCGGCAGGACCAATCGGGAGGTCACCGACGCCATCACCGGCCATCGTTACAATGATGCCGCCGGCGCGCTCTACCAGTTCGTCTGGAACGTGTTCTGCGACTGGTACATCGAGCTGATCAAGCCGGTGCTGGGCGGCACCGATCCGGCGGCCGCGGCCGAGACGCGCAAGGTCGCGGCCCATGTCCTCGACCAGATTCTGGTCCTGCTCCATCCCTTCATGCCGTTCATGACGGAGGAGCTGTGGGACAAGACCGGAACGCTCGGGCCGGCCCGCCAGACCTTGCTGATCGATGCTGCATGGCCGCCCGCCGACGGCCTTGGCGACGCGGTCGCGGCAGCGGAAATCGACTGGGTGATCAAGCTCGTCTCCGAGATCCGGTCGGTGCGCGCCGAAATGAATGTCCCGGCCGGCGCCCGCATCCCATGCGTGCTCGTCGGGGCAACGCAGGAGGTGAAGCAGCGGGCCGATGCCTGGGCGACCGAGATTACCCGGCTGGCGCGGCTCGACCATATCGATTTCAGCGATTCCGCTCCCCGGGGGACGGCCCAGATCGTGCTGGAAGGTGCGGTGGCGGCGCTGCCGCTGGCCGGCTTCATCGATATCGCCGCCGAACATGCGCGGCTTGGCAAGGAGCTCGACAAGACCGCCAAGGACATGGCGGCGATTTCCGGACGGCTCAACAATCCGGGCTTCGTCGCCAAGGCTCCGGAAGAGGTGATCGAGGAGGCGCGGGAGCGCCAGGCCGCGCTCCTCGCCCGCCGGGCCAAGATCGAGGAGGCCCTGGCGCGGCTCGGTCAGACCGGCTGAGCCGCCCCGGAGAGGTTCGTGCGCTCTGCCTCAATTGGTGGATTGAGTGGCCAACTCGCTCAGGCGCGTCACGTCCTTGACCGCGATGATGCTGCCGCGCCATTCGAGCACACCGGCAGCGCGCAGCTCGCCGATGAACCGGCTTGCATATTGCCGTGTCACCCCGACGAGCGAAGCGAAATCGCTCTGCGTCAGCTTGACCTTGAGGCGGATGCCGTCGCCGCAGGGCTGCCCGACGCGGGTGGCGAGCAGCAGAAGCTCCTGATTGACCCGCCGGCGAGCCTCGAACGTCTTCGAATCGAGATAATGTCCGAGCGTGGTGCGCCAGGCCTCGGTCAGGATGAGCGCCCAACAGCGATAATAGGCCGGGTGCTGCTCCAGCACGTCATCGAAGTCCGAAAGCGGGAAGTGCAGCACCACGGTGCGGTGCGGCGTCACCGCATCGAGCAGGAATGGCTCGCGGTCCAGGCAGTTGCCCTGACCGAACCAGCTCCCCGGCTCGAGGAAGTTGTAGAACAGGCTGGCCCCCGGCTCGCGCTCGGCGACCAGATTGACCTGGCCCTCGAGCACGGCGTAGACGCCGGATGGCGGCGAGCCATTTTGACAGATGCGCTGATGCGCCCCGTAGGTTCTGATTTCCGACCGTGAGAGCACGGCCGCGCAGAACTCCTCAGGTTGTTGTGCAAACCATCGTCCTTGGCGAAGGAACTCCCCCGCACGATCCACCGTCCATTCGCTCATCGCTTGCCCCCGACTGCAATGGATTACACTTCCTTTTCCTACAATCGGAGGGTGTTTGTCTACAGCAGCCTTGCAGCAAGGCGTGCGACTCGGTACGAAATATGTCGATTTATCGCGAGGTCACGTGACAAAAATGCAACTTACGGAGCGAAATGCGCGACCAAAAGATCTCATCAAGGGCGCCACCGGCGATTGGGAGGTGGTGGTCGGCATGGAGGTCCATGCCCAGATCCTGTCGCGCTCCAAACTGTTCTCCGGCGCGTCGGCCGATTATGGCGGCGCGCCCAACGACCATGTGTCGCTGGTCGATGCGGCAATGCCCGGGATGCTGCCGGTGCTGAACCGCTATTGCGTCGAGCAGGCGGTGCGGACCGGTCTCGGGCTCAGGGCCACGATCAACCGGCGCTCGGTGTTCGACCGCAAGAATTATTTCTATCCCGACCTGCCGCAGGGCTATCAGATCTCGCAATACAAGCAGCCCGTCGTGGGGGAGGGGGTGGTGAGCGTCGACCTGCCCGACGGCGACAGCATCGAGGTCGGGATCGAGCGGCTCCATATCGAGCAGGATGCCGGCAAATCGCTCCACGACCAGCACCCGGGCCTCAGCTTCGTCGATCTCAACCGGTCCGGCGTCGGGCTGATGGAGATCGTGTCGCGGCCGGACCTGCGCTCGGCCGAGGAGGCCAAGGCCTATGTCAGCAAGCTGCGCACCATCATGCGCTATCTCGGCACCTGCGACGGCAACATGGAGGAGGGCTCGCTTCGGGCCGACGTCAATGTCTCGGTGCGCCGGCCGGGGGAGCCGCTCGGGACGCGCTGCGAGATCAAGAATGTGAACTCGATCCGCTTCATCGGCCAGGCGGTCGAGCACGAGGCGAAGCGCCAGATCGGCATCATCGAGGATGGCGGATCGATCGATCAGGAAACCCGCCTGTTCGATTCCCGCAAGGGCGAGACCCGGTCGATGCGCAGCAAGGAGGAGGCGCACGACTACCGCTACTTCCCCGATCCCGACCTCCTGCCGCTCGAGCTCGACGAGGCCTGGATCGAGCGGATCCGCGCCTCCCTTCCCGAGCTTCCTGATGCCAAGAAGGCCCGCTTCATGGCGGATTTCGGCCTTTCCGCCTATGACGCAGGTACTTTGGTGGCCGAGAAGGAGTGGGCCGACTATTTCGAGGACGTGCGCAAAGGCATCGATCCGAAGCTCGCCGCCAACTGGGTCCTGAACGAGGTCCGCGGCTCCTTCAACCGCGACGGCAGGAGCCTCGGCGAGCTGCCCGGCACCGCCACGGCGAGTCGCTCGATCATCGAAATGGTGCAGAGCGGACTGATTTCCGGAAAGATCGCCAAGGATGTGTGGCAATACTATCTTTCTGGTAACGAAGATCCGCGTAAGATCGTGGAGTCGAAAGGCCTGCAGCAGGTGACCGACTTGACGGCCATCGAGCAGGCGGTCGACGACATCATTGCGGCGAATGCCGGCAAGGCGGCCGAGGCAAAGGTCAAGCCGAATCTTGCCGGTTGGTTCGTCGGCCAGGTCATCAAGGCGACCGGCGGCAAGGCCAACCCTCAGGCCGTCAATGCGCTGGTCCGCCGGAAGCTTGGTGTGGACTAGGTTGGGGGTTTGTTGCGGCGCGTAGGGGAGAGGTCATGTCTGTTCGTTACGGTCAGTCCGGTGGCTCGCGGCACGTTCCGGTGCTGGGCAGCAAGGCGCGGGCGCCGTTGCGCGCCCCGATTGCCGCGCCATTGGCGCCGCCGCGCCATTTGGACCTGCCGCCGCCGCCGAGCATGCCGGGGAGCGTCAAGCCGCCGCGAAAGCGGCGCCATCGCGCCGCCCGCACCCTGTGCCTCGTCGGCTTCGCGGCGGCACTCACGGCACTGGCGGCGGGGTTCCTGTCGCGGCTCTATCTGTCGCTCGACGTCTTCAGCAACTTCACGCCACAGCTTGCGGTTGCCGCCGTGGCCTTTCTCATTGCCGCTTTCCTACCCGGGATGCGTTTGACCTTTGCAGCTGTGCTGATCCTCTGTGGCATCGCCGGAATGGGCGTCTTCGCACGCCATGAAAGCGATCGCATCGCGGCGCTGCCGGCCTATGCGGCGGAAGCCGGCGAGAGCCCTCTCAAGCTCATGACGTTCAACGTGCACCTGTCCAACCCGGATTGGAGCGCCGTGGCAAACGAGGTCGAGCGGCAGGATCCCGACGTGGTGGCGCTGATCGAGTTCGGGTCCGACAAGCAGCCGGCGGCCGATCGCCTGGCAGCCCGCTATCCCTACCAGGCCGAGTGCATGGCGCTCGCCGACTGTCACATGCTTCTCCTGTCGAAGATACCGATCTCCGCCGTCGATGTGAGAGGGACCTGGTCCGGTCCGCCGGTGATCAAGATCAGGCTTGGCGGGGCGTTTGACGGGCTCAACATCATCGCCGTGCACACCATCCGGCCGCCCTGGTACCGGGCGCAGCAGAAGCAGCTCGAAGAGCTGGTGGCGATGTTGCACGAGGTCGAGGGCCGCAAGATCGTGATGGGAGATTTCAACGCCACCCCGTTCTCCAGGCTCAATCGGCAGTTCTCGCTGTCGAGCGGTCTCAACCGGACCAGCTGGCTGCCGTCATGGCCGTCCTTCTTCGGCCTGCCGCAGCTCGCGATCGACCACATCTTCCTGTCGCCGGGCCTGCGTCTTCTCAAGGAGCCGGTGATCGGCGACAGCGCCGGGTCCGACCATTATCCGGTCATCGCGACGGTGGCGGTGCCGTCGAGCTGAGCGCGGGCGTGATGCCGAGCCCCTTCAGATAGACGAGGACACCCGCCTCGAGGAGATCCTCCGCCGACATGGGCGTCGTGCGGCCGGCATCGTCGGCGCGCGCGAACAGAGAGGCGATGCCATGGGCGAGCGACCAGATATGGAGGCTCATCATCAGGGCCGGCGGGCGGTCCCGCTCCGGCAGCGTGTGGCACAGGGCATCGGCAGCCAGCCGCAGCACGGCAAAGGCACGGTCGGCGGCGAGGCGCAGCCCCGGCGTCGCATCGGCCGGCACGCCGGCCTCGAACATCGCGGCATAAAGCGCCGGCTCGCGCCGCGCAAAGGCCAGATAGGCCCGTCCGACCGCCTCGAGCGCCGCCAGCGGGTTGGGGCGGCCCTGGTCGAAGGCAGCCTCGAGCGCGCCGGCAAAGCTTTCGAAGCCGCGCTGGGCGACATCGGCGAGGAGCGCGTCGCGGTCGCGAAAATGGCGGTACGGGGCAGCCGGGCTGACGCCGGCCGCACGGGCCGCCTCGGCAAAGGTGAAGCCGCCGGGCCCCTTGGCGGCGATGAGCTCGAGGGCCGCCCTGATCAGATCTTCCCTGAGGTTGCCGTGATGATACCCTCGGCGGCGAAAGCCATTCCCATGTCTCGACCAGCCCATGGCAGCCATCCTTACATCAGTTCGACCAGCGCTTCGAGAGCGGGGTTGAGCGCCCCATGACGGCGGCCACCCTCCATCCGGTCAAGCCCGAGGAGGAAGGCATGCGGCTCGACCGCTGGTGCCGCCTGCGTTTCCCGGGGCTGACCAATGCCTATCTCAACAAGCTGCTGCGGACCGGCCAGGTGCGGCTTGACGGAGCGCGGGTCAAGGGCAATGCGCGCCTGAGCGCCGGCCAGGAAGTGCGCATGCCGCCGCTCGCCTTTCCGACCCGACCGCGCGATGCGCCGCCCGCCGCCCAACCGCTCACGCCGAAGGACCGGGCGCTGCTCGAGGCAATGATCCTCTACAGCGACGACGACGTCCTGGTGCTGAACAAGCCCGCCGGTCTCGCCGTCCAGGGCGGCACCCGCATGGCGCGGCATGTTGACGGGCTTCTCGAATCCTGGGCCGCCGAGCTTGGCGAGCGGCCGCGGCTGGTGCACCGGCTCGACCGCGACACCTCGGGCGTTCTGGTGGTGGCGCGCCGGCGCCACGTGGCGGCGGCACTGGGGCGCCTGTTCGCCACCCGCAAGGTCCAGAAGGAATATTGGGCGGTGGTCCAGGGCGTGCCGCATCCGCGCGAGGGCACGATCGACGTGCCGCTTCTGAAACAGGCTGGCCCAAAAGGCGACCGCGTGCGGGACGCCAGCGGACAGGAGGGCGCCCAACGCTCCGTCACTTTTTACCGGACGGCCGACCATGCAGGGCAGGCTTTCGCCTTCCTGGTGCTCGTGCCCCATACCGGACGGCAGCATCAATTGCGGGCCCATATGGCGCATATCGGTCACCCCATTTTGGGGGACGACAAATATGGCGGCGACCGGGCGGTGCCGGCGGCGATCGCCAACCGGCTGCATCTGCATGCCCGGCGGATCGTCTTTCCCCACCCCCGGACGGGCAAGCCGGTGTCGGTGGCGGCGCCGCTCTCCGAGACGATGCGGGCAACCTTCGACACGCTCGGCTTTGATCAAAGGACGGACCCGGCATGAAACGCTTCTATCGGAATGCCGCCATTGCCGAGGACGGCCCGCCTTACGCGCTGCTGCTCGACGGCAAGCCGGTGCTGACGCCGCAGCGCCAGCCGGTGGCGCTGCCGAGCCGGGCGCTGGCCGAGGCGGTGGCGGAGGAATGGCAGTCCCAGGGGGCGGAGCTTAAGCCGGCGACCATGCCGCTGACCCGGCTCGCTCACGGCGCCATCGACTTCGTCGCGCCCGATCCGGCGCGCGCCGTCAGCGAGATCGCCGCCTATGCCGCAACCGATCTTCTGTGCTACCGCGCCGCGTCGCCGGTTGCACTGGCGGTGCGTCAGGCGAGCGCCTTCGACCCGATCCTCGCCTGGGCGGCCGATCAGTTCGGCACCGGTTTCGAGACGGTGGTCGGGGTCATGCCGCAGCCGCAACCAGCCTCGACGCTTGCGGCGGTGTCGCGCGCCGTCGAGGCGCACGACCCCTTCCGGCTCGTCGCGCTCCATGCCATCACCACGCTGACGGGATCGGCCATGCTGGCACTGGCGCTCGCCGCCGGGCGGATCACCCCGCAGGAAGCCTGGATGGCGGCCCATGTCGATGAGGATTGGCAGATTTCGCAATGGGGCGAGGATGCCGAGGCGATGCAGCGTCGGGCCGCCCAGGAGATCGAGTTTCTGGCGGCCGCAAGGCTGCTCGAGCTGGCGTGAGAGGACCGAGGCGATGCAGGAAATCCTGAAAGAGCTCGAAGAGCGTCGGGCAGTGGCGCGGGCCGGCGGCGGCGCCAAGCGCATCGCGGCGCAGCACGCGCGCGGCAAGCTGACCGCCCGCGAGCGGCTCGATCTGCTCCTCGACGAGGGCTCGTTCGAGGAGTTCGACATGTTCGTCGAGCACGGCTGCACCGATTTCGGCATGGAGGCGACCAAGATCCCGGGGGATGGCGTGGTGACCGGCTGGGGCACGGTCAATGGCCGTGCCGTCTATGTATTCGCCAAGGATTTCACCGTGTTCGGCGGCTCGCTGTCGGAGGCGCATGCGCGCAAGATCATCAAGATCCAGGACATGGCGCTGCGCAACCGGGCCCCCGTCATCGGGCTGTTCGACGCCGGCGGCGCCCGCATCCAGGAGGGAGTCGCAGCACTTGGCGGCTATGGCGAGGTGTTCCAGCGCAATGTCCTCTCGTCGGGCGTCATTCCGCAGATCTCGGTGATCATGGGTCCCTGCGCCGGGGGCGATGTCTACTCGCCGGCGATGACCGATTTCATCTTCATGGTGAAGGGAACGAGCTACATGTTCGTCACCGGACCCGACGTGGTGAAGACGGTGACCAACGAAACCGTCACTGCCGAGGAGCTCGGCGGCTCGAGCGTCCACACCACCAAATCATCGATTGCCGACAAGGCTTTTGAGAACGATGTCGAGGCGCTGCTGCAGATGCGCCGGCTCATCGATTTCCTGCCATCCTCGAATGTCGCGCCGGTGCCGGAAATCCCGTCAAGCGATCCGCCCGATCGGCTGGAAATGTCGCTCGATACGCTGGTGCCGGCCAATCCCAACCAGCCCTATGACATGAAGGAGCTGATCCTCAAGGTCGTCGATAACGGCGACTTCTTCGAAATCCAGGAAGCATTTGCTCGCAATATCATTGTCGGTTTTGGCCGCATCGAGGGGCGCACCGTCGGCTTCGTGGCGAACCAGCCGATGGTGCTTGCCGGGGTGCTCGACGCCGATGCCGGGCGCAAGGCGGCGCGTTTCGTGCGCTTCTGCGACTGCTTCGGCATCCCGATCGTGACCTTCGTGGACGTACCGGGCTTCCTGCCGGGCACCGCCCAGGAATATGGCGGCCTTATCAAGCATGGGGCGAAGCTGCTGTTCGCCTTTGCCGAGGCGACGGTTGCCAAGGTGACGGTGATCACCCGCAAATCCTATGGCGGCGCCTATGTCGTCATGTCGTCGAAGCACATCAGGGGCGATGTCAATTATGGCTGGCCGACCGCCGAGATCGCCGTCATGGGCTCCAAGGGTGCGGTCGAGATCCTCTACCGCTCCGAGCTGAACGATCCCGAGCGGATCGCCCGCCGCATCCGCGACTATGAGGAGCGCTTCGCCAATCCCTTCGTCGCCGCCGAGCGGGGATTCCTCGACGAGGTGATCATCCCGCATTCGACCCGCAAGCGGATCGCCAGGGCGCTTGCCGCGCTGCGCCACAAGACCCTCGAGAACCCGTGGAAGAAGCACGACAATATTCCGCTGTAGAATGCATGACCTTTGGTCAACGAGACCTTGAGCCGACCGGCATTCGACTATACCTCTTCATGTCATGACCCGTGCGGCGCCCTTTGTCTGTCTCGATGACAGCCTGTCCGGCCGGACGCTCCTGTTCGAGCGGCCGGTCGAGATTCTGTCGGCATGGACGCCGTCGGAAGCCTGGCAGGCGCTTGGCCGGATGGAGAAGCTGCGCCAGTCGGGCCTCGAGCTTGCAGGCTATTTCGCCTATGAGCTCGGCTATCTGTTCGAGCCGCGCCTGGCGCCGCTCCTGCCGGATAACCGGCAAGTCCCGCTGATCCGCTTCGGGGCCTTCGAGACGGCACGGGCCGGCGATCTGCCGGTCGCGCTCCCGGCGGGCGGCGAGGAGCGGGCGCTCGTCAACCGCCTCGTGCCCTCCTGGTCGCTTCCGGCCTATGCGCTGCGCTTCGAACGGGTGCGTGACTATATTGCCGCCGGCGATGTCTATCAGATCAACCTGACCTTCCCGCTCGACGGCGTGCTCGACGGCGATCCGCTCGGACTCTATCGCGTCCTCAGGAAGCGCCAGCCGGTGGCGCATGGCGGCGTGGTGGCGCTCGGGCCCGAGACCGTCCTGTCGCTGTCGCCCGAGCTGTTCTTCGAGCTTGAAGGCAGGGTGGTCCGCAGCCGGCCGATGAAGGGGACAGCCCGCCGGGGCCTCGGGCCCCATGAGGACATGATGATCGCCCGCGACCTCAAGGAGGACGAGAAGCAGCGCGCCGAAAACCTGATGATCGTCGACCTGCTCCGCAACGACATCGGGCGGCTGTCGCGGATCGGCACCGTGCGCGTCCCGCACCTCTTCACGGTCGAGACCTACAACACGCTCCATCAGATGACCTCGACCGTCGAGGGCGAGCTTGCCGGTGCCCTCTCGATCGGTGAGATCCTGGTCGGCCTGTTCCCCTGCGGTTCGGTGACCGGGGCTCCCAAGATCCGGGCGATGGAGATCATTCGCGAGCTCGAGACGGCGCCGCGCGGGGTCTATTGCGGTGCCATCGGCCGCATCGGGCGCGACGGCAGCATGCGGTTCAACGTGGCGATCCGGACGCTGACCGTCTTCCCCGACAACCGCTTCCTGCTCAATGTCGGGTCCGGCCTGGTTGCCGATTCCCGCGCCGATGACGAATATGAGGAATGCCTGCTCAAAGCCCGTTTCCTGAACGACAGCATCGCGGTCTCGGCCTGATCGAGACCATGCTGTGGACGCGCTCGCGCGGCGTGCCGCTGCTGCCGCTCCATCTGGCGCGACTGTCGCGATCGGCCGCAGCACTCGCATTTGCCCTGTCACTGGACGACATCCGGCGGCAAATCGAAGCGGCGGTCGCAAAACCTGCAGCGGACCGGCTGCGGCTGCGGCTCGTCCTAGCGCCCGACGGCACGGCGGAGCTTGCGGTCTCGCCCGAGGCGGCGGTGCCGGAAGGCACCGGTTGGACCGTGGCGGTCGCCGAGCTCCGCCTCGACCCCGCCGATCCGCTGATCCGCCACAAGACGACGGCGCGCCACCATTATGACGCGGCCCGTTCCGCCGCCAGGCAGGCGGGGGCGGATGAAGCCCTCTTTCTCAACGGCGCGGGTGAGGTGTGCGAGGGAGCGATCACCTCGGTATTCCTGCCGCGCGGCGGGATCCTGCTGACGCCGCCGCTTGCCTGCGGCCTGCTGCCCGGCGTGCTGCGGGAGAGCCTGCTCGGCGCAGGGAAAGCCCGCGAGGCGCGTTTCGCTCTTTCGGACCTGGCGGGCGGATTCTATGTCGGCAACGCGGTGCGCGGCCTGATCCCGGCACGGCTCGCCGATCGCTCGCCCGGCTCCTGAACGCGCCGGGCGACGAGATCGTAATCGCCCGCTTCATGGACCTCGGCCGCAACCAGATCGCCGGGGCGGAGCGCCGTCTCGCCGGGAAGGAAGACCTTGCCGTCGATCTCCGGCGCATCCCACGCCGACCGGCCGACCGCGGCGCCGGTCTCGGCATCGAAATCGTCGATCAGCACGTCGATGCGGCGGCCGACCTTCCCCCGCATGATCTCGGCCGAGATCGCATTCTGCGTCGCCATCAAACGGTGCCAGCGTTCCTCCTTGACGGCCTCGGGGACGGCGTCGGCGAGGTCGTTGGCGGCGGCGCCGGCCACCGGCTCGAATTTGAAGCAGCCGGCCCGCTCGATCCTTGCCTCCTTCAGCCAGTCGAGGAGAAAGCGGAAGTCCTCCTCGGTCTCCCCGGGGAAGCCGACGATGAAGGTGGAGCGGATGGCGAGGTCGGGGCAGATCCTTCGCCACCGGGCGAGCCGCTCGAGCAGCTGCTCCTGCTTGGCCGGGCGGCGCATGGCCTTGAGGATCGGGGCGGAGGCGTGCTGGAAGGGGATGTCGAGATAGGGGAGGATTTCCCCCTCGGCCATCAGCGGCAGCACGTCGTCGACATGCGGATAGGGGTAGACGTAATGCAGCCGAACCCAGACCCCGAAGGTCGCAAGCTCGCGGCAGAGGTCGACGAATCGGGCCCGCACCTCCCGGCCGCGGAACCGGCTGGCGGCGTAGCGGAGGTCGACCCCATAGGCCGAGGTGTCCTGCGAGATGACCAGCAGCTCCTTGACCCCGGCCCGCACCAGCCGCTCCGCCTCGGCGAGAACGCTGGCGGCCGGACGCGATACCAGATCGCCCCTGAGCGAGGGGATGATGCAGAAGCTGCAGCGGTTGTTGCAGCCTTCGGAAATTTTCAGATAGGCATAGTGCCGTGGCGTCAATCTCAGGCCCTGCGGCGGCACCAGGTCGAGCTTGGGATCATGGGCCGGCGGCACCACCTGGTGGACGGCCGACACCACCTCCTCATAGGCCTGGGGACCGGTCACCGCCAGCACCGCGGGATGGGCGGCGCGGATCTGGTCGGCATCGCCGCCCATGCAGCCGGTGACGATCACCCGGCCGTTCCGGGCGACCGCCTCGCCGATCGCCTCGAGCGACTCGCGCTTGGCGGAATCGAGGAACCCGCAAGTGTTGACGATCACCGCGTCGGCGCCCTGGTAATTGGCGGAAAACCGGTATCCCTCGGCCGCCAGGCGGCTCAGGATCCGCTCGCTGTCAACGAGCGCCTTGGGGCAGCCGAGGCTGACCAGTCCTATGGTCGGGATGCGGGGAGCCATGGCGGGGTCAGATGAACGCTTTGTTCCGTGGGGTCAAGGGTTGCCGCGACGCCTCGTCCAAAAAGCAAAGAGCAAGGCCTAAGCCTTGCTCCAAGTTTGGGTTCTTATAGTCTCTACCCGCCTCCGTGGGAGGAGGGCGGCTGCAGCACTGCGACCTCGGTCGCGGCGCGCCGGACGCTTCTCTTCCTCCCCAGACTTGGACCGCTCGCCACCGTTGGGTCGGTGATCGAACCGAGACTGTCCATGCCTTTTCAATTGCCGCCAACTCTAGCAGACGCTGAGCAATTGTCATTACTGAATTGTCACAGCCGATGCGATTTCATTGTCGCAACGGCGGCGTGGCGCTTTGAGGGGCGAGCCTCTTCGGTCTATAAGCCAGACGTCCGACAACCGCCCAGCACAACCCCCAAGCACAATCGCCATGAGACTCTCGCGATATTTCCTGCCGATCCTGCGCGACGACCCCAAGGAGGCGGAGATCGTTTCCCACCGCCTGATGCTGCGCGCCGGCATGATCCGCCAGGAGGCCGCCGGCAGTTATTCCTGGTTGCCGCTGGGGCTCAGGGTTTTGCGCCGGATCGAGCAGATTGTCCGCGAGGAGCAGGACCGGGCGGGCGCCATCGAGGTGCTGATGCCGACCATCCAATCGGCCGATCTGTGGCGGAAATCGGGGCGGTACGAGGCCTATGGCAAGGAGATGCTGCGCATCAAGGACCGGCATGACCGCGACATGCTCTACGGTCCGACCAATGAGGAGATGATCACCGAAATCTTCCGGCAAGGGGTGCAAAGCTACAAGGACCTGCCGCTCAACCTCTATCACATCCAATGGAAGTTCCGCGACGAGGTGCGGCCGCGCTTCGGCGTGATGCGGGGCCGCGAGTTCCTGATGAAGGACGCCTATTCCTTCGACCTGACGCGCGAGGCCGGCCAGCACTCCTACAACAAGATGTTCGTGTCCTATCTGCGCACTTTTGCGCGCATGGGGTTGAAGGCGGTGCCGATGCGGGCCGAGACCGGGCCGATCGGCGGCAAGGACAGCCACGAGTTCCTGATCCTCGCCGACACCGGTGAATCGGCGGTGTTCTTCGATCGCGATTTCTACGACATGGACTGGTCGAGCTTCGACATCGACTATGACGACGTCGCAGCGGTTGCCCGCCTGGTCGACGACTTCACGGCCAAATATGCCGCGACCGACGACAAGCACGATGAGGCCGAGTTCGCGCAGCGGGTGCCGAAGGAACGGCAGCTGACCGGCCGCGGCATCGAGGTCGGCCACATCTTCTTCTTCGGCAGCAAATATTCCGAGCCGCTGGGCGCCCTGGTGCAGGGGCCCGACGGCAGGACGACGCCGGTGCTTTCCGGTTCCTACGGCATCGGGGTGTCGCGGCTGGTCGGCGCCATCATCGAGGCCTCGCATGACGAGGCCGGGATCGTGTGGCCTGAACCGGTGGCGCCGTTCCGGGTCGGCTTGATCAACCTGAAGGCGGGCGATGCCGAAACCGACCGCGCGGCCGACCGGCTCTACCAGGCCCTCCTCTCGCAAGGTACGCAAGTGCTCTACGACGATCGCGACGAGCGGGCCGGCGCCAAATTCGCGGCGATGGACCTGATCGGGCTGCCCTGGCAGGCGGTGGTCGGGCCGCGCGGCCTCAAGGACGGCGTCGTCGAGCTCAAGAACCGGCGGAGCGGCGAGCGCGAGACGGTCCCGCTGGAGGCGGTGCCGGCCCGCTTCGGAGGGCGCTCGTGAAGGAGGCCGGCGAAGCGCCGCCGTTCAGCGGCTTCGAACGCACGATCGCCGCGCGCTATCTGCGGGCCCGCCGCAAGGAGGGCTTCATCTCGGTGATCGCCGGCTTCTCCTTTGTCGGCATCGCGCTCGGGGTCGCCACGCTCATCATCGTCATGGCGGTGATGAACGGTTTCCGCACCGAGCTCCTGAGCAAGATCCTCGGCTTCACCGGCCATGTCACCGTGCTGGCGGACCGGGCAGGCGGGATTGCCGATTACGATGCGGTGGCCTCGGCGCTCAAGTCCGCGCCCGGCGTCACCAGCGCCATCCCTTATGTGGAAGGGCAGGTGATGGTGTCGTCGCAGCGCCAGGCAACCGGGGCGCTGGTCCGCGGCATGCGCGAGCCCGATCTCAAGACCTTGCCGTCGGTCAACAATGCCAAGCTCCGGGGCACGCTCGAGGGCTTCGACAAATCGGGCGGCATCGCCATCGGCTGGCGCATGGCATGGAAGCACGGCGTGGCGCTCGGCGACAATCTCACCTTGATCTCGCCCGAGGGGCCCGAGACGGTGATGGGCTCCGCACCCCGCATCCGCGCCTATCCGGTGGTGGCGATCTTCGACATCGGCATGTCCGACTATGACAATTCGGTGGTCTACATGCCATTCGCCGAGGCGCAGGAATATTTCGTCCAGGAGGACGGCGCCACCGCCATCGAGGTGATGGTCGACAATCCGGATGCCGTCGAGGAGCGGATCGCCGGCATGAAGGACAAGACCACGGGCCTGCAGTTCCTGTCATGGCGGCGCACCAACGAAACCTTCTTCAATGCCTTGCAGGTCGAGCGCAATGTGATGTTCCTGATCCTGACGATGATCATTCTGGTCGCTGCCCTCAACATCATTTCGGGCCTGATCATGCTGGTGAAGGACAAGGGCCGCGACATCGCGATCCTGCGGACCATGGGCGCGAGCAGCGGCTCGGTGCAGCGGATCTTCTTCATGACCGGGGCGGCGATCGGGGTGGCCGGGACGATCGCCGGGCTGGTGCTCGGGGTGGTGGTCTGCCTCAATATCGAGGGCATCCGCCAGTTCTTCTCCTGGATTTCGGGGACCGAGCTGTTCTCGCCCGAGCTCTATTACCTGTCGAAGCTGCCGGCCGAGATGAATGTCCACGAGACCGTCATCGTCGCCGTGATGTCGCTGGTGCTGTCCTTCCTGGCGACGCTCTATCCCGCCCGCCGCGCCGCCAAGCTCGATCCGGTGGAAGCGCTGCGCTACGAGTGAGTCGATGAAGGCGCCGATGGAGACTGTCCTCGAGCTGCGCAACGTGGCGAGAGCCTTCGCGCAGGGCGGGATCAAGCTCGATATCTTCAAGCAGGTCAATCTGGCGGTCCGGCCGGGCGAGATCGTCGCCCTGGTCGGCCAGTCGGGGGCCGGCAAGTCCTCGCTCCTGCACATTGCCGGCTTGCTTGAGGCCCCGACCGCCGGCGAGGTGTTCATCGCCGGGCGCAATTGCAGCGCCCTCGACGACCTGTCGCGCACCCGCATCCGCCGGCTCGGCATCGGCTTCGTCTATCAGTTCCATCATCTGCTGCCGGAATTCTCGGCGCTCGAGAACGTGATCCTGCCGCAGCTTATCGCCGGCGCGACCAAGAAAGCGGCGGCCGAGCGCGCCACGGCGCTGCTGCAGCGGCTCGGCCTCGATTCGAGGCTCGATCACCGCCCGGCGCAATTGTCCGGCGGCGAGCAGCAGCGGGTGGCGATCGCCCGTGCGCTGGCCAACCGGCCGCTCCTGCTCCTGGCCGACGAACCGACCGGCAATCTCGATCCGCTGACGGCCGGCCACGTCCATGCCGAATTTCTCCGGCTGATCGAGGAGGAGGGTCTCGGCGCGGTGATCGCCACCCACAATCTCGAGCTTGCCCAGCGCATGCACCGCATCCTCCATCTCGACAAGGGGCAGCTGGTCGAGGTCGGCGTGTGAAAGCTGTGTTTCACCATGCCCAGTCGGGTCATGTGCCAACCCGATTCCTCTCGCGCGGCAACATCGTTCCCTATCCGGAGGTGCCGGCGCGTGCCCGCCGTTTGATGGAAGGGGTGCGCAAGGCCGGCATCGGCATCCATGCGGCGCGCAATTTTCCGCGCGAATTGATCCTTCGCGTCCATACGCGGCGCTATCTGCAATTTCTCGAATCGGCCTATGGCGAATGGGCGAGCGACGAGGCAGCCTTCCCGGAGCTCGTCGCGAGCCTGCGCCCGCTGGAGCGTCCGGCCACCTATCCCAGGCATGTCCTCGGCCGGGCAGGGTGGCACATGATGGATTTCTCCTGCCCGCTGCTTGCCGACACGTTCAAGGCGGTGCGGGCCTCGGCCGACACGGCACTGACGGCGGCGAACCTGGTGTTGGAAGGCGACCGCTACGCTTATGCGCTGTGCCGGCCGCCCGGCCACCATGCCTATCCCGATCGGGCGGGGGGCTTCTGCTATCTCAACAATGTCGCGGTCGCCGCCGAGGCGCTGCGCGAACGCCATGACCGGGTGGCGATCCTCGACATCGACGTGCATCACGGCAATGGCACCCAGGCGATCTTCTACAATCGTGCCGACGTCCTGACCGTGTCGATCCATGCCGATCCGAGGGATTTCTACCCATTCTATTACGGCCATGAGCACCAGACGGGGCAGGGCGAGGGGCAGGGCTTCAACATCAACATCCCGGTGCCGGTCGGCAGCGACGATGCGGTGTGGCTCGGCGCGCTCGAACATGCGCTGGCGGCGATCGAGGGTTATGGGGCGCAGGTGCTGGTGGTGGCGCTCGGCCTCGATGCCCATGAGGCCGACCCCCTGCAAGGCGGGGCTGTGACGACCGGCGGCTTTCGCGAGATGGCGGTCAACATCGCGACCGTGAACCTCCCGACCGTGATCGTCCAGGAAGGCGGCTATCTCACTGATTTCCTTGCCGATAATCTCGCGAGCTTCCTCAGCGGCATGAACCAATAGGCGAGGAGATCCGCTCTGCTCTCGGACCCGGCCGCAGTTTTCTTGTGACAGAACGGGAACGAGGGCTTCGTCCTGCCATGGGCCTTTGCTAGACAGGGCCATGCCTGACAGCTCGGCCGCAGCACCAACGCCGTTCATCCATCTGCGCGCGCATTCTGCTTATTCCCTGTCGGAGGGGGCGCTGCCGGTGAAGCAGCTCGCCCAGCTCGCTTACGACAACGACATGCCGGCGGTGGCGCTGACCGACAGCGACAATCTGTTCGGGGCGCTGGAATTCTCCGAGGTGATGGCCGGCAAGGGGATCCAGCCGATCATCGGCGCCACGATGCGGGTCGATCTCGGCGACCAGACGGAGGGTCCGGCGCCGCGGCTGGCGGTGCCGCGGCGGCTGCCGGTGCTGGCGCTCCTCGCCAAGGACGCCGAGGGCTATGCCAACCTCATGCGGCTGACCAGCCGGGCCTGGCTCGACAGCGCCGACACCGCCGAGCCGCATGTCCCGCTGCCGCTGCTCGAGGAACTTTCGGCGGGGCTGATCTGCCTCACCGGCGGCCCTGCCGGGCCGGTGAACCAGGCCGTGGTCGAGGGCCAGGCGGCGCTCGCCCGCAGCCGCCTTGCCAGGCTCGCCGCGATCTTCGAGGGGCGGTTCTATGTCGAGCTGCAGCGTCATGGCCTTGCCGTCGAGGCACAGGCCGAAGCCGGCCTGATAGACCTCGCCTATGCGCTCGACCTGCCGCTCGTTGCCACCAACGAGCCCTATTTCGCCACGCGTGAGGATTTCGCGGCCCATGATGCGCTGATCTGCATTGCCGAGGGGGAGGTCATCGCCGCCGAGAACCGCCGCCGTCTCACCTCCGATCATTATTTCAAGGCCGGCTCCGAGATGGCGGCGCTGTTCGCCGACCTGCCCGAAGCCATCGCCAACACCGCCGAGATCGCGCACCGCTGCGCCTTCCGGCCGCTGCCCCGGGCGCCGATCCTTCCGGTCTATTCGAGCGACGAGGCGGAGGAGCTGAGGCGCCAGGCGCGGGATGGTCTGGCGGCGCGGCTCGCGAGCCACGGCGCGGTGCCGGGCCAGAATGTCGAGACCTACCGGGAACGACTCGAATTCGAGCTCAACGTCATCATCGAGATGAAGTTTCCCGGCTATTTCCTGATCGTTGCCGACTTCATCAAATATGCCAAGGCCCGCAACATCCCGGTGGGGCCGGGGCGCGGCTCGGGCGCCGGCTCGCTCGTCGCCTACGCCCTCACCATCACCGATCTCGACCCGTTGCGCTTCAACCTGCTGTTCGAGCGCTTCCTCAATCCCGAACGGGTGACGATGCCGGACTTCGACATCGATTTCTGCCAGGACCGGCGCGACGAGGTGATCGCCTATGTCCAGGCGAAATACGGCGCGGCCCAGGTGGCGCAGATCATCACCTTCGGCAAGCTGCAGGCGCGCGCGGTGTGCCGCGATGTCGGCCGGGTGCTGCAGATGCCTTATGGCCAGGTGGACCGGCTGTGCAAGCTCATCCCGATGAACCCGGCCAATCCGATCACCCTCAAGCAGGCGATCGAGGGCGAGCCGCGCCTGCAGGAGGAGCGCGACCGCGACGAGACGGTCCGCACCATGCTGGAGATCGGCCAGAAGCTCGAGGGCCTGTACCGCCACGCCTCGACCCATGCCGCCGGCGTGGTGATCGGCGACCGGCCGCTCGAGGAGCTGGTGCCGCTCTACCGCGACCCCCGCTCCAGCATGCCGGCAACCCAGTTCAACCTCAAGTGGGTGGAGCCGGCGGGGCTGGTCAAGTTCGACTTCCTCGGCCTCAAGACCCTGACGGTGATCGACAAGGCGCAAAGGCTGATCCGCACCCACCTGCCGGACTTCGATATCGCGGCGATCCCCTATGACGATGAAGGCGTCTACCGGATGCTCGGGGCCGGCGACACGGTGGGGGTGTTCCAGCTGGAAAGCTCGGGCATGCGCGACGTGCTGCGCAAGATGCACCCCGATTGCATCGAGGACATCATCGCCATCGTGGCGCTTTATCGTCCAGGCCCGATGGATAACATTCCGAAATTCCTCGGCTGCAAGAAGGGCGAGGAACCACCCGACATCCTCCACCCCTGGCTCGAGCCGATCCTCAAGGAGACCTACGGCGTCATCGTCTATCAGGAGCAGGTGATGCAGATCGCCCAGATCCTCTCGGGCTACTCGCTGGGCGAGGCCGATCTGCTGCGGCGCGCCATGGGCAAGAAGATCAAGTCGGAGATGGATGCCCAGAAGGAGCGCTTCGTGGCGGGCGCCGAGGCCAAGGGCGTCGAACCGGCGCAGGCCGATTATATTTTCGAGCTGGTGGCCAAGTTCGCCGGCTATGGCTTCAACAAATCGCACGCCGCCTGTTATGGCATCGTCGCTTACCAGACCGCCTATCTGAAGGCCAACCACCCGGTCGAGTTCCTGGCCGCCTCGATGACGCTGGATCTCGGCAATACCGACAAGCTGCAGGTGTTCCGGCGCGAGACGCAGCGGCTCAAGGTCGCGATCCGGCCGCCCGAGGTGAACAGCTCGGGCGTCGAATTCCTGGTGCGGGACGGCGACATCCTCTACTCGCTGGCGGCGCTCAAGAATGTCGGGCGGGCGGCGGTCGAGCATGTCGAAACGGTTCGCCGCGACGGCCCGTTCGCGGGGCTCGCCGATTTCGCGCGGCGGGTCGATCCGCGCATTCTCACCAAGCGGGCGCTCGAGAGCATGGCCAAGGCCGGCGCTTTCGACGGCCTCCACCGCAACCGTGCCGAGGTCCTGGCCGGGGTCGAGGCGATCCTGGCGACGGCGAGCCGCACCAGTTCGGAGATCGAGGCCGGCCAGGTCGACCTGTTCATGGCGAGCGGCGGACCGGCCGAGGCGCTGCCGCTGCCGAAGCTGCCGGCTTGGACGCCGATGGAGCGGCTGGGGCACGAGTTCGATGCGGTGGGTTTCTACCTCTCGGGCCATCCGCTCGACGATTATATGCCGCTGCTCGCCCGGCTCGGGGCGGAGAGCTATGCCCATTTCCGGGAGAAAGCCCTCAAGGGGGCGGAGGCGGCGCGGCTCATCGGCACCGTCACCTATCGCCAGGAGCGCCGTTCGTCGCGCAGCGGCAACCGCTTCGCCTTCATCGGCTTTTCCGATCCGACCGGTCAGTTCGAGGCGGTATGCTTCGCCGACACGCTCGCCGGCTGCCGCGACCTGCTCGAGGTCGGCAAGGCGCTCATTCTCCGCATCGAGGCCGACGTCGACGGCGAGGATGTGAAGCTCAGGCTGCAGGGCGTCGAGCCGCTCGAGGAGATCAGCGCCGGGCTCTCCGCCGGCCTCACCATCTATCTCGCCGGCCCAACGGTGCTTGAATCGGTCGCGGCGCGGCTCACCAATCGCGGCCGCTCGCCGGTGCATCTCGTCCTGCCGCTTGAGAACGGCCGGGAGGCCCGCATCGGGCTCGGCAACCGGTTCACCGTCACTCCGGCGCTGAAGGGGGCGATCAAGGCGATCCCCGGGGTCGAGGCGGTGGAGGATCTGTAGCGCCTCACCCGGCGCTCCGACCGCCGGCCTTGATCTTCACCGGCCACTCGGCTATAGGCGCCTTCGTCAATCCACACGCGGGATGGCGGCCGGTGCGCAGGGACACTACCCCCGCATAGCGCTCCGTCCATCCGGTGCCGGGTGAGTCCCGGTCACATCCGCCCGCGGTCGTTCAACCGGAGAAGGAAGCCAAGGCATGGCATTGCCTGATTTTTCCATGCGCCAGCTGCTCGAAGCCGGCGTGCATTTCGGCCACCAGACCCATCGCTGGAACCCCAAGATGTCGCCCTTCATCTACGGCGCGCGCAACGGGATCCATATCATCGACCTGGCCCAGACCGTGCCCCTGCTGCACCGGGCGCTGGTGGCGGTGCGCGACGTCGTGGCCGGCGGCGGCCGGGTGCTGTTCGTCGGCACCAAGCGCCAGGCCCAGGAGCCGATCGCCGAGGCGGCCAAGAACTCGGCGCAATATTACATCAATTCGCGCTGGCTCGGCGGCACGCTCACCAATTGGAAAACCATCTCCAACTCGATCAAGCGCCTGCGCACCCTCGATGAAATGAGCGGCAAGGGCGCCCAGGGCTACAGCAAGCGCGAGTTCCTCAATCTCACACGCGAGCGTGACAAGCTCGACCAGGCGCTCGGCGGCATCAAGGACATGGGTGGGCTGCCCGACATCATGTTCGTGATCGACACCAACAAGGAGGCGATCGCCATCAAGGAAGCCAACCGCCTCGGAATTCCGGTGGTGGCGATCCTCAATTCGAACTGCGATCCCAAGGGTGTCGCCTATCCGATCCCGGGCAATGACGATGCCGGGCGGGCCATCAGCCTCTATTGCGACCTGATCTCGCGTGCCGCCATCGAAGGCATCTCGCAGAGCTCCCAGCTCGCCGGTGCCGATCTGGGCGAGGTCGAGGAACCGCATCCGGAAGTTCTCCCCGACATGGCGCCGAACGAGGCCGCCGCCGCTCCGGCCGCACCCTGATTCGAGCACGAGGCAATCGAGATGGCCGACATTACCGCATCGATGGTGAAGGACCTGCGCGAGAAGACCGGCGCCGGCATGATGGACTGCAAGAAGGCGCTGTCGGAGACCGGCGGCGATCTCGAGGCGGCGGTGGACTGGCTCCGGGCCAAGGGCATCGCCAAGGCGGCGCGAAAGGCCTCGCGGGTTGCCGCGGAGGGGCTGATCGGGCTCGCCGTCGCGGACCGCGTGGGGGCGCTCGTCGAGGTCAATTCCGAGACCGATTTCGTCGCCCGCAATCCTGATTTCCAGGCCATGGTCAACGCTATCGCCGCAGCGGCGCTCAAGGCCGGCGGCGACGTCGAGAAGCTCAGGGACTCGCTCTATCAGCAGTCGGGGCAGCGGATCGCCGACAAGCTTGCGGAAATGGTGGCGACGATCGGCGAGAACATGAATCTCCGCCGCACCGCCCTCTTGCGCGTCGAGCAGGGCGTCGTCGGCAGCTATCTGCACAATCAGATCGCGCCGGGTCTCGGCAAGATCGGCGTGCTGGTGGCGGTCGAATCGGCGGGCAACGCCGGCAAGCTCGCCGCTTTGGCCCGCCAGCTCGCCATGCATATTGCGGCGACCAACCCGGTGGCGCTCGATCTCGGCGGCGTCGCTCGCGATGTGCTGGAGCGCGAGAAGGCGATTCTCGCCGAGAAAAATGCCGGAAAGCCTGACAATGTGCTGCAGCGGATCTTCGAGAGCGGCCTCAAGAGCTTCGCCAAGGAGCACACGCTGCTCGAGCAGGCCTATGTGCATGACAGTGCCAAATCGGTGGGGCAAGTGCTGAAGGAGGCCGAGGCGCAGACCGGCGCGCCGGTGCGGATTGCCGGTTTCGTCCGATATCAGCTCGGGGAAGGGATCGAGAAGGAAGCGGGCGATTTCGCCGCCGAAGTGGCCAAGGCCGCGCAGGGCGGCTAGACCCGAAATAAAAAAGGGGGCCGCGGTTGCCCGGGCCCCCAGCTCCGCCCAACCTCTCCCCGTCTCGAAGGGAGAGGTCCCCCAGGCGGGTGATCAGAAGCACCGTGTCCGCCAGACCGGTACCTGGACGAATTTCGGCATGCCGTGGAACCACACCCGCTTCATGCGGTAGCCGACGACCACCGGGCGGCACGCGTCATAGCCGGGGGTCAAGCCATAGCCATAGCCACCACCGCCCCAGCCATAGCCTGGGCCGTAGCCGCCGCCCCAGCCAGGGCCGCCATAACCGAACCCAATGGCAATGGAATGAGCGTTCGCCGAGGTCGCAGCGGCAGCCATCATGGCGATGGCAGTGGCGATACCGATGAGGGTCTTGCGGATCATGGGTCGTTTCCTTGCTTTATGGTGAGGCGACACGACGCCGCCGTTCATGACCGCAGTTCTAAGGCTTTGGACCTGAATGGAATCTGAGACCGGCGTTCAACCGCTATTCATTCTCTCGAAGACCTGCCTGAATGATTCGCGCAGGGCGGCATCGACGTCGTCCATGGTGGCTGCGATGCCGAGATCGGCCAGGCTGGTGACGCCATGCTCATGCACGCCGCACGGCACGATGCCGGCGAAATGCGTGAGGTCGGGAGCGACATTGAGGCTGATGCCGTGGAGACTCACCCAGCGGCGCACCCGGACGCCGATGGCGGCGATCTTGTCCTCGCGCGGCGGCGGCCCCGGCCGGCTGACCCAGATGCCGACCCGATCCTCGCGACGCTCGCCGGCGACGCCGAAAGCGGCAAGCGCCAGGATCAGCCATCTCTCGAGACCGGCGACGAAGGTGCGGATGTCGGCGCCGCGGCGGCGCAGGTCGAGCATGACATAGGCAACCCGCTGGCCGGGGCCGTGATAGGTGTACTGGCCGCCGCGGCCGGTGCGGTACACCGGCAGGCGCTCCGGCATGACGAGATCGGCGGGCTTGGCGCTGGTGCCGGCGGTATAGATCGGCGGATGCTCGAGCAGCCACACCAGCTGTTCCGCCTTGCCCTCGGCGATCGCCGCTGCCCGCTCCTCCATCGCCGCGACCGCAACGGGGTAGGGAACCGGTTCCGGCGCGGTCTCCCAGGCGACGCGGCCGGGGGCGCGCAGGCTCGCAAGCGCAAGATCGGTTCTTCTCGAGACTGTCACTTCGACCTCAGCGATGGGGTTCGGACCCCTTGATTTGCCGCAAGCAGGTTGATACACCACGCCACTCTCCAGGTAACGCGGTCGTGGCGGAATTGGTAGACGCGCTAGCTTGAGGTGCTAGTGGGTAACACCGTGGAGGTTCGAGTCCTCTCGACCGCACCAGCAGCTTTTCTGGCCTGCCACAAGTCCCACAGGCTGTCGATCAGGGCGGCACCGGAAATCAACAGCACGCCGGCCAGCTCGCGCCGGCCAAAGGGCTCGCCGGCCCACAGGGCGGCGGTGATGCCGCCGACCGTGATTTCGGTCATGAACAGGATGCCGACCAGGGCAGGATCGATGTGCTTCGGTCCCCAGGTCGAGGCGAGGCCGCATGGCAACACCATGAGCAGCGCCACCGGCACGAGCCAAGGCAGGGGCGCCAGCAGGGTGTGGAGGTCGGGCATCGCGCCGGCCTCGGCGAGCCCGGCGCCGGCCGTCACCAGAAGCGCGCACCACAGGAAGCTCCACACGGTCAGGTCGAGGGCGGAATTGGCATGATCCTGGCGCAGCCGGACCGCGGACACCGCCCATGACAGCCCCGCCGCGAGCCCCATCCAGTCGCCGGTGTTGCGCGGCAGCGGCCAGCTCTCGCCGAGACCGAACATCGTCAGCATGCCGGCGAGCGCCAGCGCCATGGTGACGGCGCGCACCACGGTGATGCGCTGTTTCAGCACGATGCGGCCGAGCAGCGCGCTCCACAACGGCGTCATGTAGAACAGCGCCATGGCGCGGATGACGTCGGTGAACACCAACCCGACGGCATAGAGCCCGAGGCTCAGCGCGCCCGCCACGGCGGTCAGCTGGAGGTTGACACCGCCCGCCGTGGTTCGGCGGTGGCGCAGGACGGCAACCGGCAGCAGCAGCAGGGCCGGCACCCCGAAGAACAATGCCGTTCCCCACAGGCCGGGAATGCCGTCCGTTTCGAGCCGGCGCAGCGGAATCCAGAAAATTCCCCACACGGCGCCGCCGAAGAGGCAGGCCAGCTTGGCCAGGAATTCGCGCGTCATCGAACGGTCATGCGTCCCTTTAGGCTTTGTGTTTGACACCCCTTTCGTGGGATGGCAATCGCGCGGCTGGAGCCCCTCGCCGATTTGAGACCATGAAAGCAGGGCCGTTGATGGCGGAAAGCGCTGCGATCGAAGACATTCGCGACGAGGACGGGCTGCTCCGGCCCGAATTCGTGGCCACGATTCGCGCTGCCATCGCCGCGAGCGACGGCGCGGCGGCACGCCGGCTGACCGACGACCTGCATGAGGCCGACCTCGCCGACCTCATCATGGCGCTCAACTCGGACGAGCGCATCAGGCTGATCGAGCTCCTGGGCCGTGATTTCGACGTCGAGGCCTTGCCCCAGCTCGACGAGGCAGTCCGCGACGAGCTGATGGAGGCGCTGCCCAATCCGGTCATCGCCTCGGCGGTCGGCCAGCTCGACACCGACGATGCCGCCTATCTGATCGAGGACATGGACGAGGCGGATCAGCGCGAGATCCTCGCCGGCGTCCCTGCCGAGGAGCGCGTGGCTCTCACCCGCGCCCTCGATTATCCGGAATATTCCGCCGGCCGTCTGATGCAGACGGAGTTCGTGGCGGTGCCGGCATTCTGGACCGTCCGGCAGACGCTCGATCATCTGCGCCGCGACCATGATTTGCCGGAAAGCTTCCTCGAAATCTACGTCGTGGATCCGGCCTTTCACCTGATTGGCGTGGTGCCGCTCAGCCGCTTGCTCAGGGCGCCGGACCACGCCCGCATCGCCGCGCTGATGGATGAGGAACAGCAGGTGTTCAAGGTCGACGACGACCAGGAGGACATCGCCTTCCGCTTCGGCAAGTACAATCTGTTCTCGGCCGCCGTGGTCGACGAGAACGGGCGCCTTGTCGGCATGCTGACGATCGATGACGTGGTCGACATCATCCAGGAGGAGGCGACCGAGGAGATCCTTCATCTCGGCGGCGTCGGCCATGAGGAGCTCACGGCCAATGTCTGGACGATCACCCGCAACCGCTTTGGCTGGCTGCTGGTCAACCTGGCAACGGCCATTCTCGCTTCCTCGGTGATCGCCTTGTTCGACGCGACGATCCAGCAGATGGTGGCGCTGGCCGTGCTGATGCCGATCGTCGCCTCGATGGGCGGCAATGCCGGCACCCAGACCATGACGGTGGCGGTGCGCGCCATCGCCACCCGCAATCTCGGGCGGCTCAATGCGCTCCGGGTCATCTGGCGGGAATGCGCGGTCGGGCTGGTCAATGGCCTGCTGTTTGCCGTCATCATGGGCCTGTTCGCCATCTGGTGGTTCGGCTCGAACGGCCTCGGCATGGTCATCGGCGCGGCCATGATCATCAATCTCCTGGCGGCGGCGCTGGCCGGCATCATCATTCCGCTCACCCTCGACTGGCTGGGCGTCGACCCGGCGGTTGCCTCGGGAGTGTTCGTCACCACGGTGACCGATGTCGTGGGATTTTTCGCCTTTCTCGGGCTTGCGGCATGGTGGTTGATGTAGCCGCGGCCGAGCGCGATGCTGTTGGCTGGGGCGCCGGGAAGTGCGATAAGCTGCACACCGCCATAGGGGAGACAGGCGCATTATGGCCAGCAACCGCTATCCGATGCTGGATTTCGGCCTCGGCGAGACCGCCGACATGATCCGCGACAGCGTGCGGACGTTCAGCGATGACCATATCGCGCCGATTGCGGCCGAGATCGACCGCAGCAATGAATTCCCCCGCGCGCTGTGGCCGGAGCTTGGCGCCCTCGGCGTCCTCGGGATCACCGTCGAGGAGGAATTTGGCGGGGCCGGGCTCGGCTATCTCGAGCACTGCATCGCCATGGAGGAGATCAGCCGCGGCTCGGCGGCGGTCGGGCTGTCCTATGGCGCCCACTCCAATCTCTGCGTCAACCAGATCCGGCGCAACGGTCGCGACGAGCACAAGCGGCGGTACCTGCCCAAGCTGATCTCGGGCGAGCATGTCGGCGCGCTCGCCATGTCGGAGGCGGGCGCCGGCTCCGACGTCGTCGCGATGAGGCTCAGGGCCGACCGGCGCGGCGATCGCTTCGTCCTCAACGGCAGCAAATTCTGGATCACCAACGGGCCGGTGGCCGACGTGCTGGTCGTCTACGCCAAGACCGATCCGGCGGCAGGCGCCCACGGCATCTCCGCCTTCATCATCGAGCGCGGGTTCGCGGGCTTCAGCACCGCCCAGAAGCTCGACAAGCTCGGCATGCGCGGCTCCGACACCGGCGAACTCGTCTTCGAGGACTGCGAGGTGCCGCAGGAGAACCTGCTCGGCGAGCTCGATCGCGGCGTCAAGGTGCTGATGTCGGGCCTCGATTACGAGCGGGCGGTGCTGGCAGCGGGACCGCTCGGCATCATGCAGGCCGCGCTCGATCTGGTCGTGCCCTACGTCCATGAGCGCAAGCAGTTCGGCCAGCCGATCGGCAGCTTCCAGCTGATGCAGGGCAAGCTTGCCGACATGTATACGACGATGAGCGCGGCGCGGGCCTATGTCTATGCGGTGGCGCGGGCCTGCGACCGGGGCGAAACGGCCCGCAAGGACGCGGCGGGAGCGATCCTCTATGCGGCGGAAAAGGCGACGACGATCGCGCTCGATGCCATCCAGTGCCTGGGCGGCAATGGTTATATCAACGATTTTGCAACGGGCAGGCTGTTGCGCGATGCCAAGCTTTATGAAATCGGGGCCGGAACCTCGGAAATCCGCCGGATGCTGATTGGCCGGGAGTTGTTCGAAGAAAGCCGCTAGCATGCCGCTTTCGCCGGGTAGGGGAAAAACATGAAGCGCCCGATCATCGCTGCCAGCGCCTTTCTCATCGCCGCCGCGCCGTGCCTGGCGCTTGCCCGGGACACGGTCAAGGTCGGGGTGCTGACCTGCGTCATCGCCGGGGGAAGCGGGTTCATCCTCGGCTCGATGAAGCCGCTTTACTGCGACTTCAGCGGCGCCGACGGGCGGCGCGAGCGCTATCGCGGCAGCATGCGGAAATATGGCATCGACATCGGCTCGACCGGCGTATCCTATCTCAAATGGATCGTGTTTGCGCCCACCAGCATTCTGCGGAGCGGGGCGCTTTCCGGTTCCTATGGCGGCGCCTCGGTGGAGGCGACGGTCGGGGCCGGTCTCGGCGCCAATGCCCTGATCGGCGGCTCCGAGCGTTCGATCTCGCTGCAGCCCTTCAGCGCCCAGGTGCAGGCAGGCGGCGCCAACATCGCGGTCGGCGCCGCTGCATTGACGTTGCGCTATGTGAGATAGCCGGCGGTCGGCCGCTCGCGCATCTGCCAGCCATCGGCCCGGCCGCCGAACCGCGACGAAAACAGGGCGACGAGCTCGACATTGTCGCGGATCGCCTCGGGCTTCGGGATCATGGTGAGCGTTACGAGGACCTGCCAGGCAAGATCGCCGCGCCCGGACGGGCTCGATGCAGCATCGATGCAGTCGCTGCCGCGGCGCGACACCTCGGCAATCTCGCGGGCGGCAGCCTCGTTGGGGACGAGGGCGCGGAATTCGATGGGGACCAGCCGGTCGGCCTCGCCCGCATCCCTGGAGGACGCCGGCGATGGCAGGAGAGGATCTTGCTGGACCACGGCCGGGCCGGCGCATTGCACCGCCGCCGTCCGATCGATCGCAGGCTGATCCGGTGCCGGGGGGTCAAGAGCCGGCTGTTCCGTAGCGGCAGTCTCCGCCGCGGGCTTCTTGGCAAGCACACCCTTGAGGCGGCCGATCAGGCTCTCCCCCATCTCCCTACACTCCCACGCTTACGGACGTCCCCCGACCCCGCCAGTCTGCCGCAACAAGGCTAACAAAAGATTGTCTCTACAGCCGCATCAGCTGGTCCCCGACCTGCCGGAGCTTCAGATAGACGTCATATCCCGGCGCGTTGCCGGGGCCGTCCCCGGGCGTGCGGCTGATCTTCGTTTTGGTGATATCTTGCAACAACAAAGGATCCTCGAGAATTTTATCGCGCAGGTATGAGGGCATCTTCAGCTCGCGCGCGAACTCGCGAATGCGACAGAGGTTATAATTGGCGACAGCCAGGCCACTCTCCGCCGTCTCGCCAAGCACCTCGGCCTGCTGCTCGCAATGTTCGATGAAAGCCAGCTCGGAGCTGGTCGGTGGTGGCGTCCGCTGCTCAGCCGGCAGACCCTTCTGAAATGCCTCAAAACGCGCCCGGATCGCCATCTCGGCCGTCACCTTGATCTCCTCTTCCGGCTTGGCCTTCGCGAGTTCCCCAGCAACCTCTCGCAGCTTGCAGTGGACTCCATAGCCAAGATTCGCCATGCGGTCCTCACCGAGCGTGGGGAGGATCGTGAAGCTCGCCAGGGCGTTCGTCCTGTTCATCTTCGTCATCAGGGCATCGCCCCACTTTCCCGACAGACCGAGCTCGCCAGCGACTTGACGGACCTGGCGCAGGTTCCAATTGGCGCGATCGAAGGCATCGTTGGTCAATTCGCCACTGGCGGCGGCATATGCCACGCATCGGCGAATGAAAATTGTTTCGGGAGAGGTCAAGTCTCGGGTTTGTTGGTCCAAGGGCAGACCGCTCTGAAATGCTTCGTAAGCGTCGATTGCGCCCTCGATTTGGGAACCCCGCTCCTGTCCATCCTCGTCCGTGACACAATCGACAAGCGACCCGAGGTCTATGCCGTCGATTTTCTTCTTCGTTTCGGGGTCCAACCGAAAGTCTCTTCTATCGATTGCGAGCGCACCGAGAAGCATGTCACCAAGGTGAAGCTTTGTTCCGTCGGCCAGGCGGATCGGTTGGGCATCGAGCCGTTTCAGCAGTTTCGCGCCAAGCCTCTTCTCGATTCGCTCGATCCTCTTTTCCGTCCAGACGCCAGGCTTTCCGACAGCGGACCGCAGAAATTTCACTTCGAGCTTGTCGCCCCTGTGCGACCAGAAGCTGGTGCGCCCGACGGCCCTCGCTTCGCCGGCCCGCGGAACATGCACCCTCTGATGGCCCGTGTGCTCCGCCTTGCTCGAATGAAAGAAGGCTTTTCCGATGCCCGTCATTGCAGACCCCCCAGCTTGACTCCCGAGGCATCATAGCAAGGATCATCCGGTCGCCTGTGCCGTTCGGCACACTCATATGCATTCCTAATGAGCCGGGCGCCCAAGCGGCTCGGCGTGGGCGATGATGCGCCGCACCCGGGGCAGCCTCTCGCGCAGCGTCTTCTCCAGCCGGTCGACTGCTGCATGCACGAATTCGACGCTGCGGGCGCCGTCGACCTGGCAGTGAAAGGCGACGAAAATGCCGTCGTCATTGACCCGGACCCGGACATTGTGGATCTCGGTCAGCGGCCCGTCGGCGGCGATATCGCTGAGAAGCCGCTCGATTTCGGCCAGCCGGTCGGCCGAGGCGTCCTCACCGGTGAGGACCCGCGCCTCCAGCGGCTCGATATGGGTCTCGACCTCGACCTCGCTGCCGAGCTCGCCGCGGATGTCCTGCTCGAGCGCGGTGGCGATCTCGTGGGCGGCGGCAAACGGCATATCCCGCTCGACCTCGAGGTCGAGCGCGACCGACAGGCGGTCCTCGATATGCTGCGCTGTCAAATGATGGACATTGAGCCCGCGGCGGCCGGCGAGCAGCATGGCCTTCTCGAACACTGTCTCGTCGTCGAGCGCCACCGGCACGGTCGTCACCGAGACGTCGGCGCCCTGGAAGCGCTGCCGCACGGCGGCGACGAAGGCCGATTTGATGGCGTCGACCTCGTCGAAGGGCAGGGTGCGCCGAACCTTGATGTCGACATCGAAGAACAGGGTCGGACCGGCCGGCCGCACCCTGACCTTGCTCACCCCGAGCACGCCCGGCGTCAGCTCCGCCGCCTCCTCGATGACCGCGACGGCGCCTTCGGGCGCGGCATCGAGCAGGCTCGCCAAGGTGCGCTGCCCGAGCCGCAGGGCCGCCAATGCGACGAAGCCGGCCACCACCAGGGCGGCGATCGAAATCGGCGGCGGGCAGTCCGTACCAGACCAGCAGGAGGCCGATGATGACCGCGGCCGAGCTCCACATGTCGGAGCTGAAATGCAGGGCGTCGGCGGCGAGCGCTTCGCTGGCATGGGCCTCCGCCGCCTGGCGCAGCGCCCGCGAGCGGTTCCAATCGATTATGATCGAACCGACGATGATGGCGACGGCCCACCAGGTCACCGCGACATCGTTCTGGCCGGCGATCAGGCGCGACAGCGAACTCATAGATGATCCAGGCGGTGGTGAGGAACAGGAGACCGGTCTCGATCAGCGCCGCGACGCTTTCGGCCTTGGCATGGCCGAAATGATGCGTGTCGTCCGGCGGCCGGTCGGCGAAGCGCACCGCCGAATAGGTGACGGCCGTGGCACCGAAATCGATGAGCGAATGCACTGCCTCCGACAGGATCGCCAAGGAACCGGTGACGAGGCCGGCGATGAATTTGGCGGCGGCGAGGAGCGCGCTTGCCGCGAGCGAAACCAGCGCCACTCTCTGCTTGTCGGGTATCACGCCTCTCCCCCCTTCTCCAGGCGGTTAGCGATAGTCGATTCCCACAGACTCGCAAACCCGGCTCTGATCAGAGAGTGCAATTGCCGGGCGAGGAAGATACTCGTATCCTTATCATTAGGGACCCAGGGGCCAATGGTCCGCCCTTGCGGGAACGCATAACCAAAGGCAAAAGTCTCCGATTGGCTTAAGGGAGGAAGTTAACTTAATGAAAACGCTCATGAAAATCGCTGCCGCGGCTGCTCTTGCAGTGGTTGCCGGCGTGGCGGGTGCCAATGCCGCGCCCATTCGCTTCGGCATGGCGCCTGAACCCTATCCTCCATTTGCCTCGAAAGATGCGTCCGGTAAATGGGTCGGCTGGGAAATCGATCTTATGGATGCCGTCTGCAAGGCGATGAACGGGGAATGCAAGATCGTCGAGACGTCGTGGGACGGCATCATCCCGGCCCTTCAGGCCAAGCAGATCGACGTGATCTGGAGTTCGATGTCGATCACCAATGAGCGCAAGAAGGTGATCGAGTTCACCGATAAATATTACAACACCCCGACAGCGATCATCGGACCGAAGGACGAAAAGTTCGGCGTCGCGCCCGACGATCTGAAGGGCAAGACGATCGGCGTTCAAGTGTCGACCGTGCACCAGAACTATGTCGAGAAGCACTATGTGCCGGCCGGAGCCAAGGTGAAGACCTATCAGACCCAGGACGAGGCCAATCAGGATCTGTCGGCCGGTCGCGTCGATGCGGTGCAGGCCGACTCCATCGCCCTCGGTGCCTTCCTGGCCACCGACCAGGGCAAGGCCTGCTGCGACATGAAGGGCAATGTGGCGGAGGATCCCGAGGTTCTCGGCCCGGGTGTCGGCGGCGGTGTGCGCAAGGAAGACACGGCGCTGCGCGAAAAGCTCAATGCGGCCATCAAGAAGGTCCGCGAATCGGGCGACTACGATAAGATCACCAAGAAGTATTTCAACTTCGACATTTACGGAGGTTGATCTTTCGCTTATGCGCTCGCTCTCCGGGCCGCATGCCTGGAGAGTGAAGCGCGCGAGAAGAAGCGCCTGTCGCGGACCTTGTCTGGCGAAAGGTGCTTCATGGGAGGGGCGGCTTGCAATCCGGGCAGACCATCTTCGAGCTCCTCTCCCTCTCGCCGCCAGGGTGGGGCGGCAACCTTCTGCGCGGCGCCGTCAACACCCTCGAGATCGCGATCTTCGCCTATCTCCTCGGCCTGATGCTCGGCATGATCGGCGCGCTCTCCAAGCTGTCCGGCAACCAGGTGCTGCTCACGATCGCCGAAGGCTATACGACCCTGGTGCGGGCGGTGCCGGAGCTTCTGCTCATCCTGCTGCTCTATTATGCCGGCACGACGATGCTCAACAACGTCCTGGCCCGCTACGACATTGGCGCCGTTTCGCTGAGCGGGCTGGTGGCCGGAATCGGGGTTCTCGGCTTTGTCCAGGGCGCCTATGCGACGGAGGTGCTGCGGGGCGCCATCCTGGCGGTGCCGATCGGCCAGATCGAGGCGGCGCGCGCCTTCGGCATGAGTCCGTTCAAGCGCTGGCAGCGGATCGTCATCCCCGCCATGTTGCCCTATGCCATGCCCGGCCTCGCCAATCTCTGGCAGGTGCTGACCAAGGACACCGCGCTGCTGGCCGTTGTCGGCTATGGCGAGCTCGCGCTCGAGACCCGCCAGGCTGCCGGCGTGACCAAGGCCTATTTCACCTTCTTCATGGCGGCGGGCGCAATCTATCTCGCCATCACGCTCCTATCCAATCAGCTGTTCCGGCGCCTCGAGCGGCACTTGCGCCGTGGCATGCCGCAGCATCGGTGAGGCTCGCGGATGGATTGGTCCTGGATATTCACCTATTTCCCGGCGCTGGTGTGGGGGCTTGTCGTCACCATCGAGCTCCTGGTGCTGTCGGTGGTGTTCGGCATGCTGGGCGCAGTGCCGATCGGGCTTGCGCAGGTGACCGGACCCTGGTTCCTGTCGATGCCGGCGCGGGGCTTCTGCACCATCATCCGTGGCACGCCGCTGCTGATCCAGGTGTGGCTGCTCTATTACGGGCTCGGCTCGCTCTTTCCGATGATGCCGTCGATCCGCCACAGCTTCATTTGGCCGGTGCTGCGCGAGGGCTTCATCTACGCCGTGCTCGCCTTCTCGCTGAGCTTCGCCGGCTATGAGGGCGAGGTCATCCGCGGCGCGCTTGCCGGCGTGCCGCGCGGCGAGATCGAGGCGGCGCGCGCCTTCGGTATGACGCCGTTCCAGGTGGTCCGGCGGGTGTGGCTGCCGCGCGCGCTGCGCATGGTGCTGCCGACCCTTGCCGGCGAAACGGTGCTGCAGCTCAAATCGACGCCGCTTGCCGCCACCATCACGGTCATGGACCTCTTCGGCGTCGCCAACATGATCCGGCAGGACACCTATCGGATCTATGAGCCGCTGCTGCTGGTGGCCTCGGTCTATGTGCTCCTCACCGTCATCATCACCAGGGCGTTCCGCATCGTCGAGGCGCAGATCCCGCAGCGGCGGTGAACCGGGTTGAGCTGATCGTCAGTCTTCGTGATGCCAAGTGGTCGACACATAATCGGGATCCTGCTGTCCCTTGCGTTCGAAGCGCAGGAAGTCGTAGTAGCCGCAGCGCCCTTCGCCGGGAAATGAGCGGCAGACACGGGGGCGTGCCTCATAGATCGTGCAGCGCCGCGCCTTAATGTCGAAAAAGCGACAAATGCGGCCGAAATGCGGATCGGCCTTGCGGCGCATGATGCGGCGGTAGCCGTGCTTCGAGGTGGTGAAGCGGCGCTCGGCCTCCTCCTCGGTCACGCCGAAATGGCGGGCGATCCGGGCCAGATCGAAGCGCGAGACCACGATCACCGGATAGGAGCAGCAATAGCCCGGGCATTTGAAGCAGTCATAAAGCTTCGTCATTGATGGTCGATCTTTCGATGGAAGGCGCGGGACTCGCAAATTCGACCTGATTGGATTCCGACGCGCCCGTTTTCAAGCTATTTGCGGGCGGCGACCACGCCCACCTCGACCACGAATCGCGGATCGGCGAGACCGGCCACGATCAGCAGCGTCGCGGCGGGCCTTGCCCCTTTGAGCTTGCGGTCGCGGACCTCGCGGTAAAGCGCCACTGCCTCGGGGTTGGTGATGTAGATGCTGCATTCGACGATATCGGCTCCGGTCATGCCGGCGCTCTCGAGGATGCTCAGGACGTTGTCCCAGGCGAGCTCGTGCTGGGCCTTCTCGGTTTTGCCGAGATTGCCGGCGGCATCGACGCCGACCTGGCCGGAGACGAACAGGAGGCGGGCCCCGGCCTCGACCTCAACTCCTTGACTGTAATTGGAAAACGGCTTTGGCGCCTTGGCGGTGAAGATGGGTTGCGGCATGGCATTTCCATTCATGCTTGACGGGGAGGAAAGGAGCGAACATAAGACGAACGATCAAGGCTCGGACGACAAGGGAAAGGGGTGACGGACATGGCGGGTTCTGTGAACAAGGTGATCCTGGTCGGAAATCTCGGGAGGGATCCCGAGGTCAGGCGGATGGCCTCCGGCGAGCCGGTGGTCAATCTGTCGGTCGCCACCTCGGAAACCTGGCGGGACAAGCAGAGCGGAGAGCGCAAGGAACGCACCGAGTGGCACCGGGTGGTCATCTTCAACGAGAACCTCGCCAAGGTAGCGGAACAATATCTGAAGAAGGGCTCGAAGGTGTATGTCGAGGGTCAGTTGCAGACCCGCAAATATACCGACCAGGCGGGGGCCGAGAAATATACGACCGAGGTGGTGCTGCAACGCTTCCGCGGCGAGCTTGCTCTGCTCGACAGCCGCGGCAGTGGCGATAGCGCCGCCGCCGGCGGCACCGGCTGGCAGGACGAGTTCGGACAGTCCACGCCGCTCGACCGCCCAAGCGGCAATCGGCCGCAGGAACGAAACTCATTTTCGCGAGACCTCGATGATGAAGTGCCTTTTTGAGTGAAGTCCGCCGCTCAATCGCCTTCAAATCTGCACATTCGGTAGGCTTTTAAGCGCCGCCTTGGCCAGAAGATGGTACAATCCGCGGTGTCGCGGGGAACGGTAATTCGCGGGCGATCTGTGGCGTTCACCAAACAAACTCACATGAGGGGAAAACCTTATGAAAGCATTCCGAACGATGGCGCTTGTGGGAATTCTGTCTATAGCGGGGCTGGCACCTGCGCAGGCTGGTGAAACACTCAGTCAGACAGCTCTGCGCGCTCTTTTCCCCGGGACATTCCATGCCGTTGCCTCGGGAGTCGTACCTTTGAAGATCACCGCGCTGCGCGACGGGTCGCTGATCGGGAGGATGGCGTCGCGCTCGGACCGAGGCCGCTGGAGTGTCAGCCGCGGCCAGCTGTGCGTCGCCTTCCAGAAGTGGATGTCGGGCCGGACCACCTGCGCGCCCGTGGTGCGCGAGGCGGGTTGGTTCCGCGCCGCCAGCATCCGTTTCAAGCGGATCTGACCAAGATCCCGAAACCGCTCTTCCTTCTCCCGGCGTCAATGGGGAGAAGGAAGGTCGCCGGCGCTACAATCTCACCGGTCCAAATGGCGGTCTTCTCGGCCTGTCCGAATTTCATAGCTTTTCCCCGGCAAGACGGGGGATGACAGTTCGGTGAGTATTCGCTACTCCCTACTCACCGCACACGGCTTTCATTTCCTGCATGTCCCAGACCAAAAATCCCGACCCTCCCTCGGATCGCGAAGCGGGCGACATCCGCCCCATCGCGATCGAGGAGGAAATGAGCCGCTCCTATCTCGACTACGCCATGAGCGTCATCGTGGCGCGGGCGTTGCCCGACGTGCGCGACGGGCTCAAGCCGGTGCACCGCCGCATTCTCCATTCGATGAACGAGAACGGCTACGACTGGAACAAGCCCTATCGCAAGTCGGCCCGCGTCGTCGGCGACGTGATCGGCAAATATCATCCCCATGGCGACCAGTCGATCTATGACGCGCTGGTCCGCATGGCGCAGGAATTCTCGATGCGCCTGCCGCTGCTCGACGGGCAGGGCAATTTCGGCTCGGTCGACGGCGACCCGCCGGCGGCGATGCGCTACACCGAGGTCCGCATGGGCAAGCCGGCGCATGCGCTGCTCGAGGACATCGACAAGGACACGGTCGAGTTCCAGCCCAATTACGACAATTCCGAGAGCGAGCCTGTCGTCCTGCCGGCGCGCTTCCCCAATCTCCTGGCCAACGGCGCCGGCGGCATTGCCGTCGGCATGGCCACCAACATTCCGCCGCACAATCTCGGCGAGATCATCGATGCGACGGTGGCGCTGATCGACGACCCGGCGCTCACCATCGACGACCTGATCAGGATCGTGCCGGGGCCCGACTTCCCGACCGGCGGCATCATTCTCGGCCGGGCCGGCATCCGCGCCGCCTTCCACAACGGCCGCGGCTCGATCGTCATGCGTGGCAAGGTGGCGATCGAGGAGATCCGCCGCGACCGCGAAGCCATCATCATCACCGAGATCCCCTTCCAGGTGAACAAGGCGGCGATGATCGAGCGGATCGCCGAGGGCGTGCGCGACAAGCGCATCGAGGGGATCTCCGACATCCGCGACGAAAGCGACCGCCACGGCATGCGCGTCGTCATCGAGGTCAAGCGCGACGTGCTCGCCGATGTGGTGCTCAACCAGCTCTACCGGTTCTCGGCGCTGCAGACCACCTTCGGGGTGAATTCGGTTGCGCTGACCGGCGGCCGGCCGGAGGTGCTCAATCTCAAGGATCTGCTGCAGGCCTTCATCGCCTTTCGCGAGGAGGTCGTCACCCGGCGCACCAAGTTCCTGCTCAACAAGGCGCGGGAGCGGGCGCACATCCTGGTCGGCCTCGCCATCGCGGTCGCCAATATCGACGAGGTCATCCGCCTCATCCGCAACGCCCCCGACCCGCCGACCGCCAAGAGCGAGCTCATGGCGCGCGACTGGCCGGCCGGCGACATGGCGCCGATCATCCGTCTGATCGACGATCCCCGCCACCGCCTGACCGAGGCGGGTACCTTCCGCCTCTCCGAGGACCAGGCCCGCGCCATCCTCGAATTGCGCCTGCAGCGGCTGACCGCGCTTGGTCGCGACGAGGTGGGCGACGAGATGGTGAAGCTCGGCCAGGAGATCGAGGACTATCTCGCCATCCTGCGCTCGCGGGCGCGGGTGCTCGCCATCATCAAGACCGAGCTCGCCGCCGCCCGGGCCGAGTTCGCAACGCCGCGGCGGACCGAGATCGTCGACCAGGAAGGCGAGGTCGAGGACGAAGACCTGATCCAGCGCGAGGACATGGTGGTGACGGTGAGCCACGCCGGCTACATCAAGCGGGTGCCGCTCGTCACCTACCGCGCCCAGCGCCGCGGCGGCAAAGGCCGCTCGGCGATGCAGACGCGCGAGGAGGATTTCGTCACCAAGCTGTTCGTCGCCAACACCCATGCGCCGATCCTGTTCTTTTCCTCGCGCGGCATGGCCTACAAGATGAAGGTGTGGCGACTGCCCCTCGGCGGGCCGCAGGCGCGCGGCAAGGCGCTGGTCAATCTGCTGCCGCTGGCGGAGGGCGAGCGGATCACCTCGATCATGCCGCTGCCCGAGGACGAGGCCAGGTGGCAGACCCTCGACGTCATGTTCGCCACCGCGCGCGGCACGGTCAGGCGCAACAAGCTCTCCGATTTCACCGAGATCAACCGTAACGGCAAGATCGCGATGAAGCTCGATGAGGGCGACTCGATCATCGGCGTGGCGACCTGCCTCGAAACCGACGACGTGCTGCTCACCTCCCGGGGCGGGCAATGCATCCGCTTCTCCGTCACCGAGGTGCGGGTGTTCGCCGGGCGCAACTCGGTCGGCGTGCGCGGCGTCGCCCTTGGCGAGGGCGACAGCGTCATCTCGATGTCGATCCTCGGCCATTTCGAGGCCGATCCCGAGGAGCGTGCCGCCTATATGAAGATGCGCCGGGCCATCGCCGGCGAAGAGGGGGAGATCGCGCCCGGCGACGGCGAGGAGGTCGGCAGCGACGCGCCGGCCCTGGCGCCGGAGCGCTATGCCGCGATGAGTGCCGCCGAGCAATATGTCCTGACCGTTTCGGCCAATGGCTTCGGCAAGCGCACCTCGGCGTTCGAATACCGGATCACCGGGCGCGGCGGCAAGGGCATCGTCGCGATGGCGGTCAACGAGCGCAACGGGCCGATCGTCGCCTCCTTCCCGGTCGAGCATGACGACCAGATCATGCTGGTGACGGCCGGCGGCCAGATCATCCGCTGCGGCGTCGACGAGATCCGGGTGGCCGGTCGGTCGACGCAAGGGGTGATCGTGTTCAAGGGCGACGGCGAGAAGGTCGTTTCGGTCGAGCGTCTCGAGGAAAGCGGGGAAGGGGAGGCAGGCGAAGGCCCCGCCTTCCCATGACCTACCCTTCGACAGCGACCACCTGGCTGTCGTCGGCACCGAAACCGACCGCGACGCGGTTCGCCGTGCTGTTCGCCACCGAATCGCTGGCGCGGGCCACCATCTCCGGCGTGGTGTCGATCCAGGCCTATGACCTCGTCCAATCGAGCCAGAAGGTCAGCGAGATCTTTACCGTCGTCGGCGTGCTGACGCTCTGCGGCACGCTGCTCATTCCGACCCTGATAGCCTGGACGGCGCGGCGCTTCGTCTATTCGCTGGGCGCGGTCTGCCTGATGCTGGCGGCGCTTGCCTTCGTCACCTTCACGATACCGGGCCAGATGGGCGGCATGCTGCTCCGGAATTTCGGCGCCGCCTGCCTGTCGATCACCCTCAATCTCTATATTCTCGACCATATTCCGCGCTCGGCCTTCGTCCGGGCGGAGCCGCAGCGCCTTGCCATGTCGACCCTGTCATGGACGCTCGGCCCGGCGCTCGGCATCTATCTCTACACCCGCTATGGCGTATGGGCGCCGCACTGCTTCGCTGCCGTGGTGGCATTTCTGGTGCTGCTGCTCTTCGCCTATCTGCGCCTCACCGAAGCCATCGGGCCGGCCAAGCTCAAGCCGCCGCCCAATCCGCTCGCCGGGGTGGGCCGCTTCGCCGCCCAGCCGCGGCTCAGGCTGGCCTGGCTGGTCGCCTTCGGGCGCTCCTGCTTCTGGACAACGTTCTTCACCTATGGGCCGCTGCTCATGGTGACGAGCGGCATGAGCAAGACCACCGGCGGCTTGCTGGTATCGGCCGGCAACGCGGTGCTGGTGACCGCAGTGCTCGCCGGCCGGATCGCCGAGCGGGTGGGCGTGCGCAAGGTGATCAGCGGCTCCTACATGGCGGCAGCCTTTTGTGCCGCGGCGGCGGGCATCGCCGGCTTCTTCAAGATGCCGGTGCTCGCGGCGGCGCTTCTGATCGGCGGCGCGCTGGCGGCGAGCTGCCTCGACGGCATCGGCTCGATCCCGTTCCTCCGGTCGGTGCGGACCCGCGAGCGGGCGGCGATGACCGGGGTGTACCGAACCTATCTCGAGCTCTCCGACCTCATCCCCTCGGCGGTCTATGCCATCGCGCTCCTGTTCGCACCGGTCAGCGTGACCTTCGTCCTCCTGGCGGTGTGGATGATGATCTGCGGCGCCATCTCCTGGACCTATCTGCCACGCTCGCTATAGGCTCGATGACCCCGGGCGTTGTCGATGTGGCGCCGCTGATCGTGAGCGGCTGAAGCGGATCGTCACAAGGAGGCTTCGGTGTCGGCGCCATGGTCGGCCCAGGCGGCGCGGATCTCGCGATGCGCCGCGACATAGCCGAGCGAGGTAATCTCGAGCTGCCGGGCGATGAGGTAGGTCAGCTCCTGGGTGCGGTGGAACGGCACCGTGGGGATGGTGTGATGGGCGGCATGGAAGGACATGTTCCAGCACAGGAAGCGCACGAGGCGCGAGGTGATGGTGGTGCGGGAATTCTCCAGCATGTTGGATACGGCGGGGCAGGCCGCGTGCTCGGCGAGAAGAAAGGCCCGCAGGAAGGGCTGGCCGAGCAGCGCCGGCACGATCCACAGCTTGAGCGGCCAGGTCCAGCCGAAGGCAATGGATGCCGCCGCGAGCAGGATCCACAGCGCGATATGAATGCGCGCCTCGGTGACGACGCCGCGACCGGTGCCGACGACGAAGTTCGGGAGCGTCCGGCCGATCGCATTGGTGAACACGGCCTGGAAGGCCGAGCGCCAATAGGGAATGCCCGACAAATACCAGGCGTATGACCAGGGATCGTGCGGTCGCGGCGAGGCGAGCTCGGGATCATTGTCCGCATCCTGGGTGTGGCGGTGATGGGCGAAATGGAAATAGCGGAAATAGCGCGGCGGCAATATCAACAGAAACCCGGCCACATCGGCTGAGACGGTATCGAGCCACTGGCTGCGGAAGGCCGTCCCGTGGATGCATTCATGCTCGAGGGTGAAGAGGAAGACGAGCACGATGCCATGGGCCAGCATGGCGAGGAACAGGACCAGCGGGTTGGGTGCCAGCATCACCGCCGTGCCGGTCGCGGCCAGCAGTGCCAGGTGACCGCCGAGATGCAGAAGCCCCGGCCCGTCGGACAAGCGCTTGAGATGCGCCAGCACTTCGGGCGGCATCGATGCAATGATGTCGCGATGCGTGATAGGGTCGCCGATCGCCATGGCCCAACCAAGCAGCGAAGCAGCCCTGCGTCAAGATTGGGCATCGGCTGCTGATTTCACAAAGATAGCAATCGGTTGTACACAAAGACGATGACCGCCGCACCCAGGTTGTTGACGGCTCTGCCACAGATCTGGCGCAAAGCATGCGGATCAGGTGGCCGGCTTCCTTTCGGGCGATTGCTCATGCTGCGAACTCTGGTTGCGGCCGTTCTTCTGTCGCTAACCGCCGACGTCAGCTCGGCCGGCGCGCAGCCGGATCTCGTCGAGAATTTCGAGAAGGCCGATCTCAACCCGCATTTGTGGTCGAAGGCGCGGCTGCCCCTTCAGCGTGCCTGGATTCATGCGGGCGATTCCCGCGAGGGCGCAAGCTCGCTCGCCATCCGGGTCAAGGGCTCCGATCTCGACAAGAACTGCAGCTGCCAGCGGATCGAGGTGCGCGAGGCGCCGGAGCAGCGGCTGCCTTTCGGCAGCGACAGCTGGTATTCCTTCTCCTTCAAGGTCGAAGGCCAACCGCCGCTGACCGGCAGCCAGCGCTGGATCATCGCGGCCTGGAAGCAGGAGGCCGAGGGCGGACCGTTCCTCGCCCAGCGGTTTGACGAGGGCGTATTCCACATCACGCTCGAAAGCGGCGCGCGCCGCGTGCTGCTCGCCTCCACCAAGGGGGAGGTGCGCTCCTTTGCCGAGCGGCTGCAGTCGGGTCTGCTCGCGCCCTTCACCTTCGTCTCCGATCCCGAGCTGTACGGCAAGACCGATCTTGCCATCGAGTATGGCGATGACCCGGTGCTGCCCGACCCGCGCAAGGACTGGGTCGACATGATCTATCATGTCAAGGGCGGGCTCGACGGCAACGGGCTGGTCGAGATCTTCGCCAATGGCAAGTTCATCGTCCGCGCCAGGGGCACGATCGGCGTGCCGGGCCCGGCTGCCATGCGGCAATATCTGAGGCTCGGCCACAATCGTGCGCCGATGCCGGGTACGTCCACGGTATATTTCGATCGCATCAGGCGCGGCACCAGCCGGGCCGATGTCGAACAATGAGGTCCCGCAATGGCGCAGCCGCATCTTGTCGTCGGCAACAAAAACTACTCCTCCTGGTCGTTCCGCCCGTGGCTCGCCATGAAGGCCACGGGCATCGACTTCACCGAGGAGGTGGTGCCGCTGAGCACGCCCGACACCAAGGCGCGGATCACCGAGCATTCCCGGGCCGGCCGGGTGCCGGTTCTCAAGCATGACGGCATTGTCGTGTGGGAGTTGCTCGCCATCATCGAATATCTGGCCGAGCGCTTTCCCGCTGCCCGGCTGTGGCCGGCCGATCCTCAGGCGCGGGCGCTGGCGCGGTCGATCGCGCACGAGATGCATGCCGGCTTTCAGGCGCTGCGCTCGTCATGCCCGATGAACATGCGCCGGCCGCGCCGCCGCCTCGACATCTCGGCTGCCGCCTCCGAGGATGTGCGCCGCATCGACGAGATGTGGCAGGACTGCCGCGCCACCTACGGCGACGCCGGCCCGTTCCTGTTCGGCGCCTTTAGCGCCGCCGATGCCATGTACGCGCCGGTGGTCAACCGCTTCGACGTCTATGATCTGCCGGTGTCGCGCCCGGCACGAGCCTATATGGAGGCGGTCAGGGCGCTGCCGGCCTACCGCCAATGGGAGGAGGCCGGTCGCCAGGAGGATTGGGTCATCGCCCATGACGAAGCCTGAGAGCCATCGGCGGCCGGCGCTGCCGGCGCTGCTCCTTTGGCTCGCTGTCCTCACCTGCCTCGCACCGGCAGCGCAGGCGGCAAGCCGCACCTTCTTCACACCCAAGCTCGGCGGCGAGCCGATAGCCTTTTGCCTGACGGCCACCGGCGGCTGCGGCAAGGCGGCGGCCGATCATTTCTGCCGCAACAGCGGTTTCGACACGGCTTTGACCTTTCAGCGGCGGCAGGTGATGGCGGGCGGCGGCGAGGAGCCGACCGGCTTCACCCAGATCAAGTGCTACAAGCCGACGATCGAGGGCAGCAGCAAGCCCACGGCGGTCACCAACACGGCCGGGAAGTCCGGCCGGCTCGTCGGAGCGGATCTGAGGTGATGGAGATGGCCGATCTTCTGGAACGGCTCGACAACCGCTTCGTCACCATCTACGAGGCGGCGCGGGCCGAGCGGCTGGCGCATGAGAAGCGCAAAGGGCTGATCGTCATCAGCGAGGATGTCCTGCTGCTCTATCGCGGCGACGAGCCGGTCAGGCAGTTCACCGGTCTCGAGCCGCCGCTCTTCAACAAGATGAAGACCCTGGGCCATGTCCCGCTTGCCGTCTTCTGCCTCCTGCATGCCGTGCATGACGGGCCGCTGTCGCCGTCGTTGAAGGCACGCCTCGTCAGCTACCGCGCGCTTCTCGGCAGCGCCGGTGCGGCGCTCGACGTCACGCCGGAGGTCGCCGCCGGCATCCTGCCCGGGCCGGTCACCATCCCTGCCGTGGCCATGGATTTTCTCGCCACCATCCTGCGCACCGGTGCCTCGCGCCAGGCGCTCCATGTCTTCACCCGCGGCGTCTGCGACGATGTCGATCAAGTTCTGGCGGTGGCGGCGCAAGCCCAGCTCGCGGCCTGCGAGCGGACCATGGCGGAGGTCCGCGCCCTGCTCTCGCCAAGGGAATGGGCTGAATTGCGGGTGCTGATCCTCGGCCCCTACATGGCGAAGCAGGGGCAGATCTTCCTGCAATATTTCGCGAAGCTGCTGAACACGCCGGTTTCGGGCGACCGCCGCCTCGTCTATTTCGACGGCGACGACGTCAAGGCGGCTTATGAGCGCTTCGGCACGGCGACGCTCGATGCCGAGGCGGCGCAGGCGATCTTCGGCAACCGCCGGCGGCTCCACCGCGACGTGCTTGCCGACGCGACCCACGCATATCTGCAGGCCAACCCGCCGTCGTGAGGCTTCAACCCGGCTCGCGCGGCTCGGGGAGGGGGCTCGGCACGGCCGGCGGGAGCAACAGATCCGGGTGCTCGGCGATCGCCTTCCGCGCCGCCAGATAGCCCGCCTCCATGGCGATCTCGAATGCTCTCCAATCGCGCAGATCGATGGCCCCCAGCGCCGGGGCGATGACGACATCGGCCGTCTGGATCTGGGTGCGATATTGCTGCTCGCCCGAGACGGTGCCGGCGCGCATCAGGATCGACACGAGCGGCGGCCGCAGCAGGCGCTGGATCAGCGGCCGCGCCATCTCCTGCTTGAGCCAGGCCGGCGTCAAAGCGAGGTCGCGGGCGACATCGACGGCCACCACCGGGCCGCGATTGGTCTCGCGCATGATGTCGACGGGGAGATTGTTGACGACGCCGCCATCGACCAGGAGGCCGCGGGCGGTGACCACCGGCGGCAGGATCCCCGGCAGCGATACGCTTGCCCGCAGCGCCTTGGGAAGCAGGCCGGCGCGATGGACCTCGGCGCGGGCCGTCGTCAGATTGGAGGAGACGCAGAAATACGGGAGCCACAGATCCTCGATGCGCGTCTTGCCGAAATGATGGGCGAGCAGGGTCTCGACCTTCACCCCGCGCACCAGCCCGACCAGCGGCAGCGAATAATCGGTGAGCGGGCTCGTCTCGGCGAAGGACTGGCGGATGCGCTCTTGCGATTCCTTGAGGCTCCAGCCCATGGCGAGGCAGGCGGCGACGATGGCGCCCATGCTGGTGCCGCCTATGAAGTCGATCGGGATGTCGCTTTCATGGAAGGCGCGCAGCACGCCGAGATGGGCATAGGCGCGGGCGCCGCCGCCGGAAAACACCATGCCCAGCGCGCGGCCCGTCAGCACCCGTGCCACCCGCCGCCAGTCGGATTCATGATCGAGGCGAATGTGGAAATGGCGGTTGACCGGCAGCTTCTCGAGCGCCGCCATGGTCACGGTCGGACGTTCGCGGCCGGGTCCGTGCAGCAGGACGAGATCGAGCAGCTGGTGCGAGGCGCGGTTGCGCACCCGGCGGCTCAGCGCCGGGGCGGCATCGATCTCGCCGGCCTCGGCGACGATGACGATCCGATCGGCCTGGCGGGCGCAGAAATCATTGGCCTCCGGCAGCTCGGAACCGCACAGGAACACATGATCGTTGAGGGATTCGGCCCGGGTGAACCAGCGGCTCGAATGGCGGCCGCTCTCGGGCTTGACGGTGAGCACGCGAAAGCCGAGCCGCGCCGCCTCGGCGGCGAGGCGGGTCGCGACCGCCACGACGTCGATCTTGCGCGACACCGGCAGGAAGGCCACCGTCCTGGGCTCGACATGCGCCATCCGCCCGGCATTCGTGTCGCTGAGGCGTCGGGCAAGGATGCGGCCAAGCTCGACCATCAGCTCCGGCGCTTCCTCGATGATCCTCAGGAACCCGTCATGGCTGAGCTTGAGGAGCTCGCAATCGCGCAGCGCCCGGACCGTCGCCGAGCGCGGGGTGCCCGACAGCAGCGCCATCTCGCCGACGCTCTCGCCGGGGCGGATGAAGGCGATGAGGCGCGGCTCGCCCTGGCTGCCGGAGACATAGACGCCGAGCGCCCCCGAGAGCAGGATATAGAGGCAGTCCGCCGGGTCGCCGGCCTGGAACAGCGCCCGCCCGGCACGCAGCGTCAGCCGCTCGCCTTCGCGCCGGATGGCCCGCCGGCCAGCCGGTCCGATCGCCTTGAGAATGTGACGGAGCCGCAGCGGCTGGGCCGCCGGGTATGAATCCTGCATGACTGTCGTGCCCGGAAAGACCCCTGTCCAACCCCCGCATGCTAGCACTGCTTCGGCTTGTGCCAAACGGCACAGGCCAAGTGTTTGATCGATGTTATCACAGTGCTCTTGCTTCTATTCTAACCAGGGGGAGACCTTTCATGAGTTTCAAATTCGGAATCACGCACAAGACAGAGAAGACATCGACGCCGACGCCACCAGCATCGCCACGCGCCACTTCGGGGCCACCGTCGGTTTCGATCACCGGAGCACTGACCATCACGAACCTGCCCCCCCATCAACAGGCCAGCCAGCCGACGCACTACGATGTCGAGGCGAGGGAACGCCTGAAGCAGGAGGGGGTGATGCTCAGAGAGGCCGTAGAAAATGGAGATAGAAAGGCGATCGAGCGTCTTCTCAAAAAGGGTGTCGATCCAAATTGGATTTACGATTGCTCTGAATTTAAGTTGAATAAAATAGTAAAAAATATCTCTTTACTTAAAAAGCACGGCCTTGACTTAAGCCGTGGGAATAAAATTCATGAAACATTACTCGAAAATGCCTGCAAGAAAAGGGATTTCAGTTGCGCTAAAAAATTGATTGAGAATGGCGCAGATATCAACCAGAAGGACTCGGTTGGGAATACGGTGCTTCACTATGCTTGTGCGGCCGGCGATGCGGAGCTCGTCCAGCAGCTCGTCGCGCTGGGCGCCAATGTTCGAATCGACAATAAGCACTTTAATAGTCCGACCGTGGCGGCCTTCACCTCACAACTTCCTCCGGAGCAGCTACGAGCTGTGCTGCGGGCGCTTTCAAAGGGTGAAGATGATTCGAACTGGCGGGTTATGGGTAGAGCTGGCCAATTTGGACACTGGGATGCGTTGGCGTGGGGATTTGCCGAGAATTGGGTCCCTTGCCAGGACTACCTGCATCTTGTCGGTCCTCCCCAAAATTCGAAAGAAATCCTGGAGGGCATCGACGCGTGTTTCATCGAGGCCATTGACCAGAAAGACGACGCGATAATGGCAAATTGCATCGTCTCCCTGGCTGGTTTCGTCGGGGCGAGCGGATTGCCTAGGGAAAGGGAGGCTTTGCAGAACCAAGTCGGGGCCATCTATGCAAAATGGCAGGCTGCTCTCCCCGGGAATACCTCGACAAGGATCATCCTGTTGTTTGACGCGGCGCAGCAGAAACTCTCTGATCCAGAACGATATGACGCCCGTGCTTATTTCAGGGAATTGGGCTTGATTTGAATGACGATGGGTCGCGGAGGAGACGCGCTTTCCTCCGCGGCCCCCCGCTTGTCGAGGCTTCATTCCCGCAAGCCTTGGCCGTATAAGCTTGCGCCCCATGGCCAAGCTCACCTCCTCGATCGACATCCACACCGCGGAATTCCAAGCCAATGCGCAGGCGATGGCGGAATTGGTCCGCGACCTCACCGACAAGCGCGCCGCGATCGCCGAGGGTGGTCCGGCCAAGGCGCGCGAGCGCCACCAATCGCGCGGCAAGTTGCTGGCCCGCGAGCGCGTCAACCAGCTCCTCGATCCCGGCAGCCCCTTCCTCGAGCTCGCGCCGCTGGCGGCGTTCGGGATGTATGAGGACCAGATCCATGCTGCCGGGCTGATCTCCGGGATCGGCCGGGTCATGGGCCGCCAGTGCATGATCCTCGCCAATGATGCGACGATCAAGGGCGGCACGTACTATCCGATGACCGTCAAGAAGCACCTTCGCGCCCAGGAGGTCGCGCGCGAGAACCGGCTTGCCTGCATCTATCTCGTCGATTCGGGCGGGGCCAATCTCCCCAACCAGACCGAGGTCTTTCCCGACCGCGAGCATTTCGGCCGCATCTTCTTCAACCAGGCCACCATGTCGGCGCAGGGCATCGCCCAGATCGCCTGCGTCATGGGCTCGTGCACGGCGGGCGGCGCCTATGTGCCGGCGATGTCGGACGAGTCGGTGATCGTGCGCAAGCAGGGCACGATCTTTTTGGGCGGCCCGCCGCTGGTCAAGGCCGCGACCGGCGAGGTGGTGAGCGCCGAGGAGCTGGGCGGGGCCGATGTCCATGCCCGCGAATCGGGCGTTGCCGATCATTACGCGATGGACGACACCCATGCGCTGGCGATCGTGCGCGACATCGTCAAGGGGCTGCCGCGGCAGCCCGCTCCCGCGGTGGCGCTCGCCGAGCCGGCGCCGCCGCTCCATGACCCGACCGAGCTCGATGGCATCGTGCCGGTGAGCTTGTCGCGGCCCTATGACGTGCGCGAGGTCATCGCCCGGCTGGTCGACGGCTCGGAGCTCGAGGAGTTCAAGAAGCTTTACGGAACCACGCTCGTCACCGGCTTCGCGCGGATCTTCGGCATGCCGGTCGGCATCATTGCCAATAACGGCATCCTCTATTCCGAGTCGGCGTTGAAGGGGGCGCATTTCATCGAGCTCGCCTGCCAGCGCCGGATCCCGCTCCTGTTTCTCCAGAACATCGCCGGCTTCATGGTCGGGCGCAAATACGAGGCCGGCGGCATCGCCCGCGACGGCGCCAAGCTGGTGACCGCGGTCGCCTGCGCCGGCGTGCCGAAGGTCACGGTGATCATCGGCGGCTCCTTCGGGGCGGGGAATTACGGCATGTGCGGCCGGGCCTATTCGCCGCGCTTCCTGTTCACCTGGCCGAACAGCCGCATCTCGGTGATGGGGGGCGAGCAGGCGGCCTCGGTCCTCGCCACCGTGCGGCGCGACAATATCGAGGGCGCCGGCGGCAGCTGGTCGCCGGCCGAGGAGGCGGCGTTCAAGCAGCCGATCCGCGAGCAATATGATCGCGAGGGCAATCCCTATTTCGCCACCGCCCGGCTGTGGGACGACGGCATCATCGCGCCGGCGGAGACCCGCAACGTGCTGGCCCTCGCCTTCACGGCCGCCCTCAATGCACCGATCCCCGAGACCCGCTTCGGCGTGTTCAGGATGTGAGGGGGAGCGCGTGGGGTCAGGACCCTTCAACCAACCGAATTGAAGGCCGGCGCCAGAGATTCCCATCGATAAAGCAAAGATTCGGTCGACGAATAGCAAATAGTTGACTGTCTAATATTCTCCATTTTCTATTTGCTCTGTCTTATATTTTATAGTCGCCCTCACTATTCACCACGGACAAATATTTATCTGCCAGTGCCAAACAGCACAGTTCGATAAGTTTTTCCGGGTTATACTCGCCGTGAAAACAACCTGTTTTCCGGGGGAGAACACCATGGCTGGAAATGTCGGCAAGCTAACATTCTGGACCACGATCAATACGTGCAAGCCGGAGCAAGTCAAGGCACACCCGGTCAAGGCGTGGCTTCAGGACCGCCGGAACGCCTGGCTCGTCTACCGCAATGAGCACATCACCTTGGCATCGGCCAAGGTGGCACCCCCGAAACCCTACACCCTAACCCCATCCGGAAATGCCATGAAAGGGTGTCTGTCGGCGTTGAGCGAAAGGTTCGATCACAAGGATCCGTCCAAGAGCAAGGCAGCTGTCGAAAAGCTCGCTCTGTTTGTTAATCAGCACACCCAAGTCAACCTCGACAAAGAGATGCGTGCTCCCGTTTCGGCGCTTAGCGCCAATCAGCTTCAGCAATTGCGGAAGAACTCCGCGGCTCTGCTTGAGGGAACGGAAATCCAAGGCTTCCTTGCAGAGAAAAGCGTCGAAACAAAAAATAAAATCATCGATTTTCTCAGGGCAGTACACGACAGATGTGATGACAGGCTGGCCTATAAGAAGGGGTACAGCCACCATGAACTCAGCCCCGCTGCGCTAATACGGGAGGAGCATGAGCCGGTGCTGCAGGTCGACGTTCCGCCGCCGCCGGACGTTCCGCCGCCGTCGGACGATCCGCCGCCCCTTCCGCTGAAACCTGCGCCACTTGCCATAGATAAGCCTCCCGTCGATGTGGCGCCCAATGATGAGCCCCCGCCCACCGTCAAAGCCAAGCCGACGCCAGCCATAAGCTGGAAAGGGGAAGTGGTGAGAAGGCGAGTAGAAAACTCTGTAAAGCCACAGCAGCAGAAAGGATCCGGAGAGCCGCAGAGTCCGCAGCCGTCGTCACCGTCTCAAGTCCAAGTGAATCGCGATGAGCCCAATTCTCCGAAGACACAATTGGATTCTCCGAAGACACAATTGGATACGGATGAGTTCTTGGATGATCTCTACAAATTCCTTGCTGCCGCAGATGCCAGGGACGAGAAGACGGCTCGGCTTTTGAATACCAGCAAGACGCGTCGATTTGACCCGAACGATCCACGCTTGGCAAATCTACCCAAGCCCAAGTCCGCCTTGGATGGCGTTGCAACTCCCTCGCAAGATTTGGAAGAAGTCGAATTGTTGCCTGCGGTTCCCAGCGCCTTACCGGAACCCGCGACCCTTGATGAACCTGTTCGCACCGAAGCGAAGACCGCGACTATATGGAGCGACGCGCAGCAGGCCGAGGCGAATAGGAGGACTGCGGCGGTCGAAGCGGCTGGTCTGGTGAATGCAATCAACAACGGCAGAACCGGTGAGGAGGGGTTTTTCAGACATTTGAACGCGCTCACCAATCCCGCGCTCAAGCCATATCTTGGGGTCGCATTGACGGCTGACGAATTACCCCCTCTAAACAAGCTCGCCTTTTCTCACTTCAATAGGGTGATGACTGCTCTTGGTGGGCGCAGTGAGGCTTGGGAGAATATTGGCATCGACAAACAGGAGCGAATCGATGCCATGCTGAAGACATGGGAGAGCATATTCGTGGACGATCGCGCAAAAATCGTCAAATTACCCCCATTAGGAAATATCATCTATCAGGGAATCATAACTATACTGAAGGGGCTTGATCTGCCGACGCCCACCGCGGCTTGATCGCGTTATTTGTCGGGGCCGGCCGGGAGGGGCCGGCCGCCTTGGCCGGGTGCCGCTGACGGCACCTGGCCCAATTTCCCTTTGGAAACAACGAGCATTTCGCTTGAAGATTGCGCCGGGCGTCCATATCCTCCCGCCCTGAGGGATATGGGAGAGCGACGGCCATGGAGATGCGCAGCATTTTGGTGATCGTGCTGGTCGGGCTGGTGGCCGGCTGGCTCGCCAGTTTTGTGGTCGGCGGCGGCGGCATCCTGCGCTATATAGTCTCGGGCGTGGTCGGCTCGTTTGTCGGCAGCTTCCTGTTCCGTCAGCTCAACGTCAATCTCGGCATCGGCAATCCGCTGCTCAGTGATATTCTGGTCGCCACGATCGGCGCCATCGTCGTCGTCCTGCTGGCGCGGCTCGTTGCCTGATCCTTCACGAGGAGCCTATGGAATCGCATCTGATGGATCTCGGCGGCGGTGTCGGCTTCTTCGGCACGCTGCTGATCGGCGCCCTGGCGGGTTGGATCGCCGAAAGGATCACCCGGGGCGAGCACGGGCTGATCACCAATCTTATCATCGGGATTGTTGGCGCCTATATCGGTGGGTTCCTCGCCAATGCGCTGGGTCTCAGGCTCGGGGAGGTGTTCCATGGCTGGTTCTGGGGCAATCTGCTGGTGTCGGTGGTCGGTGCGGTGCTTCTGATTCTGGCGTATCGCTTGGTGGTGGGACGGCGGGCCTGAGGCCCTGATTGGAGGTTGAAAATGGAAGGTGTGGGTTGGATCGGAGCGATCATCGTCGGCGGCCTTGCCGGCTGGATTGCAGAAAAGGTCATGAAATCCGATATGGGGCTCCTGACCAACATCATTCTCGGCATTGTCGGCGCCGTGGTGCTCAATGCCATCCTGATGGCGGTGCTGGGCTACACGCTTGCCGGCTGGGTGGGCCAGCTGGTGGTCGGCGCGATCGGGGCGTCGCTGCTCATCTTCATCTATCGCGCCTTGAGGCGTTGACGGCCTGAAAGGATCCCGGTTCGTTGGTTACGGTGCTTGACAGCGGAAGGCCGCGCCACCCCGAGAAGGTCGCCCGCCCGTCGACGCCGGTGCTGCGCAAGCCGGACTGGATCAGGGTCAAGGCGCCGGGTTCGGCGGCGTTCAACGCCACCCGGGCGGTCCTGCGCGACAATGGCCTCGTCACCGTGTGTGAGGAGGCCAGTTGCCCCAATATCGGCGAGTGCTGGTCGAAGAAGCACGCGACCTTCATGATCCTGGGGGATATTTGCACCCGGGCCTGCGCCTTCTGCAATGTTCGAACGGGCCTGCCGGGACCGGTCGATGGCGCGGAGCCGGCGCGGGTGGCGGATGCGGTGGCGCGGATGGAGCTTTCCCATGCCGTCGTCACCTCGGTCGATCGCGACGACCTAGCCGATGGCGGCGCCCGGCACTTCGCCGCGGTGATCGGAGCGATCCGGCAGCGCTCGCCCGCCACCACGATCGAGGTGCTCACCCCTGACTTCCTGCGCAAAGCCGGGGCCATGGAGCTGGTCGTCGATGCCCGGCCCGACGTCTTCAACCACAATCTCGAGACGGTGCCGGGCCTTTATCTCGCGATCCGGCCGGGCGCCCGCTATTTCCATTCGCTGCGGCTCCTGCAGAGTGTCAAGGAGCGCGATCCCGCGCTGTTCACCAAATCCGGGATCATGGTGGGCCTGGGCGAGACCCGCGAGCAGGTGCTCCAGGTCATGGACGACATGCGGGTGGCTTCGGTCGATTTCATCACCATCGGGCAATATCTTCAGCCCACCCGCAAGCACGCGGCGATCGACCGGTTCGTCACGCCGGACGAGTTCAAGGCTTATGAGACCATTGCCTATGCCAAGGGCTTCCTGATGGTAGCCTCGAGCCCGCTCACCCGCTCGTCGCACCATGCCGGGGAGGACTTCGCCCGCCTGCGCGCGGCGCGGCAGGCCGCCGCCGCCAGCGGCCGCGCAGCTGGGTCCACCTGACAACATCATGCTCTAGGATGCCTCAATTCCGGACGGGCCGCGTGCTCCCTTATGATCCGGCCGGGCTCTATGCCATCGCCGCCGATGTCCAGTTCTATCCGGCCTTCGTGCCGCTGTGCCGGGCGGTCCGGATCTGGAACGCCAGCACCGGCGAGGATGGCACCACCGTCTTTACGGCGCGGCTCGACATCGCTTATGCGAAGCTTGCCATCACCGAGAGCTTCGAGAGCGAGGTGACCTGCGATCCCAACCGGCTGAGCGTCAAATCCTATTCCCTGAAGCCGCCCTTCCGCTATCTCGACAGCAGCTGGCACTTTCTGCCGCATCGCAGCGGCGGCACCAAGGTAAACATATCGATCGATTATGAGCTGCGCAGCCGCATGCTGCAGCTGTTGATGACTGCCAGCTTCGATCTGGTGATGAACCGGGTCATCGCGGCTTTCGAGGGTCGGGCGGCGGAGCTCCAACGCAAGGTGGCGGACCGCGGGCCATGAGCATCCGGCCGGTCACCCGTCAGGGTCCTCTCAGGAGCCTTTCAGCAGTCCCATCGCAGCGAAATTCGCCTTCGAGATGCAGGCGCCGAAGCGCTTGCCCGCCTGGACAACGCGGCGGAAGCAATCCCCCTTCTTCTTTTTGACGGGGCTCCTTGCCGTCGCGTCGGCCGTGAAGGCCACGTCGGTCAGGACCGGCACCGGCACGCCGAAGGTGGCGGGCGGCAACGGTCCTTCCGCGGGGAAGCCGAGGGTCGCGAGATAGGCCCTGATCCGCCGGCAATATTCGACCGAGAGGAAGGAGAAGCGGGTCTCGCCATGGCCGGCGCGGTATTTCATGACGGTGGTGCAGAGGTCGCCGCCGGCGAGCCGCCAGGCTTGCGCCAGATAGGCGGTGCCAAGCCGGATGTTGGTGTGCGGCTCCCGGAGCTCGGCCATGGTGCCGCGAAAACCGAGCATGGCGGCGGTTCCGGGCAGGATCTGCATGAGGCCGACCTCGCCGGCACCGCCGGAGGCCATCGGGTCATAGCCGCTCTCGACCCGCATGACGGCATCGACGATCTGCTGCGGCACGCCGGTCCGGCGCGCTTCGCTTGCGGCAATCAGACGGTAGCCGGCAATCTCGTCGACGCCGGCGCCATGGGCGGCGAGCGGCGGCGGCGGCGCCGCTGCTACGGCCGCGATGGAGGCCACGCCGAGGAGGACGACCGCACCCTTCATGCAACAAGCCCGCCCGAGTTCGATCTGCGCGATTACCACCACCAGCGCCGTCCTGACGGCGAGCAGGCGGATGCGATCGCGACCCTGATCGCCGAACAGCATACGGCGGTCGAGTGTAGCACGACCGCGCCGCGCGGCAGCGATATGAACAAGGCCGACCGGCTTTTCCGCGCTGCCGCCAGCCGGGCCGGCTATGCCGGTGATGGCGACTGCGATATCGGCCGGCGAGCGCTCAAGCGCGCCTTCCGCCATGGCGCGGGCCACCGTCTCGCTCACCGCGCCATCGCGGGTGATCAGCGCCGCCGGCACCCCGACCATCGTCGTCTTGGCCTCGTTGGAGTAGGTGACATAGCCGCGCTCGACCACCGCCGAGGAGCCGGGTACGGCAGTGAGCGCTGCGGCAAGCAGCCCGCCGGTGCAGCTTTCAACCGTGGCCAGCCGCAGCCCGCCGTCGCGGCAGCGGTCGAGAACGTCCTTGACCTCGCGGATCAGCTTCGGGTCGAACATCACATCTCCCAGGGCAGGCGGACGGTGGCGGTGGCCATGGCGACCAGGCCCTCGCGGCGCCCGGTGAAGCCCATCCTTTCACTGGTCGTAGCTTTAATTCCGATCCGGTCGCCCTTGATCCCGAGAATTTCCGAAAGTCGGTTTCGCATGGCGGGGACGTGCGGCGCGATCTTCGGCGCCTCGGCGACGATGGTGATGTCGGCATTGGCCAGCCGGCCGCGGCGCGCCGCCAGGAGCGCCAGCGCATGGCGCAGGAACAGGGCGGAATCCGCCCCGCGCCATTGCGGATCGGAAGGCGGGAAGTGGACCCCGATGTCGCCTTCGCCGATGGCGCCGAGAATGGCATCGGTTAGGGCATGCAGCGCGGCATCGGCGTCGGAATGGCCGGCCAGGCGCTGCCCATGCGGAATTTTCACCCCGCACAGCGTGACGAAATCGCCCGGCTCGAAGCCATGGACGTCGAAACCCTGGCCGACGCGGATGTCGCCGGTCGCCAGGGCGGCCGCGGCGGCGGCGCGCCATTCGGCGGCGCTCAAATCCGCAGCGGTGGTGAGCTTGATGTTTTCGGGATCGCCGGCGACCACCGCGACCGTCAGTCCAGCCCATTCGGCGATCGATGAATTATCCGTCATGTCGGCGATCTGCTCCTCGGCGGCGCGGCGATGGGCGGCACGGATGAGATCGTAGCGGAAGCCCTGCGGCGTTTGTACCGCCATCAGGCCCGAGCGCGCGACCGTGGCGCCGACGCGCTGGTCCTCGACCCGCTTAAGCGTATCGGCAACGGCGACGCCCGGGATTGCCGCCGGCTGATCGGCAAGAGCTGAAATCATCCGCGATATCAGATCCTTGCTCACGAATGGCCGGGCCGCGTCATGGATCAGCACGCAGTCCGGCGGGTCCGCTCCCAGGGCCTCGAGGCCATTACGGACGGAGGCCTGGCGGGTGGCGCCGCCGACAACCGGGGGCGGCAGGTCGAGACCCGCCATGGCCGCCCGGTAGAGCGGCTCATGGTCCGCGCCGATCACCAGCTGGATCCGCTGGACATCCGGGTGGCGCCGGAAGGCGAGGGTGGTCAGCCGGATCACGGGGGTCCCGCCAATCTCCTGATATTGCTTCGGAATCTCACCTCCGACCCGGCTGCCGGACCCGGCGGCGACGATCACGACGGCGGTGTTCATGGCTGGCTGGTGTCCTCGGGCTTCGAACGCGCGCTTGACTCTAGCGGATAGCGATTAGCAAAAAGCGCATGGATTTCAACGACTCCCTTTTCGCCACATCGCGTCCATTTGCCGGGTTGTTCGCCGGAGATCGCCGCGCTAGGTTCATTGCCGCAAAACTAATCACATTCGGGTGTTGCACATTTTATGAGCATTTCTGCCGCGAATCTCATCGAGGCACTCCCTTGTCCGGTGATCGTCGTCGATGCCGGCCAAGCCATCACCTATGCCAATGGCGCGGCGGAATATTTTTTCGCCACGAGCCAAAGCGTGCTGAAGCGCCTACGGCTCCTCGATGTCGTGCCGTTTTCCTCGCCCCTGATCGGCCTTTTGGCGCAGGTCCGGCAGGAGAACGCGCGCATCAACGAATATGCCGTCCATGTCGGCACGCCGCGCACCGGCGGCGAGCGGATCGTCGACGTGCAGGCGGTGCCGGTGCCGGACGAGCCGGGGACCATCCTCATGGTGCTGCTCGAACGGGCCGCCGCCGAGCGGCTGGACCGCCAGCTCACCCACCGCAAATCGGCCCGCTCGGTGTCCGGCCTCGCCTCGATGCTGGCGCATGAGATCAAAAATCCGCTGTCCGGAATCCGCGGCGCGGCGCAGCTGATCGAACCGGCGCTGGCGGCGGAGGATCGCGAATTCACCCGCCTGATCTGCGCCGAGACCGACCGGATCCGCGACCTGCTCGACCAGATGGAAGTGTTCTCGGACGACCGACCGCCGCCGCTCGCCCCGGTCAATCTCCATGCCGTGCTCGACCATGTCGAGCAGGTGGCGCGCGCCGGCTTTGCCCGCGGCATCGCGATAAGGCAGCACTACGACCCCTCGCTGCCCTTCGCCCAGGGCAATCGCGATCAGCTGGTGCAGGTGTTCCTCAATCTGGCGAAGAATGCCGCCGAGGCGATCGAGGAGGGCGCATCGCAGGGCGAGATCGTTTTCCAGACCGCCTTCCGGCCGGGAATCCGGATGAGCGTGCCGGGATCGCCGGAGCGCATCTCGCTGCCGCTCGAAGTGTGCGTCCACGATACCGGTGCCGGCATCCAGGACGATATCCTGCCGCATCTGTTCGATCCCTTCGTGACGTCGAAGTCGACCGGCAAGGGGCTCGGCCTGGCGCTCGTCGCCAAGATCATCCGCGACCATGGCGGCATGATCGACTGCCGCTCGGCCAACCGCCGCACCACCTTCCGCGTGCTCCTGCCGATGGCGGGACGACAGGACAATTGATGGCACCTGCAACCATTCTCATCGCCGACGACGACAGCGCGATCCGCACCGTGCTGACCCAGGCCTTCGGCCGCGCCGGCTACCATGTCCGCGCCACCGGCAATGCCGCCACGCTGTGGCGCTGGGTGGCGGAAGGCGAGGGCGATGCGGTGATCACCGATGTGGTGCTGCCGGACGAGAGCGGCTTCGACCTGCTGCCGCGGCTGAAGAGGGCGCGCCCGACGCTGCCGGTGCTGGTGATGAGCGCCAAGAACACGATGATGACGGCGATCACCGCGGCCGAGCGGGGGGCTTATGAATATCTGCCGAAGCCGTTCGATCTCAACGACCTGATCCGCCTGACCGGGCGGGCGATCGAGGATTCGCGGCGCCAGCGCGCCGGCCATCGACCGCCGCCCAGCGAGCTTGCCGGCGACAGCCTGCCGATCGTCGGGCGTTCGCCGGCTATGCAGGAGATCTACCGGGTGATCGGCCGGATGACGCAGACCGATCTTACCGTCACCATCATCGGCGAGAGCGGCACCGGCAAGGAGCTGGTGGCGCGGGCGCTGCACGAATTCGGCAAAAGGCGGCGGGGACCTTTCGTGGCCGTCAACATGGCAGCGATCCCGCGCGAGCTCATCGAATCGGAGCTCTTCGGCCATGAAAAGGGCTCCTTCACCGGTGCCGCCCAGCGCTATGCCGGACGCTTCGAGCAGGCGCAGGGCGGCACGCTGTTCCTGGACGAGATCGGCGACATGCCGATGGAGGCGCAGACGCGGCTTTTGCGCGTGCTCCAGGAGGGCGAGTACCACACGGTCGGCGGCACGCGGCCAATCCGCACGGATGTTCGAATTATTGCAGCAACGCACCGTGATCTTCGCCAGCTGATCGCCCAGGGCCAATTCCGCGAGGATTTGTTCTTCCGGCTCAATGTCGTGCCGATGCGGCTGCCGCCATTGCGGGAGCGGCCGGGCGACATCCCCGATCTGGTGCATTATTTCCTCACTGTCGCAGCGCGCGAGGGTCTGCCGCAGAAATCGCTGTCGCAGGGCGCGATCGAGCGGCTGATGCAGCATCGCTGGCCGGGCAACATCCGCGAGCTTGAAAATCTGATCCGCCGTGTGATGGCGGTCCATCCCGGCGAGGAGATCTCGGCCCAGGTGATCGAGGACGAGCTCGTCAGCGCCTTTACCGCCACCAACCCGGCCGAGGCGGTCGAGACGCCGGAGACGCTGACGGAATTCGCCGAAGGCTATCTCGCCCGGTATTTCGCCCAGCATGCGCCGGCCCTGCCGCCGCCCGGACTCTATCAGCGCATGCTGCGGGAGCTCGAGCTGCCACTCATCACCGCTGCGCTCGCCGCCACCCAGGGCAACCAGATCCGCGCCGCCGAGCTGCTCGGCATCAATCGCAACACGCTACGCACCAGGATTTGGGACCTCGGCATTCGCGTCGTCCGCGGGGCAGTCTAAACCGAAATCTCTCACCGAGATGTGCCGAACGGCACAGCTGCCATCGGTTTGTGAATGTATAAACACAAATAATGGAATGATTTCTGGGGGGCGCGGCCATGCCAAAAATCACGACGGGTACCCGCAACGTCGCGGCCGAGATCGGGCGTCCCGCATCTCCCCGGCCGGCACGTCGCGCCTGGGAGAAGTTCAAGCGCGATGTCAGATTGATGCCATTGCGCCTGGCCAATGTATTTGGCAACTGCAAGGTTGCACCGCCCTCCAGCACGGGCCGCACTCTCGAGACCTATCTCAGCAAACTCTCGCAAGGCAAAATGGATCCCACGGACACCATGCGCGCGCTGGCAAGGTTGGCAGAAAGCCCCCCCAAAACGGGCGACGGCGGGCTGAGTGACGTCCAATCATATGGACTTCTCAAGAACTTGAAGTCGCATGGCGAGATGTTCACGGTGCTTGATGGCTGCATCGAGAGCATGACGAAGGAGAACGAGGAAAAGCCGCTAAACGAGAACGAGAAGGAACTTCTTACTCTCCTGCAAACGATGAAGAAAAATCAGGATGGCGTAGCGCAAAAGCTGATGACGCAAATCGCCTACGGCAAAGAGCAGTTGGCAGTGCACGCCGATGCGGACGAGGCGGGACGACTGAGGAAAGCGTTCGACACGGCCTGGAAAAGGGCCAGCAATGGCGATGATCGCAACGCGGCGGACCTGCTCAAAACGGAGCTTTCCCGGGCCCAGGACCTTCGGAGAAGCGAGAAGGGTACCCCAGAGCAAAGGAAATTTGCGAAGGATCTAAAAGCGGTACGCGACGCCTTTGGCGAGGAGGGGATCATTGCGGAGGCACCGCTCACGAATTTGCTGGAGCGCTCCCTCCGCAAATCAGGATGGTCAGTACAGCTGGCCAAGGATCTCGTCAAAAGACTGACCACCCAGCCAGGCGTCAAGGCTCAGTGGAATTTGCTCGGTCCCCTTTTGCGGGCAATGTCCGATCAGATCGATGGCGTCGAAACTTCCAGGCAGGATCTTTTGAAAGCGATCAAGAAGATTCAAGAAGCCAGCAGCGGGTCCAAAGATCTTGAGGCACCGAACTTGGCCAAAGCCAAACTTCGCCTTGATGTCGCCTCAGCAATTCATGATCTTGCTCACTATATCGAAAATAATATTTCCAAAGATCAAAAACTTGACAACGATGCATTCAAAGCTGCGGTTTCCGACCTATTGCGGAAACAGGACCTCACGAGCGATGTATTGCGCCTATTTTTGGATCACGCCGACGCGCTCGACCTGAACGGAAGGAGTTTGCAGGTCCGAACAGCGGTCTCTGCTTTTCTCAGCGATCACGTCGTCCGAGGGGCAGTCTAAACCGAAATCTCTCACCGAACTGTGCCGAACGGCACAGCTGCAATCGGTTTGTGAATGTATAAGCACAAATGATGTGATGATTTCGGGGGAGCACGGCCATGCCAAAAATCACGACCGGTATCCGCAACGTCGCGGCCGAGATAGGCGGTCCCGCATCCCCCCCGCCGGCACGTCGCGCCTGGGAGAAGTTCAAGCGCGATGTACAAAAGTTGCCACTCCGCTTGGCCCATGCCCTGGACCTCGGCTGTAAGGTTGTGCCGTCGAGCAAGGGAAGCAAGCAGGCCTATCTCAGCAAACTTTCGCAAGACAAGATGGATCCTCTGGCGACATTCAGAGGGCTTATCGACCTTTCTGAAAGCGAAAAACATGGCTCCTTCGGCGACGGGAAGATTGACAAAAAACAAGCCTATCGACTTTTGAAGAACCTGAAGGCGCATGGCGAGATGATCACCACGCTCCAGAAGCAAATCGACGATATGGGTACTTCAGATTCGTTGAATCATCACGAGACGAAGCTTCTGAATTTCCTAAAACGTCTGAAGGGCAATCAGGAAGCCGCAGCGAAAACTTTGATGGACCGCGCCGGGTACGAGAAAGAGCAATTGCAGGTGCACGTCGACAGTGAAAGCAAGGAGCGTCTCGAGAAACTGTTGGGCAACGTCCGGCAACGGGCAAAGAACGGCGATGACGGGAACCCGGCAACGCTGCTTCGAACAGAGCTTTCCAGGGCCAAGGACGCTCATAGAATCAAGAACGGCACGGCGGAGCAAAGGAAATTCGGCAGGGACCTGAGAGAGGTCCGAGGAGCCTTCGCGCACGAGGGAAGAATTGCCGACGAACCTCTCAAGCGTTTGCTGAAGCGCGCTCGGTTTACCGACAGCAAGTCTTCTGAGGAGCTTATAAAAAAATTGATGTACCGGGACGGCGATAACCTCCAGCCGACCGTCGAAAGGGACACAGCTGAACAGTGGCATCTGCTCAGTCCTTTACTCCAGGCGATGTCCGATCAACTCGACGGCGAGGACACTGCCGCGCAGGATCTGAAGATCGCGATCGAAAATATCCAACAATCCGGAAATGAGCCCGAAAAACTGCATGCGCCGGACTTGTCCGGAGCCACGCAGCGCCATGATGTCGTGGCAGCCATTCATGACCTCGTTCGCTATGTCAAAAGCACACTTCCTGATAACCCGCGCCAAGCCATATTCCAGAAAGCCGTCGAGAATGAATTGATTAAGCAGAACTTCACTGGCGAGAGGTTGAAAAATTTCCTGAAGCACGCCGACCAGGTGACTTTGAATAGGCACAGCAATTTTGTCCGGAAGATCATGCAAGAATTTTACAAACCATCGCTGCCCGACGCGGTGGCTGCAGCGCCAAGCGAAAGGATCGGTGCGGAGGCTGCAGAGCCAAGCGAATGGATCGGTGCGGTGGCTGCAGAGCCAAGCGAAAGGATCGGTGCGGTGGCCGAGCAGATCGCAGCCGTAAATCCGACAGCCAAAAGCATTGGAGAGACCGACATCTCTATTTTCGAAGGCTGCCTGATGATGCATTTCACCAACACCATCAACAAGGCGATAGATGGGCTGCCATATGACATCGAAGAAGAAGTAAGGCAGCGGATGGCTTCCGCATCACCTTCAGAAATTTTGCAAATACGTGATTTTTTTATTCGTCATGCTTGGATACCGGGTTATTTCACAAAAGGTGAGACTTATGTTGAGGTGTTATTCGGGGCTATTGCCCAGAATTACAGTTATTATGCAAATCAAGCTGTCTTAAATGGTGCGCATTACGAGCCTGAATTCTGGACCGAAAGGCAAGAGAAAAAGATTTATCGCTTTGAGGAGATCCTAATGCGGTGTGGTTACGAGAAAAATGGAAACCCCGATCCGTCCTTTGGCTTGAAGATGTATGCCGAAACCTTGGACAGCTTTGGCTACGAGCCTAAGGAATTGTTCTCCCCATTTTTCCGTTATTTCAGGGATGAAGAGAAAAGAGTGATGGCCGATCTCCTGATTGTCAAAAGTGAGACAGACTACTTGGAGATGCTGGTCGATATTGCCGATATCGTTCGATCCTTGGAGCCCAACGCGAGTCCGGAGGAATTCAGGTTCAACGCGTACTTGATATCGCCGCCAACTATGCCTGACTACATGAAACAGATCGTGAGCAAATATCCGGCATTTACTTACCGTCATCCAGTCGCGCGTGCGGCGAGGGAAGCACGTTCAAGGAATGCCGATCCGGGGGCCGTCAATGAAGCGCAACGCAAGGTCGATGATATCGAAATGGTTGCCGAAGTACTCCGTGACCGTGCAGGCCTCAATCCCTATTCAGGATTGGTTCGTGGCGTCCCCCGAAGGGACCGCAATAACGTCATGCCCCATAACGTCATGCCCTATGAAACGAAGATTGCCGAAAAGAACGGTGATGTGCGTCAGGCGCTCTGGGAGTTGCGGCGGGAGGAAAAGGACAAGCCGCCGGCCGCGCCTCGGGGGCGGCGGCCACCACCGAACCGCCAGCGCGTAGCACGGCGGCCAAACCCGCGAGTAGCTCCGGCACCCATGCCGGAATCGCTCCCCTTGACGCCAAGGTCACGGGCCGAATTGGAATTGATCATCGCCGATCTTGAGCCACCGCAGCTTCCAAACGAAGATTCGACCATCGGGGAAGACCCACAAACTTAGGCAGGACCTGGCCGAATATTGACCGCAAGCCCCGGAGTGTCCATATCGCGCGGGCGATCTATCTGTCGGATATCACCACAGAGGATCGATCGACATGGACATGACCACAACCAAGAAGTCCGGAACCTCCGCCATCGCCGACGACAAGCGCTGGAGCGCCGTCGAAAAGCGTGACAAGGCGGCGGATGGCTCATTCATCCTGGCCGTGAAGACCACCGGCATCTATTGCCGGCCATCCTGTCCGGCGCGCCAGGCCAAGCGCGAGAACGTGCTCTTCTTTGCCGATCCCGCGGCGGCGGAGCGGGCCGGGTTCCGCCCCTGCAAGCGATGCCGCCCGACCGAGCAAAGCCTCGCGATGCGCCAGACGCAGGTGATCGCCGAAGCCTGCCGGGCGATCGAGCAGGCCATCGAGGCCGGCGAGCCGGATCCCCCCTTCGCCGCGCTCGCCAAGGCAGCCGGCCTGTCGGCCTTCCATTTCCACCGGCTGTTCAAGGAGACGACCGGGGTGACGCCCAAGGCCTATGCGGCGGCGCGCCGGGCCGGGCAGGCGCGTCAAGGCCTCGAGGACGGCGGCAGCATCACGGCGGCGATCTATGGCGCCGGCTACTCCTCGTCGAGCCGCTTCTACGAAGGCTCGTCGGCGCGGCTCGGCATGCGCCCGTCCGACTATCGCGCCGGCGGGCGCGGGGCCGAGATCCGCTTCGCCGTGGGCGAGTGCTCGCTCGGCGCCTTTCTGGTCGCGGCGACGGCCAAGGGCGTATGCGCGATCATGCTCGGCGATGCGCCGGAGCCGCTGGTCGCAGCCCTCGAGGATCGCTTCCCGAAGGCGCGGCTGGTCGGCGGCGACGCCGATTTCGAGATGCTGGTGGCGCAGGTGGTCGGCCTGATCGAGGCACCCGGCCAGCCGAGCACGCTGCCGCTCGATCTGCGCGGCACGGCGTTCCAGCAGCAAGTGTGGCGGGCGCTGACCGCCATCCCGCCGGGCATCACCGTGAGCTATGCCGAGATCGCCAGGCGGATCGGAGCCCCCAAGGCGGTGCGCGCGGTGGCGCAGGCCTGCGCCGCCAACCCGGCCGCCATCGCCGTGCCATGCCACCGCGTGGTGCGCAGCGACGGTGCGCTGTCGGGCTATGCCTGGGGCATCGAACGCAAGCAGGAACTCATTCGGCGCGAATCTTCGGGTTGAATTTCAGGGGTGTGCCAGACGGCACACCCCTGAATACCGATATTATTCGAAAAATTCGTCCATGCCTGTGCTGAACGGCACACCAGATAATCAATCATTGCATAATACTTGCTGATGTCAGTTTGCTTCGCGTGGGGGGCACGATGTCGCATATTGGTTGCTTTGGAAAGCAGTCTCCCGTTTCCGGGTCGAGGGATCAAAGACTGGTTGCTTTGCATAAGCGCGCGGGCACCAAGATTGCGCTTCCTAAATGGATGTCGCAATTTGCCGCCAAGATCGGCCTGGTCGACCGCAAGATCGCCCCGCCCAAACATTCCCTCTGCACCGCACTGCTACGGAAAAGCGTCGATCCGCGCGAAATGATGGTCGAGCTCGTCAAGCTTTCCAGGAACACCGATGGCGCTATTGAAGATCGTATCAAGAATACTCTTCAAAATCTCAGCAGCTCGGAACTCAAAAAAGTTCACCGCGCTATTGGCAACAACACGGCGACGATCCTGGCCGCGATAAAGGAACTACATGAAGTTCTGGGACAGGATAGAACTAAAAATGACGCCGAGTTCCTCAAATATGTCTCAAGCATTCACATGAATTTGGTTACATTGTTTCTTGAAGTCGAAAGTAAACTGATAGAACAAGAAATTAAGATTAAAAAAATCGATCCAAAAGTCAATGATGTGCAAAGAAAATGGATCGTGGATTCACTGAAGTCGGCTTGGCGCGACCTCTCCAATAATCCGTTACTGAGTTCCATGGAGTCGATCGAGGCGCGGCTGTACCAGCCGACCAGGCCGGTGGCCAGCGCGCCGCTGACCAGACCACACCTGCCAGGTCGCTTGAACCCACCCGCGACGGCCGATTCCGTGTTGTCTGAGTTTAATCGTGAGGGGACCATCCAGCCCGGTTTCAAGGACATGTTGAAGCAGGCGCTGGCCGCGGCGGGGATGGACAGCGATGGTGAACCGACGCAACTTGCCGAGGATGTCGTTTCGCATTTGAACAATGTCCGCGCCGAGGTGCGGCGCGAGCTGCTCGGCGAGCTGCTGCAAGCGATCGATGGTCGTGGCGCTGAGCAGGATGAGACGCTTGTCGGCATCGTCAAACAAATAGGAGCGCGCGCCCGGGAGGCTGAAGCGCAAATGCCAGCCTTTGGCCTGGAGGGTGCCTTCACGGTCGAGGCGGCCACGGACCGCGTTCACGACCTCGCCTTGATGGTCTTGGGAGATTTCGACGACAAGCAGCTGGCATGGGCAACGGGCGAGGAGCTGTCCAGCCGGTCGAACCCGGCCAGGGCCCGTAGGTTTCTTGGGATAGCGGAACATGCCGACCTGGCGGGACGGAGCAGCGTTGTCTTGCGCGGCATACGCGATTTCGCCACGGCCGCGCCGGCAAGGGAGGAAGCCGTCGCTCCCGAGCCTCCGGATCCCGATGCCGACTTTCCTCCGCTTGCCCATTCGGTGAACCGGCCGGGCCTGGAGGGCCGGCCCCCACTACCCGCCACGGGGCCGGCAATCAGCGGCCAGCGCTACGCCATTATGATTCGCGGCTTGGTACGGGACGATTTCACGCGCAATGGCATAATCATTCCCAATCGCCTTGAGGTCCTGTTCAACGAAGCTGCGGCGCATTCCGGTTACACCTATTCGCGAGAGCTTGTTCGAGCGACCATCGATCGGTTGAACGCCTTGCCCACGGCGGTGTGCGACCCATTGCTGAATGATCTCCTCCATGCGCTGGGCGAGGAGGCAAAGGGGGGAGCGTCGGAGCGGCTTGTCGCCAAGGTGTTAGCCAAGATCGAGGAAACCGCCGACCAGCCACTGCAGACCTGGAAGCATCTGTCGCAGGCTCAGGACCCGGAAGAGGCGTCCTTCATCATTCACGACATTGCCCGGCAAGCCCCCGGTTCTCGTTCGAGTGAGGATTTCAGGATCTGGGGATCGGAGTGGTTGCGTCAGGCGGAAGGGTCGGGGGAAATTTCTCGGGCTGCCGCAAGCCAATTCCTCGCGCTCGCCGACCCGCTTCCGCTGCAAGGAAGGAGCGCCGCCGTCAGGGAGGTCATTCAGGCCTATGCCTCGGGTGATGACGTTCCGAGCTGGCACCGCGGGCTGGTGCGGGATTATTTCCTGTGTTTCGGCACGATCCCCGCCGAGGCCTTCGAGCTCCTGTTCGAGGACGCAAAGCAGTCCGGTCACACCTATCACGAGGGGTTGGTCCAACGGGCTCGCGATCAGCTTTGTGCTCTGCCGGCCGAATCGTGCGCCGGATGGCTGAATGAGCTTCTGAACGCGCTGGGCGGGAAGGCCGAGCAACGTGTAAACGCGGTGCTCCTCAAGATCAACAAGGACGCAGCTCGAACAGATCAGTCCTTCAAGAGCTGGAAGGACCTGTCGCGGGCCGGCACTCCGGAGCAGTCTTGCTTCGTCATTCACGACATCGCTCGGGAAGGCGAGGAGCCGCAATCGGATACGGAGTTCCGGACCAGCGGCTTGGCGCTTTTGGGCGAGGCAAACATTTCAAAGGCCGTCGCCGACGAATTTCTGGAACTCTCCGCCGCGTTTCCCATGGAAGGAAGAAGCGCCACCGTGAGAGAGATCATTCGGGAATATGCAGGATCCGCAGTAACGTAACCGGGGGCGTTGTTATGGGTTTTCGCATATTTGGACAACGCGGCAGCAAGCCACTGAATGCCGTCGGTTCATCCGAGCGAAGTCAACCTGAGAAAAAACTGCGCGCCAGGATGAGCAGATTGCCGGCGCGATTGAAGTCGCTCAAATGCGATGTTGCTCCGGCTGTGAAAAAGGCCCCGAATTTCAAAACCAAGCGTCAAGATTATCTCGAGCATTGGGGAAGGCGGGACTTTGACAGCACCGCGACAATGATCGCGCTGGCCAAATTCACCGGCCATCATCCTGGACGACCGTCATTGGACGCGCTCTTTTCCAAGAGACTCGGTCTTAATCCATCTCAACTTCAGCAAACCTATGAAAACCTCAGAAAGCATCGCGAACTCAATGAAGCCATCGAGGAGATGATCGCCACCGTGGAGTGTGATCCCTCAATGTGGGTCGATCCTTCAAAAAGCGAAAATTTTTTGCACTTTCTGAAAGAAATGCAGGAAGTTCTGGTTGGCACCCTGATCATGGTCAGGGACGTCGGAAACAGCGAAATCGTCTTGAACACCGCCGAGCGGACCGACGAGGACCAGAAGAAGGTTCTCATCGCGGCGCTGCAAACAGCATGGAGACGATGCAAGAGCGGCACGAATGGCGCGCCCGCGGATCTCGTCGAAACAGCCCTCGGAAGCACGCCTGCCCAACTCGTCAAACAAGATTTGCTGTCGATCATGAACGAGTTTCGGCGAAACCACACCATCAACGCGAATATCCTTCAAGATTGCTTGGTAGGGTCTCTTCGCAAACTGCACTATAAGGGCAACTGTGCGGGCACCGCTGAGATTATTGTCAAAAAATTGACGCTTGCTGATGAATCGATGCGCGCCGAATTGCTCGACGAACTGCTTGCGGCCATCCACAACCTCTTTGATGGCGCCGCCCCGAAAGAAGCCGAAGCGAGATTTAATCAGGCTGTCTCCGGTGCGTTGAACAGCCGTGTTGCCACGGTCGGACCCCATCCTCTGTTGGCGCAATTGTCGCGCCGGAGCGTCGATTTCCTGGCGGTGCTGCGAGAACTCCTTCGGCTTCATCTATCCGGAGAAGGGGTCGACGATTCCAAGCTTGCGGGGATGAGCGCGTCAGAGCTCTCCCAGGCGTTCAAGAACATGATGTCCTATGGAGAATTTCAGGTACTTATTCTCGACCTGCTCGAGATGTTGGAGCGTTTGCAACCGACAGATCCACAAGGGCATTCCGATCGTTCCCTACGGGAAAAGGAGTTCCTGGACTGTCTCGTCGGCATCGACAACAAGCTCGTTGCCACATGGCAATTGCTGAAATCATATTGTGAACGGAAGGGGATCGGTATCGTTCCGAGACCTCGGCCATTCGACCCGAACGAGAAGAAACGCATCGAGACCGCACTCAAGGCAGCTTTCAACCGCATCGGTGACGATCTCAACCGCCCGGCTGGCGAGTGGATCGAAGAGGCTTTGACGGGCAAGACAAAATCGGTGCAGATGGGGGAACTCTCACGGCTGCGGTCAGCGCCGGGGAAGGGCGTGGCGCAGAAGGTCAAGTCTCAACTTGCCTCCATCCGCACCGAGCTCCTGACGCAGCGGACCGTCAATCGTGGGCTCCTGCAGGAACTGCTGGAATCCAGTTTGATTCGTGCGGGCCACGATTCAGTCAAAACGACGGCTCGGGAAGCCATCGAGGGAATTATCAAAGTCCGCAGGTCGGACCGGCGGGCGCTCATCGAGCCGCTCCTTGAGGCGGTGCGAAAGGATGTCGATGGAGAAGACTACGAGGAAGAGCTCCTCGCTGCGATTTCAAATATCAAGGCGGCAGCCAGCGCACCGGAACTGAGGCCGCCCGCAGGTTTTCCGGACCTGTGGAAGAGTTCCACGCCACGGCAGGCTGCCGATGCAATTCATGATGTCGCGCAGCAGTTCTCCGAGCGCCGGAGCGAAACGGTGTTCAAAGCTGTCGTGAAGGATCGGCTGGAGCTGCCAAACTCGGGATTCACCAGCGACGGCGCACGGAAATTCCTTAATATCGCGGATCAACTCACGCTGGCCGGAAGGAGCAAGCTCGTTCGAGACGCCATAGCCGAGTTCGTTGCAGGGCGGCCTTCCTGATCAATCGGCGAGGAAGCGCGCAATGGCCGGATCGCGCCTCAGCTCGGCCATCTCCTCCGCGCTTGGCAGCTGCGGCTTGTCGCGTTGCGCATTGACCATGCACAGGAAGCCGAGCGGCTCGCCTGAGGCGGCGCGGAACTGATGCCAGGTCATGGCCGGAATGTAGACGAGGTCGTTGGTGCCGACCGGGCGGACCTCCGCTCCGACGAGGCATTGGCCACGACCCCTTAGGATCAGCACGGCATGGACATGCTCATGGCGTTCGAGCGTCGAATAGCCGCCCGGCGCCATCTCGAAATAGCGCAGCTCGCAGGCAAGCGCCGGCGAGGCGAACAGGAGCCGCCGGGTGATGTCCTTGAACGGGACGCCGTCCTCCTGCTTGTAGGCGTGGATGGGGACCTGCTCCCAGTCGCCGGGGCCCCGGGCAGCGCGGAATGGCGGGAGGGAGCTGTCGTTCATCGTCAAACCTCAACCGTAGCGGTGGGCCGCCACCCGTTCCTGCAGCCGGCGCGCCTCGCGGGCGAGCCGGTCGCCGGCGGCAAGCAGATTGCCGCCGATCAGCAACATGGTGTCCGGTCCGTAGAAATCCAGGATCTCGTCGACGCGCGCGAGCGTCATGCCGCCGGCCGGCACCGGCATGGCGTCGCGCTTGCCGGCGATCGCGGCGCGGGCGTTGGCGGCGAGCCTGCCGCATTCCTCGCGGCTGTAGCCGAAGCGACCGCCATAATTGGGGAACACCGGCAGATCGGCGCCGAACAGGCGGAAGAGCTTGCCGATCAGCAGCGCCGGGGCAATGCGGGCGACGCCCCCCAGGGCCGGATGGGCCATGACCGCCAGGTCCGGATTGTCGCCGGCGATCGCTGCCAGGCTGGCGACGCCGGAGATCATCGGCGCGACCATGATGGCGGCAAGGCCGTTGTCGCGGGCGACGGCAGCGCCATGTCGGATGTCGTCGAGCGTGCCGGTGAGGCTCGGGATGTAGATGCTGGAGGCGCCGGTGGCGCGGATGGCCTCTGCCACCGCTGCCACCCGCTCGGCATAGGGGCTGTAGCGCTGGTCGGCGAGGCCATGATCGTCCTTGATGAAGTCGAGACCGCCTTCGGCCATGGCGGCGGCAAGGCTCCCGAGCGCGCGGGGGCTCAGTCCCTGGGGCTTGAGCGCCGAGCACGTCAAGGCGCGCCGGCCGGACCGCGCCAGCGACCTCAGACCGGCAATGCCGAGATTGGGTCCCGGCAGCTCCGCAATCATTGCCGCGGGAAACACCGCATCCACCAAGGTCACGTCATCGAGGATGGAGGCGTTGCCGAACAGCATGTTCATGATCTGGCCAGGCTCGTTGCCGGTGGTCGCGGCGGCAAGGCCGATGCGCACCTCGAAGATGCCGCTGCCGCGATCGCTTATGTCCTCCACCCTGGCGACGATGTCGTCCCGCACCACCTCTGAAGTGATCGCCTCGAGGGGCATCTCGACGCTCTGCTCGACGGCCAGCGCCTGGGCTCGCCCGGCGACCGATTCGACATCGGCCGCAATGTGGTAAACCGCTGTCAGATTGAGCATAATTTGGTCACATCGAGGCGGTGCCGTGCTGAAGAAAGGTCATATCGTTGACAGCAGAGCACAGTGCGATTGTCGTTTATCAGCTGAGCAGAATTCGCCGCTTGCAATGGAACGCGCTCTTTGTCAATCCTTGTTGCGAGGATATCGGTATAATGCACGTCAACCGCACGGCAAAATTCGGAATAGGGCAGGTGGTCAAACACCGCCTCTTTGCCTTTCGCGGCGTCATTTTCGATGTCGATCCGACCTTCGCCAACACGGAAGAATGGTGGCTGTCGATCCCGGAGGAGATCCGGCCGGTCAAGGACCAACCTTTCTACCATCTCCTCGCCGAAAATGAGGAGACAGAATATATCGCCTATGTTTCGGAGCAAAATCTCCTTGTCGATGATTCGCACGAGCCGGTGCGCCATCCCCAGGTCGGCGATTATTTCAGCCGCTTCGACCGGTCGCGTGGCGCCTATGAGCGGCGCCATCGCGGTGCGCATTGACAGGCTCCGCCTCCTCCTTCTCGCCCTTCTGACCACCATCGCCATCGCCGTGCCGGTAGCCGTCGCCGCGCCTCGGCACGGCATTGCCATGCATGGCGAGCCCGAGCTGCCGGCGGATTTCACAAGCTTCCCCTGGGTCAATCCGGAGGCGCCGCAAGGCGGCATCTACCGCGAGGCGCTCACCGGCACCTTTGACAGCACCAATCCCTTCATCGTGCGTGGCAAGAGCGTCGCCGGGGTCAGGACCTATGTGTTCGAGAGCCTGCTGGCGCGCAACCGCTCGGAACCCTTCTCCCTCTACGGGCTTCTCGCCGCGACCATCGACGTCTCGCCCGACCGCCGCAAGGTGACCTTCCATTTGCGGCCCGAGGCGCGCTTTTCCGACGGCACGCCCGTCACCGCGGCCGACGTCCGCTTCTCGCTCCAGATCCTGCGTGATCATGGCCGACCCAACTATCGCACCTATTATGACAAGGTCGAGCGGATCGACACGCCCGACGCCCGAACGGTCACTTTCTTCCTGGGCGAGGCCGACCGGGAGATCGTGCTCGTGCTTGGTCTGATGCCGGTCCTGCCCGAGCATTTCTTTGCCGGGCGTGATTTCGAGGCCTCGACGCTCGACCCGCTGATCGGCAGCGGCCCCTACCGCTTCAAGGAGATCAAGGCCGGCGAGCGGGTGGTCTATGAGCGCAATCCCAATTGGTGGGGCAGGGGGCTCGCGGTCGATCGCGGCCTGTGGAATTTCGACGAGGTGCGCTTCGACTATTTTCTCGACGGCAATGCCGCGCTCGAGGCCTTCAAGCGGGGTCTCGTCGACCTTCGCGCCGAGGGCGACCCGGCGCGCTGGGCGGGCGACTACGATTTTCCGGCAGCCGCCAATGGCCAGGTGGTGCTCGAAACGGTTCCCTCCGGCATGCCGCGGCCTGCCTCCGCGATCGCCATGAACACCCGCCGGCCGGTCCTCGCCAATGCCGCGGTTCGCGAGGCGCTGATCCTTGCCTTCGATTTCGAATGGGCCAACACCAATCTGTTCCATGGGTTGATGCAGCGCACCCAGGGTTATTTCGCCGGCTCGCCATTGAGCTTCGCCGGTCATCCGGCCTCGGCACGCGAGCGCCAGATGCTGGCCGATGCGCATGTGAGCCTCCCCGCGGCGATCCTCGATGGCAGCTGGAGGCTGCCGGTCAGCGACGGCCGCGGCCGCGACCGCGCCAATCTTCACAAGGCCATGGCGATCCTGGCCGGGCAGGGCTACCGGCTCGCCGGCGGCGTGATGCGGGATGAGAAGACGGGCCGGCCATTGGCGCTCGAGCTGCTGGTCCAGACCCGCGAGCAGGAGCGGATCGGGCTGCATTATCAGCGCTCGCTCAGGTCGATCGGCATCACGCTTGCCGTCCGCCAGATCGATCCGGCGCAGTTCCAGCGGCGGCTCGATGCCTATGATTACGATCTCGCGCCGGTGTCATGGTCCAATTCGCTCTCGCCCGGCAATGAGCAGGCCTATTACTGGGGAAGCGTCGGGCGGGAGACCCCCGGAACCCGCAATTATGCCGGGGTGGCCGACCCGGCGATCGATCACATGATCGGCGAAATCGTCAACAGCAGCGACCGGGCGACCTTCGAGGACGCAGTCCGCGCGCTCGACCGGCTGCTGGTGGCTGGGAATTACGCGATCCTGCTTTATGCCGCCCCCGGCCAATGGATCGCCCGGTGGAGCCGCATCGGCAGGCCAGCCACGCCGTCGCTCTATGGCTTCGACCCGGAAGCAAGCTGGGCGAAAAAGTGACGCTCTGAAGCCCGGAAGCGGCGTTTTCTTGCCATCACGCAAATGTGCGCGCGCTATTGATTCGACGAAAGTTGTTTCAGTGTGATACGTTTGGCTGTGGCGAAATTGTGGCGTTGTGTATGCGTATAACCTAACGATTTCATTCAACTTTTCAGTTCGTGACAGGACTGTGTCAATGTCCAAGGTACTAGCCGCGATTATGGCGGCAACGATTTTCAGTATGGTGGGCGCGGCCTTGCTCGCCACCAGCTACAGCATGAGCGCCCCCTCGCAATGGGCTGCCCATGTGGTTGAAGGCCCGCGCTCAACCCATTTCAAGACGTCCGACAAGATGTGGATCCCGCAAGGGACCACGCGCGGTGCCTCGCCGGCGACCGAGGAAGGCTCATTGACCCGCAAGCCGGCCCGGAGCTGGTGGATCTAGGCTTTTACTCCGGAACATGGCGCGACATCAGGCGCCGGCCATTCTCCTATCGCCACCGCGCTCAGGAATCCCTATCTGAACAGGTAACCGGCTCGCGCATCACCTGTGGCAGGTGATCGCCGACGCCAAGCCCGGTCTCGATCACAATTCGCCTGAGCCAGGGAATGGCGGCAACGAGGCCAAGGCCGGTCGAGCGCAGCGCGTCGACCGGCAGCAGGCCGGCCAGCAGCGAGCGGTTCACCAGATCGACGACGGCCTGGCGCGGCATGATATCCCGGCGCCGCTGGCGCTCATAATCGGCGAGCAGCGACCCGCCACCGGGGTCGCGTCCCTCCTCCAGGGCCTCGTTGATCAGCTCCGCTGCCTGGGCGGCATCGCGCAGGCTGATATTCAGCCCTTGTGCGCCGATCGGCGGCAGCAGATGCGCCGCCTCGCCGACCAGCAGCACACGGTTGAGCGCGAACCGCCGGGCGAGGAGTCCGCGCATGGGAAAGGCGCGGCGCGGCCCCGCCGCCGTGATGCGGCCGAGGTCGCCATGGAGCTCCGCTTGCAGCAGGCTGCAAAACGCCTCGTCGGGCAATGCCATCGCCGCGGCGATACGCTCTGGCCGATCCATCCAGACGAGGCTCGATCGCCGGTCCGGCAGCGGCACGGTGGTAAAGGGCCCGGAAGGCTTGTGATATTCGCTGGAGATGCCGTCATGCGGCAATGAATGGGCGAACGAGCTGGCCAGCGCCTCCTGGGGATAACGCCATTCATTGACGGCAATCCCGGCCAGCACCCGCAGGCGCGAGTTCTGACCATCGGCGGCGATTGCGATGCGGGTGCTGATCCGACCGGCGGCGGTCTCGAGCGTCACGCGGCCGGCCCCGGTCGCGAGGTCCTTGACCTCCGTCTCGAGCCGGTCGACGCCGAGGGCGGCGGCACGCGATTGCAAGGCACCTCGCAGCCGCTCGACCGGAATGTTCCACCCGAAGCTGTCGGCTCCGACTTCGCTTGCCCGGAAGGTGACAGTCGGCGCCGCAAGGATCGAACCGCGGTCATCGACGATGCGCAGGCTCGTCAATGGCGCCGATGCCGCGGCAAGGCTCTCCGGCCAGACGCCGACCGCCCGCAGAAGCGCGATTGCCGGCTGCATCAAGGCGACGGTGCGCGGATCGGCTTGGCGCGGCTCGGGCGATGCGAGCAGGATCACCCGGTGACCCCCTTCGGCGATGAGGCAGGCGGTGGCGAGGCCGGCGGGGCCACCCCCTGCAACGACGACATCGACATCGCGATGATTTTGATCCATAGGGCTCGTCATGCAGGATACGGTCCAACTCCGCCAGAAGGGGGCGGTGGCGATCATAACGCTCGATCGCCCGGAAAAGGTCAACGCGCTCGACCGGCCCATGTTGGAGCGCCTGGTCGCGCTTCTCGATGTGGTCGCGGCATCGCCGGAGATCCGCGCGCTGCTGATCACCGGCGCCGGGCGGGCGTTCTCGGCCGGGCAGGATCTTGCCGACCCGACATTTCGGGCGGGCGAGGATTTCGACATCGCCCAGATCATCGAGCAAACCTACAATGCCATCATCCGCCGCCTGCGCGGCCTGCGCATCCCGACCATCGCCGCCGTCAACGGGGTGGCTGCCGGGGCCGGCGCCAATCTGGCGCTCGCCTGCGACATTGTCGTTGCGGCGCGCTCGGCGAGCTTTCTCCAGGCTTTTGCCAGGATCGGACTCATACCCGATGCCGGCGGCACCTTCATGCTGACCAGGCTCGTCGGCGAAGCGCGCGCCAAGGGGCTCGCCATGCTCGCCGAGCCGTTGCCGGCCGAAACAGCCGCGCAATGGGGCTTGATCTGGAAAGTAGTCGACGATGCGACCCTGGCCAGCGAGGCGATGGCCTTGGCGGAGCGCCTGGCCAGCGGTCCGACCGTGGCGCTGGCCCTGACCAAGCGGGCGATCGAGGCGGCCAGCGGCAACAGCCTGTCGCAGCAGCTCGACATCGAGCGCGACCTGCAGGCCGAGGCGGGACGGACACGCGACTTCGTGGAAGGCATCACGGCATTTCTGGAGAAGCGCAAGCCGGAGTTTCGCGGCCGATGACCGCCGAGCGGCTATTGCGGACCCTCGATCAACCGCGGCGGCTGATCTGGCTTGCCTTCGCGGCCATCGTGATGGTTGGCTGGAGTGTGCTGCTCGGCGCCGATCCCATGGCTTCCGACATGTGGCGCGAAATTTGCGGCTCGGCCCAGGCGGCGCCTCTCTATCACGTGGCGCTGTGGACCGCCATGGTGTTCGCCATGATGCTGCCGAGCGCCGCCCCGATGGTCTCGACCTATATGGACATCGCCGAAGCGGCGCGCCACAAGGCCATCGCCGTCGCCCGTCCCCTCGTGCTCGCCGGCGGCTATCTCGCGGTCTGGCTCAGCTTCGCCGTCGCGGCAGGGCTCGTCCAGGCGCAGGTCGACCTGTCGCGCGTCCCCGGTCTTTCGGGCCTGCTCCTGATGCTTGCCGGCCTGTGGCAGTTTGCGCCGTTGAAGCACGCCTGCCTCACCCGCTGCCGTCAGCCCATGCCCTATTTCCTCGCCCATTGGAGCGACAAGCCGCGCGACGTGTTCCGGATGGGCCTCAGCCAGGGCGTCGATTGCCTCGGCTGTTGCGTCGCGCTGATGCTGCTCATGTTCGCGGCGGGGGCGATGAACCTCCTGTGGATGGCAGCGCTGGCGCTGGTGATGATCCTGGAAAAGACCATCGAGCGGCCGCAGAAGCTGGTGCACGCCGTCGGTGCGGTGCTGCTGCTCCTCGGCGCCGGCCAGCTGGTTCATGAATTCATTGTCTGAGGGGTGCCGCGAATGACTGCCATTCAACCATGGTCGATCCGGGGTGAGCTGGTTCTCTCCTGCAATTGCACCGTCTTCTGCCCTTGTGTGATCTCGCTTGGCCGCCATCCCCCGACCGAGGGCCATTGCCAGACCTGGGGCGGGGTCCGCATCGACCAGGGGGTGTTCGGCACCACCGACCTGTCGGGCCTCGCCATGGGATTGATGATCGAAATCCCCGGTATGATGAGCCGCGGTAATTGGACGGCGGCGGTCTATGTCGACAAGCGCGCCGATGCCGATCAACTGAAGGCGCTCACCGCCATCATGTCGGGCCAGGCGCGCGGCACCACGCATCTCCTGTCGATCCTGGTCGGCCGGTTCCTTGGCGTGTTCCAGGAGGAGATCCACTATGAGGTCGACGGCGACACCCGGCGCTTCGCGATCCCCAAGATCATCGACGGCGAGATCAAGCCGATCGCCAGCGCCGTGGCCGGCAAGCCGACCACCATCGAGAATTCGCAATATTGGATCGGGCCGCAGATCATCGTCGCTGAGGCGGTGAAGTCGAAATTGCGGGCGTTCGGTCGCAATTGGGACTTCCGCAACCGCAGTGCGGAGATCGTGGCGCTGGATTGGAAGGGGCCGTAGGTGGCGGAGGCGGTTAGGGGGCCGCCCTCACTGGAGTTTGGTTGCCGCCATCGACGGGCGCGCCGCAAAGCGGTCGTAGAATGCCGCGAGCCCGGGGCGGCCATTGCGCCACCCGAGATCGGCGAAACGCAAATCGAGATAGCCGAGGGCGGCGGCGCAGGCGACCGTCCCGGCGGTGATCGAGCCGAGCTCGCGGCTCCAATGCGCCTCGAGATCGTCGAGGGCGGCAACAATGCGGGCGATCTGCCGCTCGGCCCATGATGCCCAGCGATATTCCACCGGTCGCGTCACCATCTCGTAACGAAATGCCACTGCCGCTTCGGCGATGCCCAGCCCAAGCGCCTGCAGGGTGAGGATGCGGAAGCGGCGCACCGGCTCGTCGGGGAGCAGGCTCTTGTCGCCGGCATGGTGACAGAGATACTCGCAGATCACCCTGCTGTCATAGAGCGCATGTCCGTGATCGGTGACCAGGCAGGGAATCTTGCCCAGCGGATTGTGGCGGGTGATCTCGGCATGCGGTTCGATCGGCGAGACGGAACCTGAATCGGCGAGGGTGATCTTGTCGTCGAGCTTAAGCTCGTGGGCCGTCACCATCACGGTCCTGACGAAAGGGGAAATCATTGTGCCGTAAAGCTTCATGCCGCATCTCCTCGGGGGCGCGCATGAGCATCCCGTGGCAGGGTGGCCCGGTCAAGACGGCGCGTGACGAATAATGAACGGCGACCGCGGCGGGGCCGGCGCTGCCCGGCCGCGACCCGCAATTCGCTACCGTGGCTGCGGGACGATGCGGATATAGGGCTTCGGCGACTTCCAGCCCTGCGGGAATTTCTTTTTGGCATCCTCGTCCGACACCGAGCCGGCGATGATCACATCCTCGCCCTGCTTCCAATTCGCAGGCGTTGCTACGGAATGCTTGGCGGTGAGCTGCAGGCTGTCGATCACCCGCAGGATCTCCTCGAAATTGCGACCGGTCGACATCGGATAGACCATGATCAGCTTGATCTTCTTGTCGGGCCCGATGATGAAAACGTTGCGCACGGTGGCGTTGTCGGCGGCGGTACGCTGGCTGGCCTCTCCGCGGGCATTGGGATGGATCATGCCATAGAGCTTGGCGACGGTCAGTTCGCGGTCGCCGATCATCGGATATTGGACCGCATGGCCGGTGGCATCCTGGATGTCGCGCTTCCACCGCTGATGGTCGTCGACGCTATCCACCGAGATGCCGATGAGCTTGGCGTTGCGCTTGTCGAATTCGTTCTTGATGCCGGCCATGAGACCGAGCTCGGTGGTGCAGACCGGAGTGAAGTCCTTGGGGTGCGACACCAGCACGCCCCAGCTGTCTCCCAGCCAGCTATGGAACTTGACCCGGCCTTCGGTCGTGTCGGCCTCGAAATCTGGTGCCACATCGCCGATCTGCAGTGCCATTGAAGCCTCCTGATTGTTAAAAGAAACGAACGTTCTCAATTCCGAACAGTTTAATCCGCCGGGCGCAACGCGATCAAGTGCGCCGAAGCTCCTCGACATGCGCCGTCGCACGGTTCCGCCGTGCCTCGCTGACCATATCGGCATCGACCACCGTCTGGCCGATCGGGAAGAGCGAGGCATAGGCGAGCTTCAGATGCTGGATGGCGAAGGGGATGCCGATGATGGTGATCCCCAGGCTGATCGCCAGCATGAGATGCCCGAGCGCCAGCCACCAGCCGACGAAGATCAGCCAGATGATGTTGCCGATGGTCCCGAAGGTGCCGGTTCCGAGATCTTCCCGGCCCGTCAGCTCCTTGCGCGATATGACGTCGCGGCCGAATGGCCAGAAGGTAAAGTTCCCGAGCATGAAGCAGGCCCGCGCCCAGGGCAGCCCGACGATGGTGATGGCGCACAGGATGCCGGCGAGCCACCAGCCGAGGCCGGCCAGGAAACCCCCCAGGATGAACCAGAGAATGTTGAGAACAGTGAGCATGCGCGCTCCTCCTCCGGTAACGCGGCAAGCATATGGGAAGCTTGCAACGTTTTTGCCAGACCATCGCCGATCAGGCCCGCACCTTGATGTTGCGGGGATCATAAAACGCTTCGAAGCGCAACTCGGCCGGGTGACGCTGCCAGGCGATCTCGACCGCGAAATCGCCCTGCGTGATCCAGTCGGCGGTGACGCCGCCCTCGGCCCGGACATAACCGAGCGCCAGCGAGCGACCGACGCGATGGCCGAAGGCGCCGGAGGTGATGGCGCCGACGAGCTCGCCCGCGCGGTAGATCGGCTCTTCGTGATACATCAAGGGCGCGCGCTCGCTCGCATCCTTGAGCCCGATCGCGACCAGGCGCTTGGGCAGAACCCCGAGCTTCTTCTGCTCGAGCAGGGCTGGCCGGCCGATGAAGCCACCGGGCTTGTCGAAGGCGCAGGTGAAGCCGAGCCCGGCCTCGAGCGGGGTGTCCTCGTCGGCGATGTCGTGGCCCCAATGCCGGTAGGCCTTTTCCATCCGGCAATTGTTCATCGTGTGCATGCCGCAGGGCTTGAGGCCGAATTCATGACCTGAGGCAATGATGGTGTCGAAGACTCCCTGGGCAAATTCGGCCGGGATATAGAGTTCGTAGCCAAGCTCGCCGACATAGGTGATGCGGCTTGCCCTGACCCGGGCATAGCCGAGCTCGACCTCGCGCGAGGTGCCGAACGGGAAGGCTTGGTCGGACATGTCCTCGCCGGTCAGCTTGGCCATCATCGCCCGCGATCGCGGTCCCATGAGCGACAGCATCGGCAGGCCGGAGGTGACGTCGGTCGCGACCGCCCGCGCCTCCTCCGGGATATGGCGCTTCAGCCAGGCGAAATCGCGGGTCTGCGGCTGGGCGCCGGTGACGATGAGGTAACGATCCCCGGCGAGGCGGGTGACGGTGAGATCGGCCTCGATGCCGCCGCGCTCGTTCAGCCATTGGGTGTAGACGATCCGGCCTGGAGCAACGTCGACGTCATTGGTCGAGATGCGGTTGAGCACCGCCATGGCGTCGCGGCCCTCGAGCACGAATTTGGCGAAGGAGGACTGATCGAACAGGCCGACCGCATTCTGGACGGCTTCAGCCTCGCTCGCAGCATGAGGGAACCAGTTCTGGCGGCCGTAGGAATAGCGATATTCCGGTTCGACGCCCGGCGGGGCGAACCAGTTCGGGCGCTCCCAGCCATTGACCTCGCCGAAACAGGCGCCGAGCGCCTTCAGCCGGTCGTGAAAGGGCGAGCGCCGGACCCCGCGCGCGGTGCGCGGCTGGAGATAAGGCCAGTGCATGGCATAGAGCAGTCCGAGGCTCTCGACCGTGCGGTCCTTGAGATACGCCTTGACCGATTGGAAAGGATGAATGCGGCGGATGTCGACACCGGACAGGTCCATCGGCGGGTGGCCGTTCCGGATCCATTGCGCGAGCACGAGGCCGGCCCCGCCGGAAGACTGGATGCCGATCGAGTTGAAGCCGGTTGCGACGAACAGATTGGCGACCTCGGGCGTCTCGCCGAGATAATAGCGGTCATCCGGGGTGAAGCTTTCCGGACCGTTGAAGAAGAGGGCTATTCCGGCATGCTCGAGCAACGGCATGCGGGCGATGGCGGAATTGAGGATCGGCTCGAAATGCTCCATGTCCTCGGGCAGGGTCTCGAAGGCGAAATCCTCGGGGATGCCGTCGCTGCCCCATGGCTTGGCCTCGGGCTCGAAGGCGCCGATCAGAAGCTTGCCGGCATCCTCCTTGTAATAGGTGCATTCGTCGGGCACCCGCACCACCGGCATGTTGCGGGGCAGATCGGCGATCGGCTCGGTAACGATGTAGAAATGCTCCGCGGCGTGGAGCGGGATCGACACGCCGAGCGCGCCTGCGATGTCGCGCGACCACATGCCGGCGGCGATCACCACGCGATCGGCCCGGATGGTGCCCGCCGGAGTCTCGACGCCTACCGCCTTGCCCTTGTCGAGCAGGATGCGGGTGACCTTGGTATTCTCGAATATGCGCGCCCCGCGCGACCTGGCGCCGGCAGCGAGCGCTTGGGTGACGTCGATCGGGTTGACCTGCCCGTCCTTGGGCAGGAACACGCCCCCGACCACGCCTTCGCGGCTGAGATGCGGCAGGCGCTCGGCCACCTCGCCGGCCGCAATCACCTGCACCGCGAGCCCGAACTGCCGCGCCATCGAGGCGCCGCGCTTCAGTTCCTCGAAACGGGCATCGCTCAAGGCGACCGAAACCGAGCCGTTCTGTTTGAAGCCGGTGGCCTTACCGGTTTCGGCCTCCAGCTTCTCGAACAGCCCCGTCGTGTATTTGGCAAGCTCCGTGAGATTGCGGGTGGCGCGCAGCTGGCCGACAAGTCCGGCGGCATGCCAGGTGGTGCCCGAGGTCAGCTGCTTGCGCTCGAGGAGCACCACGTCGGTGATGCCGAACTTGGCGAGATGATAGGCGAGCGAGGTGCCGACGATGCCGCCGCCAATGATCACGACGTCGGCTCTGGGCGGCAGCGGTTTCGACATGGCAGGCCTTTCCGGGGGTGAGGGCAGGCGAGCTTATCGCTTCCGCCTGCGATCGAGAAGGCGGCAGCCCGACCTTGGGAGCATGGAAGGCGCTGTTGTCTTGGCCGGGTGTTTGGCCTAATCTTTTTCCTTCTGTTCGGTATTCAGAACGATTGGTGCATGCCATGTATCGGGGCGACCTTACTCCCGACCAGGCCTATGAGAAGCTGATGCAGACGCCGGGCGCCGTCCTGATCGATGTGCGCACCGGCCCGGAATGGTCCTTTGTCGGCGTGCCGGCGGTCGAGGGCCTGCTCAGGATCTCCTGGCAGGACTATCCGCAGATGAAGGTCAACGAGCGTTTCGCCGAGATGGTGGAGCAGGCTGGGGTGCCCAGGGATGTCGAAGTGATGCTGATCTGCCGCTCGGGCGCGCGCTCGGCGGCCGCCGCCGCGGCGCTCACCGCTGCCGGTTATGAGAGTGCCTGGAACGTCGCGCAAGGCTTCGAAGGCGACCGTGACGGCGAGGGCCATCGCGGCACCGTCGGCGGCTGGAAGGCGTTCGGGCTGCCCTGGGTGCAGAGCTGAGCCGATCCATGCTGAAGCCACCTGGAAAGAACGCGGTCCTGGAAAATGCCGGTGAATCGACAAAGCTGGTCCGGGGCGGCACCGAGCGCACGCATCATGGCGAGACGGCGGAGGCGCTGTTCCTGAATTCCGGCTTCGTCTATCCCGATGGGGAGACGGCGGAGCGCCGCTTCGCCGGCGAGGAGCAGGGGTATGTCTATGCCCGCTACGGCAATCCCACGGTCACCATGTTCGAGGAAAGGCTGCGGCTGCTCGAGGGTGCCGAGGCCAGCTATGGCGTCGGCTCGGGAATGGCGGCGGTCTTCGGGGCGCTCGCCTGTCAGGTGAAGGCCGGCGATCACATCGTGTCGTCGCGGGCGCTGTTCGGCTCCTGCTACCAGATCATCACCAACATCCTGCCGCGGTTCGGAGTGACCGCGACCCTGGTCGGCGGCAACGACATGGGGCGCTGGCGCGACGCCATCAAGCCGGGCACCAAGGCGGTGTTCCTCGAAAGCCCCTCCAATCCCGGCCTCGAGATCATCGACATCGCGGCGATCGCCGCCATCGCCCATGAGCGTGGCGCCTGCGTCGTGGTCGACAACATCTTCGCTACCCCGATTCTGCAGAAGCCGCTCGCCCTCGGCGCCGATGTGGTGGTCTATTCCGGCACCAAGCATATTGACGGCCAGGGCAGGGTGCTCGGCGGTGCCATCGTCTCGACGGCCAAGTTCAAGGAGGAGCAGCTGAAGCCGTTCCTCCGGCATACCGGGCCGTCGCTGTCGCCGTTCAATGCCTGGGTTCTGCTCAAGGGCATGGAGACGCTCAAGCTGCGGGTCACGGCGCAAAGCGAGGCCGCCCTGGCGATCGCACGGGCGCTGCAGGCGGTGCCCGGCGTGTCGCGCGTGCTTTACCCGTTCCTCGACAGCCATCCTCAGGCCGCTCTTGCCCGCCGGCAGATGTCGGGCGGCGGCACCATGGTCACGTTCGACGTCGCCGGCGGCAAGGCGCAGGCCTTCGAGATGCTGCGGCGCTTGCGGCTGATCGACATCTCCAACAATCTCGGCGACGCCAAGTCGCTGATCACCCATCCGGCCTCGACCACCCACCGCAATATCGGTCCCGAAGCACGCGCCGCCATGGGAATCGGCGACGGCATGCTGCGGCTGTCGGTGGGGCTCGAAGATATCGAGGACTTGCTCGGCGACCTCACCTACGCCTTGGCGGATCGGCGGCCGTGACGTCTCTGACGCATTGGAACTTCACGCGAAGTTGAAGTCGAAAATGCCTCCACTTCAGTGACTTAGAAAATCTTGGACGTGGAAAACGGTTACGTTCGCCGCTTCGAGTGGGGGGTTCGATCTCACGCGAGACAGGAAGGAGATCATGATGCGCAAGATTTTGTTGGCAGGAGCATTGCTCGGATTGGTGATGGGCGTCGCCGCACCGTTGACGGCGACGGCGCTCACTATCGGTCCGGCAAGCTTGAGTAAGCCGGCAGTCGACAACTCGATGGTCGTGCAGGTCAGGCGTGGCGGCGGCGTTGCCTGGCGCGGCCCGCGGGGCGGCGGCGGCGTCGCCTGGCGTGGCCCGAGAGGGCGCGGCGGCGTGGCCTGGCGCGGCCCGAGAGGGCGCGGTGGCGTGGCCTGGCGGCGTGGACCAGGGTGGCGGGGCGGCGGCGTTGCCTGGCGGCGCGGCTATGGCAGGCCAGGTTGGCGGGTTGGCTGGGTCGGTAATGGGTTCTATTACAATCCGGCTTTCTACAATCGCTATTACAACCCGCGCTTTGGCTATTGCCGCATCGTCACGTGGAATGGCGGCCGGGTGTGCCGCTGGCATCGTCGGCCCTGGTGGTGATATCGCACGAAATCGGCGGCGGCTCGAAATGCCGCCGCCTCTCGCCTGCCCGATTGAGGGCGGTCTGAGCTAGCGTCCTGCCGCCACGCGGATTGGGCGACCATTGTGCGTCCAGTGGATGCCGCACTCGGTCTTGTCCTGGCCGGCCCAGCGGCCGGCCCGCGGGTCCTCGTCGGAGCCGCCCTTGATGGTGCAGGGAAGACAGCCGATCGAGCGGTAGCCGCGGGCGGTGAGCGGATGCGACGGCAGCCGGTGCTCGGCGGCGTAGCGGCGGAGATCGGCGGGCGAGAAACCGGCGAGCGGCTCCGCCTTGAGCCGGGAATCGACGCGGCCGACGGTCGCGATGTTGGCGCGCTCGCCACCATGGAAGCGCTTGCGCCCCGAGATCACCACCTCATAGCCGCTGACCGCCCGCTCGAGCGGCAAGGTCTTGCGGATGTGGCAGCAGAAATCGGGGGCGCGGCTGTGCAGGGTCCCTTGGGGGTCCTGGCGGGCGAGATCGCCGGCGTCGGGACGGACCGTGCGGACGTTGGTGAGACCGAGGCGCTCGACCAGCTCGGTCCGGTAGCGCCGGGTTTCCCAGAACAGCTTGCCGGTATCGAGAAAGATCACCGGCAGGTCCGGGTCGACTTCGGCGGCCATGTGCAGCAGCACCGCCAACTCGGCACCGAACGAGGAGACGATCACCACCTTGCCGGGGAAGTCGCGCCGCAGGGCTTCGATCAGCGGCTTGCCCTCAAGTCCGGCATAGGTTTCGAAAGCATCGAATGCCACGGCACGTCACCCCGCGTGAGGCTGCTCGAACCAGGGGTCCTGGTCGTCGCGGTCGCCGCCGGCTTCGCCATGCCGGGCGAGCCAGACATTGCGGGCACCTGGAACCTGCTGGTAGGTGACGGACATGCTGCGGGCTGCCTTCTGCCACACGCTTTCAGGAAAGCGGTCTGGCACCTCGAAAGCATCGAAGCCGACCTGGAGCATGAACTGCAGCTGATCGGGGAGCACGTTGCCGACCGCACGCAATTCGCCGGCAAAACCGAGATCGCGCAGCTGGCGGCCGATCGAATAGGCGCGACCGTCGGTGAAGCCGGGGAACGGCAGCACGATCAGCGACAGCCGGCCGAGAAACGACTGCAGCGCCTCGGCCCGCTCGGTGTTGGGGAATACCACCCCGACAAGGCCGGGGTGACGGGCGATCTCGCCCCAGTTCTGCAGCAGCCGCGCGAACGGGACCAGGATGTCGCCCGACACGGGGAGCTCGGCATCTCCCTCGACCCTGATCCAGCTGTCGGTCGTGAAGCGATCACCTTTGAGGAGCGGCATAAAGGGCCTCCTTGAACGGCTTCGGTCCAAGCCTGCGATAGGCGTCGAGAAAGGTTTCGCCGTGATGGCGCAGGCCGAGATAAGTCTTGATGATGGTGTCGATGGCCTCCGGCACCTCATGGCCGGCAAAGCCCGGCCCCAGGATGGTGCCGATCGAGGCGCTCTCGCTCGATGAGCCGCCGAGCGTGATCTGGTAGAACTCCTCGCCTTTCTTGTCGAGGCCGAGGATCCCGATATGGCCGACATGATGATGGCCGCAGGCATTGATGCAGCCGGAGATGTTGATCTTGAGCGGGCCGATCTCATGCTGCCGCTCGAGATCGGCAAAGCGCCGCGAGATCGCCTGCGCCACCGGAATGGAGCGCGCCGTCGCCAGCGTGCAGTAGTCGAGGCCGGGGCAGGCGATGATGTCGCCGGCAAGCCCGAGATTGGCGGTGGCGAGGCCATTGGCCTCCAGCACCTTCCAGACCGTGAAGACGTCGTCGCGCTTCACATGCGGCAGGACCAGGTTCTGATGATGGCTCACCCGCACCTCGTCGAAGCTGTAGCGCCGCGCAAGATCGGCCACTGCGCGCATCTGGTCGGCGGTGGCATCGCCGGGGATGCCGCCCACCGGCTTGAGCGAGATGTTGACGATGCTGTAGCCGTCGATCCGGTGGGCCGCGACATTGGCGCGGGCCCATCGGGAAAAGGCGGCATTGTCGAGCTTCGCCTGCTCGAAGGCGCCTGAGATCTTCGGCAGGGTCGCGAAAGCCGGGGGTGCGAAATAGGCCGAGATCCGCTCGAGCTCGCGGCTGTCGATCGCGCTGCCCGGATGGACGATGCGGGCGAATTCCGCCTCCACCTCCTCACGGAAGCGCTTCTCGCCGAGCTCCATGACCAGGATCTTGATGCGCGCCTTGTATTTGTTGTCGCGCCGGCCATGCAGATTGTAGACGCGCATGATCGCTTCGAGATAGGGCAGGAGCTCGCGCTCCGGCAGGAAGGCGCGGACGATGATCCCGACCGCCGGGGTGCGGCCCTGGCCGCCTCCGACAATGACTTCCCAACCGCGCGCCCCTTCGGCGTCGCAATGCATTCTCAGCCCGATGTCGTGGACCTTGACGGCGGCGCGGTCATTGGGTGCGCCGGTCACCGCGATCTTGAACTTGCGCGGCAGATAGGAGAATTCCGGATTGAGGCTCGACCATTGGCGCAACAGCTCCGCCACCGGCCGGGGATCGGCGAGCTCGTCGGCGGCGGCGCCCGCCCAATGATCGGTGGTGACATTGCGGATGCAGTTGCCGGAGGTCTGGATGGCATGCATCTCGACCTCGGCAAGCGTCTCGAGAATGTCGGCGCTGTCCTCGAGCCTGATCCAGTTGAACTGGATGTTCTGGCGCGTGGTGAAATGCCCATAGCCGCGGTCATACCGCTCGGCGATCTCGGCGAGGCGGTCGAGCTGGCGCGACGACAGCGTGCCATAGGGGATGGCGATGCGCAGCATATAGGCATGGAGCTGGAGATAGAGGCCGTTCATCAGCCGCAAGGGCCGGAACTCATCCTCGCTGAGCGCGCCCGAGAGGCGGCGCTGCGCCTGCTCGCGGTATTGCGCGGTGCGCTCGGCGACGAAGCGATGATCGAACTCGTCATAGCGATACATGGCCCTTCACTCCGTCGGCTGGAAACCGCCGCCCAGCCCTTCGGCCTGCTTGCCGAGATCGGCGCGGACCGATGGGCCGAGGGTGCGAATGCGCTCGCGGATGTGGAGCGCCCGTACCCGCCCGTTTCGGCGCTCCGCTTCGAACAGATAGGGGCCGGTGACCAGATTGGCCCTCACTGCCTCCTCGCCGCGCAATTCGAGGGCAGCGGACGAGCCGGGCTCGAGCGCCACGACGGCATCGTCGATCCGCTCGCTCCATTGCCCGGAGCGGGTCAGGAACACGACCACGCCGTCGGCGAGGCGGTTGGCGGTCAGCACCTTGCCGGTGTCGACCGGGCTTGCCTTGTCGATATTTCTGACAGGTGCGGTCATGATGCTCTCCGCTCGCTCGCAACGGCACTCGACGCCGCGGCCGGGAAGGGCACGACGGCGCCCGACTGCCGCGCTTTTGTCAGGCCGATATAGATGATTGCCGGGCCGTTCACGGCGCGCGCCGCCTGCCCCAGCCGTGCAACGCTGGTCGCAATGGTGCGCTCTTCTTGCAGCGTGCCGTTCTCGACGATGGTGACCGGCGTCGTCGGCTCGATGCCGGCCGCGATCAGCCGGGCCGCGATGTGCGGCGCGGCGCCGACGCCCATATAGACGGCGGTTGCCGCTCCGGCCCTGGCGAGCGCCGCCCAGTCCTGCTCGGCGATGCCGTCCTCTGAGGCGCCGGTGATGAGCGTGATCGCCATGTTGCGGCCGCGCTGAGTCAGCGGCAGGCCGATCGATGCGGCACAGCCCAGCGCCGCGGTGATGCCGGGCACGATCTCGACCGGGATGCCGGCGGCCTCGAGCGCCGCCTGCTCCTCGCCGCCGCGTCCGAAAACATAAGGGTCGCCGCCCTTCAGCCGGACGACGTTCAGGCCCTTGCCGGCTTCCTCGATGAGGATCTCGGTGATGGCGCTCTGCGTGGGCGAGGGCTTGCCAGGCTGCTTGCCGACCGAAATGCGGATGGCGTCGCGGCGGGCATATTCCAGGATGCCCGGCCCGACCAGCCGGTCATGGACGATGACGTCCGCTTCATTGAGCTTGCGCTGGGCCTTCAGGGTCAGAAGCTCGGGATCGCCGGGGCCGGCTCCGACCAGGGCGACGCGGCCGGTCCGGCTCTTCGGGCTGCCGTCGAGCGCGGCGGCAAGGGCCGCCTCGAACGCCGCCGGATCGCGCCCGAGAAAACTGTCGCGCAACGCGCCGAAGAAGAACCGCCGCCAGAAATCACGGCGCGGCGCACCCGCCTCGAACGAGGCCGCCACCCTGGCCCGAAGTCGGACGGCCCGCCTGGCCAGGGCGCCGAGACGGGGCGGCAGCATCGCCTCGATCTCCTGGCGGATGCCCTGGCCGAGGACCGGGGCCGCACCCTCGGTGCCGATGGCGATCACCAACGGGTCGCGGTCGATGATGGCGGGGGTGATGGCGGTGGAGAGGTCGGCGCGGTCGACGACATTGACCGGAATGCCGCGGGCCTGCGAGGCGGTCGATACCGCCGCCTCGAGCGCCGCGTCGGCAGCGACGAACACCAGGGCCGCACCGTCCAGCATGCCGGCCTCGAAGCGGGTGCCGAGCCAGGCAACGGCGCCATGGCTGACCAGCCCGTCGAGCTCGGGATGGAGCCGGTCGGCGACGAGCGTCACGATTGCCTCCGATTTGAGCAGCAACCGGACCTTGCGCAGGGCTTCCTCGCCGCCGCCGACCACCACCACGCGGCGCTCGCGCATGTCGAGGAACATCGGGAAATAGCGCATGGGTGCCTCCTCAGGCAGCCGGCGCGAGCCGGACATGGAGGCCGTTCAAGGCCTCCGAGTAAATGAGCTGGCAAGACAGGCGGGACGTCGCTTCGAGAAGCGGCACCGTATCGAGCATCGCCTCCTCGTCGTCATTGGCCGGGTGGAGCTGGTCCGCCCAGTCTTCGGCGACCACGACATGGCAGGTGGCGCAGGCACAGGCGCCGCCGCAGATCCCGCCGGCGTCGAAGCCGTGCTCGCGGATGATCTCCATCAGCCGCCAGCCCTCGACGGCGTCGAGCTCATGCGTTCTGCCCTCCAGATCGGTCACGCGAATCACTCCCATGAATGCCTCTTCAGTGCCGCTGTTCTATCAATCGAACTTGCAATTCTGCCGAAAAACAGGCTAACTGCCTGAGAAAGAAGCACGTCATTGTGCATCGTTCGTTATTCCGAACACTTGTTGTAGGAACAGAACATGGCGCTGTCAACCCGTCGGGGGCGCAAAGCCGCGGATCCCGCTGAATTGGAAGTCACCCCGACGCTGGGGAAGACCATTCAGCGGTTGCGGAAGGCCTACAACATGTCGCTCGGCGAGTTGTCGGAGCAGTCAGGCGTTGCCAAATCGATCATCAGCCAGATCGAGCGCAACGAGACCAACCCGACCATCGGCACCGTGTGGCGCCTGTCGCGGGCGCTCGACACGACGATCGACGAGGTGCTGAAGGTCGACGACGCGCCGATCTTCGTCGAGCACCAGACCAGGTCGGGCATCCCCCTTCTCGAAAGTGAGGACGGATTGTGCCGGCTGGCCATTACCGGGCCGCTCAACCTGGTCGACTGGATCCAATGGTACGACTTTCAGGCAAGGCCGGGCGGCGTGCTCGAGTTCCGATCCGCATCCGCCGGGCACCATCGAGCATCTCTATCTGCTGACCGGCGAGATCCAGATCACCGTCGGCGAGGAGTTGCGGACGGCACGGGCAGGCGAGGCGATCCGCTACCGCGGCGACCGGCCGCACCGGCTGGTGAACACCGGCACGATCGATGCCCATGCGCATATGATCCTGGTGCTGAAGACGCCGTAGAGGGTGGGCAAGTAGGCAAGTAGGCAATAGGCAATAGTGAATGCCTAGCTCACTACTCACCATTCACTTCTTACTATTGCCTATTGCCTACTTGCCTATTGCCTACTTCCCACTTGCCCACCCCCCTCATGCCCGCCGCACCCACACCTTGACGTCGTGAAAGGCGCCGCCCCCGGCCGGGGCGGGCTGGTCGGCGCCGACCAGGGTGTTGATGCCGGCGCCATCCTCGAAGGCGTCGTTGGGCCAGATCGACTTGGCGATGAGCACGCCGCGGCGCAGGCTGCCATTGGCTTCGACATGGAGCGTCACCACGCCACGGTGGTTGCCGAGCTTCACCTTGTCGCCGGCGACGAGCCCGAGCACGGCCATATCGGCGGGATGCATCATCACGGTCGGGCGGCCTTCGCGGCGGCGCGAGGTCGGCGTCTCGTTGAAGGTCGAGTTGAGAAAGCCGCGGGCCGGGCTGGTGGCGAGACGGAAGGGATGCGCGTCATCGGCCGCTTCGATGACCTCCCAGTGGTCCGGCCAGTGCGGCATCGTCTCGACCGGCCCGAATGGCCCGACATCCGGCCTGTAGCGGGCGCTGCGCCAGTCGGGATGGAAGCGGAAGCGTCCTTCGGGACGGGAAAATCCCGAGATGAAATGCGATGTTGCAAAGTCGGGCTGGATATCGAACCAGTGCTCCTCTTCAAGTGCGGCCAGCCCGGCGCGGCCTGAATTCAGCAGCGTCCAGTCGATGAGCTCGCGGGGCGTCATGGCGAAGCCCGGATGCGCGGCGCCGACGCGCCCCGCCAATGCCTGGATCACCGCATGATTGGAGCGGCATTCGCCCGGCGGCTCGACCAGCTTCGGGCCGAGCAGAATGTGCTGGTGACCGCCCCCCTGATAGACATCGTCATGCTCGAGAAACATCGTCGCCGGGAGAACGATGTCGGCCATCCGGGCGGTCTCGGTCATGAACTGCTCGTGGACGCAGGTGAACAGGTCGTCGCGGGCGAAACCCAGCTTGACCCGCTGTTGCTCGGGCGCCACCGAGACGGGATTGGTGTTCTGGATTAAGATGGCGGTGACCGGCGGTCCGCCGGCAAGATCATAGGGGTCATGCGTCAGCACCGCACCGATGCGCGACTGGTCGAGCATCCGCACCGAGGGGTCCTTGACGTCGAGCCCCTCGATCATCGTCTTGTTCCAGCGGTAGATGCCGGAGTTCGACTGAAGCGCGCCGCCGCCCTCATGCTGCCAGGCCCCGGTTACCGCCGGTATCGACATCACCGCATGGATGTTCACTGCGCCGTTGCGGGAGCGGGAGAAGCCGTAGCCGACGCGGAAGAAGGTGCGGGAGGTGGTCCCGATCAGGCGGGCCAGCGATTCGATCTCGGCAGTCGGCACGCCGCAGATCGCTTCGGCCCATTGCGGCGAGCGGTCCGCAAGGTGCCGCGCCAGCCCTTTCGGATCGTCGGTGTATTTCTCCATATAGTTCCAGTCGGCAAGACCGTCGCGGAACAGGACATGCATGATGGCGGCAGCGAGGGCCCCATCGGTCCCAGGCTTGACGATGACGCCGATATCGGCCTGCTTCATCGTCGCCGTCTCATAGATGTCGATGACCGCGATCTTGGCACCGCGCTCGCGCCGGGCCTTGACCGCATGGCTCATGACGTTGATCTGGGTGTGGGCGGGATTGGTGCCCCAGATGACGATGAGATCGGACTTCGCCATCTCGCGCGGATCGGTGCCGGCGACCCGGCCGGTCCCCGCCGTCACGCCCGGCCAGGCGAGCGCCACGCAGATCGTGTCATACATGCCGGAATAGCGCTTGGCGTGACGCAGCCGGTTGATGCCGTCGCGCATCACGAGCCCCATCGTCCCCGCGTAGTAATAGGGCCAGACCGCGGCGGGGCCATAGCGCTTCTCGGCTGCGAGCATAGCCTCGGCGGTCTCGTCCAGGGCGTCGTCCCAGGAGATCGGCACGAAGTCGCCGCTGCCCTTGGGGCCGCGCCGCTTGAGCGGCTGGATCAGGCGGTCCGGATGGTGGATCCGCTCGGCATAGCGGGCAACCTTTTCGCAGATGATGCCGGCGGTGTAGCTGTTGGCGCTGGCGCCACGCACGCGGCCGATGGTGCGTTCATCCAAAAGCTCGACCTCGAGCGCGCATTGGCTCGGGCAGTCATGTGGGCACACCGATATCCGGCTGGGTATTTTCGGGCTAATATTCATGACCACAGCATAAACGGTCGCACAAGGGCCGTCACCCGGGCGAGGAGCGCCCTCCGCCATGGACGTGATCGAGTTCGACCCAGAATCCTTTGGTGAAGCTGCTGCGCAGCCTCGACCGGCGAAAAGAGCGGCGCGAAACCGGCCTGTTTGTCGCCGAAGGGCTGGTCGTCCTGGCCGAGGCGCGGCGTGCCGGATGGACAGCGGAATCGCTCATCGTCGATGTCGAGCTGCTCAACGAGGAAGCGGTGCAGGCGGCGCTCGCACCGCACCGGGTCGCCGGCACCCGCCTGGTCGCGGCGAGCCGCCGGGTCATGTCGGTCCTGAGCAGCCAGGAGAATGTCTCCCCGGTCATTGCGGTGTTCCGGCATCGCCTGGTGCCGCCGCCACAGGCAAGCGAGGCGTCGGGCACCTGGATCTGCCTCGAATCGCCGCGCGACCCGGGCAATCTCGGCACCATCATCCGCACCGCTCATGCCGCGGCCGCGACAGGGCTGATGCTGCTCGGCAATGCCTGCGATCCCTATGGACGCGAGGCGGTCCGGGCAGCGATGGGCTCGATCTTTCACCTTCCCATCGCTCACGTCACCCAGGACCGGCTGGGCCGGCTTGCCGGCAGCTGGCCGGGTGACGTGATCGCCGCCGAGCAGCGGTCAAGGCAGGATTTTCGCCGTTCCTATCGTCGGCCGGCCCTCATCCTGCTCGGGTCGGAAGGCGAGGGGCTGTCGCCCGCCGTCAGCGCCATGGCGACGCAGCAGGTAGCGATTCCCATGCCTGGCGGAACCGAGAGCCTCAATCTGGCGGTGGCCGCCGCTTTGCTGCTCTACGAGCTCCTGCCGGTCAGCGCCGGCGAGGGGCCTTCGCAATGAGGTCCGATGCGACCCGCGCCCGGGTCTCGGAATCGAGGAAGCGGCCGTAGTCGCGGAGCGCCCGCGCGATGACATCATGCTCGCGGCGGCGGTAGGTTTTCGGGAAAACTTCACCGGCATCGGACGGGGCGGAGCAGTCCCGAACGGCGCTCCACAGCCGCGGTTGGCTGAAGGCAAGGCTGTATGTCATGCTAATGTCCCCGTCGTTATTGGTCAGTGAAGCTGACCTAATTTGGGAACGTGGTGCATGGTATACCACTGCTGCGGTTGCGCTGCAGCAAAGACAAGGAAGCATGGCTCATCATGGACTTAGACAGCGGGGAGCTGCCGACGGCAGCTGCGTATGAGTGGCAGGGGATGAAGGACGGCATGCGGGCGGCGGTGTCGCTCGCCGGCCTGGTCATGGCCTGCTCTTTCGTCGGTTACGGAGCCTTCCTCCATTCCATCTCCTTCGGTTTGCTGCCTGGCCTGTTCGCCACCCTGGTCATCTGGGCGCTGCCCGGCCAGGTGGTGTTCGCCGATCTCTGGATGAATCAGGCGGGGTTGCCGGCGACCGCGCTGGCGGTGACCCTGACGGCGGTCCGCCTGCTGCCGATGACGATGCTGGTGCTGTCGCGCGCCAGGCTTCAGGGCGTGCGGCGCTGGCCGGAGTTCCTGGTGGCGCATTTCACCGCCATCACCATGTGGGTGATCGCCACCGCCAGGATGGAGAAGATGAGCCAGCCGCGCCGCATTCCCTGGCTGCTGGGCCTCGCCAGCGTGCTCGTTTCGACCATGATGGTGATGACGGCGGTCGGGTACTTCCTGGCCGAGGCGCTGCCGCCGAGCCTTGCCGCAACGCTCGTCTATTTCACGCCGGCTTTCTTCCTGATCTCGTTGTTCGGCAGCGCCCATTGGCGTTTCGACTACTGGGCGATCGTGCTTGGCGCGGTGCTGTCGCCGCTCGCCGCCGCCATCGCCCCGCGCTTCGACTTGCTGATCGCCGGTCTGGTCGGTGGCACCATCGCCTTTCTCCTGGCTCGCCCGGCAAGGCTGGGGGAAAGGTGAGCCAGGCCGCACCGAATGGCGGGATTTCGATCTATCTCGCGATCCTCATCGCCGGCTTCACCGTCACCTATGGCTGGCGCTTCCTCGGGGCGGTCGCGGTCACCAGCCTTCGCCCCGAAAGCCCGGTGCTGCTGTGGGTCAGAGCCGTCGCCACCGCGCTGGTGGCAGCCCTCGTGGCGCGCCTGCTCAGCGCCCCGAGCGGGCTTCTCGCCGAAGCATCGGCGCTGGCGCGCTATGGCGGGATCATCGCCGGGCTGGCGATCTTTGCCGGCCTGCGCCGGATCGAGATAGCCACCGGCGCCGCCATCCTGGCATTCTTCCTCCTCGACACCCTCGCCTGAGGCCCCCCTAGCCTTTGGCCAGGGCGGCGCGGATCTTGTCGGCATGCGCCGCGAGCAGCTTGGGGTCGGCCATCTTGCCGGTATGCGGCTTGAGCTCGACGCCGCGGTGGCGTGGCAGCACGTGGAAATGGGTGTGGAACACGACCTGGCCGCCGGCCGGCTCGCTGAAATGCTGCACCGTCACGCCATCGGCCGCGAAGGCCGCCTTGACGGCCTGGCTCAGCGTCCGGACGGCGACAATGGTGGCCGCGAGATCGTCGTCGGAAATGTCGAGAATGTTGCGCGAGGGGTTTTTCGGCATGACCAGCACATGGCCGTCGGCGCGCGGCATGATGTCCATGATGGCGATGGTATGGGCATCCTCATACACCCGTTCGCTCGCCATCTCGCCGCGCAGGATTTTGGCGAAGACATTCTCTGGATCATAGGCGGTCATCGGTTTCCTCCCATTTGCCTTAGAAATCCTGCTCCTCCATCGCCTGCTGCCGGAAAGGCGAATGGGCCGACAGGAAAGCGGCGTTTTCCGCGACTTCTGCCCGCTCGGCTGCCAGATAGTCGCTCACCGCCCCGGCAAGGCGGCGGTCGCGAACATGATGCAGGCTCATGGTGACGGCGGGAAGATAGCCGCGGGCGAGCTTGTGCGGACCCTGGGCACCGGCTTCGACCCGGTCGAGCCGATTGGCGATGGCGAACGCGATCGCCTGATAGTAGCAGGCCTCGAAATGCAGGCACTCATGCTGCTCGACCGCTCCCCAATTTCGGCCAAAAAGCGCATCCGAGCCGATGAAATTCAACGCCCCGGCAATGGGCCGGCCGGCCCTTTCGACCATCACCAGGAGAATCTGGTTGCGCATCTTCTCGCCGATCAGGGAGAAGAAGCGGCGGGTGAGATAGGGCGAGCCCCATTTGCGCGAACCGGTATCAATGTAGAAGCGGAAGAAGGCGTCCCAATGCGCTTCCTTGAGATCGTCGCCGGTGAGCCAGCGGATGGCGAGGCCGCTCTTGGCGACGATGCCGCGCTCCTTGCGGATGTTCTTGCGCTTCCGCGACGACAGGTCGTTGAGGAAGTCCTCGAAGCTGCCATAGCCGCGATTGTGCCAATGGAACTGCGTATCGGTGCGTTTCAGCCACGATTCTGCGTCGAAAAGTGACCATTCGGGAGCGGAAATGAACGTGATGTGCACCGATGACGCGCCGGCTTGCCCGGCCAGCTCTCGCGACGCCTCGGCGAGCAGCTTGCGGTGCCGGTCGGCCATCTCGCCCGGCGGCACCAGCAGCCGCGGGCCGGTGACCGGCGTGAAGGGCACCGCCGCCTGGAGCTTGGGATAGTAGCGCCCGCCGACCCGCTCGATCGCCTCGGCCCAGCCCCAGTCGAAGACATATTCGCCGCGGCTGTGGGACTTGAGGTAGCACGGCATGGCACCCAGCGCCCGACCGGAGCGATCCTCGAGCAGCAGGTGGCAAGGCTTCCAGCCGGTGCGGGCGGTGGCTGACCCGGACTGCTCGAGCGCCAGCAGGAAGGCATGGCTGACGAACGGGTTGAAGGGCTGGCCGGGCGGATTGGCTAGCCCGTCCCAGATGGCCTGCGGCACCTCCGCCATGCCGTTCAGCACGCGCGCCGTCAGCGTCTCGCTGGTCGTTCCCTTCATCGCGGCAGAAACCCCTCGAAGGTGATCTGGTCGCAGTAACGATAGGCCCTGCGGGCCGCCGCTTCCGATCGCACCGTCCAGGACAGGACCGGCAATCCCGCCTGATGGAAAAGCCGCGAGGCGCGGCTCGGCAGCCCCGCCGCCTCGAAGGACAGGAACTGCGGCTGCGACCGTTCGAGATGGGCGAGATTGCGCAGGGAAAGCCGCTCGACCACCGGCAGGCGCCGCCAGGCCGGATCGATCACGCGGTCGGCGACGAGCCCGCGCACCATCGCCGGGGCGCGCTCCGCCAGGCCCGCGAGGATGCCGGGATCGAACGACATCAGGGCGACCGGGCCGCCATAGCCGGCGAGGCCGCCAACCACCGCCGCGACGAGAGCGCGGTTGCGCCGGCCGGCGCTTTTGAGCTCGATCACCAGCAGCACCCGGCCCGCCACCTGCTCCAGAAGCTCCGGCAAGGCCAGGATGCGGTCCGCGCTCCCGGCGAGCGCGATGCGGGTCAGGGCGGCGGCCGGGCGGGCGGCGACGGCACCGGTCTCGCCGGTCAACCGCTCCAGCCGCTCGTCATGGAAGACGACCGCACCGCCGTCGGCGGTGAGCTGGATGTCGCATTCGATCGCGTAATGATGAGCCATTGCCGCGGCAAATGCCGCAGCGCTGTTCTCGATCCGGCCGGCATCGCGGTCGTGCAGGCCGCGATGGGCGATCGGTCGGGCGGTGAGAAAGCCGAGGTCGGGGCGCGGGCAGGATCTCGACAACGGCCTTAAGCGACCTCCGCGACGGCCTCGATCTCGACCGCGACGTTCAGCGGCAGGGAGCCCGAGCCGACCGCCGAGCGGGCGTGCTTGCCGGCATCCCCGAAGACTTCGACCATCAGGTCGGAGGCACCATTGATCACCTTGGGATGATCGGTGAATTCCGGCACGGCATTGACGAAGCCGACCAGCTTGACGATCCGCTTGACCCGGTCGAGATCGCCGTCGCAGGCCACCTTGAGCTGGGCAATGATGTTGATGGCGCAGAGCCGCGCCGCCTGCTGCGCATCCTCGAGCGAAATCGCCCCGCCGACCTTGCCGATATGCTGAAGCTTGCCGTCCTTGAGCGTCACCTGACCGGCGGTGAACACGAGATTGCCGGTGCGCACGAATCCGACATAATTGGCCACCGGCACGGCCGGCGCCGGAACCACGATTCCGAGCTTCCGGAGTTTGTCGTCGATCTTGCCCATGGGTCTTGCTCCTCACGATCCGAAAAGCGATTCCCCCTGGCGATAGCATGCCGGCGCGATATCGGGAACCGCCTCGCCGTGCCGGCGTTAGCGGCGGCGATAAACGCCAAGGAGCAGCTCATCCATGCGCATATCGACCCATAGCCATCGCTCTCATGCCGATTTTGACTTCACGGAACCCGGACTTAGGGCGCATTATTCGCTCCGTAGGGGAAATCGAATCAAGACGGTGGCGGGTTCGGGGAGATCCGGCATGAGCGTCAATGTGACCTGGCATGAGGAAAATCCGCTGCCGGAGCGCCCGTGTCGCATGGTTCGGGTGCTGTGGCACGCCCGACATGCGCTGGCCTGCGGCTGTCGGTCGGTGCCCAGTTCGATTCGCGAGGATGTCGAGGCGGAGCTCATGCGCATCCGCAATGTCGAGGCCGGCGCCTTCGGCTAGGGCAGGGCCTTCGGCTAGGGCAATGCCTTTGGCCAGGGGAGGCCTTCGCCCGAGCCCACAAGGACGTGAAGAGGTGTGATCGGCCGTTCCGGTTGCCTTTCCGGGCGTTCTGAGCCACTTGCTCCGGGCTCTTTTGCGGAGAAATGCGTGACCCCCTGGACCGACCGCACCGGACGGTTTTCGCCGCTGAAGGCGCTGGTGCTCGCCGGGACGGTGGCGCCGGCGCTGTGGCTCTTGTGGCGCTGGCGGTCGGGGGCGTTGCAGCCGCTGCCCTTCGACGAGGCGACGCATTTCCTCGGCACCTGGACCATCCGCTTCATCCTGCTGGCGCTGGCGGTCACCCCGGCCATGCGCATTTTCCGCTGGAACCGGCTGGCGCTGCTGCGCCGCATGCTGGGGGTCGCCGCCTTCGCCTATGCCGCCATGCATTTCTCGCTCTATGTCGGCGACCACAAATTCGATCTGCTCAAGGTCGGCTCGGAAATCGCCTTGCGGATCTATCTGACGATCGGCTTCCTGGCGCTGCTGGGGCTGACGGCGCTGGCCGCGACCTCGACCGACGGCATGATGCGGCGGCTCGGGGGCAATTGGCAGCGGCTGCACCGGCTGGCCTATGTCATTGCCGGCCTCGGCATCCTGCATTTCTTCATGCAGTCCAAGATCGACGTCACCGAGCCGACGCTGATGCTCGGCTTCTTCATCCTGCTGATGTCGTACCGCAGGCTCGCCGCGCCGCAACTGTCTTCGCCGCTGTGGCTGGCCGGGGTGGCGCTGGCAAGCGCCGTGCTGACGGCCGCGCTCGAGGCCTGCTGGTACGGCGTTGCGACCGGCGTGCCGGCGCGCCTCGTGCTCCTTGCCAATCTGCAGTTTCCCATGCTGATCCGCCCGTTCTGGATCGTGCTCGGCACCGGCCTCCTGGTAGCGGCCACAGCCTGGCTCGTCGCCTCGCTGCGCGGCAGCCGCATGGCTGTAGCGCGGTAGCGCCCCGAGGCTCCGCGCTCTTCCCTTCCCCTCTCCCCTTGTGGGAGGGGGTGCCCGAAGGGCGGGTGAGGATTGGTCGAGTTCGCAAGGAAGTTGCCCCTCATCCGCCGCTGCGGGCACCTTCTCCCCGTCGGAGGACGGGGAGAAGGGAAATGGCGTCGCATTGCCTATTGCCTATTGCCTATTCCCTATTGCCTATTGCGGAAAAACCGACCGATCGCCAGCCTGAGAGATCAAACCGACCATGACCAAGATCGTGTTTCTGGACCGCGGCACCTTCGGACCCTCGGTCGAGCTCGTCCGGCCGCGGTTCGAGCATCGATGGGAGACCCATGAGCAGACGCCGGAGAGCGACGTTCCGGCCCGGTTGAAGGGGGCGACGATCGCCATCACCAACAAGGTGCCGATCCGCCGGGCAGCGCTTGCCGAGCTGCCCGACCTCAAGATGATCTCGGTCGCCGCCACCGGCTATGACGTGATCGATGTCGCGGCCTGCCGCGAGCGCGGCATCGCCGTTTCCAATGTCCGCGGCTATGCCACCAACACGGTGCCGGAGCACACATTCGCGCTGATCCTGGCGCTCAGGCGGCAGATCACCGGCTACCGCCAGGACGTGATCGACGGCATGTGGCAGAAAGCCGGGCAGTTCTGCTTCCACAGCCACACCATGCGCGACCTCGCCAATGCGACGCTCGGCATCATGGGCGAAGGCAGCATCGGGCAGTCGGTCGCCCGCATTGCCCAGGCCTTCGGCATGCGGACCTTCTTTGCCGCCCATAAGGGAGTGGAGGGGCTGGGCCCCCTCTACACCCCCTTCGACACGGTGCTGGCGCAGAGCGACATCATCACCCTCCACAGCCCGCTGATGCCGGCCACCCGCAACATGCTGGCCATGCCGGAGTTCCGCAAGATGAAGCGGCGGCCGCTGATCATCAATACGGCGCGCGGCGGCCTGGTCGATGAACGGGACCTGGTCAAGGCGCTGGACGAGGGCCTTGTTTCGGGAATAGGTTTCGACGTCCTGACGGAGGAGCCACCGGACCCAGCGCACCCGCTGCTGGCGATCGCCGACCGGCCCAATGTCATCATCACCCCCCATGTCGCCTGGGCAAGTCAGGAGGCCATGGAGGAATGCTGGAGACAGACGGTCAAGCACATCGAGGATTTCCACCGCGGACAACCGACAAACCTGGTCACCTGATGGAGCATGCAACAGTGCCTCTGCGCAGCTTGATTCTTGGCGCGTTCGTTCTGCCGATCGTCCTCGCCGCATCGGCTCGCGCCGATACTGTCGCACTCGTGCCGCACCGCGGCATTTATGACATCGGCCTCAAATCGGCGCAGGAGCGCAGCGGCATCACGGCGGCCCAGGGACGCATGGTGATCGAGGTCCAGGGCGGCGCCTGCGAAGGCTGGACGGTCGATTTCCGCATGGTCAACCAGTTCACCACCGAGGGCGGCACCTCGCGGCTGCTCGACGTGCGCTCCTCGTCCTGGGAGTCGCCAGACGGCCGGCAGATGCGCTACCACGAGCGGCAATTCGTCGACAATGCGCTGCAGGACGAGTCGACCCTGACCGCGGCGGTCGGCAGCGACGGCAAGCCCGGCAAGGGCCGGATGACGAAGCCCTCCGAGAAGGAATTCGAGATCCCGGCCGGCACCATTTTCGCTGTCGCCCACCAGATCAAGCTGGTCGAGCTTGCCCGCAAGGGCGAGACCCGCGATGCCAGCATCGTCTTCGACGGCTCCGACGGGGAGAAGAGCATGGAGGTGATCTCGTTCTTCGGCGGACCGAAAAAGGCCGACAAGGTGAATGCCGGGAGCGTTCTCGACAAGATGACGATGTGGCCGGTGTCGATCAGCTATTTCGGCCACAAGGACGGCAAGTCCGAGGAGACGCCGGACTATCAGGTCTCGATGGAGCTGTTCGACAACGGCGTGTCCGGCGACCTCGTGCTCGACTATGGCGAGTTCGTGCTCAATGCCCATCTGGCGAAGCTCGATCTGCTCCAGGCGCCGAAGTGCAAATAGCGACGAAGGGAGGTTTTCGATGAAGCTCGACCAGGACCGGGAGATCATCGAGGTTGCGCGCCATACCGAGCAGGTGACGTTCCAGCCATCGACGCGGCGCACCCGCAGCGGCTTCAACCTGCCGATGCTCGTCCATGAGCGCCTGGCGTTCTCGCCCGAGGAATATATCCGCCGCTACGACCTGATCCAGGACGCGATGGCCCGGATGGAGCTCGACGCGCTGCTGGTGAGGGGGCCGGAGAACATCACCTATGTCATCGGCTACGAAACCCCCGGCTATTACAAATACCATTGCGTCATCATCCCGCGCCTTGGCGAGCCGATCTTCCTGGTGCGCGACTTCGAATGGCTGAACACGCCGGAATTCGCCTGGTCGGGCCGGATCGCCAAGGTTTATGACTGGGACCATCCGCCGTCGGTCACCGCCAACATCCTGCACCAGCTCGGGCTCAATCGCGGCAAGCGGATCGGCGTCGAGAAGCAGTGCTTCTTCTACACGGTCGAGGAGCATGAGACGCTGGTGGCCGACATGCCGGAGAACCAGTTCCTCGATGCCACCCACATATTGTGGGATTCCCGCATGATCAAATCGCAAGACGAGATCGAGGTCATGCGCCGCTCGGCGGCGCTCGTCGACAAGGCGATGCTGGCGGGCTACCAGGCGACGGAGCCGGGAGCCACCGGCGACCACATCAATGCCGTGGTCAATGCGACGCTGTTCGAGAATGGCGGGGAATATATGGGGCTGCCGCCCTTCGTGCTCGCCGGCGAGCGGTCGTGCCTGCCGCACCAGACCGGCGGCCGCAACCGGCTGAAGCGCGACGACGTCATGTATTTCGAGATCTCGGCCTCGCAGCATCGCTATTGCGCCGCGCTGATGCGGACCATCTTCCTCGGCACGCCGAAGACCGAGTGGATCGACGCCGCCAAAGCCTGCATCGACGCTCTCGGCGTGGCGCTCGAAGTGATCAGGCCGGGGGTGACGCCGCACGAGGCCGACACGGCGGCGCGCGCCATCACCACCAGGGCCGGGGTCGGTGCCTATCATCGCAACCGGCTCGGCTATTCCATCGGCATCAACTACCCGCCGGACTGGGGCGAGGGCGAGATCATCTCGCTGCGCCAGGAGGAGCACCGGCCGATGGTCGCCGGCATGACCTTCCACATGCCGCTGCTCTGTCTCAAATATCGCGAATTCGGCATCGGCTTTTCGGAGTCCGTCGTGGTGACCGACAGGGGCTGCCGCAAGCTGTCGTCGCTGCCCGCCGAAATCATCATCAAACGCTGAAGGCACAAGCAATGGACACTGCAACGGATCGCTGGGAACGGCTATCGCCGGAGTTCGATGCCGGGGTTGGCGAGCGCGCCTCGATCGGTCTCCTGGCGCTGGCCACCGACCGGGTCGGAACGCGCGACACCGCGGCGTTTCTCGACGCACCCGGGGTTGCCCTGTTCTCCACCCGGATTCAGAGCGCGCCGGTGGCGACCCCGGAATCGCTCCAGGCGCTCGGCGATCATCTCGAGCAGGGAACGCGGCTGCTGGTCCCCGGCTCGCGGCTCGACGCGATCGGCTTCAGCTGCACCTCGGGCACGATCGCGGTCGGCATCGCGGCGGTGCGCGCGGCGATCTGGCGGGCGCGGCCGGGAATAGCCGTGGTGACGCCGATCGAGGCAGGCGGCAAGGGGCTGAAGCGGTTCGGGGCGCGGCGCATCAGCCTGCTCGTCCCCTATCTGCCGCGCACCGCCGATCTGGTCGCCGGTTATTTCGAGGACGAGGGCTTCATCATCAATCGCCGGGCGACCTTCGATCTCGGCGGCGATCCGGAGATGAACCGGGTGTCGCCGAGCGTGCTCGCCAAGGGTGCGCGCGCCGTCGATGATCCGGCAAGCGAGGCGATCTTCATCTCCTGCACCGGGCTTAGGACCGCCCCGATCATCGATGCCATCGAGAAGGAGTTGGGCAAGCCGGTGGTGACGTCGAACCAGGCGCTCGCCTGGGAGGCGCTGCGGGTTGCCGGCGTCAGCGATGCGCTGGGCGGGCGCGGCCGGCTGTTCACGCTCGCCTAGCCGGGCAGGGTTGCGGGAAGCGCGACGCCGTTCTCGGCGGCAAGGCGCTGCAGCACCCGCCAGGTCTCGTCCAGAATGGCGATGCCGTGCTGGCGCTGCCGGCGGGCGGCGGCGGCCGAGCGCTCGAAGGGAATGTGAATGACGTCGTAGCCCTCGGCGAGGGCCGAGTTCTTGATGACGCCGATGTACCATTCGGTGCGGTCGAGGAATTCGTCGGCATTGACGAAGCTCGACGGATCGACCGCCATGAAGAAATGGCCCTGCGAGCGGCTCTCGCCCTCGGCCTGCCAGCCGGCGAGCTCGGGACCGATGCCGGAGCCGGTCAACGGCCCGCAGAGCAGCGCCAGGGCCAGCCCGAGGCCGAAGCCCTTATGACCGCCGAGCGGGCTGAGCGCGCCGCCCTCGCGGATGGCGCGGGCATGGGTGGTCGGCCGCCCCTTGCTGTCGAGGCCGGAGCCGGGCGGCACCGCTTCGCCATAATAGGCCGCCTGGCGGGCCCGCGAGCTCGCCAGCGCGCTCGTTGCCATGTCGAGCACGAAGGGGTCGCCGCGGCGGGGAATGCCGATGGCAAGCGGGTTGGTGCTGAGGAGGCGCTCGCGGCCGCCATGGGGATGGACGAGCGGCGGGCCGGAGGTGGTGACGAAGCCGATGAGGCCGGCCTTGGCCAGCCGCATGGCAAAGGCGCCGATGCGGAAGATGTCGGTCGAGTTGCCGATGGCGACCGCGGCGCTGCCGGTCTCCCGCGCCTTGCGCGCGACGATGTCGACGGCCTCGAGCGCCGCCACCTGGCCAATGCCGCGGCGGCCGTCGATCAGCGCTGCCCCCGGCGTCTCGCGGGTGATGATCGGGGTTGCGGCGCCATCGATCAGCCCGCGCTTCAGGCCGTCCATGGCGTAGTAGAGATAGTCCACCCCCTGGGCACCGACGCCGTGCAGATCGGCCTCGACGAAAAGCTCCGCCGCGACGGCGGCATGGCCGGCATCGGCGCCGGCCGCAACCATGAGGTCGCGCGCCAGCCGTTCGAGGGCGCGGGGTTCGATCCGGACGGTCGGGCGTTCGGTCACGGGCATGCTCCTTCAGGCTGATGCTCCAGAGGGGCCAAGCCTAGCAACATAAAGCGCTAATCCCCATCCTCCTCGTCCCGCGACGGCGCTGCGGCGCGGAAGCCCCGGCCGGTGCCGACGATACCCGGTCCGAAGCGGTCGCGCAGCCGATCCATCGCCATCTCCGCCTTGGCCTTGGAGCGCAGCGTGAGGTCGAGCGTCGCATGTGCCGGATCGACCTCGGCCGCGACGAGGCCGGAAATGCCGATGCCGATCAGCCGGAACAGCGTGCCGTCGGCCTCGCGCTCGAGCAGCGGCAAGGCGGCGTCGAACATGCGGTGGGCAAGCTGGGTGGCTTCGGCGAGCGAGCTTCGGCGGCTGCGCAGGCGGAAGTCGCGGGTCTTGAGCTTGAGGGTGACGGTCTGACCGGCGAGCTTCTCGGCCTTGGCCCGTCGGGAGACCCGCTCGGCGAGCCGCCACAGCACCCTCGCCAGCTCCTCGAGATTGCCGATATCCTGGTCGAAGGTGGTTTCGGCGCTGATGCTCTTGGCATCCTCCTCGCTCGACACGCTGCGCAGGTCCTCGCCGCGGGCGAGGTGATAGAGCCGGCTGCCGAGCGTGCCGAACCGGCGGGTCAGCGCGCTTTTCTCCATCTGCTGCAATTCGGCGATGCGGGTGATGCCGGCGTGGGCGAGCTCACGCTGCGTCACCTGGCCGACGCCATAGATGGCGCTCACCGGCCGCGCCGCCAGGAACGAGCGGGTCTCCGCCACGCCGATCGCTGCGAAGCCCCGCGGCTTGTCGAGATCGGAGGCAAGTTTGGCGAGGAACTTGTTGTGCGACAGGCCGATCGAGACGGTGATGCCGATCTCCTTCTCGACCGTCAGCGCCAGGGCCGCGAGCGCCCCCGCCGGGTGCTTGCCGTGCAGCCGCGTGGTGCCGGAGAGATCGAGAAAGGCCTCGTCGATCGACAGCGGCTCGATTGCCGGGGTGAGGGCCAGCATGAGCGCCCGCACCTCCCGCCCGACCCGGGCATATTTGCTCATGTCGGGCGCGATGACGGTCGCCTCGGGGCAGAGCTTCAGCGCCGTGAACATCGGCATCGCCGAGCGCACGCCGGAGATGCGCGCCACATAGCAGGCGGTGGCGACGACGCCGCGGCGCCCGCCGCCGATGATCACCGGGCGGTCGCGCAGCGCGGGGTTGTCACGCTTCTCGACCGCCGCATAGAAGGCGTCGCAATCGAGATGGGCGATCGCCAGGCGGTCGAGCTCGGGATGGTGATAGAGCCGCGCGCTGCGGCAGCGTGGACACCGCCTCGGCCCGTGCTCGACCTCGCCGAGGCAGTCGCGGCACATGCCGGGCATCGGCCATGGCCTCCGTTGATTCCCATCTCTGCAGCCATTGCAATGAAGTCGCGATGGAAAAGCAAGGAGGCGCTATCGACGGCGATTTGATAGGCTGGCGGGCGGCGCCGGTTTCGAGAGGCGGAACGATGTACAAGCTCTACAACGTCAAAGGCTGGGGCTCGATTGCTCCCCATTTCGTGCTCGAGGAAATGGGCCTCGCCTATGAGAATGTCTGGATGACGCCCGAGCAGGTGCGCCAGCCGGCCTTCCGCGAGATCTCGCCGCTCGGGTTTATCCCGGCGCTCGGCCTCGACGACGGGCGGGCGATCTTCGAATCCGCCGCCATCGTCGCCTTCCTCACCGTCGCCCATCCCGACAAGGGGCTGGCGCCGCCGCCCGGCAGCAATGATTACGGGGTCTATCTTGCCTGGCTCACCTTCATGAGCAGCAATATCTACGCGGCGATCAACATTGCCTACCACGGTCGGGCGCTGGTCGACAGCGACGAAGCCTTCGTGGTGCTGGGGCAGGGCGGGGCGGCCCGTGCCAATAAGCTGTTCGAGCTCCTCGACGACCGGCTCGGCCAGGAGGGTCCGTTCATCGTGGGCGACAGCTTCTCGGCTGCCGACATCTATCTCTTCATGCTGGCGCTGTGGGCAAAGCCAAGCGAGCGTGCTCTTCTTGAGCGGTGCCGCAATATTGCGCGCGTCAGCGAAGAAGTCCGGCGGCGGCCCAAGCTCAGGGCGACACTTGAAGTGCATGGCGTTGCCCAGCCACGAGGTTGAAATGGAAGGACACGCAATATAATCGGTTAACCACTGCAATTCGTCTTGCGGTTGCAGTGATCGATTGAAAGGCCTCATTTACCGAATCCTGGGAGGATCGTCCCTCAAGCGATGCGGGCGTGAAAACCGGGGGCTTTGCAAATCATGCGCGGTGCCTACACGATGGCGGGACCAACGGAGTTCGAAGCGGGCATCGCCCCGTTGAAGACGGTGCTCATTGTCGAGGACAATGAGCTCAACATGAAGCTCTTCAACGATCTTCTCGAGGCGCATGGCTACCGGGTGCTGCAGACCCGCGACGGTCTGTCGGCGCTCGACATCGCCCGCCAGCACATGCCCGACCTCATCCTGATGGACATCCAGCTGCCCGAGGTGTCGGGCATCGAGGTCACCAAATGGCTGAAGGAGGATGATTCGCTGCGGCGGATCCCGGTGATCGCGGTCACCGCCTTCGCCATGAAGGGGGATGAGGAAAAGATTCGCGAAGGCGGCTGTGAGGCCTATATTTCGAAGCCGATTTCTGTCGTGAGCTTCCTGGAAACCATCGATGGTTTCCTGAAGGGCAGGGTATGACTGCCAAAGTCCTGGTTGTGGACGACATCCTGGCCAATGTTCGCCTGCTCGAGGCGAAGCTCATGGCCGAGTATTTCGAGGTGTCGACGGCGATGAACGGGCTCGACGCGCTCGAATGCGTCCAGCGGATCAAGCCGGACATCGTCCTGCTCGACGTGATGATGCCGGGAATGGACGGCATCGAGGTGTGCCGCCGCATCAAGACCAATTCGGCCACCCTGCACATCCCGGTGATCATGGTGACGGCCCTCGACCAGCCCGAGGACCGGGTGCGCGGCCTCGAGGCCGGCGCCGACGACTTCCTGACCAAGCCGGTCAACGACGTCGCCCTGTTCTGCCGGGTCAAGAGCCTGGTCAGGCTGAAGATGCTGACCGACGAGCTTCTGTCGCGGCACGGACCGGAGGACGAGGAGTTCATCCGGCGCAGCGGCGGGCTTGGCGGCGAGCTCGACGAACCCGGCCGGGTGCTCCTGGTCGACAATCGCGGCCTGCTGCATGACCGCATCAAGGTGGCGCTGCTCGGCCGCCATCAGCTCGATTGCGTCAACGATCCGCAGAAGGCAGTGCTCGTGGCGGCGGACAAGGATTACGAGCTCGTCCTCGTCAATCTCGATCTCGACGGCTATGACGGCCTGCGACTGTGCTCGCAGCTGAGGTCGCTGCAGCGAACCCGGCAGGTGCCGATCCTGATCATCGTCGATCCCGACGATCACCGCCGCATGATCAAGGCTCTCGACATGGGCGTGAACGATTATCTGATGCGCCCGATCGATCGCCAGGAGCTGCTGGCGCGCGCCAACACGCAGATTCGTCGCTCGCGATTCACCACCCGGCTCAGGGACAATGTGCAGCAGTCGATGGAGCTGGCGGTCACCGATGCGCTGACCGGCCTCTACAACCGCCGCCACATGGACAGCCAGGTGTCAGCGCTGGTCGACAGCGCCACCAGCCGCGGCACGCCGCTCTCGGTGCTGGCGGTCGACGTCGACTATTTCAAGGCTGTCAACGACGGCCACGGGCACGATGCCGGCGACCGGGTGCTCCAGGAGCTGGCGACGCGCATCAAGAAGAACACCCGCAGTCTCGATCTGGCGTTCCGCACCGGCGGCGAGGAATTCGTCATCGTGCTGCCGGCGACCGATCGCGCGGTGGCGCTGAAGGTGGCCGAGCGGCTGCGCCGGTCGGTAAGCGCCCGGCCGTTCAATGCCGGAGAAAATGCCGGACGGCTGGTGGTCACCATCTCGGTCGGGGTCGCCAGCCTCGAATCGCCGACCGACACGCTCGAGGAGCTGTTGAAGCGCGCCGACCTCGCCCTCTACCGCGCCAAGCGGGAAGGCCGCAACCGGGTGATCGCCGACGCGGCCTGAGCCCCGTCTTTGCCCGGTTTACCTTAAGCCTTTACTCAGCAATGTTTTTTTGCCCCGCACCGGTCTCGAACACGTTGGCGTGGCTGGCTTCGTTCGCTAAAGTTCGAGCGAAATCGAAAAAGCCTCGCGGCGTCGGGTCCGCCGCATTTCCCGGCCTCGCGAGGCTGGCCGGTCCAGTCGGTCCGAGTGGCCTCCTCGATTCGATCGGCTGGGCCGGCCGCCTTGTCGCGGACCGGCCGGTCTTTTCCGGCTATTTGATCTTGGTTTCCTTGAACTCGACATGCTTCTTGGCGACCGGGTCGTATTTCTTGAACAACAGCTTGTCGGTCTTGGTGCGCGAGTTCTTCGTGGTGACGTAGAAATAGCCTGTGCCGGCGGTCGACAGCAGCTTGATCTTCAATTTTGTGGCCTTGGCCATGGGCATCTCCGGCAGCGGATCGAGGCCGGCGCGGTATGGCCCGGAAAAGCGCCCGGTGTCAAGTTCGAAGCCCCCGTTCAGAGCGTGTCATAGTGCCAGTTGCGGCCGCGCCAATATTGAAAGCTGATGGGGAGCGCCGGGTCGAAGGGATGCGGCGCGGCCAGGGCCTCGTCGAGCCGCCGCAGGATTTCCCTGGTGATCGAAGGGAGGTCGAGGGCGCGTGCCTCCTCGATCGTCACCCAATAGGGGTCGAGGAGCTCCTCGGAGGCGGCCCGCACCGGCTCGTCGAGATTGACCGCGGCGCCGGCCTCGGCAATGAAGAACCGGGTGTCGAAGCGACGCGGGCGACCGGGCGGGGTGATGGCCCTGGCGAACAGCCGCATGCCCGACAGGTCGGGCCGGTGCCCGGTGTCGAGAAAGGCGCGCCAGGCCGGCGAACGGCTGGACGGTCGCGGCTCTCCCGCCGCGCGGCCGATGATGATGCCGACCTCCTCGAAGGTCTCGCGGACGGCGGCCATCGCGAGTTCGCGGGCCCGTGTCGGCGTCGCCGGCCCGCGCATCCGCGCCAGCAGCTTGTCGCGCACCGCCGGATCGAGATCGCCGATCGGTTCGACCCGGCAGTCGGCCGGGTCGAGGCGCCCGCCGGGAAACACGAACTTGTTGGGCATGAAGGCTTGGTCGGCATGGCGCTTGCCCATCAGCACCCGCGGCTTCGCCGCGCCGTCTCGGCGCACGATGATGAGGGTGGCGGCATCGCGCGGACGCAGCGCGCGGGAGGCGTCAGGCGGCTTCAATCTGGTCGACCTCGGAACGGCGGGGCTGAGCCAGCGCAGCATACTCGAAACCGTGCATCCGCAACGCCCATTGAAGGGCGACGATCGCACCTTTCACATTTGGCAGGATCATCACCGTGATCAGGACGGCCAGCGGCACCCACAGGCTGAGATGAACGAGGAGCGTGGGGTGCCAGAGATGCTCGGCAATCAACGCCAGCGGCAGCACGATATGGCCGGTGAGGAACATGGTGAAATAGGGCGGCGCGTCGTCGGCGCGATGATGATAGAGCTCCTCGCCGCAATGGTCACAGCTCTTGACGACCTCGAGATAGGACGAGAACAGCGCGCCCGCGCCGCAATGCGGGCACAGGCCGGCGATGCCAAGCCCGAGGGAGCGCCAGACGGGGCGCCTGTCCACCGAATCATCGGCGGCGGGGAATTCCACTCCCGATCGCGTCATGCACCGAAATTATCGAAGCCGCGCTTGTCTGAAATTCCACCATCCGCCGCAGCGTCAGGATGACGCAAGCCTCTACCGCCTCTTCCTCCGCCCCGCCGGCGCACCCTTTCGGCCGCTGCTGACCATGGCGAAGCGCAGGCCGCCGGCGACCGGGGTCGCCTCCACCAGGCGCACCTCGACGCTGTCGCCGAGCCGGAAGGTCTCGCCGGTCCGCGCGCCGACCAGCGCCCGGAGCGACTCCTCATGGCGGAAATAATCGGTGTCGAGCGAGGACATCGGCACGAAGCCGTCGGCGCCGGAGTCATTCAACGAAACGAAGAGGCCGGCGCGCGTCACGCCGCTGATCTTGGCGGCGAACACCGCACCGACCTCGGCGGCCAGATGCTTGGCGATCATGCGGTCGACGGTGTCGCGCTCGGCTGCCATGGCGCGGCGCTCGGCGGCGGAGATGATGTCGGCCGTCTCGCCGATCCGCTCGATGTCCTGCGGCGACAGGCCATCCTCGCCCTGGGCGAGCGCGCTGATGAGGCCGCGATGGACGATCAGGTCGGCATAGCGCCGGATCGGCGAGGTGAAATGCGCGTAGCGGCGCAGGTTGAGACCGAAATGGCCGAGATTGTCGGGACTGTAGATGGCCTGCGCCTGCGTCCTCAGCACCACCTCATTGACGATATGCTGCTCCTCGGTGCCGGCCACCCGCTCGAGGATCCGGTTGAAGTGCTGCGGCTTCATGACCTGGCCCTTCGGCAGGTCGATGCCGATCGTGACGAGAAAATCGGCGAGCGCCCGGACCTTCTCCTGCGACGGTGGCTCGTGAACGCGGAAGACCAGCGGCGTCTTGTGCTGGGTCAGCGTCTCGGCCGCGGCGACATTGGCGGCGATCATGAACTCCTCGACCAGGCGGTGCGAGGCGAGCCGCTCGGGCGTTACCACCCGCTCGATCAGGCCATGGGCATCGAGGATCAGCCGGCGTTCCGGGACGTCGAGCTCGAGCGGCGCGCGCCGTCGGCGTGCCGCCTCGAGCGCCGCATAGGCAGCCCAGAGCGGTTGCAGCACCGGCTCGAGCAGGGGCTTCGTTCTGTCGCCCGGCCGCCCGTCGATCGCCGCCTGGGCTTCCTCGTAGGAGAGCTTGGCAGCCGAGCGCATGACCACCCGCTCGAAGCGGTGCTGGCGCTTGTTGCCGGTGGCATCGAACACCATGAAGCAGGCAAATGCCGGCCGCTCCTCGCCTTCGCGCAGCGAGCACAGATCGTTGGAGATGCGCTCGGGCAGCATCGGCACCACCCGGTCGGGGAAGTAGACGGAATTGCCGCGGATGCGGGCCTCGCGGTCGAGCCCGGTGCCGGGATGCACATAGGCGGCGACATCGGCGATGGCGACGGTGATGCGGAAGCCGCCGCGATTGGCCGGGTCGTCGTCGGGCTCGGCGTAGACAGCGTCATCATGGTCGCGGGCATCGGGCGGATCGATGGTGACGAGCGCCAGCCTGGTCAGATCGCGGCGGCCGCTTCGGGAGGCGGGCCTAAGCTGCGACGCCTCGGCCAGCACCGCCGGCGGAAACTGGTCGGGGATGGCGTGCTGGTGAATGGCGATGAGCGAGATGTTGCGCTGGTCGTCGGCGGCGCCGAGGCGCTTGCGGACCCGCGCGGAGAGGAGGCCGCGGCCGCGGTCCTGGACGAGCTCGGCCTCGACCAGCTCGCCCGGTTGCGCGCCATGGTCGTCGCCGGGCCGGACCCTGAGCTCGGCGCGCGCCTTCTTGTCGGCCGGCACGATGCGGAAGCCGTCGGCCTTGGCGGTGCGGAACACGCCGATGATCCGGTTGGTCCGGCTCGACAGCTTGCGAATGATGGCGGCGGCGTAGGGATAATCCTGGTCGCGGCCGGGTGAGATCTTGGCGAGCAGCCGATCGCCCTTGGCCGGCGGCTGCAGCTCGCTCCGCGTGCCCTGCGCCCGGCGGCTGGCAAGGAGGATGCGCGGCGGCCTGCCATTGGCGCTGTCCCATTCCACCGGCTCGGCGATCAGCTCGCCGTCGCTGTCGGTGCCGGTGACCTCGATCACGGCGACGGGCGGCAGCGCACCGGGCCGTTCGAGGCGCCGCGACCGGCGGTCGAGCTTGCCGCCGGCGGCCATCTGCTTGAGCAGCTCCTTGAGCGCCGCACGCTGGTCGCCGCGGATGTTGAAGGCGCGGGCGATCTCGCGCTTGCCGACCTTGCCCGGCGCGGCGGCGACGAATTCGAGGATCGCCGCTTCGCTCGGCAAAGTCGGTGGCGCCGGTTTCTGCTTCGGTTTGGCGGAGGGTTTGCGGTTCACGCCGAGCTTGGCGGTTTGGCAGCCGTAGGCGGGCGCTTGGCCGGCGTCTTGGCGGCAGGCTTCTTCGCCGGCTTCTTGGCGGCGGGCTTCTTGGCGGCGGCCTTCTTGGCTGGCTGCTTGGCCTCGCCCGCCGTCGCCTTGGCCTTCTTGGCCGGTTTCCGCGCCGTCCGGCTCTTGCCGTTCCGTGCCTTGCCGTCCTTGGCCTTGACCTCGATCAGGGCCACCGCTTCTTCGAGCGTCACCGTTTCCGGCGTCGTCGTTTTCGGCAGGGTGGCGTTGATCTTGCCGAATTTGACATAGGGGCCGTAGCGCCCGGCAAACACCTGGACGGTGCCGCCGCCCTCGGGATGGGGACCGAGATCGCGCAACGCTGCCTGGCTCGCGCCGCGGCCGCCGGGCCGGCGATTCTGCCTTTCGGCGATCAGCGTCACCGCCCGGTTGAGGCCGACGGTGAAAATATCCTCGAAGCTCTCGAGATTGGCGAAGGTGCGCTCATGCTGGACGAAGGGCCCGTAGCGGCCGAAGTCCGGCGAGGATCGGCTGGCCGGTTTCCGGGTGGCGGCCAATCTCGCGCGGCAGCGCCAGCAGCTTGAGCGCGAGCTCGAGATCGGCATCGTCCGGCTGAACGCCCTTGGGCAGCGAGGAGCGGGCCGGCTTCTCGCCATTCTCGCTCTTGCCGAGCTGGACATAGGGCCCGAAGCGGCCGTCCTGCAGGGTCACCGGCAGGCCGGTCTCGGGATCATCGCCGAGCAGCTTGCCTTCGGCCGGAATCGAGCTCTTGTCCTCGCTGTCGCCGGATGACCCGAGCTGGCGGGTGTAGCGGCATTCGGGATAGTTCGAGCAGCCGATGAAGGCGCCGAACTTGCCAAGCTTGAGCGACAGGGCGCCGGCTTTGCAGGTCGGGCAGGTGCGCACCGGCGCGCCGTCCTCGCCGGCCGGGAAGATATGCGGCGCCAGCAGGTTGTTGAGGGCTTCCAGGACTTCGCCGATGCGCAGGTCCTGGATGCCGCCGAGCGCTACCGTGAAGTCGCGCCAGAAATCGCGCAGCACCTCTTTCCAGTCGATCTCGCCGGACGAGATCCGGTCGAGCTGCTCCTCGAGATTGGCGGTGAAGCCATATTCGACATAGCGGGAAAAGAACGATTCGAGGAAGGCGGTGACCAGCCGGCCCTTGTCCTCGGGAATGAGCTTCTTGCCCTCCTGGCGGACATAGCCGCGCTCCCTGAGCACGGTCAGGATCGCCGTATAGGTCGAGGGCCGGCCGATCCCCAGCTCCTCCATCTTCTTGATCAGCGAGGCTTCGGAATAGCGGGGCGGCGGCTCGGTGAAATGCTGCTCGCCGGCGAGCGCCGCAACGCCCAGCCGATCGCCGCGCGCGACCTGCGGCAGGCGGCGCGAATCCTCGTCCTCCTCGTCGTCGCGGCCCTCCTGATAGAGCTTGAGGAAGCCGTCGAAGCGGACGACCGAGCCGGTGGCGCGGAAGACGTAGCTCTTGCCGTCGCGCCCCGACGCGACGGTATCGACGGTGGTGCGCTCGATATCGGCGCTTTCCATCTGGCTCGCCACGGTCCGCTTCCAGATCAGCTCGTAGAGCTCGGCCTGGTCGCGGTCGAGAACCCGGCGCGCCTGATCGGGATGGCGGAACAGGTCGGTCGGGCGGATCGCCTCATGGGCCTCCTGGGCGTTCTTGGCCTTGGCGCGATATTGCCGCGGGACGCCGGGCACATAGGGCTCGCCAAAGCGGCGCTGGATGACGTTGCGCGTCGCGGCGATGGCCTCCGGCGCCATCTGCACCCCGTCGGTGCGCATATAGGTGATGAGGCCGGTGACCTCGCCATCGATCTCGACGCCCTCGTACAGCCGCTGCGCCACCTGCATGGTGCGGGCGGCGGCAAAGCCGAGCTTGCGGGAAGCCTCCTGCTGCAGCGTCGAGGTGGTGAAGGGGGCCGCCGGATGACGCTTGGCAGGACGGCTTTCGACCGAGGCGACGGAGAAGACGGCGCCGGCGAGCGCTGCCTCGATGGCGCGGGCCGATGTCTCGTCGGATATGTCGAGCTTGCCGAGCCGCGCGCCGGCGATGGCGTTGAGGCGCGCCTTGAACTCCTCGCCATTGCCGGTTCGGAAGGTCGCCTCGATGGTCCAATATTCCTGGCGGCGGAAGGATTCGATCTCGAGCTCGCGGTCGCAGACGAGGCGCAGCGCCACCGACTGGACCCGGCCGGCCGAGCGGGCTCCCGGCAGCTTGCGCCACAGCACCGGCGACAGCGAGAAGCCGACCAGGTAATCGAGCGCCCGCCTGGCGAGATAGGCCTCCACCAGCGCGGCATCGATCTGGCGCGGATGGCGCATCGCCTCCTGCACCGCCTGCCGGGTGATGGCGTTGAACACGACCCGCTCCACCGGCTTGCCCTTGACCACGCCGCGGCGGTTGAGGAGCTCGAGAACATGCCAGGAGATCGCCTCGCCCTCGCGATCCGGATCGGTGGCGAGGATCAGCCGCTCCGAGGCCTTGAGGGCGGTTGCGATCTCGGCGACCCGCTTGGCCGACCGGCCGTCGGTCTCCCAGTCCATGGCGAAATCTTCATCGGGTCGCACCGAGCCGTCCTTGGCCGGCAGGTCGCGGACATGGCCGTAGGAGGCAAGAACAGTGAAGCCCTTGCCGAGGTATTTGTTGATGGTTTTCGCCTTGGCCGGCAATTCGACGACGACAACATTCATGGCGAGGGGTTCCGGCAGAGAGGACGCCTCATAGAAGATCGGCTGGACGATGGGAAGCCCTATCTGTCCACAAGCAACAATCAGACTTTGCAACTTCTGGTTTCTTCAAAACGTGTATCGATCCGTTCACCGTAACTTTGGGTTGCGTAAGCTTCTGACCCGCCCACCGTGTCCCGAACATCTCGATCACCGAATGGCGATGTCAGATCGACGCCGGAACAATACCCTTGGCACCCGCATCGCCGCGCGCGTCACGCAGCAGCGCAGATCCTCCTCGACACTGCCGCCGATCGAGCCCGCCCATCTCAGCGAGTATGTGGCCGATATCGCACTCGAGCTCAGCCAGCTGACCAAGAAGGCAGAGCTCGAATTCCTCTCGCATCTGCTCGAGATGGTGTTCGTCGAAGCCTTCACATTGTCGCAGAAGATGCGCGAATAGCATTTCGTTCGAGGATCGGTTTTTTTCAACCCGCGATGCGTATCATTGTCCCGGTTTGGTGATATCTTCCCCGACGTCTGAGTGCCGCGCCATCTCGGAGCGGCCATGCTGGGGGAAAACATGAGCGATGCAAGGCGGCGTCAGCCGCAAGAAGCGCGGGCGCATGAGGATGCGGGCCGCGCCAATGCTGTTTGTGAGCAGATCAACCGGTTCTCGGATGACGAGATCTACGACCACATCGTCTCGATGGGTCTGGAATTGCGCCGGCTGACCAAGGGAGCGGACATGCGCTTTCTCACCTATCTCCTCGAGATGGTGGTGGAGGAAGCGGCGACCGCTCCGAGGCGGACGCGGCACTAGCCTTCATTCCGCCAGCACGACATGGTGGCTGGCCAGGCGCTGGATGCGTCCGGCCAGCTCGAGCTCGAGCAGCGCGGCCACGACCAGATGGGCTGGCGCTCCGGTCTCGGTGATGAGGTCATCGACCGAAACCGGGGCGGCGCCGACCAGGGCGAACAGACGCTCGCGCAGCGCCAGCGGCACCTCGGGGTGACCGCCAGCTGCGGACGCCTGCTCGAAGGGATCCTGCATGAACACCTCCATCGGCGACGATGGGCGGCGCAGGAGCTCGCTCAACCCATCGATGACGTCCTCGACCCGGGCCACCAGCTGGGCACCCTCCTGGATCAGCCGGTTGGTGCCGGCCGCCCGGGCATCGAGCGGCGAGCCGGGGACGGCGAACACCTCCCGGTGCTGCTCGATGGCGTAGCGGGCGGTGATAAGCGAGCCTGATCGCAGAGCCGCTTCCACCACCACCACGCCCAATGACAGGCCGGCGATGATGCGATTGCGCTGCGGGAAATGCTTGGCCAGCGGCACCATGCCGGGCACCTGCTCGCTGATCAGCACGCCGCGCTCGCCGATCTCGGCGTGTAGCGCAGCATTCTCCGGCGGATAGATGCTGTCGATGCCGCCGGCGAGCACTGCCGCCGTGGCGTGGGGCAGGGCCGACTGATGGGCCGCGGTGTCGATGCCGCGCGCCAGCCCCGAGACCACGAGAAAGCCGGCAGCACCAAGGGCGGCGGCCATCTGGCGGGTGAATTTGAGACCGAGGGCGGAAGCGGAGCGGGCACCGACGATTGCCGCCGCCGGCAGTTCCAGGACCGCCGGATTGCCTTTCATGCAAAGCAGGATGGGCGCCTTGTAGATCTGCCGCAGGAGCGGCGGATAGCCCGCCTCGCCAATGGCGACGAACCGCGCCCCCAGCGCCCGGGCGCGCTCGATATCCCGCACGGCTTCCTCGTAGGCGTAGATGCGCTGGCGGCCGGTCATGCCGCCGCGCCGGTAGAGATCGGGCAGGGCGGCGAGAGCCTGGGCGGCGCCGCCGAAGCGGTTGACCAGCATGCGGAAGGTCGCCGGCCCGACATTCTCGCTCATGATCAGGCGCAGCCAGTCGATCCGCTGCTCGTCGCTCAGAAGCCGTTCCATCCGCCACCGCCCACAACCGGAGATCGTGTCTAGCAGCGACCGGGTTCTCCTTCAACGGGAATTCAGGCACTCAGCCGAATGCGCGGCTCGGTGCCGCGCCACAGGCGCTCGATATTGGCGCGGTGGGTGAAGAAGATCGCCCCGGCCATGACGGCGACCGCCATGGCAACCGGGGCAGGGGCGAGAATGGCGGCGACGGCGCCGGCCAGCACCGCCGCGGTCAGCGCCGAAAGCGACGAGATCCGGAACGCCGCGGCCATGGCGAGCCAGGCTGCCGCGAAGGTGAGGCCCGCCGGCCAGCACAGGCCGACCAGCACGCCCATGAAGGTGGCGACGCCCTTGCCGCCGCGAAAATTGAGCCACACCGGCGCGACATGGCCGAGGAAGGCCGCAACACCCGCGACAGCCGCCGCGCTGTCGCCGCCAAGGCTGCGGGCAACCAGCACCGCGAGCGTGCCCTTGGCCGCATCGAGGAGCAGGGTCGCCGCCGCTATGCCCTTGCGGCCGGTCCGCAGCACGTTGGTGGCGCCGATATTCCCCGAGCCGATCTGGCGGATATCGCCGAGGCCGAACAGCCGGGTGAGCAGCAGGCCGAAGGGGACCGAGCCCAGGAGATAGCCCATGGCGCCGGCGACGAGGAGGAGGGTGAGGCTCATGGGGGAATCTATAGGGGCCGCCCGATGCCCCGGCAATGTGCTGGAAGTCCGAGCGAAGGCCCCTCGGGACTCGGCAGGGACCGCCTACTCCCCGAGCCGCCATACGCTGCGCCCCGCCACCACGGTCTCGACGGCGCGGCCGGTCAGCGTGCGGTGTTCATAGGGTGAGTTCTTGGACCGGGTCTTCAGGTCCTCGTCGCGCACCTGCCAGCTTCTGTCGAGGTCGACGATGACGAAATCGGCCGGCGCGCCGGGCGTGAGCCTGCCGCTTTCGAGCCCGAGCAGGGCGGCGGGGGCTGCCGTCATGGTCTCGATCAGGCGCGGCAGGGTGACGTCGCCGGCGTGATGGAGGATCAAGGCCGCCGACAGCAGCGTGTCCAGGCCTGACGCCCCGAACGCCGCTTCGGCGAAGGGCAGGCGCTTGGTGTCGGCGTCCTGGGGATCGTGGCTCGACACGATCACGTCGATCGTGCCGTCGCGCACGCCCTCGACCAGGGCGCGGCGGTCGTCCTCGGAGCGCAAGGGCGGCGACAGCTTGTAGAAGGTGCGGTAGGCACCGACATCATGCTCGTTCAGCGTCAGATGATTGATCGAGACGCCGCAGGACACCGGCAGGCCCCGCGCCTTGGCGCCGCGGATCACCTCGAGCGCGGTGGCCGAGGAAATCTGGGCGGCGTGATAGGGCGCGCCGGTCAATTCCACGAGCCTGAGATCGCGCTCGAGCATGATGACCTCGGCAGCGGTCGGAATTCCGGGCAGGCCGAGCCGCGTCGCCACCTCGCCCTCGTTCATGACGCCGGTAGCGAGCTCCGGTTCCTCGACATGCTGCACCACCAGCATCTGGAAATCCTTGGCATAGGCGAGGGCGCGCCGGAACACCCGGGCATTGGTGACGGCCCGGCGCCCATCGGTCACCGCCACCGCACCCGCCTCCTTGAGCGTGCCGATCTCGGACATCAGCATCCCGTTCAGGCCCTTGGTGATGGCGGCCATCGGCGCAATCCGGACGATTGCCGTGTCGCGGGCCCGTCGCAGGATGAAGTCGACGAGTGCCGCATCGTCGATCACCGGGTCGGTCGAGGGCATGACGATCATGGTCGTGACGCCGCCGGCCGCCGCCGCCGCCGATGCCGACGCCAAGGTCTCGCGGTGCTCGTTGCCCGGCTCGCCGGTGAACACCCGCATGTCGATCAGCCCCGGAATGAGCAGGCGGCCGCGGCAGTCGATGACCGGCGTGCCGGCGCCGGCAGTGGCCGGCGACACCGCCCGGCCCGCCGCGACGATCCGCCCGTCGGCGATGATCAGCCCGCCCGGCTGGTCGAGGCCGAGGGAGGGATCGACCAGGCGGGCATTGACGAAGGCGCGGCGGGTGGCATCGCCGCTGATCTGCGGCGGCATCATCGGTTGCCGCCGCCGGGCAGGTTGCGGGCGAGCGCATCGAGCACCGCCATGCGCACCGCCACGCCCATCTCCACCTGCTCGCGAATCACCGACTGGACGCCGTCGGCGACCGCCGAGTCGATCTCGACGCCGCGGTTCATCGGCCCGGGATGCATCACCAGCGCGCCCGGCTTGGCGAGCTTGAGCTTGTCGCCGTCAAGGCCGTAGAAGCGATAATATTCGCGGACGGATGGGATGTAGGCGCCGCTCATGCGCTCGAGCTGCAGGCGCAGCATCATCACCACGTCGGCGCCCTTCAGGCCCTCGCGCATGTCGCGGTAGATGGTGGCGCCAAGCCGCTCGACGCCGGCCGGGAGGAGGGTGGAGGGGGCGATCAGGCGCACCTCGGCGCCGAGCTTCTGGAACAGCAGCAGGTTGGAGCGCGCCACCCTGGAATGGGCAACATCGCCCGAGATCGCCACCACCAGGCCTTCGATCCGCTTGAGGCGGCGGCGGATGGTCAGGGCATCGAGCAGCGCCTGGGTCGGGTGCTCGTGCTGGCCGTCGCCGGCATTGATGACGGCGCAGGACACCTTGCGCGCCAGCAGCTCGGCGGCACCCGAAGCATGGTGGCGCACGATCAGCAGGTCCGGTTGCATGGCGTTGAGGGTCATGGCGGTGTCGAGCAGGGTCTCGCCCTTCGCCACCGAGGAGGAACCGATCGACATGTTCATGACATCGGCGCCGAGCCGCTTGCCGGCGAGCTCGAAGGAGCTCTGGGTGCGGGTCGAGGCCTCGAAGAACAGGTTGATCTGGGTGCGGCCGGACAGCACCGACTGCTTCTTGCGGATCTGCCGGTTGAGCTCGACATAGCGGTCGGCGAGATCGAGAATGGCGACGATCTCCTCGCGGGACAGCGGCGCGATGGAGAGAATATGCCTGCTTTTCAGGATCGGCGCCGGCGTCGGGGCGGGGAACTCTGCAGCATGGGTCATCAAAGTGCCGTCTATAGAAAGACCCGGGCCAATAGGCAATAGGCAATCTTTATCGCTTGGACGCTGTGCCGAACGGCACAGGGCGCGCGGCCATTTCTGCTAACTCGAGCGCATTGACTCGTTCACGAACAGGGAAAGCGAAGAAATGGGTACGGTCGAAAGCCGCGACAGCGGCTTGAAAACGCCGCTTCTGGGAAGCAGGGGCAACGAGGCGACGTCGGACGGAGGAGGGGTCTTTGCCGGCGCCGAGCGTGACGCTCTGCCGCGGGCCGTCGGAGGGCTTCCATTGTACGGCGCCACGGTTCAGCCTCCCAAGGTGCTGCCGGCACCGCCGCACATCATCATCAAAAAGAATGGTCTGCGGCTCGATTTTGGCGATGGGCCGCAACCGAACGAGGCGGAGCTGAGCACCATCAAGAAGGGCCTTTATGAAGTCTTTTTCGCGGCACTGTCGATATTGCAGCCGCAGGACAAAGGCCGACCGACATCGTTCGACGGTCTGCAGGTCGATTCCACGGCCGAGACCCGGCGCGCACTCGCATTCGCCAACGAATTCCTCGACACCGCGCATCGCTGCGGCATACCGCTCCTCGACCTGATCGATGACGAAGCCAGAATGGCGATCGGCTGCAGTCTGAACGGGTACCTCACGGCCAGCGTCCTCCCCAGGCTGGAGGCACCCGCGCCGGCTGACGTGGCATATATGTGCAAGCGACTGAGCGAAATCATCGACAAATGGGAAAAGCGAGAGCTCCACCACGTGCCGGATGTGGACTTGGTGACTGCGACGCTGTTAGTCGCCAATGAGCCCGACAGCAAAGCAGCCAAGATGCTGAAGGCCGGGGCCGTCCAGCGATTGCTCATACGGACCTTGGAGCACCGACTTGGCTGGCTTTGTGGCAGGCCCGAGCATGCCGACCTCGCGAACGAGGTAGCTCTCCTGCTCAAACGGGCAAACGAGCTCATGCCCTACTAGCTCATGCCCCACGAGTGACGCCCGGGTGTGGCAAACGCCACGGGGGAGTGCCATCCAGGTGATGCCGGACAGCCCCTGCCGACCGTGCTAGCTTTCCGGCCATGGCCGCGAACCAGCCCGCCCCCTTCGTCGATGTAAATCTGTTTGCATCGGATCAGGTGCTCGGGCAGGTGCTGAAAGCGCAGGGGCTCGACGGCGGCGCCCATGGCCTCCCCGTGTTCGGGGCCGTCGCCGGCAGCGCCGAGGCGGCGATGCTGGCACGGCAGGCCAATGACGATCCGCCCAGGCTTCACGCCTATGACCGGATCGGCGAGCATCTGGACGAGGTCGAATATCACCCGGCCTATCACCGGCTCATGGCGCTGAGCGCCCGCCAGGGGCTCACCTTCGGCGGGGCCGAGCCGGGGACGGGGCATCTCGCACGTGCCGCCGGGTTTTTCCTCGCAGCCCAGATGGAGGCCGGTCATTGCTGCCCGGTGACCATGACCAATGCCGCGATCCCGGTGCTCCTGGCGAGCGGCGGGCTCGCTGCCGAGCTTGCCGCCGGCGCCATGGTGCGCGACTATGATCCGCGGTTCCTGCCGGCCACGGAGAAGCGCGCCCTGACCTTCGGCATGGGAATGACCGAGCGGCAGGGCGGGAGCGACGTGCGGACCAACACGACGCGCGCCGAGCCGGGCGATGGCCACCATCTGATCCATGGCGAGAAATGGTTCATGTCGGCACCGATGTCGGACGCCTTCCTCATTCTCGCCCAGGCGCCGGCCGGGCTCAGCTGCTTCCTCCTGCCGCGCTGGCTGCCGGACGGCCGCCGCAATGCGATCCACTTCCGAAGGCTCAAGGACAAGCTCGGCAACCGCTCCAATGCCTCATCGGAGGCGCTGTTCGACGGCGCCCATGGCTTTCTGCTGGGCGCCGAGGGAAGGGGGGTTGCCACCATCATCGAGATGGTGACGCTCACCCGTCTCGATTGCGCCGTGTCCTCCGCCGGCCTGATGCGCCATGCCCTTGCCGTGGCGCTGAACCATTGCCGCCAGCGCATCGTATTCGGGCGGCCTCTCATCGAGCAGCCGCTGATGCGCCAGGTGCTGGGCGATCTGGCGCTCGAGGTCGAGGCGGCAACCGCGCTGGTGTTCCGTCTCGCCCGCGCCTTCGATCGTCAGAACGCGGATGCGGCGGAGAAATCCTTTGTTCGGCTGATGACGCCGGCGATCAAATACTGCGTCTGCAAGACCCTGCCGGGCTTTGCCTTCGAAGCGATGGAGTGCCTCGGCGGCAATGGCTATGTCGAGGACTGGCCGCTCGCACAACTCTATCGCGAGGCGCCGATCAATGCCATCTGGGAGGGGTCCGGCAACGTCATGTGCCTCGATGTCCAGCGGGCGTTGCGGGCAAACCCGGAATCGCTCGAGCGGGTGCTCGATCAGTGTCCTCTCGCGACCAGCGCCGAGCGCACGCTGCTGCAGTCGCTCGTCGCGGCCGAATCGCTGTCGCCGCGCCGCGATGTCGAGCGGATGGTCCATGTCGTCGCCGCCTCGCTGCTGGCCGGCCATGCTCCGGGCATTGTCGTCGACGCCTATGCGCGAACCCGCCTCGAAAGCGGCGCGGGCGGCCGCTTTGGCCTCGAGGGCCCGGAGATCGACGCCCTCATCGCGCGGGCGATGCCTCAGCTCTAGAGCCATTTTCCGGCAGGCTCCGAAGCCGGTCGAGCACCCCCTGCAGGATCCAGGCGGCGGCGAGCTTGTCGACCAGCTCGGCGCGGCGGGCGCGGCTCGTGTCGTTGTCGATCAGCATCCGCTCGACGGCCGCAGTAGAGAGCCTTTCATCCCACAATATCAATGGGATAGCGGTAAGGCCCGACAGGTTGCGGGCAAACGCGCGGGTGGCCTGGGCGCGCCGGCCCTCGCTGCCATCCATATTGAGCGGCAGGCCGATGACGATCCCGCCGGCGCTTTCGCCGGTGGCGAGATCGATCAGGGTGCGGGCATCCGCCTGGAAGCGGGTCCGGCGCAGCACCGACCGGGCGGTCGCGACCGTCCGCGATCGGTCCGACACGGCGATGCCGATGTTGCGGGTTCCGAGATCGACGCCGATCAGCGGCGCGGCCGCGGGCAGGGTCGATGCCAGGTCCTCGAGCGCCATCACCGCCATGGATCAGGCCCGCTCGATCGCCTTGGCCTCGTCCCATAAGGCATCCATCTCCGCGAGATCGGATTGGGCGGGGGTGCGGCCGACCGCTTCGAGCCGGGCTTCGATATGGCGGAAGCGGCGCTCGAACTTGGCATTGGTGCTCCGCAGGGCCGCTTCCGGATCGATCTCGAGATGACGGGCGAGATTGGCCATGGCGAAGAGGAGGTCGCCATATTCCTCGACCGTACGCTGCCGGCCGCCGTCCGTACGGTCATGGGCGGCGTCCCGCAGCTCCTCGCACTCCTCGGCGATCTTGGTGAGCACCTCGTCGCTCGAGGGCCAGTCGAAGCCGACCTGGGCAGCCTTTGCCTGAAGCTTGATGGCGCGCGTCAGGGCCGGAAGGGTAACCGGGACCCCGTCAAGCACGCCCCGCCGCCCGGTTTGGGCTCCGGCACGCTCCTTGGCCTTTTCCGCTTCCCAGAAGCCCTGGGGCGGCGGCATGGCGCGCTCGGCTTGCGAGCCGAACACATGCGGATGGCGGCGCACCATCTTGCGGGTGATCGCCTCGACGACATCGGCAAAATCGAAGCGGCCCGCTTCCTCGGCCATGCGCGCATGATAAACGACCTGCAGCAGCAGATCGCCAAGCTCGTCCCGCAACTCGTCGAGAGCCTGCCGGGCAATCGCGTCGGCCACCTCATAGGCCTCTTCGATGGTGTAGGGGGCTATCGTCTCGAAGGTCTGCCGAAGGTCCCATGGACAGCCGTCATCAGGATCGCGGAGATCGCGCATGATGGCAAGCAGGCTATTGATATCGCGCGGGTTTCTGTCGTCGATGGTCATCGGTTGGGACCCCCTGCCATTCGCATAATGGATATTATGGAATATTCGCATGTCCGGTCAGGCGCGGCTGCGGCCCCTTTCCTGCTCAAGCAGCCGTTTGGCAGCAAGGCCGAAAAAGCTCGATCTGTTCATACCCGCAGCGCTCGCGAAGGTATCGACCCGCTCAAGGAGAGATTTCGGAAGATAAACGTTCACCCGTTCGCCTGCATGATTCTCCACTTCCACAAGAAGGAATGCCTCGATATTCGCAGCCTCGTCGCGCTCGGCCTTGGCTTTGGCCTCCTTCAGATCTCGCGGCCTGGGAGGCTTTTCGCCTGCCTCCTCCAGTGCCTCCAAGTGCAATGAAAGAGCTTCGCGGGCGTTGTCCGCTGCTTCGGCAGCAGAATCCCCAGCCGTTATGCAGCCATCGAGATCAGGGAAGAAGACCCCGAAACCGCCATCGTCGCCGATTTCCAACACGGCCCAATATGCAATCCGTGCCATCCTGTCCTCCACGCGAAACATCACCTGAGCAGCAGCCCAGCTGTTCGCTCGATCGATCGGATGATGCCGCAGAGTCAGATCCTTCGAGCCATGGATCGGAACCGTGACGAGCTGCGGGTTGGTCGGGTGCTTAAAGGTTTTATGAGAACCTTTCTGACGCACCTCGACCCAGCCTGCCTGGATCAGCCGGCTTATCAACTCCCCCGCTTTCATGTGTGTTATTTAACACACTAATGGGGGCGTTTCAATGGAATTGTGTGGCGTCGCACACACAAGGGCGGTGGGATTTACAGGCCTCGACCCCTTTACCCGACCGCGATGCTGAGGCCGTCATAGGCGGGTTCGACCCCGGCCGGCAGCGTCGCGCGCAGCGAGGCATAGTCGAGATCGACATGCATGTTGGTCAGGATCGCCCGGCGCGGTTTCAGCCGCTCGACGCAGGCCAGCGCCTCGGCCACCGTGAAATGGCTCGGATGCGGCGTAAAGCGCAAGGCATCGAGGATCCACAGATCGAGGTCGGCGAGCCAGCGATGGCTGTCATCGGTGAGCCCGTTGATATCCGGCGTGTAGGCGACACCGCCGATGCGGAAGCCGAACACCTCCATATTGCCGTGAAGGACGCCAAACGGTACCGCTTCGATCGGTCCGCCCTTGCCCTCGATGACGAGCGGCTGTCCGGCGGCCAGACGGCCGAGCGTGATGACCGGCGGGTAGTCGGAACCAGGCGGCGCTTCGAAGCAATAGCCGAAGCGGGTGCGCAGCATGCCGGCAGTCCGGTCGTCGGCGAAGGCAGCGACCCGGCGGCGCATGTTGATCGCGACCACCCGCAGCTCGTCGATGCCATGGGTGTGGTCGGCGTGCTCATGGGTGTAGAGCACGGCATCGAGCGCCCCGACGCCGCTCGCCAGCAGCTGCTCCCGCAGGTCCGGCGCGGTATCGATCAGCACGCGCGTCGTGCCGGCTGGACCCCCGCGCTCGATCAGCAGCGAGCATCTGAGGCGGCGGTTGCGGGGCTCCTCGGGATCGCAGGCTCCCCAATTGTTGCCGATGCGCGGCACGCCGCCCGACGAGCCGCAGCCAAGGATGGTAAATCGCAAGCTCACGAAGCATCCTCGTAAGCGGCCGGGCGGACCACCTTGCGGAACAGCCGGAAGAAATTCGCCGAGCTCAGGCGGGCCATGGTCTCGACTGTCACATCCTTGACAACAGCGAGACGTTCAAGCGTGTGAACGACGAAGGCGGGCTCGTTCGGCCTGCCGCGATACGGCGCCGGCGCGAGATACGGCGCGTCCGTCTCGACGAGCAGCCGGTCGAGCGGCACGAGGCGGGCCACCGCGCGGATCTCGTCGGCGCCCTTGAAGGTGATCATGCCGGAGAACGACACATAGGCGCCGATCTTGAGGCCCCGCTCGGCCAGCATGCTGCTGGACGAGAAGCAATGGAGCAGGGGCGTGTACTCCCCCTGCTCTCTTTCGCTCTCGAGGACGGCGATGGTGTCCTCCTCGGCTTCCCTGCTGTGGACCACCAGCGGCAGGCCGGTCAGCCGGGCGGCGGCAATTTGGGTCCTGAACACCCGCTGCTGCACGTCGCGCGGCGCGAAATCATAATGATAGTCGAGCCCGGCTTCGCCGATCGCCACCACCTTGGGATGGGACGCCAGCCTGACATATTCATCGAGGCCGACATCGGCCTCCTCGGCAGCATTGTGGGGATGCGTGCCGACCGAGCACCACACTTCCTCATGGGCCTCGGCCAGGGCCCGCGTGGCATCGAACTGCCGCACCCGCGTGCCGATGGTCACGATGAGACCGACGCCATGGTCGCGGGCCCGCCCCAGCACCTCGGGCAGACGCTGGCGCAGGCCGTCGAAATCGAGATGGCAGTGGCTGTCGACGATGAGCGGCATGTCCATCGCGAGGCCGCTCAACCGCTTGCTGTGCCTGGCGCCTCGACCGCCTCCTCGAGCCCGGCAATGCGCGGGAAGATCGGCCGCGGCTCGGGCAGTTCGACCTGGGCTGCGAGCCGTGTCGCAAGGTCGGCGAATTTGCGCCGGTCGGGGTCGACCGCCAGGAGATCGAGAAGCTTGGCGGCACTCTGCGGCATATAAGGCTGCACCAGAATGCCGATCTGGCGCAGGACCTCGGCAGTGACATAGAGCACGCTCGCCATGCGCGCCGGATCGCTGCGCCGCAGCGCCCACGGTTCCTGGGCAGCGAAATAGCGGTTGGCGTCCGCGACCACCTTCCAGATGGCATCGAGGGCGCGGTTGATCGCCTGCACCTCATGCTGGGCGCGCACTTCCACGAGCAGCGCATCGGCTGCCGCCAGCAGCTCGCGATCGGCGGCGGTCAGCGCGGCGGGCGCCGGAATCCGTCCATCGCAGTTCCTGGCGATCATCGACAGCGAACGCTGCGCGAGATTGCCGAGATCGTTGGCAAGGTCGGCATTGACGCGATTGATGATGGCTTCGTGGCTGTAATTGCCGTCCTGGCCGAACGGCACCTCGCGCAGGAAGAAATAGCGCAGCGGGTCGACACCGTAGCGCGCCACCAGCGCATCGGGTGCGATGACGTTGCCGACCGACTTCGACATTTTCTCGCCCCTGTTGAACAGGAAGCCGTGACCGAACACCCGCTTCGGCACCGGCAGGCCTGCCGACATCAGAAAGGCCGGCCAGTACACGGTGTGGAAGCGCACGATGTCCTTGCCGATGACATGGAGATCGGCCGGCCAGTAGCGGTTGCGCGGGCCGGGATCGGGCCATCCCGTTGCCGAAAGATAATTGGTCAGGGCATCGACCCAGACATACATGATGTGGCCCGGCGCTCCCGGAACCGGGATGCCCCAGTCGAAGGTGGTGCGCGACACCGACAGGTCCTGGAGCCCGCCCCTGACGAAGCTCAGGATCTCGTTGCGCCGCTCCGGCGGGCTGATGAACTCCGGATGCGCCTCATAATGCTCGAGCAGGCGGGCCTGATAGGAGGCGAGACGGAAGAAATAGCTCTCCTCCTCGACCCACTCGACCGGCGTGCCGCTCTTGATGGCGATCCGGCGCCCGTCGCGCTCCTCGATTTCGTCCGCGCCGTAATAGGCTTCGTCGCGCACGGAATACCAGCCGGTGTATTTGTCGAGATAGATGTCGCCGGCATCGACCATCCGCTGCCACAGCGCCTCGACCGTCCTGCGATGGCGCGGCTCGGTCGTGCGAATGAAATCGTCCACCGAGCAATCGAGCAGCTCGACCATGCGCTGGAACTTGGGAGTCATGCGGGCCACCAGCTCGCGCGGCGCCACCCCATCCCTGATGGCGGTCTGCTGCATCTTGAGGCCATGCTCGTCGGTGCCGGTGAGGAAGAACACGTCATAGCCGTCGAGCCGCTTGAACCGGGCGAGCGAATCCGATGCCAGCGCCTCATAGGCGTGACCGATATGGGGATCACCATTCGGGTAGGAAATCGCCGTCGTAAGGTAAAAGGTCTCTTTCGTCATGATCCGTTCGAGCGTCGTCCAGCCGCCTGCTCCACCGTCCGGAACGCTTCCAGGATGGTCTGGCGGCGGTCGAGGTTTAGGGCATTCGTACGGCGAAGGGAACTGGTGATCTCCTCATGCGCCGCCGCAAATTCAGGGGCGTGCCGGTCGCCGGCAAGCGCCAATGTGCGGGCGTGTGCGGTCAGCCAATCGGCCAGGAGCCAGCAGAACATGTCCCAGCCCTCGTCGCCTTCGCCGCCGCGGCCCGATACGCCGGCGGCGATCTCCAGGGCATCCTTGCGGTTGAAAGGCGGGCCGGCGGCCACGAGCTTGCGGAAACGGCCGAAATGACCGGTTACATGGGCGCTGACCAGGTCCAGCGCCCGCCCGGGAGAGCCGCGGGAGAGCTCGGCGGCCTGGTTGACGAGATCCGGATCGTCGGGGTTTTCGACAACCTCGCCCAGCACCCGCTCCACCAGCGGGGTATCGATGGCGGCGAGCTCGAGCCTGATGCAGCGCGACCTGATGGTCGCCAGGAGATTGCCCGGAGCATGGCTGACGACCAGGAAGATCGAGCGCGGCGGCGGCTCCTCGAAAATCTTCAGCAAGGCATTGGCGGCCGTCTTGTTGAGATTGTCGGCGGCATCGACGATCACCACCCGGTAACCGCCAAGGCCGGCCGTCATGGCGAAGAAGGCACCCGGCACCCGGGCATCCTCTGCCGCGATCTCGCGCTTGATCCGCTTCGCCCTTTCATCGAAGCGCGGCTCGACAATGGCCAGGTCGGGGTGGCTGCGGGCCGCCACCAGGCGGGCCACCATGTCGCTCCCCGGCACGTCCAGGCTCGCCGGGACGGCCGTCATGCCGGCGGGATCGGGATGGCGGAGCAGGAAGCGCGCGACGCGGTAGGCGAAGGTTGCCTTGCCGATGCCTTGCGGCCCGGCGATCAGAAAGGCGTGGTGCAGCCGGCCGGCCGACCAGGCCTCGATCAGGGCGCGCTCGGCCCGCTCGTGGCCATAGAGCACCGTCCGCCGGCGCGGGTGATGGATGCTCTCCCGCGGATCATCGGTATCCTCGCTCATGCGGGGTCGAGGCGGCGCCCGAACCGCGACTCGAGGGCGCCCAGGATGGCGGTGAACACCGCTTCTAGATCGCGGCTCGCATCGATGAGCGCGCACCGTTCCGGCTCCTTGGCGGCCAGCGCACGGAATCCGTTTCGCAACGCCAGGTGAAAGGCGAGATCGCGGCTTTCGAAGCGGTCCGGCAGCCCGTGCCGCGCCCGCGCCCTGGCAAGTCCGAGCTCGGCTGGAACGTCGAGAACGAGGGTCAGATCGGGACGGGTGTCGCCGACCACCGCCTGCTCGAGCGCGGCGATGAGCCCGGCATCGACGCCGCCGACCAATCCCTGGTAGACGCGGGTTGAATCCATGAAGCGGTCGGAAATGACCACGGCGCCCGCCGCCAGCGCCGGACGGATCACCTTCTCGAGATGCTCGCGGCGCTGGGCATTGTTGAGCAGCGCCTCGGATAGCGGCGTGAAGCGGCGCTCATCGCCGGTGACCAGGAGCGCCCGTATCGCCTCGCCCTCCGGCGTTCCGCCGGGCTCGCGGGTCAGCACGACATTGCGGCCACGCGCCTCGAAATGCTGCGCCAGGCGGTGCGCCTGGGTGCTCTTGCCGCCGCCTTCACCGCCCTCGAACGTGACGAAAATTCCATGCGGCATGCTAGCCGCCAAAGGCCATGAACATCACGCTGTCCAGGGCCTTGCGCCACATGTCGGGGCTGGACCCGACATTGTTGCCGGTAATCAGCGGCACCCGGCTGATGACTTTGCCATCGATGGTCAGGCGCATGAAGCCGACCTCCTGGCCCTCGCTGACCGGCGCGATCAGCGGCCCGCGATACACGATCTCGGTACGCGCATTGTGCTTTTCCTGGTCCGACAGCAGCACCCGCACCGGATCGCGGGCGACGAGCTTCACCCAGGACGAGGTGCCGCCCCAGACGCGGGCGTCGCCGACCGTTTCATTCGCTCCGAAAAGCTCGTAAGAGCGGAACTGGCGGAAGCCGAAGTCGAGCAGCTTCTGCGACTCGGAGGCGCGGTCCTTGGTGGACTTCAAGCCATTGACGACGACGATGAGGCGCCGGCCGTCGCGGACGGCCGAGCCGATGAGCCCGTAGCCCGACTCATCGGTGTGGCCGGTCTTGACGCCGTCAGCGCCCGGATAGGAACCGAGCAGCGGATTGCGGTTCTGCTGGCGGATATTGTTCCAGGTGAAATCGGAGCGGCTGTAGAGGGCGTATTCCTGTGGATAGACCTCGATGAGGTAGCGCGCAATCTGGGCAAGTTCCCGCGCCGTCGTCTTGTGTTCGGGATCGGGCAGCCCGGTGGCATTCTTGAAGGTGGTCTTCTGCAGGCCGAGCTCGCGCACCCGGCGCGTCATCTGGTCGGCGAAGGCCTCCTCCGAACCGGCGATCCCCTCGGCAATGGCGATGCAGGCATCGTTGGCCGACTGGATGATGACGCCCTGGATCAGGTCTTCGAGCTTAACCCTCGAGTTCAGCTGGGCATACATGGTCGAACCGCCTGATACCGCACCGCCCTTGCGCCAGGCATTCTCGCTGATGGCGAACTCGTCGGTGCGATGGAGCCGGCCGTTTTTCAGGCCCTCGAAGACCATGATCATGGTCATGACCTTGCTCATGCTGGCGGGGGCCATCATGTCGTCGGCGTGGTTTTCGTAATAGACCTTGCCGGAGCGGGAATCGATCAGGATCGCATAGGGCGCCTTGCTCTCGAACTTGGCGGCGGCGGCGGCGTCGTTCGAATCCTGGGCCGCCGAGGCCGCGCCTGCAAGGCTGGCGCAGGCCAGACCGGCCATGAGGACAATCGCCGAAAGCCACCTCGCCGTCCGATGCAACATGCCGTCCATGTCGAGCCTCAAGAGGGTTGAAAATTATCGATAAGTCCAAACGATAGCAACCAGAGTGGGCGGCTTATCCGCTCAATTGGACCAGTTCCGCGCTTGCACCAGGCGGGCATCGGGATGACCCTGCGCCACCACCTGGTCGAGCGCCGCAACCGCCTTGACCTGATTGTCGAGGGGTCCGAGCTGGACCTTGTAGAGCGTGCCGAGCTGGCCGGCAATCGAGGTGACCGAAATCGGACCGACCGGACGCAGCGCCTCGCGGGCGCGCTCGGCATTGCGGGGGTCGGAATAAGCACCGACCTGCACATAGTAACTTTGACGTAAGGAGAGCCCTGCCCTCACCACCGGCGTTGGCCCCACCACCGGGGTTGGAGCCACCACCGGAGTCGGCCCCGGCATCGGGGCTGCCGCGGCGACCGCCGTGAAGCCCGGCGAGCGCTCCAGCCGGCGGTTCATCGCCAGCAGGTCGCCGCCGCGATCATCGAGCGGCGCCGGTCCGAGATATTGCACCCGGACATTGGCCCTCCCCTTCTCCTTGAAGCCGAGGATCTCGGCCGACCGGCGCGACATGTCGATGATCCGGTCGCCGACAAAGGGGCCGCGATCATTGACCCGGACCACCACCGCCCGGCCGTTCGTGAGATTGGTGACCTTGACATAGCTCGGCAGCGGCAGCGTGGGATGGGCCGCCGACAGATAGTCCATGTCGAACCACTCGCCGTTGGACGTCATGCGGCGGTGAAACTGCGGGCCATACCAGGAGGCCTGGCCGACCTTGTCATAATTCGGATCCTGGCGCGGATAGTACTTCCAGCCGGCCACCTCATAGGGCGCGCCGAGAAAATATCGACCGCCGCCCTTGGGCAGCGGACCATTGCCGCGATAGACCGGGCTGCCGACGCCGGCGAACGGGTTGCGCTTGGCGGGCCCGCTCGAACAGCCGCCAAGCACCGCGACAACGATCAGCAGCAGGATCAGGCCGATGGATTTGCAGCGAAGCCCACGCAACGGACGTCCACGCTCCTCACCACCCTCCCCGGACAAGCGGGTGGGTCAACAGACAATTGTCCGCAACCGGTTAAGGAGCGATTGAGGTTATTGGTTAACGCTGCCGAGGCGTCGGATCGCGCGTCCGGTTCAGGGCTGCTGCGTCGCCGGCGCGGCCGTCGTTGCCGGTGCGGCGACGGTCGGCAGGCCCGCGTCCGACTTCTGATTCGTGGTGCTGGCCGGCGCCGGCGGCGATTGGGCGGCCGACGGCGTGCCCGCCGCAGTGGCCGACGGTGTGCCCGCCGCGGTGGCCGGCGCTTCGGCAGCGGGCGGCGGCGGCGCGTTGGTGGTGTTGGTGAGAGCGCCGGCCGCATCCGCCGTCTCCGGCACGGCAACACCCAGACGGCGCAGGTTGTCGCGGGCAAGCTGGTTACCCTTTTGCGCCGCCTTGGTATACATCTCGACCGCCTTCTTCTTGTCCGCCCGGGTTCCCCAACCCATCTCGTACATGCCGCCGAGATTGTTCAGGGCGAAGCCGTCTTCGGCCCTGGCCGCCTGGGTGAACAGGTCGAAAGCGCGATTGAGATCGCGGGTAATGCCCTTGCCGTTCAGATACATGAGACCGAGATTGTTCTGGGCGCCGGCATGGCCGCCCTCGGCCGCCTTGCGGTACCACTCGGCCGCCTTGCCTTGATCGGGGGCAACGCCGCTGCCCTTCTCATAGGAATAGGCCGTCCAATATTCCGATTCGAGGTGACCGGCCTCAGCCGCTGCTTCGTAAAGCTTCACCGCCGTCTCGGGACTCTTCTTGACGCCGTCGGCGCCGTTATGAACGATCCGCGCCAGGCGAAACTGGGCATCGAGATTGCCGATCTGGGCTGCCTTGCGATACCACTGCGCCGCTTTCAGCACGTCCTTTCGCTGCCCCTCCCTGCCCTCCTCGTAAGCGCGCGCAATGGCAAACTGCGCTTCGTCATCCCCCGCCTTGGCAAGCTTTTCCTTCTTCTCGAAAGTCAGGGTATCTAGAGTGGACTGGGCCAAAGCCGGGCCCTGTAGCAACATGAAGACGAGCGAGCCAAGAATGGCCCACCCGCCCAGCCGGGGGTACTTCTCTACCAGGGACATGTCCATTCCGGCATGCCTGCCGGGCCTCTTGGTTTGTGGTTCACAAAACCATCGCGCGACTCTTATGCCATAAGTTTGGTCGCGGCATTACCGTTTCATCACTCAAAGTAGGGGGAGCGACATGGAAGACAAGACTGAAACCGGCTCTCCACCCCAAGATCAGGGCAAAGTTGTGGCACAGAAGCCGCAAATGCCATGGCTTGACCATTATCCACCTGGAGTCGACTGGGCCGAAGACATTGCGCCGCACAGTCTCGTCGATTTGTTCGATGAGTTTGTTCAAAACAACGCCAGCAGGCCTTGCATCGATTTCTACGGCGCGGTGACCCGCTATCGCGACCTCGGTCGCGACGTGGCGCGGCTGACGGCGGCGCTGCAGCGGCGCGGCATCGGGCGCGGCCATCGCGTCGGGCTTCTGCTGCCGAACTGTCCGACCTATGTCACTGCCTATTACGCGATCCTCAAGGCCGGCGCGGTGGTGGTCAACCTCAACCCTCTCTACACCACCGAGGAGCTGTCGGCGCTGGCAGCGGATGCTGGCGTTGCCGCCATCGTCACGCTCGACCTCAAGGTGGTGCATGAGAAGGCCGCGGCCCTGCTCAGAGCGGGCAGCGTGTCGCAGCTCGTGGTCGCCTCCTTCGCGCGCCAGCTGCCCTTGCTGAAGCGCGTGATGTTCCAGCTGTTCCGGCGAAGCGACGTGGCCAAGACCGGACGGCGGCGCGGCCGCGTGCTGTCCTTCGAGGCGCTGCTGCGCGAGAAGGGCGCGCCGCCCAAGCCCCAGGAGATCGACCCGCTCGAAGACGTGGCGCTGCTTCAATATACCGGCGGCACCACCGGTCGGCCGCGGGCGGCAATGCTCACCCATGCCAATCTCGCCGCCAATGTGCAACAGATCCTCCGCTATGTCGGCGGTCGCGAGCCGGGCAAGGACCGCATTCTCGGCATCCTGCCGTTGTTTCACGTGTTTGCGATGACGGCCGTGATGAATCTCGCGATCGCCATCGGCTCCGTGATGATCCTGATGCCGAAGTTCGAAGTGCCGGGCGCGGTCGGCCTGCTGCGCCGCAAGAAGCCGACCATTCTGCCGGGCGTCCCGACCTTGTTCGCCGCGCTCCTGCAATATTCGCGCATCCATCGCAGCGATCTTCAGTCGCTCGACTTCTGCATCTCCGGCGGCGCCTCGCTCCCGGCCGGGCTGCGCGACCGTTTCAAGCAGTTCTCCGGGTGCCGGGTGATCGAAGGCTACGGCCTGTCCGAGACCTCGCCGGTGGTTGCCCTGAACCCGCTGAACGGCATGGAGAAGGACGGCTCGATCGGCCAGCCGCTGCCGCGCACCATCGTCGCGATCCGCAGCCTCGATGACCCGCATGTCGCGATGCCGCTCGGCGAGCCCGGCGAGATCTGCGTGCGCGGTCCGCAGGTGATGACGGGTTACTGGAACCGCCCGGAGGAGACGGCCGCGGCTTTCGTCGACGGCTACCTGCGGACCGGCGATGTCGGCTACATGGACGAGGACGGTTTCGTCTTCATCATCGATCGCATCAAGGACCTGATCAACGTCTCGGGCTTCAAGGTCTATCCGCGCCAGATCGAGGAGGCGATCCACACCCACCCGGCGGTGGCGGAGGTGACCGTCATCGGTGTCCCGGATCCCTATCGCGGCGAGGCGCCGAAGGCCTTCGTCAAGCTCAAGGAGGGTCACGAGCTCACCGCGGAGGCGCTGATCAACCACCTCTCGACCAAGCTGTCGCGGATGGAAATGCCCGCCGCGGTCGAGTTCCGTGACACCCTGCCGAAGACGCTGATCGGCAAGCTGTCGAAAAAGGAGCTGAGGGCGGAGTGAGTCCGCCGCCCGGCGCCGTTTCAATTCTGCTGCTGCTGGCTCTGCTGCTGGTCCTGCGGGACCCGCGGCCAGACCTGCGTGCGACAAAAGAACGCGAGGCAGCCCTCGACTTCCATAGAAGAGTCATTGGGCCGCAGATACACGCTGTAGGTGTGGCCGTCCTCGGGATTGTAGACGTTGCCTTCCCACTGATCGCTGCGGTCGGCCGAGAGCTTCAGCTCCGACAGGATCTGCAGGCCGAGGATGGGCTGGCGCTTGAGCGTGGCGTCCGGGTTGTTCCGGTCCAGCTTTAGCCGGCCCTTCTTGTCGTTGGGCTCGGAGAGCCAGACGATCTTGCCGCACAGCATGTCGCCGCAGGGAGCGATCTCGATTTGCGACTTGCCTTCCCCGACCGACCAGAACCCCACCGGGTCTGCAGCTTTTGCGGTCGCCGGTATCGGTGCCAGCGCAACCACGAACGCCAGGACTAACACTTTCCGCATAGGTTCCGACCTCATCTCAAGTGCTTCCTATTCAGCTCTTCCCACGCATGTGTTGCGCATGTCCAAGAGACCAACGGCTGCATGTCGATCGCTGTCGGCAGGGCATGCGGTTGAGCGGTTCCCCTCTGAGGTCTATGCTTTTTGACGAAGCCGGTTACCCGGCCGTTGAGGACGTTTCAGCAAATCTGGAGGACTGCAATGACCCGTGTCGCCGAATTTCGCCCGCTGCAGGCTAGTGACAGCGACGAGTGGCATTTGCGTGTCGATCTTGCGGCGGCCTTTCGCCTTGCCGCCATGCACGGATGGCACGAGGCCGTGGCCAACCATTTCTCGCTGGCGATTTCACCCGACGGCAAGAGCTTCCTGGTGAACCCCCGCTGGCGCCATTTCTCCCGCATCAGGGCGAGCGACCTGCTCAAGCTCGATGCCGCCGATCCCGGCACCATGGAGCGGCCCGACGCGCCCGATCCGACGGCCTGGTACATCCACGGCCGGATGCATGCAGCGCTGCCGCAGGCGCGCTGCGTGCTGCATCTGCATCCCCCCTATGCCACGGCGCTCGTCGGCCTTGCCGATCCGGAGATCAAACCGATCGATCAGAACACGGCACGGTTCTTCAATCGGGTGGCCTATGACCTCGGCTATGGCGGCATGGCCAACAGCGAAGCCGAGGGCGACCGGCTCGCCGCGCTCCTCGGCAATCGCACCACGATGATGATGGGCAATCACGGCGTCCTGGTCGCCGCCGCGACGGTCGCCGAAGCGTTCGATACGATGTACTACCTCGAGCGGGCCTGCCAGACGCTGGTGCTCGCCTATTCCACCGGCCGCCCGCTCAACATCATGAGCGATGCGGTGGCGGAGAAGACGGCGCAGGAATGGGAGGAGTATGCCGGCCAGTCCCTGGCCCATTTCGAAGCGATGAAGGAAATGCTTGCCGAGCAAGATCCGGGCTTTGCCGATTAGGCGGCGATCAGCAGGGGCCCCTTCCCCCTTCCGCCATGGCCGTCGCGCTTCGCCGCACGCTCCCGCCGACCAACAGCCTCGTCGTGTTCGAGGCGGCGGCGCGGCACATGAACTTCACGCGGGCGGCGGAGGAACTGTCGGTCACCCAGTCGGCGGTCAGCCGGCAGATCCAGCTGCTCGAGGATTTTCTCGGCACCACCCTGTTCCAGCGCCATGCCCGCGGGCTGCATTTGACGCGGGAGGGCGAACGGCTGCACCGGGCGGTGACGATGGGGCTCGAGCACATCGCCAACGTCGCGGCCGACATCCGCCGCCACCGCGGCCCAGCCGAGCTGACGGTGGCGACGAGCGTCACCTTCGCGTCCTATTGGCTGATGGCGCGCATGGCCAAGTTCCGCGCCGCCCATCCCGATATCGAGCTCAGGCTTGTCGCCTCCTCGCCGGTCTATGATCTCGCCGCGGCCGGGATCGACCTCGCCGTGCGTTATGGCAGCGGCGAATGGCCGGCGGTCGATGCGGTGCGGCTGTTCGACAACGAGATCTGGCCGGTCTGTGCGCCGCATTACCTCAAGGGCCGCGGCCCGATCCGCGGGGTCGCCGGCCTGCTGTCGCAGACGCTGCTGCATTTGAGCAAGTTCGACCGCAACTGGGTGACCTGGGAGAGCTTCCTCGGCGCCTTCGGGGTGCGCGATCAGCCGACCCAGCGCGGTCAGGTGTTCGACAATTACATGGTGCTGATCCAGGCGGCCCTGCGCGGCCAGGGCATCGCGCTGTGCGGCCGGCGGCTGGCGGAGGATTTCATTGCCCAGGGCGATCTGGTGCGGCCGATCGAGGAATCGATGAAGTCCGACCGCGGCTTCTATCTGATCCGCCCGCGCGAAACCGCCATGAGCCACAGCGCCCGGCTGTTCCATGACTGGCTGCTCGACGAGGCCAAGCGGCCGGTCGGCGACTGAAAGGCTTTCAGTGCTATAGCCAGCCCTTGCGGCGGAAATAGATGAAAGTGGCGACGACCGAGACCACCATCAGCCCAAGCGCAAAGGGATAGCCCCAGAGCCAATCGAGCTCCGGTATCACGTGGAAGTTCATGCCGTAGATCGAGGCGATCAGGGTCGGCGGCAGAAACACCACGGCGGCGACCGAGAAGATCTTGATGATGGTGTTCTGCTCGATGCTGATCATGCCGAGCGTCGCATCGAGGATGAAGCTGATCTTGTCGGACAGGAACGAGGCGTGATCGGTGAGCGAGCTGAGGTCGCGCTGCAGGGTCTTGAGGTGCGAGCGCTGGACCTTGCGGCCTTCCACCTTCCGATCGATGTCGAGCACGGCCGAGTAGAAGGCGGTGAGGCGCGACAGCGACACCAGGCTCTCACGGACATCGGAGGTGAAGTCGCCCTCCTCGCCGATGCGGCGCAGCAGGTTCGTGAAGTTGCGCTTTTTGCCGTCGGCGATCTGGAACACTTCCTTGGACGTCGCCGCCGCGATGGTGCCGACCCGCTCGAGGTGGTCGGCGGCGCGATCGACGATAGTCTCGAGCAGCGAAACGAAGACCCCGTCGCCGGTCGGCGGGCAGCCTTCGGGCCGCTGCGAGCGGGCAATGAAGATGTCGAAGGAGCGCGGTTCGCAATAGCGGACCGTCACCAGGATCTGGCCCTTGACGATGAAGGTGATGGCATCGATCTCCGGCTTGTCGCCATCGGCCCGGCTGATGATCGTCGAGGTCATGAAGATGGCGTCGCCCTGGGTGTAGAGCCGGCTCGAGGCCTCGATCTCGGCCAGCTTCTCGCGGACCGGAATATCGATCCTGAGCGCCGCCTCGATGGTTCCCTCCTCGTTGGGGGTGGGCCGCAGAAGATCGATCCAGACCGTTTCGGGGGGCAGCGTGATGCCCCCCTTCCAGTCGGAGGGCACCAGGCTTCCCTTGTCGTGAACATAGACGGTCAGCATGCCGGATCTGCCCGATCGCAATTGGAAAATTCGGCCTGCACACTAATGGAGGTGCAACCCGCTGGAAAGCGCGCAGATTGCTCCTTTCACAACGTCATGTTACCCCGGGCCATGCGCGACATGGACGTCGTTCACATCATCGGGGCGGGTCTCGCCGGTTCGGAGGCTGCCTGGCAGGCGGCCACTGCCGGCTGCCGGGTGGTGCTGCATGAAATGCGGCCGCAGCGCCTGACCGATGCGCACCACACGGGCGGCTGCGCCGAGCTCGTCTGCTCCAATTCCTTCCGTTCCGACGATGCCGAGCTGAATGCCGTCGGCCTGCTGCACCAGGAGATGCGGCTCGCCGGGTCGCTGATCATGGACTGCGCCGATCGCCACCGGCTGCCGGCGGGGTCGGCGCTGGCGGTGGACCGCGACGGCTTCTCGGAGGCGGTGACGGCGGCGATTGCGGCCCATCCGCGTATCGCCATCGAGCGCGGCGAGGTCGACGCCCTGCCGCCGGCCGCCTGGGGCAACACCATCGTCGCCACCGGTCCGCTGACCTCGCCGGCGCTCGCCGGGGCGATCGCCGCGGTGACCGGCTCGAGCGGGCTCGCCTTCTTCGATGCGATCGCCCCGATCGTCTATCGCGACAGCATCGATTTCGACGTGGCCTGGTTCCAGTCGCGCTACGACAAGGCGGGACCAGGCGGCTCGGGCGCCGACTACATCAATTGTCCCATGACCAAGCCGCAATACCAGGCCTTTGTCGCCGCAATCGTCGCCGGCGACAAGGCCCCGTTGCGGGATTTCGAGAAGGACACGCCCTATTTCGACGGCTGCCTGCCCATCGAGGTGATGGCCGAGCGCGGCCCCGAGACGCTGCGGCACGGGCCGATGAAGCCGCGCGGGCTGACCAATGCGCATGCCCCCGATGTCAAGCCCCATGCGGTGGTTCAGCTGCGCCAGGACAATGCCATCGGCACGCTCTACAACATGGTCGGCTTTCAGACCAAACTGAAGCACGGCGAGCAGCTGCGCGTCTTCCGCACCATTCCGGGGCTCCTCAATGCCGAATTCGCACGGCTCGGCGGGCTGCACCGCAACACCTTCCTCGACAGTCCGCGCCTCATCGATGACGCGCTGAGGCTGCGGGCGCTGCCGCAGCTGCGCTTTGCCGGGCAGATCACCGGCGTCGAAGGCTACGTGGAGAGCGCCGCGACGGGGCTGGTCGCCGGGCGGCTGACCGCGGCGCAGCTGCTCGGGCGGCCGCTCCAGGCCCCGCCGGCGACCACCGCGCATGGGGCGCTGATCAACCACATCACCGGCGGGCACATCGCCATGAGCGATGGCGCGCGATCGTCTTTCCAGCCGATGAACGTCAATTTCGGGCTGTTCCCGCCGGTCACCATCGACCGTGACGGCGACGGCAAGCGGCGGCGCGGCCAGGCCAAGCAGGAAGCCCGCAAGCGGGCCTACACCAGCCGGGCCCTGGCCGATTTCCGCGCCTGGCTGGCGGGGCTAGAAACGCTCGGCCCATGACGCCCTGAGCAGCCGCAGCTGCTTCAGCCATTGCGGCACATCCGCCCCGCGCGTCAGCACCGCGGCGCCGATGCGGCGCAGCTTTCCAAGATAGGTGTCGGTCAGGCTCGCCGGCAGAAAGGCCGGGAGCGCTGCGAGCGGCAACTCGGCCTGGGCGGCGCGGGCCTCGGCAAGGCGGTTCTCGGCGACATGGCGGAACTCGGCAAGCACCACCGCCATCGCGGTATTGTCGCGGCCCGCCAGCACATCGGCCGCAGTGAGGCCGCGACGCGCCAGGAGATCGCGCGGGATATAGCACTGGCCGCGGGCGCGAGCCTGCGGCAGCGACCGCATCAGCCCGACGACGCCCATCGCGACGCCGGCATAGCCCGAGACGGTCGGCGTCCTCAGCGCCTCCTCGCCGGCGAGCACCAGGGCCGCAAGCTGAATCAGCGCCGCCGCGGTTTCGCCGAGATAGCCCTCGAGATCGCTCATCGACGGCATCGGATCGTCATAGAGATCGGTCTTGCGGGCCTCGATCATGTTGCGGAAAGCGTGCAGTGGCAGATCGCCCACCGCAATGGCGCGGGCCAGCACCTGCAGCACCGGATGCTCGGGCGTGGCGCCGCCATAGATGCCGTTCACCGCATCCTCCCACCATTGCAGGCGGATCTCGCCCAGCATCGGCTGGCTTACCTGGTCGCGGATGCGCGCCAGCTCGGCATTGAAGGCATAAAGCGCGTGGATCAGCGGCCGGCGCTCCTCCGGCACGAACAGCGCGGTGAGCCAGCGGTCCTTGTCCGCGCTGCGCACCAGCGCGTCGCAATGCTGCGCCGCCTCCTCGAACGACGTCGCCATGCTCAGGCTGGTCCGCCGGCGGCGATCAGCGCTGCAGCAACGGCGCGACGCTCGGCAAGCAGCACATTGTAGGTCCTGACCGCCGCACCGGTGTCCATCACCTCGAGCGGCACCGCGCGGGCGGCAAAGGCGTTGCGGATGGCGGCGGCAGGAAAGATCTGCGTCTCGCCGGTGCCGAACAGCAGCAGGGCGATCGCCGTCGCCTCGGCAAAGACCAGGGCAAAGGCATCGGTCCCGGCCTCGGCCGCGGTCGCCGGCGGCCAGGCATAAATGCCGGACGGCAGGATCAGCAGGGAGCCGCGATGCGACATGCCGGCGAAGCGGAAACCACCATTGCCATAGGCCTCGATCGGTGCCAGCGCGGGATAGAACCGCTGTCCCGACCGCTCGGTCATGCCGTCACGGTCGTGCCGCTTCGGCGGTGGCGGCAGCCTTGGTGCGGTCGGTCTGCCCGCCGGTGCTGACGCCGGTGAAGATCAGGAACGGCGCGGCGATATAGATCGAGGAATAAGTACCGACAATGACGCCCCAGATCATGGTGAAGGTGAAGCCGCGGATGACCTCGCCGCCGAAGAAGTAGAGCGCAAGCAGCGCCAGCAGAACCGACAGCGAGGTCATGATGGTACGCGGCAGCGTCTCGTTGAGCGACAGGTCGATCAGGTCGGGGAGCGGCAACTGCTTGTAGCGCCGCAGATTTTCGCGGACCCGGTCATAGACCACCACCGTGTCGTTCAGCGAATAGCCCACGATGGTCAGGATGGCGGCGATGATGGAGAGATCGAAGTCGAGCTGTAGCACGACGAACAGGCCGATGGTCAGGGCCACGTCATGAACCAGCGATGCCGCAGCCCCCACGGCGAATTGCCATTCGAATCGGAACCATAGATAGACCATCACCAGAACGATCGCCACCACCACGGCGATGACGCCGCCCCGCGCGAGCTCGCCCGAGACCTTGGGGCCGACGGTCTCGATGCGGCGGTAGTCGATGCCGGGGCCGAGAGCATGGCGAACCTTGTCGACCGATGCCTGCTGCGCCTTCTCGTCGTTCTGGGTCGGCAGACGGATCAGCACGTCGGTCGGCGCGCCGAACTCCTGCAGCTCGACGCCGCTGCCGAGCTCGAGCGAGCCGAGCGTCTCGCGCAGCGCCGTCAGATCGGCCGGCCCTTGCGTCCTGATCTCCATCAGGGTGCCGCCACGGAAATCGATGCCGAAATTGAGACCGATCAAGAAGTAGATGATGATGGTGATGACGATCAGGATCGACGAGCCCACAAACCCGTACCGGGCGGCCCGCATGAAGTGGATGCCGGCGGTCTCCGGAATGAAGCGTAAGGGCTTAAACCGCATGCGTGAGCTCCCCGGTCACAGCGGCACGACCTTGGGCCGCGCCATGCGCACCCAGGTGGCGACGATGAGCCTCGTCAAGGTGAAGGCGGTGAAGATGGTGGTCAGGATGCCGAGCGCCAGGGTGACGGCGAAGCCGCGGATCGGTCCCGAGCCAAGGCCGAACAGGACCACCGCGGCGATGAGCGTCGTGACGTTGGAATCGAAGATGGTGCCGAAAGCCATCCTGAACCCCGTCTCGATCGCGCCGATGACCGAGCGGCCGAGCTTCATCTCCTCGCGGATGCGTTCATAGACCAGCACGTTGGAATCGACTGCCATGCCCATGCCCAGCACCAGCCCGGCAATGCCCGGCAGCGTGAGGGTGATGCCGAAGAACGACATGATGCCGATGATCATCATCAGGTGGGCGATGAGGGCGATCACCGCGAACACCCCGAACAGCCCGTAGCACACCACCATGAAAAGCAGCACGGTGATCAGGCCGATGATCGAGGCGATGATGCCGGCGCGGATCGAATCCGAGCCAAGCGAGGGTCCGACCGAGCGCTCCTCGACCACGCTCAGCCTGGCCGGCAAGGCACCGGAGCGCAGGACGATGGCGAGGTCGGTTGCCTCCTGGGTGGTGAAGCGACCCGAGATCTGGCCGGAACCGCCAAGAATGGGCTCGTTGATTCGGGGCGCCGAGACGACCTTGTTGTCGAGCGCGATGGCAAAGGGGCGGCCGACATTGTCGCGGGTGAGCTGGCCGAACTTGAGTGCGCCTTGCTGGTTGAAGCGGAAGCTGACGATCGGCTCGCTGTTGCGGCTGTCGAAAGCCGGCTGGGCATCGTTCAGGTCCTCGCCATCGACGGTGGCGCGGCTCGAGGTCTGGACCCAGTAGATCTGGTTGGCCTGCTTCTGGTCCGGCAGGGCTTCGCAATCGGCCGGCGGCCGTTCGGTGGCGCTGGTCGGCTGGCTGTCGCACAGCAGGCGGAACTGCAGCTTGGCGGTCTGGCCGAGGAGATCCTTGAGGCGGCTCGGGTCCTGCAGGCCCGGAACCTGGACGAGAATGCGGTCCACCCCCTGGCGCTGGATGATCGGCTCGGTCGTGCCGATGGCATTGATGCGCTTGCCGACGATGTCGAGCGACTGCTCGATGGCGCGGCCGATCTTGTATTCGAGCCCGGCGGCGGTGAAGGAGAAGATGATCTGATCGCCGTCCTGGCGGATATCGTACTGCTTGGTCGAGCTGCCGCTGCCGAACAGGCTGGTGTCGATCGGCTGCACCAACTTGCGCAATTCGCTCATCGCCGCATCGAGGCGGGAGGGATCGGTGATGCGGACCGTGACGTTGTCCCCCGACTTCCCGAGCCCCGAATAGGGAATCTTCTGGGCCCGAAGCGCCTGGCGGATGTCGCCGATGAGCTGCTTGGCATATTGATCCTTCAGGGTGGCCTGATCGACCTCGAGGAGAACATGGCTGCCGCCCTGGAGATCGAGACCGAGCACGACCGGCCCGTTGAACAGCGGCAGCATGGCGCGAACGCTGGCCGGCAGCGCATTGGGCAGCGCCAGCAGGAAGCACAGGGCCAGGACGGCAAGGGTGGCGATGGTTTTGGTCCGGCTGAAAAAGAGCATGGGCCTACCTCCTCACTTCCGCCGCTGGCATCCCAGGCCGCCTCATCGGGTCAGCGCCTCCTCCTTGACCGGCTCGCCACGGGTCCTGACCTCCGAAATGGACGATTTCACCACCCGGATGCGCACGTTTTCGGCGATTTCGAGAATGATTTCATTGTCGTCGACCACCTTGTGGACCTTGCCGACGATGCCGCCGCCGGTCACCACCGTATCGCCCCGGCGGACATTCTTGACCAGCTCCTGGTGGTCCTTCAGCCGCTTCTGCTGCGGGCGGATGAGCAGAAACCAGAACACGCCCATGATCATCACCAGCGGCAGAATCATCGAGATGAGGTCGCCGCCTGGCATTCCGCCGGCAGCCTGGGCGTAGGCAGGAGAAATGAACATCTAGAGAAATCTCCGGAACAACGGCATCGCCTTAGGCGGTGCCATGAGCCGACCGGCTCGGCCGAGCCGTGGCGCTTCTGGCGGCGGAATATAGCGGCGGTTCCCCCATTTGCAACCCGCCCGGGATGCTTGTCCCCTCCCCGTCCCGGCTGTATTCACGCGGGCGACGGCGCGACCCTTCAGGTGAACCATATGGCAGGCGAGGCGGATGAGCGGGTTCTCGAGCGGCTGGAAAGGATTGCCGCGGCTCTGGAACGCCTGGTCGGCCCGCCGCCGCCGGTGCCGGACTTGGGTGCCCATGCCGCCTTTGTCTGGCACGCCGCCGGCAATCGCCTGAGCGAGGTCGCGAAGGTCAACCGGGTCGATCTCGATCTCCTGAAGGGAATCGATCAAGTTCGCGACATTCTGCTCGAGAACACCCGGCGCTTCGCGGCCGGCCTGCCGGCCAACAATGCGCTGCTATGGGGGGCCCGCGGCATGGGCAAGAGCTCGCTCGTCAAGGCGGTCCATGCCGCGGTCGACGGCGGCTCGGGCCGTCTCAAGCTGATCGAGATCCACCGCGAGGAGATCGAGGCCCTGCCGGAATTGATGGCGCTGATCCGCGCTCAGCCGCGCTGGAATTTCCTGGTTTTCTGCGACGACCTGTCGTTCGATGCCGCCGATACGTCATATAAGTCGCTCAAGGCGGCACTGGAGGGTGGCATCGAGGGCCGACCCGACAACATGATTTTCTACGCCACCTCGAACCGCCGCCATCTCCTGCCCCGCGACATGATCGAGAACGAGCGCTCGACGGCGATCAATCCGTCCGAGGCGGTGCAGGAGAAGGTCTCGCTGTCCGACCGTTTCGGCCTGTGGCTCGGTTTCCACCATTGCTCGCAGACGGATTATCTCGCCATGGTCGACGCCTATGTCGGGCATTTCGGCATTCCGGGCAGGGCCGCGGAAATCCATGCCGCCGCACTCGAATGGCAGGCGACGCGCGGGGCGCGATCGGGGCGCGTCGCCTGGCAGTTCGTCCAGGACCTGGCCGGCCGCCAGGGCGTTCGGCTTGGCAGCCGGTGAGTGCGGCTCAGCGCAGGCTCGCCTCGTTCTGCTGCCATTCGGCCGGATTGCGGCCGATCGGCACCATGACCCACTGGCGATAGGCCTCCCGCTGCTTGAGGGTGTCGAGCCAGCGGTCGAGGTTGTTGAGCGCCGGCCGCTCGATCTCCAGATTCTTGTAGCGCCAGTAGACTGCACCCAGGGGAATGTCTGCGGTCGAGAAATTCCGGCCGGCGAAGAACGGCTTGCGGCCGAGCCATCGGTCGGCAACCTTGAGCGCCTGGGCGGCGGTCTTGGCGGCGTTCTTGATGAACGCCGGATCGCGGCTCTCCTCCTCCCGGCGGACGGTGTTCATGAACACGGCTCCGACCGCCGGCTGCGCCGTGGACATGGTCCAGTCCATCCATTGGTCGGAGATCGCCATCGCCTTCTGGCCGCGCGGCTGGATGGTCTTGCGGCCGTAGCGGCGGGCGATGTAGCGGACGATCGCCTGGGATTCGAAGAGGGTGATCGAGCCGTCGCGGATAACCGGCACGAGCCCCATCGGATTGAGCTTGAGGAAGGCCTTGTCGTCGAGACCGCCGAAGGAACCCCCGACGGTCTGCCGCTCGATCTCGACACCGGCCTCGGCGGCGGCCCATAAAGCTTTAATTACATTGAGGGAATTCCGCCGACCCCAAAGCGTGATCATGCCTGTCTCCGAATTTGAAGGAAGGAAGCCCGCGGCTGTTATCCTCACCCCGGCGACGGGTCAAGTCCCGCCCTTCTACGCCCATCTCCCCGGGTTTACCCGGGGAGATGGTGCTGCCAGGGGCGGAAGAGGGGTTGCGCCGGCGGCCTAATTGGCGGCCGTGGCCGACGACAGATATTTGACCGGATCGACGGCGGTCGCCCCTTTGCGCAGCTCGAAATGGACCTGCGGGCTCGTCACCGAGCCGGTTTGGCCGGCCTTGGCGATGACATCGCCACGCTTCACCGTATCGCCGCGCCGGACGAACAGATCCTTGTTGTGCGCGTAGGCGGTGACCCAGCCATTCTCGTGGCGCAGGAGGACGAGGTTGCCATAGCCCTTCAGCTCGTTGCCGGCATAGGCGACCACGCCGCTTTCAGCAGCGCGCACGCTTGTGCCCTCGGGAACGGCGATGTTGATGCCCTCGTTGCGGGTCCCGTTCGGCTTCTGGCCATAAGTGGCGATGACCTTGCCGCGGACCGGCCAGCGGAAGCCGGCAGCGGCTGCCGGCTCCGGCTCGGATCGCGGCTGCTGCTCGGCCAACGGTGCGTCTTCCGCCGTGACTTGGTTGTCGCTCGGCTCGGCCGCAGGGGTTTCGCCAGCGGGAGTATCGCCGGCCGGTGTCTCCGCAACCTGCGGCTCGGCTTCCTGGGGTTCCTGCGGCTGCTCCGGCTTTGCCCGATAGGTCGTGCGCTCCACCGGCGCCTCGTCATTGCGGGCAAGATGACGGCCGCCGCCGGGGATTGTGAGCTGTTCACCGGTCTTGACCGCATAATTGCGCGGCAGGTTGTTGGCCTCGGCAATGGCATAGGGGCTGATGCTGTAGGATCGGCCGATCGAGAACAGGGTCTCGCCGCCCCGCACCGTATGGGCAGCGGCCTCGCCATGCGACATGCGTGATGCCGGCCCCGAGGCGGCCTGGTAGCGCGGTTCATTCTCCTGGGCGCCGCCACCCTGCCCCGGCACATGCAGCGTCTCGCCGATCCGCACGGCATGGCGGGTGGTGATGTTGTTGGCGCGTGCCAGCTCGCCGACCGGGACATTGTGGGCGCGGGCGATGGAATAGAGCGTCTGGCCGCGCCGCACGGTCACCCGGCTCGACCAGGTCTGAGCATTGGCATGGACCGGCTCGGTGTCGCGGATGACGGCGGCGGCCGGCGCCAGCATTGCACCCTGAGCCGGGGCCGAATTGCCCTGCCAGACGGGGCGCTGCGGCTGGGCAGCCGGCGGAGAATAGCCCTGCCAGGCGGGCCGCGCCGGCGCCGCCAGAGGACCCTGCCCGAGCGGGCCCCCCTGCACGCTTTCGGAGCTGACCGGCCCGCCGCTGGGCGAGAGCGAATTGGTATTCACGGCCGGATAGTCGGCAAAGCGCTCCATCGAGCCTGAGCAAGCGGCCATCCCGCTCGCCGCACAGGCGACAAGCGCCAGGCGAGCACTGCGTGTGAACCAAGGCTTGGCCGCGGAAATTGGCAATTTCGGCATACTCCGACCCCACTGACGAACAACAGGGGCCGATGGTGAAGCAGTTAGGTTAAAATCAAGTTTCCGGTGTAACTACAAGTCGCAGAACGCCATGGCGGCCCGCATTGCGTCAAACCTCCGGCGGCATGCCGGTCAGCAGCGGGACGAAACGAACTGGCAAAAGCCCTGCAATATCAAGATCATCGCCGTTCTTGACAATCCGTTGGATCTCCTGCCTGCCGGGTTGCACCTCGACCGGGATGACCATGATTCCGCCATCCGCCAGCTGGGCGAGAAGGGGCTGCGGCACGATTTTTGCCGCCGCCGTGACGATGATCCGTTCGAACGGCGCCTGCCTCGGCCAGCCTTTGGTGCCGTCGGCGGCGATGGTGGTTATGTTGTGCAGATGGAGCATCCGGAAGCGCTCCTCGGCGCCGCGCAGCAGCGAGCGAAACCGCTCGACCGTGTAGACCCGCCTGGCGAGGCAGCTCAGGATCGCCGTCTGATAGCCCGAGCCGGTGCCGATCTCGAGGACCTTCATGCGGTCGCTCACCTTGAGGGTCTGGGTCATGAACGCGACGACGAAGGGTTGGGAAATCGTCTGGCCGCAGGCGATGGGAAGCGACTGATCGGACCACGCCTCCTCCAGGAACGGCTGCTCGACAAAGGCCTCGCGCGGTGTCCGCTCCATGGCATCGAGCACGCGCAGATCCCGGATGCCCTGTTTCCGCAACGTCATGATCAGCTGGACTTTGCGATGGTCGCTCGGCACCACCCTAGCTTTCGAGCTCGGTGCGCAGCACGTCGATGGCCTCGAGCTGGGTCATGTTCATGTGCAGCGGGGTTATCGATATCCGCCGGTCGTAGATGGCGCGCAGATCGGTTCCCGGCGCGGCGTCGGAGCGGTCGCGCTTGAAGCCGAGCCAGAAATAGGGACGGTTGCGGGTATCGATGCGCTCCTCCACGAGGAGGAGGCTCTGGTCGTGCTTGCCCTGGCGCGTCACCGCGACGCCCGCGACCGCATCGGGTTCGCAATCTGGAAAGTTGACGTTGAGGAGGATGCCGGGGCCGAGATCGACGCCGGCCAGCCGCTTCACCAGGGCCGGCCCATGCGCCGCGGCAACATCGAAGCGCAGGCGCCCCTCGGAATGAACGCCATAGGTCTGGCTGAGCGCGATCGACTTGAGGCCGAGGGCGGTGCCCTCCATGGCGGCGGCGATGGTTCCGGAATAGGTCACGTCGTCGGCGAGATTCTGCCCGCGATTGACCCCCGACAGCACCAGATCGGGCGGCCGCGGCATGACCTTGCGCAATGCCATCAGCACGCAATCGGCCGGCGTGCCCTGCACCGCGAAGCGGCGGTCGTCGAGGCGGCGCAGCCTGATCGGATTGGCCAGCGACAGCGAGTGCGACGCGCCGGACTGCTCGACCTCCGGCGCCACGACCCATACCTCCCCGGTGAGGGTGCGGGCGATCGTCTCCAGCGTGACCAGGCCGTCGGCATGGATGCCGTCGTCGTTGGTGACCAGCACGGTCAGGGGCGCTTCAGCCATCGGGGCCAATGATTTCGCTGCCATCCATATAGGGCCGTAGCACGTCGGGTATCAGAATGCTGCCATCGGCCCGCTGATAGTTCTCGAGCACCGCGATCAGCGTGCGCCCGACTGCCAGGCCCGAGCCGTTGAGGGTGTGGACATGGCGCAGTCCGCCGCCGCCGCGCGGCCGGTAGCGTGCTTCCATGCGCCGCGCCTGGAAATCGCCGCATACCGAGCAGCTCGATATTTCGCGATAGGCATTTTGACCGGGGAGCCACACTTCGAGATCGTAGGTCATGCGCGCGCCGAAGCCCATGTCGCCGGTGCAGAGCTGCACCACGCGGTAAGGCAGCGCCAGCCGCCGGAGGACCTCCTCGGCAGCGGCCGTCATGCGCTCGAGCTCGTCCCGCGACGTCTCGGGGGTGGTGACCGACACGAGCTCGACCTTGCTGAACTGGTGAACCCGGATCATGCCCCTGGTGTCGCGGCCGGCCGCCCCGGCTTCGGCCCGAAAGCAGGGGGTGAGCGCCGCCACCCGGATCGGCAGGCTCGCCTCCTCGATGATCGACTCGCGCACCAGATTGGTGAGCGGGACCTCGGCAGTCGGAATGAGCCAGCGGCCGTCGGTGGTGTGGAACAAATCATCGGCGAATTTGGGCAGCTGCCCGGTGCCGTACATGGTCTCCGCGCGCACCAGCAGGGGCGGATTGACCTCGCCATAGCCGTGCTCGCGGGTCTGCAGATCGAGCATGAACTGGCCAAGGGCGCGTTCGAGGCGGGCGAGCTTTCCCTTCACGACGACGAAACGCGCCCCCGACAGCTTGGCCGCGGCCTCGAAGTCCATCAGGCCCAACGCCTCGCCGAGCTCGAAATGCTGCTTCGGCGCGAAGGCGAAAGACGGCGGCTCGCCATGGCGGCGGACTTCGCGATTGTGGTCGGCATCGGGGCCGTCCGGCACCTCTTCGAGGGGCAGATTGGGAATGACGCTCAGCGCCTCGGTGACGGCGGCGGTGGCCCGGCGCTCCTCCTCCTCGACCGACTGGATCCGGCTCTTCAGCGCGCCGACCTCTCCCTTCAACTGCTCGGCCTGCGCCCGATCGCCCGCGCCCATGGCTGCGGCGATCTCCTTCGAGGCGGCATTGCGGCGGGCCTGCGCTTCCTGCACCGTCTGGACCAGCTCGCGACGATGATCGTCGAGGGCGATCAGCGCCGCCGCCTGGCCGTCGAGGCCACGGCGCTTCAGACCCCGGTCGAAGGCCTCCGGATTGTCGCGGATCCAGCGGATATCGTGCATCACTCCACCGTGACCGATTTGGCCAGGTTGCGCGGCTGGTCGACGTCGGTGCCGATGAACACCGCGGCGTGATAGGCGAGGAGCTGCACCGGCACGGCATAGAGCAGCGGGCTGATGAAGGGATCGGCGCGCGGCACATTGATCCGCTCGAACATCCACTCCGCCTCCTTGCCGGGCCCGCGATCGTCGCTGATGAGGACGATGCGCCCTCCCCGTGCCGCCACCTCCTCCATGTTCGAGACCGTCTTCTCATAGAGATCGTCGCGCGGCGCGATCACCACGACCGGGACATTCTCGTCGATCAGCGCGATCGGACCATGCTTGAGCTCGCCGGCGGCATAACCTTCGGCGTGAATGTAGGAAATCTCCTTGAGTTTCAGCGCGCCTTCGAGCGCAATCGGATAGGTCATGCCGCGACCGAGATAGAGCACGTCGCGGGCATGTGCGATCTTCCTCGCCACCTCGGCGATGTGGCGCTCCCCCGCCAGGATGCTGCCGATATGGCGCGGGACCTCGGTCAACGCCGTGACCAGCCGTTTTTCCTCCTCGCGCGATATCATGTTGCGGGCGCGGGCGGCGGCGATGGCGAGGCACGCCAGGACCGCCAGCTGGCAGGTGAAGGCCTTGGTCGAAGCGACGCCGATCTCGGGTCCTGCATAGGTTCGGAACACGATATCGCTTTCGCGCGCGATGGTGGATTCGGGGACATTCACCACCCCGGCGACGGTCTGGCCCTTGCCCCGGGCGTAACGCAAGGCGGCCAGCGTGTCGGCGGTTTCGCCGGACTGCGAGATGACGAGCGTCAGGCCTTTGGGATCGAGAGGCGCCTCGCGGTAGCGGAACTCCGATGCGATATCGACCTCGGTGGGGATGCGGGCAACCCGCTCGAACCAGTATTTCGCCGTCAGCGCCGCGTAGAACCCGGTGCCGCAGGCGGTGATGGTGAGCCTGTCGAGGCGCGACAGATCGAGCCCGGTTCCCATGCCCGGCACGACCGAGCGGTCGGTGAAGTCGATATATTCGGCCAGCGTGTGGCCGATGACTTCCGGCTGCTCGAAAATCTCCTTGGCCATGAAGTGACGATGATTGCCCTTGTCGACCAGCAGCGACGAGGCCTGGGTGAAACTCATCGGCCGCTCGACCGGCCGGTTGGCGCTGTCGAAGATCGCGCAGGAGCCGCGGGTGAGCACCACCCAATCGCCCTCGTCGAGATAGGTGATGCGATTGGTGAAGGGCGCGAGCGCCATCGAATCGGAGCCGAGGAACATCTCGCCATCGCCATGTCCGACCGCCAGCGGGCTGCCGCGGCGGGCGCCGATCATCAGGTCCTGCTCGCCTTGGAACAGGATCACGAAGGCGAAGGCGCCTCTGAGCCGCCCGAGCACGGCGCGCACCGCCTCGTTAGGCGACCGACCGCCGGCCAGCGCCTCGTCGATGAGATGTGCCACGACCTCGGTGTCGGTCTGGCTGGTGAAATCCTTGCCCCTGGCAATGAGCTCGTCCCTCAGCTCCCGGAAATTCTCGATGATCCCGTTATGGACGATGGCCACCGCGCCGGCGACATGGGGATGGGCATTGGTCTCGTTGGGCACGCCATGGGTGGCCCAGCGGGTATGGCCTATGCCGGTCGGCCCGCGCAGCGGCTCCTGGTCCAGCCGGCTGGCCAGGCGGTCGAGCTTGCCTGGCGCCCGGGCGCGGGCCATTCCGCCGTCGCGGAGAACCGCGATGCCGGCCGAGTCATAGCCGCGATATTCGAGCCGGCGCAGCGCCTGCAGGATCCGTGGCGCGACGTCGCCCGAGCCCAGTATTCCGACGATTCCGCACATTGCCTTCTTCCCGCATCATTTGGCGCGCGGAACGGCGCCGCCAGCCTTGCGCGCCCGCAGCGCGTCGAAGTAGCGCTTGACCCAGTTCGCCTTGATCCTCGATTCGCCGCGCTCAATATACAGAGCATCCGGTTCAACGTCGCCGGTGACGACGCTCCCGGCGGCGACGAACGCCCCCTCCCCGACCTTGACCGGAGCGACCAGCGAGGCATTGGTGCCGATGAAGGCGCCAGCTCCGATCTCTGTCAAATTCTTGTCGACGCCATTGTAGTTGCAGGTGATGGCGCCGGCCCCGACATTGGCCGCCGCCCCGACCCGGGCATCGCCGATATAGGCGAGATGGTTGATCTTGGCTCCCTCCGCGATCACCGCCTGCTTGACCTCGACGAAATTGCCGATATGAACATTGCGCGCCAGGGTTGCGCCCGGGCGTAGCCGGGCGAACGGACCGACCACCGCCGCCTCGCCGATGGTGGCCCGCTCGAGATGGCAGAAGCTGCGGATTTTCGCCCGGTTGCCGACCTTGACGCCGGTTGCGAACACCACATGCGGTTCGACGAGGACATCCTGGCCAAGTTCGGTATCGGCCGACAGGAACACCGTCTCGGGTGCGACCAGGGTTGCGCCGTTGAGCATGGCGGCATGCCGCAGCCGGTGCTGCAGGGCCGCTTCGATGGCGGCGAGCTGAACCCGGGTGTTGACGCCGAGAACCTGATCGTCGGGGCATTCGTGATAGGCGAGCTCGAACCCCTCCGCGGCAGCCAGGCCCGGCAGGTCGGTGAGGTAGAACTCGCCCTTGGCATTGTTGTTGCCGATCCGCGGCAGCAATTTCCACAGCAGCGCCGCATCGGCCGCCATCACGCCCGAGTTGCAGAGCGTGATGGCGCGCTCCTCCGGCGTTGCATCGAGCTCCTCCTTGATGCCGGTGAACGTCCCCTCCCGCGTCACGATCAGCCGGCCATAGCCGGTGGGGTCGGCGGCCCGGAAGCCCAGCACAGCCAGTGGTTGCGCTCCCTTCACAGCCTCCGTGAGGGCCCTGAGCGTCGCCGCCTCGATCAGCGGCACATCGCCATAGACCACGAGGATCCTGCCTTTGAAATCAGCAAGATAGGGCGCGGCCATGGCCACGGCATGGGCCGTGCCTTTGCGCTCGGCCTGGACCACGATGGTGGCGTCCTTGCAATATTTCCGTGCCTCCTCGGCGACCTCCGGCATGTCCGGACCGGTCACCACCACGAGACGCGCCGGCGCGAGCGCCGCGGCAGTGGTGAGAACATGCCCGAGCAGGCTTCGCCCGGCGGCCTGGTGCATGACCTTCGGCAGGTCCGACATCATTCGCGTTCCCTTGCCTGCCGCAAGGACGACCAGGGCCAAATCCGGCATTGTGCTGAGACCTCGCTCCGCCTACCAGCGAGGTGCTACATATGGCTATCAGGGCATGCTCAGCAAGACGCCACATCGCAAGGGTCCACGGCCGCAGAGGCCGCCGTCCTTTCCACGCCGCGGCGATGCCGCGCCGGCGCGGCCCGGCGCTGGCGCCGCCGCCCTGCCCGCCGGCGGCGATATCGTGCCGCCCGATGCCATTGTCGCATTGGTGACAGGGGCCGCCCTGGTTCTGGCGCTGGCCACGGCATGGGTCATGATCAAGGACAGCTATTCGCAGCCCCAGGCGGTGGCGGAGGCCCCGGTCGTTGCCGAGCCATCGCCGGCCCCGGCGCGGCCCGAGGCGGTCGAGCCGCGCTTCCCGGCAGAACCGCCGCAGCCTCAGCCGCAATCTCAGCCTCAGCCCCTATTGCAGACGCAGCCGCAGGCGCCGGTGCAGCGCGACGACAGGTCCGAGGTGCCGACGCCGAGCGAGCCGGCGGAGCCTGAAGGCGAGACGCTTGCCAAGGTGCAGCCGCCTGGCCCCTCGGCGGGTCCGAAGTCCTTCCCTGCCCCGGTCGCACCCTCCGTCGAGCTGCTCGGGCCGGCGCCGCGCAAGGCGGCTGCTCCGAAGGTCCAGCAGGCATCGCCGGACATGCGTTTTGCCGTCTATCTCGCAAGCTTCTCGAGCGACGAACAGGCGCTCGCCGGGTGGCAGATCCTGCAGCGGCGCTATCAGCGCCCGCTCGCCGGCCTGACCCCGTTGGTGCGGCGCGGCAAGTCCAAGCAGGGCGGCAGCGTGTTCCGGCTGTTTGCCGGGCCGTTCGAATTGCTGGAGGCCGCCGCCCAGCGCTGCGGCGTGCTGTCGACGGCGACCGCCAACTGCAAGCCCGCCGATCTGTCGCAGCAGGCCGCCGAGGGCGCGCAATCCTGGGACTAGATCCGGCGCAAACGGGCAGCGCTATTGACCCGTCGACCAGCCGCCCGTAAGAAGGCCACGCCCAGCTCCGATCAATCGAGCCCGTAGCTCAGCCGGTAGAGCAACTGACTTTTAATCAGTAGGTCTCGGGTTCGAATCCCGACGGGCTCACCAAGCAAAATCAATAAGTTAGAAGCCATAACTCGGCAAAGATTGGCCATCAATTCCGGCATGGGGTTCCCATGGGGTTCCAAAACTGCAGGGGAGCCCATCACTGAGTCACTGGAATCTCTGACGATGTGGAGAGGCAGCCGCCGGCGCGACAGTCTGCAGTGGGCCAAAATCCGATAGGCTCGTCTGGACTTGTGGCGCTGGACGCCGCGGTCACTCGATGGACGCTTTGAGGAGTTTGGTTCGACCAAGTGTTCCCGAGCGGGCGCATTCCATTGTTGGGCCGCTCTCGTCCTCGGGAATGTACCCGTTCGGGCACTTTATCGCTTCTACAAAATGTCATCACAAATGTTCCCAAGCGGGTACATTTTCATTGAATTTTAAGTCTTCAAGCATAATATTCCCGCTCGGGAACATATGAGTCACCTTGTGATGGACAATGACGAGAGCATGATTGACCAACGGGCTTCCGAGGCAGCATCGGCCTTCGCCTCCCTAATCCGTAATCGCCGGAAAGAACTAAAAATGCGCCAGGATCAGCTTGCCTTGGCGACCGGTGTCGGCCGCAGGTTTCTGATCGACCTAGAAGCCGGCAAGCCTTCCTGTCAGCTTGGGCGAAGCCTCTTGGTGGCTGAAACGCTGGGGCTCAAGCCGACGGACCTTTTCGGATCCAGTGGCCCGCCTGCGCCGGAACTGCCCGATCTTCCCGAAGAAATGGAGGAGCCGGGATGACCACTCTACGCGTCTACTTTGAACAGCGGCTCATAGGTACCATTGAAGTCGATAAGAGGGGACCCGGCTTCACCTATGATTCCAGCTGGATCGAATTGCGAGGTGCGTTTCCTATCTCGATAACGATGCCATTGAAATCGGCGCGCATCTCTTCCGACATTTTCCTGCCCTGGGCAGCAAATTTGCTCCCAGAGAGTGATCAGCTGCACACTCTTGGACAGCTCCTCGGGATGGCGCGGAGCGATGTAATCGGTCTGCTGTCGGCAATCGGCGGCGACACTGCGGGCGCACTCTCAATTGGTCAACCTGGGAGAACCGCTTCCGTCCAATGGCGACCGGTGGATAGCCCAGCAAACCTTGAGAGAGTGATAGAAGATCTGCCGAATAAGCCATTCCTCGTCGGCGAGGAAGGTGTCTCGATGTCCCTAGCCGGGGCGCAGACGAAGCTTGCGGTTGCTGTGGACGACGAAGGTCGCGTCTGTATTCCGATGAACGGCTCGCCATCGACACATATTCTCAAGCCGGACGCGCCACGCCTTTGGGGTGGCGTTCAGAACGAGGCGTTCTGCCTCACCTTGGCTAGGCGCATGAAAATCGCGACGCCGAATTTAACCACCGGTCAGGCTGGCAATCGAACCTATTTACTTGTGCAGAGATACGATAGAGCAAATATCGGCCAACGTTGGCGTCGCTTGCATCAGGAGGACTACTGCCAGGCGCTCGGAAAGCCGCCATCCGCAAAGTACGAGTCCAACCAGACGGGAATTGGTGGGCCGACATTGAAAGACATGTTTGAAGTAACGCGGCGGTACATGCCTCCAACGGACATCGTCCGTTTGGTAGATATGGTTGTGTTCAATGTTCTGGCTTGCAACACCGATGCACATGCCAAGAACTACTCGATCATGATCCGCGGCAACGGTGTGTCACTTGCACCGATGTACGATGTCATGTGCGGCGAAGTTTGGGAGAACGTCACGAAGAACCTCGCCCAGAAAATCGCGGGCAAGAGTCGGGGCGATTACCTGAAGGGGAGGCACTGGCAACGATTTGCTCGCGAATGCGGCCTCAATCCTAAGCAGGTTGTTGACCGCGTCGGCGTCCTGGCAAGGAACGCGATCGCAGAAGCAGGAGCCGCTGAATCCGAGGTGGCTGCAATGCCAGCAGGCGGCCACGCAATTCTAGGTCAAGCGCGACAGGCGGTGGAACGACGGGCTCGCGCGCTTCTTCTGCAGCTACAAGAATTGGAAGACGAACGAGTTGCCGAAACTGTCGATGACAAAGGCGCCGGGGGCGTTGAGGAAGAAGCGGCTGAAGCGGCCGACCTAGACTTGGAATAGCGATCGTTTGCGCCTTGCCGTCTTGACCCCACCTAGACGTCGCTTCACTTCAGCTGGCATACCACTTTTTGCCATCGTGCAAGGAAAGCGAAGCCTCCTCGCCTCTTGCCCAGAATGCCAACCCGTCGGGGCGAAGGCGGAGGGCGACCAGCGCGATCGCCCTCACCTCTTGTTCTCGGTTAGAAGTAGCTGACCTTTCCCGTTCTTCAGGATGGGTTTCTACTGACAGTCTTGTCGACAAACGGCACACCCCAGCGCTCTGCCATCTTGGTCAGCCACCGTCGGCTTTTCGGAAGCGATGTGCCGTTGATCAGTTGGCACGCCTCAATGACGATCGGCTTGCCCTCGGCGCGGTATATCAAGGAATAGATCGTACCGTTTTTAATCGTTAGTTCGTAGCGGATTGGTTTGGATGCGGCAGTCATTTACGTTTTCTCTTTCGTGTCCCGGTCATCTCAGCGACCGTTATCGTGTCCTCGATTTCCTTTAGGGGTATCCCCTTCAAGGACGAACAGCTGTTAAAAATAGACCGCCGCGGATTAATTTGCGCAGAAATATTTTCCAATCGGATTCGCCGCACCAAATCCTAGCATGATTGCCATCTTCCTTCTGACCCCCAGAAATCCTATTCAACAGGTGTGAATCTGGGAGCGTCATGGGTTTACCCTGGCCTCCATTCCAACAGAGATTTTCCGGCTAATTGCAGCCTGGGCCGGGACGGCCTGACAGTGTCACCGTCGCCACTTGGCCGCGGCGTCCTCTATCTCCGCACGGTGGACCCTTGCCGAACGGTCAGGCTGTATGGCGAGACGGTATCGATAATTCTTGAACAGCGGCTCTCTCTCGAAGAGACCACGCACGACAAGGTCCACGCAGTGGCGATTGACGGTCCGCGTCGCGACGTTCGCTCGCTCGGCGACCTCCGCGACCGACAACCATGAACCGTGCTTGCGGACGGTCCCGAACACGGCAACTTTATGCTCTGAAATCTTCTTGTGCATAGGTCCTCCCCGCTTAGTCTGGCATCCGGGCGCAGAAAGCGTTTAGTTTATTCGACTGATCCAAGAAGGATTGCCGCCTGGATGTATCGGGAAACACTACTCTTCCTTGAAGACGGTGATCTTTCCTTCCCTGACTGCAGCCTTCAGTGCCGCGTGATCGCGCTCAGCCTGATCCGCATAGGCGATACCGAAACGGCCCATTGCGTTCTCGAAGGCCTCGCTCGACGCGCCAAGATAGGCCGCGATGGTCGCGACCTCCCCGACCTTGGCATGGGCCCGCGCAAGCACCCAGCCACAAGCCCTGACATAGGTTTTCATTAGTTCCACATCGAAGGTTTCGGTCAGCGGTTTGATCTTGGCATCGCGGAGCTGACGCACGTAGAAGGAACGTCCGCTCGGTCCCGTTGCCCATCCAAGGAAGATGTCGGAGACTGGTTGCATGAGTCTCTGGCCCGCCACGACCCTCTCGCCCGGATGATCATATGCGCTCTTGCCAGCAAAGGGCTCAAGCACTGAAGGGGCTGCTTCCTTGAATTGCAGGAACAATGGATCGTTGTTCACTGACATGAGGAGCGCGATCCAGCATCTCCGTCCGACGCTTCCGATGCCAACAACCTTGATGGCGGCGTCGAGGATCTGATATCGGGCGAGCAGCACCTGCCGGTCATCGGACAGCGTCTGGCGATAGTCGCGGAACACCTCCCTGATAATGGACTGGAATTCCTCCATCTTGGCGGCGTCGGGGTGAAAGATCAGCGGCGGCTGATCGCGGATGCGTATCCTGCCGCCGACCGACTCGGCGAGTTTTGGGAAATCGAGTTCCGATCCGCTCTTCGCTGCGGCCGCATTAATGCGGTTCTGAACCCTCTTTCGGTGTGAACCGGGGACGGTGCTAAGGAAGTCATCCATGGTAATTTTTTGGTAACAGACTTCCAGGGGACCCATCTTTGAATATTCGTTCAGGCGCCTGCGATAGGTGCGGGAGCAGGCGATCGCACAGTCGCGGGCCTGATCGTCGGAGAAGTTAACCGAGCGGGCCGCCAGGACGATCGAGGCCACAAGCCGCTTGACATCCCATTCCCATGGCGCCGGCAACGTCTCATCGAAATCATTGATATCGAAGATGATGTTGCGCTCGGGAGTGGCGAAACCACCGAAGTTGGCGAGATGACAGTCGCCACAGGATTGCACTCCAAGACCGGTGTTCGGGGTGCGCGACAGGTCGGAGGCCATCACTGCTGATGAACCGCGATAGAAGGCGAATGGCGACTGCAACATGCGCCCGTAACGGATGGGTAACAGCTCGTCCATGCGTTCGGCATCGGAAGCGCGGAGGATGTCAATCGGATCAGCACGGTCGTCAGGCGCTTTCCAGACGCCTTGATCCTCGCGCTTCAGTTTCTCGCGGAGTGCTTTCCCCTTCGTGACAAGGTCTTGGCGCGAGGGCATATGGGTGATCTTGTCGATTGGAAATCCCGCGGCCAGAGCTCTCTTGGCTGCAGCGGCGGCGGGATCTTTTGTAGCAATAGCGGTGGCGGGAGCCTTCGGAGCAGTCTTCGCGTCATTCATTTCCAACATCCTCGGGGGATGGAGGTTCGTTCCGGCATGGATACAGACCTCCGGCGTTGTTCAGAGTTCCGAGTTGATCGGGAGGGGGCGTCAATGTTGGAGCGACCTCTCATCGAAGGACTGTTTTTGTCGCGGGCCTTCCGTCCCTGGCCCTTCGGTTTTTGGGCCTATAAGCGATCTTTCCGTCTGTCCTCGCAGGGTTATCTTAATTAGGGCCTATATAGGTGCAAGAGCGAACCCAATCACCGGGATTGCCGCCGCGCCGATCAGCAGTCCAACCAGCCCGGAACCGGCTGCCGTAACCGTCCATTCGACCGCTCCAGCAGCTCGACGGCAGCGCACGGGCTGCTGCTTCGGCTGCCGCATGGATGGCCCGGCTGACCCGGCCTTTGCAGCCTGGTTAGCCACATCGTCAAGAGATGCTGTTGCCACTTTCGCGATCGCCGCGATTTCGTCGAAAAGCGCAATCAGTCCAATGCTCATGGATATTCCTCTGGCCTCAAGCATACACCACGTTGCGTGGTACCAGCTACGTGGATCCTGATCAGACAAGAAAAACCTCGGCAGCGCAGCAGAGACAATTTCTTGACCCTCTGGTGCTCGATCTCGACTGATCTCCAAACGATACTCGATGGATCGGGTCTACGACAGTTGTAGAGGCGAGCGACAAGGTTATACTCAGGAGAGACAAATGATGGACCTCATATTGCTTTGCCGGACTTGCGCAAGGGAGGAACTCGTTTTGAAGAAATCGCCCAGAACTTGGCTTGTCCTGCATAAGAATTCTTGCACAAGGCCCGACGTCGAAGCGGCTGTGGAAAACGTCCAAAAGGCGGGTATCGACGTTAATGTTTATATTCCTTGGAGCCGGAAGGACTTGCGAAGCTTCGTCCGGCAGGCCGTTAAGGACAGAGCTCAGCGAATAGTGGCTGGCGGCGGCGACGGTACCCTAAACGCCGTGGTAAATGCCATGATCGGGGGAGACAAATGCTTAGAGACAGCGCTAGGAATCCTGCCGCTGGGAACTGCCAACGATTTTGCCAAGGGCGCCGGCATCGATGCAACGGATTTGATAGGCGCTCTGGAACTCGCGTGTATCGGAACTCCGACGAAGATCGACGTTGGACAGATGAATGACCAGTATTTCATCAACGTGGCAAGTGCGGGCCTCGGCGCCGAAATCACGGCGACCACTCCCCGGCAAATGAAAAAGCTTCTAGGCGGCGCGGCGTACTCCATTATGGGCTTCATAAGGGCGTTTCAGCTTGAGCCCTATGAGGGACGGCTGATCCTTGCGGATGGTGTCGTGAAAGAGGGATCGATGCTCATCATGGCAATAGGTAACAACCGCTTTGCCGGAGGAGGATATGAAGTCACGCCCCAAGCCATTCTAACTGACGGATTGCTCGATGTCGCCGTCGTCAGCGGCCGCAGGGCCGACAATCTGCGCCGAATAGTCGAAGAGTTAAGAGATCCGGTAAACCCGCGAAACAGACATTTGCTGTATCGCCAACTCTCAGCCTTCACGATTGAGATGGAAAAGCCCCTTCACGTGAACCTCGATGGTGAGCCCTGCGAGGGCACCCACTTCGAATTCCGGTGTTGTTCGGAAGCCCTGTCCGTGGTCTTGGGCGAGCAGTCTATTTATGCCCGCCATGGCCAGCGAGGCTCGAACCAACCTGCGTAAATCAGCTGTACAGCAAGATCAGAATCTTGATCCTTTCATGCCTGACATCGGTATGCCCGACCGCAAGGGCTCCGGCTGAAAAAGCTCGAGCAGCTGCGATGCTCCGCCGTAGTTTGCGGATGATCCGCCGCGTCCACGGCTTGCCACGCGACCGGCGACCGTCCATGGCTTTGCAAAGCGTGAGTGGCGGCCGGGTCTCCCGAGTTCGTCAGCCGGGAAAGGCGTGGGCGTAGTCGGCCCGCGCCGCCGCAAGGATGCCACGTGCTTCGGTCGCGTCGTATACCGGGTCGACCGTTATGGGGTGCGTCGCGTCGCCAGGGAGCATCTTATAGGTGAGAAAGTAATGCCGCAGGCGGTCGATGATTGCACGCGGCAGCTGTGAGACGTCCTTAATCTCCCCGTAGGTCGGATCGCCGAGCAACACGGCCAGAATCTTATCGTCGGCCTCGGCGCGCTCGATCATACGAAGACCGCCGATCGGCCGCGCCTCGAGGAGGATCTCGCCGCGCGAGACCGGCCGGTCCGTCAGCACGCAGATGTCGAGTGGGTCGCCGTCGCCGCGAGAGACGGACGGGCTGCCCGCCAGTACGTACGCAGCGACCCGATCGCCGCAGTAGGTACGCGGCACGAACCCGTACAGCGTCGGGCAAAAGGTCGAGAAGCGCTGCGGTCGATCCACCATGAGGTAGCCGGAGTGCTTGTCGATCTCGTACTTCACCCCGTCGGTTGGGACGATCTCGATGTAAGCGCGAACGATCTCGGGAAAGCGATTTCCCGGGTCAAGGCCGTGCCACGGGTGGGGTCGATACTCAAGCGGGCGGTCAGGCATGCCTGCAGCCTACCGCGAATGGGCCGCTGCGTCGCCCCATATCGTGAACTCATCATCATGGACTGAAAACCTGAGCGAACCTACCGCACACCGGCGAGCGCGGCAACCAAGGATGCAGTTCTCGGGATAGCAGTCTTGAGAAGCGACCAAGCGCGCCCAGATGAAATTGTAAACAGAGGAGCGAAAGTAAATGGCTGACAAATCAGTTTGGAATCTGATCAGGACCGTTCCGCGTGACACGCCGGTCAAGCTCAAGACGGTCCGAGGGATTATCTGCACCGGGCGAGTGCCGAAGGGGGAGAAGATGCGCCCCGCCGACAGATGGGGTCCGAAGCGGATTAATGCCCAACGCCAGGACAAGAAAGTGAAGATCGGTGACATCAGAGCGGTTGCGTGGCGGTGACACGTGAGGGGGGACTTTTCCGGGAATGTCGAGCTGCAGGTTTGGGAAGGCATCCCGAGGTTATTGTGGGAGCTGTGTCACTATCTTGCCGGGAAGATCCCTATTTTGGTGGCACTACTGTGGATCGTCGCAAGCAGGCGGCCCAGGGCGCAGCCCCTCCCGCGCAGAGGTTAACTTGAGCCGTCGTGCACAAAGTGCCGGAGTTTCAGCGTCCGACGGGCCCCATCGCTAGGGGTGCCGGGGCTAGAGACCCGTGCATGCCGAGGAACAGCCCGACAGTGTCGGCCCGAGCTGGATCGGGTGAATAACTTAGCGTGCAACGCAGCCTTTCGGAACGCCGCGGGTCTTGCAATAGACAACCGGACGATGGACGGGTTTAACAACCGCGCGCCTTGCGACGCAGCCCTTGGGCACACCGACGGTCTTACAATAGACGACGGCATTAGCTGGCCCGGCGTTCATAGAGACGACCGCAAACGTGAGCAGCGCGGCGAACATCAGGCCCACCCGCAGCAAAGTGACAAATGGTGACATTTCCTTCCTCCATTGTTGAAGACGGCGATGCACAGCCTCACCAGCGCGCGACAGCCCTGGCCGGTCCTACTCACCCCCCTAGCGGCCGATCCTCGCGCCTAGCAACCTTGCGGCCGCCTGACCTGAAGGGAAGTGGGGCTGCTCGTAACCGCCGGTCGACAACCGCGATCGCCACATGGCTCATGGAGGCAAAGGCCAGGATCCCTTTGGATCGCTCCTCCTGGCTCGAAATAACGAATTTTTGGCGCGATTGAGCAACGACGGGCCACGATCAGCCAGCTAAAGGTTTTAGCCCCGAACGTCACGGGAGGGATAACGCTCCCAGGGGACTTTGTCGAAGCGGCAGCGCAGTAGCCCAGTCACGGGTCAACATGCAGCTCTCTACCCTCTAAATCCTTGAACACTGATTTGAGATTTGATGTCCAACTATAACGGCTACCGGCAGGAGCGTGAACGACGCGAGCGGTTAAGGGCGCTCGGCTGGATTGCTTACCTCGGGGCTTTGTTCGTCTTGCTGCTTTGGCTTGGCGTTCTGGTGTTCTAGCACCCTCATCACCTCCACCCGGGCGACCATGGACCATTCGCGACCGGCATGAGCGCAACCGGAATGAGCACGACTGGAATGAACGCTTAACGGCGCTCCCGTGGTAACCAGGGAAGCGCCCGCATGACTTCCACTTCAACGCCCCTCAGATATGGGGCGGTGCCAAACCCGTGCAACGGCCAACCGCCTATAATCTGCGACAAGGACGAGCGGCTGCTCCTCATGGCCGGCTCATATGGGAAGGCCGACGTGAGGCCAGGCCAACAGGTAGCGCCAATCGATCTTTACACGGGTGTGATGTTCGAGACCCTGAAGAAGGGGCTGCCTGATCTCGACCAGACCAGGATCATCATCCTATCCCCCGAGCACGGCCTCGTCGGTAAGAAGTGGCCGAAGATCGCTCCATATTACAACCGGCCCCTCACCCGCAGTAAAGCGGAGAGCCTGATCGAGAACGGGCTTGATGGATTGTTTGACGACTGGGGTAGGCTACGCGATGGAAGATGTTGCGGCCCCTCGCCGCGGCAGTTACTCAAGCCCCATTTGGGCCGTGTGTGGCGTGACATCTTCATTGCAGGCGGCTACCGTCAGGTGTTTTTACGCCCTTGTAACCGAGCTCATCGAGAGCGGCCTTGTAAGCCCGAATGCCTCTATCAACGAAGTGAAGGGCGGTGTCGATGAGCGGCGCCAGTAATTTGAGGAATATCTAACAAGGCCCGCGAGCGAGCAACACGCAGGAAAAGTCTAACTCGCTCTCACGCCGGGGTCTCTCATCGAACGGGGGCCTCATTCTGGGCACGGACCTCGCTAGGTGTCTTGCCGGTCCAGCGCTTGAATGCGTGGGTGAAGGCGCTAACCTCCTGGTACCCCAAAAGCCATGCGATCTGAGAAATCGCCCATTCTTCATCCTTCAAATACCGGCAAGCTAAATCGGCTCTCAGCTCGGATAAAATCTCGCCAAGGGTCAGGCCTTCCGCGGCAAGCCGACGCATAAGCGTGCGGGTACTCATTCCCAACCGACGAGCAATTTCAACCGCGCGCGCATTTCCGTGCGGCATGAGCTCAGCAATCGTCCTTTCCACAACGCCCCGGAACGTGTCCTTGGCGCTCTCCTTGCTCGAACGGACTTCTTCGGCATATTTGGTCAACAACTGGCTGAGAAATGGGTCGGCATCGACAACGGGCATCGCCGCCGCCGCTCCAGGAAATGCGACTTCATCTGTCTCGGCCCCAAAGACGACATCGCAGCCTAGGAATCGCTTTAGCTCGGGATTACCCCGTTTGCGGCGATGATACAGGTTGACACGAATCGGCAGGAGACGACCATTGGTCAGTTGCCGGCAGAGACGAACCAGAAAGGTAAGATGAGACTCGATTTGATGTCGATCCAAAAGGCGCTGGACGCCAACGTATCGAAATGTGACGGCGAGATCGTCGCTATCGGAAATGCGTAGTACAACACCTTCATTCCCGATGATGCTGTAACGCTCCAGACTGCGCAGAGCGTTCCCGAGCGTCTCAGAGGACGCTGGCACATAATAGAGAAGACCCATCTCGCGAAGATCCAAACTTTCGGCGACGTGGAACCCAAGAAAATCGTCCTGCAGTGCGTTTGCAATCAGCTCAACAAATTCGATCTGACCTTCCACCGTGAGCCGAACACTATCGTCTTCAACCTGCTCTCGCGTCAGGCCAGCCTTCGTTATTAGCGGGCCGACATCGATGCCTGCCGCTCTCGCTCGGGCGCAAGCATGTCGTGATAGCGTGCCAGCAGCACTCGGAACGCCACCGAACCGCTTGAGATCAGACTGGGATTTCGAACCGGCCATTCGCGTCAACCTTCAGCTGCGTCCAAGGGCCTAGGAAGAGAAGATAGATCCAGCTCTGGTCCAACGAAACCGACGGTCTCCTTTCGACTTGGCTGTGTTTTTCCCTATCAGACCGAGTGGCGCGCAATCACAAATCATTGGCAGCAAGCAGCAAGACCGATCTGTTCCGGTCCCGTAGCTATGAAGCATGCGAGCGTAATTCGGGGAAGCTCGCACCCAAAACCCGTAGCAACAACTGCTAGCGATTATGGTGAACATGACCAATTCTTCTCTAAAGACACGAACCATTGTCCTTGCAGTCTTCGTTTTCCCCTTGTTGAGCACTCCTGGGAAAGCCTCCACAATATTCGATAGTGGCGCAAGCACCTTTAAGCGGTTCTGTCTGGCCGAAGCCATGTATTTTGAAGCCGGGGGAGAGTCACGAGCAGGTTGGTGGGCCGTCGGTCGCGTCATCCTAAACCGGACAAAATTGGCTGGTTTTCCGAACAGCATTTGCGGAGTGGTGTATCAGAACGCTCACCTTAAGAACCGTTGCCAATTCTCGTTCGTTTGCGATGGCAAGCTCAATAGGATCAGAGACGCACAGCTCTGGAAAGAAATACTCCTAGACGCGTCTACCCTTCTTGATTGTCTGCAAAGATGTAACACGCCAGAAGATCCAAAGGGGCCACTCGCGCTCTCAACGCACTATCATGCCGTCTCGGTCAGCCCGAGTTGGTCGAAAAAACTGAATCGTACCGGACAAATCGGAAATCATATTTTCTACCGATTGTAATTTTCAGGTGCAAGGGAGATTCCCCACCCTGGCGGCGCTTAATCTTCGGAACTGGGAAAATCCAATTTGTCGTGGAATTCTGAAAAAGCGCCCCCGGAAGGGGGCGAAACCTACATCACAATGCATTGGGTATGGACTTGGGGCGGCGAATGTTTTGGCTACCGGGAAGGCGATAATCTCTGGACCTACAATGGAAACCATGTCGGCTGTTTCGACGGCGACGAAGTGTATGCTCCGGACGGGTGGTATTTGGGGGAGATAAGGCGGGGTAACCGACTGGTCATAGATCGAAGCAAGTCCGCACTATCGAAGCCACCCTTCGGGAGGGGTGCAGATCGCTTAGCCTGCCCATGTCTTGATCACCGTCCACCACTGACATTGTACCTGAGCTGCAAAGACTTTCCGTCTCCTGAGACCTTTCGGACGTCGTGGGAGGGATAAGGCTCTCAGGGCTTTATCAAAGCCGCTCGTAGTGGCGCGCAATAGCCCAGTTATAGATCACCACAGCCCTCTACCGCTAACGCAAGATCTCGGGGTTGATAGAGGTCCCGCTCTGGCCGGCAATTGCCGCGGTGCACCTCCAGCAGCTTCCTGTCGCGGATGAGGTCGCCGATCGTCACCGGCTTGAACCGGAGCGCTGGGGATCGGTTCGACCGACCAGGGCTTGGGAAAACGGCGCGAAGGCATATCAGAACGTAGCTGAGTTGTTGGCCAACTCAAATCGGGTTCAGCACAGCGTCTTTGGCTGATGATAAGATCGCCTGGCTCGAATGAGCTTGGAAGGATGACCGCGATGACAGGGATCAGAACGCCAGCAAACGCCCTATCCGCACTCATGATATTTTTGGTGCTAGCAGCAGGTGCGGCAGCTCGCCCAAGACCAGCCTATTAAGCGAACAGAACTACTTAGATCCGATCTTGCGGATGTCCCAGGAAAGCAGACAGTCATTTACGTGGCGGACATAGTGCCAGGCGGAGAAGGTCCAAGGCACACCCATTACGGCGATGAATATATCTACATCCTTGAAGGCACGCTCACTGTCAAACCAGACGGCAAGGATCCAATTACATTGGGCAAAGGTCAGGCTTCTCACATTGCACCGGGGGATGGCATTCATGCCGCGATGAACGGGAGCAAGAGCGAGCCGGCCAAAGTCCTCGTTATCCTGGTCGTGGAGAAAGGGAAGCCGCTGGCTGAGGCAGCGAAATAGTTCCTTCGACATGGGGCCGAGGATGTATCGGAGTGGGTGTTTCGACGCCTATCGCGCCAGAGATGTTGAAATCAAGGTTCGCACCCGTCTTCTCGAAGAGGACACGGCGGAGTTCAGAGTTTCCGATAATGGTCCAGGGATCCGGCCTGATGTTCTGACACGCGGATCCATCAAATTACCGAGCGATGTTTCGAACCAATTGTTCGCCAGATACATGAACACGAGAGCGAGTAGAAAACTTGGTGTCGCAAGTCCCAATAGCCCCAGCAGGGTAAGACCGTAGTCACTCCAGGTGTACTGGTGGGTCGCCGAATAGATGCCGATCGGAAACGCGATCAGCCAAGTGAAAAATCGTGATCAAGGAAAGGATCATGGTCAGCCAAAGCCGGTCGCCGACGACATCGGATACCGGCAGCTGGACACAATAGCGCTAATGATCAGAAGGGTTGGGATCATCACGGCAATACGCCATAGCATATAGCGGAGCATGCCCTAGCAGCCTCTCCTGACGCGCACTTTTGACTGGCCGCGTGCGGTGATCGTGGGTTGATCGTGACAGAAGCCGCATTGCCAGTCGGTGGCGCTGAGCTTACAAGTTGGTAAAGCTACGAGACTGACCGCGGCAATTCGCCGAGGACCAGGGGTGATCCCGACCAAAAGTTGTTTCATGCAGTTAACGCCGCTGAGAATTTTGGCTTTGGCGGCGCTCATGTCCGGTATCGGTCCGGTTCTGGTGCGCGGGAGCCCAGTCGGCCCGGCCGCAACGGCATTCTGGCGATTGGCAATCGCACTGCCCTTTGCGCTCTGGACCGGGCGGTTTGCTCTTACCATGCCGGGTCGTGACATCGGGCTGGCATTGATCAGCGGCTCACTCCTCGCAGCCGACCTCGTCTTCTGGAACAACGCGATATTGCGGACCTCCGTGATGGAGGCAACCGTCCTTGTGATGATGTTTCCCCTGATCGTTGCGGTTGGCGAAATCTGGATCTTCGCCAGGCGCTTGAAATCGAATCTGATTTTTGGTGGTCTCATTGCCCTGACCGGCACGGTCGTCATCGCCACTGGCAAAGCGCCTGGCCGGCACGACCTGGTGGGCGACATGATGGCGCTGGCTGCTGCGTTCTTCTATGCCGCCTCGCTCCTCATCTCGGCACAGCTCTGTCGCCGCAACGAAGCCAGCGGCGTGACGTTCTGGGTCATTCTCGGGGCAGCGGCCGGAACATTGCCATTCGCATTCAGTGAACGGTGCTGCTGCCTGGCAGCGCGGGCGCCCTGGCCTATCTCTCGTTTTATGGTCTTCTCACCTATGGCAGCTATGCGCTCTACAACAGCACGCTGTCCAAATTACCCACCACACTGGTCGCCATATCGGGCTATGGACAACCGATTATCGCCTCGAGCCTGGCCGCGCTGTTCCTCAACGAGATCCCAAGCTGGACGAGCTTTCTTGGCGCCTTGATCATCGTTTCAGGACTTATCCTGGCCACGAAGGCTTGAGGCCTCCCTCCCTCAGCCAAGGAGGGGAGAGAGTGCGAGGCGTGCGCGAAAGATGCAACTGGGAATTTGACCTGGTCGAGGCCAAAGTTGAATGTGCCCTGCTGGCAAGCCGTGTCAATGGGGGACCCTACAATGCGGATAGGTTTCATCGGGCTGGGCGGCATGGGATCCGCCATCGCTCACAATCTGATCAAAGCGGGCTCACTCTGACGGTCTACAACCGCACACGCAGACATTAATTGCCGTCGCCCTTTCTTTCTGCTTGGCGGCAGCACACGCGCCTTCCGTTTTTTCGTCGTCGCCCGCAACTTTCATCTGCAGGACCTGACCTGGATCGAATTGCGCGACAGCGTGGCCGAGGGATTTAGCACCGCCATCCTTCCGATTGGGGCAACCGAACAAAGCGGGCCCCGCGACGGCTCTTGGTAAGCACAACGTCCGGGCGGGCGGCATTTGGAGCTACGTGTTGCATGCCGCAAAGACACGGGAAGCGGCGGCCAGTAAACCACCGAAAGAATAGATGATCTCGATTGCATTGAGGCTGGCTGGCTGACCGAGGGCTAGTATCTGACTGATGCCGCCAAGTGCCTCCTTCGGAATATCGAACAATGAGCAACGCTGGCAAGGCGAAAGTCGAGGAGATCGCTGGCAAACGCTGTCGCAGCCGCCACCCATGCCGGCGCCAGCCAAGAGCGGTTATGCTCCGGTCAATGGCATCGAGATTGCCGATATTGCCAAGGACCACCAGGTGATCGTTGCCGACAGCCGCGGCCATGGGCGCTCGACGCGCACCAGCGAACCGTACGGTTACGACCTGATGGCCTCAGATTATCTGGCCCTGCTCGATTTTCTGAAAATCGACAAGGCGTCTTTGGTGGGTTGGAGCGATGGTGGCATTATCGGCTTGACATTGCCATGTCCCATCCCGAGAGGCTTACCAAGCTCTTTGCCCAGGCGGCTAACGTCACAGTCGATGGGGTCAAGCCCGACGTCATGAACAACCCGACTTTCGCGGCTTATGTCAAACGCTCCGGCGAAGATTATAAGAAACTGTCCAAGACGCCGGATCAGTACGATGCCTTCGTCGCACAGATCAGCCACATGTGGGAAACCCAGCCCAACTGGACGAAGGAACAGCTCGCCGCGATCAAAGTGCCAACCGCCATCGTGCTTGGTGACCACGATGAGGCGATCAAGCGCGATCATACCGAGGCGATGGCCGCAGCGATACCGGGCAGCAAGCTTGTGATCCTGCCCAGCGCGAGCCACTTTGCCATGCTGCAAGACCCAGAAGGTTACACGGCCGCCGTTAGAATCTTGATCGATCAGAAATGATGAGCGTAGGGCCGAGCGACTTCTGAGTTGTCTCCGGCCTTCAATTCCAACCCATGAAAGCGTGCCGCAGCGTGCCCCTGGCCTTTAGATGCTGGACCCGCACCCGCAGCTCGGGGCGAAGCCATAGAGCTGATTTCCGCGTCAATCCACTCAGGGCGGCTTGGCCCAACGACAGCCTGCCACGGTCTCTCACGACTTGAATCATTGTCGGTAGAGTGGCCACATTTCGGACAGGTAAGGCGAGCGTATGGTTCTTGGCAAAACGGGCAAAAGTTGAAATGAGGGTCGTTCTGCGGCTGTTGCGGAATGATGTCGTACTGAGATTCCATGGCGAGAAAAGCTTTCTTACCTTGCGGGGTCGAGCATTGAGGCGGCGTATCGCGACCGGGCGACGCTATCGTGATCGTAGCCGCGATGTCGGCAAAAATCGCGAAAGACGCCCAGCGAGATCGGGACGCGGACGACCTTGTGCCCCGGTCGCTTCCAGTATTTTCTCGTTGCGCTTGGCCAGATCGACCCAGTCCATATAGGCGAGCGGAAGCGAGCTTTTGTCGCTCATGATCGACCGGGAGGTCCCTATAGAGCGCAGGATTTTCAAACCACGCCATCGCGACCATTGATTGTTGAAATCACAGATAGCTCCCATTTTCCCGGCTCATTAGAGGCCGTCTCCTTGGGGGTCGGGGGGAAAGCACCCTAGCCAGACCCTGGCCAAAGCGCTGCTGGCACGTGAAGAGACCCTTACGTGTCTAGCAGATTGGGTGATGGTCAAAATTGACCAATGTCTTAAAATATTTCACGGTCGCCCATTCACAGCAGCAGGCGCGTCGGCAACCTGATCGGCCGCGATGTCGATGATGAGATCATCGCGCGTGAGCCATCCTTGCAGGTCCACGAATTATCGGTCTGCAATCCACGCTCACCACACAACCATTAATTAGATAATCAAGGAGTGGCACGAGCACACCGACAGGAGGGAGAGATCGAGGGCGACGGCCAAGCATTGTTTGAAGCTTGAAAAATGCTCCTGGCAAAGCGGCGGGAGATCGACAAATTGAGGTTACTGCTCCATCAGTCCTGCCTTGGTGAGCCCGTGCCGCAGCACGAGTGGGCCTGCTTGCTCCTCGATGATTCGCAATCGCTCCATGATTTGCTCGTCGGGTCATGTGGTCGTAAGGGTTGATGTAGAGGTGCATGTCCTTCGGCAGCACCTGGGCAACCACCTTGCGGAATTGTGCCGGATGGTTTTTGATTGTTGCTTCAATCGCCGCCATGCCGTGCTTCTCCCAGGCGGCGTGCAGATCCTCGATGAATGCCTCGCCAAGCTTGTTTCGTGAGCCTTTGACCCGCCCACCCTGTCCTGGCTTGAACTGGTGCTCAACCGGCGGCCTGCCATAGCCAACGGATCCCTCAGATTTCCCTTTGTTCAGGGAATGGCCGGCAGGCGGTTCCGTTGACATTTGCTCAATCCCTTATATTTCCCCTGCTGCAGCAACCGATTATGTCGGTAACGTGGTAACCTGAAACGGTCAGGCCAAGCAGTGGATTCGGCAAGCCGCACCGATGCTTATTCGGCGACGAACATTTCTGTGCCCATTAAGCGTCCATTCAAAGGTGGGCTACGAACAATGCGTATGTCCGAGAAGCTCTGCCGAACGGAGCAGATGGCTACGAGGTTTGTACCTTTTCGGACTTCAAGGTTCAACGCTTGGCAATTGCCTGGAAGAAAGAGTCTCCTGACATGACCTCTCTCCCAGCTAGCTTCGCGGACACCGCGAGAACCCGCCTTGCGACCCGCCTGTCCTTCTTTGCGGCAGGTTTCCTCCTGGCCTGCTTCGCACCCCTCGTGCCTTTCGCCAAGGCGAACGTGGGAGTCGGCGAGGGGGAACTGGGCCTCATTTTTTTCTGCCTCGGCGTCGGGTCAATCATCGCCATGCCCCTGACTGGCTGGATCAGCGCCCTAGTCGGAAGTAAGCCGATGATCTTGGCCGGTGGCCTTGGGTTGGTCCTTCTACTACCTGCGCTGTTACTCATCTTCGATCCACTCCTGCTCGCCGCGGTGCTGTTGGTCTTCGGCGCCTCGTTGGGCACCATCGATGTGGCCATGAACGTCCATGCCGTCGAAATCGAGAAGTCTGCCCGGAGACCGCTCATGTCGGGGTTCCATGCGATGTTCAGTCTGGGCGGCTTCGCCGGGTCGGGCGCCATCACGTTCCTATTGTCTCGCGACGTCTCGCCATTTGCCAGCGCGCTCTGCGCCAGTGCACTGGCCCTTGTCGCCATCCTTCTTGCGTGGCCGCGTCTGTTGCAGATTCAGGGCAGGAAGCCCTTTCCCTTCGCCTCCCCGCGCGGCATGGCATTGGCCCTCCCGCGCGGCATCGTTCTTCTACTGGCCGTCCTGGCCGGCCTCACCTTCCTTGTCGAGGGCGCCATCCTGGACTGGAGTGCGCTACTCCTCCTCGACCGGAACTTGGTCAATTCCACTCAGGGCGGCCTCGGCTACATGCTCTTTTCGATGGCGATGACTGTGGGCCGGCTCACTGGCGATCAGGTTGTGGGGCGTTTGGGTGCGCGACGGGTGCTATTTTGGGGCGGTCTGCTGACTGTGGGCGGTTTCGTCCTGCTTCTGACAGTCCGATGGACGCCAGCGTTACTGGGCTTCGTGCTGATCGGGTTTGGCGCATCGAATATCGTGCCGGTGCTCTTGAGCCTGGCCGGACGGCAGACAGTCATGCCGGCGGGCCTTGCAGTGGCCGCTGTCACCAGCACCGGATATGCCGGGGTGTTGGCGGGTCCGGCTGCGGTTGGCTTCGTCTCTCATGTGTCAAATCTGCCAACGGCCTTCTGGTTACTGACAGCCCTCATCACCATTGTTCCGATCTTTGCTCGATCTGCTACGCGGCTATGAACAGACGACCTAGGGTGCGTCAGCTCTAATTAGACCGGGGGCGGGCTGGTTTGGTACCACGGTCGACATGGAAGACAGCAAGACCGTGGTACCACGCGCATCCCGAGGGCCCCGCGTCAGACATCATGGCGTCCAGGTCCAAGTTCGTTGTGACCCGCGCCTGCTTCTCCTGCTCAGATACCGATGCGCGGCTGATACCAAGCTGAGAGGTCGGCCTTGACCCCTTGGCCGCGCAGCTTGATCACCTCGGCAGTTTGTCGACGAGCGGTAGGAACCCGTCCCTTGTACTTGCCGGTACCCTTGCAACCTCCCAATTTTTCTAGGTTGACCTCTGACGACCTCGATTTAGGTATTTTTGCATCTGGCAGCAGGCCAATGGTTGCCGTCAGACTTGTCCCAGCACGTTTGCTCCCGTGAGCCAACGGCCGAGCTCCACCCCTACTCCCGACGACCTTGAAGTTAGCACGAATAATTTTTGGCGTGAGTAGATCAAATCACGACTTTGCCCGTCATCCTGGGGCGGCCCGCTCTTGCAAACGTCTTCGTCCAGTAGCAACCTTGCTGGAAGGGCGGTCATCCTCGGATTGTTGGATCGAAAGCAATTCGGGACAGGAAAATTTGGCGATGACTTCACCAACTCTCATCAGCCGCCGCCGTCTGCTTGTTTTGGCCGGGGCCGTACCGATACTCTTCGCGGTCTATGCGACGACCGCCTGGAGCGATGACCGGCAGATCGTGAGCACTGTCGCCAACGCGACACTAGCAGTGGCGCGAGCCGGTGGATCCCCTTCCGCCTACAAACAGTTGCTTGTCCGTTATGCGGCTGTTCAGGGGGTCGCACTTTTTGCACTGGGCCGCTATCGCTCGCGGTTGCCGCCCGACCAAAAGGGGCAGTATGTAGCGCTGGTGACCGACTATGCCGCCAAGATGCTTTCGCGCTATTCCAAAAGCTTCGCTGGCGAGCGTTTCGTAGTAAAGAGTGCTCAGGACGGGATTATGCGCGGCCGCATCATCTTTGCCAACGGCCAGACCTCGGCCGTCGATTGGCGGGTGATCAACGGGCGGATCGTCGATGTAAACTTCGAGGGCAAGTGGCTGACGGTGCAGATGAGAGATCAGTTCACAAGGGTTCTGGCGAGCAGCAATGATTTCGCGGTGCTCTTCCGTTTTCTCAAGACCGGTCCAAGATAACGGGGGCATCGCATCTTCCAGCTCCCCGGCGCGGCGCCTTTTTCACTTGCAATCGGCAAAAGCACGGTGATGCGACAAGGCGACCATAAGGATGGAGCAGTTTGCGCTGCACACCGCCGACCGCTGACCTTGATGATCGGACCAATCGCCACAAACGCGTATGGCCTGCCTTCCTTTGGCGATGAAGCGCGAACGACGGTTCCTCGCGATGCCAGCCAACGTCCGCCTTGCAGAAGGAAGCCACCTCAAACTCATCCTCAAGAAAGGCGATGGCGAGGCCCTCGCAGAACTGGTGCGGCGGATAGAGAGTCTTGTCGCTGGTCGCTAGCGCGGCAGAACCGGTCCCATGAGCAGCGCCATGACGATGCCACCAGCCGATGTTATAGCGGCAAACACGAGAACTGTGAAGATTCGGCGAAAGAACCGGACGTCGGCGATCTCGACATTGAAAGAAGACATTGGATACCTCCCTCAGCGAGGGGCCTGGCTTGCGTCGCCGTCGCGGTGCCGGACCCATGGGCTGCTCGAAAACGATATGATAAAATGCCTCGGTGGAATATTGGACTTTGGTCTAATCACATCGGACTTTGTATGATGTTTGTCGACGCGCCATCTAATATGTTCGATCCATGGTCCCAGCGAGACCACCGTTCGACGAAAGCTCCAGCCCGAAAACAGCGATATTGCCTGGCATCCTGCATGGATGAACACGGAACAGACACGCGCCTTTGAGATCGACGGCGATTTACATTCGATTTCGACGGTCGGCATGGTCCATCCGAATTTCCCTGGCCGTGCGGGCCAAGCTGTCGTGCGGTGGCGCCGAATGTCGGAGTAGAGGTATGGGCAAATCGCGTCGCATGCCGCACCGTCGCGCCCGTCTGAACTTCGGATTAGTGTGGATTCGGCGCTGCTTGAGTTAGGTCGGCTCACCTTCCGAAAGCAGTCGCAATAGCGGACGTCTCGGCACTTCGTATTCGGGCCAGCGGCTGACTTGGCCAACGAGCGGATGTGCAGAAACGATCCGTGGTATCTGTTTGGTGCACGGAGGTGAGGGAGACGACCTAGTGGACTTGGTCGGTACCGGACGAAGGCTGACCAGCGCTGACTTGCTGGCTGCCGCGAACAAAGTTGGAGTCGACGTGGCGACGATCCGCGCCGTGATCGAGGTGGAGACGGCCGGTGCCGGCTTCGATGCCAAGAAGCGGCTGAAACTTCTCTTCGAGCCCCATGTCTTCTACAAGCAACTTGGTCCCGGTCCCAAGCGGGATCAGGCAGTCAAACAAGGCCTTGCATACGCCAAAGCGGGGGCCCGCCCCTATCCCCCTCTTTCTAAGCGCTACGATCAAATCGCTGCTGCCATTGCCATCGATGAGAACGCGGCGCTCAACTCTGCCTCTTGGGGTCTTCCCCAGATTATGGGGTTCAACCACGAAGCCGCCGGTTTCCACAGCGCAAAGGCGATGGTTACTTCTATGCTGGAGGGCGAAGACCAGCAGCTCAAGTCGTTCGCGAACCTGCTTTCTAATTGGAAACTGGCGACGTCGCTCAAAAACAGGGATTGGCGCACCTTTTCACTCAGATACAACGGCCCAAATGCTATTGAAAATGACTATGATGGGAAACTCAAAGCCGCCTTTGAAAGGTTCTCCAGTCTTGCCGCACGTGCCGTAGCTAGGCCCGGTACAAATCAGAACTTTGTTTTCAAAGGTGGCCTCTAGCTTCCCTCGAAGCAAAGATTGCCTTCGGCCACACGCCTGCCGCTCGACCAGCAGAACCCAACAGCTCTCCGGTTGGTCAGCTTCGGGTCAAACTCGGACGGCAGCGGCAATTTTCCGGATGTCGGCTTTCGAGTGAAAGCAGTCATCTTCCATTAGCTGCGGAATGTCGGCGACGGGCCACAAGCGGAAGAACTCTTTCTCCGAAGACCGGGCTCGCCGTGGCCAAGTCGTCAATCATTGGGCATATCTTCGCCGGCGAAAAAGGCGTGCGACCCGCCTTCGAAGTGCATGGTCGAAAGCCGGGAAGCCTCGCCCGGGATCACTTTGGCCTGAAGCGTCACCTTGGCGCCCATCTCGGTGGCCGTACCGGCCACCTCGCCGCCGCCCATGGCGAAGTGGACATCACCGGCAAAGAGCCCACAGCCGTCAATGAAGCAAGGGAACAACAGCGTGGTGCCGACGACGGTCTCCTTGGTGTCAGTGTTGCCGCCGTTCTCGCGCGGCGGAATGGTCCGCATGCATTCGTCCTTCGCTGTGCCGTTGACGCCGCAGAGGTCCGCCGGTAGGGCGTCGACCGGTTGGGGCGTCAGCACCGCACCGCCCGCATCAGCCAGTGCCTGCTCCCGCTTCAGCCACTTGTCGAGTTCTGGCTTGTCCGGGAGCACACCAACGGTGCCCATGAAAGCATTCATAGGAACCGCGATTCCCGGCATGTCCTTCGAACGCGCTTCAAGGCGGTTCAGCTCCCAGTGGACGATGTATGGATCGGGAAACACATCTCGTAGGAATCCAAATCCTGGCACGATTGTGGTAGTGCCGAAATCATCGGGCGCGATGTCCACCACGGCTACCGCGATGGCGTCGCCGCGCTTGGCCCCTTCAATGTAGACGGGTCCTGTCAGCGGATGACAGATTGTTCAGGTTGACGGCCGCCACATCCGCGGGCGTCGAATTGAAGGTGAGATCAGAATCGAGCCCATCGCGCGTCTCAAGTACGAATTGCTTTCCAGGCTTTACACGGGCGGCTGGCTTGATCGCGTAATGTATCCGGTTAAAGCAGTTTGGATCATCTTTGCAGTTCTTTCCCGACTTTGCCACGATCAATGGCACTGAACCCTTGACGTCGCTGGTATCGGCCAACGCGATGCTCCAGCTCCCGATAAGAAACTGGGCAACCACCGGCATAGTCCAAACGAATTTGGATTTCATTGGATGTCCTCCTTGAAAAACGCGCCGGCGCGCTTCCGTCCCGACTTAGTTCGGCGCATTCGCAGCCTGCTTTAAAAGCAAACCTCCCTTAATGTTCCATTGTTCCGCCGCAACATCGTTGAAGTGCGCCGGCACGGCGGAGGAAGACAGTCGCTCGGAAATATCCATGGCAACCACCGTGCTCAGAGGTGACGCAGCGTGTTCAGGAGAGCTGTTTTAGGTGTTCTGGTCGATGATTTCGCGCATTGCCTACCGACTTATGACGGTAAGGCAACATTGTCATTTTATCTAATAGTTATCTAATAGGCGACAGGTGGTGCAGTTTTAGTGAACTCGCATTAGGTCGGGCGCAGATCGGCAACTGTGCAGCTGGGATCTCAAGCGCCGAATGTTCGAGCTACCTCCAGGGCCGGTTTGGTAATTCAGGAACGGGCCATTAACGTCGGTAATGTGGTGCCCTGAAATGGTCAAGCACTGACCCGGATTCATTTGCCAAGTGTGATCTTCCGCACAGACGGGGGTCAAACGTCCTGCCACTGTCATGATCAACTCCCAGACAGAGGAGAGGATCGTGGCCACAGAATATTGGGAAGACAAACAGACGGGTGAACGACAGGCGCTTTGTGCCTGGACCATCGTCCTGATCGTTGCGCTGGCGTTTCACCTCGCGGGTCTTGTCTGACGCAATCATCGGAGTTCCGGCGGGTGCCTCGCCTTCTATTCTACCTTGTAGGCCGTGACCTTGCCGTCAATCATCATCGGAATGATCGCGAGCTTGCTGTTCTCGACAAACTCGAGATCGGCACTGCCTTTGTTCAAGTCCATCAGCTGATCGGCCTTGCCGTCAGGATGGAGGCGGTAGAGAGCTCCGTTCACCCAGTCCGTGGCGAACCATTTGCCCGCTCCGTCAGGTTCGAGCCCGTCGAGATTGCCGACCGGCGCTTCCGCTCCCGACGTTAGAGATCGCCTTTGTCTTGAGGTCGACAGAAAGCAGATGGCCCGGAGTCTTGGTCGAGAAATCGGGCTGAATGTCCGCTCCCCAGGCAGCCACGAGAAGCTTGTCGCCTTCGACACGTAAACCATTCGGGTGCAGCAGGCCCGCTCCTTGAAGAAAGACCGAAAGAGTCCCGTTCTCCAGCACGTAGATGCTGTCGGCGAGCATGTCGGATACGTACACGCGACCAGTGGAATCGACCGCCGTGTCGTTCAGAAACTTAGACCCCTCCGCCTTCCAGCTATTGGTCACCTGGCCTTTGGTGACGTCGATCTCGACCAGTTGGTCGACGTCAGAGACATAAAGCTTGTCCCCGTTCATCACCAGACCTTTGGGGGCATTCAGGCCTTTCACCCATTCGGCCTCGATCATCTTTCCATCGGGCGAAACCTTCGAGATGAACCCGACACCGTCCTTAGCGTTCGCTTCGCCTGCCACATTGGAAACGTAGAGGACATTGCGTTGGCTATCGAGGAGCACACTTTCCGGCGCCTTGAAGCCGCTGAGGGACCACACCTCATTGGCGATCGCCGGCGTTGCGGAAGCAAGAATGAGCACCGGCAGGCAAATGCTTCGCAGGGTCTTCATAGCCATTCCTCCTTGTTCGACAACCCACAATACGGGATCGGTTGTGACTACCCTGATCAAAATTGACCGCAAAGCGGACTATTCTTTCGATTGTCCTAGACCACTCCGAAGAGTTTGCAGCGGCTGAGATCTGGTCGGTCGAAGGGGTTTTCGCCTTATCGTGGTGTTGTTCTCCTCCACGGTCAGTCCTGCGCATGTCGCTGCGCTGTCAGAGCTGCCTTGGTCGTTTCCTCGCCGGGAAGTGCCCCTGTAAACCGGGCTGAGGTAGGTCATGAGTACAGTTGAGAAAGTCGCAAAAAATCGCCAACTCCTTGCAAATGCAAAGCGGGCTGGTTCTCACTAAGCAAGATGCGATCATCGCTGCCCGGGCCGCGATTTCGGCAGTTCGGGAGGATGACGAGAGGAAACTCCGCGCTGCCATTGCAAAATGGCAGAAATTAAATTTGGAGCACCGGGAGCGGGGCAAGAAATAGTTACAGGGAACCGGGCCCGCATCCGGTATCCCTAATTGACTGGCGGCTCGTTGTCCGATTACGTCTGCACTGCCTTGAGAGAGGATGCCTGCGCACCGGACCGTAGGCCGATCGTCCCTTTGCCATCGAGGTCGCGCGGGCAGGCATTAGCCAAAGGACTTTCAAGCGTTTTTCGACAACCTCTGATCAAACCGCGTGCCGAGATCCGTTCACGCTGCGCGGTGCCATTTTCTGACCCGGCAATCGCCTTCGCTATTGCGTTCCCTGTGTTCGCATGGTTCCCAGAATGCCGAACAGCGCCTTGCGTCGGAGGACTTGCTCATCGACCTCACCTCGACCTGCTTCGCCTAGAATCCGCGTCGCGATGGTTTTTCGAAGCGATGACTCGTTTAATGCATTCAATGACGATGGTATGTCCGTTCGAACTTCATTCCAGCACGAGTGATAGAGGTGGTGCAGTCGCGATAGGCTTGCCGGATCGAATATGTGCAGTTCCATTGGCTCTGCCATTTCTCCCTCTCCCCAACTGATTGTGCAAGACACGCCCTGAGGTCAACACTCCTTGAGGTTAGACCGAGCGTACCCGGCTCCGCTGTTCAGTTTTGCTCACTCCGGAGTTTCGGGCTTGTCATAGAGAATGACATTCAGCAGCGAGCTGCATGCCCGTGCCGCCTTCGACTGGCTCAGCGAGCCGTGCGAACCACTCAGATAAAACCGTGTCGTGAGAAGCCCTAATCGCCGCAAGTTCGTTTCTTATTTGGCGAAGGCCCACCCACGCATGTATGGGTCGCCAGACAGAAATGGCCTCTGCCGTACTGGCAAATTGCCTCAGTTCGCCAATGATGTGGCTCACCCGAGTGGTCGCGTTGAGGCAGGGAACCACAATGGCAGGTCCGCCATGGGTGGCAGCTTCGGCCTTTGTCGCGAAAAATCGCGTTGTTTCGCTCACCTCGCTACCTTCCGATTGTTTCTCCAATCGATGCTACTAGCTTCAGTTGGGCAGACTACGTTACTTTCGGGAGCGCCGCCCAGCACCGTCCTTGCCTAAGGCAGTCCACCCGAGCGTGCGCGGTTGCTAAGGCCCCACCTACCTGAGAGGTAATTCTGCACAAATTCCCGCGACTTTCACGGATAATTCACGGGCGCGCGCTGTGGAGAGTTTTCTAGAGTGTGCAAAATTGAACAGTAAAGCACCTTCGCGGAGGTGTAGCTGTTAGGCGCCTCGTCCACTTGCAAACTGCCGTGGCGGATTGAAAGGATGCAGCAAGTGCCAAAGACATCCAGGAGTTTGGTTAAGCCGATTAACCTGGCGCTGCAGGGCGGCGGATCGCATGGGGCGCTGACCTGGGGCGTGCTCGACCGGCTACTCGAGGACAGGCGGCTGTCGATCCGGGGGATCAGCGGAACCAGCGCTGGGGCGATGAACGCCGTGGTGTTAGCGGACGGCCACGAGCGCGGCGGCCCCGAAGGCGCGCGCGAGGCGCTCGGCCAATTCTGGAAGGCTATCAGCGACTCAGCGCAGTTCTCGCCGATCCGCCGAAGCATGTGGGACAAACTCTGGGGGCGCTACAGCCTCGATTATTCGCCGGGCTATCTTTTCTTCGAGAGCCTGAGCCGGGTGTTCTCACCGTACGAGCTGAACCCGATGGGGCTCAACCCACTGCGGGATCTGTTGGTCGAGCAGGTCGATTTCAATAACGTGAACCGCTGCCCGGACGTACGGGTCTATGTCACGGCGACCAACGTGCGCACCGGGCGGCCGCGCATCTTTGGCCAGGGCGAGGTGACGGTCGACAGTGTGATGGCCTCGGCCTGCCTGCCGCAGATGTTCCAGGCGGTCGAGATCGGCGGCGAAGCCTATTGGGACGGCGGCTTTACCGGCAACCCCGCCCTCTATCCGCTGGTGAAAAGCCGGATGACTCCCGACATCCTTGTGGTGCAGATCAACCCGATCGTGCGGCACGACCTGCCGAAGAGCGCCCGCGACATCATGAACCGGGTGAACGAGATCAGCTTCAATTCGAGCCTGATCAAGGAACTGCGCTCGATTGCCGTGATGCAGCGCGTAGCGACAGAAAAGGGGATCGACCTCGGCGACTACGGCAACACCTACTTACACCTGATTCATGCGGACATCGAGCTGCAGGATTTGTCGGCGTCCAGCAAGCTCAACGCTGAATGGTCCTATCTGAAGCTGCTCTTCGAGCGCGGGCGTGGTTGGGCCGAAACCTGGCTCGAAACGAATTTCGACCGGATCGGCGTGGCTTCGACGCTCGATCTCGAAGAGATTTTCGGAGATGCGCATATACCCGTGCCGCAGGGTCGTGGAGGCGTGATTAGGATGGCAGCAAGCCGGTAGCATCACATTGTCGGCCTGCAATCCACGCTCACCGCAGACATAGAGAAACCTAGGCTCACGCCGCTTCCTTCACCCGTCGCGCAAGCTTTGACAGAGTGGCACGGCTGAGCTTCTTGCCCGAGCCGCTTGCCGCCTCGATGATCGAGTTCCACGACATGCCGCGCTTCAGCATGTTCATGATGGCTGCGTTGCGCTTCTTGTCCTCGGGCCGGCCTCGGTACTTGCCCTCGGCCTTAGCCTTCATAATACCTTGCAACTGGCGACGGCGGCGATCGTCGTAATCCTTGCGGGCTATCGCTGCGAGCATGTCGAGCATCATGGCGTTTAATGCCTCGAACATGCGCGCGGTGAACGCATCCTCGGACTTGACCATCGTCCAGGAGGTCGGAAGGTCGAGGGCGACGACCCTGAGCTGCCGTGATTGCAGCTCCGTCCTCAGCCGCATCCAGTCTTCGGCACCAAGGCGTGACAGACGGTCAACCTGTTCGATCAGCAGCACATCGCCAGGATGGCTGTCCTCGAGCAGCCTGAACAGTTCGGGACGCTTGAGCGACGCCCCGCTCTCGTTCTCGATGTAATAGGCGGCGATCTTCAGTCCTCGTTCCTTGGCAAAGCTGCGGAGCCCGTCCCTGGCGCGTCGGGCATCCTGATCTTTGGTTGAAGCTCTTAGATAGGCGCGGACGAACATCAAAACCCCTCCAGTTTGCATAGAGTGGTTCATACCTACACGGTTCAGTTTGACTCATCAAACGGAAAAATCGAACCACGAACAAGTCGGTTCGTTGAAGGTCTACCCAAAGTGAATCGCCTCCGATGACATCGTGTCAGCGCCGCTGTTCACCGCGCTTCTCATGGGCATTGATCCACCTGTGAAACCTCCAGAATGTAGCTGAGATCGCCCCTAGAACCAGGGCCAACCGGACGCTATCTGGCAACTCCAATGGCAGAATCGCCAACATCAGGAGCGGCAGCGATATGGCTGCCAAAAACCCCACAGCCTTCCCGATCAACCTGGCATCATCCCAGATCGAGCTGTACACGACGACCAACACCAGAGTGTAGCCAGCTGCCACAACCCCGAGCAGTGCGACTATTGCGATGAGGATGCCAGCGGCGAGCTGCAAGGGCATCGGCCAACCATCCGCGGAATCCATCCACTGCATGATTGTCGCCATTCCCCTTGACCTCGCTCTCAAAGCCCCGAGGCAGGGGGGCTGAGTCGTGGATCGGTGTCAAGGCGTCTGGGGTCAGTACTCCCTGTCCACCTTAAGAGCCGGTCACGTTGGGTCGCCTCCAACGAAGTCTGGCAGCCGCATGTTCAATCTCATCGTATGGATCGTGATCGATGTCGGCATGTTTCATGCCGGTCAGAACCAGATGGCGCGTACAGTCCATCAGAAGAGTGTTCTCCTGACCCTTGTCGTCGCGGCTATGGCGGCGGAACTCCGAAAGCCAGGCGCTCAGGGTCCTGAAGACCTTGAGCCGTCCGCTGGAGAGGCGCTGAGAGATCGCCTGAATGCCGGCTTCGACCGCGTGGTCGGTGGCCACGAGGTTGAGACCGAGCCTCCCATACTCCTCGATGAGCTGGGTGCCGTCCTTCTGGTTTGAGCCCGAAGATGTCGGATCGATTGCTCCCCACGATCGCATCAGCATGAATGCTTGGCTCAGTTCGCCCAAGAGAATGCTCGGAATAGAGGTAGATGACGTCTTGCTCGGGGTCACGAGCCCCCCAAAGAACAGCGGTCCGATTGCGACCGACCGCCATGGCGTAGGCCCGCGGCCACCAATCGGAAAGCTCGAAAGGCTCGACCACGAAGTCCGCTTCCGGAACGGAATAGACAAGGCCTGCCGTCCGCTGCTGTGGCGGGATTTCATGGGCGATTTTCGATCTCCCTCGAGAGAGAGGCGCCATTCCTTCCACCCCGCCCGAACGCGCCCCTTGCTCAGCCGGCGCCGGCGCCAGATGCGGCAGAAAAGCCAGCGCCACCGCGGAGAGCCCTTTCAAAGGTGTAAAGGTGCAGATCACGATGCCGCCGGTGGTCATCGTCCGCAAAAGGCATTCATCATAAACATCCTTCGGCGGCTCCCTTCGGGGTAGAAGCCGAACAGCCTACGGCGCTCCTGGCGGGTCTGGCGGGCTTCCAGAAGCAGCGTATTGCTCGACCGTGAGGCCGGTTGCATGGTTGGGCGGTTGGTCCTGGGGCAAAGCGCCCCCCTCCTCCGTTCTCGGTGCCAAAGAGATCGCGCGCCTCAAGCTGAAGAGCGTCAAGGATGGACTCGAACGAGCATCCGGCGAAACAATTCACCAGCCATGCATTGTCTCGACGCGCGACACTCAGACTCGCTTGGCGATCCTCATGCGCCGGACAGCGCGATCCAACTCCGGCCAGCACGGCGCACACCCTGAAGGCGGGACAAGATGTCCATCATCACGGCGCGCCTTGCAGTGCAGGGTATTGAATCGGCTCGTCAGTTGACGCCAATTTGGATGCAATTCACCGATCGATATCGGTCTCTAGCCAAGCTTTCCGACCTGGACTGATTAAGACGGATCGAGGAAACGAATTGAGTTTTTCGAGCCGCCAAACTGTCGTGCGAGACAGTCCTATTCGGTCGTGAACCTTGGCGAACGAGATAAGGCGTTCCGGTCGATCGATGCGATCCTCGCGGCCCGCCATGGGAGGTGTAGGTGCCGACAAGCGGCGACAGAGGTAGAGCGGCTCATGCGCCGTGATCTCCCAGACCAATGTTTCGAGTGGCGACCACTAGGTCGGTCCATCGACACCGATGCTTTGAGCGCGGCCCCTTGGGCCACCGCTCGGAAAATCACGGCCGTCTGCTTGGCCGGTTGGCGGCCCAGCTTCTTACGGGGACCGCGCATTCAATAAGTTTCAAATAGTCGAACCACTTTCATATATCAAGGTCCTCGTATGAAATTCACACCTCTGCCGGCTGTGCCGATGGCTTGAACCGGACCACGTTCGATGCAGGAGCCGAGCCGGTGACGATGCGGAAAAGATGATCGCCCCAAGCCTCAAGGGCGTGCCGCTTCTCGGCAGCGAAGCTGTGCCTGATGTAGACCGCCCCGGTGATGGTCTTGCCGATCTCGCTGGCGTGGTTCAGCACCCTCGCAACCACGTTTTCTCCGATCCCCATGGCCGCCATCTGCGATGCGACGGTTCGGCGAAGGTCATGCGGCGTCGCGGGATCATCCGTGAGCCCAAGCTCCTCTAGAGCACCTCGCATGGCGTGGCCCACTCCTGCTGACGTGAGGCACTGTTCGCGTACAACAGATCTTGACCGTGGCTTGCTTGGGAATAGGAACTTGGAATTCTCTGCAAGCTCGAAGGCGTCGTTGAACAATCTCACGGCAAGCGGAGAGAGCGGGACGTAATGTTCCCTCCGGTTTTTGACCCGCTTTCCTGGGATCAGCCATTCGGCCTTCTTGAGATCGACCTCGGAGCGGAGCGCCCCACAAACCTCGCCGATGCGCTGTCCTGTCACCAAGGCGAGCCGGAGAGCGAGCCTCGTTCCCGACGCCATCCTGGCACCATCGAGTCCGATCCAGAATTTCCGGATCTCTGCTTCGGACAAGGCTCGGCTTCTTGTCTCCTCCTTGACCCTGGGAGGTATGCCACTGGCCGGGTTCGGGCTAGTGAGAAGCCCGTCCTCGATCCCCCAATTGAACGCCCGGCGTACGGCCGCCAGGGTCCGATTTGCCCCCACCCCCGCTCCGCGGTCCTTCACCGCATTGAGGATGTTGACGATGTCAGGTCGGGACACCTTGTTGATCTTGTAGCCGCCAATCACTGGCCGGACATCCTTCTTGAAAATACGCTCGACCTCCCGAGCCCAGCTTGAGTCGCCTCCCTGGTCCTTGATGTACCGATCGAGGAGTTGATCGACAGTGTCGATCTTCTTGACTTCCTGGGTCTGGTGCGCGGGATCGGCGCCAGCCGCTATCCCCTTCAAATGGCCCGCAGCTGCCACGCGAGCCTCTTTCAGACCCATGGCCGGGAATTTGCCGAGGGTCACACGACGGCGTCGCTTATCGCTCTGTCGGCGGTAAAGATATGCCCATGACTTTACGCCATTTGGGGTCACGCGTAGTATGAGCCCCGGCGTCTTCGGGTCCGTGAAATCGGTCCTGATATCGACCTTCACTGCCTCGATCCACCGAGAGGTGAACCGATCGCTCTGTCTGTCTGCCATTCCCCTGCCCTACCCGCTGGGGTTCCATCTGGGGTTCCAAAGATGCAAAACTTCCTGAAACAATCTGCCACTGACAGAAGTAGGATTTCTCAAGCTATATATAGAGGTTATCCATTCCATCATGTTCCATCATATATCAGGAACTTTCAAATTCAACTGACCTTTAATCAGTAGGTCTCGGGTTCGAATCCCGACGGGCTCACCAATTGAATGAACCACTTGAACGACAACTTATTCCAGGAGCCCTGTGAACGCAGACGACAGGGCAAGCCCGCCGTAGGACAATGACGATGAGGCTCGAAGGAAAATCCGCCCTTATCACCGGCGCAGCCCGCGGGATTGGTGCCGCCTTTGCCAAAGCCTATGTAGAAGAGGGTGCGACCGTCGCGATTGGGGATATCGACACCACCCGAGCTGCAGCCACCGCTGCTGAAATCGGCCCAGGCGCCTATCCGGTTCGGCTCGACGTCACCGACCAGGCTTCGATTGATGCAGCCATTGCCGAGGTGACGGCAAAGGCCGACGGCCTCGATATCCTGGTCAACAACGCTGCCATATTCGACCTCGCGCCGTTCGCAGAGATCACCCGGGAGAGCTACGACCGGCTCTTTCGCGTCAATGTCGCTGGAACGCTATTCACGATGCAGGCCGCGGCCCGCCAGATGATCGCGCAGGGCCGTGGCGGAAAGATCATCAACATGGCAAGCCAAGCCGGCCGCCGCGGCGAGGCGCTGGTTGCGGTTTACTGCGCCACCAAGGCCGCCGTGATCAGCCTCACCCAATCGGCCGGTCTGAACCTGATCGGGCACAAGATCAATGTGAACGCCATCGCGCCGGGTGTCGTCGAGGGCGAACATTGGGAGCATGTCGACGCGCTCTTCGCCAAGCACGAGAATCGCCCGCTGGGTGAGAAGAGAAGACTGGTCGGCGCGAGCGTGCCCTATGGTCGAATGGGCACCCCTGAGGATCTGACGGGCATGGCGATCTTCCTCGCCTCGTCGGAGGCCGACTACATTGTTGCCCAGACCTATAATGTCGATGGCGGCCAGTGGATGAGCTAACCCTGACCCGGCGTGAATCCCGGCGGCGGCGGACCATCCGCCCAGTCACGCGGGACAGGTTGCCTATGGCGGCGAGTTCACCTATGCCTACGCCATGCGCTACGGATCAAGGCGGTCGAAGGAGGCCATGAGGCCAACTTTTCCGTTATGACTGCAATGGGTGATCAGCGGGTCGCAGCCGCTGGGCCGCCACGATGGCGGAGGGCCGCGGTCTTTCAACAGCTCGGGCCTGGTCTTGTCACCGGCGCGGCTGACGATGATCCAAGTGGAATTGCGACCTACTCGCAGGCTGGTGCGCAGTTCGGTTACAACATGTTGTGGACGATGCCGCTGACCTATCCGTTGATGTCGGCGGTGCAGCTCGTCAGCGCGCAGATCGGACGGGTGACAGGAAAGGGGCTGGCCAAGAACATCGGGGAAGTGTTTCCCAAGCCGGTCGTTCTTGCCCTGATAGCGCTCCTCTTCCTTGCTAACACCATCAATATCGGTGCCAACCTTGCCGCTATGGGCGCAGCCGCCGAATTGGTCGTTGGCTGGGGAAGCCACGTCTTCACGATCACCTTCGCTCTGCTTTCCCTGACGTTGCAGCTGTTTATGCCTTACGAGCGCTATGCCAAATATCTTAAATGGTTGACGCTGGTGCTTCTGGCCTATGTAGCGGTGGTGTTCGCGGTCAAGGTTGATTGGCGCGCCGTCGGCATGGGATTGATCGCGCCACGATTTCCGCTGACATCCGACAGCTTTACGATGGTGGTCGCGGTTTTCGGCACGACAATAAGCCCATATCTCCTGTTCTGGCAGAGCAGCCAGGAAGTCGAAAGAATCGACCAAAAAGCCGAGGTGCATCCGCTTAAGCAAGATCCTGGGGAGGCCCCAAAGGAGTTTCAGAGAATCCGCTTGGATACGCTCGTCGGCATGGCCGTCTCCAATATTGTGGCAATGGCCATCATGGTCAGCACCGCGTCGACCTTGCACGCCCAAGGCAAAGTCATTGGCACCGCAGCCGATGCTGCCGCTGCACTTAAGCCCATCGCCGGCGGGTTTGCCTTCGCTCTTTTCAGCCTGGGGATCATTGGAACAGGTCTTCTCTCGATCCCCGTCCTTGCTGGGTCGGCGGCTTACGCATTCGGCGAGGCACAGGGTTGGAAGTGCGGCCTGGACAACAAGCCCTGGGAGGCCGTCGGCTTTTATTGTGTGATCGCTACGGCAATGATTCTGGGTATTGGCATCGACCTTTCTGACCTCGAGCCGATCAAGGCGCTGTTCTGGAGCGCAGTGATCAACGGATTCGTGGCGGTGCCTATGATGGGAGCGATGATGTGGGTCGGCAGCCGCCGCACCCAGATGGGAAAGTTCACCGTCAGTCGGTCCGCTCTTCTACTCGGCTGGGCAACGACCGGCATCATGGCGCTGGCTTCCTTGGCCATGTTGATTGCCTGATTTTTGGCTGCTCCCCATTCATTTCCGCATTCCGCGTTCGACTTGGAACATCTTTGCTTGCGAGGCGGCTGATGGTCAGTAGAAACGGAGTGCGCCATGGCCAGACAGCCCAAAATGCTTGATAAGCTCTTTCATGACACGTTGAAGGACATTTACTTTGCGGAAAAAAAGATACTGACCGCGTTGCCAAAAATGGCCAAAGCTGCGCAGAGCGATGAGCTGCGAGCCGCATTCGAGAAACACATTGTCGAAACGGAAGGACAGGTGGATCGCCTCGAGCAGGTGTTCGCGATGATTGATGCCAAACCGCAGGGAAAAACCTGCGCGGCAATCGTCGGCATTGTCGAAGAGGGGCAGGAGGTCATCGGCGAATATAAGGGGTCGCCGGCTCTCGACGCCGGTATGCTTGCTGCCGCCCAAGCAGTCGAACACTACGAGATCTCGCGCTACGGCACATTGAGGACCTGGGCCGGACAGATGGGCCTTTCAAAGGCTGCGAGCCTTCTCGAGCAAACGCTTGAAGAGGAAAAAGCGACCGATCTCGCACTGACTGCATTGGCGGAGTCTGCCGTCAATCAGGAGGCCGAAAGCGCTGAACCTTCCAGGTCCGCCGCCACCCGCAGGTAACCATCGCAAAGGGCCGGTGCCTGCCTGGTGCTGAAACTGTAGAAACCGCCGCTAGCGTTGGGCTTTCAAGCGCTAACGGTCCTACTTCAGGTGGCAGCGTACCGTCTTTCCTTCGCTGACTGTCAGGGAAACCTCGGAACCGATCATTGCCCAAACCCGACCATCGGAAGCAACGTATCTTTCACCCTTATCCGATGGCTGCATTTCAGCGACAACGACATCATCGCCTTTTGAGACGGACAATCTCACGGCCGGCGGCACTGTTTTAAAAAATGTGACTTTCACATCATTCTTTAGGTCATCGCAGCGATAGGTAAGGGTCTCACTTCCATCACCTTGTTCATACACAACCTCGAGCACCAATATTCTCTTGTTGTATTGTTTGATGACGCATTTTCTCAGTTCAGCACCATTGCATTTGTCGCGCTGCTCCGACCAAACCCGCTGGCTAGTCTCTAGCACCTGATTGCGAGGGGTGTCGCCATCACCGCGCGCGGAATTATACAGTTCCGACATTCGATCGTTCAATTCGTGGATTTCTTCATCGTCACAGATCAATTTTTCGATCGCCCGTTCTGGTTTAGAACAATCCAGCGAAGCAGCAGCTGAGTGATTGACGTTAAAGAAGCATATTGCAACCAATAGTGGCAGTTGAATGCGCTGCCTGATACCCTCTTCGCGCCGCCAATATTCCACAAACCTACTCACAACGGATTTCATGCGCGATTTTACGCAACATTTAATTATAATTTTATTCAAAATTCGCTGGCGTAGCAAGCCGTCAATCGCGCAACGGCCGCCACATTGCAGGCCCCCTCGCAAAAGGGTAGAGCACGCCATGCCAAATCGCCCCACGACACCCAGCAGTATTTCAGGAAGCCGGGATCCCCGCGTACAAGCGTTCCTGACGAGTGTCGCGGACGCCCTGGGGGTTTGCATAGTCAATGACAGGGCCGCAGAGGCTATCGGAAAGATCTACGAGGCACTTGAAACGCCACATCCCCCCGGTGACCGCCAAGCCCGACAATTGCCGGTCTGCGACTATCTTTCCCAAACTCTGGCCACGGCCCGCGCTCACTCGGAGCCACTTGCTCGAATTGCCGACAGTTTTTCGGCCCTCGCGCCTCTGCTGTTCTGGGCTCCCCGCGCTGCAAGTGGACCTTTTGCAAGCGACAACTGGCTGGAAGGTCATGCGAACGCGACAATCGTCGGACCCAACGGCCTCGAGAGCCGCAATGATCTCCACATTGGCGTATCACTCTTGGCTCCGCAGGTGCGCTACCCGGATCACCGACATGCTCCCGAGGAGGTCTATCTCGTGCTATCGCCGGGACGGTTCCAGCATGGCAGTTCGTCTTGGTTCGAGCCCGGACTCGGCGGCACGCTCTACAATGAGCCGAATATCAAGCACGCCATGGCCTCCGGCGATGCACCGCTTCTAGCCATTTGGTGCCTGTGGACGGGATAGAATGCTTTCAGACTCCCCGGTCGACAGAAGTTGGAGGATTTCGTCATGCGACAATTGCTCATAGCGGGAATCATAAGCGCGCTGGGCGCCACACCTGCGCTGACCCAGACGAAATCCGGTCCACCCGTCGTGGGTATCATCCAATCATCCGACGGAAAGATCGTGTCGTTGACCGGCAATGATGGGAAACCGTTTGATTTTCTATTGACGCCAGCGACCCGGATCCTCGTTAGCGTTCCGCGAACGCTCGCCGACATCAAGCCTGGAGATTTCATTGCATCGGCTGGCACGCGTGGAGCTGATGGCGTGCTGCGCGCAACCGAAATCCGCATATTTTCTGCGCCTGCCGGCGAAGGCCAGTTTCCGATGACCAAGCCGGGTCAGACAATGACCAATGCAACCGTCAAGCAAGTCGTTACCGGCGCGACGGTCAAGCAGATAAGCGGCGGCCAGACCACGGTGATAAAACTCACCTTCCATGGGGCTGATGCGCCCGGTTCGCAGAATTGCTCGGGACGCGCCGCCGACGCCCCCGGTGGTCCCGGCAAGGGATGCGTCGGCGAAACCGAATTTGCAGTTCCCGCCGGTGTCCCCGTGGTCGCGCAGCTGCCGGCGCCGCTGTCGGCACTGAAACCGGGAGCCAAGGTCAACGTGTACCTGGCTCAGGCCGGCGACCGACCGACCGCTGCGCGAATCGTCGTTTCACAATGATATCAGGAGATGCTCCGGTGATTTGATACGCCGCATATTCGAGCGCGAGCACGAGAATCCCTGCCCTTTCGGCGCCTCACTGGAGTGGAGAAGACATGAGCAACACCACCGCCTCGCCGCGCTACCAGGGCCTGTTTCCGGTCGTGCCCACCACCTTCACCCAGACCGGTGAGCTCGACTTGGCAAGCCAGAAGCGGGCCGTCGAGTTCATGATCGATGCCGGCAGCGATGGTCTTTGCATCCTCGCCAACTTCTCCGAGCAGTTCCTGCTTGGTGACGACGAGCGCGAGCTGCTCACGCATACGGTGCTCGAACACGTGGCCGGCCGGGTGCCGGTGATCGTCACCACCACGCACTTCAGCACCCGAATCTGTGCCGCCCGCAGCCGGCGCGCGCAAGCGATGGGCGCGGCGATGGTGATGGTGATGCCGCCGTACCACGGCGCCACCTTCCGCGTGCCGGAGGCGAAGGTCTACGAGTTTTACGTCGGCGTTGCCGAGGGCCTCGGTATTCCAATCATGGTGCAGGACGCGCCGGCAGCCGGCACGCCGTTGAGCGCCGCGTTCCTGGCCCGCATGGCGCGCGAGATCGAGCCGCTCAAATACTTCAAGATCGAGGTGCCCGGGGCCGCGGTCAAGCTGCGCGACATGATCGCGCTGGGTGGTGCCGCGATCGAAGGCCCATGGGACGGCGAGGAAGCGATCACCCTCATCCCCGACCTCGAAGCCGGCGCCACCGGATCGATGACCGGCGGCGGCTACCCGGACGGCATCAAGCCCATTCTCGAAGCCTGGCGCGCCGGCCGGCGCGCCGAGGCCGTGATGCACTACGAGCGCTGGCTGCCGCTCATCAACATCGAGAACCGACAATGTGGCCTGCTCGCTGCAAAGGCCATGATGAAGGCCGGCGGCATCATCGCCTGCGAGGCGCCGCGGGATCCGCTGCCGCCGCTGCATCCTGAAAGCCGGCGCCTGCTGCTCGACTGCGCGCGCCGCCTGGACGCGTTGGCGCTGCGCTGGGCGAGGTAGGGCAGCCGGAACGATCGGTAGCGGCTCGCGTAATTCGATTGGAACCGATCGGGCACGAATCCTGCGCTGGCGCAAGCGTTGCCGGTTGAAGACTATGAATGGTCGTGGTACGCGGCGGCAGATATAAGCCTCGGCTACTGTGACGCCATCCGGTCGTCACCGGCGTGAAACCGCAGGGGCTGCTTGCGACGACGTCTGGTCAGGAGCTTGGCATGATCGACCATTGCGGTTTTTCCGTTTCTGATTTCGCACGCGCGAAAGAGTTCTATGTCAGGGCGCTCGCACCGCTTGCTTACACGCTCATAATGGATGTGCCCGCCGAACAGACCGAGCTTGGCTTTGCGGCAGCGGGTTTCGGCAGGGATGGCAAACCCTCCTTTTGGATCTCCGGCGCAGGCAGGCTCGATCCGCCCATTCATGTCGCTATCCAGGCCAAGGATCGAAGCGCCGTCGACGGATTCTATCGGGCTGCGCTCGAGGCCGGCGGTCGAGACAACGGAGCGCCTGGAGTTCGGGCACATTATCATCCGAATTACTACGGAGCTTTCGTTCTCGATGCGGATGGCAACAATATCGAGGCCGTCTGCCACCATGCTCCGTAGGATTTGCCGATTGCCGGGCGCTGTGCCGGCCCATTGACGCGCGACCGGCCGGCGCGCAAGGTCTTGCGCCGCGTGCACGCTGTACGATTGCAGCCAGGAGAATTGTCAGGATGAAGGCCGTCAAGAAATCGGATTGGGCAGCGTTCGGTAAACGTGTGACGAAGGGGCTCATCGGCAAGCGGGCGGAAATCGAGGTCGATGCTCTCGATCTCGGGGCGCAGATTCAGGCGGAATGGGTGACGATGCTCGGCGTCGACTACGACCCGAAGGACGATCTGTTCGAGGTGGCGCTCGTGGGCCTCGATCACCTGATCAGGAAGCCGCAGGAGGTGTATGCCGAGGAGGGTGCCTCAGGTCTGAGCCTTCTGGCCATCGTCGATGGCGAGGGCACCCGTCACCTGGTCCGCTTCAAGGAGCCGCTGATGCTCCCGCCGCCAAGCGCCTAGACAGAGCCCTGCCGGCCTAGGCTTCCGACGACGCCCACAGGTGCTGCGCCGCATAGGCGCGCCAAGGGCGCCATGGCCTGGCACGGTCGAGCAGCTCGGCCGAGGAATGCGCATGGCCATCCTGATGCGCCATGGCGCGCAGCAGCCCGAGATCGGCGGCCGGGAAGGCATCCGGCTCGCGCAGCTGGCGCAAGGCGATATATTGCGCGGTCCACTCCCCAACCCCGCGGATTGCGCGCAGCCGCTTGATCGCCTGGTCGAGGTCGCTCGTCGCCTCGAAGAGATGCGGATCGGCCAGGGCCGCGGCGGCGACAGCCGACAGCGCGGCAGCACGGGCGCGCGGCATCCCGAGCGCTGCCAGATCGGCCTTGGCCAATGCCTCGGGAGTCGGGAACGCGTGCGTCAATGTTCCATCGGGCTCGGCCAGGATTTCGCCATGGGCCGCGACGAGACGGCCGGCGAGGCTTGCCGCCGCGGCAACCGTGATCTGCTGCCCGAGCACGGCCCGGATGGCGAGTTCGAAACCGTCCCAGGCGCCGGGAACGCGAAGGCCCGGGCGGGCGGAGACCAGGGGCGCGAGCGCCGGGTCCTTTGCCAGATGCGCCGTGATGGGCACCGGGTCGGCGGCGAGGTCGAACACCCGGCGTACCCTGGCAATGACGGTCGGCAGGGCCGAGAGCTTGGCGAAACGCACCGTGACCCGCAGCGCGTGGCGGTCGGCGGCGGGGCGCACTGTCACGATCCCCGTCGCCCCGCCCAGCCGCAGGGTCCGGGCATATTCTTCAGGCGGCACCCGCTCGACCCCCGCAATGGCACGGCGGCGCAGAAAAGCCAGGATCGAGGGCCAGTCATAGGGCGGCTGGTAGCGCAGCAGCAGTTCGATCTCGCCCCGCCCCGCGGCTGCTATGTCGCGTCCCTTGGCCAGCCGCAGCGCACCCGGCGGCCGCCCGAACAGCGTCTGAAAGGTCTCGTTGAACCGCCGCACGCTGCCAAATCCTGCCGCGAAGGCGATTTCGGCCATCGGCAGGGCCGATTCGTGAATGAGCTGCTTGGCGAGGAGGACCCGCCGGGTCTGGGCGACGGCGACCGGCGAGGCCCCGAGGTGCTGGTGAAAGAGGCGCCGCAATTGGCGCTCGCCGACGCCCAGGCGTTCGGCCAGATCATCGACGCTCGCCTCGTCGAGAGCGCCAAGCTCGATCAGGGCGAGCGCGCGGGAGACGGTGTTGGAGGTGCCACGCCAGGCGCCGAGATCGGGAGCGGTTTCCGGGCGACAGCGAAGGCAGGGGCGGAACCCTGCTTCCTGGGCGGCGGCGGCGGTGGGATAGAAGGTAACGTTCTCGGCGCGCGGCGTGCGCGCCGGGCAGATCGGCCGGCAATAGATGCCGGTGGTCTTGACGCCGGTGAAGAACCGGCCATCAAAGCGGGGATCGCGCTGGCGCACGGCGCGATAGCAGGCATCATGATCGAGGTCCATGCTCGCAAGATGGGGACGGAAAACGGTGCTGTCTAGCGGTTTTCGGACATGGTCGTGCCGTCGATGACGACGTCCGAAAACCGCCAGAACGCACGCGGCAAACACCCCATATCCAGGCTCGGCACCGAATTGACAGGAGCAGTTTCATGACGACGGAGATCTTCCTGCTTGAGCATTTGGAAACGCCGACCGGCTGCATGCGTATCGTCACCGACGAGACGGGCGCGCTTCGGGCGGTCGATTGGGACGACCATGAAGCGCGAATGATGAAGCTTCTGGAGCGCCATTGCGGCGGCACAGGCTTCGAGCTTCGCAAGACGGCCCCGTCATCGCGGGCAGCGCGAGCTCTCGAGGCCTATTTCGACGGCGATCTGTCCGCCATCGCCGCGCTGCCGGCAAAAACCCACGGCACCCCATTCCAAAGCCAGGTCTGGGACGCGTTGCGGACGATCCCGGCGGGACAGAGCGTCAGCTATGGCGCACTGGCGGCCCGCATCGGCCGTCCCGGTTCCAGCCGCGCCGTCGGTCTTGCCAATGGTTCCAATCCCATCGCCATCGTCGTGCCCTGCCATCGCGTGATCGGCGCCGATGCATCGCTGACCGGCTATGGCGGCGGCCTGGACCGCAAGCGCTGGCTGCTGGTCCATGAGCAGGCCCATTGCGCCGTGGCGGATGCACCGCAATTGCGGATGGCGTTCTGAAACGCAGTATTGATTTATTTCATTGCCTGCTGCGACTGACCAGGCGCGGAGCATCTTGCCGTCGATGATTTCATTATTTCATGAATTGTAGGCCGCCGCGAGATCCAGTAAATGGTTGCAAGAAGGCGGCGCGGCGGAACACCGCGATGTCGCGGCGCTTCGGCTGCAAGGGACCCGCGATCCATCGACAATGCTCGAGTGCCACTGGTCGGTCGAGATCTACAATCGCCTGAAGGCGGCCCGCGTCCGCCAGGTTGCTTATGTGCCCGATGCTGGCCACGCCCAGCTGATCGAACTGTTCCAAGCCGACCCCGAAATCGTCTCGACGGTCCTGACGACCGAGGAGGAAGGCGTCGCCATCGCCGCGGGAGCCTGGCTCGGCGGCGACCGGAGCGTGCTCCTGATGCAATCGAGCGGCGTCGGCAACTGCATCAACATGCTGTCACTGGCGGTCATCGCACGATTTCCGCTGCTGATGCTGGTGACCATGCGGGGCGAATGGGCCGAGTTCAATCCCTGGCAGGTGCCGATGGGGCTTGCCACCGAGACCTGCCTCGCGGCCGTCGGCGTGCGCTGCCTGCGCGCCGATGCCCCGGAGCCGTTGGTCGAAACCGTCATGGCGGCGGCAAAGCTTGCCTATGAAGCCGATCAACAAGTCGCAGTAATCATTGGGCAGCGTATGATTGGCGAGAAGAAATGGTGAGCGGCGTGAGCGGGGCGCAATCCGCGCTCGGGCGGCGCGCGGCCGTGGCGGAGCTGCTGAAGGACCGTGGAGACCTGCTGGTCGTGAGCGGCCTCGGCTCGCCGAGTTACGACGTCCATGCGGCGGGAGATCATCCGGGCAATTATTATCTCTGGGGCGCGATGGGCAGCGCGGCGCTTATCGGGCTTGGCCTGGCACAGGCCTTTCCGCAGCGCAAGGTGGCGGTGATCACCGGCGACGGCGAGCAGCTCATGGGGCTCGGCGGTCTCGCAACGATTGCCGTGGCGCGGCCGAAAAATCTCACGATCGTCGTCATCGATAACGGGCGCTATGGCGAAACCGGAATGCAGCTCAGCCATACCGGGTTCACGATCGACCTGGCGCGGATCGCTGCCGCTTGCGGTTTTGTCGATGTGCGGACCATCGACACCCTCTCAGAACTGTCGGAGCTGCGCCAGGACATGCATCGGGAGGCGGCAGGACCGCGCTTTTTCGTCCTGAAGGTGGCGCCCGAGACCGTCGAGCGCTCGCTGCCGTTTCGTGACGCGGTCCATGGCAAGAACCGGTTCCGCGCCCATCTGGGGCTGCCGGTGTCCTGAGCCTGTGCCGGCAGGCACTCGAGGTTCGGCGCCATCACCCGCCGCCGGCCTCAAGCGCGCGCTTTTGGAGCGCCTCGGCGACGACGCGATAGCTTTCCCATGCCGGGTCATCGGCCTCCACTCCCGCCGGATTGCGTATGAAGGCGAGGAACGCGGCGAGGCGCAGCCGGTGCTCGCGGGTCGCGGCGCGCATGGCGCCCTTGGCGCTTCGCTGCATCCTGTCATATTTGTCGATCTCGGCGATGGTCGCGGCGACGATGTCGGCGCGATCGAGCGCCGCCATCCGCTGGAGAAACGGATCGAGGTCGAATGGTCCTGCCATCCGGCCAGTTTCGCGGCAAGCGTTCTGGCAATCAATCCCATATGGCGGCTGCCAATGCGGCACGGTATCCTCCGGGCCAAACGTCGAAAGGAGCCCTCGATGACCCGCTCAGTCGCCGAAAAGCGCGCCGCCTTCCGCGCCCTGCACCAGAAAGGTTGTTTCGTGCTCCCCAATCCATGGGACGTCGGCAGCGCCCGCCTGCTGCAGCATATGGGCTTCGCCGCGCTCGCCTCGACCAGCGCCGGCTTTGCCTGGACCATCGGTCGTCCCGACAATGGGGTGACCCGCGACGACATGCTGCAGCATCTGGCCACGCTCTGTGCCGCCGTCGATCTGCCGGTCAATGCCGATTTCGAGTCCGGTTTTGCATCCGCCCCCGACGAGCTTGCGGCCAATGTCGGTCGGGTGATCAAGACGGGAGTGGCCGGCTTTTCCATCGAGGATCGGGTGTTCGGGAAGCCGGCCGAGCTCTATGACATCGACTACGCGGTGCGCCGCATCGCCGCGGCGCGCGCGGCGGTCGATCAGGCGGGCCAGGACGTGATCCTCGTCGCCCGCACCGAAGGCTTGCTGATCGATCAGAAGGCACTCAAGCCGGCCATCGACAAGCTGGTGGCCTTTGCCGATGCCGGGGCGGACTGCCTCTATGCGCCGGGCGTGCGCGACAAGGCCGACATCCAGGCGATGGTCCGCGCCGTGTCGCCCAAGCCGCTCAATGTGCTGATGGCATGGCCTGGACCGAGCGTCGCCGAGCTGGCCGAGATCGGCGTCCGGCGCATCAGTGTCGGCGGCGCCCTGGCGCGGGTCGCCTTCGAGGCGCTGGCCAACGCCGCCTCACGCCTCAAGGCGGGATCGTTCGACGCCCTGCCGTCGGGTGCGCCGGCCGTGAAGCTCAACGACATCTTTGGCAACTTCGGGTGACTTGCAGCATCAAGGCAGACCCTCAGGGCAATTCAACCTTTGCGATGATGAACCTGACTGCAGCAACATCCGGCAGCATCTAGCAGCATGCCCGACGCGGCGGAAATCGGCGGCATCCGGCTCAGAACATACGAGTTCCTCGAGCGCGGCCGCAGAAACGATCGGGCATCGCAGGTCTTCGATCTGTCCATCGTCACCTTGATCCTGCTCAACGTCACGGCCTCGGTGGTCGGGACGGTGCCGTGGATCCATCAGAGCTGGGGACGCGCGCTCGACCAGTTCGATACATTCTGCGTCGCGGTATTCACCGTCGAATACGCTGCCCGCATCTGGAGCGCGCCGTCCAATCCGCGTTATCGCGGCTTGAGCGACGCGGTGGCGCGGCTGCGCCACGCCCGCACGCCGCTGATGGTCGTCGATTTCCTGGCGCTGATGCCGTTCGTCATCCAGTTCATCATCCATGCCGATTTCGGGCCGTTCCGGGTGCTGCGCATCGTTCGCTTCTATCGGCTTGCGCGCTACGTGCCGGCGCTCGAGACCATTGTCCTGGTCATCGTGTCGGAGGCACGCCGCCTGCTTGGCACGCTGATCCTGTTCGCCGGCCTGCTGCTGTTCTCGGGCGTGCTCATGTATATCGCCGAAGGCCGGGTGCAGCCCGACCGGCTCGGCTCGGTGCCGCAGGCCATGTGGTGGGCGGTCGTCACCCTGTCGACGGTCGGCTATGGCGACATCATACCCGTCACCGTGACAGGCAAGTTCATCGCCAGCGTGACGATGTTTCTTGGGATCATGTTCTTCGCCCTGCCGGTCAGCATCATCGCCTCGGGCTACCAGGAGGAAATCAAGCGACGGGACTTCGTCGTGAATTTTGCCATGGTGGCGCGCGTGCCGCTGTTCTCCACGCTCGATCCGACATCGATTGCGCAGCTGACCGGGCTGTTGACGGCGCGCAAGGTCGCCGGCGGGACGGTGATCGTCAGCAAGGGCGACGATGCCGAGGAGATGTTCTTTATCGTTTCCGGCAGGGTCGAGGTCGAGCTCCCCAACAATCCGGTCATTCTCGGCGAAGGCGATTATTTCGGCGAGATCGCGCTGGTCACCGGAGGAACCCGGACCGCGACGGTCAGGACGATCGGCGCCTGCGAGCTCCTGCAGCTCGACCGGCACGACTTTCGCCACATGGCGGAGCGCAATCCGCATATTCATGATGCGGTCAACCGGGTGGCGAACCTCCGGATGTCGCAGCACAAGGACCCCGGTGGTGGGCAATAGCCCGCGCCAAGCCCGACGCGTGCAATGCGTGCCGCACAAGGCGGACGCGCGTTCCTCGCACCCATGGTTCGGGCTACCATCCGCTCCTGTTGCAGGGAGGAGATCAAGACAATGAGACGAATTTTGCTTTCGGTTGCGCTCCTGGCTGGCGTCATGGCGGCGGCAACGCCGCTTCATTCCCAATCGCCGAAGCAGGGCGGCGCGGCGGTCATCACTTTCAACAACGACTTCACCACGCTCGACCCCCAGGTCGGCTACGATCTGCAGAACTATGTCGCGATGCGCGGCATTTTCGACCGGTTGATGGACTACCGGCCGGGCACGGTCGAGCTCATCCCGTCGCTGGCCGAGAGCTACACGATCTCCGACGATGGAAAGACCTACAGCTTCAAGCTGCGCGACGGCGTCAAATTCCACAATGGCCGGCCGCTGACGTCGGCCGACGTGAAATACTCCCTCGAGCGCGCCGTCAATCCCAAGACCCAGAGTCCGGGCACCGGCTATTTCACCTCGATCGCCGGCTATGACGAATTGTCCGGCGGCAAGGCGCAGGGGCTGAGCGGCATCAAGACACCCGACGACCACACGGTCGAAATCAGCCTGAGCCGTCCCGATGCGACCTTTCTCTATGCCATGTCGCTGCACTTCGCCTCGATCGTGCCGCGCGAGGAGGTCGAGAAGAGTGGCTCGGACTGGGGTCGCAAGCCGGTGGGCTCGGGTGCGTTCAAATTCATGGAATGGGTGCCGGGCCAATATGTGATGCTCGAGCGCAACAAGGACTACTGGCTCAAGGGCGTCCCCTATCTCGACAAGATCACCTTCCAGTTCGGCCAGGACCCCACCGTTGCGGTGCTGCGGCTCAAGAATGGCGAGGTCGACGTGGTGGGCGACGGCATACCGCCGGCGCAGTTCCCGAGCATCGTGTCCGATCCCGCCTCGAAAGATCTCCTGGTGATGGGCGACTGGCTGCAGACGGCCTTTGTGACGATGAATGTGACCAAGCCGCCCTTCGACAAGCTCGAGGTCAGGGAGGCGGTCAACATGGCTATCAACCGCGACCGCATCGTGCGGCTGATCAACAACCGCGCCGTCCCGACCGGGCAGGTCCTGCCGCCCGCCATGCCTGGCTACGATGCCGCCAACAAGGGCTACCCCCACGACCCCGAAGCGGCGAAAAAGCTGCTGGCCAAGGCCGGTTATCCGGATGGCTTCTCAACCGAGCTCTATGCGATGAATGTCGATCCCCATCCGCGCATCGCCCAGGCGATCCAGCAGGACCTGGCGGCGATCGGCATCAAGGTCGAGATCAAGTCGCTTGCACAGGCAGAGGTGATCGCGGCCGGCGGCGCCGGCACTGCACCGATGGTGTGGTCGGGCGGCATGGGCTGGCTCACCGATTTCCCCGATCCGGCCGGCTTCTTCGGAGCGATCCTCAGCTGCGCCGGCACGGCGGAAGGCGGCTGGAACTGGGCGAAGTACTGCAACAAGGGCATCGACGAGCGGACCGCCAAAGCCGATTCCATGGTCAAGCCGGAGCAGGCCGCGGCGCGCATCGCCGAATGGCGGGCGATCTTCGGCGACATCATGAAGGAAGCGCCCTGGGCCCCGGTCTACAACGAGAAGCACATCACCTATCATTCGGCCAGGATCGGTGCGGATCGGAATGTCTTTATCGACCCGTTCGATACGCCGTTGAACTTCCGCTACATCTACGCCAAGGATGCGCAATAGCTCCTACTCGCAGATCCGGTAAGTGCCGGACTGGCCGTGCTGGCCGAGGTCGAAATGCAAATGGTTCTTGTGGGCGGCGTTCGAGCCTGGTCCGAGAACCGTGGTGAAATAGCCGCAGGCGCTGCTGCGCAGCCCGCTTAGCGCGGTTGCGTAGTTGCCTGCCGGCATCTCCTCGACGGCGACGCGCTGCTTGTTCCTGAGATCGAAGCGCATCAGGTCGAGGGCATTGCCGCGGGCGTGCTCGCTGATCTTTACCATCGAGCCGCCCACTCGGTTGCGGCAGACAAAGCCCGATCCGGTCTGAATGGCCGACAAAGGCGAGCCCAGGCGCTGGGCGATGATGGGCGAGCCGACCTCGTTCAACCAGCGGCTGAATTTCAGGGCGAAGGGGCATAGCATCTTGGGATGGCCCGGGAATGAAACGCGCCCCGCCGGTGTCGGAACCGATATCAGAATCACGGCGCCATCGAGCGTGCAGCCCTCCTCGCTGACGTGAAAAGGGCGCTGGAATTCAATCCCGCTCGCCTCGAGGTCCTGCACGCAGGTGGCATATTCCGAAACGGGAACGGCGGCCAGCGACACGATCCCATGCGGCAGGTCCTTCAGCATGCCCGGCTTGGCAACGGGAACCGGCACCGCCAGCCGCGAGCCGGTCGGCGCCTTCTGCAGCGTGCTGACGTCGGGCCTCGGCTTGGGCTGAGGGAGCGGCACCCGTCGCGCATCGGCCTGGCCCGGCGCGCCCGATAGCCCCAACAGCAGGAAGCCGGCAAGCAGCGCCGCCTTGACACCCCGGCAAGCAGTAGCACCGCACCGAAACCTGACGGTGCTCGATTGCATCATCATCGCGAAACCCCTTTGAAATGAAACGGGGATCCCGCTCTGACGTTCCGTTAACCTTCTGGGCCTCTTTGTGACGCTAGTCGTGGGTCGGGGTCAGCCTTGCCGGAAAGCCATCGGCGCGGAGCTCGGTTCCGAGAAGATCCTCGAGCAGCTTCACGACCTGCGTCGACTGGGCGCTGCCACCATAGGCCGCCCTGCCCTTGACGAAGGTCTGCGCGGTCAAGCCGGCGAGGTCGAGCGGCACGCCGAATTCCTTTCCGAGTTGCATGGCGAAGCTCAGGTCCTTGAGCGCCAGATCCATGGTGAAGGCGATATCGTAGCTGCCATTGAGGATCAATTGCCCCTCGGTCTCATGGACGAAACTGGTTCCGGAGCTCGCCTTGATGGCCTGCCAGGCCTGCGCCAGATCGAGGCCGCCGCGCTTGGCAAGCATCAGCGCTTCACCATCGGCCACGAGGTGGATGAAGGCCAGCATGTTGGTGATGACCTTGATGATCGCGGCCGAGCCCAAAGGCCCCATATGGAAGAGTTGACCGCCCATGGCCGCGAGCGCCGGGCGGTGCTCCTCGAACAGATCCGCATCGCCGCCGGCCAGCACGGTGATCCTGCCGCCGGCCGCGAGATGCACGCCGCCGGTGACCGGGCATTCGAGCATGCGGACGCCCTTGTCGCCGGCGATGCTGGCCAGCCGCTCGACCGCGTCGCGGCCAAGGGTCGACATCTCGATCCAGCTCGAGCCCGGCTTCAGCTTCTGCAGGACCTCGCGCAGCACCGCTTCGGAGATGGCGGGCGACGGCAGGCAGGTGATCACGCAATCGACCGCGCCGCCAAGCGCGCCCGGCGTTTGCGCCCAGCGCGCACCGGCGCCGACATGCGGCTCGGCCAGCCGGCGATCGATATCGTGGACCGTGAGCGGGAATCCGGCGCGCAGCAGGCTCGCCGCGAGATGACCGCCGAGATTCCCCAAGCCGATGAAGCCGTAGCGGATCATTGGTCGTCCCCGCAAATCCGCGGCATCACCGGATGTCCAGCGCAACGTCGCCGCCGCCCGCCAGCATTTGCAGCCCTGTCGCGGTCAACGCATAGGTTCCTCCCTGAATGATGCCGAGCTCCTCGTCGGGGAGCTGGATATAGGCATGGAGGACGAACACCATGCCCGGCTCCAGGACTTGCTCGATGCCGCGGGTGATCTGCAGCGGTTCGAGCCAGATCGGTGGATAGGCAATGCCGATGCCATAGCCGAAGCGCATGACGGCATTGGCCTCGAGTCCCGCCCTGCGCAAAGGCTCGAGCGATGCCTCCTCGATATCGCTGACCGGGGCCCCGGGTCGCACCGCGGCAATCCCGGCGGCGAGCGATTGGCGGGCGTGGTGATAGAGCGCGCGCGCCCGTGGGCTCGGCTGACCCAGGCACATGGTGTGAATGGCAGCCGCATGGTAGCGATGGCACACCCCGGCAAATTCCAGGTGAACGAGGTCTCCCGGCTCGATCGGTCGCGCCCGCGGCGTGGCATGGCCGCCGGGTGTGCGGGGGCCGCTCGACAATTCGGTCGGGATCGACCAGTAGTCGCTTCCCGCCTGGCGCATCGCGTTCTCGACGACGCCGGCGAGGGCGATCTCGGTCATGCCGGGCGCGAGGGCGCGCCGCGCCGCGTCGAGGCCGATATTGGCGAACCGGGCCGCCTCGGCGACGTAGCGCATTTCCGCTTCGGACTTCACCAGCCGGATGGTGCTCAGGCTATCGGTGCAGTCGACCAGCCGGGCCGGCGCGATCGCCTGCGCGATTGCCTGGCCAAGCGCGTAGGGCAGAGCGTAGGACTGGCTCTCGATGCCGATCATGCCGCCGTCCATTCCCTTTTCGCGGGCGATCGCTGCGATAAGTTCCGGGACGTCGTCGGTGATGAGGTGATAGATCCGCACATCGCCGATCCAGGAGGTCTCGCGCGGCAGCGCCTGGTCGACATCGCGCACCACGAGGGTCGGCTCTCCCCCGGCCGTGGCGAAGATCAGCGCCTGCGGACTGTTGACGCTGACCCAGGAATCATAGCCGCCGATATAGTAGAGATGCTCGGGCGCGACGCTGATGCAGAGGTCGATGCCCTGGGCGCGCAGGGTTTGACGCGCCCGCTCCAGTCTTTCGCGATGCTCGGATTCGCCGAAGGCGGCATAGGTCGGGCGCATCTGGATCCTCCTCGAGAAGCTGAACCGTGAACGGGCCGCCGCATTGCGGTCAAGGCGAGAGTGGGGACACGGCACGGTTGCATTCCCGTTGAACGACCTAATCTTCGCCCCATATGTTGCGTTTCCTGTCGCTTGATCCGAAAACTGCCCGCATGACAGCACACACGCTCTTTCATCCGGCGGTTGCCAGCTGGTTCGAGAGCCGGTTCGGCGCCCCCACCGCTGCCCAGGCGGAAGCATGGCCGGCAATCCGGTCGGGCCGCAATGTGCTGATCGCAGCCCCGACCGGCTCCGGCAAGACGCTTGCGGCATTCCTGGCGGCACTCGACAGCCTGTTCCGGCAGGGTCTCGAGGGGACGCTCGCGGACGAGACGCAGATCGTCTATGTCTCGCCGCTCAAGGCGCTCTCCAACGACATCCACCGCAACCTCGACGAGCCGCTCGCCGGCATCCGGGAGACGGTAAGCCGGATGGGGCTCCCGGATGTCGAGATCAGAGCCTCGGTGCGGACCGGCGACACCTCGCCGGCGGAGCGCGGCCGGATGCTCCGCCGGCCGCCCCATGTCGTCGTGACCACGCCGGAGTCGCTCTACATCCTGCTTGGCTCGGCGACCGGCCGGGCCATGCTTTCCACCACACGGACGATCATCGTCGACGAGATCCATGCGGTGGCGGCGAGCAAACGGGGGAGCCATCTCGCCCTCTCCCTCGAACGGCTCGCGGCGCTCGCTGCCGCGCCGCCGCTCCGCATCGGCCTCTCGGCCACCCAGAAGCCGGTCGAAACGGTGGCGCAATTCCTGGTCGGCGCCGGCAACGGCCCGACTCCGCCCAGCTGCGATATCATCGATATCGGCCATGCGCGGGCACGCGACCTCAGCATCGCGGTGCCGGGCGGGCCGCTCGAAGCGGTGATGTCGGCCGAGGTCTGGGAGCAGATCTATGCGCGGCTTGCGGCCTTGATCGATGCGCACCGCACCACCCTCGTCTTCGTCAATACCCGCCGCCTGGCCGAACGCATCACCCGCCATCTCTCCGACCGGCTCGGCGAGGATCATGTCACCGCCCATCATGGCAGCATGGCGAAGGAGCAGCGCCTCGACGCCGAGCAGCGTCTCAAGGCCGGCAAGCTGAAAGCGCTGGTGGCGACGGCATCGCTCGAGCTCGGCATCGATATCGGCCAAATCGATCTCGTGTGCCAGATCGGCTCGCCGCACACCATTGCGAGCTTCCTGCAGCGCGTCGGTCGGTCCGGCCATGCCGTCGGCGGCCTGCCGAAGGGGCGGTTGTTCCCGTTGTCGCGCGATGATCTCGTCGAATGCGCGGCGCTGCTCGACAGCGTGTCGCGTGGCGAGCTCGACCGCCTCATCGTCCCGGAGCAGCCGCTCGACGTGCTGGCCCAGCAGATCGCCGCCGAGGTCGCAGCGCAGGAATGGAAGGTCGCGGACCTTCTCGCAACCATGCGGCGGGCCTATCCCTATCGGAATTTGACGCCGGAGGACTATGCCGCCGTCGTCTCGATGCTGGCGAACGGCTTCACCACGCGGCGCGGCCGGCGCGGTGCGCTTGTCCACCACGACGGGGTCAATGGCGTGCTGCGCGGACGCCGGGGCACGCGCCTGACCGCGATCACCGCCGGCGGCACCATCCCCGACAATGCCGACTACCAGGTGCTGCTCGAACCGGAGAATCTCGTCGTCGGCACCCTCAACGAGGATTTTGCCGTCGAAAGCACGGCCGGCGACGTATTCCAGCTCGGCAACCGCAGCTACCGCATCCTGCGGGTCGAGCGCGGCACCGTGCGGGTCGAGGATGCGCATGGCCTGGCTCCCACCCTGCCCTTCTGGCTGGGCGAGGCACCGGGGCGCAGCGACGAGCTGTCGGCCGCGGTGTCGCGCATGCGCTCGCTCGTCGCCTCGGGCATCAGGCGGGACCGCAGCGCCAGCACCGTGCGCGACCGGCTTGGCGCCATCGGGGTCGAGCCCGAAGCCGCCGATCAGCTGACGGAGTATCTCGCTGCCGGCCAGGCGGCGCTCGGCACCATGCCGACGCAGGAGACGATCGTCCTCGAGCGCTTCTTCGACGAGGCCGGCGGCATGCAGCTGGTGATCCATTCGCCCTATGGCAGCCGGATCAACCGGGCCTGGGGGCTGGCGCTGCGCAAGCGCTTTTGCCGCAAGTTCAATTTCGAGCTGCAGGCGGCTGCGACCGAAGACAATATCGTGATCTCGCTGACCAAGGCCCACAGCTTCGACCTCGCCGATGTGGTGCGCTATCTGCATTCGGCCTCGGTGCAGCCGGTGCTCGTCCAGGCGCTGCTCGATGCCCCGATGTTTCAGACGCGCTGGCGCTGGGTGACCGGGGTGTCCTTGGCGCTGCCGCGCTTCCAGGGCGGGCGCAAGGTGGCGCCGCAGCTCATGCGCATGGGTGCCGAGGACCTGATCGGCGCCGTCTTCCCGGACCAGATCGCCTGCGCCGAGAACCTCGCCGGCGAGCGCGAGATCCCGGATCATCCGCTGGTGCAGCAGACCATCACCGACTGCCTCACCGAAGCGCTCGATCTCGGAGGGCTGGTCCGGCTGCTCGAGCGGCTCGAGTTCGGGCGAGATCGCGGTGGTGGCGCGCGACCTCACCGGGCCATCGCCGCTCGCCATGGAGGTTCTCTCGGCGCGGCCCTACGCCTTCCTCGACGATGCCCCGCTCGAGGAGCGGCGCACCCAGGCGGTGATGGGTCGGCGCTGGCTGTCGAGCGAGGATGCATCGGAGCTCGGCAGCCTCGATGCCGAGGCCATCGCCCGGGTGCGCAGCGAAGCGTGGCCGGAAGCCACCGATCCCGACGAGCTCCACGATGCGCTGCTCTGGCTGAGTTTTCTTACCCCTGAGGAGATCGCGGCCAATCCGCAGTGGAGCGCCTTCCTCGACAGCCTGGTCGAGCAACGACGCGTGAGGCACTTGGCCCTGCCTCAGGCTTCGCTGTGGATCGCCACCGAGCGGCTGGGGCATTTCCAGGCGGTGTGGCCGCAAGCCGTGCCATCGTCCGACGGCGGACCGGCCCCGGATCTGCCCCGCGAGGCGGCGCTGGCCGAGATCCTGCGCGGCCGGCTCGAGGGTCAGGGACCGGTCACCGAAGCGCGGCTAGCCGAGGCGCTGGGTCTGACGGCGGAGGATATCGCCGCGGCAATGACAGCGCTGCAGGTCGAAGGCTTCGCCATGCGCGGGCGCTACACGCCGCTCACCAATGAGGTGGAATGGTGCGAAAGGCGGCTTCTGGCCAGGATTTACAACTATACCACCAAGCGGTTGCGGGCGGAGATCGAGCCGGTCGCGGCCCGGGATTTCATCCGCTTCCTGCTGGAATGGCAGCATGTCAGTCCATCGTCACGCATGGCGGGATCGGCGGCATTGGAGCCGGTGGTGCGGCAGCTCGAAGGCTTCGAAGCGCCGGCCATGGCCTGGGAGGCCGAGATCCTCCCTGCCCGGCTGGAAGGCTATGATCCGGCCTGGCTCGATCAGCGCTCATCGAGCGGGCAGCTGGCCTGGGCGCGGCTTCGCCCCTTGGCCGGCTCGCGCACCGAGGCTGTGCCGATGGTGGCCGGGCCGGTGCGGACGACGCCGATCACCCTGATGGCCCGCCGCCATCTCGCACAGTGGACGGCGCTTGTCGCTGCTGGTCCCGAGATCGATTTCGAGCCGGCGGGCACAAAGGGTGCTGGAAGCGATCCGCCAATATGGTGCCTCGTTCTTCGAGGAGCTCGTCGAAACGAGCGGCCTGTTGCGGGCAGAGGTCGAGGAGGGCCTGGGCGAGCTCGTGTCGCTCGGCCGCGTCACCTCGGACAGCTTTGCCGGCCTCCGGGCGCTGATCCAACCCGCATCGCGGGCGCGCAAGGGCCGCCGCGTCCGGCCGGCGCACGGCATGGCGGAGGCCGGCCGCTGGGCGCTGGCGCGTCGCGGCCCGGCGGAGAGCCGGGCCCAGCCCGAGGGCGATGCTGTCGAGCATGTGGCGCGGGCGCTGCTGCAGCGCTACGGCGTGGTCTTCTGGCGTCTCGTCGAACAGGAAGCGGACTGGCTGCCACCCTGGCGCGACTTGCTGCGGGTGTATCGGCGGCTCGAGAGGGTCGGCGAGATCCGGGGCGGCCGCTTCGTGGCCGGTTTCGCCGGTGAGCAATTCGCCCTTCCCGAGGCGGTCGGCCAGCTCCGCGAGGTGCGCCGCGAGCCTGGAAGCGGCGCGTTCATCTCGGTCTCGGCGGCAGATCCGCTCAACCTCGTCGGCGTGCTGACACCAGGCGCCAGGCTGCCGGCCCTCACCGGCAATCGCCTGCTCTATCGCGACGGGGTGCCGGTCGCCGTTTTTGCCGCCGGCGAAGCGCGCTTCCTGCAGAGCTTCGATGCCGCCGAGGAATGGACTGCGCGCAAGGCGCTGCTGCGCAGCGGGCCGGCCACTGCCAAGCCGCACTTCCCGCGCCGCGCCGTGGCGATGTAGACGGCGGCCAGGTCGGGCCGACCGCAGGGTAAATCACCACAAGGAACCGCCGGTGACCTGGATATTTTCCATGGTGATGCCGCGGGCATCGTCGCTGCACAGGAACACCGCCAAGGCGGCGATCTCGCCCGGCTGGATGATGCGGTGCTGCGGGTTCTGCGCGGCAATCTCGGCCATGGCCTCGGCGGCGGTGCGCCCCTTGCCTTCGCGGGTGACCAGCTGGGCGACATTGCGGTGCATGAGCTCGGTCTCGACCCAGCTCGGGCTTATGGCGATACAGGTCACGCCATGGGCGGCCCCCTCGAGCGCCACGCATTTGGTGAGGCCGATCAGCCCGTGCTTGGAGGCGCAATAGGCCGGGTTGTCCTTCCATCCAACCGTCGCCGCGGTCGAGCCGATATTGACGATGCGCCCGAAGCCGCGCTCGATCATGCCGGGCAGAACGGCGCGGATCATGCGGAACGCGCCGGTGAGATTGGTGTCGATGATCTTGTTCCACAGATCGTCGGGATGACCGCAGACGGGGTGCTCGGCGGTGGTGCCGGCGGCATTCACCAGGATGTCGATCGCACCGCACGCCGCTTCGGCGGCGGCGATGAAATGCGCAACCGACTCGTTGTCGCGCACGTCGAGATGACCGGCATGCACCTTGCCACCATGGGCTTGCAGCGCCTCCCGGGTCGGGGCGACGATGGCGGCTTCGGGATAGGCCGCGGCGTCGTCGGCCCGGCCGCGCTGCTCATCGAGAAACGATCCGACGGCGACATTGGCGCCCTGCCCTGCAAGCGCGCTCGCGATTGCCAGGCCCTGCCCCGTCAGGCCGCCGGTGATGACCGCGGCGCGTCCCGCAATGCCGCCCATCCTCTTCATCCCGCCCCGAGCGGTGCGTTCAGCCAGTCGCGATAGAAGGTTTCGAGATCAGGCTCGAAATCGAACAGGATCGGGTAGCCGGGCGGGCAGGCCTCGACCTCGTGCAGGGTGCCGCAGGCGGGGCAGATGAACTCGCGAATTTCCATCCATGCGGGATCCGGGATGTCGTTGCTGGGATAGATCTCGCGCAGCGCCTCGCGGTCGTTGCGCACATGGATGAGGGCGTTGAGCTTCCAGTTCTCGCGATAATTCCCGAAATCGTGGCCGCACTCGCATTTCGTCACCCGCCGATCGCCGGATTGGACGATGAACAGATGCGGACCGATCGGCAGCAGAATGCGGTCGCTCCAGCGCATGCGTTGCTGCAGCACCGCAAGATAGGTGAGGAATCGGCCCTCGTCCTTGTACGCGCTCATGATCTGCCGGGTCTGATGCCAGGGCAGCTGGCCGGCGATCAGGTCACGGATGATTTCCGCTCCATAGCTCATCATCGCGCGTCTCCATCGGCGACCTCATGGTCGCTATCCAATCCCCAGAAGCTGCGGAATTCATCGGCGAAACGATCCGACAGCTGCATGGCGCTGCGGTACATCCGGCGCACTTCCGGCGCGAAATCGCTGCGCTCCACCCGCTGCCGCTCCGCGGCGAGCCAGGCCGCGACCGGGCGTGCCCGCTCCAGGCGCTGCCGGCGCATGCGCCGGCGCCGCTCGCCGGTGGCATGAAGATCGGGCGCCAGCCCGCCGTCGCTGTCCTCGGTGAGGACGATGCCGAACACCTGCTCGGCGGCTTCTCGGGTCATGTAGCCATTCTCGACGTCGGATGCCGTCTTCGCCGGGTCGCGCTCGAGCACGTCGCCGAAGCCGCCGCCGCCATTATAGGCATGGGTGAAGATGTCGCCCGCCTTGTGCGGCGCGGTGATATAGGGCCCTTCCGACGTCTCGTGATCGCCCTTGACGAGGCGTTCGAGATCGGATTGCGCCGGATCGGTTCCGATGCCGTGCGGCAGCGGCTGTTGCCGGGCGATCAGCTCGTCCATGTTCGTGTTGCGCACGACGCGGTGCATCTGGCAGGTCGGAGCCGGGTAGCCGCCGCACAGGCCGGCATTGTCGAACACGCGCGAGGAATGTTCCGAGGTCACCAGGCGCAGATGATCGGTCTTGCTGATCAGCCAGGTCGAGATGAAGGCGCAGCCGCCGCGATATTGCCCGGGGCCACCGGAATTCGCCAGGATCGAGCGGCCGATATAGAGCATCGGCATGTTCTGTTCCCAGATCTCGATATTGCCCATGTCCGACTCGGGGTTCCAGCCGACATAGGCGGTGTCGAGGCCGTCCTTGATGGCGAGCGCTCCCGAGCCGGCGGCGGCGCATTCGAAATGGGCCATGCCGAAGCGCGTGCCGTACTGGCTGGTGCCGCCCATCTCGATCATCGGGCTGTTGACCTGGCCGACGAACACCTCCTCGACATAGCCGCGGGCCAGGAAGCCACGCGAGATGAGCCGCTGGAAGGCGCCATAGGCCGGCAGCAGCAAGGCCCATGAGGTGGCCGTCGCCACCTGCTCGTTGTCGGGGTTGGTCCAGGTTCCCGCCGGCAGGTTGAGCGACGTGGCCATCCAGGCGCCGTCATTGACCAGGCCTTCGAAATTCATGTGCTGGGTGAGGGTCACGAACATCCCGCCATCCATGCCCGCCGGCGTGCAGTTCATCGAATGGTAGCCCCAAGGCTGCGTGCCGTCGAAGTCGAGCCTGATCCGGCCTTCGACGGTGATCTCCATCTCGAGCGGGATGTTGTAGAGCCAGTTCGGATGGCCGAGCGGCTGGAAGCCGGGCTTTCCTTCGGTGACATGGCCGTAGAAGGTGTGGGCGCGATATTTGCCGGGAACGGTCAGCTGCCGCGTTCGTGCCAGCTGGCTGCGGCGGCCCTCTTCGATGAACTCCCGGGTGACCCGCTGCCAATAGTCGAGGCCGAGCTCGGCGATGATCGCCTTGACCCCCTCGCGGATCTCGATGCAGGAGGCGACCTTGGCCTTCTCGTCCAGCACCCAGTAGATCGGCATGCGCAGATTGCGCTCGCAGCGGATGACGTAGTCGCGGCGCAGCTCGTCATTCTGGCCCACTTTCTCGGCACAGACGAACAGCCCCTCGGTGAAGCGCTCCTGTGCCAGGCATACATCGCCGCCCGGCGTGATGCCGCCGACCTCGAGCTCGTGGCAGACGGCGCCCGCCCAGCCGACGAGAATGCCGTCGTGATAGATCGGCATGACGTCCATCACGTCCGGCACCTGCACCGTGCCGATGAAGGCATCGTTGTTGGCGAAGATATCGCCGTCGCGGATGCCGGGATCGCGCTCGTAACCTTCGCGTATCATCCATTTGATGAAGCGGCTCATGGTGTGGACATGCACCATGATGCCGTTCGACAAGGCCACCGCGTCGCCTTCCGGCGTGTAGATGGCGACCACCATCTCGCCGACCTCGCGCACGCCGGGCGAGGCCGAGATGCGGCGCGCCATCTCGCGCGCCGAGACGCAGAAGGCGCGCAGCTTGGTATGCAACGCCTCGAATTTCAGGGGATCCTGCTGGCGCAGCACCAGCTCGGTGATGCCGTCGTAGCATCCCGTCCGCTGCATCAGCTCTTCCGACTGGAGAAGGCGGTCCCTGAGCGGCATGCTTTCCATGGCGATCACCCGTGCCTGTAATGGAGAATGGTCCACTCGTCGAGAAAGACCTGGTCGCCGGGATGGACGACGAGCGTGGTGGCCGGATGCTCGACGATCGCCGGACCGCGCACTTCGTGACCGGGCATCAGCCGGTCCATCTCGTAGAGATCGGCCCGGTGCCAGCGCCCGCCGATATAGACCTCGCGACGGCCCTTGTGGGCTTCGCGCGCATCGGCGCGGCCGAGCGGCCGGCGTTCGAGCACCGGCTTGACCTTGTCGGCGGTCGCGGTGAGGCCGAGTTCGGTGATGGTGATGCCGACGGCACCATAGCGCGACACCCGGTGGTTGATCTTGGCGTAGACTTCCTCGAAACGGAGAAGCGTGGCGCGCATGTCGGCGGCGGAGCTCATCGCGAAGATGCGGGCCGGCACCTCGACATCCTCGAGCTGGCCGGTGTAGCGCGCCATCAGGAAGGGCACCGTGGTGATGGCCTCCCTTGCATGGCCGTCGACCAGCATCTCGTTGACGGCGATCTCGCCGAGTTCCCGCCAGGTCTGCGAAATCCTGCGCCCGGTCGCCGCGAGGAGCCCGTCATCGGCCGCGGTCGGGATATCGATCTGGGTCGACACCGAATGGCGCCGCTTGTAGTCGGCGGTGGTGCAGCCGAAGGCGGAGAAGGCGGCGGCGAACTGGAAGGTGAGAATGTCGCGGAAGCCGATGCCGCGGCTGCAGCCGGCAAGGTGCAGCGGTCCCGAGCCGCCATAGGAGAGAAGCGTGAACTCCGAAGGATGGATGCCCTGGCCCGAGATGACGCGGCGGAGCGCGCTGCTGGCCTCCTGCTCCAGCATGTCGATCATGCCCTCGGCCGCCTCGTGCAGATCGACGCCCAGCCGGTCGGCGCATTTCTCCTGGAAGACGCGGGTCGCCTTGGCGACGTCGAGCTTGACCTTGCCGCCGAGGAAATAGTCCGGGTTCAACCGGCCGAGAATGGCATCGCAGTCGGCGATGGTCGGTTCCTCCCCGCCGCGGTCGAAGCACACGGGCCCTGGATCGGCGCCGGCGCTTTCCGGCCCCAGGCTCACCTTGGCGGTCAGCGGATCCACCTTGAGGATCATGCCGGCGCCGGCCCCGATCGAGTCGAGATGAAGCGTCGGCACGTTGAGCTTGAAACGGTCCATGATCGGCTCGTGCTCGATCCGCGTCTGGCCGCGCGTGATCACGCCCATGTCGAAGCTCGTGCCGCCCATGTCGGAGCAGATCAGCGAATCATTGCCGATGAGCTGGCCGATATAGGCGGCGCCGAGAATGCCGCCGATCGGCCCCGAGATCATCGTCTCATGCAGCCTTGGGTGATTGACCGAGGTCAGGCCGCCGAAGGACAGCAGCGTCTGGACGCCATAGCGGAAGCCATGGCGCCGCGCGATCTCCTCGATGCCGGTCAGCTGCTTGCGGCCGCGGCCGGTGGCATAGGCCTCGATCAGCACGCTGTTGAGCCGCGACTGCTCGCGGATGACCGGGCGCACCTCATGGCTGGCATAGACCTTCACCGCCGCGCCGGCCTTGTCGATCTCGTCGCGGACGATGTCGGCGATGCGCTTTTCATGCGCCGGATTGACATGGGAGAAGATGGTCATGATGCAGATGCTGTCGACCCGGTCGGCCAGGAGCTTGCGGGCTGCCGCCACCACCTCATGCTCGTAAAGCGGGATGATGACGTCGCCGAACTGGTCGATCCGTTCGGTCACGCCATGGGTGCGCTTGCGCGGCACGAGCGGCTCGGGATGGTGATGGGTCACCGCATGCAGGCGGTCGGCATAGGAGTAGTCGGCCCAGGCCTGGAGGCCGCGGCCCATCAGCACCATGTCCTCCAGTCCCTTGGTGGTGATGAGCCCGAGCTTGCCGCCGGTCCGCGACAGCAGCGTGTTCAGCATGCCGGTGCCGGAATAGAGCACCACCTTGGCGCCCCCGAACAAGCCCTCGAGCGAGATCCCCCAGGCATCGGCCGCATCGGCCGCCGAGGCGATGAACCCATCGGCTTCATTATGCGGCGTGGTCGCCGCCTTGCCGATTTTGAAATGGCCCCGCTCGTCCACCAGGATGGTGTCGGTCATGGTGCCGCCGGCGTCGATGCCGACCACGATCGGTTGCGATATGGCCATGCCTGCTGCCTCGGGGAACAATGGTGCTCGGGATCGATCCTAAGGGCTCGCCGCCCGGCTTGCCTATGTGCCTTTGGGCATAGAAGATGGAGCCGTGCTGGCAGAGCCTACCGACCGTCGCATTACCGAGGCGCTCGCCCGCGCCATTGCCGGCATCGGCTCGGATCAGCATGTCGAACGGATGGTCGACCTGATCCGCGAGCTGGTGCCGCAGGATCTCGTCACCGTGACGCGCTACTCGACGACGCAGCGTCCGGAGTTCGTGTCGCATCGCAATTTCTCCGACGCCATGGTGCAGCGCTATCTCGAGATCTACTATCTGCATGACCCGTTCTTCCATTTTTGGCGGCGTCATCGCCGGCCGGGCGTGGTGCCGCTCAAGAGCTTTGCCGGGCCGGATGTGAAGCGGGGCCGCTATGTGGCCGAGTTTCTCGCCCACTCGGTGATCTGCGACGAGGTCGGGGTGCTCCTGGAGGACGGGCCGGGCTGGTGCCTCGGGATCTTTCTCGATCGCAGCAAGAAGGCGTTCAGCAGCGCCGAGATTACCAGGCTCGAAGGGCAGTTTCCGGTGTTTGCGGCGCTCCACGCGCTCGATACCAAGTCGCGCCGGCCGGGCTTCATGCGCACCAGCCAGCCGCCGGCGGTCGCCCGCCAGCTCGACGACAATCTGCCGCAGCGCCTGTGGCCGGACCTCAGTAGCCGCGAGCGGCAGCTGGTCGGACTGATCCTTGCCGGCTACCCGACGGCGCTGATCGCCAAGCGGCTCGCCATCTCGGTCGGAACGGTCAAGAACCACCGGCGCAGCATCTACCGCAAGCTCGATATCACCACCGAGCGCGAGCTGTTCCTGCAGTATTTCACAGGCGCGAGCGGCGACATGTGAGCCGTGGCTCGGACGGCATCTTGCCGGCCCCGGAGCGAACCCCTCCGCCGATGCAATGCCGCCATGCGCCGTTTTCATCAGCTTGCATATTATAAGCCAACTTATTATCTTTCCGCGGCAGGGGATTCCCATGATGTCGAAAAAGCGCGATTTAGCTTTTACAATCAACGATGTAGCGCGCCTGCTGCGGAATTATGCCGACCAGAAGGCGGCACAATTCGGCATGAGCCGGGCGAAATGGGCCGTTCTGGCCCGCCTCGACCGGTTCGAGGGGCTGAAGCAGGCGGAGCTTGCCGACATGCTCGATCTGCAGCCGATCAGCCTGACGCGGCTGCTCGACGGGCTGAGCGACAACGGTCTGATCGAACGCCGGCCCGATCCCGAGGATCGCCGTGCCAAACGACTCTATCTCACCCCGGCCGCGCGACCGCTGCTCGAGCAGCTGAGCGTGCTCGGCGAGGCGCTCAGCGAGACCGCCTTCGCCGGGATCGATCCGGCCGACGAAGCGCTGATGCTCGGGCATCTCAATGCGGTGAAGGAGAACCTGCGCCGCGTCATTCAGCGCAAGCACGCCGCACTGGACAAGCGCTATGGCTGAACCCGCACTCAAGCTCGCACCACAGCCGGATACCGCCGCAGTGCCGGGAAGGCGCCCCTCGGCGGAGCGGCGGCGGCGCCTCATCCGCATGCTGCTGCTGGTCGTCCTGCCGGCCATCATTGTCCTGCTCGGTGTCGGCTTCTACCTTTCCGGCGGCCGCTATGTCGCGACCGACAACGCCTATATCGGGGCCCAGAAAGTGCTCATCACGCCCGACATTTCGGGCAAGGTGCAGCGCGTGCTGGTGCGGGAAGGCCAGCATGTCGGCCTCGACGACCCGCTGTTCGAGATCGATCCCATTCCCTTCCAGCTCAACTTGAAGCAGGCGCAGAGCAAGCTCGACACCGCCAAAACCCAATTCGCCAGTCTCAAGAGCAATTACAGCTCGCTGAGCCGCCTCGTCGAGCTCGGCCAGAACACGGTCGACCTCAGACGCCGCGACGTCGAGCGCAAGAGCTCGCTCGCTGCCAACAGGGCGGGCACGCAGGTCGACCTCGACAACGCCAAGGCGGCCCTCCTGCTTGCCGAGCTGCAGCTCGAGCTCGGCAAGCAGCAGCTCAGCTCCACGCTGAACCAGCTGCTCGGCGATCCCAATCTGACGGTCGAGCAATTTCCCGCCTATCTGCAGGCCAAGGCGGCCTATGACCAGGCCAGGCGCGACCTCGACCACACGGTGCTGAAATCGCCGATTTCCGGCACCGCAACCCAGGTCGACAGCATCCAGCTTGGCCGTTTCGTCACCGCCGGCATGCCGGTGTTCAGCGTGATCGACGCTTCGGCTCCCTGGATCGACGCCAACCCGAAGGAGACCGACATCACCTATCTCCGGTTGGGCCAGAAGGTCGACATCGAGGTTGATTCCTTCCCCGACCAGGCGTTCCACGGCACGGTCAGCTCGGTGAGCCCGGGGACGGGAGCGCAATTCGCCATCCTGCCGCCGCAGAATGCCAGCGGCAACTGGGTCAAGGTGGTCCAGCGCGTGCCGGTGCGGATCGCCTTCGACCCTGGCCAGGACCTGTCTCTGCTGCGCGCCGGCATGAGCGTGAACGTCGCCATCGACACCGGGCGCCGCCGCACCTTCGCCTCGTTGCTTGGCGCCGGCCCGACCCTTGCACGGGACGCCGAGCCTTGACTGCCATCGCCGCCAGCGCGCCGGCAGCCAGTCCGGGGCGCATCATGGTCACCATCTGCGCCATGAGCGCGACGATCATGCAGGCGCTCGACACCACCATCGCCAATGTGGCGCTGCCGTATATGCAGGGCTCGCTGTCGGCCTCGCTCGACCAGATCAACTGGGTGCTGACGTCCTATATCGTCGCCTCGGCGATCATGACCGCGCCGATCGGCTGGGTGGCGGAGCGGTTCGGGCGCAAGCGGCTGTTCATCATCTGCGCTGCCGGCTTCACCTTCGCCTCCGTGCTCTGCGGCCTGGCGCAGAATATCGAGCAGATGGTCGCCTTCCGGCTGCTGCAGGGGGCGTTCGGCGCAGCGCTGGTGCCGCTGTCGCAATCGGTTCTGCTCGATGCCTACTCCGCCGAGGAGCGCGGCTCGGCCATGGCGATCTGGGGCATCGGCGTGATGCTCGGGCCGATCATGGGGCCGACGCTCGGCGCCTGGCTCACCGAGAACTACAGCTGGCACTGGGTGTTCTTCATCAACCTGCCGATCGGCATAATGACGGTCGCCGGCCTGATGATCTTCATGCCCGAGACGGCGCGCAGCAGCGCCCGGCGCTTCGACTGGTTCGGTTTCGCCGCGCTCGCCCTCGCGATCGGCTCGCTGCAGATGATGCTCGACCGCGGCGAGCAGCTCGGCTGGTTCGAATCGAACGAGGTCGTTGCGGAAGGGGTGATCGCCGCCGCGGCCTTCTATTTCTTCCTGGCTCATTCGCTGACCGCAAGCTCCCCCTTCGTGCGCTTCGAGCTCTTCAAGGATCGGAATTTCGTCGCCGGATGCGTGTTCATGATGGTCATCGGCGTGGTGCTCTTCGGCACCATGGCGCTGGTGACGCCGTTCATGCAGCATGTGATCGGCTATCCGATTCTGACTGCCGGGCTGCTGCTGGCCGCCCGTGGCGTGGGTACGCTCGTGGCGATGATCATTGTCGGGCGGCTGCTGAAACTGGTCGAGGCCCGTTATCTCGTGTTCACCGGGCTCACGCTCGCGACCATCACGCTGCACCAGATGGTCGGTTTCACCGACCAGACCTCGTCGCAATCGATCATCATCGCAAGCTTGATGCAGGGCTTCGGTCTCGGGCTGGTTTTCGTGCCGTTGAGCACGGTGGCGTTTGCAACCCTGCCAGTCCATCTGCGCACCGAGGGGACCGCCGTCCTGACGCTCCTGCGCAACATCGGAAGCTCGATCGGGATCTCCATCGTCATCGCCCAGCTGACCAACATGGCGACCCGCATGCACGCCAATCTCGCCGAGTCGATAACGCCATTCAATGACGCGATGAAGGCACCCGATGTGGCATCAATCATTAACATGGCCAGCAATTCTGGCCGCGCAATGATGGAAGCCTTGATCACTCAACAGGCCACCATCATTGCCTACGCAAATGACTTCAAGCTCTTAATGTGGCTAACGCTGATAACGATTCCCTTCGTAATCCTGATCGGCTCGGCGCGGCTGCCGCCGTCGTCCAGCGATGCCTCCGAGGCGGCAGCCGCGCTCGATTGAGATCAGCGCTGGACGATGACCATCCACATGACGCCAAAACGATCCAAAACCATGCCGAATTTGCTCGAAAAGAACGTCTTTGTGAGCGGCATTTGCACCTGACCGCCATCGCTCAGTGCCGCGAACCTGCTATCCGCTTCGGCATCGTTGGCGACGCTGAGCGCGATTCCGAAACCGCGGAAATCCGGCTTGCCCGCGCAATGCCCGTCGGACAGCAGAAGAACGGTGTCGCCGAAGCGCAGCGCCGCATGCAGGATCTTGTTTTCGGCCCCCGGCGGCGTCATGCCGGACTTTGAATCGGGGCTGTCCTTGAACCGCGACATCATCTCGACTTCGGCGTCGAGAACGCGGCGATAAAATTCGATTGCCTCTTCGGCGCGGCCATCGAAGAACAGATATGGCGCGACTCTCATGGAACCTCCTGTTTTTTTTGGCGAGGCGCGAACCCTAGTCGCCGACACCCGACACGTGAAGCGAAATCGCATGATCAATTCGACAACCCTGATCTGTATCGGATAAGGAGCTGCGAAGGGTGCGCGACGAACCGATTCGAATGCATTGGCGTTGCGGAACCAATGGGTTGAGCAGGCACTTTCCTTCCTTCGCAAGACAACGAAAGGTGAAGCCGATGATCTTACCGATAGCCAGAGTTCTCCTGCTGAGCACGATACTGGGAGGGTTTGCGGTGAGCGCCAGCTTCGCCCAGGGAACGCAGGGCGGCCAGGGCCAGGGCGGTCAGACCGAGGGTATGCAAGGCGGTGGCGGCGCCGGTGGCGGTGCCGGTGGCGGGCAGGTCGTTCCACCACCAGGGACGCCGCCGTCCGGCGCGAGCAAGCAATCCGATAAGAAGCAGCACGACATGCAGGACCAGCAGGGACAGTCCGGCGGCCAGGCTATGGACCACAAGAAGCATCGCGGCGAAGGCGAGCAGGCGGGCCGGCGAGACGGCGGGCGCGGGGAAATGGACATGCGCCGCGGCCGGCACGAGGGACGCCACCGCCGGGACGCACGCTTCCGCTATTATCACGGCGGTTTCTGGTATGCCGACCCGTGGTGGACAGTGGTGGTCGGCAACGACCGGCATGTCAGGTGGTGCCGGCGGCACTATCCCAACTATCGGGCGGGCAGCAACACCTACATCACCCCCCATGGGCGGCGTCGCGTCTGCGTGAGTCCGTTCGGCTGACAATCGCCGGGGGGGCGCGGTGATCCCTCCGCTGTCGCAAGAATGCCCCGATAGCGTGCTAAGCGCCCGACCGTTCCTGTAGGCGGTGGAGGATCGACATGAGCAATGTCGTATTCGCAGCGATTTGCGCTGTCATCGCGTTGTTCAGCGCACTTCAATCTCGACCCCATCCATCGGAATTTGATCCGACAGAGCAGGTGGACGGCGACGATTCACCCGCGGAAGGCGAAGACGGTCCGCGCAGTTGAGAACGATCGGCGCCTCATGGTTGCGGCGCTTGGATCGGTTGCGACGTCCACGGAATTCTGCACACGGGTTTGTGATGGGACGGCCACGATCCTGACCATCTTTGTGGGGCAGTCTTCGCGCGCCGGTCATCAGCTCACGGCGGCTCATGACGGGTGAAGCGCGGCGGGGTTTGGACGAGGGCGCTTCTGTTAGTAATCGTCCGTGGGCGGGGCGGCGTCATGTCAGGGGCTTGGGCCGCCCCGCTTCGGTTTCGGTAAGAGATGCAAAGTTTAAAGGGCGGCCGCTCGGACCGCCCTTCCGTGTATCTAAGGCCGATCAGGCGGCTTTCTTGTTGACCTTGCTCTCGGCAATTTGCGTCAGCTTCTTGTCGGCAGCCTTTTCCTCTTCGAGATTCTGCTGCAGCACCCGGGCGCAATCGGGTCGGCCGAGCTGCTGGGCCCACGCGATCAGCGTGCCATAGCGCGTGATCTCATAATGCTCGACCGCTTGCGCCGAGGCGAGCAGCGCGGCATCGAGCACCTCCTTGTCGGCGATGTCGCCGGCTACCTCATTTGCTTCCTTGATGATGCCATCAATGGCCGGGCAGTCCACGGCCTTTGGCGCCTTCCCATGCATCTGGAAGACCTGCTCGAGCCGCTTTACATGGCCCTTGGTCTCCGTCAGGTGCTTCTCGAACCCTTGCTTGAGCTGCGAATCGGTGGTCTTCGAGATCATCGTCGGCAAAGCCTTGATGATCTGGTTTTCGGCATAATAGATATCCTGCAGGGTATGAACGAACAGGTCGTCCAACGTCCGAATGTCCTTTGTGAAAAGGCCCATAAGCGCACTCCTTGGCGGTTGGTGGTGACTCCTGGGCTCACAACGTGAGGCCGCGCCATGGGTTCCCCGCCAGGGCCTGATCTCCAAGGAATTTATTCGGACAAATTGGCGCGCCAGTCCTGCGCGTTGGGTCGGCGCTGGATCAGAACGCCATTCCGCCCATGAATTTCCAGCTGACGCCGAGGCGGACGATGTTGTCCGTGAAGCCGACCTCGAAATTGTTGCAACCCAAGATCAAACCGCAAATGCCTTTTTCATCGGTGTACTCGTCATGGAGGAACTCGACGCGGACAAGCAAATTATCGGTCGCGGCATACTCGAGACCGCCGCCGGCACTCCAGCCGGTTGCATGTCCGCCATCGTCGAGCCGATTATTGCCTTGCACGCCTCGACTGCTTTGCACATCGAAATCCGCGATGGCCAGTCCCCCTGCGCCATAGACGAACAACCGATCCAAAGCAAATCCGAGCCGGCCCCTGACATGGGCTGCCCAATCGATTCCATGTTGGAAACGGATGTCTTCTTCGATGGCTTCGCCGTTTACCGTGCCTTTGCCGTGTGCCGTGCCTTCGCCGTCGGCAGCAACGCCACCGAAATCCATATCGAGACCGAAGACGAAGCTTCCCGCCTGGAAATTCACGCCGCCGAGCGCGCCGCCGACAAAGCCGTTGAAATCCCGTTCATAGCTCACATCCAGGCCGTCGATGGGGACTTTGTTCTGGTCGACGGTGACATTGGCCTGGACGAAGCCGGCATGGACGCCGCCATAGACGCCCGTCCAATCATAGGGGGCGACATCGGCGAAGTAATCGGAAGCCTTTGCCGGTGACGCCAGCACAAGCGCAAAAGCAGCAGCAACAATCGCATTGCGCATGGATTACTCGCCTCGGCAGATCAAACCCAAATCACCATCCCTCTGAAAGTCTATGCCAAACGACAGCGGCGACAACCATTTCCGGTTGCTCGCCAACATGTTGCTGTCGCCACCACCCTCTCCATCCTGATTGACAGGCCTTTCGGAAGGATGATACTTAAGCATATGCTTAACCATTCAACCGCTCTCGATCTCGCTTTCCAGGCTCTGTCCGATCCATCGCGTCGGGCGATGGTGGAGCGGCTGGTCCATGGACCTGCATCGGTCAGCGAGCTGGCGAAGCCGCTCGACATGACCCTGTCGGCGGTGGTTCAGCATCTGTCGGTTCTGCAGGCGAGCGGCCTGGTGCGCTCGCACAAATCCGGACGCACCCGCATCTGCAGCATCGAACCCAAGGCGCTGCAGGCGGCCGAGCGATGGATCGCCCAGCGCCGCAGCGTCTGGGAACGGCGGCTCGATCGCCTGGAGCGCTATCTCGCCGAAGCCAAAGCAAAGGAATAGTCCATGCCCAAACCCTCCGTCGTGCACGCCACCTTCGCCGTCGAACGCACCTTCGATGCCACCCCGGCCGAAATGTTCAACGCCTTTGCCGATCCGAAGGCCAAGGCCCAGTGGTTCGGCGGGCCCGACGATTGGGAGAGAGGTCCGCGGGAGTTCGACTTCCGCGTCGGCGGGCGGGAGCGGACCAGCGGCGGACCGAAAGGTGGCACGATCCACGTCTTCGACTGCATCTATCAGGACATCGTGCCCAATCAACGCATCATCTACACCTATGACTTGCATCTCGGCGCCAGCCGGATCTCGGTTTCGCTGACGACGATCGAGTTCGCGCCGGCCGGCAAGGGAACACGCCTCGTCTTGACCGAACAGGGTGCCTTTCTCGATGGCTACGACGATGCGGGGCAGCGCGAGCACGGCACCAATCTGTTGATGGACGCGCTCGGGCGCTTCGTCGAGGGGCAGCGATCCCCCCGGCACTAGGGCGCGGGCCAGCGGATAGATCGGCGGCCTGTGCCGTTCGGCACAGGCCCGGCCTTCCGCTCCGTTAAAGCTGCGGCTCGCGTGGGAGAAGGGAAAAGGAGGGTACGGCGATCTCCCAAAAAGGGTCCTAACCCTAGTCCATGAAGGCAAGCCGCAAGCAGATACGCGCCTGGCTCGCCACCAACCCGTTCGGCCGCTGCTGACCCGAGAGGCCGTCCGTCAGGCGCCGCCTTCCAGGCGCAAGACCAGCCGCTTGGGGGCGACAAGGCGATAGCTGCGCGCGATCATCTTGCCGACCCCGTCCCAATCGGTCCGCTTGTCCAGCCGGACACCGATCCAGCCCTTGTGACCGACATAGGGCGGCACGAAATAGCTTTCCGGGTCCGCTGCCACGATGATCTCCTGAAAGCCTTCCGGCGCCTTGAGCCAGACCGAGACCCGGCCATCCCCCCGCTTCTCCATCGCGAAGATCTTGTCCCGCACCCTGAAAGTGGGGTCTCCCCAGGCTTCCTTTTCAGTTGCCTCTGGCAAGGCGAGGCAAATTGCCCTTAGCTGCGCGGTGATCTTCTTCGACATGCTCATCCATCTAGCAGGAGGAACCGTCGATGACACGCGAAGAGAGAGGCTTCGGCAATCTCTCCCGTTCGGCCATGGCCTTCGTCCTGGCCGGCGGGCGCGGCAGCCGCCTCATGGAGCTCACCGACCGCCGCGCCAAGCCGGCGGTGTTCTTCGGCGGCAAGTCGCGCATCATCGATTTTGCCTTGTCCAATGCCATCAATTCCGGCATCCGGCGCATTTGCGTGGCGACCCAGTACAAGGCGCACAGCCTGATCCGGCATATGCAGCGCGGCTGGAACTTCCTGCGGCCCGAACGCAACGAGTTCTTCGACATCCTGCCGGCCTCGCAAAGGGTTTCCGAGGACAAATGGTACCTCGGTACCGCCGATGCCGTGACCCAGAACATCGACATCATCGCGAGCAACGCACCGCGCTACATAGTGATCCTGGCGGGCGACCATGTGTACAAGATGGATTATGAGCGAATGCTCGTCCAGCATGCCGATTCGGGTGCCGATGTCACCGTCGGCTGCATCGAGGTGCCGCGCCGGGAGGCCAGCGGCTTCGGCGTGATGCAGATCGATGCGGCCAACCGCATCACCGACTTCCTGGAAAAGCCGGCGGACCCGCCGGGCATGCCGGACAATCCGCGCCTGGCACTGGCCAGCATGGGCATCTATGTCTTCGAAACGGCGCGGCTCATCGACCTCCTGCGGCACGACGCCACCGATCCGGCATCGAGTCATGATTTCGGCAAGGACATCATCCCGGCGCTGGTGCGCAGCGGCAATGCCAGCGCCCATCGCTTCTCCGAGAGCTGCGTGCGCTCGGGGACGGAGGCAGGACCATATTGGCGCGACGTCGGAACGATCGACGCCTTCTGGGAGGCCAATATCGACCTCACCGATTTCGTTCCCGCGCTCGATCTCTATGACCGGCAATGGCCGATCTGGACCTATGCGGAAATCACCCCGCCGGCCAAGTTCATCCACGACGAGAACGGCCGCCGCGGCATGGCAACCAGCTCGCTGGTTTCCGGCGGCTGCATCATTTCGGGCACCCGCATCGACAAGTCGCTGCTGTTCACCGGTGTCTGCACCCATTCCTACGGCGAGCTCACCCATGTGGTCGCCCTGCCCTATGCCACGATCGGACGGCATGCCCGGCTGAACCGGGTGGTCATCGATCGCGGGGTCACTATTCCGGAGCGTCTGGTCGTCGGAGAGGACCCGGAAGAGGATGCGCTCCGCTTTCGCCGAACGCCGGGCGGGGTCTGTCTCATCACCCAGCCGATGATCGACCGGCTCAGGAACTGATCGTGCACGTGCTGATGGTCACCTCGGAATGCGTGCCGCTCGTGAAGACCGGTGGCCTTGCCGATGCCGTCGGCGGGCTTTCACGGGCCCTCGGCGCGCTCGGCTGCGAGGTGCGGGTGCTCCTGCCCTGCTACCCTGGCGTCGCCGAGCGGGTGCGGCAGCGGCAGACGATCGCCGCGTTCGACGATCTTTTCGGCGGACCGGCGACGCTGGCGCGGGCGCAGATCGATGACGGCCCGCCATTCATTCTCGTCGATGCCCCGCACCTCTACGGCCGGCCGGGCAATCCTTATCTCGGGCCGGACGGCAAGGATCATCCCGACAATCATTTCCGTTTCGCAGCCCTGTGCCGGGCCGCGGCGCGGCTCGTCATTGGGGCGCCGGACGGCTGGAAAGTCGATGTGGTGCACGGCCATGACTGGCAGGCGGGGCTGGCCAGCGCCTATCTCCGCCTTGGCGATGCCGGCCTGCCGCCCAGCATCTTCACCATCCACAACATCGCCTTTGCCGGGCTTTTCCCGGCAAGCGAACTGTCGCCGCTTGGCCTTCCCGACTCGCTCTTCCACCCCGAAGGGCTCGAATATTATGGCCAGATCTCCTTCCTCAAGGCCGGGCTCATGTTCTCCGACCGGCTCACGACGGTGAGCCCGACCTATGCGCGGGAAGTCCGGAGCACCGATCTCGGCATGGGATTTCAGGGCGTGCTGCAGGCGCGCGGCGACAAATTCTGCGGCATTCTCAACGGCATCGACGAGACAGTGTGGAACCCTGAGACCGATCCGCTGATCGCCGGGCCCTTCCTGTCCCGTTCGCTTGCCGGCAAGCGGGCCAATCGCCTCGCGGCGCAATCCAGCATGAAGCTGGACACGGATGCTGCGGCTCTGCTCTTCACGGTGGTCAGCCGCCTCACCCCCCAGAAGGGCCTCGACCTCCTGGCGGCAGCGCTGCCCGGGCTGGTGGCGCGGGGCGGGCAGCTGGCCCTGCTCGGTTCCGGCTCTGCCGAGCTCGAAGCCGTTTTTGCGCGCGCCGCGGCCGACTATCCTGGACGGATCGCGGTCAGGATCGGCTATGACGAACCCCTGTCGCATCTGTTGATCGCCGGCGGCGACGCGATCCTCGTGCCGTCGCGCTTCGAACCCTGCGGCCTGACTCAGCTCTATGGGCTGCGCTATGGCACGATCCCGATCGTTGCCCGAACGGGAGGTCTGTCGGACTCGGTCATCGACGCGAATGTTGCCGCGATGGCGGTTGGCGTCGCCACCGGTATCGTCTTCGAACCCGACAATCCCGAAGAGCTGGAGCGGGCGCTCGGTCGCGCCTTCGACCTCTTTGCCGACCGGGCACGCTGGCAGAGCCTCATCCGCGCGGCGATGCGACAGCCGGTCGGCTGGAGAACCTCGGCCGAAGCCTATAAGGCAGTTTATGAAGCGGCCAGGGAGGAACGGAGCGCGTCCGGCGATCAATAGCCGATCGCACAGCCGTCCTTGCGTGGATCGGAAGCGCCGGAGAGCACGGTGTTTCCCCAATCGATGGCGACCGCCTGCGCACCGCCGATCGGCGACGGTCGATCGACCAATTCATAGCCCATGCCCTGCAGGGCGCCGATCACCTCCGCGGGCATCGTCAGCTCGGCCTCGACGGTCTTTGTACCGGGCAGCGGAAAGAATCGGGGCACGCTCATCGCCGACTGGATGTCCATGCCGTAATCCAGCACCTTGGAGACGAACGATGCATGACCGATCGCCTGGTAGTGGCCGCCCATGACGCCGAACGACATGCACACGCGTCCATCCTTGACCAGCATGGCCGGAATGATGGTGTGCAGCGGCCTCTTTCCCGGGCCGATGGCGTTGGCATGTCCCGGCACCAGCGAGAAGCAGATGCCGCGATCATGCAGGACAACGCCGCTGGTCGGTGCGGCGAGTCCCGATCCGAAATTGTCGAACAGCGAGTTGATGAAGCTCGCCGCATTGCGATCCTTGTCGACCACGCTGATATAGACCGTGTCGCTATAGGGGTGCTGCGCCGGATGGGATGCCGGTTCCGCTATGCCGCCCTGGGCGATCTTCGACCGCAGCGCGCGGGAAAAGCGCGGCGAGAGAATGTCCTCGACGTCGATCGGGCTGTGCTTCGGATCGCCGATTGCTGCATCGCGCACCGCATAGGCCAGGCGGCAGGCCTCGATCTCCAGATGGTAGCGTTCGATCGACAGCGGATCGGGATGAACCGGCATGCCTTCCAGAATGTTGAGAATGAGGAGCGCGATGATCCCCTGGCCATTGGGTGGGCACTCCACGACGTCATGGCCGCGATAGCTGGTGCGGATGGGCTCGACATATTCGCCGCGCGCATTGGCGAAGTCGCTGAGCGTGTGCGGCCCTCCGAGCTGGCGCAGGCAGCCAACCATGTCTTCGGCGATGGCTCCGGTGTAAAAAGCGTCTCGCCCGCCCGTGGCGATCCGCTCCAGAGTGTTCGCCAGCGCTTCCTGGCGATGGACGCTGCCGAGGGCCGGCGCCTCGCCGTCGACCAGAAGCAGGCGACGGGCGTCGGGATTCTGGCGGAGAAAATCGGCCTGGCTGGCCCAGTCGAAATGGACCCGCTCGGTCACCGGGTAGCCGTCGCGAGCCAAATGGATGGCCGGCTGCAGCACGTCGCCGAGCGACCGGGTGCCATGGTCGTGCAGCAGCTGTTCCCAGGCATCGACGGCGCCCGGAATGGTGACGGCGAAAGCGGAATTGCGCGGGATCTCTACTGTTCCGACCATCGCCCGGCAGCGTTCCAGCGTGGCCCCGGCGGGAGCGCGTCCCGAGCCGTTGAAGGCCACGATCCGGTCCTCGCCCCGCGGCGCATAAAGGGCGAAGCAGTCGCCGCCGATGCCGGTCGAGCCGGGCTCGACGACGCATTGCACGGCTGAGGCCGCGACCGCTGCATCCATGGCATTGCCACCGTCCTGCAGGACATTGATCGCGGTCAAGGTGGCGAGCGGATGCGAGGTGGCGGCCATGCCCTGGCGCGACATGACGACGGAACGACCAGGCGTCTGAAGGTCTCTCACCACAAGGCTCTCTTCTCGAATGGACAGTCTCGCGAACCTGGCACAGACTAGTTCAATGTCTGAGCTTGATCTTGCAATTTCGATTGCGCTTGGCGTGGGGCTTGCCGCAGCGACAGGTTTCCGGGTGTTCCTCCCCATGCTGATCATGAGCGCCGCCGCCTATACCGGGCACATGCCGCTCAGCGAGGGTTTTGCCTGGCTGGGCACTCCCTCGGCGCTCGTCATGCTCGGCGTCGCCGCCATCATCGAGATGCTCGCCTATTACATACCAGGGCTCGACAATTTGCTGGACAGCCTGGCAACGCCGGCTGCCTTCCTCGCCGGCACCGTCGTCGCGGCGGCGGCCATGGGCGATCTGCCGCCCATCATCAAATGGACCACGGCGGTCATCGCCGGCGGCGGCGTGGCAGGCTTGATGCAGGGCGTCTCGGCGGTGATCCGCGCCAATTCCACGCTGTTGACCGGCGGTCTCGGCAATTCGGTGATCGCCACGGCGGAAAACACCGGCGCGATCGTGGTCTCGCTCCTGGCGCTGGCGGCGCCCCTCCTTGCGCTCCTGGTCGTCGTCGTTTTCTGCTGGGCTGCCGTGCGGCTGTTGCGCAAGCTGCTGAGCCGGGCCCCGCCGCCGCGCAACTCCGGCTAGCTCATGCCGAGGCTCCGGCGAGCTCGCCAAGGCGCGCCGCCAGCTGCCTGAGCTCCCAGGCGCTCGCCAGTGCCGCGGCCTTGTCGAAGCTCGGGCGCTGATCCGCGAGCTCCGGCAGCGGCGCCGCGGCATCCATGGTTGCAATGCGGCGATAGAGCCGCAGCTCCTCGGCGTGTGCCGTGAACCTGCCGTCGGCGATTGCATCCTCCAGCGTCGGGTATTTCTGCAGCAGGCTCGCCGCGCCCTTGGGGCCGACGCCCTTCGCCCCCGGCAAGCCGTCCGAAGGGTCGCCGCGGAGCGCGATGAAGTCCGGCACCTGCCGCGGCTCGACGCCATAGCGCTCGCGCACCTGCGCCGGGCCGATCCGCGCCATCTCGCCCGCCTTCACCGGCTGGAGGATGGTCGTCGCTGCGGATGCGAGCTGAAAGGCATCGCGATCGCCGGTCGCCACGATCGCCGTTCCATGCCGGCGCTCTTCGGCGGCAACCGCCGCTGCCAGGAAGTCGTCGGCCTCATAGCCGGCACCCTTGGCATTGGCAAAGCCGCATGCGGCCACGAATTCCGGCAGGATCGCCAGCTGTTCAACGATCTCGGGATCGAACCGGCGTCCGCCCTGATAGGCTGCAAAGGCCTGGTGGCGGTAGGTCGGCGCATCGAGCGTGTCCCATCCGACGAGGACCGCGCGCGGCACCTCGGTGATGTAGAGGCGCAGCAGGAAATTGGCGAATCCGATGATGGCGCCAGCCGGCCTGTGGCCCTTGCGCATGATGGTCTTCGGAACCGCGTGGTAAGAGCGGTGGGCGAAAGAATCGCCATCGATCACCAGGAGCGGCCGGGTGGTGGCGTTGTTGGAAGGGGCTCCCATCTCGTCCGCCGTCAGAAACGCTCGACCCACGGCCGAAGATCGAGCTCGAAGGTCCAGGCGCTGCGCTGCTGGCGATGGAGCATGAGGTAGGTCCTGGCAATCTCGTCCGGCTCGAGCAGCGAGTCCGGTCCGCGCTCCTCGCGCAATGCTTCGTAGCGCGGCGAGCGGATCTGGCCATCGATGATGACATGGGCGACATGAACATTTTTTGGCCCGAGTTCCCGGGCCATGCTCTGCGCAACCGCCCGCAGGCCGAATTTCGGCGACGCCAGATTGACGAACCCGGCTCCGCCCCTGAGCGATGCGGTGGCGCCCGTAAAGATGATGGTTCCCTGCCCTGCCCTGATCATGCGCTGCGCCGCTTCCCGCCCGACCAGGAAGCCGGAGAAGCAGCCGACCCGCCAGCAGCGCTCGAACTCGGCTGGATCGGTTTCGCTCACCGTGCCTCGCTGATAGGCACCGGCATTGAAGACGACGAGCGATGGCGGCCCCGCGGTGCTCTCGGATTGGTCGAAAAGCCGGGTCACCTCGCCAGGAGATGTGGCATCGCAGTCCTCAGGCCGGACACCCGCCAATGATTTGAGCTCGGCCCGCTCGGAAGCCTGCCGGGCCGCCGCCACGACGGTCATGCCCGCGCCGGCGAAACACCGCACCAGCGACGAGCCAAGCCCCGGACCCACGCCAACGACAATCGCGACCTCGGCTGCCATGTCACTCTCTTCCTTGATTACCACCAATTATGCAACGCTGAACGCCCAGCGATGATGGGTAATGCAATGGTACAGAAATTCAACCAGCCTTTGGGCGGCAATGAAATGCCGCGTTTCGGCGGACCAGCCACCATGATGCGCCTGCCGACCGAGCGACGCACCGACGGTCTCGACGCCTGCTTCGTCGGCGTGCCGCTGGACATCGGGACCTCGAACCGCTCGGGGACGCGCTATGGCCCGCGGCAGATCCGGGCCGAATCCTGCCTGATCAGGCCCTATAACATGGCCACGCGGGCCGCCCCCTTCGACAGCCTGATGGTGGCCGATATCGGGGATATTGCGGTCGATACCTTCAACCTGCCGCGCTGCATCGACATCATCACCGACGCTTATGATGGCATCATCGCCAACGGATGCCGGCCGCTGACGCTCGGTGGCGACCACACGATCACCTATCCGATCCTGCGGGCGATCGCGAAGAAATATGGCCCCGTCGGGTTGGTCCATGTCGATGCCCATGCCGACATCAACGAATCCATGTTCGGCGAGCCGATCGCCCATGGAACACCTTTCCGCCGCGCCGTAGAGGACAGCCTGCTCGATGCCAGCCGCTGCGTCCAGATCGGGCTGCGTGGCAGCGGCTATGCTGCCGATGATTTCGACTGGCCGCGGCGTCAGGGTTTCCGCGTCGTCCAGGCCGAGGAATGCTGGCACAAATCGCTCGACCCGCTGATGAAGGAGGTCCGGGAGCAGCTGCGTGACCGGCCGGTCTATCTCAGTTTCGACATCGACAGTCTCGATCCCGCCTTTGCACCTGGCACCGGCACGCCCGAGATCGGCGGATTGACCTCGGTTCAGGCGCTCGAAATCATCCGCGGCTGCCATGGGCTCGACCTCGTCGGATGCGATCTCGTCGAAGTCTCGCCGCCCTATGACCCGAGCGGCAACACGGCGCTGACCGCCGCCAATCTCCTGTTCGAGATGCTGTGCGTTCTGCCCGGCGTGGAATTTCGCCTGTAAGGCGACGGATCCTCAGCATTCGGGCCGAACGTTCTCGATCATCAGCGCTGCCGCCAGCGCACCGAGGCCGGCGACGGCGGCGGCCGCGAACATCACCGCACGATACGCATCGAGGAGCGCTGCACCTTTGACCGCCGCTGCCCCGGTCGGTCCGAAAGCAAGGCCGAGCGCTGCCACGGCCACAAGACCGCCGACCCGCGCTGCGGCATTGTTGATGCCCGAGGCCGTGCCGCTCCGGTCATCGGGAGCCGCATTGAGGACGGTGGTGGTGAGCGGCGCCACGCTCAGGGTCATGCCGATCCCGGTGATCGTCAGGCCAGGCAGAAATCCCGCCCAGTAGCTCGGATTTTGCCCCGAGAGCCCGAGCAGCATCAATCCGGCGCCGGTGACGAGCGGACCGATCATCAGCGGCAGACGCGGCCCGAACCGCCCGACCAGGCTGCCGGACCGGCGCGATCCCAAGCCCATGATGATGGAGAATGGCAGGAAGGCGCCACCAGCCGCGGTGGCGCTGTAGCCATGCTGCTCGATCAGCAGGAAAGGCAGCAGGAAGAGCGACGCCGCGAGAGCGGCATAGAGCAGCACCGTCAGGATATTTGCGCCGGCAAAGTTCCGATTGCGGAACAATTCCAGCGGCATCATCGGTTCCTCGGCTCGCGTTTCGGCAGCGATGAACAGCCAACCGACCGGAACCGCCGCAGCAATGGTCAAGGCTCCGGCCGCATGACTGCCTTTTCCCAATGAAATCAGCCCGAAGCTCAGAAGTCCCAGGCCGGCGGTGGCGAGCGCTGCGCCCGCGAGATCGAGGCTGCTGGCGCTTTCGCCGCGATCTGCCGGCAGTTTCAGTGACAGAAAAATTGCCAGCGCCGCGATCGGAAGATTGATGAAGAAGATCGAGCGCCACCCGATGGCATCGACCATCCAGCCCCCGAGCAGGGGACCAAGTGCCGTGGTGATTGCCCCGGCGGCAGCCCACGTGCCGATGGCCGCGCCGCGGTCCTTGCCCGGAAAGGCCGCCCCGATGATGGCAAGGCTTGCCGGTGTCATGAGTGCCGCCGCCGCGCCTTGGACGAGGCGCGCCGTGACGAGCCATCCGGCGGTCGGGGCAAGACCGCAGAGCAACGAAGCACCCGCGAATGCCAGGAGCCCGATCAGGAAAACGCGGCGCCTGCCATATCGATCGCCGGCGGTCCCGCCGAGAAGAATGAGGCTCGCAAGCATCAACATATAGCCGTTCACCACCCATTGAACGGTCGCGAGATCGATGCCGAGATCGTTCTTGATGGCTGGCAGGGCGACAGTGACCACCGTGCTGTCGATAAAGCCGAGGCTCGAGCCGAGGATGGTTGCCGGCAGCACCCACCTTCGCCTCCGCTGCCCGGCAGTGCCGTTGTCTTGTCCTTCTGTCACCAATTCGCGCTGAGTTTCGGCCGCGCTGCGATCGCATCAATTATCGTCGCCGAGACCACCGTTCCAGAATGGACCGCCAAAGCCGAAGCCGTAAGAGTAGGCGGGATAGGGATAGTAGCCTTGGGCGACGCAGGGGTAGGTGGCATAGGCTTGGAAATAATAGGGACAGGGTGGATAATAGGGATAGGGATAAAGATGCCGACCATACCGCGCGAGCGACGCCCGGCGCGGCGGGTGACGGCGCTTCTTGACCGATCGAGGCTGTTGCGAAACCGATGCCGCTGCAGCTTGCGCCGCGATCTTGCCGTTCAAGTCGCGTGCACCGACCGGCTCGGCAGCCCATGTGACCGCCACAATGGCAGCCGTGATGATCCCGACGATCCTGGTCGCGCCGGGACAGTTCAGATCGGCTGAGTTCGTTCGAGCACGCATGGGCCCTTGCCTCCTCGCTGTCACGCGGTGGTCGACTATAACCACCAAAGCTTGCGGTTCGCTAAACCCTCCTGTAGGAACAAGACCACCTCGACAGCCGCACCGGTAGCTCAGATGGATAGAGCACCAGACTTCGAATCTGGGGGTCGGGGGTTCAAGTCCCTCCCGGTGCGCCAATAAAATCAATTGCTTATGAGAATTGTGGTCCTTCCAGCGATGGGCTGGGGTTCCGTTGGGGTTCCAAATTTGCAGAAAATAGCAGGCTAATTGGCTGCTCCCGGACACCCGGGAAAGCCTCATGATCGAGTATTGCTCAACTCGTTAGTGCCGTTGACCAATGGACCGCAGATCGCCATCGCAAATCTGCGGGCGCCTCGAACAGCTCCTGTGCGACGTAGGACGAACTCAACCCCAGTCCCTGCGCTAGTTCAGGCTGGAGGGTGCAGGCGAATTGCGCGGCAGCGCTTTCCTCCCTCGCCGCTGTATTCCGCAAGTGTCGGACTAATTTGGGTCCATTCCCACCCATTGGCACCAAGGTGCTTTTGCCCCCTGTCGTCGGTTTGCCATGGCGCTCGATATTCGTGTGGGCCTATCTCGACCAATACGTCAAACCGACTGCCTGCGACTAATGGGGGGAGGAGTGCGAGCTTGTCGTACGTGCCGGTGGGACAGCCCTTGACGAGCAGATCGAGGTCTTTTGGGTTCTGCTTACCAGCTGCACCGCTGCCGATCCACCACACCTCGCAAGGACTCCCGATGAGCTTCACGAGCCGACCGACATATTCGACTAGATCATCGGGAGGCGTGATCACTTTTTCAGCGTCCATCGTCGCTTCTGCACCTCGATTGCGATCTGGCGATGGCCCGCCGAGCTGTTCCTCATCCCTCATCCATCGTTCTCGCTGTTGAGATCCTCGGGCCGGATGCCCTCGTCGGGCTTGGGTTCGTGCCTCTTGATCAGACGTTCCACTTGAGCAAGGCGACCCCTGCAACTGTCGAGCTCGTGGCTAGTGGTGTCGACGAACTTTCCGCTGTCGTCGGGTGTCTCACATCGCCACCCGCCTGATTCCATCAACTCGATCTTTCGTTTGAGGCGATCCCTCTCGGCCTTATACCAATCGATCAAATCCTGAACTGCCATTTTTGGCTCACTTCTTGGCTGGCTTCAAATAGCCGTTGGCCCGCAGATGGTCGGTCAGCAGCTTCTCGATCAGGCTGGTTATCGACCGATGGTCATCAGTTGCGAACTTCTCTGCCGCAGCCTTGAGTGCCGGATCGATGCGGATATTCAAGGTGGCGGATTTGATACGGGTCATACGGTCGAACTGTGTGTTGACATGGCGATACACGACAATGTAACGTCATAGGCGCTACAAAGCAAGCGGCCCGATACGCTGCGCGAACAGCATACCAGGCCTGACCACAACCTCAGCGGTTGGCCGAGGTGCTGGTGACCGTCGGCCGGTGGTCGGATTGCTAAGGAACCCGCCTGTGCGGCGGATGTTTCCCGGGACATACGGCGTATTTGCGAATGAAGGAGGCACTGTCCTGAATGTAATTCTCCGAACAAGAGGAGAGTTGGATGGTGCGATCTTCCCTTCACAATCTTTACCGATCTGTCGATCATAACAGGAGGAGGCCCGATCAATGAGACTGAACTCCCAAACCTTCACCCCTGCATTTTTGTTTTCGGGGATAGCGTTTCTATATTTCCTGCCCGCCCAGCTGCATGCTGCAGAGACGATCACCATTACCGGAGACGGATCCAGTGTTCCCTTTCGATTTGAACCAGCGAACGCAACCGTCAAGCCTGGAGACGAAGTAACTTGGGTAAACAAGACGAAAGTTGAGCACTCGGTTACGCCAGATGCTGGATCCCAGAAAAGGCTCAAGGGCAAGGATATCGAAGCTTCTGAAACCTATTCGGCCACGATCAAAACAGGACCGATCAAATACCACTGCAAATACCATCCCAACATGAAGGCGACGATTGCTGTGGCAAAATAATTTTCGTCCAAGACGACCCACAGTCCGCGAATGCCCGCTTCGGGATGCAAATGCAGCGCCGGTGAAGGCGAACAACGATTGGCGAGTAGCAAAACCCCTTAACCTGCTGTCTACCGATAATAGGCGCTGACTGGCACCAGCACGATACTCCGGGATTTCGCCGCTTCTGCCCATTGCGCCACCGCCTTGATCGTGCTGGGCAGGCCGCCCCGGCGATCCCGACCGCCAGCTGGCGACCCTTTCCGCCTCATCACCGGTCAGTCGTTGGTCCGAGAGAGCGACAGCGGCCGGCCCATACACGCCAGCGCTGGGCCATTGGCATCGATCACCCGATAGCCGCCAGGGATCGGCTCGAATCGCCATGGTCGAGGGAAACGGCGCTGCGGCATGGCTGCGAGGATAAGCTGCACAGCCGTCGCCGGTCCATCAGGGGCCAGGAACTCTCTAGCCCCATCTCCGTTGAGAGGGTGGCATCACCATGCGGTTTCAGCGAGCCAGGGGTTGATCCCGAGACATGTGAATTCCTAATCGCTGAAAAAGAGCCTCGTAGGCCATCCACCTGCGAGGCTTCTTTTTTGCTCCCCAAGGATCAGGAATCCAAGCTCTGATCCGCGGCGAGGGCTTCGATCAGCGCGTCGGCGTAGGCGACAGCCTGCGTAGCAATCATGTCCGCCGCCCGCCCATCACCACGGGTGATGAGCGCCTGCATCGCCATTGCGGCAAACAGCTCCCGATCCTGCATTTCAATTGGTGTCATCTCAGCCATAGCGTCCTCTCTCATTTGATGGAAAAGCGAAAAACGAGAGGAGCCTCATCAGGAGTTCACCGGCCGAACACTGAACTACGGACATTGCTTGTTGGTTCGGTTGTCTAATCCGTGAGAGCCGCCATACAGTGGCGTGTCGGAGCACGCTCTTGGCCTTTGGACAGCGAGGTTGAAGAGGTCTTTCTCGATATCGCGTGGATGTGTTGCCGGTTGTAGATTGAGAAGCCAAAGCATAAGTGGCGCGAACCCAGCCCGATATGCACTAGAACCGGCCGTCCGGTGGTTCAAGATCACGAGCTTGGTTCAATTGCTCACCTCTTTGGCAGGCAAACTCACCTGCTTACTATGGAGAAAGGCGATAGCTGCCTGAAGCTGTTTATCCTTGCCTTTGTCGTCCGGCACATAGGATGACGAGCCGCCGTGTTCCTCACCGTCGTCGCTCTTCAAGTGACCGCGCAGACCCGCCTCGCCATTGTCCGATTGTAGCGATCTCAAACTTGGGGACAGGTCCTCCTCTACGACCAAATCCGGAAAGATCCCCTTGGCCTGGATCGATCTTCCTGAGGGTGTGTAGTAGCGGGCAGTCGTCAGCATCACCGCCCCACGATTACCGAAGGGGATCATTGACTGAACCGAGCCTTTGCCGAAAGAGCGGGTACCGACGAGGATCGCCCGCCTATGGTCCTGAAGCGCCCCGGCCACGATCTCCGAAGCTGAAGCCGAGCCCCCATTGATGAGCACCACCACGGGCTTATCGCTCTTCCATTTCCCGGGCCTTGTGTAGAAATGCTTGACCATACGGCCATCGCGACCACGAAGGGATACGATCTCGCCCCTTTTGAGAAACGTATTGGAGACAGAGATGGCTTGATCCACCAGGCCGCCGGGGTTGTTTCTCAAGTCGATAATCCAGCCTTTGAGATTCGGACCAAGCTCGCCTCCTAGCTGGGTCATTGCGAAGTCGAGCTCATTTTGGGTCTGCTCGGTAAAGGAAGAGAGCCGCAAATATCCTATATCGCCCTCTGCATGCGCTTTCACCGGCTTGATGCGAATCACAGCGCGACTCAGCTTGACATCGAACGGCTCTTGATGCCCTGGCCTGACGATCGTCAGGGTGACGGGCGTGTTAACTTTGCCGCGCATCTTCTCGGTCGCCTCTTTGAGCGACCCGACAATATCCTCTCCATCAATACGGGTGATGAGGTCGTTCGCCAGAAGGCCAGCGTGGGCTGCGGGGGTGTCGTCGAGCGGCGCTATCACTTTGACAACGCCGTTCTCCAGGGTCACCTCAAGGCCGATACCGCCAAATTTGGCCCCGGTCTCGACATTGAACTCTTTCAATTCCTGGGGGTCCATGTAGCTCGAATGAGGATCAAGCGAGGAGAGCATGCCGTTGATTGCACCTCTGATCAGCTTCCGCTGATCTGGTACCTCGACGGACTCAGAGAGTATGAGGCCATACACCTGTCCCAAGAGGTCGAGTTCAGAATAATCAGGGGTGATCCCATTTGCGGCTGAGCGGGTTTTTGCCGGGAACGCCTCACCAGGGATGCTTGCGAGGATAGCGAGAAGAAGAACAAAGAAAAACACCGTGCTTCGGGTCATCGACAAGCCCCCTCAATCTCGGGGTCCAACGCATAAGCCTATATCTCTTGGCTCGCTTCCTGGTTCGGGAGACGGGCGACCGTTTCTTTGCACGAATACCGCTTGCCGAAGGGTGTTGCAATCGAGAAGGCAGTTTCGCTCGCTATCTACAAGCCAGTCTGATCCCGACGCTTCTGACGGATCAGTAGCTAGCGATCTATCGTCTTCACGGCTCGTGAGGGAACTCGACACGCGATTGAGGATAGACCGCGAACAGCACCCTGTTCATTGCGTGCGGTTACGTGACGATGGCATCGAGCATCTGGCGCTCATCTTCCTTCAGGTCAATTGGTCGCACCCGATAAATACACGGGTGGCTACAGCGTAGGTCCCCACAGGAGAGGAGCTAGGAGGCTAGCTATGACTAAAGTCACGCTCTCAGTTTCCGTTTTGGCTCTTATCGCTTCATTCGGCGTCGCTAAGGCGGACGACCACCTCGCCAACGCTCAACTGCATGGTCTTAGCCCAACTAGCAACTCCTTCGGTCATAGCCAAGGTTTTGCTAACGGCGATAAGGCACCTGGGCAAGGCAGTCCCTACGCCGGTTTAGATACCAAGACTCCGGCGACCGATACGGCTGCCGCAAATGCTCATGCCAATGTAAAGGACCGCGGCGGGACGCCGGGACATAATGCCGGTGGGACCCTAGGACATACTAACAAATAGCAGGGACACGAGGCGGTAGCGGGCGGCTCTCTGGGCTAGGACGCAAGTTTTCCAATCGCAGCGCCCGCGCCCCTCTGACGTCGATCACGATCCCGGTTTAGCGCGCTCAACTTATCCCGATGGAGAACGGTGGCCCTCAATCTCGCCGCACGGGGTAGACGAACGCCGTTGGCTGCCAAGCTCCTCGCCGCTCGTCGGGTAATATCACGCCTGCTGCATGCGAATGGGTGCGGCTGCCGGAAGGCAGCTCTCTATTTGATCCAATCACCGAGATTTGCTGGAACTTTATTCCTTCGGCGCATTAATGCCTTTAGTTGTCGTTCTGCACTTTTTCATTGTCAGGAGTGGAAGATGGCTATGCTCATGAGAGCTACTGTATTGGCGGCTGCAACCGCTGCAGCCACGCTGTTCGCTCAGTCGGCGCAATCGGCTACCGCTGTCCTGCAGCCGCATCCCATCTTGCTCGATCACGCAAACCAGGTGTCCACCGAGCAGGTGATCCCAGTACGCGGCGGCTTCGGCGGTGGCCGAGGCTTTGGTGGCGGCGGGATGATGTGGCGGCACGGCGGGATGGGCGGCGGGTGGGGAGGCGGCATGGGCGGCTGGCGCGGCGGCATGGGCGGCTGGCGCGGCGGTTGGAGAGGCGGCGGATGGGGAGGCGGCTGGAGAGGCGTAGGCTGGAGAGGCGGCGGCTGGGGTTGGCGCCGGGGATGGGGTGGCAGAGGCTTTGTCCGTCGGGGCTGGGGTGGTCCTGCCTGGGGCTGGGGTGGTGGGTGGCCCGCCGTTGTCTATGGTTACGGCGGTGGCTGCCCATACGGTTTTGCATGGACCTATCGCTGGGGCTGCGTGCCTTACGGTGGCTATGGATATAGCGGCTACGGATACGGTGCGCCGGTCGTGAACTTTGGTATCGGTTTCGGTGGCTGGGGCGGCGGTTGGGGTGGCGGCTGGTAACCACTGACACTTGCGCCCCTCCCCCGGAAGGGGCGCTATCCTTTTTCTGGGTATTAATCCGACGCTTTTGCAGCATGCCGATCAATGGGTGCGAAGTGGGTGGGTCAGTTTCCGTGTGGAGGTGTGGCGGCGTCTACCACCAGCCCTATGGCGGTCGGTATGTGGTGGTGAGGTTCTGACTTTGTTTTGGCTGACGTCTACCCACTGAGCGCAACGGCCGGTCGAACTAAGAAAGCACCGCAAGCCCCGAGGCGGGCGACTGGATGCGGGCCCCCTCAGCGATTATGCATGGGGCGAGCTTTCGACCGTCCTGCTCGCGACGCAACTTGCGGACCATCAGCGTTGGCCCGCCGCCGCCCTGCGGTCACCCCGGAGCTCCGGGCGCTGCTGGTCCGCGACCTCGTGGAGCCCGAAGGATGATGCTGGTCGGCCTCACCCGCTAGCTCGCCATGGGCAAGTCGCAAACCGCCCGGATGTCCGCCGAGCTCGGCTACCCTAGTTGGCGACGGGCGCGAAGGTCGTTACTACTTAGATTTGTGGGCCTCCCCTCTTGGCCATCTTGCAGACCGGACCAACAGCCGTCCGTCCGGCACGTGAGATCCACATCACAATGAGCAAAGGCGTGGGTTGGGCAAGATTCTCCCGTCTGATTCTTTCGCCTGCGTCTATCGACTAGCTGCTTGCCTTCTCGCCCTCGCGGGTGGCGGCACCTTCTTCTTGCCCTTCTTCGGTGGGCTCACCTTGCCGGTTGGCTCGTCCATTTCGCCCTTTTCTTTGGCGCGCTGATAGGCGCTCGCTCCTCCATCACCGTCTTCTTGAGCCCTAGGCCAAACATTCGGCGACCTGCTCCCGTCTCGCGTTAGAACGCCCAGATTTCCCCCCAAAGCCGACCAGGCTCCCGAATACGTAGAAGACGGCTATGCCGACCGAAACGGCGGACAGCAATATCACGCCTTTTAAAAATCTCATGAGATCCCCTCTCAACTGGCGGAGCATATTGCCAGGAGAACGGTTTCGCTGCTCTTAAAGCCCCCAGCCGGAACAGACTGCAGGCACCGGGTCAGCACTTCCAGAGCCGCTGGGGCCTTGGCCTTGAACGCCTCCCGGATGTCGGCCGGGAGCTTTGGACGGCCGCCGGGATTGCCACTCTGACCCCTCTGGAAACCACCTTTGCCTGTTGGGTTCGTCATCTTGCATCGATCCTGTTTCTGAAGCTGCTGCTCCGAGAATTTCCGTTTCATCATACATATTTCCACAACAGCAGTTTTCAATTCACCGCTCTCTTGCTTGAATGAAGAAGCCACCTCAAGGCGGTGCGACATGGGCTCCGGAACAGAGGCTGTCGATGTACCACGTACTTATCCCATTCGATGTTGGGGTGGGGTGTGTATGGGACCCAATAAGCATGCTTTGAAACTGATCCGAGGTCTGTTGATGACGATGGTAAGAGTACTTCAACATCAATGGCTTGCCCCATTGTCATTGGCTTCGGGGTTCCTCTGGGGTGCCACGGATTCCCGAAAAGCCATTCCTCGGTGGTCGAGCAGGGCTTCGGAACTTCGGCGAGAAGCAGACCGAGCTGTTCTCCTCGATATTGGCGTCGACCTGCTGCAC